>JAKATG010000015.1:0-188417 GCA_021828105.1 Pseudomonadota bacterium
ACTGCGGCGCGATCCGCACCCATTGGGTGTCGCTCAACATTAATCGATTCAAGGCTGATCTCCATTTTTCAGCCTTGAATCAATTTTCTGCTGATTTGGGAATCCCCTGATTGTAAACAGGCCCTAGCTCGTGAATCCATAAATTGAGGATCTTGAGTTGGTGTCTAGCCGTTGTTTGGATAACTTTCGGCCGGCTTGAACTGGCTTGCAAACTTGACATTGTAGGCGTGGAAATCGCCTTCCGGCGTGATGACCAATTCTGTGACGTTGGCGCGCTGGAAGGTGTCCTCGTTGGCTTGATCGTCTATTTTTAAGCTAACGCACAGCGCGCCATCTTCTTTATCTATCAGCTTATAATCGTAGGCGACCGCTTTTCCAAAGCAGGTGACTTCGCCGTCTTGAACAATCAACTCCGAAGTCGGGTCTTTCACGTCTATCCACCGGCCCTGCATTTCTTCGGGAAGTGGTGCATCACGCCCAAGCCGTTCCATTAGGTGCCTTTCAAAATCTGCGATGTGTCACCTTAATCTGAAGGCGAGCGGCCGCAACTGGACATTTCACCAATGGTGGCTTTCATATCGCGCCGATTTCTGATTCAGCATCGGCATGAGCCGTTATGACCTGACCGACTTCAATGGATACGTCCTAGCCTTGCCGATCGCGCCAGGCCGGCACGAGGGCGATGAGGATGACGCCGGCAGTCACGGCGAAGGCTGCCGGATAGCCCGTGGTGACGGCGAGCACGCCGAAGGCGACGGCGCCGACGCCATAGCCCGCATCGTAAGCGAGGTTCCATACGGCGCTCGCGGTGTCATGGCCCGATCTCGACACGCGCACGAACATGACGGAGAGGCTGGCATTCTGTAAGCCCCCAAAGCCTGCGCCAAAGGCCAGCATGCCGATCATGATCAGCACGGGCTGATCGGTGAGCGCCAGCGTGGCGACACCGATCCCTGAGGCGATGAGCGAGGGGATGACGAGCCGCTGCGATCCATGGCGATCGCCGAAGCGGCCGGCAAGCCAGCGCGCGGCCGTTGCCGTGACCGCTTGCGCGAGGAGGGCCAAGGCGGCGAACTGGCCCGCACCTTCACCAGATACGATCGGCAGGAAAGTCGTGATGATGCCGGCCGCCATGGCGACGGTGAGGAAGATGAGTGCCGGCCGCAGGAGCGCCGAAGACCGCAGGCCCGCCAAAATTCCAAGCGAGGCCTGTATAGCGTCGGTCCGTGCCGGGAACATTGAGGTCGCGGCAATCCCGCCGAGCGCCATAGCAGCGCCGGCGATGAAGACCGGCGCAAAGCCGAGGCTGTTGGCGAGCCAAACCCCGAGCGGCAGGGCCAGGATGGCCGACATGTTCGAGACGGCGCCATAGAGGCCAAGAGCTTCGGCCCGGCGCTCGACCGGGACGAGGGCGGCCACCAGCGGCGGGCCGGCCGTGACGATGATGGCAAGCCCCATGCCGCGTAACAGGCTGATGGCCAGGATCGCCGCCATGCTGGTGGTGAAAGGCAGGAGCAAAGCAGGCGCGCCAAGGAGGAAAAGGCCCATGGCGATGAGACGCCGGTAGCCAATCGCGCGGGTCAGCCGCGGCATCATGAGCTCGACGCCGACGGTCGAGAGCATCAGCAGGCCGGTAACCAGGCCGGCGCCGATCTCGCTGGCGCCGTTCGTCACGGCATAAAGCGGCACGACGGAAAACAAGAGATAGAAGCCGCTCATGCCGCCGAAGGTCGCAGCGAATGTGGCCAAGAGAGCAGGGTTCCCGAGGAAGGAAACTGGAGTCACGGCGTCGCAAGGGGCGCGGCAATCCGAAAGCGAGGACATGGCCTCTCCTGTTTCAGGGGTGATTGCGGGTGGGTTCAGAGGGCCAGTGTTTCAGAAGGACAACGAAAGTGACGGCATGCGTGACGAGGAGTGCCGGGACCCAGAAAGCGGGTATCCAATAGGCCGGCCCCATGAAAGCGGGTGCGCCATAGATCGTGGCGAGGGCGATGGCAGCGATGAGATCGATGCTGCCTTCCAGGTTGAAGATCCAGACCAGGAACCGGCTGGCGCGCAGGTTCCACGCCAGCGCCAGGAAGGCGATCAGCGCCAGCACCGCCGCCAGCAGATCGCCGAAGGCCGCCGGATAGGCAAATTGGGCGGGAATGCCGGGATAGGTCGCACCTTCGGCCAGGAACATGAGGCCCAGATGGCGCATCGCGTGCAACAGAAGGATGGGCATCAGCACGGCGCGCGGCGTGAGCTTGGGCAGAAGCGGGAACAGATAGAAACGGGCGGCGAGCCAGAACACCAATGTGCTGAGCAGCAGGTTGACGGTGAGGATGTTCATCTCACACCTCCTCGGCCCCCGACGGCCATTGAACAGGTTTAAGGCTAATGCCAAACTGGATAAGCGGACATATCCAGTTTCTAAGGCAATCTATTGACCAGTTCTGCTCTCGATCTGCTGATCTCTTTGTCCCGAGACGGGACGCGCAGCCTTTCTGCCCAGATCGAGGAGGGGCTCCGCTGCGCGATCCGCCTCGGCAAGCTCAAGGCCGGCTCCCTCATCCCCTCGACCCGCGACCTCGCGCGCCAGCTTGCCGTCTCACGCCCGCTGGTGGTCGAGGCCTATGCGCAATTGGCCGCGGAAGGCTATCTCTCGCTCAGGCAAGGCGCCCGTCCGCGCGTTTCGACCTGCGTCACCGCCAAGGTGGCGAAGCCCGCAGCACCGCAATCAATGATGCCGCCGCCGCGCTATGACTTTCTCCCGGCTTTCCCCGATCTCTCGGCCTTCCCGCGCGAACGCTGGCTCAAGGCCTATCGCGCGGCGCTCACCCGTATGCCGAGCGATGATCTTGGCTATCGCGACCGGCACGGCAGTGCCGTGCTCCGGCAGGCGCTCGCCGACTATCTGGGCCGCGTGCGCGGCGTCGTGGCCGATCCCGATCAGATCGTGGTGACGAGCGGCTTCGAGCAGGGCCGCAGCCTCGCCTGCCGTGCTTTGCACGAGGCCGGTGCGCGCAGGCTCGCCGTCGAGGATCCAAGCTATACGGACTGGGAGCCGGTGCGGCGCTCAGGCCTCGCCGTCCTGCCCATTCGCGTCGATGAGCTCGGTCTCAGGATCGCCGATCTCGCGGCGAGCGCCGCCGATGCGGTGATGGTGACGCCGGCGCATCAGTTTCCCACCGCTGTCGTCATGTCGGGCGACAGGCGTGTGGCGCTGCTCTCCTGGCTCAATGAGCGCGACGCTTATGCGATCGAGGACGATTATGATGCCGAGTATCGCTATGACCGCATGCCGACCGGCGCCTTGCAGGGGCTCGATCCCGACCGCATCGTCTATGCGGGCACCGTCAGCAAGACGCTGGCGCCGGCCTTGCGTCTCGGCTGGCTGGTCGTTCCCAACCGGCTGCTCCCGATCGTGCAGCATGAGCAGCGCCTGAGCGATTATGGGCCGCCGCGCATCGACCAGCATGCTCTGGCGGAATTCATCTCGGGCGGCGAGTTCGATCGCCATTTGCGCCGCATGCGCGGCCTCTATCGGCTGCGCCGCGACGCGCTGATCGCGGCCCTGGCCGAAGACCTGCCGGAAGCCAAGGTCGGTGGCATCGCGGCGGGCCTGCATGCGACCGTCAGGCTGCCTTCATTCTATGACGAGGCGGCCATTCGCCGCGAAACCTCAAGCCGCGGCATCGCCTTGGAATTCCTGTCGGATCACTGCGTGGGCGAGGTGGCGGGTCCGCCGACCTTGCTCCTGGGCTATGGCCGCAGCTCGGAATCGGTCATTCGCATGGGTGTGCGGGCGCTGGCTGCGGCAATAAGGAAAGCCCAAGGCGAATAAGCCAGCACAGCGATGCGGCCTACGTGACGCTCTCTTCGCTCATGCGCTCATCGCCTACGAACGTGATGCGGTCGAATAGCGCTTCAGCATCATCGGATTTTCCGGAGAGTCTCGGCGCAATCTCGCTCGCCGGCATCGGCCGGTTGAAATGGAAGCCCTGCAGGAGCTCGCAGCCGGCGAGCCTCAAGAACTTGGCTTGGAACTCGTCCTCAATGCCTTCCGCCGTCACTTTCAAGCCCATCGAGCGGGCGATGGCGATGGTGCCCTGGACGAGCTGCTGGACATTGGCATTGCTGGTGATGTCGGCGCAGATCGAGCGGTCGAGCTTGAGCCGGTCGAAGGGGAACGAGCGCAGATAGCCGATGCTCGAATAGCCGGTGCCGAAGTCATCGAGCGCGATCGTGACGCCGCGCTCCTTCAGCCGCCGCATGGCGGCGAGCGCGATGTCGGGCTCCGCCATCAGATGGCGCTCGGTGATCTCGAGCTCGAGCCGATGCGCGGGGAAACCGGTTTCCGCCAGGACCCGGCCGACGATTTCCTCGAAATAGGGGTCCCGGAACTGCACCGGCGAGACGTTGACCGACAAATAGTGGGACGGCCAGGCCAGCGCATCGAGGCAGGCGCGGCGCAGCACATAGCTTCCGAGCTTGTCGATGAGGCCGCCTTCCTCGGCGAGCGAAATGAAGATGTCGGGCCCGATCACCCGGCCGTTGAACATCGTCCAGCGCGCCAGCGCCTCGACGCCTTTGGGCTCATGTGTCGCCGCATCGACGATGAGCTGATAGGCAAGGGTGATCTCGCCCTTGGCCAGCGCCTCGCGCAAATGATGGGTGAGAGTCGCGCGCTCCTGCATCTTGGCGTCGATATTGGCATCGTAATAGGCGACGCGGTTGCCGCCGAGCTTCTTGGCCTCATACATGGCGATGTCCGAGCGGCGCAGAAGCTCATGGATGGTCGTATCAAGCGAGCAGCCGGACGCGATGCCGACACTGGTGCCGAGTCTCAGATCGCCGGTCAAGGTCTTGATCGGCTCCTTGAGGAATTCGATGAACTGCTCGGCCACCTTGCTGGCGACACGCTGGGCTTCGGAGCCCCTGGTGAGGAAGGCGAATTCGTCGCCGCCGACGCGGGCAAGCAGTCCCTTGCCGGCGCTGATATGGCTGAAGCCCGCGGCACAGCCGAGAAGCGCCCTGTCGCCGATGAAATGCCCATGCGTGTCGTTCACGTTCTTGAAGCCGTCGAGATCGAGGAACACCACGCAGACGTCGTTCTGCATCCGCAATGCCGCGCCGTCGCCGAGCGGTGTCGCCAGCAGCGAGGCGCGGTTCGGCAGGCCGGTGAGGAAATCATGCGAGGCCGCGTGCTCGGCCTCCTTCTGGCTTTGCATCGTGGCCCTGAGATTGGCCCAGGCGACGAAGACGACGCCCATCAGGATGACGGACAGCAGGGCCAGCATGGTACTGACCGCCGGACTGATCGTCGCCAGCACGTCCGATCCCCCTGTCCTGACCGACCAGACGAGGCGGCCGATCGGGACATTGCTCGGATCGCTGAGCACCAGGCTTTGCTCGGCGGGTGAGTCATTGCCGGCCAGGCTGAAGCCCGAGATGACGAACTCGTCCCCGAGGCGCCGGATCGCCGCCGCCGTAAGATGCTTGGCGATCACCAGCATCCGCTTCTGGCCGGGCGGAACATCCATCCCATAGGAGAACGGCACGACGGGACCGGCGACGACCGCCGCGATGCCGTCCGGCGTCCTGAAATAGCCGCTGGCGAAGGCATATTGGCCGCGCGGGCCGTCGCTGCGTTCGAGAATGTGCTCGAGCGCCGGACCGAGATAATCCTTGGAGGAAATCGTGATCGAACGGCCATCGCGCAGGGCGAACAGGTCGCGGCCGTTTTCGTCGATCAGGAAGGCGGTGTCGAAGATGATCCCGGTCGCGGTCGAATCGGCATAGCTGCTCCTGACGAAATCGGGGTCGGGCGTGCCATAGAGGCTGGTCACCGCGTCGTCCCAGCGCGCATAGTCCTGGTGCCCGTCATGCAGCTTCGTGAGGAAGGACTTGATCGCCGCCTGGGCGGTCTGCTGGGTCAGCGCGCGGTCAGTGCGATCGACCTCGCCGGCAAGATGGTTCAGCGCATAGAACACGACCGCGATGGTGGCGAAGAGAGAGGCGCCCGCCATCAGCGCGATCCAGAATTCCAATGTCCCCTTGCGCCCGAAACGCGCGAGAAGTCCGCGAAGAGTCATTATCTGCCGTTCCCCCGAGCCGATGGAGACTACCGGTTGGCCGTGACTAAATGATTATGATTTGCCGGAAGAATCGGGCCCGCTTTGAACCTTTTGTTAACACCCCCGGCGATCCGCTCACTCCCGCCCCCGAGAACGAGGCTTTGCCAAGACGATATTCCTAGTATTTTTTCTCAATGGCTCATGGCATCGTGGCTACTACCGAGGCTCGATGCGCTGTGACATCATGCTGCCGAATAGAAACGGGTGAGGGCTCCAGCCGGAATTCGCGCTCAAAGCGCAGGACGGCGTGGCAGGGAAACGGGGAAGCGTGGGCTTGTTTTCGCGGTTGCTCGGACATCAGGCGTGGAGCCAGGAACGCATCGTCCTGGCGCTTGCCGTGCTTCTGTTCGCGGTCTCGGCTGCGCTGCTTCCGGGCTTCCTCGCGCCCAACAATCTCATCTCGATCATCCGCAGCGTCTCGGTGCTGGGCATCCTGGCGCTCGGCATGGCCGTAGTCATCATCGGCCGGGGCATCGATCTCGCGGTGGTCGCCATCATGGCCATGTCGGCCGCCTGGTATCTGCAACTCCTGAATGACGGCTGGTCGGAGGGTGCGGCGCTTCTCGTCACCGTCGCGGGCGTGCTGGCGATCGGCATGGCCAACGGGTTTCTCATCGCCTATGCCGACGTGCCGGCGATTTTCGCAACCTTGGCGAGCGGCGCCTTCGTCTTCGGCTATGTGCGCTCGCAGCTCATCACCCAGGACGCCGTGCCGGTCCCGCCCGGCCACTGGCTCGAAACCTTGGGCTCGGGCCGTTTCTTCGCCATTCCGGCCGAGGTCTTCGTCTTCGCCGGCGCAGCCTTCATCGCCTATCTGTTCCTGCGCTACACCAAATGGGGACGCTTCGTCTATTTCATGGGCGACAATTTCCAGGCGGCGCGCAATCTCGGCATTCCGGTGCGGCCGATGATCATGCTGCGCTATGTGATCTCAGCCCTGATCGCGCTGGCGGCGGGACTTCTCACCGCGGCGAGCCTGCACAGCATCAACACCCGCGTGGTCAATTCGACGCTGCTCTACGACATCATCCTCGTCGTCGTCATCGGCGGCATCGGGCTGTCGGGCGGCAAGGGCGGCGTGCGCAATGTGATCGTCGGCGCCTTGCTCATCGGCATCATGCTCAACGCCATGACCATCATCGATATTCCGAACATCTATCAGAACCTCTTCAAAGCGACGATCCTGCTCATCGCCATCATCGTCGACAGCCTGCTCAATCCCCGCGATGAACAAACGGCCCAGCAGGGCGACATCTGATCGATAGGAGACGTCAATGAACTGGAGAAGATTCTACGCGGCAGCCGCGGGCGTGGCGTTGCTCGCTTTTGCCGGAACCGCCTCGGCAGAGGAGGATCCGGGTCCCGCCGCTTTTTCAAAAGCACTCAACGGCAAGCGCGTGGCGCTCGTTCCCATGGCGATGGGCTTCGACCTGGCGCAGGGCTGGGCCGCCTATCTCAAGCGCGAGGTCGAGGGCTGGGGCGGCACTTTCGAAACCCGTGATCCCAACTGGTCGATCGAAGCCGGCGCCCAGGCGATCACCGATCTCATCAATGCCGAGCCTCATCCCGATGTGCTGGTGGTCCATTCGCCCGATCTGAACTCCTACAGCAAGCTGCTCAAGAAGGCGCAAGGGAAGGGCATCTATGTCATCCTGATCGACAATCCGGCGAATTTCGCGGCCGATGCCTTCATCGGCTCGGATTGGGACCGGCTCGGGCAGCTCGAGGCGGAAGCGGCGGTAAAGGCGTGCGGCGAGAATTCCTCCAAGCAGATCGGCCTCGTCCAGGGCGACCAGGTGAACTCATCGAGCCTCTATCAATATGCCGGCATCATGAAGGTGCTCGCCAAATATCCGGATTTCAAGGTCGTGGCCAAGCCCGATTCGAACTGGGATGCGACGACGGCGCGCAACGTCACCACCACCATGCTGCAGCAGAATCCGGACATCTGCGCGATCATCGACTTCTGGGACGGCGATGCGGTGGGCACCGCGGCGGCGATCCGCGAAGCCGGCAAGCAGGGCAAGATCGCGCTCGTCACCACCGGCGGCGGCGAGAAGACGGCCGATTGCGACAAGCTCGCATCGGGCGAGTACACCGCCGTCGTCACCACCGAACTGCACAAGCAGTCGGGCGACATGAACGCGCTCATCAAATACATGCTGCAGTCGGGGCAGGCGCCCGGCACCTCGACGACCTACATCTATACGCTGGAGCGCGCCTATACGAAGGACGATATCAAGCCCGACACCTGCTGGGACGTGAAGGCCCTGCAGGCCGGGAAGTAGATCGAAATCCCCTCTCCCCCTGCGGGGGAGAGGGCTAGGGTGAGGGGAACGGTCGTCGAAATCTCCGGGATATGGAAAGAGAGATCGACATCTGTTCCCCCTCACCCTCCCAATGCTCCGCATTGGGCCCCTCCCTCTCCCCCGTAGGGGGCGAGGGTAAACGCAATGATCCTATCCTCAAGATGCACCCTGAATGAGTTCGCGAGAAGAGCTGCAGCGCTGGCGCTACAACCTGATTCCGGATCACCTGATCGGCGAGATCCTGAGCAAGCGCTGGGCCGACAACGCCATTCCCTTCCTCGCCATGGTGGTGACGGTGGTGGGTTTCGGCATGGCGATCCCCGGCTTCTTCAAGCCGAATTCGCTGCTCGAATCGACCCGCCAGCTCGGCGAGTTCTCGATCGTCGTCACCGGCCTCACCGTCGTCATGCTGGCGGGCGGCATCGATCTGTCGGTGAGCTCGATCTTCGCGCTCGCCGCTTTCGCCTCGGTGTCGAGCCTCTTCATCTTAGGACTCCCGGTCTGGGTCGCCTTGCTCGCCGCCGTCCTGACCGGCATGGCCTTCGGCGCGATCAACGGCTATCTCATCGGCTATCTGCGGCTGCGCGCTTTCCTGACGACGCTCGTCACACTCGTCATCGGCCGCGCCCTCTATGACATCCTGATCATCAATTTCGCGGCCCAGGTGCAGCAGTCGGACATCACCTCCGACATCTGGGACTTCATCGGCGACGGCAAGGTCCTGGGCGTTTCGATCAGCGTCATCACGGCAGTGGTCATCGCCATCATCGCCCATGTGGCGCTGACCCGCTCGCGGCCCGGCTGGCACATTCTGGCGGTCGGCGGGTCCAGGCGCTCGGCCCATAATTCGGGCATCCGGGTGCGCGAGACCGTGTTCATGTCCTATGTGATCTCGGGCCTGTGCTCAGGGGTAGCGGGCTTCCTCATCGCCTGCCGGCTGAGCGGCGCCGGTCCCGGCACCGGCCTCAATCTCGAGATCCTCGCCATCACCGCCGCGGTCGTCGGCGGCAACAGCCTGGGCGGCGGCCGGGGCTCGGTCGCCAAGGGCATCATGGGCGCCATCATCGTGCTCGTCATGAACAACGGGCTGATCCGCCTCGGCTACGGCACGGGCACGAACCAGATGGTGCTCGGCCTGATGCTGGCGGCGGCCGTGACGCTCGACATCCGCTGGCTCAAGAACCGCCACAAGGTGCTGAACGAAGTCTATGTGGCGCCGATCTATCACAAGATGGGGGAAACCCAGTCGGCGCTGCCCGACTCGGGCTCGCCCTATGCCCTCAACAACCGCATCTCCAAGACCCAATATATCGGGCTCGGCGAGCTCGAAGGCCCCGAGGACGTAATCCTCGACCGGGACGATCACCTCTATTGCGGCACTCGCCATGGCGAGATCGTCCGCTTCTTCGCGCCCGACTACAAGCGCTCGGAAGTCTTCGCCCATACCGGCGGCTTCCCGCTGGGGCTCGCTTTCGATCGCGAGGGAACGCTGCTCTCCTGCGTCGGCGCCATGGGCCTCTATGCCATTTCGAAATCGGGCGAGGTGAAGCAGCTCTCGGCGGAAACCAACCGCTCCTACACATCGGTCGTCGACGACGCGCGCCTGCGCGACCCCAACGATCTCGATGTCGGCCCGGACGGCCGCATCTACTTCACCGATTCGACCACGCGCTATGACGCCCATGACTGGGCGATCGACTCGATCGAGGGGCGGCCCACCGGGCGCCTCCTGGTCTTCGATCCCAGGACCGGCGAGACCAAGACGCTGCTCGACAATTACCGCTATGCCAATGGCGTGTGCCTCGCCCATGACGGCAAGTCGGTGTTCTTCGCCGAGAGCTGGGCTTGCCGGGTGCACCGCTATTGGATCGAAGGTCCAAAAGCGGGCACCGCCGAATGCGTCATCAAGGACATGCCGGGCTATCCCGACAACATCAATCGCGCCTCCGACGGGAACTACTGGATGGCCTGGCTCGGCATGCGCACGCCGAGCTTCGATCTGGCGCTGCGCCATCCGGGGTTTCGCAAGCGCATGACCCGCCGGCTGCCGCAGGACGAATGGCTGTTTCCCAACATCAATACCGGCGGCGTCGTGAAATTCGCAAGCGATGGCCGGATCATCGAGACCCTGGGCGACATGACCGGAGAGAGCCATCCCATGGTGACGTCGATGCGCGAGCATAAGGGCTATCTCTATGTCGGCGGCATCCTCAACAACCGGGTGGGCCGCTATCCGATACCGGGCGCCGATCCGCAATGGACCGGGCCTTCCTCCTATTGGGGCGCCAGATGACGCTGCTCGATCCGCTTCTCGACATGTTTCGCGGCCGGGCGGTCACCATCCCGCCGCTTGACGGCGCGCTCAAGCCCAACACGCTTCTCGATGATGCCGAGGTGATCGCGAAGGCCGAGGCGCCCGACAACCTGATCGAGAGCAAAGGCCGGATCGCCTTCACCACGGGCAAGGAAGTGCGCTCCCTTGCCGACGGCAAGGTGGTCGGGGCGGCGCCCGCGCCGATCACGGCGCTCGCCGTGAGCCGCGATGGAGCGGTGGCGGCAGGCCTCGAAACCGGCGGCATCCATCTCCTCAGCGGCAAGATCGCCGAGCTCGACGGCTTCAATTGCCCGGTGGCGCTCGCTTTCGGCGACGACGGGGCGCTCTATGTCTGCAACGGTTCCGATGCCGTGCCGCCGTCCGGCTGGAAGGCCGACCTGATGAGCAAGCGGGCGCAAGGCTCCTTGTGGCGCGTCGATCCGGCAAGCGGCGAGCGGCGCTGCCTCGCCGACAAGCTCGCTTTTCCTTATGGCGTTGCCGTCGACGAGACTAACGGGAGAGTGCTGGTGAGCGAAAGCTGGCAGCACCGTCTTGTCGCCATTCCCCTGGCGGGTGGTCCGCCCGAGCCTCTGCTCACCAAGCTGCCGGGCTATCCGGCCCGCCTTTCGCCGCGGCCGGGCGGATATGTCATGAGCCTGTTTGCGCCCAGGAACCGGCTCATCGAATTCGTGCTCATGGAAGACGACTACCGCGCCGACATGATGCGCGAGATCGAAGACCGGTTCTGGATCGCCCCTTCGCTGGCGCCGAGCCGCAGCTTTCTCGAGCCCTTGCAGAACGGCGGGGTGCGCGTGATGGGCATTCACAAGCCCTGGTCGCCGACCAGATCCTATGGGCTGGTCGTCTGTCTTGACGAGGATTTGCAGCCCGTCATGAGCTTCCACAGCCGCGCCAATGGCGCGCGCCATGGCGTGACGAGCGCCATTGCCTTTCGCGACGGCATCGTTGCCGCCGCCAAAGGCGGCAACGCCGTCTTGCGCGTGGCGCCGTCCGGCGGAGAGCACTGATGGCGCCGATCATCGAGATGCGCAAGGTGACCAAGGCCTATCGCGGCATTCCGGCGGTGAAGGATATCGACTTCGCTCTGGAGAAGGGCGAGATCCACGCGCTTCTGGGTGAGAACGGGGCCGGCAAGTCGACCTTGACCAAGATCATGGCGGGCGTCGTCGAGGCGACGTCGGGCACCATGATCTACCGGGGCAGGGAAGTCCGGTTCGCCTCGCCGCATCAGGCGCTCCAGGACGGCATCGCCATGGTGTTCCAGGAAACGAGCCTCGTTCCCTCCATGACGGTCGCCCAGAACATCTATCTGGGCGAGGAGAAGTTCCTCAACCGCTTGCGCGGCATCTACATCTCGGCCCAGCAGTTCCTGCAGTCGCTCAACTTCACCGTCGATCCGGCGGCCCTCGTCGCCTCTCTCGGCGCCGCCAAGCGCCAGATGGTCGAGATCGCCCGCGCCGTCCATCACAAGGCCGAGGTCATCATCTTCGATGAGCCGACCGCCACATTGACGCCCGAGGAGAAGCGTCATTTCTTCGCCCTGATGAAGCGGCTGAAGCGCGGCGGCGTGTCGATCATCTTCATCACCCATGCCCTGGAGGAGGCTTTGGCGGAGGCCGACCGCATCACCATCCTGCGTGACGGCGAGCTCGTGGCCTCTGGCCCGGCATCAGACTTCAACCGCGAGAAGGTGGTGCGCGCCATGGTGGGCCGCGCGCTCTCCAACGAGATCTACAATGTCAGGCGCGGGCCTGAGAACATCAGGAAGCGCGGCGCCAAGGTGCTTTCGGTCCAGGATATTTCCATGGGCAACACGGTGCGCAACAATTCCTTCTCGATCTTCGAGGGCCAGATCACCGGCGTCTTCGGCCTCATCGGCTCGGGCCGCACCGAGACCTTCAAGATCGTCTCCGGCATCTATAAGCGCGATTTCCTGCGCGGCGGCGACATCGAGCTCGATGGCCGCAAGGTCAGGTACAATGTGCCGACCGAAGCGGTGCGCGACCGCATCATCTATGTGACCGAGGACAGGAAGCTCGAAGGCTTCTTCGAGACCATGTCGATCGCGGAAAATTTCTATTCGGGCCTCCTCGCCGCCGGCCTCGAGAAATCGAGGGTGGTCAGCTTCAAGGAGATGCGGGCGCTCTCGGCCGCATGGTCGAAGAAGCTCAATGTCAAGGCGATCAACGACAATGCCCTTGCGGTCGAGCTGTCGGGCGGCAATCAGCAGAAGGTGGTGATCGGCAAGAGCCTGATCCAGGAGCCGCGGCTCATCATCTTCGATGAGCCGACGCGGGGCGTCGATGTCGGCGCCATCGCCGAGATCCACCAGCTCATCAACCGCCTGGCCGATGACGGCCTCGCGGTGGTGGTGATCTCATCCTATCTGCCCGAGATCATGAATCTCTCCGACCGCATCCTCGTCTGCCGCCAGGGCCGCATCGTGGAGGAGATCTCGCCGCTCGAGGCGACCCAGGAGACGATCATGTATGCGGCGGTGCACTGAGGCCTGGTGCTCAGCGCGCGCGCTGCAGGGCCGGCCGTGCGGCGCAGCGCTCTTTCCAGGCGGCCACGCGCGGGTGGCTCTCGAGCGAGATGCCGAGGCGCGTGCCGAAGACGAGCCCGCTGGCCGAGGCGACATCGACCAGCGTGAAGTCGCCGAGCAGATGGTCGCGTCCGTCCAGCCGCGTTTCCAGCGCATCGAGGCAGCGCGTGAATTGCGACCGGCTGTAGTCGCCCGCCGCGCCGCTGCGGTCCTTGGCGTCGTAGGACACCGGCGTATCGAGCCCGTGATAGGCATATTGCATCATGTGGCCGGTGAGCTCGACCACGGCCCAGACGGTCCAGGACACGGCATCGGCGTGCTCCTGGCTGCCGGCCGCGGGCCACAGACCACGCGCCACGCCGTAGTTGTCGCCCAGATGCAGCAGGATGGCACCCGTCTCGAAGAAGCTGCGCCCGTCATCGACCAGCGCCGGCACCTTGCCCATGGGATTGAGCGCCAGATAACGCGCCGAGCGGTTCTCGCCTTTGCCGGCGTCAAGGGCCACATACTCATAAGGCGCGCCAAGCTCCTCGAGCGCCCATGATACGCGCGTGCCGGAACTGCGCGGCCAGGAATAAAGCTGGATGGCCATGGCGACCTCCCGTCGCTCAGAACATCTTGTTGACGCTGTCCTTCGCCGGCGGGACCGGCGCCGAGGGCCCTTCGAGCGGGATGGCGTCGAAATGCTTGTAGATCGCCGTGACCCAGTCCTTGGCGCGGTCCTTGAGCTTGCGGTCGTCGGTCTGCATGCGCCCGCGCGACACCAATATGCCCATGTCGGCGCCGTGATAGCGGTAATCGCCGGCGGTATAGACGCGCAGATAGAAGGCTTCGTTCTCGCCCGAGACGAGGAACCAGTCGATCGACTTGCGCACCAGCGAAATGTCGCCGTCCTTGTTCATCTGCCAGATGCCGGAAGCCGGCGCCTTGGTGATCATCTCGACGCGATCGACCGGGTATTTGAGGATGAGCTGGCTCCAATTGTCATATTCGGTCCAGCGCGCCTGCAGTTTGGCGAGATCGATCTCCCAATCGACATCCATGAATTCGAGCATGTGGAAGAGATAGATCGGGCAGCCGCCATAGGTCGATGTGATGAGGTTGGTGAGCGGCGAGGCGCCCGAGACACGCGGATTGATCTCGCCCAGATAGACTTCGCGGGTGTCGGTATCGATGAGGAAGTCCATGCAGAAGGCACCCTTGTAGCCCGCCTTGTAGAGCCGGTCGCCGAGCTTCTGCGCCATGCGGATGACGGCCTTGCGCTCCTTGTCGAGGCTGCCGACGAAGACATCGTTGCCGCACCATCCGCCCTTATAAGGGGTGACCTCGGCAAAGCCGGTGATGTCGGTCTGCAGGGGACCGACCAGGGTTCCATGCCGGGTCGCGACCGCCTCGACGGTGCCGGGCAGATGGTTGATCCTCCGCATGACCTTGAGCTGCTCGCCGATGAGCTTGTCCTCGTTCTTCTTCCAGTCGGCCTCGGTCTTGATGAAGAAGGTGGTGCGGCCGGAATCGCCATAGGGCGTCTGGACGACCAAATCGGTGCCCAGCTTCGCCTTCTGAGCGAGCTTCAGGAGCTCAGCATAAGTCTTTGCTTTACCGAGAGTATTGGGTGCGCTCTTGATGCCCGCCTCATTGCCGAGCTGGGTGGTGACGATCTTGGAATCGATATGCTTGCGCAGTTTGACGGGGGGCAGTGCGATCTTTAGGCCAAGCTCCTTGGCGAGCTTCTCGGTCTCCTCATCGAGCATCACCAGGATGAGGAGGCCCTTGCCGCGCTCGGCGATCCGGGCGCGCACCTCCTTGTGGCGCAGGAGGTAGTTGTTCACATCCTCGATCGAGCGGAATTCATGCGGCCCATGCTCGCGCGGCACCGTGATCTTGGGGTGGGTGCCGTCGAAACTGTCGAAGAAATTGATGTATTCGAAGTTGTTGATCCAGCGCCCGAGGCCCAAAAGATTGTAGGGCGTGGGCGAGAGGAAATAGATCGGCGTCTGGTTATGCCGGAAAAATTTGTAGATATCTGAAAGACTTGTGAGCTTCTGCCGCTTGCCCCGCGTGGCGACGCGTGTTGCCATATTTCCCCTCCGTCAGGCTTGTAAGCCCTCCTTCGCTAAAGCTTCGGAGGGTTCTTTTCCAGTCCTGCGAAGCGCGTCAGCGCGAAGCAGGATGCCTGTCCCATCAAGACTACGCAAAAAACCGGAGGTTGGCCAAGGGGCCAAAGGGGTAATTAGGGCTGGGGCTTGTGTTTATGGCAAGCCTTGCCTATAAGCCCCGGCGTTAACTCACACGCGGATGCGGGATGAGACGCATGGGAGCTTCGGCTCCCCACATAGCGCTTCCTCCCTCCGGTGCCGGATCTTCCGGTCACATCATCCGCGGCGGATCAACCGGAAAAGGACATTAGGCATGGCTCTGCCAGAATTCACTATGCGCCAGCTGTTGGAAGCGGGCGTGCACTTCGGTCACCAGACCCACCGTTGGAACCCCAAGATGAAGCCCTACATCTATGGTTCGCGCAACGGCATTCATATCATCGACCTCGCCCATACCGTGCCGCTGCTGCACCAGGCGCTCCTCGCCATCAGCGATACGATCGCCCGCGGCGGTCGCGTGCTGTTCGTCGGCACCAAGCGCGCCGCCCAGGACGGCATTGCGGATGCGGCGAAGAAGTCGGCCCAGTATTACATCAATTCGCGCTGGCTCGGCGGCACGCTGACCAACTGGAAGACGATCTCCAACTCGATCAAGCGCTTGCGCCAGCTCGAGGAGACGGTGTCGAAGGAAGGTTTGGGCCTCACCAAGCGCGAGCTCCTGACGCTGACGCGCGAAAAGGACAAGCTCGAGCAGGCGCTGGGCGGCATCAAGGACATGGGCGGCACGCCCGACATCATCTTCGTCATCGACACGAACAAGGAGCAGCTGGCGATCAAGGAAGCCAACCGTCTCGGCATCCCGGTCGTCGCCATCCTGGACACCAATTGCGATCCGGCGGGCGTCACCTATCCGATCCCGGGCAATGACGATGCCGGCCGCGCCATCACGCTCTATTGCGACCTCGTCAGCCGCGCCTGCATCGAAGGCATTTCGCAGGGCCAGCGCGGCCAAGGCCGCGACATCGGCGAATCCGAGAATCCGCAAGGCGAAGAGCTGCCGGAAGCAGCCAACGCCTGATCGCTATCGAGACCCCGAGTCCGCCGCTTAGGCGGACTCTCTTACCCCACGAGGAAAAACATGGCTGAAATCACCGCAGCAATGGTGAAGGACCTGCGCGAGAAGACCGGCGTAGGCATGATGGACTGCAAGGCAGCGCTCGCCGCCACCAATGGCGACATGGACGCCGCCGTCGATTGGCTCCGGGCCAAAGGCCTCGCCAAGGCGGCGAAGAAATCGACGCGCGTCGCCGCCGAAGGGCTGGTCGGGCTTGCGGTCGACGGCAATACCGGCGCCCTGGTCGAGGTCAATTCGGAGACCGACTTCGTTGCCAGGAACGACAAGTTCCAGGCGATGGTCGCCGAGATCGCCAAGCTCGCCCTCAAAGCCGGCGGCAATACCGAGAAGCTGAAGGTCGCCCATTATCCAGGCTCCAAGCACGCGGTCGCCGAGTATGTGGCCGAGATGGTCGCATCGATCGGCGAGAATATGGGGGTGCGCCGCACCGCCGCGGTCGGCGTTAAGGACGGCGTCATCGGCAGCTATGTGCATAACCAGATCGCGCCCGGCCTCGGCAAGATCGGCGTGATCGTGGCGCTCGAATCGACCGGCAAGAAGGAAGAGCTCGCCCAGCTCGGCAAGATGCTGGCGATGCATGTCGCGGCGACCAATCCGGTCGCTCTCGATCTCGCCGGCGTGCCGAAGGAGACGATCGAGCGCGAGAAGGCCATTCTCGCCGAGAAGAATGCCGGCAAGCCCGAAAAGGTGCTCGAGAAGATCATGGAGAGCGGTCTCAAGTCCTATGCCAAGGAGAACTGCCTCCTCGAGCAGGCCTATGTCCATGACGGCGCCAAGTCGGTGAGCCAGGTCCTGGCCGAAGCCGGCAACAAGGTGGGCGCTCCGGTGAAGATCACCGCCTATGTGCGCATGCAGCTCGGCGAAGGCATCGAGAAGAAGGAAGACGACTTCGCCGCCGAAGTGGCCAAGGCCGCCGGCGCCTGATCCCTTACGCCCGCGGCGCCGCATTCACATAGGCGGCGCCGCGCGGCGACAACCGATAGCCGACCTCCAAGCTTTCGGTCAGGCCGAGCTCCTTGAGCTTGCGCACCCTTATCTTGAAATATGCCGTTTCCCAGCCGAGCTGCGCCGCAAGATCCGCGGCGCGGATCGCAGGATGATCGGCGATCAGCGCCAGAACGGTTTTTGTCCATGGTCCGTTCGGGCTCGCTTTGTCGAGCCGTGCCAGCCGCCGTGAAATTTCCGTTTTGTCATCCTTGGCCGGAAGCTTCTCGCGCAGGCTTGCGCGCGGATCGTTTCCGGCGAAGCACAATTGGATCCGGTAGACTTGGCCGTTGCCGAACCGCCTGATGTCCGCGAGCAGGGCCGCGCGCGTCGCATAGCCGGCCTTGCGGGCGTCTGTCTCGGAAATGGCGGTCATGGCGACGGAATCGACGCCGACAATGCCGATCACGCCGAGAGAGGTGCGGATCTCGCCGCCGGCCTTCACGCGGGCTTTGGGCCAGTGCCGGAAAGCGAGGGTGATGCGCCCCTTGCGAATGCCCTCGACTGTGGTTGATTTGAACAGCATTTGACCTCGCTACCGGCAGAGCTTACGAATCGCAGCCGCCGGCGCAAAAATATGCTATCTGCCTCCAATCCTTCCATTTTTCCCTCGGGTGAACATGGCCAAACTTGCCTTCAAGCGCGTCCTCCTGAAAGTTTCCGGCGAGGTCCTAATGGGGACGCAGCCTTTCGGCATCGATCTTGGCACAGTGGACCGGGTGGCTTCCGAAATCGCCGACGCCCTCAAGACTGGCGTCCAGCTCAGCCTGGTCATTGGCGGCGGCAATATCTTCCGGGGCATGGCCCAGGCCGCCAAGGGCATGGACCGGGTCAGCGCCGACCATATGGGCATTTTGGCGACGGTCATGAACGCGCTCGCCATGCAAGGGGCGCTGCAAGGAAAAGGCATCGATGCCCGCGTCCTCTCGGCGATCGCCATGCCGACCGTGTGCGAGACCTATGCGCGCGCCAAGGCGGTCCATCATCTCGAAGCGGGCAGGGTGGTCATTTGCGCGGCGGGAACCGGCCTTCCGTTCTTCACCACCGATACGGGAGCGGCCCTCAGGGCGGCCGAAATGGGCTGCGATGCGCTGTTCAAGGGCACCAGCGTCGATGGCGTCTATTCCGCCGATCCCAAGGTCGATCCGTCCGCCAAGCGCTTCGATCACATCACGTTCAACGATATACTGGCGCGCGATCTGCGCATCATGGACCCGGCTGCCATCGCGCTTGCGCGGGATAATGGGATTCCGGTAGTTGTGTTCTCGATCCGCACGCCCGGCGCGGTGCTCGAGGTCCTTCAAGGATCGGGCAAATTTACGATTGTGACGAAAGACTGAACGCCATGGCACAACCAACCCCATTCGATGCGAAGGAACTCAAACGGCGCATGCACGGCGCGGTCGAGGCGTTGAAGCACGATTTCGGCGGCCTCAGGACCGGACGCGCCGCCGTGAGCCTTGTCGATCCTATCCATGTCGATGCCTATGGGGCATCGATGCCGCTCAACCAGGTCGCCACCGTGACGGTCCCGGAACCTCGCATGCTGTCGATCCAGGTGTGGGACAGGGGACTTGTGATCGCGGTCGAAAAGGCGATCCGGGCGTCCAATCTGGGCCTCAATCCGCAGACCGAGGGCCAGGTCATCCGCCTGCGCATGCCCGATCTCACCCAGGATCGCCGCAAGGAACTCGTCAAGGTTGCGCATCAATATGCCGAGAAGGCCCGCGTCGCGGTGCGCAATGTCCGTCGCGACGGCATGGACCAGCTCAAATCGCTCGAAAAGGGCCATCACATGGGCGAGGATGAGCATCGCGACAAGTCGGACGAAGTGCAGAAAATGACCGATGATACGATCAAGGAAATCGATGCCGCGCTCAAGGTCAAAGAAGGCGAGATCATGCAGGTCTGAGCGGCGTCACGACCTAGCCCATGAGGGGCCATTCGATGAATAATCACGCCGGCAGTGCCGCCATGCCGCGGCATGTCGCCATCATTATGGATGGCAATGGCCGTTGGGCGCATGCACGGGGGCTGCCGCGTTCCGCCGGCCATCGCAAGGGCGTCGAGGCATTGCGCCGGGCGGTCAGGGCTGCCGGCGAGATGGGCATAAAATATCTCACCATCTTCAGCTTCAGCTCCGAGAACTGGTCCCGGCCGCCCGCCGAAGTCTCCTTCCTGCTCGACCTCATGCGCCATTTCGTCCGCCAGGACGTCGCCGAATTGCACCGCGAGAATGTGCGCATCCGCATCATCGGCGAGCGCTCTGGGTTAGCCCCCGATATCGTGACGCTGATCGCGGAAACCGAAGAGCGCACCAGGGCCAATACCGGGCTGACGCTCGTCGTCGCCTTCAACTATGGCTCCAGGCAGGAGATCGCCAAAGCCGCGCGCGACCTCGCTTTGGCGGTGAAGGAAGGCCGCATCGCGCCTGAAACCATCACGCCCGAGCTTCTCGGCAGCCATTTGGCGACGGAGGGCATCCCCGATCCCGACCTTCTCATCCGCACCAGCGGCGAGCAGCGTCTGTCGAACTACCTCTTGTGGCAATGCGCCTATACCGAGTTCGTCTTCGTCGACGAATATTGGCCTGATTTCAATCGCGAAACGATGCAGCGCGCCATTGCCGAGTATCTGACGCGCGAGCGGCGCTTCGGCGGATTGACGGCGCAATCTGCCTGAAATGGCCGAAATCCCCGATCAGGTGCGCAGCGCCAACTGGCGGGATCTCGGGATACGCACGCTTTCATCCGCCATACTGATTCCGGCCGTGCTGCTCGATGTCTGGCTGGGCGATACCTGGTTTCACCTTCTGGTGGCGCTTCTCGCGGTGATGATGGCGCATGAGTGGACCAACATCGTACATGACCGCAGCTCTTCGCAGTTCGCCCTGCACGCTGCCGCCGGGCTATGCGGAGCGTTCCTTCCGCTCTCGCTCGACTGGCCGGCAGGCCTTCTCGTCATCGCGGTGATCGCCGCCGTGAGCGCGGCATTGGCGGCGGCGCAGAAGCGCAAGCTGCGCCTTTGGGTACTGGCGGGTGTGCCCTATGTCGGGCTGCCGGCGATGGCCTTCGTGATCCTGAGAGGCGAATCGCATGCCGGCATGCTCACCATCATGTGGCTGTTCGCGGTGGTCTGGGCTGCCGACATCTGCGCCTATTTTGCCGGACGCTTGATCGGCGGCCCCAAACTTGCGCCCCTTATATCGCCCAAAAAAACATGGGCCGGGCTTTGGGGAGCGGTCGCGGGCGGGGTGGCGGCAGGAATTGGCGTAGGCTACGCGGCCGGTTCGGCGAATATTGTCATTCTGGCCGTTCTCGGCGGCGTGCTGGCCGTCGTCGAGCAAATGGGCGATCTGTTTGAATCCGCTTTGAAACGCCATTACGGTATCAAGGATTCGGGCCGGCTCATCCCCGGCCATGGCGGCGTTCTCGACCGTGTCGATGGCCTCGTCGCGGCCGCGCTGTTCCTCGCCGTTATTGTCGTCGCAGCGCGACTTTTTGGCAACGGTAACGAACTTTTTGTCCAGTAACCCTAGAGTGCCGAAATGTTGTCGCAATGGCGGGCTTTCGTGGTTAACGAATGTGCAGACCGACGGCTTGACTGGCACGGGCTTTGCGAAAAACAAATCCGGCCGGTGAGTTAGACCGGAATTGACACAGGGAAATCAGTATGGACTTTCTCGCAATCTTTCCGGCAACCATCCTCGCCTATAGCGGCTATATCGCCGCCCTCCTGGTCGCTCTCACCGTCATTGTTTTCATTCATGAATACGGCCACTTCAAAGTCGCGCGCCTGTGCGGGATGAAGGTGGATGTGTTCTCCATCGGCTTCGGGCGCGAGATCTGGGGCTGGAACGATCGCCATGGCACGAGATGGAAGATCGGCTGGCTGCCGGTCGGCGGCTATGTGAAATTCGCCGGTGATCTCAATGTTACGAGCCTGCCCGATGCCAATACGCCGGCGCAGCCGGATGAGTTCCACGGCAAACCCATCTGGCAGCGCGCTCTTGTCGTTCTTGCGGGGCCGGTCGCGAATTTCATTCTCGCCTTCGTCCTCTTTGCCGCCGCTTTCTTCCTCTTGGGTGATCAGGTGCCCGGCCCCAGGATCGGCGAGGTCATTGCCGGCTCGCCGGCGGAGCAGGCCGGCCTCAAGCCGAACGACCTCGTGCTCAAGGTCGATGGCAAGAAAGTACAGGCTTTCAACGATATAGTGCTTGTTGTCCGCGACAGCCCCGGAAAGAGCCTGGTCTTTGATATCGATCGCTCCGGCGAACCGGTTGCCTTGACGATCACCCCGGCTGCGGAAGTCATCGACCGCGAATTCTATGGCAAGTTCACCATCGGCAAAATCGGCGCGGCGGCGAGCCAGGATCCGTCTAATTTCCATGACGTTTCGCTGATGCGCGCCATGCAATTGTCGGCCAATGAGATCAGCCGCATCGTGGAGCTGACGATCAAATATGTCGGCCGCCTGATCGTCGGCCAGGATACGCTGGCTCAGCTCGGCGGCGTCGGCACCATGGCCAAGCTCTCGGGCGATGCCGCATCGAGCGGAATTTTCCCCTATATCGGCATGATCGGCCTGCTGTCCGTGAGTATTGGATTAATTAACCTCTTTCCTATTCCAATGCTCGATGGCGGCCATCTGGTCTTCTATGCAATCGAAGCCATCCGCCGCAAACCGCTGGGGCCGCAGGCTCAGGAATGGAGCTTCAGGATCGGTTTTGTGGTGGTGATTTTCATCATGCTCGTGGGCAATATGAACGATCTGATGCGCGCCGTGCTTGGAAACCTAGCTTATTGAAATAAGGCAAAAAAAGTTCATTTGCATTCGCTATGAAACAGCGTAAAACGGCACCCGGGCGAGGGGATTCTTGAGCGAACGGGCGCTTAGCAGGGGATTGAATACTAGGGAATGCGTTATCAGTCAGTCATCGTCGCAGTTTTTGCGTCTCTGTTGTCGTTTGCGCTCCCGGTCGTAGCACCCCAGGAATTCGCAACCGCCGCTCAAGCTCAAACCGTTGCGCGCGTGATTGTCGAGGGCAATCAGCGCATCGAGACGGAAACAGTCCTTTCCTACATGCAGATTGGTGCGGGCGATGCGTTCGATTCCGAGAAGATCGACGAATCGCTGAAGACCTTGTTCCAGACTGGACTCTTCTCCGATGTCCGCATCTTCCGCCGCGGCAACAATCTTGTTGTAACGGTCGAAGAGAACCCGATGATCAACCGGGTGAACTTCGAGGGCAACAGCGAGGTCAAGGACAAGGATCTCGAAAAGGAAGTCGAGCTCAAGGAACGCACGATGTTCACTCGCGCTAAGGTGCAGAGTGACGTCCAGCGCATCATCGCCGTCTACCGCCGCGCCGGTTTCTATTCGGCCCGCGTCGAGCCCAAGATCATTCGCCTGCCGCAGAACCGGGTCGATCTCATCTATGAGATCACCGAAGGGGCCGAGACCAAGGTCAAGAGCATCACTTTCGTCGGCAACGAAGCCTTCAGCGACAGCGACCTCAGAGGACAGATCACCACGGCCGAGACGGCCTGGTGGAAGTTCCTGTCCACCGCCGACCGCTACGATCCCGACCGGCTCAATTACGATAAGGAATTGCTGCGCCGCTATTATCTGAAGAACGGCTTTGCCGACTTCCGCGTCATTTCCGCCGACGCCGAGCTGGCGCCGGACGGCGAGAGCTTCTACATCACCTTCACCGTCGAAGAAGGTCCGCTCTACACGGTGAACAGTGTCGCCATCAACAAAGGCGACACCAATCTCGATGAAGAGGCCTTGCGCAATGCGGTGAGGCTTACCCCGGGCGAGGACTATGACGCGACCAAGGTCGACAAGTCGGTCGAGAACATCACGATCGAAGCGGGCAAGGCTGGCTATGCTTTCGCCAAGGTTGAACCCGACATCAAGAAGGACGAGCCCAACCGCAAGCTCGACATCACCTACAACATCACCGAGGGCCCGCGGACCTATATCGAGCGCATCGACATCATCGGCAACACCCGCACGCTCGATGAGGTAATCCGCCGTGAATTGCGCCTCTACGAGGGCGATGCCTATAACCGCGTGCTGGTCGAGCGCGGCCGCCGCCGCCTGACCGGTCTCGACTTCTTCGAGAAGATCGACATGCGCGAAGAGCCGGGCTCGGCACCCGACCGGGTGGTCCTGATCGTCGAGGTGGTCGAGAAATCGACCGGCTCGCTCAACCTGACGGCGGGCTACTCGACCTCGGACGGCGTCATCGGCGGCATCAGTATCACGGAGCGCAACCTCCTTGGCCGCGGCCAGAATGTCAGGCTCGACACGCAATTGAGCTGGGACCGGCAGTCGCTCGATTTCGGCTTCACCGAGCCCTATTTCCTCGACATGCCCCTGGCGGCGGGCTTCGACCTCTTCGCCACGCGCTCGAGCGATACCGATACGGCGCGATACAACAGCACGCGCTATGGCGGCGCGCTGCGCACCGGCTTCCGTCTCGATGAATGGCAGGCCTTGAGCTTCAAATACACGCTCTCCCGCCGCGACGTCACTGTCGACGAGGACGAGCGCAATAATGTGTCGCCGGCTATCCTCGACTCCGAGGGCGTCACCTGGAAGTCCTCCATCGCCACCGGCTATGTCTATGACGATCTCGACAGTCCGAGCAGGCCGACCAAGGGCTTCCGCGGCAAGAGCACGCTCGAAATCGCCGGCCTTGGCGGTGATGTCTACTATGCCAGCCTCGATAGCTCGGCCTATTATTTCATGCCGTTGTTCTTCGACGGCGTCATTCTGAAGCTCGAAGCCAATGCCGGCCATATGGAGCCCCTGACCAGCGACGACATTCCGATCCAGGACCGCTTCTTCAAGGGATCCGATACATTCCGCGGCTTCAAGCGCGGCGGTGTCGGCCCGCGCATGAGCAATACCAATGGTGATACCGACGCCATTGGCGGCTATACCTATGCCATCGGCACGGTGGAGACGACCTTCCCGTTGGGCCTTCCGGAAGAGTTCGGACTCGAAGGCGCGGTCTTCTCCGATTTCGGCACGGTCTTCGGAGCGCCTGAGGAAACGATGAAAGCGCAACCCGGAAGCATATGCGAGCCCGGCGGCGATAGCGATGAATGCGAAGTCTTCGATACCATGGCCTTCCGCCTCTCGGTCGGCGCCGGCATCATCTGGCAGTCGCCTTTCGGTCCGCTGCGCGTCGATGTCGCTTATCCCTTGATCAAGACCGATTATGACGAGGAAGAGCTGTTCCGCTTCTCCGTCGGCACTCGTTTCTAGGGCCCTGCCGGGGATGCCGTGAAGCCGTGTGCTAGACGGCGTGTCGGCAAAGCGATACATGTTTCAACGGACGGCGGTTTCATGCCGTCCGTTGTCGTTTGAGGATATACGGCATGGCTGACACCGCGGAACCCAGAACGCTCGCAAGCGCCGACATAGCGCGGATCATGCAGCTTCTGCCGCATCGCTATCCATTCCTGCTGATCGACAGGCTGGTCGAGCTGGACGGCGAGGAATCCGGGGTCGGTATCAAGAATGTCACCATGAACGAGCCGTTCTTCCAGGGCCATTTCCCCGGCCGGCCGGTCATGCCGGGTGTGCTTCTCATCGAATGCATGGCGCAGACGGCAGGAGCGCTCGTTCTTCACCAGCTCGGCGATGAGCATGCCGGCAAGCTGGTTTTCTTCATGTCGATCGACAAGGCCCGCTTCCGCAAGCCGGTGGTGCCGGGCGACACGGTGCGTTTTCCGGTCAGACTCATCCAGCGCCGGCCACCCGTCTGGCGTTATGCCGCTGAGGCTATCGTCGACGGCAAGAAGGTGGCCGAAGCCGAAATCGGCGCCATGCTCATGAATGAGCGTGGGCAATAGCTGCGTCCAGCGACTGCCCGCTTAAGCCAGAAAACCAGTGCGCCGGAGGTCTGACCGTGTTGTCGACGGTCAACAAAGTCGAATGACATGAGTTCGTTATCTCCGCCGTCTAATATTGTAGTCTGAAATACAATAAAGAACCTGCCCTCCGGCGATCCACGAATATTTCATAGTCTGAGCTACAGAAAATCCCTCCGACGGGAAGAGCGCAGCAAGTCCGCCCGTTGAGATCCACAAGCGGGCACTTACCTGTGCACAGAAACAGAATCCCGCTTGCTGGCGATTGGGATTTATTTTGTAGTGTGAGTTACGGAAAAACCTCTCAACCGGCAGAGCGCAGCAGGTCAGCCGTTGAGATCGCGGCCAGGCGGCAAGTATTTTGTAGTCCGAGCTACAGAAAGGGGTCCGATGGCAAGAAAAGGCAGGCCCGCCCGGTTCGATCGCGAAGAGGCGCTTCATCGCGCCATGGAGGTCTTTTGGGCACAGGGCTATGAGGGCACGACGCTCGAGGACCTGCAGGCTGCCATGGGCGGGATCACCCCGCCGAGCTTCTACAACGCCTTCGGCTCGAAGGAGAAGCTGTTCCGCGAGGCGGCCAATCTCTATGCCACGACCATTGGCGACGCCCCCGTGCAGATCCTGCTGCGGGAGGACAAGCCGGTGCGCGCCACCGTCGAAGCGATGCTGCGGCTGACGGTCGAGTCCTTCTCGCAGCCGGACAAGCCGCATGGCTGCCTGCTGGTCCTCGGTGCCGTGAATTGCGCGCCCGCCAACCGGGGTGCGCAGACCTATCTGCAGGCAATCAGACAGCGTGCGCCCAAGGTCATCAGGCACAGGCTGGCGCGGGCGGTCGAAAGGGGCGAGCTCTCTTCAGACCTCGATCTCGATCGCATTGCCGCATTTTACACGACCGTCATCCAGGGCCTCGGCTTCCGCGCCGGCGATGGCGTGCCGCGCGCCGCCTTGCTGGCGGCGGTGGAGGGGGCAATGGCCGCCTGGGAACCCCTTACACGTTAAGCGCGTCCCAGCGAAGTTTTCGCCGATGAGGTTTTGCGCCACAAATCAATAAGATATGTTGGCGCTACTTCCCGCGCTTGCTCATCTGCACATAATCGCGCTGCACGGCCCCGGTATAGAGCTGGCGCGGGCGGCCGATGCGCTGCGAGGGATCCTCGATCATCTCCTTCCATTGGGCGATCCAGCCCACCGTGCGCGCCACCGCGAACAGCACGGTGAACATGCTCATCGGGAAGCCCAGGGCCCTGAGGATGATGCCCGAATAGAAATCGACATTGGGATAGAGCTTGCGCTCGATGAAGTAGCCGTCATTGAGAGCGACCCGCTCGAGCTCGCGCGCCACATCGAGCAGGGGATCGTCCTTGATGCCGAGCTCGCCCAGGACCTCATGCGCCGTCTTCTGCATGATCTTGGCGCGCGGATCGTAGTTCTTGTAGACCCGATGGCCGAAGCCCATCAGCCGGATATGCGAATTCTTGTCCTTCACCTTGGTGATGAAGGAGGGGATATTGTTGGGATCGCCGATCTCTTCCAGCATCTTGAGGGCGGCCTCGTTGGCGCCGCCATGCGCCGGACCCCACAGGCAGGCAATGCCGGCCGCGATACAGGCGAAGGGGTTGGCGCCGGAGGAGCCCGCGAGCCTGACCGTCGAGGTCGAGGCATTCTGCTCATGATCGGCATGCAGGATGAAGATGCGGTCCATGGCGCGCGCCAGGATCGGATTGACCTTGTATTCCTCGCACGGCACCGCGAAGCACATGCGCAGGAAGTTCGCTGCATAGGACAGGTCGTTCTTGGGATAAACGAACGGCTGGCCGATATGGTACTTGTAGGCCATGGCGGCGATTGTCGGCAGCTTCGCGATCATGCGCCTCGACGCGATCTCGCGCTGCTTGGGATCGTTGATGTCGGTCGAGTCGTGATAGAAGGCCGACATCGCGCCGACCACGCCGACCATGACCGCCATCGGATGCGCGTCGCGCCTAAACCCTTGATAGAAGCGGGTCATCTGCTCATGGATCATCGTATGCATGGTGATCGCATGCTCGAATTCACGCCGCTGGGCGGGCGTCGGCAGGTCGCCGTAATAGAGCAGGTAGCAGGTCTCCAGGAAATCGCCATGCTCGGCCAGCTGATCGATCGGATAGCCGCGATAGAGCAGCACGCCTTCATCGCCGTCGATGAAGGTGATGTCGGATTCGCACGCCGCCGTCGAAGTGAAACCCGGATCGTAAGTGAAGATGCCGGCATCGCGATAGAGATGGCCGATATCCACGACATCGGGGCCGAGCGTGCCCTTCTTCACCGGCAGATCGTAAGACTTGTTGTTGAGGGTGAGGGTGGCGGTCTCTTCCTGCGCCACTTCGGTGGGTTTCTTGGCGGCTGCGTTTGTCATGGTTGTGGTCCTGCCATTTTCCGCTGATTTCAGGCAAGTTTATTGCACTGCAGCATGACGGTCAACTTAACTTAAGGCCATCCTCAATACGGTTTAATGACTCTTCCCGGCCCAGCACATCGAGGACATCGAAGATACCAGGAGACGTGCTTGTGCCGGTGAGCACCGCGCGCAACGGTTGCGCCAACTTGCCGAGCTTGGTGCCGGTCGCCTCCGCATGACTTTTCACCGCCGCTTCAAGGCTTTGGGCGTTCCACTCTGCGCCGCTCAGAACCGGCAGAAGCGCTTGCAGCGCCGCGACGCCGCCATCGGCCATGATCTGCCTGGCCTTCTCATCGAGGACGAGCGGGCGCGACGCGAACAGGAAGTGCGAGCTCTTCATCAAATCGAGAAGAGTCTTCGCGCGCTCCTTGAGGCCAGGCATGGCGCGCGTGAGCTTGGCGCGCATCGGCGCATCGATCCGCGCCAGGAGCTCAGGGCCACCCGCGACATGCGGCAGGAAGCCGAGGAAGGCCTGGACCAGCTCATGGTCGGGCGTCGAGCGCATATAATGGCCGTTCAGATTCTCGAGCTTGACGAAGTCGAAGCGCGACGGCGACTTGCCGAGGCCGTCGAAGCCGAACCATGAGATCATCTCATCGGTCGAGAAGATCTCGTCATCGCCATGGCTCCAGCCGAGGCGCGCCAGGTAATTGCGCAGCGCTGCCGGCAGATAGCCCATGGCGCGATAGGCCTCGACGCCGAGGGCGCCGTGGCGTTTCGACAATTTGGCGCCGTCCGGCCCGTGGATCAGCGGCAGGTGCGCCATTTCCGGCACCGCCCAGCCCATTGCCCTGTAGATCTGGATCTGGCGGGCCGCGTTGGTCAGGTGATCGACCCCGCGGATGATATGGGTGACGCCCATGTCGTGATCATCGACGACGACGGAGAGGTTGTAGGTCGGATTGCCGTCGGAGCGCAGGATGATGAGATCGTCGAGTTCCTTGTTCTGGAACACGACGCGGCCCATCACATGGTCGTTGACGACGGTTTCGCCCTCCTGCGGCGCCCTGAAACGGATCGCGGGCTTCACGCCGGCAGGCGCCAAAGCGGGATCGCGGTCGCGCCAGGTGCCGTCGTAGCGCACCGGGCGCTTCTCGGCCTCGGCCTTCTCCCGCATCTTCTGCAGTTCCTCGGGCGTGCAATAGCAGCGATAGGCGTGGCCTTTGGCGAGCAGGATCTCGGCCACCTCGCGGTGACGCGAGGCCCGGGCAAATTGCGACACCGCCTCGCCGTCCCAATCGAGGCCGAGCCAGGTCAGCCCGTCGAGAATGGCCTCGACGGCTTCCGGCGTCGAGCGTTCCCGGTCGGTATCTTCTATGCGCAACAGCATCTTGCCGCCTTGGGCCTTGGCATAGGCCCAGTTGAACAGAGCGGTCCGGCCGCCGCCAATATGCAGGAAGCCGGTGGGCGAGGGGGCAAAACGGGTAACGACGGACGATGACATGGCCGCCTTTCTTGGCAATGATGGGTCAGGGATTGGGCCGGGCTTAGCACAAGGGGAAAGCCGGTCAAAGGGGCGGTGGCGTGGCGGACTGGGTTCAGGGCACGGTCGCTGAGGAGGGCACGGAACGAGCCCCGTGGCGCGACAAGGCGCGGGCCATCCTTGCCGCCCAACGCGGAAACTTCTTCCTCTGGTCGCCCGTCTGGCTGATGGCCGGCATTGCCATCTATTTCGCTCTGCCGCGCGAGCCGCCGCCCTTGGCTTTTGCGGTGATCGCAGCGATCCTGGCGCTCCTCGTCTTCAGCGCCCAGGCAAAACGCAGCGCCGCAGCCCGCATCCTTTTATTGGCGTTGATCGGCTTCTGCCTCATCAAGGCCAGGACCGAATGGGTGTCGGCGCCGATGCTGCGCGCGCCGACCGGGGAGGCGCTGCTCACCGGCGTCGTCGAGGATTTCGAGAGGCGCGGGGCCAAGCGCGCGGTGGCGATCCTGCGCATTGTCGAGCTCACCGGCAAGGGCGTGACCCGCATCCCCGCGCGAGCCCGGGTCACCATGACGGGTGCCACTCCCTTGCGGCCCGGGCAAATGATCACGGCCAAGGCGCAGCTTTTCCCGCTGCCCACCCCTGTGGTGCCGGGCGGCTATGACTATGGCCGCGGCCTGTGGTTCGACGGGATCGGGGCGACGGGCAGGCTCTATGGCGAAGTGGCCATGGCCGGAACGGATCCCTCATGGCGCTTGCGCTTCCGTGCCGGCCTCGAAGCCCTGCGCGAAACGATCGGCGAGCGCATCCGCGCGGTGCTGCCCAGCGGTCGCAGCGGTGTCGCCGAGGCGATGATCACCGGTGAAAGGGGTACCATCCCGCGCGAAGTGAATGACAGCCTCCAGGCGTCGGGCCTCGCCCACATCCTCTCCATTTCGGGCCTTCACATGTCCCTGGTGGCCGGCTTTACCTTCTGGCTGGTGCGCGCCTTACTGGCCCTCTCACCGACGCTGGCGACCCTTTATCCGATCAAGAAATGGGCCGCCATCGCAGGCCTCGCGACGGGCTTCGTCTATATGATGATGGCGAGCGCATCGGTGGCTACGCAGCGCTCCTACATCATGCTGGCTGTGATGTTCATCGCCATTCTCGTCGACCGCCCAGGATTGTCGATGCGCAATCTCGCCATCGCCGCCCTGATCATCCTCATCATCTCTCCCGAAGCCGCTCTCACGGCCAGCCTGCAAATGTCCTTTCTCGCGGTCATGGGACTTCTTGCCTTTTACGAAGTCTGGAGCGGCTGGCTGGCGCGGGGAGAAGGCAACGACCAGGGCGTGATCCATCGCGCCGCGACGTTTATCTGGCGGGCATTCTGCGCGGCGGCTTTCACGAGCCTCGCGGCGGGCGGTATGTCCTCGATCGCTGCGGCCTATCATTTCGGCCGCTTATCCCCTTATGGCCTGATCGCCAATCTTCTGGCTTTGCCGGCGATGTCGGTTGTCATGACAGCCGGCATGACATCGGTGCTCGTCATGCCTTTCGGGCTCGAGACCCTGCCTTTGCATGTGATGGATATGGGCCTCCTTTGGGTTCAGTCCGTATCAGATTGGGTCGTGAGCCTGCCCGGAGCGCAAGGCCGCATACCCGCTTTGCCGCTGGCCCCGGCCTTGCTGCTGACGCTCGCAGGTGTCGTGCTGTGCCTGGCCAAAGGGTTCGTGCGCTTGGTCGCTCTTCCGATCGCCGGCATCGCGCTCTTCGCTGCGACCTTCGTCCACGGACCCGATATCTATGTCGACCCGGAAGCCAAGAATGTCGCGGTCCGCAACGACAGCGGCGATCTCGTCCCGGCGCAGCCGCGCCGCGGCCGCTTTGCGGTCAGCCAATGGCTGCGGGTCGATGGCGACGGCGCAACGCCAACACAAGCGGCACATCGGACAGGCTGGATCTGTGAAGGATCTGTCTGCCGCGCCGCGGTCAGGGGCCAGCGCCTTCTCTATCTCTCCGAAGAGAAGCTCGTCATGACCATACCTTGCGGCGAAGCGGACATCCTCATCGCCGCTTTTCCCTTGCGCGGGCGCTGCCGTTCGGTGCCGCTGCGCATAGACCGCTTCTCGGTGTGGCGCATGGGCGCCCATGCCCTCTATGTCGATGGCGGTGCTGTCCGGGTTGAGACCGCGCGCGGCCTGCAGGGCTTGAGGCCATGGACCATCACTCCTGAGCCGCGTCGCAAGGACACATCGCGTGGCAAGGGCCAAGGTGCTCAGCTGCGGCCATGATGCAGGAACCGTCTTCAAAAGCCACTGCCGCGCTCCGCGATCTGCGCCGGCAGATAGATGTTCTCGACAGCGAGCTCGTGACACTCCTCGCGAAACGCCAGCGTTGCGTCGAGCAGGTCATCGAGATCAAGCGCGCCGAAAAGCTGCCGGCCCGCATACCGGAGCGGATCGAAGAGGTCTTGGCGCGCGTGCGCGAATTGGCTGAGGCGGAGAAGCTCGAGCCCGATCTTGCCGTCGCCTTGTGGCGCGAGATGATCGAGCAGTTCATTGCCTATGAGGAACGCGCGCTCGATCGTTAAGCATGGCGCGGGCAGGTGATGGTTGCATTCCTGCTCCTCCCTCGCGTAAATCTATTCTGATCGCGGGCCGGTGTTGGTTCGCGTCGCGCCTTCAACTCAGTGTCGTTTCGGGAGCGACGATCGCCATGGCCAAAAAACTGTACCAGAGGCTTACCACTGTGTTTGGGCTTGCCGCGGCTTTGAGTGCCTTCGCATCGATTTCGCACGCGGAGGACAAGCTGCTGAAAGAAGCCGTCGAGTTCAACGGAGTGTTCATCTACCTCAACGCCAAGGTGCCGGGGCTGATCTTCGGCGCGGTGCGGAACGGGGAGACGGCATTCGCCGGCTTCGGGGAGACGGCGAAGGGCAGCGGCAAGGAGCCGGATGCCGACTCCATTTTCCGCATCGGGTCGATCAGCAAGGCGTTCTGCGGCAGCGTGCTCACGTCCCTGGTCATCGACGGCAAGGTCGAACTCACCGATCGCCTCCAGGACCGGATGGTCGGTGCCAGCGTGCCGGAGAAGGACGGTCACGCTCTTCGTCTCCTCGATCTTGTTACGCAAACATCGGGCCTGCCGCGCGAGGTGCCGCGTCCCGACGCGCCGCCGGACGATCCGTTCTCGACCAATACAAGGAAAGCGGCGCTCGCCGACCTAAAGAAAGACCCGTTTCTCTTCCCCCCGGGCACGGCCGCGCTCTATTCCAACTACGGGTTCGACCTTCTCGGCTACGCACTCGCCGACATCTCGGGCAAGCCATATGCAGACGTCCTCAGGGAGCGGGTGCTCGACCCGCTCGGCATGAAGGACACCAGCCTCAATCCGCCGGACGAGGCCAAGCCCCGCATCATGCAAGGTCATAATTTCGACGGCAGCCCCATGCCGACGGTGCCATCGCCGGCGAGTATCGGATGCTCCGGCGGCCTCTACACGACCGCCAACGACATGCTCCGTTGGATGCGCTGGCACCTCGACCGTTCGCCCTCGGCCGATAGCGAGGAACGGCTCGTCAACCACGGGGCTTATGTTTACCGCGACGGGCTCACCTCCGTGCTCGGCCTGGACGATGGCGGCCCGATGGGTGCGATGGGCCTCGGCTGGGTCATCACCTTTCCGGACGGCGACCGGCCGCTGATCCTCGAGAAGAGCGGCGGGCTTCAAGGTTTCTTCGCCTATGTCGCGCTTGCGCCCACGCGTGGGGTCGGCGCGTTCTTCGTCATGAACGAGTTCTCGACGGGCGGCTTCACCGCGGCGGTAGAGGCGACGAACGAGTTCGTCACCTCGCTCGCCCCGAGGTGAGATGGATCATCTCGTCCGCTTCGCCAGCTAACTAGGGCTCGTTACTATTGAGTGATATCGGGTGCGCCATAACAGGTAATGCTGGGAAGATCGTCGACGAACAATTCCACTTCGACGAGGCAGGAATTGGCACTGCAACCCTGAGCCAAATTGGACGTGCCGCGATCCTGAGTCAGCAGATTCGGGTTTCCATGCTTGTCCAAACTGCCCGGTGAACCTGGCACCAGTGGATCGTACCAGGCGCCGGTCGAAAGCTGCACAACACCTGGCATCACTTCCGTCGACAGGCGGGCGCCAGCCAGGCAAGCACCACGATCGTTGAACACCCGGACGACCGCTCCGTCGGAGATGCCGCGCAATGCTGCATCCGAAGGATGTATGCGTATCGGCTCGCGGCCCTGTATCTTGGATTCGCGCGAATTGATCCCGTGATCGAGCTGGCTATGAAGCTTCGTTTTGGGCTGATTCGAAAGAAGATGTAGGGTGCGCTTCGCCGTGGGCGCTCCCAGCCACTCTTTCGGCTGCAACCAAACAGGGTGTCCAGGACAGTTCTTGTAGCCGAAACTTGCAATCCGCTCTGAATAGATCTCGATGAGCCCTGAAGGCGTGGACAACGGATTGACCGCGGGGTCGGACCTGAATGCCTCAAGTAGTGGAGGCGAGCTCGCTTCTTCAGGAAGCAATAAGATGCCGTTCAGCCAAAATTCGTCGAAATCAGGCAGCGTCAAGTCGTATCGGGCATTTTCACGTTGTATCGAGTCATATAGGTGACGCAGCCAACCCTCCTCGCTGCGGTTCTCCGTGAAGCGGCTCTCGAGGTTCAATTCGCGCGCCAGGCTTGCGAAAATCCGATGGTCGTCACGGACCTCGCCGGGAGGCTCAACCAACTTATGGGAGGCGATCAGTGCCCGATCTCGCGGGGAGCAAGTGAGATCATTCCGCTCAGCCTGGAGTGTTACGGGTAACACGATGTCGCTATGGCGGGCTAGACCATTCCAGAACATCTCGTGCGCGATGACAGTCTCAGGGTGCTGCCATGCTTTTAGCAACCGATTGAGATCCTGGTTATGATGAAACGGATTGCCGCCAGCCCAATAAATCAGACGAATATCAGGATAGGTCAGTTCCTGACCGTTGTAGTCGCATACGCCGCCCGGGGAAAGCAGCATATCCGCCAGGCGCGCAACCGGGATGAATGTTTCTACCGGGTTATGCCCCTGTGGCAAAGATGGCCACTTGAAGCTCTGCGCAGCGTTCCCGACGCTGTCAACTGAACCGTACCCAAACCCGAAACCGCCTCCCGGCAAACCGATTTGTCCGAGCATCGCGGCCAGCGTGATTAGCATCCAGTAGGGCTGTTCGCCATGTTCGGCCCGTTGGAGCGACCACGACATCGTCAAGAGCGTCCGGCGACTACTCATGCGCCGGGCTATATCCCGAATAGCAGCCGCCGGAACTGCGCAGATTGGCGAAGCCCATTCTGGCGTCTTGGCCGGTTGGTTGCCCTCACCCATCACGTAAGCGCGGAAGGCCGGAAAGCCAACGGTGTAGCGTTCCAGAAACGTCACGTCGTGTCTATCCTCGGCGATCAGGACGTGGGCTATTGCCAGCATGAGGGCAACATCGGTCGTCGGCCTGATCGGCAACCAAGCTACGTTGCTCGCCGGATCCGTATCGTCGCGGATAGGACTTACAGACAGGACGTCGATCCCCGACTGCCGCAGACGCTCTACATTCTCAGTGAGGCCGTGTCGACGAAGCCCTCCAGCATTGATTTGTGCGTTCTTGCTCGAGAGACCGCCGAACGCGATGATGAGCTCGGAATGCTTGGCTATGGTCTGCCACGTCGTCAGTTCCGTGAACAAACCACGATGGTCTCCTATCACGTGAGGAAGAACGACTTCCGCCGCGCCAAAACTGTAACTGTTCACGGAGCGGGTATAGCCGCCTATGATATTGAGAAAGCGATGGACCTGACTTTGGGCATGGTGAAACCGGCCCGCACTCGCCCACCCGTATGAGCCTCCGAAGATCGCAGAGTTCCCGTGGGCGAAGCGTACCCGATCGAGCTCCTTGGCGACCAAGGCAATTGCTTCCGGCCAACCGACCGCGACGAACGGGTCACGGCCACGAAGCTCACCACCAGCCTTGTGTCCTTTCTCGAGAAAGGATGATCTGACCATCGGTCGCAAAATTCGGGCCGGACTGTGCATCGTATCGATAATTGAACGTGCGATTGGGGACGGCGCCGGATCACCTTCGAATGGACCCAGCCCCACCAACTCGCTACCCTCAAATTCCGCGACATATGCGCCCCAGTGCGTCGACAGGATCCTTCGTTTTGGTAAGGGAAACAAACTCGCCTCCAGCAAGCCTCAAACTTTGATTGCCAGTCAGGGCTGATATGTTAGACCGCCATCTTATCGACAAACTGGCAGCTACGCGCTTGTGAGTCCACGCCCTAACTAGCCGCAGATCTTCTTCAGGCTGGCCCAGTCCGCATCCGTAAGCACGGGTCGCGCCGCCGTGCCTTGGGGCAAGGGCTTGATGGCATCGATGCGCTCTCGGGTTACAGGATGCGTCGACATCATGTCGCTCACCGTGCCGAAGATGCCGCCGGATGAGCCCCGGTCGCCTTCGAGCTTCATCATCCGTTCGAAGAACCGCTTCAGCCCGAGGGGATCGATGGCTACCTTTTTCAGCTGGTCCAGCGCGAAACTGTCGGCCTCGCGCTCGGCATCACGCGAGTAGCGCAGGATCGCCAGGAGACCGGCCAGCCCGCCGATATCGCCACCACCGCCGGAGGCGACCTTGAGCAGGAGCTCGATGCCCAGGGCCCGCACCATCTGGGCCTCGGCATGGCGGTGATAGACATGGCCCATCTCATGGGCAAGGACACCCGCCACCTCTTCCGGCGCCTCGGCGGTCTCGATCAGCTTCCGGGTGAGGACGATGCGGTCGCCCGGCAGCGCGAAGGCGTTCACAATGTCGATATCATAGACTTTGAGCTCGAAAAGGGGCGCTTCGGGATCGCCTTGGGCGACCCTGCTGGCCAGGTCCGCCAAGGCCATGTTGCTCGTGCTCGTGGCGCAAAGCTTGGCGCCGCCCGCCAGTGTCGCCTCGACCTGGTCGCCCAGCGTGTGGCGCCAGCTCTCGGGCAGGACGAAGGCGAGCGTTTGCGGCGCATAGGACAGGGTCAGATAAAGGATGCCCGCCGTGAGAAGGGCGCAAGTCCCGATGATCGCCACCCAACGGCCGGTCTTCCTGACATTGAGTCCGCCGGCAAGATGCGGTGCTCGCCCGACCAGCTCACGCACGAAGGCTTGGTCGGTGATGACGAGGCGAGCGCCAGGGGCACCGTCATGGCCGAGCCGCGCGGGGCGGCCCGCTTCGATGGGGGATATGGCGACAAGGCCTGAAAGCGACCAGACGCGCCGTGACACTTCGATGCCCTCGATCGCCAGCCCCTCCGGCGCGAGCTCGGCCGAGACGGCATGATCGCGGGCGATTTCGCCGTCGAAGAAGCGGGCATCGACACGCATGCTCAAATCCAGCTCACGTCGAAGGCGTCCGCAAGTCCCTCACCGGTCCGTCCGACGGCCTCGCGCGACTGCATGATCTCATTGACATTCACTATGCCAAGGACGCTGAGCCGGTTGCAGAAATAGCGCACCAGCCGCTGCTGGGCGAAAGGCGTCGCGATGCCGAGCGTGAAGACCATGAGCAGGATATTGCCGAGGATGAGCCATATGAGGCTGCCGCCCGTCGCGTCGAGCTGGAAGCGCGCCAGGTCGAGCGTCGTGTAGGAGGCGAAGATCGACATTTCACGCGCCACATAGAAGGCCCAGATCACGTAATAGACGATCCAGAACAGCAGGAGGCCGATGAGCATGCCGATGACCATGATGAGGCCCATGAAATCGCGGCTGGTGTCGGTACCGGTGCGCTCGGTAGCGAAGACCTCGTTGAACATCCCATAGAAGGCGAAGCCCAGAATACCCGCCAGGATGATCAGGGCGAAGAGGCTGATCACCCAGCACACGGCATAAGGACCATAAAGCGGTCCGGCCCGTCCCTTGAACCGGAACGGCATGCTGCCGAAACGCATGTCGCCCGTCATGCGCTCCTGCAGGTTGAGGTTCATGGCCGGGGTCGACCAGCCAAGCGTTATGCCGCGCAGCAGCGTTGCCCCGAAATAGAGGAGGCTGTAGCTCAAGGATGAGCCGACGAGCGCTCCCCTTATGCCCCGCCACAGGGTCCGCGAGAGCTGGTACCGGCGGGCCCGGTAGAGCGCCATGCCCCAGAAGACGAGGATGAAAACCACAGCGGCGAGTTGAACGAGAACGAGAGCCACCTCTGCTCCAGGCGTGAGCTGCAGGACAATGACAACCACGAGCAACGGCAAAATGAACAGGCCGAAGACGATGAGGAAGCCAAGGAACAATTCGATCCCCCGGCCGGTATATTCGAGGGGCTCGCCATTGATATGGACACAACTCCAGATATGCCGCCGGACGTTGGTCTTGGCCCAGAAGCGATAGACCGACAACGTCAGCACGAACAAAAGGGCATTGAGGAGGGCGATCTGCCCCAGGCCCGGTTTATCTATATATTCGATGGAGATAGGGGTCCCGCCGTCTGACCCTTGCGTGCCAAATGTCCGAAAAGCCATGAGAATCGCACCGTCCTTGCAAATCAGGGTTGTAATCTAGGGGCAATTAGGGGTCATTTCACAGGATATCGCAAAGTGTAGGTTACAGAATGTTGCAGAAATGTCACAAGCCGAGCTTTTGTTAAGGACGGCACAGAGCCTGCCACAATCAACCTTCCATCTGCCCAAATTTGCAAATAACCCTGTCGAAGGGAGCTGCCGGACTGGGAAGCGGCAGCCCCGGAATGGGACAAGGCCCCTTACAAAAGGCCAGCGAACGGACAGAGAATGGACGCAAAAAGCATAGCAAAAACAAGGCTTCCCAGCCGCCATGTGACCGAAGGGCCCGAGCGCGCGCCGCACCGCTCTTACTATTACGCAATGGGCCTTTCACAGGCCCAGATCCACCAGCCCTTCGTGGGCGTGGCCTCCTGCTGGAACGAGGCGGCTCCCTGCAACATCGCCCTGATGCGCCAGGCCCAGGCGGTGAAACGGGGGGTTGCGGCCGCCAATGGGACACCGCGGGAGTTCTGCACCATCACGGTGACCGACGGCATCGCCATGGGGCACCAGGGCATGAAGGCGTCCCTCGTCTCGCGCGAGTGCATTGCCGACTCGGTCGAGCTGACGATGCGCGGCCATTGCTATGACGCGCTGGTGGGCCTGGCCGGCTGCGACAAGTCTTTGCCGGGCATGATGATGGCCATGGTCCGGCTCAATGTGCCCTCGGTCTTCATCTATGGCGGATCGATCCTGCCGGGCACCTTCAAGGGCAGGCCGGTGACCATCCAGGACGTCTTCGAGGCGGTTGGCATGCATTCGGTCGGCCGGATGAGCACCGAGGACCTCGAAGAGCTGGAGCAGGTCGCCTGTCCTTCCGCCGGCTCCTGCGGCGCCCAATTCACCGCCAACACGATGGCGACGGTCGCCGAGGCCATCGGCCTCGCTCTGCCTTATTCCTGCGGGGCGCCGGCGCCTTACGAGCTCCGCGACACCTTCTGCTTCGCCTCGGGCGAGAAGGTCATGGAGCTCATCGCCCGCAATATCCGCCCGCGCGATATCGTGACCCTGAAGGCGCTCGAGAATGCGGCGACCGTGGTGGCTGCCTCCGGCGGCTCGACCAATGCCGCCCTGCATTTGCCGGCCATCGCGCATGAATGCGGCATCAAATTCGATCTCTTTGACGTGGCTGCGATTTTCAAGCGCACGCCCTATATCGCCGACCTCAAGCCCGGTGGCCGCTATGTCGCCAAGGACATGTTCGAGGCGGGCGGCATACCGCTGCTCATGAAGACGCTGCTCGATCATGGATTTCTGCACGGCGATTGCCTCACCGTCACGGGTGCTACGATTGCCGAGAACATGGCCAAGGTGAAGTGGAATCCGGACCAGGACGTGGTCCGGCCCGCCGACCGGCCGATCACCCCGACCGGCGGCGTCGTCGGTCTCAAGGGCAATCTCGCCCCCGAAGGCGCGATCGTCAAAGTGGCGGGCATGAAGAACCTGAAATTCTCCGGCCCCGCTCGCTGTTTCGATACCGAAGAAGCCTGTTTCGAGGCGGTGAAGAACCGGCAATACAAGGAAGGCGAGGTGCTGGTCATCCGCTATGAGGGGCCGCGCGGCGGCCCCGGCATGCGCGAGATGCTGGCGACGACCGCTGCCCTGTACGGCCAGGGCATGGGCGACAAGGTGGCGCTCATCACCGATGGCCGCTTTTCCGGCGCGACGCGCGGCTTCTGCATCGGCCATGTCGGGCCCGAGGCGCAACTCGGCGGTCCGATCGGCCTCCTCAAGGATGGCGACATCATCACCATCGATGCCGAGGCCGGAAGCCTCGATACAAATGTCACAGTTGCGGAGCTTTCTCGCCGTAAAAAGGACTGGAAGCCGCGCGAGCATGGCTATGAAGCCGGCGCGCTATGGAAATATGCGCAGCAGGTTGGTCCTGCCGTGGGCGGCGCAGTGACCCATCCCGGAGGATCACACGAAGGTGTCTGCTACGCCGATATATGATCGGCGCGCGAGTATGTTGGCGCGTGGAGTAGTTGCGACGGTCGCGGTCATTGCCGCCTGTTTCGCAGGCTTCTCCGATTCCGCGCGCGCCGCGGACGACGACTGGACCTCCGATTTCTACTCCTACCTGCCGGCGGCGCCCGATATCAAGGCGCCCGATCTCGACTTCATTCCGTTCTGGACGGACGACCTCAAGAAGGCGAAGCGCGCCTACAAGGACGGCGACTTCGACAAGGCGCGTAAATTTTTCGAACGCGCCTCCGACGACAACAACATCGTGGCCGACTGGTATCTGGGCCACATGTACCGCCTGGGGCGCGGCGTCCAGCGCGACGATGCCAAAGCCTTTTCCTATTATGGGCGCGTCGCCGACGCCTTCGATTCCGAGGAGAGCGACCAGAACCGGCTCCGCATCATGGTCGATGCGCTGGTGCGCGTCGCCGACTACTATCGCACCGGCAGCAAGGCGGCAGGCGTGCCGCAGAATTTCGACCGGGCAAGCCGCATCTACCGTCTCGCCGCGACTTACGGCCATCCGGCCTCGCAATATGCCTTAGGGCTCATGGCGATGAAGGGCCAGGGCATGCGCAAGCAACCGGAGCAGGGCCTGCGCTGGCTGCTGGCGGCGGCGAAGAAGCGCTATGCGCCGGCGGAAGCGGCCCTTGGCGATCTCTATTGGAAGGGCGAGATCGTGCGGCGCGACCGCACCCGCGCCATCATGTGGTATCTCCTGGCGCGCTCGACGACGCGCCCTGGCGAGCGGCCCGAGATCTACGACCGCCTCGACAAGATGCTGTCCGAGACCAGCGAGGCCGAGAGGCTCGAGGCGGAAGCGCGCGCCACCGTCTGGGCGGATCAGTATCCGGCCGACGACGAGGCGAACCAGCAGCCGGAATAGGAAGGCGTTTGGCTAAGCCATGAACTCAGCCACCACGGGCACGTGGTCCGAGGGCTTCTCCCAGGCGCGCACGTGCTTGTCGATGCGCGTCGACTTGAGCCGGTCGGCGGCTTGCGGCGACAGCAGCATGTGATCGATGCGGATGCCGTTGTCGCGGCGGCGCGCGATGTCCTGATAGTCCCAGAAGGTGTAGATGCCGGGGTCCGGATTGAGCGTCCTGACCGCTTCGGTGAAACCGAGATTGATCAGCTCACGGAATTTCGCCCGGGTCGGCGGCAGGAACAGGGCATCGTTCACCCATACTTGCGGATTCTTGGCATCGATCGCATTCGGGATGACATTGTAGTCGCCGGCGAGGACGACGGGCTCCTCGAGCGCGAGCAGGGTTCGCGCATGGGCGATGAGCCGCTCCATCCAGGCGAGCTTGTAGGCATATTTCTCGCTTGCCACGGGATTGCCGTTCGGCAGGTAGATCGAGGCGAAGCGGATGCCGGAGACGACCGCTTCGATATAGCGGGCCTGCTCGTCGCCGTCATCGCCTGGAAGCCGCATCTTGACCTCGTCGAACGGACGCTTCGACAGGATGGCGACGCCATTATAGGTCTTCTGGCCATGGACGGCGACATTGTAGCCCAAATCCTCGAAAGCCTGGCGCGGGAAGGCCTGGTCCTCGCATTTGAGCTCCTGGAAGCCGACCACGTCGGGCGAGGCCTCCTTGAGCCAGGCGACGATGGTTTCAAGCCGCGCCTTGGCGCTATTCACATTCCAGGTTGCGATCTGCATGTCATCCACACGAAAGAAGGACGCCGCCGTTTCCGGCAAGCTTTATAGATACCGCGACTGACATTCACTAGCCCAAATGATGGCCACGGTCTGTCAGGAGGCTGACGCCTATGCGCTCGCCTGATCGAGTTGCTCGATGTCTTGCGCACCGAGATCGAGCTCGGTCGCCTTGATCAGATCCTGGAGCTGATCGACGCTGGTGGCGCTGGCGATCGGCGCGACGATCCCCGGCCGTCCAATCAGCCAGGCGATGGCGACCTCGGCCGGCTTGGCATTGCGCGCCTTCGCGACGGCATCGAGGGCTGCGAGGATGCGCAGGCCGCGCTCGTTGAGATACTTGTCCATCTCGTCGCCGCGCGCGGCGCTCCTGGTAAAGTCCGCGGGGCTGCGGTACTTGCCCGACAGGAATCCGCGAGCCAGCGAGAAATAGCTGGTGACGCCGATCTCGTTCGCGCGGCAGAAGGCTTCGAGCTCGGCCTCGTAGCCCGAGCGGTCATAGAGATTGTAATGGGTCTGCAGATTCTCGAAGCGCGGCCAGTGATGCTTGGCGCTGATGCTGAGCGCCTTGCGCATGGTCTCCGCCGAGTGGTTGGAATTGCCGATCACCCGCACTTTGCCGGCCTTGACCAGGTCCGCGTAAACCCCGAGCGTCTCTTCGACGTCCACCGCAGGATCTTCCCAATGGGACAGATAGAGATCGATGTAATCGGTCTGCAGGCGCTTCAACGAGGCCTCGACCGCGGTCTCGATATAGCGGCGCGACAAGCCTTTCTTGCCGGGACCCATTTCCGAGCCGACCTTGGTGGTCAGCACGATGGCGGACCGGTTGCCGCGGGCTTTCATCCACTTGCCGATGATCGTTTCCGATTCGCCACCCTGATTGCCGGGCTTCCAGGCCGAATAGACATCCGCCGTGTCGATCAGGTTGAAGCCTTTTGCCGCGAAGGCATCGAGGACGGCGAAGGAAGCTTTCTCGTCGGCGCTCCAGCCGAAAACATTGCCGCCGAGGCCGAGGGGCGCCACCTTGAGATCCGATCGGCCGATCACACGCTTTTTCATCTTGTCTCTCCAAAAGTCGCCGCGACCATAGACCGGGCGGGCGCCGGCCGGAACAGAGAAGGGCTTTCTTTTGAAAAAAGGGAGGGAGGGAGTCAGATCGAGAAGCTGGTGCCACAGCCGCAGGACATCGTCGCCTGCGGATTGTTGACCTTAAAACTCTGGCCGATAAGGTCGTCGACGAAATCGATCTCGGAGCCGCCCATATAGACGAGCGAGACGGAATCGATCAGAACGGTGGCGCCGTCCCTCTCGATCACCAGATCGTCATCCGCGCGTTGGGAGTCGAGCTTGAAATCATACTGGAAACCGGAACAGCCGCCGCCCTCGACCGCAACCCGCAAGGCGGTAGCACCCGGCTCTGCGGCCACGATATCCTTGATGCGGCTCGCGGCGCGTGAGGTTATGGAAACCGTATCCGTCATGGTCACATATGTCGTGCGCCGGGCGCTTCTTGTCAACCCGGGGGTCTGAGCCATGCGGGCACCCTACGCCTCGGATCCGGCCAAGAGCCGCGGCCGCCTGACGCCCGAGCCGGAAGCGCCGCCGCGCACGCCCTTCGAACGCGACCGCGACCGCATCATCCATTCATCGGCCTTCCGCCGGCTCAAGCACAAGACCCAGGTCTTCGTCTATCACGAGGGCGATCACTACCGCACCCGTCTCACCCACTCGATCGAGGTGGCGCAGATCGCCCGCTCCATCGCCCGCGCCCTCAGGCTGGACGAGGACCTGACGGAAGCCCTGGCTCTGGGGCATGACCTTGGCCACACGCCTTTCGGTCATGCCGGCGAGCGCGAGCTCGACCGGCTGATGCGCGATCATGGCGGCTTCGACCACAATGCCCAGAGCCTGCGCATCGTGACCCGGCTCGAACGCCGCTACGCCGCCTTCGACGGCCTCAATCTGACCTGGGAAACGCTGGAAGGCCTGGTGAAGCACAATGGTCCGCTCATCGACGGGGAGGGCCATGCGCTCGGTCCTTATCGCGAGACCGGGCTGCCGGCCGCCATCATCGACTATGCCGAGGCGCATGACCTGATGCTTGCCTCCTTCGCCTCGGCCGAGGCCCAGGCGGCGGCCATCGCCGACGATATCGCCTATAACGCCCATGACATCGACGACGGCCTCAGGGCCGGGCTGTTCGACGTGATCGATCTGGGTGACGACCCCTTGGTCGGTGCAGCACTCGCCCAGGTGCTGAAAGCCTATCCGAAACTCGAGCGCCCGCGCATGATCCATGAGACGGTGCGCCGGCTGATCTCGGCCATGGTCAACGACGTGCTCGCCGAGAGCGGCAAGCAGTTGAAGGCGTTCAAGCCGACCTCGGTCGAGGAGGTCCGCGCGCTTCGCATGCCGGTGATCAGCTTCAGCGCCCAGATGAAAGAGAAGAATCGCGTCCTGCAGGCCTTCCTCTCGCATCGCATGTACCGCCATGAGCGGGTACTCGCCATCATGGAGCGCGCCCAGCGCGTCATCAGCGACCTCTTCGAGGCCTATATGGCGAAGCCCGAGCTCATGCCCTCGGACTGGCGCGAAGAATCCTTCACCGACGACAGGAGCCGCTTCGCCCGCCAGGTCTGCGATTTCATCGCCGGCATGACCGATCGCTACGCGCTCGACCAGCACAAGAAGCTGTTCGATCTCGATCCGCTGTTCAGGTGAAACCTTCAGGGGTGGCGCGGCGACCCGATCTCCATTAGATTACTCTACGAGAGGTGCGCGGGAGGGTCATCCATGGCCGACATCGTGCTCATCAACCCGAAATTCGAGATCTCCTTCTGGGGCCTGGAGCACGCGTTGCCGTTGCTCGGCAAGCGCGCCAACATGCCGGTCGCCGCCTTGCCGCTCCTCGCGGCGCTGACGCCCGAGCCGCACCGGATCACGCTGATCGACGAGAATGTCGAGGCGATCGATTTCGAGCGCTGCGCCAGGGCCGACATCGTCGCGCTGACCGGGATGATCGTGCAGCGCCACCGCATGCGCGACATCCTGAGCGAGCTCAAGCGGCGCAAGGCCTATACGGTGGTCGGCGGCCCATGGGTTTCGGTCAAGGAGGATTATTTCGGCGATCTTGTCGACGTGATCTTCGTCGGCGAGGCGGAGGAGACATGGCCTGAATTCCTGAAGGATTGGGAGCAGGGGACCGTCAAGAAGCGCTATGAGCAGGCCGAGAAGACCGATCTGAGCAAGGTCCCGGTGCCGCGTCTCGAACTTCTCAAGATGAACCGCTATGCCTTCGGCTCGGTCCAGTTCTCGCGCGGCTGCCCGTTCACCTGCGAATTCTGCGACATCATCGTCATCTTCGGCAGGCGGCCGCGCCTCAAGACATCGGCGCAAGTCATCGCCGAGCTCGACGCCCTGCGCGCCCAGAAGCTGGCGCTGGTCTTCATCGTCGACGACAACCTCATCGGCAACAAGAAGGCGATCAAGGACATCCTCACCAGCGTGATCGACTGGCAGCGCCAGCATGGCTATCCCCTGATGTTCGTCACCGAAGCCTCGATCGATCTCGCCGACGACGAGGAACTGATGCAGCTCATGGTCGAGGCCAATATCGGCGCCGTCTTCGTCGGCATCGAGACGCCCAACGAGGAGTCGCTGAAGGAAGCCAAGAAGCTGCAGAACCTGAGGAAGGGCGGCAGTCTCGCCGACAAGGTGCGGCGTATCCAGGATCGCGGCATGGAAGTATGGGCCGGCATGATCTTAGGCTTCGACAATGACGACGAGAATATCTTTTCGGCGCAGGAGCGGTTCCTGCGCGAGGCGCGCATATCGACCGCGATGGTCGGCATGCTGTCGGCCATTCCACGCACGCCGCTCTATGACCGGCTCAAGCAGGCAGGACGGCTCGATGAGAATGACGACCCCGCGCACGGCACCAATGTGCTGCCGGTCAATATGAGCCGCGCGGCCTTGAGCGAAGGCTATGTGAGGCTGATGGCCGGCCTTTATGAGCCCACGGCCTATTTCGACCGGGTCGACGACCTCTATCGCGACGGCGGCATCGTCATCGACCGCGCCTGGCAGAATTATGCGGTGAGCCACCCTTGGGCGCATCGCGCGCATCAGGCGCGGCTTTGGCTCGAATCGCTGGGCCTCTTCCTGCGAGTCCTCGCCAAGGTGCCCGACCGGTCGCTGCGCCGGGTCTACCGCCGGCGCTTCTGGTCGTTCTTCAGGGCGCGGCCGGAGCCTTCGGTCCTGCGTATCTATGCGCTCAAATGCGCCATCCACTGGCACATGCACAAATTCATCCGCCGGCTGATGACGACCGAGAAGCCGCTGGTGAATACCTATTGATCGAAGCTTTTACCGCGGGCAGGGGAAGCCCGGCGCGATCTTGCACTTCTTCGGTGGCCGCGGGCGATACGGCGGGCGTGGACGATAGGGCTTGTGCGGACACCAATGCGGCGGACGATAGTAATGCCCGGGTCCGATATAGATCTCGGGCCGCAGCACGATGACGCTCGTCGGATCCTCGCCGCGCGCCAGATAGCTGGACGACACCCAGCCGTGCAAGCCCCGCCCGTGCACCAGACACCAGCCGCTTTGGCAGTCGATGACATCGACGCCGCTGTTGGCGGGCAGCGTTCCGATCCGATCATATTGGGTACCAGGTCCGGTGCGCACATTGAGATCGGTCGCCGTATAGGCTTCCGCTGCAAAGGCGGTGTTTGCCGCCAGGAGTCCAAGACCGAACGCCAAGGCGGCGAGCGATGATTTCAGATTGAAGAAACGCATGATTGCCCTCCGGAATCGCTATCGTGATTTGGCTATCATGTGGCCTTCGAATGGTCACGATAATCAGGCACTTAGAAGCGAACTCTTTCCCTTCATCGTAAATGACGAAGCGTCACTATCGGCTTCCGGCGTTTGACGCGCCGTGAGCCATCCGGTAGGGCAGAGCCGGATAGAAAACCTCGACTAATCCCAGAGTTACATGAACCTCTTCGCCCATTTCCAACACGTCGTCCGCCGCGAGCTCGAAGCTTTGTCGCGCGAAGGTCAATTGCCCGCGGGACTCGACGTCAGCCGCGTGACGGTCGAGCCGCCGCGCGATTCGGCGCATGGCGATCTCGCCACCAATGCCGCCATGGTGCTGGCCAGGGCCGCCGGCAAGCAGCCTCGGATGATCGCACAGTTGCTCGCCGGGCGGCTCGCCGCCGATCCTGATATTCAGTCGACGGACATTGCCGGCCCCGGCTTCCTCAATGTCAGGCTCAAGGCCTCTTTCTGGCCCAAGCTTCTCGACTCCGCCTTGGCGTTGGGCGCGGACTACGGGCGCTCGACCATGGGAGCAGGCGAGAAGGTCAATGTCGAATATGTCTCCGCCAATCCCACCGGTCCCCTCCATGTCGGCCATTGCCGCGGCGCCGTCTTCGGCGATGCGCTGGCTGAGCTTCTCGCTCGCGCCGGTTTCTCCGTGACGCGCGAATACTACGTCAATGACGCCGGCGCCCAGGTCGATGTGCTCGCGCGTTCGGCCTATCTGCGCTATCGCGAAGCGCTCGGCGAGGACATCGGCGAGATCCCGGCCGGGCTTTATCCCGGCGACTATCTGAAGCCGGTCGGCCAGACGCTCGCTTATGACCACGACAAGGCGCTGCTCGACATGCCGGAAGCGGCGTGGCTGCCGATCGTGCGCGCCAAAGCGCTCACAATGATGATGGACCTCATCCGCGAGGACCTTGCCGCGCTCAATATCCGCCAGGAGATCTTCGTTTCCGAGAAGTCCCTGCATGACACGGGCGAGGTCGATCGCACCGTCGAGGAATTGCGCGCCCGTGGCCTCATCTACGAAGGCCGCCTGCCGCCGCCCAAAGGCGAGCTGCCGGAGGATTGGGAAGATCGCGAGCAGACGCTGTTCCGTGCCACCCGATTCGGCGATGACATCGATCGGCCGCTGATCAAGTCGGACGGCTCCTACACCTATTTCGCCTCCGACATCGCCTATTCGCGCCACAAGATCATGCGGGACTTCAAGGAGCTCGTCTATGTTCTGGGCGCTGATCACTCGGGCTATGTGAAGCGGCTGGAGGCGATCGGCGCCGCCAATGCCGGCAACCGCGATGTGAAGGTCATCGTGCGCCTGTGCCAGCTCGTGAAGCTGTTCCGCGGCGGCGAGCCGGTCAGAATGTCGAAGCGCGCCGGCGAATTCGTGACGCTGCGCGATGTCGTCGAAGAGGTCGGGCCCGACGTGGTGCGCTTCATGATGCTTTACCGCAAGAACGAGGCGCCGCTCGATTTCGACTTCAAGAAGGTCACCGAACAGTCGAAGGAGAACCCGGTTTTCTACGTCCAATACGCGCATGCCCGGATCTGCTCGGTGTTCCGCAACGCGGGCGAGCTTGCCGCCGATGCGTCGGAACCCGATTTTTCAAGGCTCGCCGACGAATCCGAAATCCAACTTATCCGCAGGATTGGCGAGTATCCGCGCGTGGTCGAGGCCGCCGCCACAGCTCACGAGCCTCACAGGATAGCCTTTTATCTATATGATCTCGCTAGCGATTTTCATGGCCTGTGGAACAAGGGCAAAGAGTCGCCGCAATTAAGATTTATTTTGGCTTCGGACATGCAAACTAGCCTTGCACGGCTCGCTTTATTGCGCGTGATTCGCTATGTTCTGGCAAACGGCCTAGGAATCCTCGGAGTGAAGCCCGTAGAGGAAATGTAGACGCGGGAACAGGTGGATGGATCAAGATACTTCGAACAGTCCCGGCAAGGCACGTTGGCGCGAGAGGTTGGGCATGGGGAATCCGGGCAAAGACCTGCCAAAGATTTCCGATGAATTCAAATCGACGCCGCAAGCTCCTAGGCAGGCGCCCCCGGCGCCCGCGAAGGAGGCGAAACTCCCATCAGCCGCGACACGCGCGCATCAGCCTGTGACCAGGCCCGCGCCGATGGCGCCGCGCACCCCGCCGCGGCCAGCGCAGCAGGCGGGTGCGGGAGCTGCGCCGCGATCGGTCGCCCCGATACCGCAAGGGGCTTCCGGCCTCGGTGACCGTTTGCGCGCCGAACGTCACGCTGCGGAGAAGCTTGCCGAGCAGCGCGTCGCGCAAGCCCGCGGCAGCAGTGCCGACCGCCCGCTTCAGCCGCCTCAACGGACGGCAGCGCCGCCAGCCGAGCGGCCGAAATTCTCGTTTTCGCCGGAGGAACTGGCGAAGGACAAGCGTGAGCAAGTGCCGCCGTCACCGCCCGAACGGGAGTTTCCGACCTTTTCCAGCAAACCCGGGCTGAGCGCCACGCCGCCACCGCCCTTGACGCCACCGCGTCCCGCACTCGGCGGCAGCAGTGCCCAGGCGCAGCCCGCGCAGCAGCCGCCGCCGCAAGCCCGCCAGCAGCCGCCCAAGCCGCCGGCGAACAGTGCTCCGCCGGCCACCGGCTTCCAGCCCCGCTTCAGCCCCCCGCCACAGCCTCCGGGTGGAAACTATCGTTCGCTTGATCCGCCGCCGAGCGGGTTCTCACAAAAGTCGAAGCCTTATGCGGACACGGCCGCTTTCCGCGAAGACCCGCTGGCGCGCCGGCCGGCCAGCCGCGAGCCGGCCAACCGCGAATACGACTCCTATCGCCGGGGGCCCACGCTGCCGCCGTCCCCGCAACCGGCCTTTGGCGAGGACGAGGGCCCGTCGCTTGGCGATTATCGCAGGCGCCCCCCGGTGCCGGCACGCGCGCGCCGGCCGGCTTACGATGAGGACGTCAACGAGGTCTTCGAGGATGAAGAACCGCCGCGCCCGCAGCGCCGCCGCGCTTCAGCCCAGGACTACAATCGCGCCTATCGCGATTATGAGGAGGGTTATGAAGCCGAAGCGCCGCGCCGGCGTGGCCCCTGGCCCTGGCTCTTGGCCTTCGCCGCCGTCGCCCTTCTGGCTGCCGGGATCATCTATTACTACCTGACCTACATGAAGGCGCCAGGCCAGGGGACTGGCAATGTGCCGGTCATCGAAGCGCCGGAGACGGCGCCCAAGACGGCGCCCGAGTCTTCGTCGGGCGGCTCGACGCTGGGAACGCAAGGGGCGGCGCAGCCGAACGCGGCCGACCAGCGCAAGCAGATCTATGACCGCATCCTCGGCGACGATGAGGTCGGCGGCAACCAGGTCGTCCCGACGCAGGAGCAGCCGCAGACCATCGAACCGACGGGCGACAATGAGGGACAGGGCGCCGCACCTCTTCCCAATCCGGCGAGCGGCACGGATGGCAATGCCAATGAACCATTGCCGTTGCCCCTGCCGCCGCCCGGCGAGCAAGGATCGTTGCCGATCGATGCGAACCAGCAGAGCGCAGCCATGGGAGCCGTGAACAAGAGCTCGGCTTCCCAGCCCGTTTCGAACAGCGCGGCGGATACCGGCGCCCCGGTCCCCGGACAATTGGCCAAGGCGACCGAGCAGATTGCCGCGCAGCCGCTGCCGCAGATCGAACAGGTGAACGAGCCCGAACCGCTTCCCGTCCAGCCGGAAAAACCGGCCAAGCCGAAGCTGAAGGCCGAGAAGAAACCGCCCAAGAAAGTCGTGGCGGCGGAAGAGCCCGGGGCCGGACAGAATGATGGCGTAGAGCCGCTCGTTCTTGTGCCGCCGGCCCAGACAGGGACCACCCAGGCACAAGACATTCAGAACGTTAACACCCCGACCCCGATCGCCGTGCCCGATGCCGGTCAGCAGCCCCAGCCTGAGACCGCGGCGGTGGAACAGAAATCAAAATCCTTCTTCGGTTTCGGCTCGACCAAACGCAAGCTGACGGGCAAGGCGGCCGAACGGGCCAGCGCCCAGGGTGGCACCGGCAATTGGACCAATTCGCCAGACCCGAACAGCGCCAGCGCCGAGACGACCGACAACGCCGCGCCGCAACAGATCGCTGCCGTGGCGCCCGAGCCTCTGCCGGCTCCCGAACCTGCTCCCCAACCCGCTCCCCAGCCCGCCCCGCAGCAAGCCAAACCGTCGAGCGGTGGCGGCTATGTGGCGCAGCTCGCCTCCTTCCGCTCGGAAGCCGAGGCGATGGCCGAATATGATCGTCTGCGCGCCAAGCATGGCAATGTGCTGAGCGGCCTGAGCCCGCGCGTCGTCAAGGCCACCGTCGCCGGCGGATCGCGTTATCGCCTTGCCGTTGGGCCGCTCCCCTCGCGCTCGGCGGCGTCGAAAATCTGCAATTCGCTCATCGCTGCGGGCGAACGCGATTGCCTCGTACGCGGCAACTGAAGTCTGTTTTGACCCGATCGGACCGGGATCTGCAGATCGGCAGCGGTGGCGAAATTCCGATGGAACGTCCAGACCCGACGACCGATCCCTTCGAACGGCTCGTAAAGCTTTGAATCTGGGGATAATCTGTCGGGAGGGGGGCGAATCACTTTCGCTTTCTGCGACAAGCTGACTGAAGCGAATTGCAAAACGATGACGAACGAAATCACAGAAAAGACTTGGCCGGACGGCGAGGGACCGCTGCGTCAGGAGACGCCACCCGCCGATGAGGAGACCTTCATCGTCGATGTGTCGGGCTTCGAAGGCCCGATGGATCTCTTGCTCGAGCTCGCCCGCCATCACAAGATCGATCTGTCGCAGATTTCCATCCTGGCGCTGGCCGAGCAGTATCTTGCGTTCATCGACCAGGCTCGTGCCCGCCGCCTCGAGATCGCCGCCGACTATCTGGTGATGGCGGCCTGGCTTGCCTATCTCAAGTCGCGTCTTCTCCTGCCCAAGATGCCGGGCGAGGAAGAGATGCCGGCGGAAGATCTGGCGGCACAGCTTTCCTTCCGCTTGCAGAAGCTGCAGGCGATGCGCGATGCCGCGGCGCAGCTCATGTCGCGCAACCGCTTGGGTCGCGATGTCTTCGCGCGCGGCGAGCCCGAGAAGCTCGTCTTCGACACCAGGGTCGAATATGCCGACAATCTCATCGATCTGCTCAAGGCCTATGCCGAGAGGCGGCAGAAGAAGTCGCGCCATCACACTTATACGGTCAAGCGCATCAAGGCATGGTCGATCAAGGACGCGCGCCATATCCTCGAGCGCCTGGTCGGACGCATGGACGATTGGGGCAGCCTCGACACGTGGCTTGCGGATTATATGGGCTCGACCGAGGGCCGCACCACGGTGATCGCCTCGAGCTTCACGGCAAGCCTGGAGCTCGCCCGCGAAGGCGTCATCGAGATCAGGCAGGAACGGGCCTTCGAGCCTATTTACATGCGCCGGCGCGCCAGCGCCGCGTGAGAAGGAAGTAGAAGTCATGACTAGGCCACAGGCAATTGCGACGTCACCGGAAGCCGAGGAGCCGGTGACGGATGAAAGCATGTCAGAGCCGAGCGACAATGTGACGATGCATCCGCGCGCCGATCGCAGCCATCACCTGCGCATCGTTGAAGCGCTGCTGTTCGCCGCGGCCGAGCCCTTGTCGGCCGAGCAATTGAGCGCCGCCTTGCCGGAAGGGGTTGACCTGCCGTCCTTGCTGGCCGATCTGCAGACGAATTATGCCAATCGCGGCGTCAACCTGGTCCAGGTCGGCGGCAAATGGGCGCTGCGCACCGCGGGCGATCTGAGCTTCCTGTTGCGCCGCGAGGCGGTCGAGCAGAAGCGCCTGTCGAAGGCAGGGCTCGAGACGCTGGCGATCATCGCCTATCACCAGCCGGTCACCCGCGCCGAGATCGAGGAAATCCGCGGCGTCGCCATTTCCAAGGGCACCCTCGACACCTTGCTGGAAGTCGGCTGGGCGCGCATGCGCGGCCGTCGCCGCACGCCGGGCCGTCCGGTGACCTATGGCACGACGCCCGCCTTCCTGTCGCATTTCGGTCTGAACGAGATCGGCGACCTGCCGGGCATGCAGGAGTTGCGCGGCGCCGGCCTGCTCGATGCCACCATGCCGCCGGGCTTCGATGTGCCGATCCCCAGGGTGACCGACGAATTGACGCCGGAGGAGGATCCTCTCGACGGGGATGAGCAGATTCCCTTGGAAATGCATTTGCCGGAAGAGGAAGAGCCTGCGCCCGAGGAGGGGCAGGACAGCAACGAGGCCAATTCCTGACTGTGCTGCTCAGTCTTCTTGGCCTCGGCCGGGCGGTAGTGTACATCGCCCCTTATGAACACGGCAGAATTCGTCAACGGAACCGTGAAATCACATGAATGGGGTCCGCGCGGCACGGCAGGGGCGACCTTCGCCGGGCGGCTGACCTTCGAGGATGTGAGCTTGAGTTTCGGCCCGATCCCGGCGGTGCGGGGCGTCAGCTTCGATCTGAAGCCCGGCGAGATCGTCTGCCTGCTCGGCCCCTCGGGCTGCGGCAAGACGACCCTTTTGCGGATCGCGGCCGGAATCGAGCGGCCTGAGACCGGTCGCGTTCTGATCGACGACCTGGAAATGGCGGGGCCCAAGAATTTCGTCCCGCCCGAAAAGCGCAATATCGGGCTCATGTTCCAGGATTTCGCGCTCTTCCCGCATATGAGCATCATCGACAATGTGGCTTTCGGCTTGCGCGGACTGCGCCGCGCCGATGCGCTGAACGAGGCGCGCCATGCCTTGAAGCGGGTGGGGCTCGAAGACTATGAGCGCGACTATCCGCATCGTCTGTCGGGCGGCGAGCAGCAGCGGGTGGCGCTGGCGCGGGCCATCGTACCGCGCCCGCAAGTGATGCTGATGGACGAGCCGTTCTCCGGTCTCGACCAGCGCTTGCGCGACAGTGTGCGTGCCGAGACCCTGGCCTTGCTGAAGGAGACACGCGCTACCGCGATGCTGGTCACGCATGATCCGGTGGAGGCGCTGGGCCTCGCCGACCGCATCCTGCTGATGCGCCGCGGCCGCCTGATCCAGGCCGGAACGCCGACGGAAATATATCGCCGGCCCGCCGATGCCGAAGCGGCACGCTTCTTCTGCGACATGAACGAGTTGACGGGCCGGATTCGAAACGGCCAGGCCGAAACGCCGCTCGGAACTTTCCCCGCCCAGAGCCGTGCCGAGGGCGAGGCGGTGCTGGTGATGGTCCGGCCACAGGCCTTTTCGGCGGCCCCCGCAGGGCTTGGCCCCGAGGGCTTCGTCCTCGCCGAACGCTTCATTGGCGATGCGACGCTCCTCACCGTGATCTTCAAGGGCCTGGAAGAGCCGGTCGCCATCCGCATGCCGGCGGGCACGGCGCCGGGGCAGGGCACGAGCCTCGCCTTTTCCATTGATCCGGCTCAGGTTTTGGTCTTTACGGCGGATGGTTCCACCCCCATCTAACAGGCGGGCAGTTTTGTTGCGGCGCTCACCCCTTTCTGCAATAGTGCCGGCAACGCAAGGGCCAGTGGGTCCTCATGATCTCAAGGGAGTAGTAAATGGGTTCGCTTTCGATTTGGCACTGGCTGCTGGTGATCCTGGTGGTCGTCCTCTTGTTCGGCCGCGGCAAGATCTCCGATCTGATGGGTGATGTGGCCAAGGGCATCAAGAGCTTCAAGAAGGGCATGGCCGACGACACGGCCGATGCCGAAGCTGACGACAAGACGAAGTCGCTCGAGCAGTCGACCGAGACCAAGGTCGGCGACAAGGTCAAAAGCTGATTTGGGCTAAGGCCCGGAGCTGACGGGGCCAGAGAGCCACAATGTTTGATTTCGGCATCGGCTATACCGAACTGGTGGTGATTGCCCTGGTGGCCATCATCGTCATCGGACCAAAGGATCTACCGAAAGTGCTCCGCGCGTTCGGCCGCACCATGCAGAAGGTGCGCGGCATGGCACGCGAATTCCAGGGCCATCTCGATCAAGCGATGCGGGAAGCCGGCGTCGACGAGATCAAGAAGGAAATCAGCAATCTCAAGACCATGAATCCGGTCGAGGATGTGAAGAAGGAGATCAACTCGATCTCCGCCAGCAATCCAATACCGACGGTGGCAAAAGACCTGACCACCGAGCTGAAGAAGCAGGACGACGACTTCAAGAAGTACTTCGGCGAGAACGGCGCCACGTCGGCTGAAGCCAAGCCTGCCGTGGAAGCTGCAAAGGCGGAGCCCGCGCCCGCCGCCAAGCCCGAAGCGCCGCCCGTGGTGCATTGATGAGCCAGGCTGATATCGACGCTACCGAAGCTCCTCTGCTCGACCATCTGATCGAGTTGCGCAAAAGGCTGATCTATTGCGTGATCGGCCTCGTCCTCGCTTTCGTGCTGAGCTTCGCCTTCTCGACCCAGATCTTCAACATCCTGATCCTGCCTTTCGAATGGGGGACGGGCGCATCGGCCAAGCTCATCCAGACCCAGCTTTTGGGCTTCTTCCTCGTCAAGCTGAAGATCGGTTTCTTCGGCGCGCTGTTCATCACCTTTCCGCTCATCGCCATCCAGATCTATCGCTTCGTGGCGCCGGGCCTCTACAGCAATGAGCGCAACGCCTTCCGGCCCTATCTCATCGCCACGCCGATCTTCTTCGTGCTCGGCGCCTGTCTCGTCTTCTTCTTCCTGCTGCCGGTCGCGATCAGGTTCTTCTACAGTCTCATCGAAGGCACGGGCGGCGGCGGCCAGTCGGCCGTCGAGCTCATGCCGGACGTGCTCTCCTATCTCGACTTCGTGATGATGCTGATCCTGGCCTTTGGCCTGTGCTTCCAGCTACCCGTCATCCTGACCCTTCTCGGTCAGATCGGCGTTCTTTCCTATGAGCAGCTGAAAAGCGGGCGCAAATTCGCAATCGTCGGCGTCTTCATTGTCGCCGCCGTCCTGACGCCGCCCGATCCCATTTCGCAGATCGCCATGGCAGTCCCGCTGATGGCGCTCTATGAGGTCTCCGTGCAGGCCGTGAGATTCCTCGAAAGCCGGCGCGCTGCCCAGGCGGCGAAAGAGGCCGCCGCCGAATAGTCGATCGGCTGTCAATAAATTCTTAAAATTGATGCAGCCTTTGCCTTCCGCGGCCGGGGCTCTATAGCATCCCGCAACACGGGAATCGGACATGCACGACATCAAATTCATCCGCGACAATCCGCAAGGCTTCGACGAGGGCCTCGCCAAGCGTGGGCTCGCGGCGCAGGCGGCAGCGCTCGTCGCCCTCGATGAGGAGCGCCGCAGCCTCATCGCCAGGCTCCAGGCGCTGCAGGAGCGCCGCAACGCCGCCTCCAAGGAGATCGGCCAGGCCATGGGCAAGGGCGACAAGGCGAAAGCCGAGGCGCTCAAGGCGGAGGTCGCCCGCATCAAGGATGGCATGCCGGCCGAGGAGGAGGCGCTGAAGGCAGCCGAGGCCGCCTTGCACAATGCGCTCGCGGCGATCCCCAATCTGCCGGCGGATGACGTGCCGGAAGGGCCGGACGAGACCGCCAATGTCGAGATCCGCCGCCACGGGAGGCCCCGGGGCCTCAACATGGCGAAGCAGCATTTCGAGATCGGCGAGGCGCTGGGGCTCATGGATTTCGAGACGGCGGCGAAGATTTCGGGCGCCCGGTTCGTCGTGCTCAAGGGCGCGCTCGCCCGGCTCGAGCGGGCGCTTGGCAATTTCATGATCGATCTCCACACGCGCGAGCATGGCTATACCGAAGTCAATCCGCCCTTGATCGTGCGCGACGAAACCATGTTCGGCACGGCGCAACTGCCGAAATTCGCCGAGGACCAGTTCCATACGACCGATGGCCGCTGGCTCATCCCGACGGCGGAAGTCTCGCTCACCAATCTGGTGCGCGAATCCGTGCTGGAGGAAGGGGCGCTGCCGATCCGCGTCACCGCCTGGACGCCGTGCTTCCGCTCGGAAGCGGGTGCAGCGGGGCGCGACACCCGCGGCATGATCCGCCAGCACCAATTCTCCAAGGTCGAGCTCGTCTCGATCACGGCGCCTGAGCAGTCGGGCGATGAGCATGAGCGGATGACCAGATGCGCCGAGGAGGTGCTGAAGCGGCTCGATCTGCCTTACCGCACGCTGACACTGTCGACCGGCGACATGGGCTTCGCGGCCCGCAAGACCTATGACATCGAGGTCTGGCTGCCGGGCCAGAACGCCTATCGCGAGATTTCCTCCTGTTCCGTCTGCGGCGACTTCCAGGCGCGGCGCATGGATGCGCGCTTCAGGCCCAAGGAAGGCAAGGGGCCACGCTTCGTGCACACGCTCAACGGCTCGGGCGTCGCCGTCGGCCGCGCCCTCATCGCAGTGCTCGAGAACTATCAGAATCCGGATGGCAGCGTCACGATCCCCGAGGCGCTGCGCCCCTATATGAACAACGAGACGACGATCAAGGGCCTATAATGCGCATCCTCCTCACCAATGATGACGGCATATATGCCGAAGGCCTCGAGTCGCTGGAAAAGATCGCGCGCGAGATTTCCGACGACATCTGGATCGTGGCGCCGGAGTCCGAGCAGTCGGGCGCCTCGCACTCGCTGTCGCTCGCCGACCCCTTGCGCCTGCGCAAGGTCGGCGAGCGCCGCTTCGCCGTCCTCGGCACGCCGACCGATTGCGTCGTCATGGCGGCGCGCAAGATCATGCCCGACGCTCCCGATCTCGTTCTCTCCGGCGTCAATCGCGGCCAGAATATCGCCGATGATGTGACCTATTCCGGTACCATCGCCGCGGCCATGGAAGGCACCACGCTGGGCTTCAAGTCCATCGCGCTGTCGCAAGTCATCGGCATCCACAATCGCGATGCGCTCACTTACGACGTCGCCGAACGCCACGGCGCCAATGTGCTCAAGCAGCTTCTCGACGTCGAATTGGGACCGGGCGTGCTGCTCAACATCAATTTCCCCGATTGCCGGCCGGACGAGGTCGTGGGTGTCGAGGTGACGCGGCAAGGCAAGCGCGACCAGAATCTCCTCACCATCGACGAGCGCCGCGACACGCGCGGGCGGCCTTATTATTGGGTCGGCTTCCAGCGCGAGCGCGGCAATCCGCCGGCCGGGACCGATCTCAGGGCTGCTTTCGAGAAGCGCATCTCGGTGACGCCGCTCCACATGAACCTGACACAGCTCGAAGCCATAGAACCATTGCGGGTGGCGCTGGAGAAAACGTGACCGAGGACTATCGCAAGATCGAGCTGATCATGTCCCTGCGCAATCAGGGCATTCGCGATCAGAGGATTCTCGAAGCGATAGAGCGTACCCCTCGTGAAATGTTCTTGGGCCCGTCCTTCCAGCCGATGGCCTATGCCGACCAGGCATTGCCGATCGCCTGCGGCCAGACGATCAGCCAGCCCTATGTGGTCGCGTTCATGACCGACCGGCTGAAATTGAACGACCGCTGCAAGGTGCTCGAGATCGGCACTGGCTCGGGCTACCAGACCGCCATCCTCTCGCCGCTCTGCCGCCGGGTCTATACGATCGAGCGCTACCGCACGCTGGCGAAAGAGGCCGGCGAGCGCTTCAAGGCGCTGGGCCTTTCCAATGTCACGCAAATGGTGGGCGATGGCCATAAAGGCTGGCCGAAACTGGCGCCCTTCGACCGCATCATCGTCACCGCGGCGGCAGCCGAGGTGCCGCAGGCGCTGGGCGATCAGCTGGCCGTGGGCGGCATCATGATCATCCCGCTGCAGTCGGGGCCGATGAGCCAGGAACTCGTGCGCATCACCCGCGACGAGCGGGGTCTCGCCCATGAGCGCCTGCTGCCGGTGAGGTTCGTGCCCCTGGTGGAAGGAATCGCCCGGGAAAGCTAGTCGTTTTCGGGTGGTTCCGCTCCAACAGGGCGACTATTGTCGAGACAAATGCGATTGACGAGGTGCCGTGATGAGCACGACCATTCTGACCGATCACGTCGAGACGCCCATCGGTCCCATGATCCTGATGGTCGAGGACGACGTGATGATCGGGCTTGAGTTCGACGATCAGCCCGAGCGCTACATGAAGGACATCAAACGCCGCTACCCCGAACATGTGATGCGGGAGACTGCCAATCCGTGCGGCTTCTCGGATCATCTGCGGGCCTATTATGCGGGCGATGTCGCAGCCGTCGACGGTTTGCCGGCGAAGGGTGGCGGCACGCCGTTCCAGGAACGCGTCTGGGCCGAGCTGCGGCGCATTCCGGTCGGCACGACCATCTCCTATGGCGAGCTCGCGACCCGCCTCGGCGACAAGAATGCGATGCGCGCCGTGGGCCTCGCCAATGGCCGCAATCCGATCTCGGTCGTGGTGCCGTGCCATCGCGTGATCGGCTCGGACGGGACGCTCACCGGCTATGGCGGCGGCCTGCCGCGCAAGACCTGGCTCCTCAATCATGAAGGGGTGCCGATCCGCAACGGCCGGGTCGATCGGCAGAACGATCTCTTTGATGCATGACCAAGAGTCCTACTGCCATTCGGCGTGGACCAGATCGCGCAAGCGCTCGAGGCTCGGTATCTTCAGGGCCCGGCCGTCCTTGAGGACATAGCCCTGGGCTTCGAGCCAGGCGAACTCGCGGCTGACGGCTTCCCGATGCGTGCTGATGCGGGCTGCGAACTCGGCGTGTTTCGGCGCCGGCGACAGGACAGCCTGTTCCTTGTCTCGTGCGGCTGCCTCCGCCAGACGCAGCAACTCCGCCCGCAGCCTCTGGCGAACCGCCATGGTGCTGAATTCAAAGATGCGCGTCGTGAGCACACGCACCTGTCCTGTCAGGTGCTTCAGCACGGCCATGGTGAACTGCGGATGATTGGCAATAGCGGCGTGGAAATGCGGCTGCCGCATCACCGCCGCGACGCAACGCTCGACGCATTCGACGCTCGCAGATCGAGGCTGGCTGTCGAGGGCCGACAACTCGCCGACGATCGTGCCGGCGGCAACGTCCCTGAAGCCGACACGCTGCCCGTCGGCCGAATAGATGCTGACCCGCGCCTGCCCCTCGAGCAGAAACAGAACATCGAAGGTCAGGTCCGTATGGCCCATGATGAGCTCTTGCGCGCCATATTCGCGGATCGCGCAATGCTTGACGACCTCGGCAAAAGCGGCCTCATCCAGGGATTTGAAATAGGCGATCGACCTCAATGCGTCCAAATGTTGCTTGCTCATGTCCCAATGTCGGTAAGGCGGTGGAGCCGTCGACCATGATTAAGAACACCAAAGCCGCGCCGCGGCAATGGTGATATTACCTCATCCTTGAACGGTCGGCCGGGCCGCCGCGGGCAAGAACGCGAGGCCCTTCGAAGTGGGGGCTTGAGGGCTCGCGTTCCGCACCCGATGCTCGGACGAGCACGGATCGATGAAGGCTTCAGGACGGATCGTGATATCTGGGCGACAGCGTAAGGACTTCGGCGGCGACGACATAAGGATGCTGATTCGCGGCCTGCGGCACTGGCTTGCCGGACCTGTCTATGACGACTCCTATGTCATCCAGGAGCTCAGGGCTCATCGCCTTCAGCGCTTCCAGCGCCTCGATTTCGCGTCTGCGCGTCCGGTAGGCCTCGTGCTTCGACCTCATCCAGGCCGCAAGCTTGCTCAGGCGGGTGGAGCCGAAGAGACGCGTAGTATCACGGCTGACCAGGCGCTCTGCTTGAGTGTTCATGGTTCTCTCCTTTGTCGCGATCGGCTTCGATTTGGAGGCACTCTCGAACTGTGGCGCAAAGTTTAATGGCCAGGCGCGAACCATGTCTGTGAGTAAACTCACCGAAGGGAAGGGAGAAACGCTTGCGGAGTGAGGGGAAGCGGCTTCAACGAAAAAAGAACCCCCACCCCGGGCGTCGGAACCGGAATGGGGGGAGTTGCCTCCGGAGGAAGATCCAGAGGTGGGGAGATCTCAGGTCTCGTCGTCGCGGCCTGCGAGCAGGTAGGCCGACAGCACGGCAAGCGCGACGGCGAGCACGAAGACGAAGATCATGAAGGCGGCGAGCGCGATGAACCCCGCGTCCTTGTAGGTGGCGATCGCCAGATGAGCGCCGGGCCAGATCACGCCGGCGGCCATGAGGGCGAAGAAATAGAACGCGAGCTCCTTGAGAGAGGGCGTTAGGAGCCCGCGCCCCACGCTGAGTGCCGCGATGAGCACCAGCGGGAGGGAAAGAAGAAGGCCGGCAATCGTCATGCTGTCGGCGCTGAGCGTGAAGAACGCATGAGCGGCGACCAGCAGGATCGCAACAAGCACGAAAGCGGCGAGAAAGCGTCCGCGATGCAGATGAAAGCTGCGCGGCGACCTCGATTGCGACACTTGAGCCCCCATGACCATGCCCCCGATTTATGACCGCTTGTGCCGGTTCGAATGCTGCGATGGTGGAAACGCGGTTACCGGATTCGCCGGTGCGGGCTCGTCAGCGAGGTCGCCGAGCTTGCCGATATCCATACCGATATCGTTGAGAAGCTTGGCGTCCATGGCGCTCAGGCACGCCATGGTTTCCTCCTCGAGACGGCGGGCGCGGCGGGCCCGCCATTTCGTGTTCACCCAGGCGGCAAATCTCCCGAGCGGCTTAGGGCTCGAAGGGCGGCGAGTGAGCGGACGATGTGCGTGAGCATTCATAGTCTCTCTCCTGTGCTGCTTTCCGGCTTCTGGACGACCGGATTCGATTTGATGCAGGAGAGCTTAGTGAGACGGCAGGTTAGCGTCTGTGGGGAAACTCACAGTCGAAAAAGGCCGGATTCAAGCGCTTTTTGGCGTCTTCCGGTTGCGCAGGACATGTTCGTGGCCGGCGTCGTAAAGGGCAGAATCGCGAAAATCATGGGCAGTGAGCACAGGCCCCACGATCACCAGGGCCGTGCGGGTGAGCTTGGCCGAGCGAACCTTCCTGGCGATGGTCGCGAGCGTGCCATGGATGATCTGCTCGTCGGGCCAGCTCACCCGATAGCCGACGACGACCGGGCAGTCGGGCCCGTAATACGGGGTCAAGGCGCGCTCCACATAGCCCAGATTGCGCACCGAGAGATGGATGACGAGCGTCGCCCTGGCGCGGCCCAGCTCCTCGAGCCGCTCCATTTCCGGCATCGGCGAGGCTTGCATCGCGGTGCGGGTCAGGATGATCGTCTGGGCGATTTCGGGCAAAGTGAACTCGGTCTTGAGGGCCGCCGCCGTCGCCGCGAAGGCCGGAACGCCGGGCGTCACATCATAGGGAATGCCGAGTGCATCGAGCCGGCGCATCTGTTCGGCAATGGCGCCGTAGATCGAGGGATCGCCGGAATGCACGCGCGCGACGTCTTTGCCGGTACGATGCGCGGCTTCGATCTCGGCGATGATTTCGTCGAGATGAAGAGGCGCCGTGTCGATGACGCGAGCCCCTTCGGGCGCGGCCGTGACGATCTCTTCGGGCACCAGCGAGCCCGCATAGAGGCAGACCGGGCAGCTCTGAATGAGCCGCAAGCCGCGCAGCGTGATGAGATCGGGCGCGCCTGGCCCGGCGCCGATGAAATGAACCGTCATGCTTTTCTCTTCTTGGCATAGCCGCGCGGCGTATAGGCATAGGTCCGGCCATCGCCGCGCTGAAAGGATTTCGACTGCGATGAGCCCACCATCACCAGCGTCAGCATGTCGACCACGTCCGGATCGAAATCCTTGAGCGGAACGATGCGCACCTTCTCTTCGGCGCGGCCGAGATTGCTCGCGACGATCACCGGCGTGTCTTCCGGCCGATAGGACTTCAGGATGGCGATCGCCTTTTCCAGCTGATCGCGGCGTTTGAGCGAACGCGGATTGTAGAAGGCGGTGACGAAATCGCCCTGCGCGGCGGCCTTGAGCCTGTTCTCGATGATCTCCCAGGGGGTGAGTAGATCGGAGAGCGAGATGCAGCAGAAATCATGGCCGATCATGGCGCCGGCGCGTGCCGCCGCCGCCTGGAAGGCGGAAATACCGGGCAGCACCTCGACGGCGATGCGCTCAGGCGCCAGATCGATGAGCTCGAAGGCAAGCGCCGCCATGGCATAGATGCCGGGATCGCCCGAGCAGATGAGGGCGACCTGACGACCCTCCTTGGCAAGCGCGATGGCATGGCGCACCCGCGTCTCTTCGGCGCCAAGCGGAAAACGGTGCTCCTGCTGCGCGCCTTTCAGATCCCGGGCGAGATCGAGATAGAGATCGTAACCGACCCAGTCGGTCGCCTGGCGCAAGGCCGCGCTCGCCGCCGGGCTGCGCGAGGAATGGTCGCCGGGGCCAAGTCCGACGAGGCTGATCCTGCCTTGCGCGCGGCCGCGCGGCTCGAGGACAGGGGCAGGGGCCAGCGCCACGGCGCAGGTGGCGCGTCGCGATTTGGTCTTGGGCACGATCAGGCGGGCTTCCTGCCCCGCCGCCGCCAGGGCGGCCCCTTCGGCGACGCCCGGACAGCCTACTTCCTTCATCACCAGAGGGGAGGGCGTCTTGAGCCTGGAGGCTTCGGCATTGAGCTCGGCCGCCGTGAACACGCGGAGCGGGAGGCCCAGATGCCGCGCCAGGGCATGGATCGCCGCCTCATCTTCCTTGAGGTCGAGAGAGGCGATGGCGGCCAGGGCGTTCCGGGACAGGCGATGCCGGGCGAGGGTGTCGTCCACGAGGGTCACAAGTTCGTCCGCCGCGACGCCGCGTTCGCCGCCGACGCCCAAGGTGAGCACCTTGGGGTGATAAACGAGGTGCGACGGCGAGCCGGTCAGATCCTCATGGGTCGCGGTGATCTCGAGCGCCGCGGCCGCAGACGTCGGGAGATCGAGCCAGGGCATCTGGCCGCTGGTCCTGACGCTTTCACCGGCCAGGAGACGCGCGGCAAAAGCCTTCATGTCCTCGGGATTGGCCAATACCCAGCCTGGTGGAGGATCATCAAGCGCAGCACCGAAGCGCAGATCGCTGGCGGTCGTGACCGCCGCATGGCCGCCGGTGATCTTGGCGATCCTTCGCGCCAGATCATTGGCGCCGTGATGTCCACCGAGCAACGGTATGACGGAGCTGCCGTCTTCCGCCAGCGCCAGGACAGGCGGTTCCTGGCGCTTGTCGTCGAGCACCGGCGCCAGGGCGCGGATGACGATGCCGGAGGCGCAGAGCGCAATAATCGGCCGGCCATCGCGGAAAAGCTCTTGCAGCGCCACTGTCGCCTTCTCATAGGCTCGATCCGGTCCGCTCACGCAGCGCGGTCCGTGGATCTCGGCCTCAAGCAGGTCCTTGAGCTTCTGCGCCAGGGGCAACGCGGAGCTTCCCAGGATGAAAATGGCGGGCGCCTTCACCACGACTCGCCGCCCTTATAGACGAGGATGGTCGAGAAATAGGGCCGCTCGCCCTCCGGCACATCGGCGAGCCGTGTGACTTTCTCGTCATCGAGCGTCGCCTTTTCGATGATGATCGCCTGGCCGGCGAGGCCCAGCTCGCTCAGCACGCCGCGGATCTTATCGAAATGCTGGCCGACCTTCATGATGGCAATCGCATCGGAGGAGATGATCTCCTGCTTGAGGCGCGAAGCGTCGAGCGTTCCCGGCAGCACCTTCAATATATCGTTGCGCGCCGCGAGCGGCCGGTTGATGGCGGCGGCGCAGGCGGTGATCGAGCTGATGCCCGGCACGACCTGCGTCAGATAATTCTGCGCCAGCCGCGTCAGGAGATAAGCGAAGCTGCCATAGAACAAGGGATCGCCCTCGCAGAGAAAGGCGACGTCGCGTCCTTGATCGAGGTGGCTGGCGATCGCCTGCGCAGCGGCGTCATAGGCTTCCTGCGCCGGCGCTCTCTCGCGCCGCATCGGCACGTCGATGGCGAGCTCGATCACGTCTTCCGGGATGAAGGGCGCGGCAATGCTCCGTGCCAGGCTGTCATTGCCGTTCGCCGCCGGATAGGCGATGACCGGGACTTGCGAGATGAGGCGCCAGGCCTTGAGCGTGATGAGCTCGGGATCGCCGGGTCCGACGCCCAGCCCATAGAATGTGCCGCTCATGGCTTGACCGCTCGCCATTGCAGCACCGCCATGCGGGGCTTGAGCGCCCTGAGCGGCCCGATGCGCGCGAGATAGGAGACATCGAGACGGACCAGGTCGCCGCCATATTTCTCCTGCAGGTCGACCAGATGCAATTCGCCCTCGAGGGTAACGACATTGGCCACCATGCGCCCTTGCGACTTGAGCGCCGCCCAGCCCGCCTCGAACACGCCGGGAATCCCCATGCCGCCACCGATGAAGACGGCATCGGGCGTCTCCTGGCCGGCAAGGCTCGGCGGCGCTTCGCCGGCGATGACCTTGAGGCGCGGTGTGCCCAGGCGATCGGCATTCTCGCCGATCATGCGCAGGCGTTCCGCATCCTGTTCGAAAGCGATGGCCCGCGCGCCCCGTGCCGCGCGCATCCATTCGATGGCGATCGAGCCGCACCCCGCGCCGACGTCCCACAGGAGCGCATCGGGATAGGGGGCCAAAGCGGCAAGCGTCGCGGCGCGCACCTCGCGCTTGGTGAGCTGGCCGTCATGGATGAAAGCTTCATCGGGAAGGCCGGGAACGCGCGGCAGCAAGGCGGCGCCGGACTTGGGCCGGCACCAGATGGCGAGCGTGTTGAGATCGGAGAAAGAGCGCTCGACAAAATCATCGGCCCGGAACCGTACGCTGTTCTCGCGCGGGCCGCCCATATTCTCGAGCACGGTCATTTCGCTCGGACCATAGCCGCGCGCGACAAGGCGGCGGGCAACCTCGGCGATGGTCGAGCCATCGGCGGTGAGCGCCAGGAGACGCACATCGGGCTGGATGAAAGCTTCGAGATTGGCGGCGGGCCGGCCATGCAAGGTGATCATGTCGCAATCGCCGAGCGGCCAGCCCATGCGCGCGGCGGCAAGGCTGAAGGAGGAAAGATGAGGGACGATCTCCATCTCCTCGAACGGCACGATCTCCAGGAGCTTGCGGGCGACGCCGTAATTGAGCGGATCGCCGGTCGCCAGCACGACCGTCCGGCGGCCGCGCAGAGGCTTGATGCGGTCGATGACGGCGCTGAAGGGCTGGGGCCATTCATGCCGCTCCGCCTTGGTCTCGCCAATGAGCGCCAGGAGGCGGTTCGAGCCGACGATGACCTCGGCATCGAGGAGCAAGGAGCTGGCACGCGGCGAGAGGCCGCCGAGGCCGTCCTCGCCCATGCCGATGATGCTGAGCCATCTGGTCATATGGTCATATCCGCCGTTACCGCATTGACGACCGAAGAGGCCATGGCCGATCCACCACGCCGGCCGAGAAGCGTGGCGAAGGGGACAGCGCGCGGGTTTTCCGCCAGCTCATCCTTGGATTCGCTGGCGCCGATGAAGCCGACCGGGAAGCCGACAATGGCGGCGGGCCGATCGGCCCCGGCGTCGAGCGCCTCGAGCAGCGCGAACAGCGCCGTCGGCGCATTGCCGATGACGACCACGGCGCCTCTGAGACGCGGCAGCCACAAGGAAACCGCCGCCGCCGACCTTGTGATCTTGCGCGCAAGGCCGAGCTCGCGGGCCTTCTCATCATTCAGGGTACAGACGATCTCGACGCCCGCCGGCAGCATGCGGGCGATGATACCGTGGCGGACCATCTCGCTGTCGGTGAAGATGGGTTTCCGGTCCTTCAGGGCCTCGGCGATCGCTCCCGGCAGATCGGCCGAGATCCGCAGATCCGCGACGATATCGGTCATGCCGCAGGAATGGATCACGCGCTCGGCGATGCCATGGACGGATGCCGGCAAGCCCGACAGGTCGGCCATGGCGCGGATCGCGGCAAAGGACTGCCGGTAGATCTCGGCCGGATCGTTCAAATAGTCTCTCACCGCTTTTTCATGCTCCGAGGCCCGAGCGGGTGATCGGCATGCGGGTAGGGGTGATGATGATGCCCGTGATCGTGCCCGTCATGATCGTGGTGGTGATGATGGTGGTCATGATCGTGATGATGGTGATCGTGGCCGTGATTATGGTCATGGTGGTGGTCATGATCATGGTGATGATCGCGGGCCTTGCCGGTGCCGATCCCTTCCACATGATGATGGTGGCTCTCTTGCGGCGCGCCGACTTCGGCTTCGAAGCCTAAAACCTGAGTGCGGAACTTGCACATCTGGCAATTCATCGCGGTTTCGCCCGTTGTGATCTGCTCGATCCGCTCGACGAAGGTGTCGATCACCGCCGGATGGTCGTTGAGATAGGGCGCCTTGATGAACTGGATGCCGGGATGGCGCTTGGCCACCGCGTCGGTCGCATCATAGATGCGCTGAACCAGTATCCCGGTGAACAGGAAATACGGGAAGACAATGATGCGCCGGTAGTTGAGCCGTGCCGCATGCTCGAGCGCCGGCTCGACCAGCGGGAAGGTCACGCCCGAATAAGCGGTCTCGGCCCAGCCGAAGCCGAAACCTTCCCACAGGAGCCGGGTGACCTTCGACACGTTCGAATTGGCGTCGGGATCGGATGCACCCCGCCCGACGACGACCAGCAAGGTCTCATGCCGGCCGATGTCGCCCGGCGCACCGGCGAGGGCTTCCTCGACGCGGTCGGCGGCGGCGCGCATCATCTTGGGATCGATGCCGAGCTCCTTGCCGTAGTCGATCCTGACGCCGTTCTTGACGGCATAGGTGTTGAGAACCGAGGGTATGTCGTTCTTGGCGTGGCCGGCGGCGAAGAGCATGCCGGGGACGGCGAGCACCTGGTCGACGCCCTCCGCCCGGAGCCTGTCGAGACCGTCGCGGATGATGGGGGTGGCGAATTCGAGATAGCCGAATTCGACCGGCTGACCGGGAAAGCGCTGCTTCAGATGCTGGGCGAGGACGGCGAATTCCTGCACAGCATCCTCATCGCGGCTGCCATGGCCGCACAACATCACACCGGTTTTTGTCTGCATGGGTCCCTGCCTCTTATTCGCTGCAAGAAAGGACAGGGTTCCAGGCATGGGGATTCCCTTGCCTTGGCTTTTCCGCAGCTCCGGCATTGGCCCCCGATTTGGGTCAGCCGCACCGGACTTGCTTTCAGTTCCTGGAGGAACGCTGCTCGTCTTGCTTGCGTCCACACCTACCGGGGCGAGCCTGACCGGTCAATCGCCGACGCGACCAGCGATGATGCAAAGGCGTCACGGGGCTGATAGGAGGAGATGACGTGAGGAAACAATCCTGCTGATTCGCAATTTCTGGGCACTGGGAGGGCTGATGGCGGTGGCGGCCTGCGCCTCGGTGCCGAGCCTGCCCTATGAAAAGGGCGTCGGCGTCGTCGACATCCTGCGCAATGTGAAATGCGAGCTCGCCACAGCCTATCGCGAGAATAGCGTGCGCTTCCCGTGGCTGCGCAACTGGGCGGCCGGCGTCGAGCTCACTCTCGATGTGACGGAAGCGCGCAGCGGCGGCGCCTCGGCCCAGATCCTGGTGCCGATCCATGTGACCGACAGTTTCCGCCTGGGCGCCGATGCGCGCCGCCGTGCCAAGGCGCAAAGCGTCGCCTCGGTGACTTTCTCGACCGCGCTTGCGAGCCTCGGCCAGGCGGAATGCGCTCATCATGTGCCGGGGCAGGGGCTGGAGCCGCTTCTCAAAGGCAATCTCGGCCTCAAGACCTGGATCAGCCGCGCGGCCGAGGCGATCGATGCCGCCGGCATCGCTCAAGCGACCGACGGGCTCGGCTACATCATCGAATTTGGCATCGAAGCCGGCGCCGGCCTCGATCCGGGCTTCGCCATCATCCGCGTCGGCGATTACGAGCTGGGCGGCAGTGCCGGTCTTGCCGCCAGCCGCGAGGACACGCACACGCTCAACATCGCCATGGCGCCGATCCGCGCCGTGCCGCCGGCGCCCGTCTATGTGACAAACCTCACCGGCCCGCAGCCACAGACGCGGACCGAGCCCGGGCCGGCCGCGCCGGTGCAGAAACGCCAGGCCGCGCGTCCCGCAACGGGCGTTCCGCAGCAGACGCAGCAGGATCTGAGCAACATCATCCGCAGCCTCAAGCAGAGCCAGACCGGAAGGGATTGAATGCCGAGATTTTTGTGTGTCTTGTGGCTCTTGCTGGCCGCGCTCGCGACGACCGCGGCCGCGTCGGATTGGACGACCTATGTGAACGACCGCTTCGGCGCCACCGCCGATATCCCCGCAGGCTACAAAGCCGGCGAGCCGCCGGCGAATGATGATGGCTTAAGCTTCACCTCGCCCGAAGGCGGTGCGACGATCGCGGTCTGGGGCGCTCTGGCGACCGTCAATGAAGAGAGTTTCACGGACTATGCCAAGCGTCTCGTCTCCTATGCTGTGGATGATGGCTGGAACGTGAGCTACTCGGCCGGCAGGGAGGACTGGTTCGCCTTTTCCGGCAGCAAGGCGGATCGCATCTTCTATGAGAAGATCATCAAGGCCTGCAACGGCGATATCGCCAATCATGTCCGGCTGGAATATCCTGCCGCCCGCAAGGCCGAGTTCGATCCCGTCGTCGCGCATGTGGCGAAATCCCTGCGCTCCGGGAAGGGCTGGCAGTGCTAGGCTGAAGTGCCTTGCAGGATAGGGAGGCAGCGTTTGACGAAACTTCACTCTCATGACCATGAAGATCATGACGGCCCGCATCATGACGGCGGCGAGGAGCGCGGGATCGCCTTGCGCGTCAAGGCGCTGGAGTCATTGCTCATCGAAAAGGGCCTCCTTGACCGTGAGGCGCTCGACAAGTTCGTGGAGACTTATGAAAAATCGATCGGACCGCGCAATGGCGCACGCGTCGTCGCGCGGGCATGGATCGATCCTGCCTTCAGAGAGCGCCTGCTGGACAACGCCACACCGGCGATCGCTGAGCTTGGCTATGGAGGCCTTCAGGGCGAGAACATGGTGGTCGTCGAAAATACGAAGGCCATCCACAACGTCATCGTCTGCACCTTGTGCTCCTGCTATCCATGGCCGGTGCTCGGCCTGCCGCCGGTCTGGTACAAAAGCGCCCCTTACCGCTCGCGCGTCGTGAAAGATCCGCGTGGCGTCCTGGCCGAGTTCGGCCTGAAGATCGATCCCGAGATCGAGATCAGAGTCTGGGACTCGAGCGCCGAGATCCGCTACATGGTCCTGCCGATGCGGCCGCAAGGCACCGAAGGCATGAGTGAAGAAGATCTGGCGTCCCTGGTGACGCGCGACTGCATGATCGGAACGGCACGGCCATGAACTCGATGCATGACCTGGGCGGCATGGATGGATTCGGTCCGGTCGTCGCCGAAGCGAACGAGCCGGTCTTCCACGCCGACTGGGAGCGCCGCATGTTCGCCATCGCCTCGGCCCTTCCCTTTACCGTGCCTTATGCCGATGATCATTTGCGCCGCGAGATCGAGCGTATCCCGCCCGCCGATTATCTTCGGCTTCCCTATTACGCCTATTGGCTTCATGCGATCAGCCGCCTTCTGGAGGAGCACGGCGTGTCGGCATCAGCGCCATTCAAACCGGCGGGAGCGTCGATCAAGGCCAACGAGGTCGACAGCGCCATTCAGCGCGGCGCCTCGACCCGGATGCCGGCGGAAAGAATCGTGCCGCGCTTCGCGGTCGGCGATCGGGTGAAAGCGCGCAATATCCATCCGACCGGTCATACGCGTCTCCCGCGCTACGCGAGGGGCAAGACCGGAACGGTTGCACGCAATCACGGCGTCTTCAGCTTTGCCGACAGCAATGCCAGGGGTGACGGACCGCAGCCACATCACCTCTATGCGGTCGCCTTCACCGCGCGCGAACTGTGGGGAGAAGAGGCCGCGGCCCAGGACAAGCTCTATCTCGATCTCTGGGGCGACTATCTGGAGCCGGCATGACGATCGATCCGGGCAAGCTTCCCACCGAGATCGCCGCTTCGCCTCGCTATTCGAAACACGCAGAATGCCGGACTCTAAAGTCCGGATGACGCGAGACAATCGGTTGTGGCGTTCGGTGAGCACATTCCCAACAACTGGAAGCGACCTTCCTTCAGCTGATAAACATATTCCGGGTCATAGCTCGGATCTTCGCAGAAATCCCGCAGCGCTCTCGGGCGCTTGATCGAAATCTTGACGGGCAAGCCGGCAGCAAGCCGGCTTACCCTTCCGGGCAGGAATACTTGATCGTAGCCCTCTGGCTTGGACAACAACAGACTGCCCCACGGGCATGGGCTCGATTTTCCTGTGAACGCAAATGGGTCCCGACTGCACCCGAACATGCACTTGTAGACAAAGTAATCCTTCTGACCGTCCGCGTTGACATCGGCCTCACCGCGACCATCATCAGAGTAGTTTTCGCTCACCGTCAGCCGCCCGAGGCCGTTGTCTCGGCACTCCTTGTCAAATTGCTGGGCAAAGGCCAGAACGGGAGGAGGCAATTTCTCCATTCTGTCGGCTGCAAGTGCGGGGGCACCAGCCAAACACGCACTCAACAATGTTGCGGCCACCAATCTATGCACGATGGCACCAGAGCTAGATGGTTGGAATGTTCTATCTCAAATCATCGCCTACAACAATGGAGCACAATATTGGGCTCGTTGAGGAGCACGAGCTTGCATTGCGAATCCGCGCTCATGCACTTGGCCTCTTCCCGGCCGGCGTCGCTGCGCTCGGAAAGGGGGCTGGCAGTGCTGAACCCGTTGTGCGGGAATAGCTGGATTAAGTTCGGTCCATTCTGATAAGTATCCGTGGACACCCTCGGAGACACCATGGTTAAGCCGACGCAACAGGTTATGAGGCTTGGATTTGGGTTCGCCGTGTCACAGGCGCTGCGCGTCATTATCGAACTCGGCATTCCGGATCTTCTGGCCGCCGGCAAGTCATCAGTAGCTGAATTGGCGGCCGCCACTCGGTCGAATGCCGACGCGCTTTATCGTGTGATGCGGCTTCTTGCAGCCGAAGGAGTCTTCAGGGAGGTGCTGCCCCGTCATTTCGAGCTGACGGAGATGGGTACCGTGCTGCGCTCCGATCGCCCCGGTCCCCGTGACTTCATCCATATGATCAACAGCGAAGCCTACCTTGCCTTCGGGCAGCTCATGCATTCTGTTCACACCGGCAAGCCGGCTTTTGACAAGGTGTTCGGAAGTCCAAGATTCGACTGGCTGTCGGAACATCCCGAGCAGGCTGCTTTGTTTCAGCGTGCCATGGTGGCCTTGAGTCAAGGCAGCAACGAGGCGGTTGCCGATGCCTATGACTTCAGGCCGTTCACGCGTGTCGTCGACCTCGGTGGCGGACATGGTCAGCTTCTCGCCGAAATCCTGGTTCGCAATCTCCATCTGAGTGGCGTGCTCTTTGATCTCCCTTCAGGCGTCGCTGCCGCACAACAGGGTGCAGGCGGCCACCTGCCGCGCACTGAATTTGTCGCCGGTGATTTCTTTGAGAGCGTTCCTATCGGCGATGTCTACGTCGTTAAGAAAGTGATCCACGACTGGGATGATGAGCGTGCCAAGGCAATTCTACGAAATTGCCGCAAGGCGATGCTGCCAGGCGGGAAGGTGCTTGTGGCCGAGACGCTCGTGCCGTCAGGAGACGAACCTGATCAGATCAAGCAAATCGACGTTGTCATGCTAGCCGTTACTGGTGGCCTGGAGAGGACGAAAGCTCAGTATGCAAGCCTGTTAGACGCCGCGGGGCTAAAGCTTGAACGGGTGATCCCGACGCGAGGACCGATTTCCATTCTTGAGGCGTCTGCGGTCTAGCTAGTATTCAATGCCCTTCTGCGCCTTGATCCCCGAGCGGAAGGGATGCTTGATCTGCTCCATCTCGGTGACGAGGTCGGCGATTTCGATCAGTTCGTCCTTGGCGTTGCGGCCGGTGACGATCACATGCTTGTCGGCGGGCTTGTTGCGCAAGGTCTCGACGACCTCTTCGGTCGGCAGGTAGTCGTAGCGCAGCACGATATTGAGCTCATCGAGCAGCACGAGCTCGTATTGCGGGTCGGCGATCATGCGCTTGGCTTCTTCCCAGCCGGCGCGCGCATGGGCGATGTCGCGCTCGCGGTCCTGGGTTTCCCAGGTAAAGCCTTCGCCCATGGCCTTGATCGTCACCAGATCCGGGAATTTCTCCAGCACCGTGCGCTCGCCCGTCGCCCAGGCGCCTTTGACGAACTGCACGACGCCCGCTTTCATACCGTGGCCGATGCAGCGGAACACCATGCCGAAGGCCGCGGTCGACTTGCCTTTGCCCTTGCCGGTATGGACGATGATCAGGCCTTTCTCGATCGTCTTGCCGGCCATGATCTTGTCGCGCGCCGCCTTCTTCTTCTGCATCTTGTCGTGATGGCGGACATTTTCGTCTTCACTCATGGGGCACGTCCTTCCTTGAGAAGCTTCAATTGACCATAGGCCGAGTTGGAGCGCGGCGTCCAAAGGCCGCGCGCGATCGCTTCCTCGAGCCGCTCCGATATCTCGACGAGCGCTGAGGGGTTGTTGCGGGCGATGAAGTCGCGCGTTTCCTCATCGGCGAGAAAGGCGTCATAAGCGAGGTCGAAATGATGGCTCTGCACCGCACCCGTCGTCGCCGCGAAGGCGAACATGTAGTCGACCGTCGCCGCGATCTCGAAGGCGCCCTTATAGCCATGGCGTTTGACGCCGGTGATCCATTTCGGATTGACGACGCGCGAGCGCACGACGCGGCCTACCTCTTCCTCGAGCGTGCGGATGACCGGCCGCTCCGGGCGCGAATGGTCGTTGTGATAGACGCGCGGCCTCTGACCCGACATCGCCTCGACGGCAGCACTCATCCCGCCTTCGAACTGATAGTAATCGTCGGAATCGAGCAGATCGTGCTCGCGATTGTCCTGGTTATGCACCACGGCTTCGATGCGCTTGAGACGTTCGCCGAATGCGCGCTCGTCATGGGCGCCAGCGTCGCGCGCGCCATAGGCATAGGCGCCCCAGGTGATATAGGCGCGGGCGAGATCGGCGCGTTCGGCCCACAGTCTCTCATCGATCAGCGCCTGGAGACCCGCCCCATAGGCGCCGGGCTTCGATCCGAAGATGCGGTAGCCGGCGGCATGTTCGGCTTCGGCGGCGGCAAGCCCGGCCGCGGTGAGCGTCCTCGTTTCGCTCAGCATGCGGGCGGCGATCGGATTGTCGCCTTCCGGCTCGTCGAGCCGGCCGACGGCGCGGATCGCCTTGTCGAAGAGCTCGATCTGGGCCGGGAAGGCGTCGCGGAAGAAGCCCGAGATGCGCAAGGTGACGTCGATGCGGGGGCGCCCGAGCTTCGCGAGCGGGATCACCTCATAGCCGGTCACGCGCCAGCTCGACGGTTCCCAGACGGGCTTTGCGCCGATGAGCGCCAACGCCTGCGCGATATCATCGCCGCCGGTGCGCATATTGGACGTGCCCCAGGCGGAGAGGCCGAGCGCCTTGGGATAGCGTCCGAAATCCTGGAAGTGCCGGGCGATGAGGTCTTCCGCCGATTTCTGCCCGAGCGTCCAGGCAGTAGGTGTCGGCACCGTGCGGTTGTCGAGGGAATAGAAATTGCGGCCGGTGGGGAGGACATCGAGCCGTCCGCGGGTCGGGGCGCCCGAAGGTCCTGCCACCACGAATTGCCCATCGAGTCCCTTGAGCACGCTCGAGATTTCGCGTTCGCCCGAGGCGCGCAAGGCCGGACGGGCGATAGTCTCGATCGCGGTGATGACCTTGTCCGATTGCGCGCCAATGCCGGCCTGTGTCTCTACGCAGCGCGAGGCCAGTATCTCGAGACGTTCGACCGTATCGCCTTGCGATCGCCAGCTATCCGCGCTCAAGGCGGCGAGGATATCGGGGCGGGGACCCATCCAGGGCGCGCTCATGTCGCAGGTGAGCGGATCGAAATCGGCAAAGCTCAGATCCTGCGCCAGAGCGCGAATCAGCGATTGATCGCTTTCCTCGCCGAGCCCGCGCGGCACGCGGGTGAGCGCCACCAGAAGATCGGTCTCGAGCCGGCCTTGCGGCGAAGAACCCAATATATGGAGACCGTCGCGGATCTGCGCCTCCTTCAGGTCGCAGAGATAGGCGTCGAGCTTCACGAGATCGCTCGTCTCATCGCCGGTGAAGCCGGCATCGACATCGAGCCTCTGGCTTCTGGTGAGATCGAGGATATCGCGCTTGAGTGCAGCGAGCCTGCGGCGATCGAGGCCGGAGGCGAGATAATACTCATCGACCAGAGCCTCGAGGTCCTTGAGCGGACCATAGGTCTCGGCCCGCGTCAGAGGCGGCGTCAGGTGATCGATGATGACGGCGCCCGAGCGGCGCTTGGCCTGCGTGCCTTCGCCCGGATCGTTGACGATGAAGGGATAGAGATGCGGCAAAGGGCCGAAGGCGATCTCGGGGTAGCAGGCGGAGGACAGCGCCGTCGCCTTGCCAGGCAGCCATTCGAGATTGCCGTGCTTGCCATTGTGGATAATCGCCTGGGCCTTGAAATGATGGCGCAGCCAGAAATAGGTGGCGAGATAGCCATGCGGCGGCACCAGCGCCGGGTCGTGATAGGTGGCCTTGGGATCGATATTGTAGCCGCGCGCCGGCTGGATCGCGACCGCCGCATGGCCGAAAATGAGGACGGGAAGCTCGAAGGCATCTCTCGCGAAGAAGGGATCCTGTTCGGGAGCGCCCCAACGCTCGATGATCTGGCGCCGGACATCGTCGGGCAAGGCGGCAAAATCCCGGACATAGTCGCCGAGCGCGAGCCTGGTCGCGCTTCCATGGCGATGCGCATTGGTGCGGCCTCGTTGCAGGCTTTCGATGAGCGCATTCCCATCCGCGGGAATGTCATCGATGCCATAACCTGCATCGGCGAGTGCCTGCAGGATGGCGATGGTGCTCGCCGGCGTGTCATAGCCCACGCCGTTGCCGATACGGCCGTCCTTGTTGGGATAGTTGGCGAGGAGGAGGGCGATGCGCCGATCGGCGGGAGGCGTCTGACGCAGGGCGATCCAGGCCGCCGCCAGATCGGCGACGAAGTCGATGCGGTCCCGGACCGGCCGGTAGGTCACGATCCGGCATTGCGTCCGCTCGTCCCAGTGATCGTCCGCCTTGAAGGAGACGGCGCACGAGAAGATGCGGCCGTCGAGCTCGGGGAGGACGACATTCATCGCGAGATCGCGGGCGCCGAGACCTTGCGCGCTCTCTTGCCAGCTCGCTTCGCCGGAGCCCGCGAAGACGACCTGCAGCACCGGGCAGTCAAAGGGTGTGAAAGGCGTGTCGGCGGCGATGCTGCCCGAAGATACGGCGAAAGAAGTCGTATTGAGGATGACGGCCGGACGCGCTTCACCGAATGTGGCGGTGATGAACGCGGCGCTCGCTGCGTCTTTAAGGCTCGTGACGAAGACGGGCAGGGCATTGATCCTTCGCTGCCGAAGTGCCGCGACCAGCGCATCGACCGGCGCCGTCTGCGCCCCTTCGAGCACCGAGCGATAGAAGACCAGCGCCGCGGCCGGCGCATTGGTGATCCAGTTGGCGCTGAGCTCCTCAAGACTTTCGCAAGCCTGTCCCGGCCAGTAGAGACCGGCCTTGGCGAGCGGCCGCGGCGGGGCGGGCGCAGCACCTTGCCCCAGGAAATGCAAGCATAGCTTGAGGAAGGCGGCGGCATTCTCCTGGCCGCCGGCAATGAGATATTGCCTGAGCCTTTCGCAATCGGCCTTGGGTAAGGTCGAGCGTGCGGCAAGCTCGGGATCGGGATGGGCATCGCCTGGCAGAACGGCGAGCGCGATCTCGTGCTCGCGCGCCAGGGCTTCGATCTCGCCGAGGCCATAGGCCCAGTATTGCGCCCCGCCAAGGAGGCGCAGGACAATGAGCCTCGCTTGCTTCAGCGTCTTTTCGAGATAGAGATCGACAGAGAGGTTGTGCTGGAGCTGCAACAGATTGGCGAGACGCAGCGAGACGGCGTCGCTGCCGATCGCGTCCCAGGCGCGCGCCAAGGCGGCAAGCTCGCTGTCGGCGGCGGAGAGCACGACGATGTCGCCCGGCTCCTGCGCAAGGTCGATAGCTTCGGCCGCGCCGTCTATGACGCCCGTCTGGGTCGCAAGGAGATGCATCAGCCCTTGAGGCGGGACTCGACCACGGCCCGGTCCAGTCCCTTCAATCCGATGACGACGACCTCGCTCGAACGCTTCTCGTCCGCCCGCCAGGGTCGGTCGAAATAGCTATTGAGCCGCGGCCCGACCGCCTGGATCAGCAACCGCCCCGGCGCACCGTCGATCGCGGCAAAGCCCTTGAGCCGCAAAATGTCATGGTCGGCGATGACATCCTGGATGCGGTCGATAAGGCTCTCGCGGTCGGCGATGGCGCCTAGCGGGATCGAGAACGTGACGAAATCGTCATGGTCGTGCTGCACCTCGCCTTCCATCTCGTGATGGGAGAGGCGGTTATGCATGTCGTCCTCGGCGGCCGACGCGATGCCGAGAAGCGCTGCCGCATCGAGCGCGCCATGCTGCGCCGGCACGAGCTTGGTCCCTTTTCGGATCTGCGTCTTGAGATCGCCCGCGAGCTTGTCGGTCTCATGATCGAGAAGCAGGTCGGTCTTGTTGAGGATGATCATGTCGGCGCAATTGAGCTGATCCTCGAACAACTCCTCGATCGGATTCTCGTGATCGAGATTGGGATCGGCGGCACGCTGGCGCGCCACCGCCTCCTCGTCATCGGCGAAGCGGCCCTCGGCCAGCGCCTTGGCATCGACGACGGTCACCACGCCGTCGACCGTCACACGCGACTTGATCTCGGGCCAGTTGAAGGCGCGCACCAAAGGCTGGGGCAGAGCGAGGCCCGAGGTCTCAATCACGATATGCTCGGGCGGCCGATCGCGGTCGAGGAGCTTGCGCATGGTCGGGATGAAATCATCGGCGACCGTGCAGCAGATGCAGCCATTGGCGAGCTCGACCACGTCCTCTTCGCGGCAGACATCGTCGCCGCAACCTTTGAGGATCTCGCCGTCGACGCCGATGTCGCCGAACTCGTTGATGACGAGGGCGATCCGCCGTCCCTTGGCGTTCTGCAGGAGATGGCGGATCAATGTCGTCTTGCCGGCGCCGAGGAAGCCGGTGATGACGGTGGCAGGGATTTTCTCGAGCGCCATGATCAGGCCTCCTTGACGAAGCGGTCCATGGCGAGACCGAGAAAGCCGCCAACGGCAAGCCAGAGCAGGGCCGCCGCGGCCAGCGTGTTGGCCGCGAACTCGGCCGAAAGGCCGGCAGGCACGCCACTTTCATGGGTCGGCGGCTGCGGCGCGCCGATGATATGGGGCAAAGCCACCAGGATGACGGCCAAAACCTTCGCCCACGTCTCGCTTCTCTGGGTGAAGAGCCAGATGGCGACACCGGTCGCGATGATCGTGCCGATCCACCAGATCTGCCGCGCCGCGAGATCGGCGGCCGGCATGCCGGGCAATTCAGGTGCCAGGCCCGCTGCGGGCGCCAGGTGCACGGCGAGGAACCCCGCCAGGCCCCAGAGCACGCCGTTGCGTGGCGTGATCCTCACCCCCGACAGGAGGCTGATGCCGGCCAGCACGGCGGCGAAGCCGGCGCCGGCGACGATGCTGGCCAGGAAGGTGTAGAAGGTGCGCTCGGCGCCATCCTGGGGCGCCCAGGCCTCTTCTTCAGCCGCAGGCTCGGCTGCAGGAGCTGGCGCCTGTTCGGTCGTTGTCGTTGCAGCGGCGGCATGGTCATGCGTATGACCGTCGCCGGCATTTTCATATTTCTCAGCTTCGAGAATCAATGGCGTGAGCCGCACATGCTGGACCGCGCCATAGAACAAGCCGGCCGCGATCCCGGCAAGGAGCGCGGCGAGAATCACTCGCCCGATCATGGAAAAACCTGCTTAGCTTAGTGGCAGGGGAAGCCGATCGAGTGACGCGTGTCATGCGCCGCATTGTGCAGCTTGTCGGCATGGGCAAGCCCGACGCCGGCAATCAGCAGGAGGCCAAAGGCCATCGCGCTGAGGCCCGCGGCCACGCGCTGCGACATGGTGAGAGAAGAAGTGGAAATCCGATCCGTGGTCATGAGCGTAACACCCTCCGTGTGCTCAACAATAATGTGAGGGCAGGGCCCTCGGTTGGCGCGGCAGGTCTCCTGACTTGCGGCTCGGGCGGATGCACGCGGCCTTCCCGGTTGCCCAGTGGCCAATTCTGCGTACGTCCTCGCCGCTCACAGTTGCGGGGGCAGTCACGGTTTTGGCCCCGATTGGGTCGTCCGCACCGTGTTCCCTGTTCGGTTTCTAGCCTTTGGGCATCGAAACACCGCGTTCGTCATGCGTGCCACGGCCATAAGCGCCCGTCAAGGCTCAGCTTTTTCTGACCTTCCACAGCAGTCTCTTCCTATTGCTTTCAGCTCCTTCCGTGGGGTATATTGACTGAACGTTCAATTAGAAAAGGAGGCCCACAATGAACGCGATCGATTTCGTGACGCCGAACCGTCTGACCGACGATGAGCGCGCGGGCCTTCCGCCCTGGACCTATTTCAACAAGGAGCTCTTCCTGATCGAGCAGGAGGAGCTGTTCCGCCGCCACTGGCAGCTCGCCTGCCATGTGAGCGACATCCCCAAGGAAGGCGACTGGACGACCTTCGACATCGCCGGCGAGCGCGCGCTCATCGTGCGCGGCAAGGACAATGTCGTGCGCGCTTTCCACAATGTGTGCCGGCATCGGGGCTCGCGCGTGGTGGCGGGCGAGAGCGGGCGCTGCAAGAGCGCCATGGTCTGCCCGTTCCATGGCTGGTCCTATAATCTCGATGGCACGCTGCGCGCGGTGCCGAAGGCCAAGACCTTCCCCAAGCTCGATCCCGTGACCCATGGCCTGGTGCCGGTCGAGCACGAGATCTGGCACGGTTTCGTGTTCGTCCGCTTCAAGCCGGGCCCGCAGGGCTCGGTCGCCGAGCTGATGGCACCGCATGAGGCGGAGGCCTCTGCCTACAGGCTCACCGACATCAGGCCCTACGCGCCGCAGACCCGCGACGTCCTCGAAGTGAACTGGAAGGCGGTACGCGACGTCGACAATGAAGGCTATCACGTGCCGATCGCCCATCCCGCCCTCCACGACCTCTATGGCCAGCAATATAAGGATGGCAGGCCTTCGGCCGGCGTGTCGCGCTCGGAAGGTCGCATCACCGGCGTGTCGCCGCGCTTCTGGAGTGTGCGCAACTATGTGAAGCACCGCCCGGTGATGGAGCATCTGCCGGAAGAGGCAAGGGGGCGCTGGGTCTATCTCGGCATGTTCCCCAATCTGGTCATCATGCTCTATCCCGACCTCATCGGCTTCTATCAGGAATTGCCGGTGGAAGTGGGCAAGACGGTGCAGCGCATGGCCTATTACGCGCCTGTGGCCGACAGCCGCGAAGCCAAGGTGGCGCGCTATCTCGCCCACCGCATCGACCGCGTCACCGGTGCCGAGGATGCGCAGCTCATCAAATGGTCCTGGGAATCGATGCAGTCCTCGGGCTTCAGCACCATGATCCTGTCCGATCTCGAGGCCGGTGTGCGCGACTATCACGACATGCTGCGCCGGAAGATCCCGGTGTCGGCCTTGACCGACGAGCCGGCCAAGGGCCAGGTCGAGACGATCAACCAGACGCTGCTCGCCGCCCAGCGCAATTGAGCGGCACGCCCCCCTTGCAGGCCGAAAGCCGGGCATGGCACAGTCATGTCCTAACAAAAAAGCCCTAAGGGAGGGAAAAGTGAGAACCATGAACTGGATGTCCGCCGCGCTCGCCGCCGGCGCGACGATGCTGCTTGCGGCCAGCCTGGCGCAGGCCTCCGACAAGCTCGTGATTTCCAATTGGGACGGCTACATGCCGAAGGACCTGCCGGAGAAATTCAAGGCGGAGACCGGCATCGAGGTCGAGGTCGCGGTGCATGCGACCAATGAAGAGATCATGGGCAAGGTCGTCGCCTCGAAAGGCGAGGGCTATGATGTGCTCTTCGTCTCCTCGCCCTTCGCCGAGGCCCTGAGCAAGCTCGGCATCGCCGCCAAGCTCGACCACGGCAAGATTCCCAATATCGCCAATCTTTATCCGGAAGCGGCCCAGCTCAAGCATGATCCGGGCAACAGCTTCTCGATCCCCTATGCCTGGGGCACCACCGGCCTGTGCTACCGCTCGGACGTGGTGAAGGCCGCGCCGACGAGCTGGAACGATCTCCTGAAGCCCGCCGATGACCTCAAGGGCAAGATCACCATGCTCTCGACCGATCGCTGGTTGATGGCGGCGGGCGAATTGGCACTCGGCATGTCGGTCAACGAGATCGACCCGGCCAAGCTCGACCAGGTGAAGGCGCTGCTGATCGAAACGAAGAAGACGCTTCTCGCTTATGACGACACGACATTCTTTTCCAAGCTTGTCTCGGGCGAAGCCTCTCTGGTGCAGGCCTGGGATGGCTGGTGCAATTACGGCATCGCCGAGAAGCCGGAGATCAAATATGTGATCCCGAAGGAAGGCTCCGACCTCTGGGTCGACACGATGGTGCTCGTGGAAGGATCGAAGAACAAAGACGCCGCCTATAAATTCCTCGACTATATTTTGAAGGCCGATACCGGAAAATGGGTGGTCGAGAACATCATGTACAAGACGCCCAACAAGGCCGGCATGGAGGCGATCGACAAGTCCATGCTGGAGAAGTATCCGAACATGGCGATCGCCCCCGCGGATCTCCTCAAATATGAGCAATTGCGCGACCTGGGCGACGGCATGAAAGTCTTCTCGAAGGTGGTCACCGAAATCACTTCCGCGAAATAAGGTTCAACCCGGCGGAGCGATGCGGACCCAACCGCATCGCTCGGCTTTCACGGGTGTCATGCCGCAAAGACTGGCGTCTCTCTTACTGATGCTTCCCGGCCTTCTGTGGCTGGGCATCCTGATGGTGGTGCCGTGCGCCATCATCCTCGTCACCGCCTTCTATGAGCGCGGCATCTATGGCGGCGTCGACTGGTCGGTCGCGACCTTCGGCAATTTCGTGCGCGCCGGCGAATGGCTCTATCTCTCGATCTTCCTCGATTCGGCGCGCATCGCCGGTCTCGCCGCCTTCTTCGCGCTGCTCGTCGGCTATCCGGCGGCCTATGCGATCTCCAGGGCGGCGCCCGAGCGCCAGACGGCGCTCCTGTTCCTCGCCATGCTGCCCTTCTGGACGAATTACCTCATCCGCACCTATGCCTGGATCGTTCTTCTCAATCCCTCCGGCCTCGCCAACAATTTCCTGCAATGGCTCGGCCTGATCCATTCGCCGCTGCCGATCCTCTATAATGAATTCGCCGTCATCCTGGGCCTCGTCTATAATTACGTGCCCTTCGTGATCCTCGCGGTCTATTCGGCGCTGCAGCGCCTCGATCCGTCCTATGCCGAGGCCTCGCGCGATCTGGGCGCCACGGCGGCCACCACCTTCTGGCGCATCACCCTGCCGCTGACGGCGCCGGGCGTCGCCGCGGGCGCGGTCTTCGTCTTCGTGCTCTCCATCGGCAATTTCGTGACGCCCGACCTCCTGGGCGGCGGCAAATTGCAAATGGTCGGCAATCTCATCTATGACCAGTTCCTCACCGCCCGCGACTGGCCCTTCGGCTCGGCACTCTCGGTCATCCTCATCGCCATCATGCTCGTGCTGCTCTTTGCCCAGGCGGTGGCAGCCAACCGGGCACGGGGGGAAGGCAAGAGCCATGCGTAAGGCCTATCTCGCTCTCGTCTATGTCTTTCTCTATACGCCGATCGTCGTGCTGATGGTGCTTTCCTTCAACAAGGCGGGCCTGCCAACCGCCTGGACCGGCTTTTCGACCGAGTGGTACGGGCGGCTTCTGGAAAGCCCCAAGATCATCGCCGCGGCCAGGAATTCGCTGATCGTCGCCGTGGCTTCGACCCTCATCGCGACGGCGATCGGCACGCTCCTTGCTCTCGGCGTCGAGCGGCGCAAGGCCTCGTCCGGGCTCGATGCGCTGCTCTTCATGCCGATGATCATCCCCGATATCGTGCTGGCGATCGCGCTGCTTTCCTTCTTCACGCTGGTGAAATTCACCCTGGGCCTTCATTCCATCATCCTGGCGCATGTCGTCTTCAACATCGCTTTCGTCTGCGCCGTGGTGCGCGCCAGGCTCAAGAGCTTCGACTGGTCCCTGACCGAGGCCTCGCGCGATCTCGGCGCCACGGCGCTCGCGACCTTCCGGCATGTGACCTTTCCGCTCATCTGGCCGGCGGTGGTCGCGGCGGCCTTGCTCGCTTTCACTTTGTCGATCGATGAATTCATCATCGCCTATTTCACCGCCGGCGCCGGGCAGGGCTCGACCACTCTGCCGATGCAGATCTATGCCATGATCCGCTTCGGGGTCACGCCCGAGATCAATGCGATGGCGACGATCATATTGCTCATGAGCTTCATCCTGGTGCTGCTGGCGCAGCGCTTCAACCGCGCCAGCATGCCGGGCACGTGATAATCTGCTAGGAGAGAGACGAAAGGGGTCACCTTATGGCAAAGAAGGCAGTGAAGAAGAAGGCGGCGAAGAAGCCGGCCAAGAAGAAAGCCGCACGCAAGGCGGCCAAGAAACCGAAGAAGGTCATCGCGCTGTTTCCGGAGGCGGCCTTCGGCCCGGCACTGAACTCGGTCGGCATCGGCCAGGCATTGGAGAAACTCGGCCACAAGGTGGTCTTCCTCTCCGATCCGGGCTTCCTCGATGTCTATAAGGGTTATGGTTTCGAGGCCCACGCCGTGAACCTGTCGGAGCCTCTGCCGCCCGAGGAGATGGCGAAATTCTGGGTCGATTTCATCAACGGCCACATCCCCAATTTCCGCAAGAGCCCCTACGACCAGATCGACAATTACGTGAAGGGCTGCTGGGAGATGATCGTCGAGACCGCAAAATGGGCCGAGAAGGATTTGCCCGGCGTCCTCGCCACCGTGAAGCCGGACGTCGTCTGCGTCGACAATGTCATCCTGTTTCCGGCGATCAAGCGCTATGCCCGCGATAACGACAAGCCCTGGGTCAGGATCATCTCATGCTCGGAAAACGAGATCGAGGATCCGGATATCCCGCCGCATCTCTCCGGCCTAGGTGAGAAAGACAAGGAGGGCTTCGCCCGCTTTCGCAAGCGCTTCAACGAAGTAATCAAGCCCATTCATGACAACTTCACCGAGTTTCTGAAGAGCGTCGGCGAAGAGAAATACCCCCTTGGACAATTCTTCGAAGCCTCCCCGCATATGAATCTGCTGCTCTATCCAACAGCCGTGAAGTTCAAGCGCCGCCACAAGCTGCCGCCCAAGCAGTTTCAGTATCTCGAAGGCTGCGTACGCAAGGAGGTACCGTACAAGGTGCCGAAGTTCAAGAAGAACAATGACAAGCCTTTACTCTATGTGAGCTTCGGCTCGCTGGGCTCGGGCGATGTTGATCTTCTGAAACGCCTTATCGTGACGCTCGGCAGATTGCCGGTCCGGGCGCTGGTCAATGTCGGCGATTACATCGATCAATATACGGATGTGCCGCCCAATATGCATATCGCCACGTGGTACCCGCAGCCTTCGGTGATCCCGCAAGTCGATGCCGTCATCCATCACGGCGGCAACAACTCCTTCACCGAATGCCTCTATTTCGGCAAGCCCGCCATCATCATGCCCTATGTCTGGGACGGCCATGACAATGCGACCCGCGTTGAGGAGACGGGCCACGGCTTCAAGCTCGACCGCTATGAGTGGACGGATGCCGACATGGCCGATCGGATCGAGAGGATGCTCACCGACAAGAAGATGAAGGCGAAGCTCAAGAAGACGTCGAAGGCCATGCGAAGCAAGAAGGGGCCGGCCAAGGCGGCCAAGGTCATCGACGGGCTCCTGCGCCGCAAGAAGGCCGCGTGATGGGCAAGGGCCTTAGCTCCACCGCCCCTCATATCGCGGATCCCGCGCACTATGCGGGGCCGCTCAAGGATTGGGGCCATCAGCCCGATCCCATCGCCGGCCATTCCAAGAGCGACGGCGTGCTCTTGCACAAGGGGCCGAACGGGCAGCCGGAATCGGGCTTGTGGCAATGCACGCCCGGCACCTGGCCGCTCTCGATTCCGCGCGACGAATTGTGCTACTTCGTCTCCGGACGCGCCACTTACACGCATCAATCGGGTGAGACGATCGAGATCGTGCCGGGCACGGCCGTGCTGTTCCCGGCCGGCTGGACCGGGATCTGCGTGGTCCATGAGACCATGCGCAATGTTTATATGCTGAGTTAGGAGAAGAGATGCCGACCAACCTGCAGTCGTCAGCGCCCCATATCGTCGATCCGGCGCGCTACCCGGGCCCGTTCAAGGACTGGGGTGTGATCCCGACCATGATCGAGGGGCAATCGCACACCTCAGGCATCGTCCTGCATAAGGGACCGGAAGGCCAGAGCGAGACCGGCATCTGGATCTGCACGCCAGGCTTCTGGAACTGCCATGTCACCAAGGACGAGTTCTGCCATTTCCTTCTCGGCCGCTGCACCTATACGCATGAGTCGGGCGACGTCATCGAGATCACACCCGACACGACGGCCTTCTTTCCCAAGGACTGGAAAGGCACCTGCCGGGTGCATGAAACGATCCGCAAGGTTTATATGATCCGATAGGCTACGGTATGAGCACGGTTTAGCGTGTGATCGTGGTGCGATGCCTGGTGCACTCTACTTGCCGGACTGGATGCCGATGGCCGAGCGCGCGGCACGGCAGCTGCGCGTGACGACGACGGGTGCCAGGGGTGCGCGTCATGCGCTCTATGTCGTGCTCCTCAAAGACACCCGCCGCATGGGTCGGTGGGGTCTCTATGTTGGCGAGACGTCACTCGACCCCGACCTCCGCTTCGATCAACACAAGACCGGCTACAAGGCGAGCCGGTACGTGAACCGGTTCGGGCTCCGCTTGCTTCCCCAACTCTTCGAGCATTTCAACCCGTTACGCCGCTGGGAAGCCGTTGAGCTTGAGCCTGCGCTGGCGGAAGCCTTCCGACACGCCGGCGTGCCGTGGGTGGAGGGCGGCCATTGAATCACACAATCCACTCGCAGGCGCTGCGTCTTTCGGCCCTCTCCCCCGTTGGGGGAGAGGGGAATTAGTGCACTTACTTCACGATGATGTTGGTGAACTGCCAGGGATCGCGCTTGTCGATCTCCTCGGCGAAGAGCGTCTGGCGGTCGGTGAGCGGAGTCCAGTCGGTATAGACGCCGGTCATCTGGCCGAGATAGGGCAATTGCACGTCGAGACAGCGGCGGAAATCCATCTCGTCCGTCTCGACGACGCCGGCCTTGGGATTCTCGATCGCCCAGACCATTCCGGCGAGCACGGCGCTCGTCACCTGGAGGCCGGTGGCATTCTGGTAGGGCGCAAGCTTGCGCGCCTCCTCGATGGTGAGTTGCGAGCCATACCAATAGGCGTTCTTCTTGTGGCCATAGAGCAGCACGCCCAATTCGTCGCGCCCGTCGACGATCTCATCCTCATCGAGGATGTGGATATGCGACTGCTTCTTGCCGCCGCTGCCGAACATCTCGTGCAGCGACAGGACCGCGTCGTTGGACGGGTGGTAGGCATAGTGGCAGGTCGGCCGGTAGGTGACCTTGCGACCCTCGCGAACGGTAAAATAGTCGGCGATCGAGATCGCCTCATTGTGTGTGACGAGGAAGCCATATTGCGGGCCGGGCGTCGGCGTCCATGACCTGACCCGCGTATTGGCGCCCGGGGTCGTGATATAGATCGCGGCGCCGCAGCCCGTCTTGTGCTTCCTGCCGCCGGGCGGCAGCTTCTTCTCGTTCGTGCCCCAGCCGAGCTCGGCCGGCTGCAGGCCCTCGGAGATGAAGCCTTCCACCGACCAGGTGTTGACGAAGGTGTCGAGCGGCTTCGGCTTCTTGGCGCGCTGCGTGTCGCGCTCGGCGATATGGATGCCCTTGATGCCGAGGCGCTTCATGAGCTTGCCCCAGTCTTCCCGCGTCTTCGGCTCCTTGACCTTTACCTTGGTGGCCTCGGCGATATCGAGTAGCGCCTGCTTGACGAACCACGACACCATGCCGGGATTGGCGCCGCAGCAGGAGACGGAGGTATGTCCACCCTTGTACTTCTCCTTGAGCTCGAGGACGTGCTCGCGCATGGCGTAATTGGTGCGCGCCGAATTATCGAGCTTGCTGTTGTAGTAGAAGCCGGGCCACGGCTCGACGACGGTGTCGATGTAAAGGGAGCCGGTCGCCTGTGCCAGCTTCTGGATGTCGACGGATGACACATCGACGGAGAGATTGACGATGAAAGCCTGGCCAGGCCCCGCGGTGACAAGGGGCGTCAGCACGGATTTGTAATTCTGCCTGGTGAGCCCTTCCTTGATGAAGGCGATGCCTTCCTTGTCGGCGATACGCCGATTGTACTCGTCAGGATCGATGATGGTGATCTTGCTCCGGTCACAGGCGATATGGCGCAAGATGAGGGGGAGGGTGCCCCGTCCGATCGAGCCAAACCCGATCATCACGATGGGGCCGTTCCAGGTCGCGTGTTGTGGCCAGAGGGTCATTTTATGCAAGCACTCCGTTGATGTTGATGACGGCTGCTCTTTAGCGGAGAGTTTTGTCGCATAACACAAAAAATTGCCCTGTTAAAAACCTTGACGGCCAGCCCGACAAATGACGAAATAGCCGTCGAGCAGGGGATCCGATGCATAAAACAGCAATTCTTCTTTTGGCGGCCTTGGCCTTGAGCGCATGCGCCGGGCGCTATGGCCATGACGAGCCGAGCTATCGGCAGTGCGAGCGCCTGGCGCGCGAAGAAGGCCAGGTCATCAAACACATCGACACGACGCTCAGATATCGTCGCAAGCACTATCCGGGGCCAGAGGTCGACGAGGAGCTGCGGCAGGCCCGTCAGCTGCGCCGCGAGATACACAGCGAAAGGCGCGACCTCGGCTGCATCTGAGGGCCGCCGCCCGCCGAAAAACGCATTTCAGCCGCAAGTTCCCTAAAACTTGTCCTTGATTTGACGCGATAAACTCTCCCTTAACCTAAACGGGGCATTGTTGCCCTGTCAGTTGGTTCTTGGAGTGTAGGTATGCGTTCCTCTCCCGTGCGCGCCGCCGGTATCCCGTCGAAAGCGTCGCTTCTCATCAGCGTTGCGGCTGCTGTGCTGCTCTCGGCCTGTTCCGGCTCGGTGGACCGTTTCACCGAATCCTCCTCTTCCTCGGAAGACACCCTCTACACCGCCTCGGTACCCAAGAAGGTCCAGCGCGGCGGCGAGGATACGGGCGACAGGGATACGGCCGTGGCCTCGTCCGACGACCGCGACACGGTCTCGCGCCGGCCGCTGGCCCCCAGCGCCACCAGCAAGGCGGGGCAGAACTACGCCAGCAATGGCTATAATTACCAGCAGACCTACAAGCCGGTTTACAAGCAGCCGACGTATCAGCCGCAAGGCGGGCAGGCGGCTGAGGCCGAGCCTTCCAGCAATAGCCAGCCGAATATGGCGGCCAGGTCCGGAACGGTCCGGGTCGAGCCCGGTATGACCCTTTATTCGATCGCCCGCGCCAACCAGCTGAATGTCAGCGAACTGGCGCGCGCCAACAACCTCGCCGCACCCTATTCGGTCAGTGTCGGCCAGACGCTGGTCATTCCGGGTCGCGGCAATGCCGTGGCGCCGCAGCCGGCCTATGCCAAACCCGACAGCACGCTCGCTTCAGGCGGCGGCATGCACACCGTCCGTGCCGGGGAGACCCTCTATTCGCTGGGTCGCACCTATGGCGTTCATCCCTTCACCATTGCCAGGCTGAACGGCCTTTCCAACAATGAGGCGCTGCGCCAGGGCCAGTCGTTGCGTATCCCGAAGAACGGTTCGGGCACAGCACCAGCGGTTGCCGGCCACCAGCCCGAGCACACGCCTCCGGCCGTGAACAAAAGCGCCTCGGCCGGCCTCGACAACGACAATGACGCCGTCGACCAACCGGCGGCCAACAACATGGCCACCGCCGCGCCGAAGCCAATCGAGCAGCCGCAGCAGCAAGTGGTCGACAATGGGCAGCCGGCGCAGGAAGCGGGCAGCCTGAGCTTCCGCTGGCCGGTTAAGGGCCGGGTGATTTCGGGCTATGGCTCGAAGCCGGGCGGCCTGCGCAATGAAGGCATCAACATCGCCGTTCCGGAGGGAACGGACGTGCGTGCCGCCGAAGCCGGTGTGGTCGCCTATGCCGGCAACGAGCTCAAAGGCTATGGCAACCTCGTGCTCATCCGCCATGAAGGCGGCTGGGTCACCGCCTATGCGCACAACAAGGACCTGTTCGTGAAGCGTGGCGACACGGTGAAGCGCGGCGATGTCATCTCCAAGGCCGGCCAGACCGGCTCGGTGTCGAGCCCGCAAGTGCATTTCGAGGTGCGTAAAGGCGCCACCGCTATGGATCCGATGCGCTTCCTCAACGCCTCGACCGCCGCCAACTAGACACGCCTGCATACCGACTGACACAATAGCCCGGCACTGGCGTGCTGGACGCGAAGCTCCTGTTCTCAAGCCGCAAGCACTTACAGGAGCTTCGCGTCCAGGAGCACGCCAGAATCATTTAGTTTGCTAATGTCCTCCCGGTTCGCAAGTTCGTTCGGAGGTGCGGCATGCTCAGCGAACTTGCGAACCGGGACATTAGCGGCCGGGCTATTGCTTTTCAGGGAGTTGTTCATGATCGAGGTTTGGGGCCGCCGCAGTTCGAGCAATGTGCAGAAAGTGGTCTGGGCGCTGGATGAGCTGGGCCTGCCCTTCGACCGTCAGGTGGTCGGCGGCGGCTTTGGCGGCAACCGCGAGCCGGGCTTTCTCGAGATGAATCCCAACGGACTCGTGCCCGTCCTCAAGGACGGCGACATCACCATGTTCGAATCGAACGCGATCGTGCGCTATCTGGCGGCGCGCTATGGCGAGGGCACTTTGCGTCCGAAAGACGCGAAGGCGCTGGCCATGGCCGAGCAGTGGATGGAATGGCAGCAGCTCAATGCGGTGCCGCCGATCTCGGCGATGTTCTGGCACCAGGTGCGTTTGCCCCGGGCCCAGCGCAACGACAAGGTGATCGCCGACTCCGAGGCGAACCTGGCGAAGATGCTGCCGATCGCCGACAAGGCTTTGTCGTCATCTCCATGGTTCGCCGGCGACAGCTTCTCTTTTGGCGATATTGTTCTCGGCGTGCTCTATTGGCGCTATTTCAATCTCGCGGAAAAGAGACTCGACACGCCCCACATCCAGCGCTGGTTCGAGGCGCTGCAGCAGCGTCCGGCCTATCGCAAATGGGTCATGGTCGAGTTCGGCAGAAGCCCCGAGGAATGGACGGCCCATGAGAAGGCTTTGGGTTGACCGGCCACCCATATGGCAACGAGCAAGAAAGACAGGAAGGCCGTCAAGAAGAAACGGCCGGTCGCAGCAAGACAGAGTCGAGAAAAACCAAATGTTTTCCTCGAAATAGAGGCACTTTCTACATCGAAGCCGCATGACCGCCTGCGGCTCGCTTCTCTGGCGAGAAAAGCGCGCCATCAAGTTCATCGCTCTGATGCGCTGCAGAAGCTGCGCAAACGGTTTGATAAGGTTCTGATCGACGCCCTTCCAATTGCGCTCGTGGACAGAGGTGAGCTTGTCAGGGTCGAGGCCCTCGAGATCATCGCCGAACACGCCCTGTCGTCGTTCGAGTCGGCCTCCATCCTCGCCTTGAAGGACAAACATCCCCTCGTGCAGGATCGAGCGGTCTGGGCTTTGGCCGAGATAAAAACACCGACGGCGATCAAAGCGGTGAAGAGATTTCTTCCGCGGGCGCCGGGCAAAGCAGGTGTCGCGGCTGAGGCCTTCCTGTACACTATTGACTGGGATGCGCGTCGCGTGGATCGCCTGCTAGCTTTTTTACAGAATGACGACCAGTCGGTTCGCAGAGCCAGTTCGACTGAGCTTGCTTACATCGTCCGGAAGCAGGATATGGAGCGGACAATCGAGGCCATCAAAGCCGCAATCAGCCGCGAGCAATATCGCGTCGTGAAGCTCCATCACCGGCGACAGATCCGATACTTGCGCAGCAGATTCGCCAGCTGATTTCCGCAAGGGGGATGTATTAACCCTCGATCTTGACACCGAGCCTACCGGCGAGGTCCTGGACGAACTGCCAGGCGACGCGGCCCGAGCGGCTGCCGCGCGTCGTCGCCCATTCGACGGCCTGGGCGCGCATCTCTTCCGGCTTGATCCCGAGTTTGAAGTGGCGGGCGTAACCCTCGATCATTTCAAAGAATTCGTCCTGCGAGCAATTGTGGAAACCGAGCCACAGGCCGAAGCGATCGGAGAGCGAGACCTTCTCCTGCACCGCCTCTGACGGGTTGATGGCGGTCGAGCGTTCATTCTCCATCATGTCGCGCGGCAGGAGGTGCCGGCGGTTCGAGGTGGCATAGAAGATCATGTTCTGAGGCCTGCCCTCGATGCCGCCTTCGAGCGCCGCCTTGAGCGACTTGTAGGACGTGTCATTGGCATCGAAGGAGAGATCGTCGCAGAAGACGATGAAGGAAAGGTCGCGCCGGGCGCGGATCAGGGTCATGAGCTGCGGCAGGCTTTCGATATCCTCGCGATGGATCTCGACGAGCTTGAGCCGGTTTCCCGTCTCTTCATTGACGAGATGGTGCGCGGCCTTGACCAGCGAGCTCTTGCCCATGCCGCGCGCGCCCCAGAGGAGCGCGTTGTTGGCGGGAAGCCCTGCGGCGAAGCGGCGGGTATTGTCGATGAGGATGTCGCGGGTCTGATCGATGCCGCGCAGCAGGCTCATATCGACCCGGTTGACCTTGGCCACAGGCTCGAGCCGCCGCGCCGGCGCGTTCCAGATGAAGGCCGCGGCCGAGCCCAAGTCGGCGGGCGGCAAGGGGGCAGGGGCCAGCCTTTCGAGGGCGGCGGCGATCCGGCTCAAAGTGGCCGCAAGTTCGTCTTGGGAAAGGTCTTTTGGCATGGCGCCGGTCCATAAACCCTTGACGTTCCAGGGGCAAGAAGGCCCGCGGCAGGCAGGTGACATTTGGTTGCAATGGTGGTTTTCGGCGCTATATACCCCTAAACCCAAATCGGGCGGCCCTATTTACCCGCCTCAACCGCCCAGAGGAGACAGCCCCGAAATGTTCATAACCCCCGCTTTTGCACAGGCCACGGGGTCGCCCGGCACCGGTGATTTCATCGGCATGATTCTGCCACTTGTGATGATCATGGTGGTGTTCTGGTTCCTGCTGATCCGCCCGCAGCAGAAGCGGCAGAAGGAGCATCAGGAATTGATCGGCAAGGTTGCCCGCGGCGATACGATCGTGACCTCGGGCGGCCTCATCGGGCGGGTGTCGAAAGTGGTGGACGAGCGCGAGCTCCTGGTGGAAGTCGGAGAGAATGTGAAGGTCCGCATCGTGCGCAGCGCCATTGCCGAGGTCCGCGCCAAGGGCGAGCCCATCAAGGACGATGCGGCGAAGAAGTAAGATCGGCGTCAGATGCTTCATTTCCCCCGCTGGAAAGTCACCGCCATCCTGGCTACAGGACTTGCCGGCGCCACTTTCGCCGTATCCCACGTCTCGGCAGAGAGTTTCCTGGCGGAGCTTGATGGCGAGGACTTGCTGGATACGGTGATCGCCCGGCAGGCTGGCGCCGTGCGCGCCGCCTTGCGGGACGCAGGCATCAGCGACAACGGTGTCAAGGCGACGCCCAAGGGCCTGACGGCGGAGATTTTGGCAGCCGGTGACGTCGAAAAGGCGAGAGAGATACTGGACGGCCTTGTCCGATCGAACCGCGATGGAAGCGGCAATCCGATCTTCACTCTTGCGCGGTCAGGGCAGCGATTCACCTTCACGCTCTCGGACACGGAGGGCGAGGCCCTGATCAATCAAGCCGTGGAACAGTCGATAGAGATCCTCCATGACCGCCTCGATCGCCTGGGCGTCACGGATGCTTCCGTTCGGCGCCAGGACCGCCGCCGCATCCTCATTGAACTGCCGGACAACACCAACGCGGTGCAGACCGCCAGGATGATCGGCCGGAAAGGAACGCTTGCCTTCCAGGCCGTTTGTGAAAGCCAGCCCGCCGAGGCAGGGGATGTCCCGCCGGCGGATTGCGTCGCCTACCCGCTCAAGCAGGCTCCTCAAGAGAAACTCTGGGTTCAGACGGCGACGAGCGCTGTGGTCGGCGGGGACGACATCGATGACGGTGAAGCAAGTATCGATCCCGCCAGCAAGAAGCCGGTGATCAATTTCAAGTTCAATCGGAAGGGCGCTGAACGTTTTGGCAAGTTGACGAGCGATCATGTCGGCAAGTCTCTTGCCATCATTCTCGACCAGCGCGTTGTCAGCGCTCCGCACATCAATGAACCTGTTCTCGGCGGCGCCGGTCAGATTTCGGGGGATTTCACGCCCGAAGAAGCCTGGAGCGTGGCGCTCGCTCTGCGCTCGGGCGCTTTGCCGGCGCGAATACACTACATAGCAACCGGCCCCGGCACTGATGCCCGGGCAAAGCAGCAAGATCCTTAAGATGCTTTATTTCTCCCGCTGGAAAGTCGTGGCCATCCTGCTTTCGGTGCTCGCCGGCATCCTCTTTGCGCTGCCCAACATCCTGCCCAAGAACATGCAGGACACCTTGCACCAGTACACGATCCTGCGCCCGGTGACGCTCGGCCTCGATTTGCAGGGCGGCTCCAACGTCCTCATGGAGGTCGACCGCAAGGAGCTCGTCAACACGCTGATCGTCCAGCAGATGGGCGATGTCCGCGCGGCTCTGCGCACCGCCCGCATCGGCTACAAGCTCAACCGCACGCCGAACGGCGTCATCGTGCAGATCACCGAGGCCGCCGATGCCGACAAGGCGAACGAGGTCCTGCGCGGGCTGACGCAGCCGATCGACACCGGCATGTTCGGTACCGGCGTGGCCAATCATATTTTCAATCTCGAGCGCTCCGGCCAGCAATTCACTTTCAGCTTCTCCGAGGCCGGCCTCGAAGCGCGTGTGAGCCGGGCGGTGGAGCAGTCGCTGCGCATCATCGAGAACCGCGTCAACGGCACCGGCATCGCCGAGGCCTCGATCCAGCGCCAGGGCAGGGACCGCATCGTGATCCAGCTGCCGGGCGTCGGCGATCCCGACCAGGTCGTCAAGATGATCGGCCAGACGGCGAAGCTCACCTTCCAGCTCGTCTGCGAAAGCCAGCCCAATTCGGCGACCGACAATCCGCCCCAGGATTGCGCGTCCTATCCGTTGAAGGAAAACCCGCAGCAGAATTTGTGGGTGCAGACATCGAGTGCGGCGACCGTGGATGGCGCCGACCTCAACGACGCGCAGGCCGGTTTCGATTCGCGCAACAACGAGCCGATCGTCAATTTCCGCTTCAACCAGAAGGGCGCGCTGCGCTTCGGCAAGCTCACCACCGACAATGTCGGCAAGCCCTTCGCCATCGTGCTCGACAACCAGGTCATCAGCTATCCGCGCATCAACGAGCCGATCCTTGGCGGCTCGGGCCAGATCTCCGGCAATTTCACGGTCGAGGAAGCCAACAGCCTCGCCATCGTGCTGCGCTCGGGCGCCTTGCCGGCGCGGCTGATCCCGGTCGAGCAGCGCACCGTGGGGCCGAGCCTCGGATCGGACTCGATCAGGGCCGGCGCCGTCGCCTCGGTCATCGCCTTGGTCGCGGTCATGATCTTCATGCTGATCGCTTATGGCCTGTTCGGCATATTCGCCAATTTCGCGCTCATCGTGAACCTCATCCTGTTGATCGGCATCATGTCGGTCGCGGGCTTCACGCTGACCTTGCCGGGCATCGCCGGCATCGTGCTCACCATGGGCATCGCGGTCGATTCCAACGTGCTGGTCTATGAGCGCATCCGTGAGGAATGGCGTCACGGGCGCACCGCGCTCAACTCGATCGAGACCGGTTTCCGGGCGGCGCTGGCGACGGTGCTCGACTCGAACATCACCTCCTTCATCGCCGCCGTGGTGCTGTTCGGCGTCGGCTCGGGTCCGGTGCGCGGCTTCGCCATCGCCCATGCCATCGGCATCCTCACCACCATGTTCACCGCCTTCACTTTCACCCGCCTCATCGTCTCGTGGTGGGTGCGAACGACGAAACCCAAAGAGGTCCCGCTCTAAGCGGATATTCACATGTTCAAGCCCATTCGGTTCATACCGGACGACACCAAGATCAAGTTCATGTTCTGGAGCCGTTACGGCTACTTTGCATCCGGTCTTGCCTGCCTCGCCTCCCTCCTGCTCTTCGTCTTCGTCGGCCTCAATTACGGCGTCGATTTCAAGGGCGGCACAGTCTTCGTCATCCGCACCGAGCAGCCTGCCAATCTCGACGAGCTTCGCAGCAAGGTGAACAGTCTCGGCTTCGGCGATGCCGAATTGCAGGATTTCGGCGGCTCGGGGCATGAAGTGCTGATCCGCCTGCCGACGATCGAGGGCGGCGAGGACGTCCAAAGGACCGTTCAAGACAAGGTCAAGCAGGTATTGGGCGCCGGGATCGAATATCTGTCCATCGATGTCGTCGGTCCCAAAGTATCCGGTGAGTATGCCCAACAGGGTATCGTGGCCATGCTCGTCGCGATCATTGGAATTCTTATTTATATCTGGTTCAGATTCGAATGGCAGTTCGCCATTGCGACGGTTATGTCGCTTCTGCATGACATCATGCTGTCGATCGGATTCTTCGTGCTGATCCGGCTCGAATTCAATTTGCAGATCATCGCGGCGCTGCTGACCATCGTCGGCTATTCGCTCAACGACACCGTCGTCGTGTTCGACCGCGTCCGGGAATATCTGCGCAAGTACAAGCAGATGCCGCTCGCCGACTTGATCGACTTCTCGATCAACAGCGTGCTGCCGAGAACGCTGCTGACCTCGGTGACGACGCTTCTCGCCCTCTTCGCGCTCTATATCTTCGGCGGCGAGGTGCTGAAGGGCTTCACGCTCGCCATGATCTGGGGCGTGATCATCGCCACCTATTCGTCGATCTTCTCGGCTGCGTCGCTGCTGGCGATCCTGGGCGTCAACCGCGATGCCATCCAGATCCAGCCGAGCGGCAGCAAAGTGGAGAAGAAGACGGCGGCGGCGCGGCCCTGATGACGAGCGACCCTCATCCGCCGGGTGAGGGAGACCGCTTTCTCCCCGAACGCGCGCCCATCGATTCCTATGGCAATGGCGGTTTCCGCTTTGCCGCCATGTCGCACCAGGGTTCGCTGCTGATCCTGGCCAATGGCATGCATGCCTGGCGTCCCGGCCGGTTCTCCGACGTCACCAAGGAGGACTTCGCCGCCGTCCTCTCAGGCGACAAGCGCCCGGCCTTCCTGCTCTTCGGGACGGGGAGCGAGATGCATTTTCCTTCAGCCGAACTCAGGAAAGCCTTCGCCGAGGCCCAAGTCGCGCTCGAAGCCATGACGACCGGTGCGGCGGTGCGCACCTATAACATCCTCCTCGCCGAGAAGCGCGACGTCACGGCCGCTCTGATCGCCGTCGAGGCGGTCCGATGAGCCTCGATTACTGCCACGACCTCGTCCGCGCCGGCGACAAGGACCGCTATCTGTCCGCGCTCTTCGCGCCGGATCATCTGAGGCCCAGTCTCCTGGCGCTCTATGCCTTCAATATCGAGGTCGCCCGCATCCGTGAGACGGTGAGCGAGGCGACGCTGGGCGAGATCCGCCTCAAATGGTGGCATGACGCCATCGAAGGCCTCTATGCCGGCGAACCGGCGGGCCATCCGGTCACCGAGGCGCTCGCCCCTGTGATCACCGAAGCCAATCTCCCGAAACAGGCCTTCATCAACATGATCGAGGCCCGCCAGTTCGACCTCTATGACGATCCGATGCCGAGCCTCGGCGCGCTCGAGGGCTATCTCGGCGAGACCTCGTCCATGCTCATCCAGCTTGCCGCCTTGATCCTCGACCGGAACGCCGCGCAGGCGCTCGGCGATGTCTCAGGCCTCGCCGGCGTCGCCATGGGCATAACCGGGCTCCTGCGCTCACTGCCGCTTGCCCGCGCGCGCGGCCAATGTTTCATTCCCAAGGACATGCTCGAGCGCCACGGCCTGTCGCCGGCGCATCTGCTGGCCGGCCGCGACACCGAAACGGTCGCGAAAGTGCTGGCCGAACTTCGCGCCCACGCCGAGAAGAGGCTCACGGAAGCCAGGGCAAAGGCCATAACGGCCGAAACATTCCCCGCATATTTGCCCGCGAGCCTCACCAGCCTCTATCTGGCGCGTCTGGCCAAGCTTGGCGCCCGAAGCCTCAGCGAGATCGCCGATGTCGCTCAATGGCGCCGGCAATGGGCGCTCTACCGCAACGCCCGCGCCCAGACATTGTAGCGCCACAATCGCTCTGTCACACTCGTTGGCCTAACGCCACGGAGCCTTCATGAGTCTTGCCGGCCGCCTGAGCCGCCTTGTCCCCGATCTTTCCGAGACCTTGGCGCGCTTTCCCGCTCCCGCGCTGATTTCCGTTCTCGTCTTCATCTATGCCCAGCTCGATATCGCCGATGTCGTGAGCGATGGCGGCCAGTCCGGCAATCATGTCTATCTGGGAGGTGCTGCCGCCTTTCTCGCCGCGGGTGCAGCGCATTACTTCGCCCAGAGCCGGAACCTGCCGAAGCTCACCGAGATCGTTCTCGCTGGCATAGCGGGCCTCGTGGCCGGGATCCTGGCCTATTGGGATCTGGGCCTCAGGACCTCGCATCTTTTCCTCTTCGCCGGCCTGGTGCCGCTCCTGATGATCGCGGGCTTCCTGCGCGCCGATGCCAAACAAGGGGCGCTCTGGCTGTTCAACCTCAGGCTCGGCCTTGCCGTGCTGCTGGCGATCGTCGTCGGGCTCATCTTCGCCGGCGGCGTCTCCGCCATCATCGAAAGCCTCAATTTCCTGTTCGATGTCGACATACCGTGGCAAGCGCATGAGCATGTCTGGGCGGCCGCGGCCGCGCTTATCGCGCCATTCTATGGCCTGGCGCTGGCGCCAACGCGGCTCGATGAGGAGGTGACCCTCGCCAATACCCGCGACACGCTCATCGAACGTGGCGTCTCGGTGCTGGTCAATTACGTGCTGGTGCCGATCGCCGTCATCTACACGTTGATCCTGCATGCCTATGCCGTGAAGATCCTGCTCAATGGCGTCCTGCCGCGGGGCCAGATCGGCATCATGGTCACCATCTTCGCTTTGGGCGGCACCGCGAGCTGGCTCATCGCCTGGCCCTGGCGCGATACCGGCACCTGGCTGTTGCGCTTCTTCATGCGCTTCTGGTTCTGGTTCACCATCGTCCCGGTCATTCTGCTCGCCATCGCGATCTGGGAGCGCGTTCAGACCTATGGCGTGACGCCGGATCGCTATGGCATCGCGATCGTTGCCGTCTGGCTCGCCATCGTGACCCTCTATCTGGCGATCCGCCGCAACCGCGCCGATATGCGGGTACTCCTCGGCAGTTTCGCGCTCCTCGTTCTCTTGGGCTCGGTGGGGCCCTGGGGCGCCAACAGTGTCTCGATCGGCAGCCAGTTCGGGCGTCTCATGGGTTTCCTCACCAGCGAGAAGCTGCTCACGCCTGACGGCAAGATCGTCGAGCAGATCCCCAAACTGAGCGATCAAGGCAGGCGCGAGATCGACGCCACTTTGGGCGCGCTCAACTATATGGGTGGGCTCGACAAGGTGAAGCCGCTCTTTGAAGGCCGCAAAGACGATCCCTTCGCCGGCGGCGCGACGGGCTGGGATGCCATGACGAAAATCCGCACGGTCCTGACCCTCGATCAGTCGACACCTGTGTCTGATCAAGTGAGCTTCGGCGCCGCCACGCCCGTAGCGCAGGACATCCGCGGGCAGGGCCGGCTCGTGGGGCCTTTCCAGGTCTATTCGAATACTTCCGTCACACTGCAGTCCGACATATGGGCGAAGAGTGCGGGAGAGGCACTGGAGATCACGATCGGCGAAAGAAAATGGTCGATCCCGGTGCGGGTCCTGCTGGAACACATCAAAGCCGAGCTCGCCAAATCCTCGCAGGTTCCAATGTATCAGCAGCGCCCCATCATCTACGACGTCGAGCCCGGTGTACGGCTCGTCATCATCCAGACGCAAGGCACGCTCAACGACAAGCAGGCCTATCTCAGCATGGGCTTCTGGGTCATTCTGCAGCAATAGCCGGCTTGGCGCCGAGCCACTGGTCGAAATCGCGCAAGGCGCGCGAGGTGTAGGCGTGCTTGCGGGCGATCTGCTTGTCCTTGCCGCGCGGCTTCTTGCCGTCGGTCCCTTTCGGGATCTCGACCGGCGGGAACAGGCCGAAATTGACATTCATCGGCTGGAACGAGCCTGAATTGTTGTCGGTCGTCTCGATATGGCCGCCGGTGATGTGGTTGATGAGCGCGCCATGGGCGGTGGTGGCGGGCGGCGGGACGAAGCTTCGCTCGAGCCGTTCCGCGGCCGCCATGCGTCCGGCCATGAGCCCCATGGCGGCACTTTCCACATAGCCTTCGACGCCGGTGATCTGACCGGCGAAGCGCAGGCGCGGGCAAGCTTTCAACCGCAAGCCCGTATCGAGGACCTTGGGGCTGTTGAGGAAGGTGTTGCGGTGGAGGCCGCCGAGCCTGGCGAAGTCCGCCGTCTCGAGGCCGGGAATGGTGCGGAAGACGCGCAGCTGCTCGCCATGCTTGAGCTTCGTCTGGAAGCCGACGATGTTGTAGAGCGTGCCGAGCTTGTTGTCCTGGCGCAATTGCACGACGGCATAGGGCTTGACGGTCGGCTGATGCGCATTGGTGAGGCCGCGCGGCTTCATCGGCCCATGGCGCAAGGTTTCGGGGCCGCGCTCGGCCATCACCTCGATCGGCAGGCAGCCGTCGAAATAGGGCGTCGACTTCTCCCATTCCTTGAAATCGGCCTTGTCGCCCTCGATCAGCGCACGGATGAAAACCTCATACTGCTCGCGCGTCATCGGGCAGTTGATGTAATCCTTGCCGGTGCCGCCGGGACCCGGCTTGTCATAGCGCGACTGGTACCAAGCGATATCCATGTCGATCGTGTCGCGATGGACGATGGGGGCTATGGCATCGAAGAAGGCAAGCCCCGCATCGCCGGTGAGGGCCTGGATGGCCTCGGCGAGGGCAGGGGAGGTCAACGGCCCGGTCGCGATGATGACATTGTCCCACTCTTCGGGCGGCAGACCCGCAACTTCGCCGCGCGCGATGGTGATGAGCGGATGGCGCTCGAGCGTCTCGGTGATGGCGGCCGAGAAGCCGTCGCGATCGACGGCAAGGGCGCCGCCCGCCGGCACCTTGTGGCGATCGCCCATGCGCATGATGAGCGATGAGGCGCGCCGCATCTCCTCATGCAGGAGGCCGACCGCATTGGTGGCGACATCGTCGGAACGGAAGGAATTGGAGCAGACGAGCTCGGCAAGGCCCTCGGTCTTGTGCGCATCGGTCATCCGGACCGGGCGCATTTCATGGAGCACGACCGGCACCTGGGCTTCCGCCGCCTGCCAGGCGGCCTCGCTGCCGGCCAGGCCGCCGCCGATGATATGAATGGGCTTAATCGTCATGGCCGGGGACCTATCACACCGAGCCTCGAAACTCCAACCTAGCATGTTTGATGGGCCCCGGCATCATGGCGTTTACGTGCACGTCCCGAGCCGCTATGACGACTGTCTGTGGGAGGATGAATGTTCAAGAAGATCCTGATCGCCAACCGGGGCGAAATAGCCTGCCGGGTCATCAAGACGGCACGCCGCATGGGCATCAAGACCGTCGCTGTCTATTCCGAAGCTGACGCGGCGTCCCTTCATGTCGAGATGGCGGATGAGAAGGTCCTCATCGGCCCACCGGCCGCGGCCCAGTCCTATCTCGTCATCGAGAAGATCGTGGAGGCCTGCAGGAAGACCGGCTCGCAAGCCGTCCATCCGGGCTATGGCTTCCTCTCTGAGAGATCGGCTTTCCCCAAGGCTCTGGCCGAGGCCGGCATCACCTTCATCGGTCCCAATCCGCAGGCGATCGATGCCATGGGCGACAAGATCGAATCCAAGAAGGCGGCCGCCGCGGCCAAGGTGTCGACCGTTCCGGGCCATCTCGGCGTCATCGAGGACGAAGCCGAGGCGGTGAAGATCGCAAAGAAGATCGGCTATCCGGTGATGATCAAGGCCTCGGCCGGCGGCGGCGGCAAGGGCATGCGCGTCGCGCAATCGGATGCGGAAGTGAAGGACGGCTTCGCGCGCTCGCGCTCGGAAGCGAAATCATCCTTCGGCGACGACCGCGTCTTCATCGAGAAATTCATCGTCAATCCGCGCCATGTCGAGATCCAGGTCCTGGGCGACAAGCATGGCAATGTCATTTATCTGGGCGAGCGCGAATGCTCGATCCAGCGGCGCAACCAGAAGGTCATCGAAGAAGCGCCGTCCCCGCTGCTCGACGAGAAGACGCGCAAAGCCATGGGCGAGCAGGCGGTGGCGCTCGCCAAGGCGGTGAACTACGATTCTGCCGGCACCGTCGAATTCGTCGCCGGCCAGGACCGCTCCTTCTATTTCCTCGAGATGAATACCAGGCTCCAGGTCGAGCATCCGGTGACCGAGCTGGTCACCGGCATCGATCTCGTCGAGCAGATGATCAGGGTTGCAGCGGGCGAGAGGCTCGAGCTCGCCCAGAAGGACGTGAAGCTCAAAGGCTGGGCAGTGGAATCGCGCGTCTATGCGGAGGATCCCTATCGCAATTTCCTCCCCTCGACCGGCCGGCTCATCAAATATCGCCCGCCCAAGGAGAGTGCTGAGGACGGGATCACGGTGCGCAACGACACCGGCGTCTTCGAGGGCGGCGAGATCTCGATCTATTACGACCCGATGATCGCCAAGCTCTGCACTCATGGGCCCGACCGCGCTTCCGCCATCGCCGCCATGAGCGCCGCCCTCGATGAATTCTATGTCGAGGGGATAGGGCACAATATCCCCTTCCTCGCCGCGATCATGGAGAATGAGCGCTGGAAGTCGGGCCAGCTCTCGACCGGCTTCATCGCCGAGGAATTCCCGCAAGGTTTTGCCAGCAACGCGCTCACACCCGACCTCAAGGCTACTCTGTCGGCCGTCGCCGTCACCGTCGACAATATCGAGAACCGGCGCAAGCGCCGCATCGGCGGCCAGATCGACGGCAAGGCAGTGACGTTCAGCCCTGAGAGAGTGGTGCGTCTCGGCAATGACTGGCTGCCCGTCAGTATTGTCAGCGAGGACGAGAAAGGGGTCACGCTCAACAATGGCAAGGCCGGTTTCGTGCGCAGTCAATGGACGCCCGGCAACCCGATCTGGCGCGGCGAGATCGACGGCAAGCCCGTCTCGGTCCTCGTGCGCCGCATCCTCAATGGCTATCGCCTGTCACATAAGGGCGTCACCGTCGATGCTTTCGTGTTCAACGGCAAGGAGGCGGAGCTTGCCCGGCTGATGCCGGTGAAGAAGGCGGCGGACACCTCGAAGAAGCTCTTGTGCCCGATGCCGGGCCTCGTGGTCTCGATCGCGGTCACCGAGGGCCAGGAGATCAAGGCGGGCGAGCCGCTCGCCATCGTCGAAGCGATGAAGATGGAGAATATTCTCCGGGCCGAGCGCGATGCGCTGGTCAAGAAGATCCATGTCAAGAAGGGTGACAGCCTCGCCGTCGATGCGGTCATCATGGAATTCGCATGACCAAGGTCCTGCATGCCCAGATCACCGGGCGGGTGCAGGGAGTGGGCTATCGCGCCTGGGCGGCCTCCGAGGCGGAAAGGTTGGGTCTCGCGGGCTGGGTGCGCAACCGGCACGACGGCACAGTCGAGGCGGTGTTCAAGGGCCAAGAGGACGCGGTGGTCCGCATGCTGGACGAATGCTGGCGGGGGCCGAGAGGGGCCAAGGTGGACAATGTCGTCGCCACCGCCATCGCCGATGAAGGCTGGAAAGATTTTTCAGTATTGCCGACGGCTTGAGAGAAATCTTGCTGGTTGCCCCGGCCGGCCATTGTCGGTGGCTCCCTGAAAATACAGGGAAGTTACAGGGTAAATCTCGAAAAGCGGGATCAAAACGCCGCGAAACGGGACACTCACCAAGCAATATCAATAATTTAGGGGAATCCCTTCAGATACTGGCGCAGGGAATATCAGCCGAAAATGTCGCGATAGGCGCCATGGAGCGCCAGATCGGCATCTTCCATCGTGACCGGGAGACCGAGATCGACCAGGCTGGTGACACCATGGTCGCGGACGCCGCAAGGGACGATGCCGGAGAAGTGGCTGAGGTCCGGATCGACATTGAGGCTGATGCCATGGAAGCTCACGCCGTGGCGCACCCTGATCCCGATGGCGGCGATCTTGTCCTCGATGCCGGGACCTTTCTCGGGCCGCCTGACCCACACTCCGACCCGGTCCTCGCGGCGCTCGCCTTTGACATTGAAGGCGGCGAGCGTGGCGATGATCCAGCTTTCGAGGCCGGCGACGAAGGCCCTGACGTCATGGCCGCGCTGGCGCAGGTCGAGCATCACATAGGCGACCCGCTGGCCGGGGCCATGATAGGTATATTGCCCGCCACGGCCCGTTTTATGGACCGGGAAGCGGTCGGGGGCCACGAGATCGCCGTCCTTGGCGCTGGTGCCGGCGGTATAGAGGGGCGGGTGCTCGAGCAGCCAGACGAGCTCGGGCGCCTCGCTTTTGGCGATGGCCAGCGTCTCACGCTCCATGCGGGCCAAGGCGTCCTCGTAAGACACGAGCCCGGATGAGGTTTCCCAGCGTGCCGGGAGGCCTGTTTTGAGGGCTAAAGCGAGGCTCGAGCGCGGGCGCATGGGCCTTAGATAGTCCCCGGGCGACCTCGAGAAAAGGGCCCGTTCACGGGGGTTGATTTCGCCAAATCTGCCTGATACACACCGCCCGCTTCCAATGATTTGCGGCCGTGGCGGAATTGGTAGACGCACTAGCTTGAGGTGCTAGCGAGTAACATCGTGGAGGTTCGAGTCCTCTCGGCCGCACCATGCAGTAAAATCAATACATTTCAGGAGGTTAGACGAGTAACGGAGTTGCTTGTTTAGCTTCATTGTGTAGGCTGAAAAAGCCGAACGCGCCCCTTCGCAGATTGCTAGCTAAGGCGAGGATTCGATGTTTGAAGCGCTCACAAAAAAGGGCTTTCAGGTTGAGTTTCACTCCCACGCGCAAGCCATTCTCAGCGGTGACTTTCCCGATGCATCGGGCCAGCTAGAGGCGGTGTTGGCTAACGTCACCATTCCGATTGAGGAAATAGTCGGATCAGGAGGTGGTGAAACGAAAGGGACGCAAAGATTGCGAAAAGCCTTGGCCGAACACGGCTGGCTAAAGCATAATTTTGTGATTGAAAAGATCGTGGACGGCGAGAAGAAGGAATCACAGTCGCACGAAATCGATCACGTGAAGCGCTTCGACAAAGGCATTGTCGCTCTTGAAATCGAGTGGAATAACAAGGACCCGTTCTTTGACCGGGACCTGGAGAACTTCAAACGACTCCACGCCGAGGGCGCAATCTCGGTCGGCATCATCGTAACGCGGGGACTGTCGCTCCAAGATAATATGCGGCCGCTGGTGCGGCGTTTTGCGGGCGATAGGAAACTTGGTGACATTGATCATTTGAGGAATGTCGGATTGAATCCTACAAGCCGGCAAGTAGCGGCAATCCTAGGCAGGGTTAAGCGCGGCGCAGTTTTTGGTGAGGCTTGGGCTGACTTGTTCGTTTCCGATAAATACGGCGCATCAACTACCCATTGGAGAAAGTTGGAAGACCGTGTCCAGCGCGGCGTCGGGAATCCTTGTCCGCTTGTCCTCGTAGGATTGCCCGACTCCACCGTGACCTTTGGAGAGCCCGCCGAAGCTATAAAGGAATTGATAGCCGAAGCCGAAGCTACTCAGCAGGAATCCGATTAGCCTGGGAATGATGGGCGTAGGTGTCCCAGGTCGGTCGATAGGTGTCGTCTGCCTGATTACCCCATACGACCCAATCTGGCCGGGTACCCCTAGCGAACATTTCTAAGTAAGGCCCCCAAGAGCAACCTTCTATAATCTGGTATTGTTCATCCGGCTTTCGGCTATGCTCCCGTTTGCGAGTAGCGAACAACTCATCATGATCCTCTTGGCCGTTCTTCAGGAAGTTGACTTGTCGGCGACCTGGTCGGAGTGTTCTGGCGTTCTTGCCCTTCACCCCAAATAAGAGCAGTTCCGTTACATTGCGGAAGTAGAAACCAACGCCGCGCCCGTCAGAGCCACCATCCTTGCGGACTTTATGCCATACGATGTTGCTCTTATACGCAAAGCCCCAGGCTTTCATTACCGCCAAACCTTCAGGCAATAGGGCGTTCGGGACCCACAGATAGAGGTGTGACCGTGGTGCCGCAATCTGAGAGACCGGTATGTCGCATATCTCCTGCAACGTCATCGTCGAGTAACGATTAAGCCGGCGATGTTCCGGTGCAACCTTGCCTGTCTTGTTTTGAAATTGCCACGGCGGATCGGCCAATATAGTGCCAAACCGCAAATCTCCAACCGCCTGTAGCAAACTTTGTCCAACTGACGGGTCCGGCGTTGCTTTCGTCATTGACGCATTCCAATTGATTCTCTCAGATTCAAGCATACGGTTCTCCCGCCACATAGGCATAGATGGACGCTATCCACGTTCCTGTTTATTCGTAGGAACCTCGACTATGGCGACTCACATGTTCCGTGTATGTTCTATGTGATGTCGCAACTACTGTCAATAGCATGTATGCGATGACGCTACCTTAAATAGATTAATTGGCAGGCTTTGAACGGCTTCGTACGTCGGGCTCGAAATAACACCCACCTGGGGGCATGAGGAGATCGTAGCCATGCAGGTCGTCACCGCCGACGTTCAGCCGCGCGAAGAATGGCGCCCTGGCGTCGAAACCAGGATGCTGGTCTCGGCCCTGACCGGCGCGACGCAACTGTGCATCTTCGAGCAATGGGTGGCACCGACCAAGGGAACACCTGTTCATTCCCATCCGGTGGAGGAGGTGCTGACCGTTCTCGTGGGCGAGGCCGCCATGTGGATCGACGACCAGCATGCCGTCTTGAAAGCCGGCCAGTCCTTGTTGATCCCGGCGCACAGAAAGCATGGCTTCCGCAATGCCGGCACTGGCATCTTGCATATGCATGCCGTGCTGTCGTCGCCGATCTTCGAAGCCTCGGTCGAAGGCGTGGATGCGCCAGTGCGGCACTGGCTTGCCGAGTCGTAGATGGCGGAAAACAGGCCCACCTTCGCCCTTTGGGCTTCTGCTGCACGATTCAAAATTTGTGCGAGGACAACGCGCGATCGTTAAGGCTCCATTAACCATATCGATACAGGTTAATGAAATCTGAACGACGCAGGAATTGTACTCGCCATGCCGATCGCAAACCAACGCACGATGCGCTTTCTTGGGCGATCATACATGGCGTTCGTTTTTACTCCCGAAGAACCCCTCATCGACTGGCTCGCGCAGCTGGATGGCTGGCTGGCGCGCCAGCCCGGATTCTTCGGCGGCCGGCCGGTCGTGCTCGACCTGGCGAATGTGAAGCTGCACAGGCCGGGCATAGCTCATCTGGTCTCCTGTCTGCTCGAGCGCGACATCCGCGTCATCGGCCTCGAAAGCGCCGATCCGGCGCAGCTTGGACCCGATCTGCCGCCGCTCCTTTCCGGCCGTCCCGTAAACGGCCATGAGGTCATTGCGCTGTCGCGGCCCGAGCCGACGAAGGCACCGGTGCCGGCTCCGAAACCACAAGTCGCATCGTTGCTGATCGATCGTCCGGTGCGCTCCGGCCAGTCGATCATCTTCCCGGAAGGGGATGTGAGCGTGCTGGGCTCGGTCGGATCGGGCGCCGAGGTCGTGGCCGGCGGGTCGATCCACATTTACGGGACGCTGCGCGGCCGCGCCATGGCGGGTCATATGGGCAACGCCCGCGCGCGCATCTTCTGCCAGAAGATCGAAGCCGAGCTCCTGGCGATCAACGGCTATTACCGCACTGCCGAGGAAATCGACGCCGGCCTCCGCGGCCGGCCGATGCAGGCCTGGCTGAACGACAATGTGATGATGATCACGGCGCTGAATTGAGGGTTTTTAGGAGGAGTTAGAATGGGAAAAGTCCTGGTCGTGACGTCTGGCAAGGGGGGCGTGGGAAAGACCACCACGACGGCGTCACTTGGCGCCGCGCTTGCGCAGACGGGTGAAACGGTCGTCGTCGTCGATTTCGACGTGGGGCTTCGCAACCTTGACCTGGTCATGGGCGCCGAACGGCGCGTCGTCTTCGACCTGATCAACGTCATCCAGGGCGTCGCCAAGCTGTCGCAGGCGCTCATTCGCGACAAGCGGCTCGAGAGCCTGTGGCTGCTGCCCGCCTCGCAGACGCGCGACAAGGACGCGCTGACCGAGGAAGGGGTAGGGCGCGTCATCGGCGAGCTCAAGGAGAAATTCGACTGGGTGATCTGCGACAGCCCGGCCGGCATCGAGCGCGGCGCCATCCTGGCGATGCGCTATGCCGATGCCGCCGTCATCGTCACCAATCCGGAAGTATCGTCGGTTCGCGATTCCGACCGCATCATCGGGATGCTCGATTCGAAGACCATGCGGGCCGAAAGCGGCGAGCGCATCGACAAGCATCTGCTCATCACGCGCTATGACTCGGCGCGCGCGGCGCGAGGCGAGATGCTCTCGATCGACGATGTGCTCGAAATTCTCTCGACCCCGCTGCTCGGCATCATCCCGGAGAGCCAGGATGTGCTGCGCGCCTCCAATGTCGGCTCGCCGGTCACCCTCAGCAGCCGGCTGAGCGCGCCCGCCCGCGCCTATATGGAGGCCGCGAGACGGCTCCAGGGCGAAAGCGTCTCGATGACCGTTCCCTCCCAAAAACGGGGACTGTTCGACAAACTCTTCGGACGGAGGGCCGCATGAACGTGTTCAAGTTCTTTCGCAGAGGCGGTTCGGCGCCGGTGGCGCGCGAGCGTCTGCAGATCCTGCTCGCCCACGAACGCAAGGCGTCGAACCAGCCCGACTTGCTCAACGTCCTGCGCGAGGAAATCCTCGCCGTCGTTGCCAAGCATGTCTCGCTCGAGCCGGACAGGGTGCAGATCAGGATGGATCGCGGCGACCCCGTCTCGGTCCTCGAGGTGGATATCGAGATCCCCAACAAGTTCGACCTGCCGAAGATGGGAGCCGCTTAGGGGTATCCTCGAACCTCGCTACCAGATCCTTGGGTTTGCAGGTGTCGCCACCGCGGCGTTAGTGCGTGATGACTTGAAAAAGAGTCGGCCCGCCGAAACACCCTCATGCTGAGGCGCGACCCCGGCCTTGAGCCGGGGGAGCCTCGAAGCATGATCCAGGGACGACGATCTTGCCGCTTGCCACCCTTCGAGGGCCGCTTCGCGGCCACCTCAGGGTGAGGGTTGTGAGGCGGATCTAAACTCATCCTGGACTAGCGTTTCACGTCCTGCAGGATGAGCGTAATGGCGCGGCGCAGCTTCGGCAATGTCTGCTTCTGCTTTGCAGTCTCCGCGCGGATTTTTTCGATGGCCGCCTCAAGCTTCGCAGTCTCCGCGCGGGCTTTTTCGATGGCCGCTTCGAGCTTCGAAGTGTCCGCGCGGGTTTTTTCGATGGCCGCCTCCAGCTCGGCCTCGCGCTCGCTTCCTTTCTCAGGGGCGCTCGTTTTTGCTTTGCAGGGCCGAAAGATTCGGCCCCGCGTGTAGACCAGATCGTTTTGGCGTTGTTCGGTACTGTCGTCGTAGAGGATCAAGTCGACACCGGTTATGTCACGCCGGTCAGTCAGGCGTTCATCGGGCTTGCCCTCGACCCTCAATATCCAGCTGTCATCCCCCTGAGAGAGCAACAACTGCGCGCCTTCCGAACACCATTTCAGCGTCTCGGCGGCGTCAGCGCCTGCCGTGCCGCAGAACAACACCATCAAGGCCAGGAGTTTGCGCATTTCGAGCCCCTCGTTATTCGTGTCTCAATTCTTTCGGGATCAACGCGATTTTTCACGAATGCCGCCGCAAGCCCGGCCGCGTGATCGTCGCCTTCGTCGCCATAAGCCGCAGTGTTGCGCCAATGGCCGGCGATTGCCAAGCGGGATCGAGCGGCGAGGCGGATTGCCCGGGCACATGCCGGCAGAGCGTCAGTCGAAGAGCCACCACCGTTTGTAATGTCCGGAATAAGGAGATGAGCGGTAATACGGCCGATAGGTGCTCTTACAGGGCCGATCAGAGCCGTAACGGGGCAGATAATATCCATAGTAGGGTGGACAAGGGTAGGACGACCGAAGGTGCTCGCGGTAGCGTCGGTATCGGGCCTCGCAGCGACCGTCCCGGCAATAGCGCCGGTAGTGGACCTGGACAAGATTGCCGTTGCTTGCGGCATCGATCTTCACCGGTCCGGTTTGTGGCATGGCCTGGCTCGAGGTTGGGACGGTAAAAACAGCGCTGATCAAAACAGCGGCGGCGATGGCCAATATCCTGAAGTTGATCACGGCAAGGGGCCTCCTCGCTAGGGCAAGTCCAGGGCAGTTTGGCATGTCCGCACCCTGATTGCGATAGGCAGTGCCCCTAGAGCAAATCCCGCCAAAGTTGAAGACTTTGGCGATAAGGATTTGCTCCAGGATATTGATTTGCTGCGAATCCTTTTCGGCGAAGTGATTCCACTTCGCCGGGATACGCGCTAGGTCCAATGATGTGTCTTTGATCAGGCCATCTGAGTTTTAGCGAAAGAAGGCAAGACCCGCTGGATCTAGGAACGATCCTTCCCGCCGAACGTTGGTTTTGTCGAGGCGCCATGTATCCGGTGATGCGCCGGCGTGGGCCGGGCGCCTGACTCCTCAATGAAAAAAGGAGGATCTATCGTGTTTAACATCAAAGTATTAGCCGTGGCCACAGCCGTTTCGGCAGGTGTCGTTTTTGCTATGCCAGCGCCAAGCCAGGCCATGCCCCAGGCTGCGCCGGTAAAGATCGATGCGACAATCAACGGCAATCTGGCTCAGGTTCATTATAGGAAGTATAAGCATAGGCACTATCGCCGGTATCATCGGCACTATCGCGGGTCCTATGTAGGCATACGTATCTGGCCGCCACTGTGTATCGGAATTTGCTGACGGATCGACAACAAGTTGAAGGCCCGCATGGCCAGCCCATGCGGGCTTTTCATTTCTGCCGGCAGACCCAATGATTGCTACAGTTTGCTTCGGCGTGTCTGTCGGTCAATCGAATACACTATTGCGTAGCGCAACTTAAGGCAGTGTCTGAACCAGCCCTCCTTCGCTAAAGCTCCCTCCTTCGCCAAAGGCTTCGGAGGGCACGGCTCGGCACCCGAAGCCCGTCGGGGCGAAGGGTGGTCGGAGGGCACCCTGCTTCGTGGGAGAAAATCGCCAATCCTGCGAAGCGCGCAGCGCGAGGCAGGATCGCTGGAGACTGTGAAAGGCCCTCCTTCGCTAAAGCTTCGGAGGGCATCCTGCTTCGTAGGAAGAGGATCGCCAATCCTGCGAAGCGCGCAGCGCGAAGCAGGATGGCTGGGAGACTAGGAATCGAACCTAGATTGACGGAGTCAAAGTCCGCTGTCCTACCGTTAGACGATCTCCCAAGGAGCCGGGCTGTAAATGGGCCACCGGCAAGCCATCGTCAATCGCCGGCAGGAAATTGCGGGCGCTTGCCTCATCCCGTCCGTATCGGTCCTTCCATCACGACCGCAGGCAATGAGATGTCCGGGGCGAGCGGAAGCTCGATCCAGCCCACCGGAACCAATCCGATGCCCTTATAGAACGGCTCTGCGTTGAAGCTCGAATAGGCCTGGAACATCTTGGCTCCGGCTTTCGCCGCCGCCCGCGCGCATTCACCAAAGATGGCGCGCCCGACCCCCTTGCGCGCAAAGGCCGGGTCGGTCGCGAAATGCCTCAGGTGAGCCAGGCCGGGTGTGATCTCCGTCGTGCCGGGGCGTTCGAGCGTCCAGCCGCCGCATCCGAGCATGCAGCCCGAGCCTTCCTCTTCCGCGACATAGTAGGTGCCGGACTTCAGCAAGTCGGTGTTGACCTTGGTCACGACCGGCAGGGCCGCGGCCAGGCTTTCCGGACCGTAGGCCGAAGCCATCAATGTGGGAAAGGCCCGCTTCAGAAGCCTGCCGATCTCGGCTGCATCATCAAGCGAGGCCGTGCGGACTCTCAACGCCGCGCTCAGGCCGGCAGCAGACGATCGAAATCGCGGATCCGGCGAAACCGCTTCCAGCCCGAGGTCGTCTGGATCGCCACAGTCCCGTCTTCAAGGGTGAGGACGGTGTGGTCGCGGTAGGTCCCTTCCTTGACGATCGGAGGATCGCGGCGCGGACTGTAATCGGGGACATTGGCGAAGATGTCACGCTGAGAGCCGGCTGCGGGCGCGCCTTGTTCATCCTGGTCCCTGATATAGGCGGCGAGACCTTCGATGTTGTCGGCCACGCGCTGATTGACGGCGATGAGCTGTCCGAACCCCAGGGCAAGGATGCCGATCACGATCGCGGCGACCGCCAGGTTCAGAAAGAACGACGCGGAGAACGAAAACGATTCTCCTGTCACGAGCGGCATCAGCGCCAAAGCTACGAGAATGAGCGCCACTGCGATTGCGACCGCACCGACGACCCGCAAGATATTCGCCATCTCCGCCAACCCCTTTTCCCCTCGATGGGGATGGTGCGCCCGACATGGCGGCAAAGCAAGAGAGTGCAACGGCGGACGACCGACAACATGACTACGCGCGAAAACAGACTTGCAGTCCGCCCAAAAGTGAATACCATTCCGTTTTGATCCGGGGCAAACCAAGACGCCACTTTCGGGTCCAACAGGAAGAAACACTGGGGATAAAGGGAGCTCAGCATGGGAAGGCAGGGTCTGCTCGCGGCCGGCATGGTCGCGCTATCGTTGTTTTCAGTTTCGGCATGGGCACAGGACAAGCCGGTCTTCGGACTGGTCATGTCCTTCAGCGGCTGGTTCCAGCCGATCGATGCCGACACCATTGCCGGCGCCAAGCTCGCGGTCGATGACATCAACGCGGCAGGCGGCGTGCTCGGCCAGCCGATCGAGCTCGTCGAGTTCGACAACAAGTCGGAGCCGCCGCTCGGCGCCGATGGCGCGATCGATGTGATAGCCAAGGGCGCCAAGGCGATCCTCTTCCCGTCGGATTTCGACTTCGGCGCGCCGGGCGCCTTCGTCGCCCAGCAGAAGAACGTCATTGCCTTCTCGGCGGCGTCCGATCCGAAATTCGGCGTCCAGGGCGTAGGCCCCTTGGCCTATTCGATCTCCAATGCCGGCCAGGCGCAGGGCGCCTTGATGGCCGAATGGGCCTACAACAAAAAGGGCTGGAAGAAAGCCTATGTGCTGCTCGACAACACGATCTCCTACACCAAGTCGCTGTGCGGCAGCTTCGCCGAGCGCTGGAAGGAAATCGCCGGCGCCGATGCTCTCCTCGGCGATGACACCTTCCTCAACGGCGACGCCTCGATCACGGCACAGGTGTCGCGCATCACGGGGCTCGCCGAAAAGCCCGACCTCGTCTTTCTCTGCTCCTATGCGCCGGGTGGGCCAAGCGCGATCCGCCAGATGCGCGCCGCCGGCATCGAGGCCGCCGTGCTCACCGGCGAATCGATGGATGGCGACTACTGGATCGGCAGCGTGCCGGGCTTGAGCAATTTCTACGTCGTGAATTACGGCTCCAAATATGGCGACGATCCGGATCCGGAAGTGAATGCCTTCTTCGAGCGCTTCGAGAAGAAATACGGTAAGAAGGCCGACGTCTCCTATGGCCTGCGCGGCTATTCCGCCGTTCAGGCCTGGGCCAAGGCGGCCAACAAGGCGGGCTCGCTCGACGGCGACAAGGTGGCGGCGGTGCTCAACACCTTCGACAAGGAGCCGCTGGCGATCGGACCGACGACCTTTACGAGCGATCTCCATATTGCGACCACTCGTCCGATGGCGATCATCGGGGTCCAGGGCGGCAAATTCGCCGCCGAAGGGCGCTTCTCGGTCGAGAAGTTCCCGAAATTCTGACCGGCGGCACACGGCTCAAGGGGAGGTAGCGTCTTGGACCTCGCGGCCGAGCGTGTTTCGGTCCGCTTCGGCGGCCTGATGGCGAATGAGGACGTGTCGCTCGCCGTGGCGCCAGGCGAAGTCCTGGGCCTCATCGGGCCCAATGGCGCGGGCAAGACCACGCTGGTCAACATCCTGTCGGGATTCCAGCGCCCGCATGCGGGCTCGGTCAGACTCGCCGGACGCGACATGACCGGGCTCAAGCCGGCGGCCTTCGCGCAAGCCGGCATCGTGCGCACCTTCCAGGCGGTGCGGTTGTTCCCAAGGCTTACGGTCGCCGAGAATGTCGAGGTCGGCCTGGTAGCGCGGGGCATGCGCCGTACTGCAGCGAGGCGGGAGGCCCTTGCGATGCTGGCCGATCTCGAGCTCCAGCACTGTGCCGCTCTGACGGCGAGCGCCTTGAGCTATGGCGAGGAGCGGCGCGTCGGACTGGCGCGCGCCCTTGCCCTCGAGCCGCGCTTCCTGCTGCTGGACGAGCCGGCGGCCGGACTGGCCAGTGCCGAGGCCGAGAAGCTGAAGCGCTCGATCATCGCGATCCGCGACCGTTGCGGCTGCGGCATCCTGGTCATCGAGCACAATATGGCGCTGGTCATGAGCCTCTGCGATCGCGTTCACGTGCTGGGCGGCGGCAGGACCATCGCCGCAGGATTGCCGGACGAAATCAGAATCGACCCGGCCGTGCGCACCGCTTATCTCGGCAGCACGGCGGCATGAGCGCGCCCGTCAATCCACCCGCCGGTGCGTGCCTGGTCGATGTGCAGGGCCTCGTCATACGCTATGGCGGCGTCGCTGCTGTGCAAGGGGTCGATCTCAGGGTGCATGAAGGCGAGGCGGTCGCGATCATCGGGCCGAATGGCGCGGGCAAGACGTCGCTGGTGTCGGCCATCGCCGGCATTGTGCCGCCTGCCGCCGGAACGATCGAGCGCGCCGGCATGCCCGCGCGCGGACAAGCCTTGTCGGATGTCGTGCGCCACGGCATCGCGCTCGTTCCGGAAGGCCGCAACATCTTCGGCGGCCTCACCGTGCTCGAGAACCTGCGCCTCGGCGCAACCATACGCCGCGACGGCGAGATCCTATCCGACATCGACGCCGTGTTCGGCGACTTTCCCATTCTCGGCGAGCGCCGCGACCAGCCGGCCGGCCAGCTTTCGGGCGGCGAACAGCAGATGCTGGCGATCGCCAGGGCCACGCTTTCGCGGCCGCGCTTGCTGATCCTCGACGAGCCATCGCTCGGTCTCGCACCTGCGATCGTCGACAAGGTCTATGCCTTGCTGCGCCAGATCCGCGACCGAGGCGTTGCGCTTCTGGTGGTCGAGCAGAACGCCGCCCGCGCCTTCGCGCTCGCCGATCGCGCCTGCGTGATGAGCAGGGGGACCTTCACGCTGACGGGAACGCCTGACGAGATCCGGCGTCAGGAGAGCTTCGATGCCGCCTATTTCGGCGTGGCGATGTCGGCCGGACCGGGTGTCCCATGATCGGGCGGATGCTGCAGGTCGTGGTCGATGCCGTCAGCGTCGGCGGGCTCTATGCGCTGACCGCGCTCGGCATAGGCCTCATCTTCGGCGTCATGCGGCTCATCAACTTCGCCCATGCGCAATTGATCACCATCGCGGGCTATGCCGTGCTTCTCCTGTTCACGGCCTCGCCGGTGCTCGCCGTGCTGGGCGCGATCATCGCCGCGGCACTGCTGGCGCTCGCCGTCGAGCGCACCGCCTTTCGCCCGTTGCGCGGCGCCGACCCTGCGATGTTGCTGATCGCCTCCTTCGCGGTGAGCTTCTTCATCGAGAAGGTGATGATCATGCTGGTCGGCTCGCGGCCCAAGGGCGTCGACTTCCTGCCGGCCTTGGCGGGCCAGGTGGAAGTGTTGGGCATCAGGCTGCAGCTCCTGCAGCTCGTCACCATCCTGGTCAGCCTGGTGCTGCTCATCGGCACGACATGGTTCCTGAAATCGACCCGCCTTGGCCTCGAGATGCGTGCGGCGGCCGAGAACTTCCGCATGGCGGAAGTGCTGGGCGTGCGCGCCAACCGGGTCATCGCTGCCGCTTTTGCGATCAGCGGACTGCTGGCCGCCGCGGTCGCTTGCCTGTTCGTGGCGCAGACCGGGCTGGTGCAGCCGCGCATGGGCCTGCAGCTGGTCATCATCGCTTTCGTCGGCACCGTCATCGGCGGCCTGGGCAGCCTGCCGGGAGCGGCATTCGGCGGCTTCCTGGTCGGTGTCGCCACCATCCTGCTGCAGGCCTTGCTGCCGCCCGAGCTGCGCGTCTTCCGCGAAGCCTTCCTGTTCCTCGCGGTGGCCGTGGTCCTGCTGGTCCGGCCGCAAGGCCTCATCCCGGCGCGCGGCCTCAGGGAGCGGATCTAGATGGCTTCGCTCATGCAAAGCAGATGGTTTCCGCTGGTGGCTCTCATCGTCATCGTGCTGGCGCTTGCGGGTTTGGCGGAGCTGGCGCCGGCCGTGATGCAGCGGCGCATCACCCAGGGCCTCATCAACCTCGTCGCCGTCGTCGGCCTCTATGTCTTCGTCGGTAATTCCGGCGTGCTGTCTTTCGGCAACGTCGCCTTCATGGCGATCGGCGCTTACGTCTCGGCCCTGCTGACCATGCCGGCCGCGGCGAAGGGCGTGTTCCTGCCGGACCTGCCGGCCTTCCTGGTGAGGGCGGAATGGCCGGCGATCGCGGGCGCTCTGGCGGGCGGGCTCGCCGCCGCCATCGTCGCCTTGGTCACAGGCTTTCCGCTGATGCGCCTTTCGGGCATTTCCGCCAGCATCGCGACCTTCGCGGTGCTTGTCGTCTTCTATGTCGTGATCGGCAACTGGTCCTCGGTGACGGGCGGCCAGAACTCGCTGATGGGCCTGCCGATCTATGTCGGCCTGTGGACCGCCGCGGGCTGGGCCGTCATCGCGATCGCCGTCGCCTTCCTGCATCAGGAATCGCGCTCAGGGCTGCTGCTCAGGGCATCGCGCGAGGACGAGGTCGCCGCCGCCGCATCGGGCGTCCGCCTGGTGGCGCACCGCCTCTTCGCCTTCGTCGTCAGCGCCTTCCTGTCGGGCATCTCAGGCGTGCTGCTCGTCCATTTCCTCGGAACCGCCCGGGTCGAGACCTTCTATCTCGATCTCACTTTCCTCATCATCGCCATGCTGGTGATCGGCGGGATGCACAGCCTGACCGGCGCGGTCCTCGGCGCCATCGTGATCACGCTGCTCGCCGAGCTGCTGCGCCAGGCGGAAGTCGGCGTCACCATCGGCGCGACGAGGCTCGCCGCCCCTTTGGGCTTCGGCGATGCCATTCTCGCCTTGCTGATGCTCATCATCATCCTCTTCCGCCCGAACGGCATCGCCGGCGGGCGCGAGATCGCGCTTCCAAAAACCCAACCGCAGACGAGGACTTGAGATATGACCGATACGATGCCACCCCCGCCCAATGTCGATCCCCATGCGCTTGTCGAGATCGCGCCGGGTGTCCACGTCATCCGCGACCGGCGCGTGCCCCTGGTGCCCAATATCGGAATCGTCGTGGGAGAGGAGGCGGCGCTCGTCGTCGACACCGGCATGGGGCCTGAGAACGGCCGCAAGGTGCTCGACGTCGCCAGGCGCCTGGCCCAGGGCAAAAGGCTGATCCTGACGCTCACCCATTTCCATCCCGAGCACGGCTTCGGCGCGCAGGTCTTCAAGGGCGAGGCCGCCATCCTCTATAACGCGGCCCAGCGCGACGAGTTCGCCGCCAAGGGTCAAGCCTATCTCGGCATGTTCCGCACATTCGGTCCGGGCGTCGCCGCCGCACTGGAAGGCACCGAGCTCGTCATGCCCGATGAGGTCTATGACGGCGCATCGACGACCATCGACCTGGGCGGACGCCGTGTGGAGCTCAGCACCTATGGGCTCGCCCACACAAGGGGCGACCAGGTGGTCAGCGTTCCGGATGCGGGCGTCCTCTTCGCCGGCGACCTCGCCGAGGAGCGTATCTTCCCGATCTTCCCCTGGTTTCCGCCCGATGATGCCGATCTCGACGCCGCCAACTGGGCCACTGTTCTGGCGGCACTCGAAGCCAGGAAGCCGAAGATCGTCGTTCCAGGTCACGGCTCGCCCGGTGGCCCCGAGGTCCTGGCCGCCGTGCGTCGCTATATCCTCGACCTCAAATCCCGGGTCGCCGCCGAGGTCAAGGCCGGCAAGACCGCCGATGCGATCGTTGCATCTCTCGCGCCGAAAATCCGCGCCGAGCATCCCGACTGGGACGCGCCGGAATGGGTCGATTTCGCCATAAGGTATTTCAGCGCAACAGCGTGACATCATGGACAAGGCACTGATCGCCCTTCACTTCCAGAACGACATCTGCCACCCGGACGGCAAGATCCCCTTCGCGGTGGATCGCGCGGCGGGGGGTGTCGATCGCTTTCTCGATGCCGCAAGGACTCTCATTGCGAGCGCGCGGCAGGCGGGCTGGCTCGTGATCCACGTCCATATCGCCTTTCGGGCCGACTATGCCGACCTGCCGCGGAACTGCCGTCTGTTCAGCACCGTCGAGACGCTCGGCGCCCTCAGGCGGGGCTCATGGGGCGCGGCACCGATGCAAGAGTTCGAACCCGCCCCCGGCGACGTAACGCTCGTTCATGCCTGCAACAACGCGTTCCACCGGACCGGGCTCGAGGAGATCCTCACAGCGCAGGGCGTCACCCATGTAGCTGTGGCCGGGCTCGCCACCCAATATTCGGTCGAGCACACCGTCAGGCACGCCGCGGATCTGGGCTATTTCGTCACCATGGTGCGCGACTGCTGCGCCTCGGCGAACAAGACGGCAGCGGAAGCCTCCTTCGCCAGCATGGCGATGCTGGCCGACATCGAGACCCTGGACTCTCTCTCGTCCTCTGAACGATGGCCTTAGTTGAAGCGTCCAAAAGAGTTTTCTGAAAGTAGTCTTTCCAAAACTTCTAGCTTCAGATGCTCTTGGATTACAGCAAATTGACTTGTGCTCCGATGATGCACAACATCTTCAAATAGACTCTTGATCTTTTCAACAAAGCTTAGAGACACTAACTCAGGCAAAGCAAATCGGAGCAAAATATCTCTGATTACTTCTGCTCCATCGTCCTCCAATGCGTTTTTGGTCAGCTCCATTGTGGTCCAAATGTTGCTGCTATCAAGGAGTCCCAAGTAACAGTGGCACACTTGTGTAGTCGGATTCGATTCATGTATTTCAAGAGCACGTCGGAGCGGCAGAAAGTCCATACCCACAACCGGTTGGATCAGAATCTTTCCGCCGCGTTTCATTACACCTGAGAAGAAGTATGCTTCGAATTCGGGCTTGATCTTCTTGACGGCCTTGAACTGAGATCTCGCTCTGACCTTTTCAAAGCCGAGTGACTCCAAAGCAGTAAGGACTTTTTCCTCTACTTGTCTAACTGGATTAAAGCCTTCCATCTCACTGACTCGCGACTGTGGGCTGGTGAGCTAGCTGGAGGAGCTTCCCGCGCCGTCCACGGGCTTCAGGCCGGGCGCCGGCGCGCCGATGATGAGATCGGTCATCGTGTCGATCGCGGGCAGCGTCTTGTCGCCCCGCACGCCGAGATAGGCGCCGGCGACAAAGCCGTTGAACGACATGAAGAGCACATGCGAGAGGCTGGCATAGTGGTGGAGACTGTGCAGCGGTTTTGGCTCGGCGGCCTTCAGCATTCTGGCCACGCGCTGCTCGCACCATTCCAGGAGCTCGCCGCTATAGTGGTCGGCCGGTGTCGCCATCGACACCGCCTGCATCAGATTGTTGGCGAAGAAATTCTGCTCATGGGGAATGTCCCGCCAGATCGCCTCGATGATCCGCCGCACCTTGGCGCGGTGGCCGCTCACCGATTTGATCTCATGGTCGAGCTGCTCGAGCCGCGTCTTCAGCCACGGGCTGAACACCTCGTAGAACAGCGCCAGCTTGGAATCGAAATAGGTATAGATGGCCGAGGGCGCCACACCGGCGCGCTGTCCGATCTCGTTCGTCGAGGTACCGACATAGCCCTTGTCGACGAACAGCCGCGCCGCCGCATCGACGATGGCCTCGCGGACTTCGACCTTCTTCACCTGCACCATCATGTCGTCCTTGCAAACGCGATCAAACCATCAGCTTCCGGCATAGCGAAGGTTTCCGTCTTTGCCAAGCATGGGGCCGGTCACCGCAGCTGGACCGCCGCCCCGCGCCTTCGCCACAGCTCCCACAGGCTTTCCATCATCCCGGCCACCGAGATCAGGATGATGCCGATCGCCTCGCGCCAGCCGAAGGGATCGCCCGACCAGAGGGCCGCGGTGATGGCGCCGACGCTGATCTCGGTCATGAACAGGAGGCCGACGAGGCCCGGATTGAGCTTGGGCGTGCCCCACATGGAGGCGAAGACACCGGTCATCACCACGATGAGGATAGTCGGCACGAGCCAGGGCAATTGCGCCAGATAGACGGCAAGGGGCGGTGAGGTCGAAGGATCGGGCCCGAGGAACAAGAGGAGCGCCGCCGCGACCACCGCCGACCAGATGAAGTTCTGGACGACCAGGTCGATGGCGGCACTTTCCTTGTCGGCGCGCAGCAGGATCGCGGCGACCGACCACAGGAAGCCCGAGCCGAGCGCGATCCAGTCGCCCGGCCGCTCGGGCAGCGGAATGCCGGCATCGGCACGGAAGATGACCAGCATGCCGAGGAGCGCCACCGCCATGGCGACCCAGCGCAGCAGGGTGATCGGTTCGCCGAGGAAGATCCGGGCGAGGAGCGTGCTCCATAAGGGCGTCAGATAGAAGAGGAGCGTCGCGCGAACGACATCGGTGTAGAGGATCGACACGGAATAAGCCACCAGGCTCAAGGCCGCCATGAACCCTAAGAGCTGCAGCCAGAGTCCGCCCGCGACCGTCGGCCGCCACCTGACGAGCAGTATGGGCAGGCAGAGCGCGAAGGGCAGGGTGTAGAAAAAGAAGGTCGCCCACAGGCCGCCGATCCCGGCCTGATCGAGGCTGCGGATCGGGATCCAGAACAATCCCCAGACCATGCCCGAATAGGCGCAGGCGAACTTCGCCAGTGTCTCGGTTTTCATGGGCGGTCGATCGGACGGTCCTAGAGATTGCGCTCGATCTCGCGCACGAAGACGGCGATGGTGGCGCCGGTCTTGGTGTAGGAATTGTGCTGGGTGCCCTCCTTGAGCAGCACGAAATCGCCGGGCTTGTAGACATAGCCGTCATTGTCGATGAGCTCGCCCTCGATCATCAGGAACTGCTCATGGCAGGTATGCTCATGCGGCTGGCTCGAGGCGCCGGGCTCCATCCGATAGATGTAGAATCCGGCACTTTCCGGGAAAGTCTCGTCGAGCTGCAGATAGCTCTGGTCGGTGAGCACCTTGCCGTCCACCACATAGGGCTTGAACCTGGTGGTCTTGATATTGGTGACGATCCGCTCGGCGTCCTCGATTTTGCGCATGATGGCTCTTGCTCTTGAAAGGGTCCTCTGAACTGTGCCACGGAGTGTGGATAAAAGGCAATCGGCGGGCGAAATGGCGGATATCATCATCACGGTGAAGCAGATTCGCGATGAATGGGGGTCGCTCGCCCCGGAATTCATCGCCGCGATCCGTGCGGGCTTGACCTCTGGCGACAACGAGGCGCTGCGCGCCGAGGCGAAGAACCTCCATGCGGCCGACCTCGCCAACCTCATCGAGGCGCTCGAGCCCGATGAGCGTGTAGGCCTGATCACGGGCCTTGGCCGTTCTTTCGACGGCGAGGCCCTGGCCGAGCTCGATGAGGGGGTGCGCGACCAGCTGATGGAAGCCCTGCCGGCCGACGTCATCGCCTCCGCCATCAAGAAGCTCGACACCGATGACGCCGCCTATCTGATCGAGGATCTTCCCAAGGAGGAGCAGGAAGAGATCCTGGCCAAGATCTCGCGTGAGGACCGGGTCGCCCTCAACCGCGCGCTCGAATATCCCGAGGGCACCGCCGGCCGCCTGATGCAGACCGAATTCGTGGCCGTCCCCGAATTCTGGACGATCGGCCAGACCATCGACTATATGCGCAGCGAAGCGGAGCTGCCGGAAGACTTCGTCGAGATCTATGTCGTCAATCCGAGCTTCCACCTGACCGGCGTCGTCCCGGTCAGCCGGATCCTGCGCAACAAGCGCGACCGCAAGATTTCCGCGATCATGGAAAAGGAGCAGACGGTCTTCTCGGTCACCGACGAGGAGACCGACATCGCCTTCAAGTTCAAGCAGTATAATCTGGTGTCGGCGGCGGTCGTCGATGCCGACAAGCGCCTGGTCGGCGTGCTGATGGTCGACGACGTCGTCGACGTCATCGAGGAGGAGGCGGAAGAGGACATTCTCCATCTGGGCGGCGTCACCAGCGAGGAGACGGTCAATGACAGCGTCTGGCGAACGACGAAATCGCGCTTCTCCTGGCGCCTGCTCAATCTCTTCACCGCACTCCTCGCCTCCTGGGTGATCTCCTGGTTCGATGCCACCATCCACCAGATGGTGGCGCTGGCCGTGCTCATGCCGATCGTCGCCTCGATGGGCGGCAATGCCGGCACCCAGACCATGACGGTAGCGGTGCGAGCGCTCGCCATGCGCGATCTCGGCCCCTTCAACGCCCTCAAGGTCATCTTGCGCGAATGCGCCTCGGGCCTGTTGAGCGGATTGATCTTCGCTCTGCTGGTCGGCGGCATGGCCTTCTGGTGGTTCGGCTCCGACGAGCTCGGGCTCATCATCGGTGCGGCCATGATCATCAACTTCTTCGCCGCAGCACTCGCCGGCATATTGGTGCCCTTGACGCTCGATTACTGGGATATCGATCCGGCGATTGCATCGGGCGTCTTCGTCACCATGGTGACGGACGTAGTCGGCTTCTTCGCTTTCCTGGGGCTCGCGGCGCTATGGCTGGCGTGACCGAGCCCGGCATCCGGGTTGCACCGGCACGGCCTCAGGACAAGGACGCCTGGCTGAGGCTTTGGCTTGAATGGCAGCGCCACATGAAAGGTGCCGTCCCCGCCGATGTCACGGAAAGAACCTGGGCTCGGGCACTGGCGACGGACAGCGGTCTTCAGATCCTGCTCGCCTTCACACCCCAAGGTGAGGCCATCGGCTTCGCCACGGTGAGCTTGACGCCCTTTGCCTGGACCGCCTCCGATATCGCCTTCCTGCAGGATCTCTTCGTCCTGGACCGCGCCCGCGGCAAGGGCGTGGGCGAGGCATTGCTCAGGGCCGTCTACCGCCAGGCGGATGAAAAGGGCGCGACCCAGGTCTTCTGGATGGTCGATGAGACGGATGGGAAGCTAAAGCGCTTTTATGAAAGAAACGGCATCCGCACACCCTATTTGCGCTACATGCGTACACCCTGGCCCTGGTGAATGGTGCAGAGCGCGATGAGAGCGTCCGCCTCGAGAGGGGCCAGGACCCCGCTCTCCATCCCGGTGACTATCACCGTCTCGCCCGACCCGATGATATGACCGGCGAGCGATAGTTCGCCGTCGATCGCATGGATGAGGCGTGTCGTGCCGTCGCCGGTCAAAGGCAAAGGCGCTGTCACTCTCTGGCAGCTGAGCGATCCCTGGCCGAAATGGCGCGCCACCATCAGGTTGAAGTCGCGCACCGGACCGTCCGCGAGCTTGCCGGTGACCGCCCAGTCGCCTGAGAATGCGGCCGGGTGATAGCGAGCAAGCTCGATTGCGCCGTTGTCCTCGCTTTCGAGCCGCATGCCGGCGCCGTCGAGCAACATGATATGCCGGTCGTAGCCCGGGAATTTGGAGAAGGGGCCATCCGACGCGACATCAGCGATGCTGACCCGCCATTGGAACGGCGTGCCGGCAAGGCCCGAGCCCGGGGGCGAGACCCATATCTCGGTCGTGACGCCGCCGCCATTCTTCCACGGCATCACCTTGTAGTCTTCCTGGCGTAGGATGTTCATGGCCCAATCCCTTTCAATGCCGGGCACGGCCGATGGGTTCGGCATGGGCGATCACCCGCTTGATCCGGGGCTCCTCATGCTGAAGCTCGGTCTCGATCCGGTCGATGACCTCATGCACCGTCTCGATCGTCTCGGATGGGTCGAAGCGGCAATGATAATGCACGAAGAGCCCCTCGCTGTTGCGCCTGACCCGGACATTATGGATATCGCTGATGCGGCTTTCGCCGGCGACGAGCTTGCGCAGCATGGTCTCGATCGCCTCCTTGTCGTGGGCGGGCAGGTCTTCGCCGGGCAGGACCCTTTCGGGTAAAGGCTCGATATGGCTTTCGACCTCGACATCCTCGCCGAGCTCGCGGCGAATGGCGGCCTCGAGCATCGTCGCCTTCTCATGCGCGTCCTCGAGCGTCATCGAGCCTTCGACCTCGAGATCGAAGCTGACGGCCGTCCTTATGCCGACGCGCTGGATGGTGAGATGATGAATGGCGAGGCCCTGGCGCTGGGCGATGAGGCGCACCCGCTCGGAAATGGATTCATCATCGAGCGCCACCGGATCGGTGGTGACCGTCACATCGGCGTTGGGGTAGCGGATCTTGATGTCGCGGGCGATTTTCTGGCGCAGCGCGATCATGTCGTCGATCGGCATGGTGCGCGGCACCGTCACCACGACGCCGGTGAAGAGTGTGGCGCCGGCGGGCCTGATGCGCAGGCGGGCGAGCGACAGGACGCCGTCCGTCCCTTCGACGATCTTGCGGATGTCCTCGGTGGCGCCGCCCGGTGCCGCATCGAGCAGCGTGTCGAGGGTGCGTGCACCGAGCCGCACCGCCGCCACCATCATGACGGCGGCGACGATCAAAGCGGCGATCGAATCGGCGGCCGGATAGCCGAGCCACACGGCGGCGAGCCCGGCAAGGACGGCGAGCGAGCTCCACATGTCGGAGGTGAAATTGAGCGCATCGGCCGCGAGCGCCTCGCTCGACGTCGCCGTGGCGACCCGGCTCAGAGCGCGGGCCCGGAAGAAATCGATGACAATCGAGGCGACGATGATGGCCGTCGCCCACCAGGCAAAGAGGATGTGGGTCTCGCCGGAGAGAAGCCGACGGATGGCTTCATAGGCGATCCAGCCCGTCGTGCCGAGCAACAAGCCGGTCTCGGCCAGCGCCGCCATGCTCTCGAACTTGGCATGGCCGTAGTGATGCCGGTCGTCCGGCGGCTGGTCGCCCATGCGCACGGCGAAGAAAGTGATCACCGTGGCGCAGAAGTCGGTGAAGCTGTGGACCGCTTCCGACAGGATGCCGAGCGAGCCCGTCAACAGGCCGGCCACCAGCTTGGCGATGGCGAGGCCGGCGCTGGCGAGCATCGAGACGAGGGCTACCGACTGTTTCTCCGAATGAACCTGCATGGCCGCTGTTTAGAGGGGGACAACCGAAAGGGGAACCGGGTTTTCTGCAACAATTGCGCGCACATTTATGCATGAAGCTATGAAATGGAACCTCGTCTTGGTGAGGGCCATTCACCCGCTCAGTCATGATGGAAGCGCATGAATGATCTGCCGGGATAATTCTTGCGAATCCTGCCCTACCGGTGCTTTTTTCAGGCGCATCTCGAGTTTTCCCGCCTATGGCTTCCGAAGCCTCTTCGCTCGTCTGGACTACGGCACCGCCCAAGCGCGGGGCAGTGGCTTTCGCCTCGCTCTTCGCCATCGAATCCTTTGCCCGCGCCCTCATCTCGACCGTCGTCTCGGTCCAGGCGCATGATCTCCTGCAGTCGAGCCAGAAAGTCAGTGTGCTGTTCACTTGCGTGAGCCTTGCCGTCCTGACGTCGACCCTGATGCTGCCGCTCGTCTTCCGCTATGTGCCGCGCCGCTGGATCTATACGGGCGGCGTGGGTGGCCTCATCCTGGCCTCGATCGCCTTTGCCACCGATGTGCTGCCGGGACAGGTTGCCGGCATGTATTTGCGCAATGTCGGCGCGGCGACGCTCAATATCGCGCTGGCGCTCTACATTCTCGACCACATCCGCAAGGTCGATCTGGTCAGGTCCGAGCCCTTGCGGCTCGCCTTCTCGGCCGCTTCCTGGACCATCGGTCCCTTTCTCGGCGTCTGGCTCTATGAGACCTACGGTCCCTGGGCGCCGCAGCTCTTGTGTATTGCCGCCTGCTGCCTGGTGGTGGCGTTCTTCTGGTATCTGCGCCTCAACGACCATCCCATCATCCGCGCCGCCCGTTCGAGGCCGCACAACCCATGGACCAATGTCGGGCGCTTCGTCAGCCAGCCACGTCTCAGGCTCGCCTGGATCATCGCCTTCGGCCGGTCCTGCTTCTGGACGACCTTCTTCGTCTATGGCTCGCTGCTCATGATCGAGGGCAATCTCGGCAAGGAGGCGAGCGGGCTCCTGATCTCGTTGAGCCAGCTCGGCCTCATCATGGCCTATCTCGCCGGGCGGATGTCCGAGCGCATCGGCGTGCGCAAGGTGATCGCCGGCTCCTATGCGGTCGCCGCCCTTGCGGTCATTGGCGCGGGCTATGCCGGGACCGCCCAGCCCTTGATGGCGGCGATTTGCCTCCTTATCGGCTCGACCGCAAATTCCGCCTTGGACGGGGTAGGGGGCATTCCCTATCTGCGCTCGGTCAGAGCGCATGAGCGCCCGCAAATGACCGGCGTCTACCGCAGCTATATCGATCTCTCCGATCTTCTGCCCTCGCTCATCTATTCCTTCGTGCTGCTCGCTTTCCCGCTGGGCAGCGTGTTCTACATCCTGGGCGCCTGGCTCGCGATCGTTGGCCTCGTCGCCTGGCGCTATCTGCCGCGCTCGATGTGACAATGCGCACAGCGGCATGGTGAATGCCGTGTTAAGGCCTCTTCCACGTCTGTTTAACGATTTTGCGCAATGGTCAGCAGGTTTGGGAGAGTGTCATGTTGCGTATGCGTGCAAAGGTTCCGGCGATTTTCTATCTCTATGTGATCGCCATTCTGGCCATGAGCGTCGTGGCGCTTTCGCGTATCGGCCAGATTTGAAAGAGAAATTCTTGCGCCTTCTTAGCGCTTGACCGCCGCCGGACTTGGCGCGACTGTAGCCGCCTTCTCCGGGAAGGCGCATGCCGCAAAAAATCATCCACGGCTATAAGGAGCTGATGGCGAAAGCCGAGGCCGAGGTCGAGAGCATTGCGGCCGCCGATGCGATTGCCCTTCACGAGCGCGATGACGTGGTCATCGTCGACATCCGCGATATCCGCGAGCTCGAACGCGAGGGCCGCATTGCGGGATCATTCCATGCGCCGCGCGGCATGCTCGAATTCTGGGTCGATCCGGAAAGCCCCTATCACAAGCCCATCTTCGCCGAAGACAAGACCTTCATCATCCACTGCGCCTCGGGCTGGCGGTCGCTGCTCGCGACGCAGATCTTGCAGAAGATGGGCGTGAAGCCCGTCAAGAACATGACGGGCGGTTTCACGGCCTGGAAGGAAGCGGGTGGCGCCGTCGAGAAGCTGCCGGAAAAGAAGAGCAAGTGAGAGGCATCCATGGCGAAGCTCCATCTCGTCATCGGCAACAAGAATTACTCCTCCTGGTCGCTCAGGCCCTGGATGGCGCTCACCATGGCGCATATCCCCTTCGAGGAAACGATCATCCCGCTCGATCAGCCGCAGACCAAGAAACACATCACCGAGCATTCGGAGGCAGGCTTTGTGCCGGTGCTGCATCACGGCAAGCTGACGGTGTGGGAATCGCTCGCCATTCTCGAATATCTGGCCGAGATGTTTCCGGAAAAGAAACTCTGGCCGGAAGGCAAGGCCGCCCGTGCCGCGGCGCGCTCGGTGGCGAACGAGATGCATTGTGGCTTCGCCGCGCTGAGAAGCGCCTGCCCGATGAATCTGCGCCGGCCGCGCAAAGCGGTCGCGATGAACGAGACGGTGAAGACCGATGTTGCGCGCATCGACGCGCTCTGGCGTGAGTGCCGCAGGGCCCATGGCCGGAAGGGCAGATTCCTGTTCGGGCCCTTCAGCAATGCCGACGCGATGTTCGCGCCGGTCGTGACCCGTTTCGACACCTATGACATCAAGGTGTCCGGCGAAAGCCGTGCCTATATGGAGGCGGTGCTCGCGACGCCAGCCTTCAAGGCCTGGGAGAAGGCGGCCCGTGAGGAAACCTGGATCATCGCTCGGGAGGAAGTCGAGTGAGGACTAGTTCTTGAGCAGGAAGGTCACTTTCATATTGACCCGCCATTCGGCGATCTTGCCGTTCTTGACCGTCGCCTTGATGTCCTGCACCCAGACGCCTTCGACCTGATCGAGCGTCTGGTCGGCACGCTTGACGCCCTGTTCGATGGCATCCTCGATGCTTTTCGAGGAGGCGCTGGTGAGTTCGATGACTTTGGCGACGCTCATGGTCAATCTCCCAGTTATTCACAGCATTTGCGGGAAACGCCGCTGCCGCCGTTTGTCCGCATGGCCGGATCGTAGCATAATATGCCGGGTTTCAAAGAACGACAGTGACCAATGGCTCTCCATATCATCAAGCTCTCCGTCGGTAGCGAGGATATCGACGACATGTACCGCTGGCTCAAGGACGCGAAGGCCGGCCGCGACAAGTTCAGCCACACGACGCGCATGTTTCCGCGCCGCAAGGACGAGATCCTGCCCGGGGGCTCGCTCTATTGGGTCATCCGCGGCGTCGTCCTGTGCCGCACCCCCATTGCCGATCTTGTGCCGGTGACCGGCAAGGACGGCATCGAGCGCTGCCGGATCGAGCTCAAGCACCAGGTGGTGCCGGTCCAGCCGATGCCGCGCCGTGCCTTCCAGGGCTGGCGCTATTTCAAGGATGAGGATGCGCCGCGCGACCTGCCTAGGGCTGAGCGCGGCAAGGACATTCCGCCCAAGATGCGCAAGGAGCTGATCGAGCTCGGCCTCCTATGAGCGAGGTCCTGATCCGCAGGCTCGGCAGCGGCGACGATCTCACCCAGGCTTGCGACCTCCTCATCCGGTTCTTCCGCGAGGAAGGTTTCGATACGCCGGACGAGGTGATCCGCCGCCACACCGCCGAGATGGCCGGGCTCGACAATTGCGGCCTCTTCATTGCCGAAAATCTGGGCAAGGCGATTGGTGTTGCCACCATATCGCTCGAATTCGGCATTGAATTTGGCTGGGGCGCCGAAATGGGCGATCTCTATGTCCTGCCGGAATGGCGTGGCCATGGCCTGTCACGGCGGCTTGTCCTCGCGATCGAGGATTTCCTCAAAGGCCGCGGCGCCAGCTTCTATCAGGTGACGGTGACGCCCTACGCCCAGGAGGCGCACGATCTCAAAGCCTTCTATGACCGCCTCGGCTTTGACAGCGAAGGCCGACTGATCCTGGCGAAGAGGCTTTAGGTTACCCAGCGGGTGATATCGAAAGCCGCCATCGGGCGGTGGAATCCCTTGAGCGTCAATTCGCCGAGCGAGCGGGCCTCGACATGGGATTCTATCGGAGCAAAGGCGCGCTGGCTCGCCAATATCTGCCCGGCTTTCGCCTCTTCGCATAAACGGGCGGCAAGGTTCGGCACGCTGCCGATGACCGCATAGTCCGCGCGCCGATCGAAGCCGATCTTTCCGATCGTCGCATGGCCGCGCGCTATGCCGATGCCGAAGCCCAGCGAATGGCCGTTGCGCTGCCATTTTTGGCCGAGCAACCCGACCTCATCGCGCATGGCGAGCGCCATGCGGACCGCACGCTCGGTATGATCGGGGCAGGGCAGCGGGTCGTTGAACAGGACGAGCGCTCCATCGCCAATGAACCTTTCGAGGGTTCCCTCGTGATGATCGATCAGCGCGCCAAGGCAGGCATGGTATTCGCCGAGCACGACCATCACTTCCTCGGGCTCGGCGATCTCGGCGAAAGCGGTGAAGCCGCGCAGATCGCAGAACACCACGGTCACCTCGCGCCGGTGGCTTTTGAGCGGATCATCCGCCGCGCTGGACGCCACCACGAGATTGGCCACTTGCTCGGGAAGGAAGCGTTTCAGCCGGTTGACCCGTTCTATTTCCGCGACTTGGGCTGCGACTTTCTGCTCGAGAGACTGGTTCCAGACCGCGAGATTCGCGGCCATTTCCTGGACCCGGTCATGCAACTGCTTCTGGCGCAGCATCGAGCGCACGCGGGCGAGGAGGGCTGCATGCTCGAACGGCTTGGACAGGAAATCATCGCCGCCCGCATCGAGGCCCTCGACGACATCGCGCGTGTCCGATTTGGCGGTGATGAGGACAACCGGTATCGCCTGCAGAGCCGGATCGGCCTTCAGCTCGCGCACGACGCTGATGCCGTCGCGCTTCGGCATCATGATGTCGAGGAGGATCAGGTCGGGGACGAGACGGCGCGCTGCCGCGAGACCCTCCTCGCCATCTGCCGCCGTCGTCACCTCATAACCGTTGGCCTCCAGTCGGACCCGCAGGATTTCCAGGTTCTCGGGCATATCGTCCACGGCGAGAATGAGGGGAGGATCGCGCAAGTGAGGCCGCCTTTACATCAGGAATTCACGAACCTTGGCCAGAAGCAGGCGCGGGCTGAACGGCTTGGTGATGTAGGCATCGCAGCCCGCGGCGCGCGCCTTCGTCTCATCGCCGGACAATGCATAGGATGTAACCGCGATGACCGGAATATCGCGCAGCGCCGGATCGGCCTTGATGCGCCGTGTGGTCTCATATCCATCGAGCACCGGCAATTGGATGTCCATGAGGATGAGGTCGGGCTTGTGGGTCCGCGCCATGGCAAGGCCTTGGGCGCCGTCCGCTGCCTCGATGAGCTCATAATCCGTGGCAGCGAAGAGGTCGCGCAGGATCTGACGATTGTCTTCGGTGTCCTCGACCATGAGGATGCGTTTGCTCATGCCGCTGCCATCCCTTCACCGGCCCTGACCGGAATTTTGACCCGAAAGGTCGAGCCCGCGCCCGGCATGGACTCGATACTGATGGATCCGCCGTGCATTTCGACGATGCGCTTGGAAATCGCGAGGCCGAGCCCGGTGCCGCCCTTCTGGCGCGTATTGCTGTCGTCGATTTGCTGGAATTCCTCGAAGATGCGCGTCTGGTGCTCGAGCGCGATGCCGGGGCCGGTGTCGCGCACTAGGATCTCGAAGCTCCCGTCCCTGGCATCGGCGGCGATCTCGATCGAACCCGTTTCGGTGAATTTGACGGCGTTGCCGGCCAAATTGAGGAGAACCTGATGCAGCCGCCGTTCATCGCCGCGCCCCAAAGGGAGCCCATCGGCGACGGTTGCCGTGAGCTTCAGGCCCTTGGCGCGCGCCAAGGGTTCGGTGGTGGCGGCGACCGTCTTGACGATCTGACCGATGGCATAATCCTCGAGAGTCAAAGTGAGCTGGCCGGCCTCGATCTTGGACAGATCGAGCACATCGTTGATCAGGCCGAGAAGGTGGCGTCCATTGGCCTGCACCCGCCCAAGCGTCGCCTTGGCTTTTTCCGGCAGTTCGCCATAGAGGCCGTCGGCCAGCATTTCCGTGAAGCCCAGAACCGAGTTGAGAGGGGTGCGCAATTCGTGGCTCATATTGGCAAGGAATTGCGACTTGTGGCGGCTGGCGATCTCGAGCTGATGGCCCTTTTCCTCGATCTCGCTGAACAGCCGGGCATTCTGGATCGCAAGCACCGACTGGGCGGCGAAAGTCTCCATGAGGCGCACGGTCGAATCGGAAAAGCGCCCCGGCGCGCGGCGCCGGACGACGAGTGCGCCGACGACCTTGTTGGGCCTGAGCAATGGCACGATGAGAAGACTGCGGAAACCGGCGTCGAGAACGATCTTGTGGGTCGGCGAGGGGAGGTTCGCGGACAAATCTTCCGCTTGTACCGGCCGGCGGGATCGCGCGGCCTCACCCATGCCAGCGTCGTTCAACCTCAGGGCCTGACCGGAGATCGCCTTGATCAGCTCAGCACTCATTCCGTAGGTAGCCTTGAGGCGAAAGCGATCCACCTGCCGGCTATAGACATAGATGGCGCCGGCATCGGTGCCGGAAAGCTGCACCGCCTTCGCGACAATGGTCTCGAGGACGGTGTTGAGATCGAGCGTCGAATTGACCGACTGGCTGACTTCGCCCAGCGCCTTGAGCTCACCGACCGAACGGGCGAGATCGGAAGTGCGCGCCTGCACCTCCTCGAACAGCCGCGCATTCTCGATCGCGATCACCGCCTGGTCGGCAAAGGTGGTGACAAGCTCGATTTGCTTTTCGGTGAACGGCCGCACCGTGCGGCGTATGAGCGCGATCACGCCGATCGTGACCTTGTCGCGCAAGAGGGGAACGCCGAGCAATGTGTGCAGCTCGCCGAGCTTCAGCGCTTCGGTCCAAGTATATTCGGGATCGGTTGCCGCATCGCGTATGTGAACGACCTTGCCATCCACGAGCGTGCGTCCGGTAGCGGTGCCGCGCGACAATTCGACCGGCTCGCGCTTCATCAGCTCCATGAACTCCGGCGAGAAGCCGACCTGGCCCGAACGGAAGAATTGTCCATTGCGCTCGCGCGCGATCGTGCCGCCATCGGCATCGCACAGGCGTACCGCAGTCTGGAGGATCACATCGAGCACCGGCTGCACGTCGGACGGCGATCTGCTGATGACATTGAGCACTTCGCTGATGGCCGTTTGATAGTCGAGCGTTTCCTGGAGCTCGCGCGTCCGTGCCTGCACCTCCTCGAACAGCCTGGCGTTCTCTATGGCAATGACCGCCTGGTCGGCGAAAGTCGTCACCAGCTCGATCTGCTTTTCGGTGAAGGGTTCGACCTGCTGATGGGCGAGCGCGATGACGCCGATCAGCTCGCCTGAACGCAGGAGCGGCACGCCCAGAAGCGTTCTGATCTGGCCGATCTTCGCATGATCCTTGTAGGCATATTCCGGATCTTCCAGGACATCGGCAATGATCGTGGTCCGTTTCTCGAGGCCGGTCCGGCCGACGAGCGAATCCCGCCCAAGCTTGTAGGTGCGTTCACGCTGGATTTCGAGATAATCCGGCCCCAGGGCGTGTCCGGCGGCCCAGCGCAGGCATGTACCATCCCACCTGAATATCTGCGCGATATTGGCGGCGCACAGGCGGGCCGCCGATTCCACCAGCGTGTTCAGAACGGCCTGCAGATCGAAAGTCGACCGGCTGATCGCCTTGAGCACGTCGGCGGTCGCGATTTGCTGTTGGAGCGATTCCGAGAGCTCACCGGTGCGCGCCTTGACCTCCTCGAACAGCCGCACATTCTCGATGGCGATGACCGCCTGGTCGGCGAAGGTCTGGACGAGGTCGCTCTGATACTGGGTGAAGGTGCCGGGCTGCGGCCGGCCGAGGAAGAACACGCCTTCGACGGTTGCCTCTCTCAGCAAGGGAACGCCCATCAAGGCGCGGGTGTTCCAGATGCTCGGGAGTGGCGCTTCATATTCGCGATCGGCCAGAATATCGGGAATGTGTTCGATGTGGCCGGAGATGACGACACGACCGGAAATGCGGCTACGGTCGATCGGCGCGAGGCGACTTTGCAGGTCCGCCTCGTCCTCTGCGGTTCCCCCGTAGAGTGCTCGAACGCGCAGCATGTCGCCTTCGCGCAGCATGATGCCGCCATAGCTCGCTCCGCACAAACGGGCGGCCGATGCAACGAGTGTCCGGAGCACGGCGGGCAGATCGAAGGCCGCACGGCTGATCGCTTTCAACACTTCGGCCGTCGCTGTCTGCCGTTCGATCGCCTGGATGAGCTCGCGGTTGCGCGTCTGAAGCTCTTCGAACAGCCGGGCATTCTCGATCGCGATCGCCGCCTGATCGGCGAACAGGACAAGGAGGTCGATCTGTTTCTGGCTGAAAGGCCGGACCTCGTGGCGGCGCACGCAGAGCGCTCCGATGGCCTCGTTCTTGCGGAGCAAGGGAACGGCGAGGATCGTTCGCTGGCCTTCCGAGGCGACCAGTTCATGGCTTACGGGAAACTCATCCGCGGCTTCGAGCAGATCATGGACATGCACCGGCACCCGATCGACAACGGCGCGACCGCTCACCAAGCCGCGCCCGACCGGCCAGGTTTCCGAAACCGTCGGCATTGATCCATGATGGGCCTTGAGCGAAAGTGTGTCGTCGACTTTCAGGACGACCATCGCATCGAAGGCCTCGCAGAGCCGTGCCGCACTTTCCGCAACGGTGTTGAGAACCGGCTGCACGTCCGTAGGCGATGCGGCGATGGCGCGCAGGATCGTGCCGGTCGCCATCTGCTGCTCCAGCGCTTCGGTCAGCTCGCGGTTGCGCGTTTTGACCTCTTCGAACAGACGGGTGTTTTCGATGGCGATCGCCGCCTGATCGGCGAACATGACGAGAAGGTCGATCTGCTTCTGGCTGAATGGCCGTACTTCATGACGGCGCATCGCGATCACGCCGATGGCCTTGTCTTCGCGTAGCAGCGGTATGGCCAGCACGGTTCGACCACCGCCGCGCTGCACCATTGCATAGCCGGTGGGGTATTCGTCTTTCTCCGCGATGATATCGTGCACGTGGATGGGCTTGCGGTCGGCATAGGCGCGCCCCGTAACCCAATCGCGATCGATCGGCCATTGGACGAAATTGAGCGGTATCGGACCATGATGCGCGCGTGTGATGAGCATGTTTCCTTCCGCGAGCAGGATCACCACATCGTAGGCCTCGCATAGTCTTGCCGCGCTTTCGGCCACGGTGTTGAGAACCGGCTCGACATCCGTTGGCGAGGCGGCAATGGCGCGCAGAATCGTGCCGGTTGCCATTTGCTGCTCCAGCGCCTCCGTAAGCTCGCGGTTACGTGCCTGCAGCTCTTCGAACAGCCGGGCATTCTCGATGGCGATCGCCGCCTGATCGGCGAATAGGGTGAAAAGGTCGATCTGCTTCTGGGTAAACGGACGCACTTCCCTGCGGCGCATGATCAGCACGCCAATGGCCTTGTCCTTACGCAGCAGCGGCACGGCGAGCATCGCGCGATACCCATGGCGCTTCGCCGTCGGGTAACCCAAGGGATACTCCTCCGTTTCCTGCATGAGATCATGCACATGGACGGGCTTGCGGTCGACATACGCCCGTCCCGTTACCCAATCGCGTCCAATCGGCCAGCGGGCGAAATCGATGGGTATCGGTCCGTAATGCGCGCTCTCGACGAGCGCATCGCCCTCACTGAGCAGGATTGCCGAGTCATACGCCTCGCAGAGCCGTGCAGCACTTTCCGTCACGGCGTTGAGAACCGGCCCAATATCCGTTGGCGAGGCGGCGATGGCTCTGAGGATCGCGCCGGTCGCGGTCTGCTGCTCGAGCGCCTCGGTCAGCTCGCGGTTGCGCGTCTGCAGTCCTTCGAACAACCGGGTATTCTCGATGGCGATCACCGCCTGGTCGGCGAAGGTTGTTACCAGGTCGATCTGTCTGTCGGTGAAAGGCTCGACCTCCTGACGCGTGAGCCCCAGGACTCCGACAAGCTCGCCCGAGCGCACCAAGGGCACGCCCAACATCGACCGGTATTTGCCGGTCCGTGCATCGTCCTTGTAGCCGTAATCCGGGTCTTCAAGGGCATCGTCTATGACCGTGACGCGCATATTGAGTGCGGTTCGGGCAATCAGCGATTCCCGCCCAGGCTGGTAGACGCGTTCCCGCTGGATCTCGAGGAGCTCCGGGCTCAAGGCATATCCGGCAGCCCAGCGCAAATGAGTGCCGTCCGACGTGAATATTACCCCCAGATTGGCGCCGCACAGGCGAGTGGCCGACTCGGCCAACGTGTTCAGCACCGACTGCAGGTCGAAATTCGAACGGCTGATCGCCTTCAGGACTTCGGCCGTTGCCGTCTGCTGCTCAAGCGCCTCGGTAAGCTCGCGATTGCGTGTCTGAAGGTCCGCGAACAGCCGAGCATTCTCGATGGCGATCACCGCTTGGTCAGCAAAAGTCGTCACCAGCTCGACCTGTCTCTCGGTGAAGGGCTCGACGCGCTGATGCACGAGTGCCAGGACGCCGATGAGCTCGCCCGAGCGCAGCAGCGGAACGCCGAGCATCGTGCGGTAATTGCCGATCTTCGCATACTCCTTGTAGGCATATTCCGGATCTGCAAGGGCATCGTCGATCACCGTGACACTCATATTGAGTGCGGTGCGGGCGACGAGCGACTGTCGCCCAGGCCGATAGGTCAGCTCACGTTGCGTCTCGAGAAATTCCGGACTGAAGGCGTAGCCTGCCGCCCAGCGCAGATAAGTGCCATCCCATCTGAAGATCTGTCCGAAATTGGCGCCGCACAGACGGACGGCCGATTCGACCAGCGTGTTCAACACTGCCTGCAGGTCGAAATTCGACCGGCTGATGGCCTTGAGCACCCCGGCAGTCGCTGCCTGCTGCTGGCGTGCTTCGGCGAGCTCCTGGCTGAGCTGATCGACCTCGTCGCGCAGGCGGCTCAGCTCCCCGGGCACCTGTTTCCCGCCGGGCTTCGACTGAAGAGAGCTCGACTTCACGCCGGAATACCTCCGGTCAGACGAACGCCCCGTACGGCAGCTTACGCCAGGATATTTCGGGTGTCGATGAGGCCTAGACCGCGATATTGTCGATGAGCCGCGTCGTGCCGAGCCAGACCGCGGCGAGGAGCCTCATCGGTTCGTCCGCCTCGCGCGGCAAGGCCAGCGTTTCGGCATTGCGCGCCGCGACATAATCGACCCGGAAGCCGCGCGTCGTCAGAGCCCGCCTGGCCGCCGCCGTGGCCCGCGTGGGCTTCTGGCCGGCTTTGATCTTGACCGCCGCCTGGGTCAATATCCGGTGGAGGGACGCCGCCTGGTGGTGCTCAGCCTTGCTCAGATAGGCGTTGCGCGACGAGAGGGCGAGACCGCTTTCTTCACGCACCGTCGGCACGCCGATGACCTCGATCGGCAAATCGAGATCGCGCGCCATGCGTCTCACAACCAGGAGCTGCTGATAATCCTTCTCGCCGAACATGGCGAATTGGGCTTCCGACTGGGTGAAGAGCTTGGCGACGACGGTCGCGACACCGTCGAAGAAATGCGGCCTGAACTTGTCCTCGAGCCCGGCCTTGGCGGGACCCGCCATGACGATGCTGGTGGCGAAGCCAGGCGGATAGACTTCGTTCGGCTGAGGCGCGAAGACAAGATGGGCGCCCGCTTCCTCGAGCTGGGCGACATCCGCGGCTTCGGTGCGTGGATAGCGCCCGAGATCCTCTTGCGGTCCGAACTGCTTCGGATTGACGAAAATCGTGGTGACGACCCGGTCGGCGCGCTTGAGGCCTTCCTGCACCAGCGTGAGATGGCCCCGATGCAGGGCGCCCATGGTCGGCACGACGGCGCTGACGAGCCCCTGTGCGCGCCAGGACGCCGTCTCCCGGCGCAGGTCTAGAATGTTACGGACGATCTTCAGAGTCATTTCGGATTTGCGAAAGAGGTGCTAACCAGTGGCGCCCTTTCAACCATATCCAGCGTCATGACCATATCTCCAGCCCTTCCCAGCCGTGCCCCGATCTCGAAACTTCTCTTTGCGGACGAAGCCTCCGTCGTCAAGTCGCTCTACGCCGATGCCCAATTGTCGCCTGAGCAGTCGCGGCAGGTCGCCGAGCTCGCCCGCCAGCTGGTCGCGGCGGTGCGCGCCGGGCGCCGGCAGCAAGGCGGGGTCGATGCCTTCATGCAGGAATATTCGCTCTCCTCCGAAGAGGGCGTGGTGCTGATGTGCCTTGCCGAGGCACTGTTGCGCATTCCCGACGGCGAGACGGCCGACAAGCTCATCGCCGACAAGATCGGCGGCAAGCAGTGGGAGCGCCATATCGGCCAGTCGGAATCGCTCTTCGTCAATGCTTCCGCCTGGGGCCTCATGCTTACCGGCCGCTTCGTCGAGCTCGGCCGCGGCACCACCACCGATGCCGGCAGCTATCTCAAGCGCCTCGTGTCGCGTTCGGGCGAGCCTTTCATCCGCAATGCCATGAAGCACGCGATGCGCATCATGGGCAAGCAGTTCGTGCTCGGCCGCACCATCGAGGAGGCGCTCGATATCGCGAAGCCCCTCGAAGCCCAGAACTACCGTTTCTCCTTCGACATGCTGGGCGAGGCTGCCTTCACGGCCGAGGATGCGCGCCGCTATCTCAAGGCCTATGAGAACGCGCTTGCCGTCGTGGGTCAGCGCGCGGGCTCGGGCGGCGCCGACGGCATCTTCGGCAAGCCGTCGATATCGGTGAAGCTCTCCGCACTCCATCCGCGCTATGAGGAGAAGCAGGAAGCCCGCACCATGACGGAGCTTCTGCCGCGCGTCATCGATCTCGCCCGCCAGGCCAAGGCGCTCGATCTCGGCCTCACCATCGATGCGGAAGAGGTCAACCGGCTCGATCTGTCGCTCGAGCTCTTCGGCAGGCTCGCGCATGAGCCCGCACTCAAGGGCTGGAACGGCCTCGGTCTCGCCGTCCAGGCCTATGGCAAGCGCGCCAAGCCGGTGCTGCAATGGCTCGCCGATCTTGCGAGCCAGACGGGCCGCAAGCTTCCCGTCCGCCTGGTCAAGGGCGCCTATTGGGACACCGAGATCAAACGCGCCCAGGAAGCGGGCCTCGAGAACTATTCGCTCTTCACCCGCAAGGTGTCGACCGATGTGAGCTATCTCGCTTGCGCCAAATATCTCCTGTCGCGCCGCGACGTCTTCTATCCGCAATTCGCCACCCACAACGCGCATTCGCTCGCCGCCGTCGCAGTAATGGCGGGCGATGACCGCTCGTATGAATTCCAGCGCCTCCACGGCATGGGCCAGGCGCTTTATGAGGAAGTGGCGCGGATCCCCAGGATGCGCCAGCCCTGCCGCATCTATGCGCCGGTCGGCAGCCATGAAGACCTGCTCGCTTACCTGGTGCGCCGGCTGCTCGAGAACGGCGCCAACACCTCCTTCGTCAACCGGCTGGCCGACGACGAGGCGCCGATCGGCGAGATCATCGCCGATCCGGTCGAGCAGGTTCAGGGCCTCAATTCCATCCCCCATCCGCGCATCCCCTTGCCGCGCGACATCTTCGCGCCACGCGTCAACTCCAAAGGCTATGCGATGTGGGACGACGCGACGCGCGAAACCATGCTCGCGGGGATCGGTAAGGTGCTGGCGAAGCCGGTGAAGGCCGAGGCCCTGGTCAGCGGAAAAGCGGCCAAGGGCGGCGCGGTCCGTGCGATCACCTCGCCGCATGACCGCAGCGTCACCGTCGGCGAGGTGGTGGAAGCAGACGACAAGGCAATCGCCCAGGCTCTCATCGACGCGGCCAAGGCGAATGCGGCCTGGGATCTGAAAGGCGGCGCCGCGCGCGCCACTATTTTGGAGAAGGCAGCCGATCTCTATGAAGCGAATACCGCGCGCTTCATGGCGCTGCTCATTCGCGAAGCCGGCAAGACGCTCGACAATGCGCAGGCCGATCTGCGCGAGGCGGTCGACTTCCTGCGCTATTACGCCGAGCGCGCCCGCAAGGAATTTGAGGCCCCGCAGCGTCTTCCAGGGCCGACCGGCGAATTGAACGAGATCGCGCTCCATGGCCGCGGCGTCTTCGCCTGCATCAGCCCGTGGAATTTCCCGCTCGCCATCTTCACCGGCCAGGTCGCGGCGGGCCTCGCTTCCGGCAATGCGGTCATCGCCAAGCCGGCCGAGCAGACGCCGCTCATCGCCTTCGAAGGCGTGAAGCTTCTGCATGAGGCGGGCGTCCCGCCCGACGTACTGCATTATCTGCCGGGCGATGGCGCCCGCATCGGCAAGATCCTGCTCGCCCATCCCGCTCTTTCCGGCGTCGCCTTCACCGGCTCGAACGAGACGGCGGCCATCATCAACCGCGCCATCGCCGCCCGTGACGGCGCCATCCTGCCGCTCATCGCCGAGACCGGCGGCATGAATGCGATGATCGTCGATTCGTCGGCCTTGCCCGAGCAGGCGGTGCGCGACGTGCTCGCTTCGGCTTTCGACAGCGCCGGCCAGCGCTGCTCGGCAGCACGCCTTCTGTTCGTTCAGGAAGACGTCGCCGGCCGGCTCATCCCGATGCTGGAAGGCGCCATGGCCGAGCTCACCATCGGCGATCCCTTGGATTACGCGACCGATGTCGGCCCGGTGATCGACGAAGACGCGCGCCGGATGCTCAACGAGCACAAAGCGCGCATGGCGAAGGAAGCCAGAACCATTCTCGACATGCAGCTGCCGTCGCAGACCAAGGCGGGGACCTTCGTTTCGCCGGCCGCCTATGAGATCCCGTCCATCTCGCTCCTCAAGCGCGAGGTCTTCGGTCCCATCCTGCATGTGGTGCGCTTCGCCGGCGACCGCTTGGGCGAGGTCTGCGATGCCATCAATTCGACCGGCTTCGGACTTACCCTTGGTCTTCATACGCGTATCGAGACGACGGTCGATGAGGTGCGCGCCCGTGTAAGGGTCGGCAACATGTATGTGAACCGCAACCAGATCGGCGCGGTGGTCGGCGTCCAGCCCTTCGGCGGCGAGGGACTCTCCGGCACCGGCCCCAAGGCGGGCGGACCGCATTATCTCCACCGCTTCGCCACCGAGCGTGTCTGCTCGATCGACACCACGGCTTCCGGCGGCAATGCCGCGCTGATGAGCATGGGTAGCGGCGAGCGGGGTCATGAGTGAGCTCGATTGCGATGTCGTCGTCATAGGGGCAGGGCTCGCCGGCGCCGCTGCGTCTTCCATCTGTTCCGAACACGGACTTTCGACGGTCGTCCTCGAGGCACGGGACCGGACCGGCGGGCGGGGCTTCACGCGCCGCTTCAAGGACCGTGAGGACCAGCTCGAATTCGGCGGCTCCTGGATCGCGCCTTGGCACGACCGTATCCGCCACTATGCCGACAAGACCCAAATCACGCTGCGGCCGACCCATCCGGTCGACGAGCATCGCCGGCACGACGGCAAGGCGCTGCGCAGCGGCATGCCGGCAGCAGATTTGGCGCTGCAAGCGGTGAAGGAGCATGCGCTCCTCTACAAGGCCGGGAAGCCCTCGCCGTGGAAAGCGCCCCTGACGCTCAACCAATATCTCGATCATATCGCTGCGAGCCCCGAGGCCCGCATGCATGTGCTCGCCTGGTGGACGATCTCCGGCAATGGCGATCCGGACCGCATTTCGGCGGGCGAATTCCTGTCGAGCTGCGCCTATGGCGACGGCGCGCCCGAAAGCATGATGACGGCGCTGCGCCACACGCTCGTTCCGGGCGTCGGCATGCTGGCCGAACGCATGATTGCATCATCGAGCGCGCGCCTCGAATTGAATGCGCCGGTCAGCGCCGTGAACCAGGATGCCAAGGGCGTGAGCGTCACCTGCGTGAACGGCAAGACGGTCAAAGCACGCGCCGCCATTTGCGCCATCCCGTTGAACGCGCTGCGGCCAGTGGCGTTCACCCCGGCACTTTCGGCGAGGAAGCGCGAGGCCGCGGCGGTCGGCCATGGCGGCCGCTCACTGAAACTCTGGCTCAAAGTCGTGGGCGTCAGCCCCGGCATCCTGGCGAGCGGCGGACCTGGCGGCCTGCGCTGGCTCTTCTCGGAGCGCCTGAGCGCCGATGGCGCGACGCTGATCGTCGGCTTCGCCCTTGCCGACGGAACACTCGATCCCAACGACCGGGCTTCCGTCGCGGCGTCGCTGGCGCGGTTCTTTCCCGAAGCAAAGCTCATCGCCTGGGATTGGCATGATTGGCTGGGCGATCCCTATGCCAAGGGCACCTGGGTCGCCTTGCCGGCGGACGCGACCTGGATCGGTGATCCGGAGGTCTGGGGCAGGGAAGGGCGCATTGCCTTCGCGACCTCGGATTTCGCGGAAGTCTCCGCCGGCTGGTTCGAGGGCGCCATCCGCTCGGGCGAGGCCGCGGCACTCACCATCCTGAAGGCTCTCTGCGCCTGAATCCAAAGAGCTTTTCTCGCTGCGCATCTTTCCTCGCAATCGCGGACGGAAAGTCAAGCATCGCAGACGTCCGATCATTCATCGACGCCCGCACTCGGCATAACAACACGCCGCCTGACGTATCAACGCGGAGGGCTAACCAGAGGGCGGAATACAGAAAGAAATGGAGCTTCACATGAAGATGTTGAGATGGACCAGTGTCCTCGCGTCCTTGCTGGCCGTGACGACGGGACAGGCCTTGGCGGCGAACAGTGCTAACCCGCTGGTGGAAGAGGTGCGCAATGCCAATGCCCGCTTCAAGGACGTGTCCGTCGCTATGGCCGAGGGCTATAAGCCGATCGCTTGCGCCAGCGGCGTCGAGGGCGGATCGATGGGCATTCACTATGTCAATGAAAGCATGCTCAAGGACGATGCCATCGATCTCGCGCATCCCGAAGCGGTGATGTACGAGCCGTCGGCCGGCGGCAAGCTTACCCTGATCGGGGTCGAATACATCACCTCCAAGGGACCGGCGGAGCTCAACGGCCATTTGTTCAGCTTCCACACCGCGCCCAACCGCTACGGCCTCGGCCCCTTCTACGAGCTTCACGTATGGGCCTGGAAGAAGAACCGGTCGGGAGCGTTCGCGGACATGAACCCGGATGTGTCCTGCGATGCTGTGGCGACGCCGGCCAAGTGACCTAGCCAGTATTTCGCCGGTTCAAAGAGAGACCTCTCCATCATTTCCCTTCTCCCGTTGCGAAGCAATGGGAGAAGGTGCGCGAAGCGCGGATGAGGGCTCTTTCGCGCAGCGTGCTTTGACCTCAACGAGCATTCCTCGCTGAGACAAAGAGCCCTCACCCGGCCTTCGGCCACCCTCTCCCATTGCTCCGCAACGGGAGAGGGGGAACATCGGAGGCGACTCGTCTCGTATGCGAGAGCCCTGGGGTGCGGGGAGCCCTAGGTTTTTCGCTGGAATCCTTCTCGCAAAATAATCCTTTGATTTGTGCTAGGCTTACCTATCTGTAACGTCGCTTTTTGGAGGGCGGCGGATATGGCTAATGCCAAATCCAATGCGCCGGTGAAGACCGGCGCGGCACAAACCGAGATTTCGGCCGCGGAGGATGTCTCGTCCTTTCTCGAGCAGGTGAAGCGCATGCCGCCGGCCGAGAAGCGCGCCGGCGAGCGCGGCCGGCTGATCTTCGCCATGGATGCGACCATGAGCCGGCAGCCGACCTGGGACCACGCCCTGCAGATCCAGAGCGAGATGTTCCTCGAGACGGAGAGGATCGGCGGCCTCGACGTCCAACTGGTCTATTTCCGCGGCTTCAACGAGTGCCGGGCCTCCAAATGGGCGAGCGAGCCTTCCGCTTTGGCGCGGATGATGACCGGTGTCGACTGCCGGGGCGGCAACACCCAGATCGGCAAGGTGCTGAGCCACATCCGCCGCGCCGCAAGCGAAGGCCGGATCAATGCGGCGGTCTATGTCGGCGACGCCATGGAGGAGAATGTCGACAGCCTGTGCCAGACGGCGGGCGAGATCGGGCTTCTCAACGTGCCGCTCTTCATGTTCCAAGAAGGCAATGACGGCGTGACCCGCGAGGCCTATCGCGAGATCGCGCGATTGACGCGCGGCGCCTATTTCCGTCTCGATGCCGCCTCCGCAAGGCAGCTGCGCGAGCTCCTGGCCGCGGTCGCGGTCTATGCCGCGGGCGGGCGCCAGGCGCTGGCCGACCATTCGAAAGAGAAGGGGGGAACCGCTCGCCTTCTCCTCGAACAATTGCGATAATCGCCTATGCTAAATCTCGTGATTGCGCTGGTGATCGCTTTCGGCGGCTATTGGCTGTTGCGCCAGTTCGTCTCGACACCGGCCACCCAGGTCGCGGGCGTCGCCCGCAAGGCGGGCGGCTTCGCCCTCATCGCCATAGCCGGCTTCCTCACTTTGCGCGGCGCCTTCAACGCCGCCATCCCGCTTTTCGTGCTGGGCGTGGGGCTGCTCGGAAAATCCGGCCTGTTCCCCGGCGGCTTTCCCTGGGAACGGAAATCGGCCGGCCAGCGCTCGCGTGTCGCGACGAGCCTGCTCGCCATGGAACTCGATCACGATACCGGGCGCATGGAGGGAACCGTGCTGGCCGGGCCGCTCAAGGGCCGCCTCCTATCCTCGCTGAGCAATGACGAGTTGAAAGCGCTTCATCAGCAATGCACCGCCGTCAGAGACCAGAGCCGGCCCTTGCTCGAAGCCTGGCTCGACCGCAGCAAGGCGGGTTGGCGCGAGGCCTGGAACACGGGGCCGGGCAATGGCTCGGCCACATTGTCGGGCAAGATGAGCCGGGCCGAGGCTCTGGCCGTGCTGGGTCTGAAGGAGGGCGCCACACCGGATGACATCCGTGCCGCGCATCGCCGGCTGATGAAGGAGTTCCATCCCGACCGCGGCGGCTCGGATTATCTCGCCGCCAAGATCAACCAGGCGAAGGACGTGCTGCTTTAGCCTTCCGGTGCCAGCGTCGCGCAGTCGACGCCCTTGCGCGACAGCGTCCTGCAGGCGCGCTTGGCGGTGCTGGCGCTGAAGCCTGACATGCGGGCGCGGAACACCGTCTCCTCGCCCTTCTTCACCTCGACGGTGAAGGCCTGCTTCTTGGCGAAGAGCTTGGGACTCACTTTACGCGCCTTGTAGAGGGCGTCCTGGGCCGCCTCTTTCGTCGGATAGGCGCCGAGCTGGATGTTCCAGGTGGACGAGACCGAGGCGACGATGACCTGGCCGCCTGACGTGTCGCCGGGCTTTTTGACCTTGAAGGGCAGGTCGGCCGGCAGAGAGGCGCCGACCGGCGCCACCGAGGCGAGTTGCTGCGGTTGGCTGTCGGGATTGGCGACCTCGCCGGAGACGCGGGCAAGGTCGGCCTGATCGGCATTCACCGTGGCATATGTCGTGCCCGGCAGGTTGGCGGCGGTCTCGGCCTGTTCCGCCAGTTCCTCATTGTCGAAACCGGCCGTATCGCCCTCAGGCTCCGCCGCCTGGTCAGGCGCCTTGCCGGTGCGCCGCGTCTTCACACGCTTGGCGATCGCTTCCTGATCGGGTTCGTCGGTCTCGGCGACCTTCACTTCCGTTTCGGTCAGGCGCGGGCTCGTGCCTTCGACGGCGGAAGCGAGCGTGGCACCACCGGTGCATTTGGGGAACGCCTTGTTGAGCATCGCGATCATGTAATTGTCGCGGGCGCGCCCCGTGCGGCCGCCCATGACGACGCCGATGATGCGCTTGTCGCCGCGCCGGGCCGAGGTCGTGAGATTGAAGCCGGACGCCCTGATATAGCCGGTCTTGATGCCGTCGGTGCCTTCGAAACGGCGGAGCAGCCGGTTATGGGTGCGGATCGTGCGCTTGCCGAACTGGAACGAGCTGGTGCGGAAATAGGGATAATATTGCGGGAAGTCGCGCTGCACCCTGAGGCTCAGGGTGGCCATGTCGCGCGCCGTCGTGACCTGCTTGGGATCGGGGAGCCCGGAGGCGTTGCGGAACGTGGTGCGCGACATGCCGAGCTGCCGCGCCGTCTCGGTCATGCGCCGGGCGAAAGCGGATTCGCTGCCTTCGATGTGCTCGCCCACCGCCACCGCCACGTCATTGGCCGAGAGCGTGATGAGCGCCTTGATCGCGTCTCCGACGCTGACCGTCTGGCCGGCTTTGACGCCGAGCTTGGTCGGCGGCCGGCCGGCGGCATAGCGCGAGACCGTGATGCGGCTATCGAGGGTGAGGCGGCCCGCCTTCATTTCCTGGAACAGGATATAGAGCGTCATCACCTTGGTGAGGGAAGCGGGATGGCGCAGTCCGTCGGCATCGCTCGAGAACAGGATGTCGCCGGTCCTCGCGTCAACCGCGAGGGCTGAGAACTTGGCCCTGGCCGCCGCCGGATCGATGCCACCTGCGCTCACGGCAAGAACCAGCGCGAGGCTGACCATCATGCGGCGAAGGGCAGTCAACAGCATCTTCAATTCCCCTGAGGCGGATCGAGTCCGCTCCCTTTACCCATTCTTACATTACTCGGCGATGAAAATCGGATGAATTTTCATACCGTCAACTTTCGGCTTTTAATCCTAGTCCGGTCGCAGCCGATTGCCGGAGGCGATTTTCGCTCCGTCGTGCTTACTATTTTGTAAAACTGCAAAATTTCGCAGCTAGGATAAAATTGTGCACTGCAAAATAAATCTTGACACTCATTGTGCACTGCATATATTGCCCTGCATCAAAGTTGAGTAACTGACCCCATTCACCCCAGGAGATTTCCTCAATGATCAAGTCGTTCGAAGATTTCCAGTCTTTCGGCAAGGACAGCGTCGACACCTATGTCGCTTCCGCCACCGCCTTAAGCAAGGGCTTCCAGACGATCACGGCCGAAGCCGTCGATTTCTCGCGCAAGTCCTTCGAGCGCGGCACTGAAGCCTTCGAGAAGGCGTCCTCGGCCAAGTCCTTCGACAAGGCTCTCGAGGTCCAGCAGGCCTATGCCAAGGAGGCCTATGAGGCGTTCCTCGGCCAGATGAACAAGTTCGGCGAGCTCTATCTCGCCGCCGCCAAGGAAGCTTATAAGCCCTTCGAGACGAAGCTCTCGGGCGTTGCGCCGAAAGTGACAAAGTAAGTCTGGATTTCAGTCTAGGCTTTTTGAGCCCGGGGACGCTCGTCTCCGGGTTTTTCTTTTCAAGGCGCAGGCTTTATCCCGAAAAGTCTGCAACTTTTCGGGAGCCCGCTTTTGTGACGGTCCGCTGCCGAAAAATGCGGCCAATTGGTCTGTTTTTGGCTCCTCTCGGCAAGCCATGCGTCAGATTTGAAGGCGTGACGCAAAATCGCCGCCTTTAACCTCTCCCATTTGACCCCATAGCGCATATATAATTGATCTCATGGCCCAGCGAGACTCGAAACACGACAACGGACAGACGGGCGTCATCACCAGGACGCAGCCCAAGACGAAGAAGCCGTCGCTCTACAAGGTCCTGCTTCTGAATGACGACTACACGCCCATGGAGTTCGTCATCGTCGTGCTGGAACGGTTCTTCAATAAGGGCAGGGACGAGGCCACCCGCATCATGCTGCATGTCCACCAGAAAGGGGTCGGCGTGTGCGGGGTATACACATTCGAGATAGCGGAAACCAAGGTCACGCAGGTCATGGACTTTGCACGCAAGCACCAACATCCGCTACAATGCACTATGGAAAAGGAATAGGAGCTCAAGAGGGTGCCCACATTCTCCCGCAGTCTAGAGAAGGCTCTCCATCGCGCGCTCGCCATCGCCAATGAGCGTAGCCACGAATATGCGACGCTGGAGCATCTGCTTCTCGCTTTGACCGACGACAAGGACGCCGCTGCCGTCATGCGCGCCTGCAGCGTCGACATCAATATTTTGCGCCGCAATCTCGAGAGCTATATCGACAACGAGCTCGCCAATCTCATCGTCGACAATGTCAAGGAATCGAAGCCGACCGCGGGCTTCCAGCGCGTCATCCAGCGCGCCGTGATCCATGTCCAGTCCTCGGGGCGCGACGAGGTGACCGGCGCCAACGTGCTGGTCGCCATCTTCGCCGAGCGCGAGAGCCACGCCGCCTATTTCCTGCAGGAGCAGGACATGACCCGCTACGACGCGGTCAATTACATCTCGCACGGCATCGCCAAGCGTGCCGGCCTTTCGGATTCGCGGCCTGCCCGCGGGGTCGAGCAGGACCAGCAGAACGGCGAGGGCGAGACCGGCGAAGGCAAGAAGAAGAACGAAGCCGATGCGCTCGAGGCCTATTGCGTCGACCTCAACAAGAAGGCGGCCGAAGGCCATGTCGATCCCCTGATCGGGCGCGAGCAGGAGGTCAACCGCACCATTCAGATCCTATGCCGGCGGCAGAAGAACAATCCGCTCTTCGTCGGCGACCCGGGTGTCGGCAAGACGGCGATCGCCGAAGGTCTGGCGCGCCGTATCGTCAACAATGAAGTTCCCGACGTGCTGAAGGATTGCACCATCTATCAGCTCGACATGGGCGCACTCCTTGCCGGCACGCGCTATCGCGGCGATTTCGAGGAGCGTCTCAAGGCGGTGATCAAGGAGATCGAGCGCCAGCCGGGCGCCATCATGTTCATCGACGAGATCCACACGGTGATCGGGGCGGGCGCCACCTCGGGCGGCGCCATGGACGCCTCCAACCTGTTGAAGCCGGCGCTCGCCGGCGGCAACCTGCGCTGCATCGGCTCGACGACCTACAAGGAATACCGCCAGCATTTCGAGAAGGACAGGGCGCTGGTGCGCCGCTTCCAGAAGATCGACGTGAACGAGCCCTCGGTCGAGGATGCGGTGAAGATCCTGAAAGGCCTCAAGCCTTATTTCGAGGAGTTCCACAAGGTCCGCTACACCGACGACGCCATCGAGACGGCGGTGCAGCTCTCGGCGCGCTACATGAGCGACCGCAAGCTTCCCGACAAGGCGATCGACGTCATCGACGAGACCGGCGCCTCGCTGATGCTTCTGCCCGAGAACAAGCGCAAGACGGTGATCGGGGTTCCCGAGATCGAGGAAACCGTCGCCACCATGGCGCGCATCCCACAGAAGACCGTGTCCAAGGACGACGCGACGGTCTTGCGCGAGCTCGACAAGGAATTGAAGCGCATGGTCTTCGGCCAGGACAAGGCCATTGGGGCGCTGGCGGGCGCCATCAAGCTCGCCCGCGCCGGCCTGCGCGAGCCAGAGAAGCCGATCGGCTGCTACCTGTTCTCAGGCCCGACCGGCGTCGGCAAGACCGAGGTTGCCAAGCGCCTCGCCGACGTCCTGGGCGTCAAGCTCATACGCTTCGACATGTCGGAATATATGGAACGCCATTCGGTCTCGCGCCTGATCGGCGCGCCTCCGGGCTATGTCGGCTTCGACCAGGGCGGCCTCCTGACCGACGGCGTCGACCAGAACCCCTATTGCGTGCTGCTGCTCGACGAGATCGAGAAGGCGCATCCCGATCTGTTCAACATCCTCCTGCAGGTGATGGATCACGGCAAGCTCACCGACCATAACGGCAAGACGGTCGAGTTCCGCAACACGATCCTGATCATGACCACCAATGCGGGCGCCCAGGATCTGGCCAAGGCCGCCTTCGGCTTCACCCGCACGGTGCGCGAAGGCGACGACCAGGAAGCGATCAACCGGATGTTCTCGCCCGAGTTCCGCAACCGGCTCGATGCCACCATCGCCTTCGACCACTTGCCGCCCGAAGTCGTGCGCAAGGTCGTCGAGAAATTCGTCCTCCAGCTCGAGGCGCAGCTCTCCGAGCGCCAGGTCAATATCGAGCTCTCCGAGGAAGCGGGGAACTGGCTGGCCGAGAAGGGCTACGACCAGCAGATGGGTGCTCGTCCGCTGGCGCGCATCATCCAGGAATATGTCAAGAAGCCGCTCGCCGACGAGGTCCTGTTCGGCAAGCTGGCCAAGGGCGGCACGGTACGCGTGCTCTTTGAGAAGGGCGAGGACGGCGAAGGCAAACTGCACTTCCAGTATCTCGGCCGCGACGAGGAGAAAGCCTTGCCCAAGCCTCCCGACCGCAAGGCGCTGACCCAGCGCAAGTCGGGCACGCCCCGGCCGCGCAAGACACCGAAGAAGAAAGAAAAGCTGAATTGAACTGAAAGCTCTGAAAAAAGCCTCTGGCGAAGCTTTCGCCGGGGGCTTTGTTGTTTCAGCAAAGGCCAGCAGACGGGAGTTGGCCGTGCCATCAGCGACCGTAAATTAGGCCGTGAACCCATGTCAAAGGTATAAATGGTGGCCGTCGCTAGTTCCCGGCGCTGACACATGCTTGTCAGCTTGAGTTGCCAGATCGATGCTAGTCTGGCGGAGGCTCAGTAATCAGCGGCGCCGGATGTCCGTCATCGCAAACACAGCTACCCCTCTTCCCACCCTCGGGGTCCGGCACGTAGGCATAGAGACGGCATTTGTTGCAGACAATCCATTGCCGTTGCGGGTCACCATCCTTCAACCACTCGTGTCGACAGCCAAAACCCGAGATCACCAGCCGGAGAAGAGTGTTGAACATCTGTTCCCCGCCATAATCGGTTCAGGGATACTCTGCCCCGCACTGGGCACACTGATAGCTTTCGGGTTTGGCGCCCGGTCGAAGAAGAGAGATTTCCCCCCGGACGATCCAGCAATGAGGACACTTCGGGTCGGCATCGCTATAAGGCCGATAACCGGCAAAGCGCATCAGCGCCTGGCCACAATTTTCAGCCTCGGACCGAATTTCCTCGAGTTCGGCTCTTTCAGCATCGCTAATGCTCCTGCGACCCTCAAGCCGTCCGATCTCGGCGGATAGTTCTACGCGGCGAACAGTTTGGCTGCTCGCTAGTTTCGCGGCCTTTGTGAGTAGCAAACCGGGGAGTTTCATGATTTCACGTTGGAATGAACAGGCCCGCCGCCCTCAGAAGCGACGGCTGGCCCGACTCCTGTGCTGCTTACCGGGGGCGATCTACGGACAGCAATTGGGTTGATCAAAGAATATCGCTCTGTCTCATCAATCGCCGATAAGACGGCGTGCGCTTCATTCCCTTGCGAGCGCTCTCATCCAGCTCCTTGAGCGCATCCATAATGTCGTCGAAGGTAACCGTTGCGCCGGCGGGTGATCTTCGCAAGCCCGGGGTGGCTTCGACTGCACATGCGTCAGAGGCCCAGGACGCCAGGATGGCCCGCTTTTCGTTTATCGTCAGATCCAGGTCGCAAACGACCTCTTGCGGATGTGAGAATGCGTCAGCTGGCTCCAGGATGTCGTCCAGGTTCAGCTCGCACGGTATCCTTCGGGCGGAAACAAACCCTCGCATAGCCGCCCTCCCTCAATTGATGAGTTTGGCTGAGGCTCCGCCGTTTATTGCTATTTTTCGTGGCTTCGCCGCTTCTGGAACATCCTGGTGAAGTTCGATTTCGAGAATGCCGTTTTCATAGGCGGCGCCTCGCACTTCGACATGATCAGCCAGGCTGAATTGCCGCTCGAAACTTCGGGCAGATATGCCTTCGTACAAATACTGCCGCTTTTCGTCGGTCTTCTTGTGACCCGAGACGGTCACGAGGTTCTGCTTGGCGGTGATGGCCAGTTCATCCTCCGAGAAGCCAGCGAGAGCCAGGCGGATTGCGTAGGTCGAATCGTCCTTGCGAACGATATCGTAGGGCGGAAAGCCGCCTTCCTCGTTGAATCTTTGGGCTTCGTTGATGAGATTGAAGAGAGGTTCAAAGCCAACGCTTGAACGGGAGAAAGTTGAGAAGTCGTAGTTGCGCATAGCCACATCCTCCATTGAGCAACATGGGTACGAGCAGCGCATCGGGATTAACGCCGATGCCCGCACCGGATCTGAATACCCCTACGACCCGGCGAAATTTGATCTAGTTTTGGCTGGCCTGCCTTCAAGACCCCCAAGCAGAAAAATTTTTGTCAGGTCGTCCGCAGCCGTACCCCGACGGCGCCCCCGTTCTCGGGGATGAACTGGACGCCTGCCGTTTCCAGATACCGCCGCGGCGCCCGAGTGCCAGGTCTCGGTCGCGACGAGGAGAAAGCCCTACCGTAGGTTTTGTCCTTAACCCGTTGATTATCAATCCAAAAATATTCCGCCCGATCATGACCAAGCCGGCTTCGTCGCGACTCCGGAAGGCCGGGGCACCGGCTGAGTAGTCGACCGGGATGCCGTCATTTGCCGACAACGTCTCGCGCACAAGCCTAGCGTTGCCGGAAACGGCCGGCCCAGCCAGCGGCGGTAATCTCGTTTATGTCCTCGATTGTGAGCGGCTTCTCTGTTTTGCCGGCCAGCCGGCCGATGAAATCTTCAATGGTGCCGGTCGGCCGAGCCGCTTTTCTTAGAAGCGCCCGACCGTCAGGCAACATGGCAAGCTCGATCTCATCGCCCGGTCTGACGCCGAGATGACGTAGCACGTCCTCTCGCAATGTGACCTGCTTCCGCTTCGTGACTGTCAGCTTCACCATCGTGTCAATTCTCCTGATCCACCCTATTTCAGCCCCAGCATATCGCGCGGCGGCCCGGGGAAATCGGCATAGGCCGGCAGATCGGGGGAATGTCCTAAAAGGTCGCGCACCGCGCGTGCCGCCTGGTCGATGGCCGAATGAGCATAGGCATAGGCGCCTGAATCTGAATTGGCGATGGCGACGCGGCCGCGGCGCTTGCGCGCCGTCTCGATCGGCAGCGGGCCATCCGGCCAGAATATGTCCCAGGGCCGCAAATATTCGCGCGCATAGCCATGCGCCCAGCGATTGATGGTGATCGCTTCGATGTCGAAGGCCGGATCAAAGCCGCCTTCAGCGAGAGCACGGCCCAGGAGATCGCGAATCTCATATTCCATCTCCGCGAAACTGAGCTCCGCCAGCAGACGCCGTCCGGCGAGATTCTGCTCGCGCGGCGAAACACCCCTGATCGCCGCCTTCGGGACCTTGAGGAGATTGAGCAGCACCGGTTCGCCGGGATTTTCGGCAAATCTGTATGTGCCCATGCTGACGGGAAAATCGAGCGCGGCGCCATGCCAGGCGGCCGACGGCGCCGTGAAGCCGCGGATGCCGAGCCTGGTGAAGGCCTGCCAATTGCGGATCAGGACATTGGCGAGGACGAGCGGCACTTTCTGCTGATCATTGAGCGCGTCCACCTGGTCGGGCCATAATTCGCGGAAGATGTGAGGAATGACGCGATGCCAGCAGGCGAGCACCACATGTCCGGCATCGACCAGCTTGAGCCGGCCGCCTTCGACATAGGCGAGCCGCACCGATTTCGCTTCTTCGGCCCGGCCGGCATGATCGAGCCCGATGACCGGCGCATTGAGGCGCAGCCGCACCGCATTCCCCGCCTGGTCGAGCTTGCCGTAGTCGACCGGCGTCACGACCAGGCTGTCCATGCCGCGCCCGGGAAGCGCGGCCGGGATCAACGCCCTGACAAGGGCACGCGCAAGACCGGCATTGCCGTCCGGAAAATGAAAAATATGGGGATCGGGATCGGTCAGGAAACGCCGCGCGCTGGCGCTCATCGTCCGGTAGGCTAGGTAGCCCAGGTCCATGCCGTCGAAGCCCGGATTCCAGTTGCCCCAAGCATCGAGGGCTGAGACGGCATCGATACCGACGCCGAAATAGCCCTCAGTCGAGTTCTGGAAATAGGCGACGAGTTGCGGATCATAGCCGCAGATGCGGGTAAGGAATTCATCATAGGTCGCCTCCGACAGGATCTTGAGCTTGTCCTCGCGCGACTTGCCGCGGAGATAATCGCGCGGACTGTCGAGGAGCTCGATGAGGTCCCGCTTGGCCTTGTCGTTGAGCGGCGTCTTCGGCACCCAGTCGGCGGCATTGTCGGTCTTTTTGACCAGGCGATCGGCACCGAACCATTGCTTGTGGAAGAACACCGCTGGTCCGAGCTTGTATTTGTCGGCCCAGCCTTGGTCGTATGCGGTTTCGAACTTGCCGATGTCGACGCCGATGTCGGCGAGGAGCCGCTGGACCGCGCTCGAGAAATAGCTCGGCGACTGCAGCGACTCCGAGCCGCCATAGCCGATGACCTTGCGGCCGTTGCGGGCGATGAATTCGGTGCGCCTTGCATGGCCGCCGAAATCATCGCACGCCTCGAGGATGAGCACCCGCGCTTTGCCGCCCGATTGCTGGCGATAGAGGAAAGCCGCGGCGAGTCCGCTGATGCCGCCGCCCACCACGACGAGATCATAGGTTTCACCCGTCGGTTCCGGCGCTCCGCTGATCACACTCTTGAGATCATGATCGCGCAGGGCGTGCAGGACGCGGAAGGACTCGGCGTCCTGTCCCCTGAGGCCGGTGAGGGCCGGCGGATAAAGGGCTTCCGCCTTGGCCTTCCTAGCCGGCACGTCCAGCGCCAGCGCGCCGGCCGTGAGGAGGACACCGTCCAGAAAGTCGCGCCGCGTGATCTTGGCTTCCATGCCCAGCGCGCGCTCGCTCATATCGGCGGCGTCAGCTTTGCGGCGAATTGAGCGCCTGCTTGATCATCTCCGCATGCTTGGCGAGCAGCGCCTGGTCGGCCATCTTGCCGCCATGGGCCCTCAGCGTATCGCCCCGCTTGCGCGGCACGACATGGACATGGAGATGGAAGATCGTCTGGCCGGCGGCTGCCTCATTATACTGCTTGATGAGGACGCCGTCCGCGCCGAAGGCCTGCTGTACCGCGCGCGCGACGACCTGGACGGTCTCGTAGAGCGGCTTGAAGATCGCGGGATCCGCATCGAGCAGGTTGCGCGAGGGGGCGCGCGGGATGACCAGCACATGGCCGTCGGCCTGCGGCATGATATCCATGATGGCAATCGTGTCCTGATCCTCATAGACCTTGATGGACGGGATTTCGCCGCGCAGGATCTTGGCAAGGATATTGTTGGGATCATAAGCGGGCATTTGAGGCTCCATAAGGTTCAAAAGTCGTCCTCGACAGCATTCCTGAACGGCGCGTGCTCGGCAAGGGCACTCTGGTCCTCGGCGACCGCGCGGCGCTCATGCTCGAGATAGTCGGAGACCGCCCGGGCCAGGCCCGGATGGGCGAGGTAATGCAGGCTGTGGGTGGATTTCGGCACATAGCCGCGGGCGAGTTTGTGCGGTCCCTGGGCGCCCGCTTCGACGCGCTTGAGCTTGCGGGCGATGGCGAAATCGATGGCCTGGTAGTAGCAGGCTTCGAAATGCAGGTTGGGATGATGCTCGATAGTGCCCCAATTGCGCCCGTAGAGCGCGTCCGAGCCGATGAAATTGAGAGCCCCGGCGATGGTTTTGCGGCCGCGCCGGGCCATGACCAGGAGAACACGCTCCGCCATGCTCTCGCCGATAAGGCTGAAGAAGCGCCGCGTCAGATAGGGGCTGCCCCATTTGCGCGAGCCCGTATCCATGTAGAAGGCGAAGAAGGCGTCCCAATGCGCCTCGGTGATGGCGTTGCCGGTGAGCTGCTCGAACTCGATGCCGAGCTCGCACAGGGTTTGCCGTTCTTTGCGGATATTCTTGCGCTTGCGCGACGACAGGTGCGCCAGGAAATCATCGAACGTGCCGTAATCCTGGTTGAACCAATGGAATTGCGTGTCAGTGCGCTTGAGCCAGGGAGGAAGACCAAGCTCGCGCCAATCCTCTTCCGGCAGGAAGGTGATGTGGACGGAGCTGGCGCCTGTCTCGGCCGTGAGCTGCCGAAGGCCATGGAGCAGGAGCGAGCGGAGCTCTTTCGTCGGCGCGAGGAGGCGAGGGCCGGTCACCGGCGTGAACGGGACGGACACTTGCAGCTTGGGATAATAGCGTCCCCCGGCGCGCTCGAAAGCATCGGCCCAGGCGTGGTCGAAGACATATTCGCCCATGCTGTGCGATTTGAGATAGGCCGGCACGACGCCGAGAATTGTGCCCTCATCATCCCGCAGGACGAGATGCCGGCCGAGCCAGCCGGTCTTTTGAGTGGCCGAACCCGACCGCTCGAGCGCCGATAAAAACTCGTGGGAAATGAAAGGATTATACGGATTCCCTGAAGGATTGGCGCAAGCATTCCAGGCTTCCGCCTCGATCTTGAGAATGCTGGGGACGATCTCGATCCTCATGGGCGGAAGCCGGCTCAGGCGCGATAGCTTTCGAAAGTGACCTGGTCCGAATAGCGCATGGCTGTGGCGGCATCTTGCCGGCTGCGGATGGTCCAGGTGATCACCGGCCGGCCGGTCCGGCGAAACTGGGCGACCGGCGGGAAGGGCAGGTCGCGCCAGTGATAGGAGATGAAATCGGGATCGGTTTCCGCCAGGTGAGCGAGGTCGCGCAGCCGCTGCCGCTCCGCCGCGGGCAGGATGTCGTAATCCTCATGCGTCGCCTGGTCCGCCACGATGCCGCGCGCGACATCGGGTGCCTGCGCGCGCACCGCCTCGATGACCTTGGGATCGAAGGACATCAGGGCGAAGGGCCCATGATAGACACGGATCACCTCGAGAGTGCGCCGGACCAACGCCTCATTGCCGTTCCACGGGCTTTTGAGCTCGATCACCAGGGGAGCCCGGCCCTGGACCTGGCCCAGAAGCTCGCCCAGCGTCTGGATGCGATCGGAGCCTACCTTGAAGGGCAGGGCCTTGAGCTCGGCCGCCGAATGAGCGGCGATCAGGCCCTCGCCTTCCATGAGCCGGTCGAGCGTCTCGTCATGGAAGACCATCGCTTCGCCGTCGCGCGAGAGCTGCAGGTCGCATTCGATCGCATAATCGGCATCGATCGCGGCCGCGAAGGCGGCAGCGCTGTTCTCCATGATGCCGCGCCGGGCATCATGGAAGCCGCGATGCGCGATCGGCCTGGCGGTCAGCCAGGCGAGATCGCGCAAGGCGGGGGCGCGGGGCATGGGTCTACTCGACCTCGGCGATCGCCTCGACCTCGACAGCGACATTGAGCGGCAGCGAGCCCGAGCCCACGGCCGAGCGCGCATGCTTGCCTTTGTCGCCGAAGATCTCGACCATCAGGTCGGAGGCGCCGTTGACGACCTTCGGATGCTCGGTGAATTCCGGCACGCCGTTGACGAAGCCGACCAGCTTCACGATGCGCTTCACTTTGTCGAGATTGCCGCCGCAGGCATCCTTGAGCTGCGACACGATATTGATGGCGCACAGGCGCGCCGCCTTGGCGGCTTCCTCGGTGGAAAAATCCTTGCCGACCTTGCCCTGATATTCGAGCTTGCCGTCCTTGAGCGTGACCTGGCCCGCGGTATAGACGAGATTGCCGGTCCTGACCCAGCCGACATAATTGGCGACGGGTTTCGCCGGCGTCGGCAGGGTGATGCCCAATTCAGCAAGCTTCTTGTCGATCTGGCTCATGGTGGAAGTCTCCTATTCCTATGTGGGTGATCAGGTCAGAAGGTCGGCCGGTCTCCTGCCGGCGAAGAACGCATCGAGATTGTCGGCGGCGCGCATGCCCATGGCGATGCGCGTGTCGCGCGTGGCGCTGCCGAGATGCGGCAGCAGGAACACATTGTCGAGGCTGCGGTAGCGCGGATCGATCCGGGGCTCGTTGCGGAACACGTCGAGCCCGGCCGCGGCGAGCTTGCCCGATGTCAGCCCTGCGATCAGCGCATCGTCGTCGATGATGTCGCCGCGCGCCGAATTGACGATGATCGCGCCATCGGGGAGCTTGGCGATCAGCTTCTCGTTCACCAGGCCGCGCGTCTCCGGCGTAGAAGCGCAGTTGACCGACAGGAAATCGCAATGAGGCAGCATCTGGTCGAGCGCCGCGTGGTAGCGCGCGCCATAGGCGAGGTCGGGCGCCACTGGCCGGCGGTTGTGATAGTGGAGCTCCATCTCGAAGGCCTGGGCCCGCTTGGCAACCGCCTGCCCGATGCGGCCCATGCCTAAAATGCCGAGCCGCTTGCCGGAGACGTCGAAACCGAGCGGCGCCGTCGGCGACCATGAGGTCCAGCGGTCCTCGCGCACCATGCGCTCGCCCCAGTAGGCGCCGCGCGCCGCCCCCAGGATGAGGAGCAGGGCGATGTCGGCGGTGGCGTTGGTGAGCACGTCCGGCGTGTTGGTGACCGCGATGTTCCGCTCTCGCGCCGCCGCAATATCGACATGCTCATAGCCCACCGAGAAGGTCGCGACGATCTTCACCGAAGCCGGCAGCTTGGCGATGATGCCGGTGGCGAAGGACCTGTCCATGGGCGTGATCAGGAGCGCGTCCTTGTCCCGCGCCGCGTCCAGGATTTCGGCCTCGCTCATCGGCTGGTCGTCGGCATTGAGCTCAGCCCGGTAGGCCTTGGCGAGGCGGGTTTCGACCTCCTTGGGCAGGCGACGGGTGACGAGGAGGCGCGGTAAGGCAGGGGCCATTGTTGAGAACTACCGTTTGGCTTATGAGAACGGGGTGAAGAGGACCGGAATGACACGGACTAGAAAACACCAGATCACCCGCGGCGCAAGCCTTCTGTTGGGCTTTGCTGCCCTTGCGGCATTAGGCAGCAACGCTTTCGCTACGGTGACGATCAGGGCGCATCGCGCCGTCTATGATCTGAAGCTCGAGCGTTCATCGGAAGGATCGAACGTATCCGGCGCCGATGGCCGCATGGTGATGGAGCTCACGGGATCGGCCTGCGAAGGGTGGTCCACCAGCTTCCGTCGTGTCATGGAGATGCGGCCCGCCGAAGGCGAGACCCAGCTTTTCGACAATCAGGTCGCCTCATGGGAATCGGGCGACGGCCAGTCGCTGCAGCTCAACGACAAGCAGTTCATCAACAACCGGCTGGAGACCGAGACCAAGCTCAAGGCCGATATGGACACTGACCGCAGCAAGGGCGGCAAGGGCGTCATCGACGAGCCCAAGTCGGAGCAGTTCGATCTGCCGTCCGGCGTCCTGTTTCCCATGGCGCATCAGAAGCACATCATGGAAGCCGCCGAACGCGGCGAGACGCGCGATGTCAGCATCCTCTTTGACGGCGCGTCAGGATCGAAGATCTACAAGGTGATCTCCTTCATCGGCAAGCGCAAGGAGCCGGGAGCCGACAAGACCGCCGACAAGGCTCTGCAGACGCTGCCGTCGTGGCCCTTGTCGGTCACCTTCTACGAATATGACGCGAAGCAGACGACGAGCGAGGAGCTGCCGAGCTATCAGATGAGCTTCCCGATCTATGAGAACGGCGTCGCCGGCACGCTCACCATCGATTACGGCGACTATGTGCTCTCGGGCAGGCTGACCTCGCTCGAATTGCTGGACCAGCAAGACTGCAAGTGATCAACCCGGACTGCGATAGGGGCGGGGCAAGGCGGGGACGCCGAGTTCCGCGGCGAGCATCGCGATGACGTCGGGACTGAAACAATAGAGGCGCAGCCGGCCTAGGCCGCCATCGCCCATCTCGAGACGCCAGATATCATTGAGGCCCTCCCTCCCGTTCAACGTGCGAAAGCCGATCACGATGGGCTCACCCAGATATTCCGCGACCCGCCAGTTCGGATTTTCGCCAAAGCCCCATTCCAGCTTGACGAAGTGAGCATATTCGAAGGTCATCTTGGCGTCGTCGAAGCCCTCGAAACTGCTGCCGCCGACCATGTCGACAGTGACGTCTTTGAGACATAGTGCCTTGATGGCCTCGAAATCGCGAGCCGTCAAAGCGGTAACGAATTTGTCGACGACTTCACGTGGAGCCGTCGCAGCCAAGGGTGTCGATGCCTTCCCCAGTTGCAACCTCTTGCGGCCGCGATGTAGGGCCGATTTCACCGCGCCGACGGTCATCTTAAGCATGCTGGCAATCTCGCCGAGCTGAAAATCCATGACGTCCGACAAGACGACGGTGGCGCGCTCCTTGGGCGCGAGACCAAGAAACAATCGGCCGGATGCGGCGCGTATATCGAGCAAGCGCGCCGGATCGGTCTCGGCGGTGGATTGCGGCTCATCCTCGGCATGAGTGAGCTCCAATCTCATGCGGCGGTGCTGGTCGATCCACAGGTTCGTCGCCGTCCGGCAGACATAGGCCTTCGGATCGGTGACTTCCGCGTGGCTCTTTCCCAGCTGGGCGAAGACTCGAACCAGGGCATCCTGGAGCAAGTCCTCGCCGTCCCAGAGATTGCCGGCAAGGCCGCAGCAAAAGCGCAGAAGCCGGGGCCGATGCGGCGCCAATTCATCGATGAATATGCGCCATGGCTGGCGCACTTCCGCCTGTGCGGAAAACCCGTCTTTCTGTTCCAAACCGCCCCCCGTCATGACGCGGATCATCCCATCTCTCCTTTGCGGTCAAAGATAGGTAGACGAACGAACCGGCCAAAAGGATACGTCGGGGCGCGGGATCTTGTTACGCCCCGTCCTCTTCCTCGCCGTTGAAGACGAGCCCACGCTCGACGGCGCTCCTGCCGAATTTTTCCCTGAGGCGGTCGATGGCGTGCTCCGCCTTGGCGCGGGTCGCGGCGCGCTCGTCGAGCGTGGCTTCGTGACTGGAGGGATCGATCTCGCGCAGATGCGAAATGCCGACGCCGAGAAGGCGGAAGGCGGTGCCGGTGGCTTCGCGCTTGAGCAAGGGTTGTGCTGCCGAGAAAATGCGGTCGGCGAGCACCGTCGCATCCTGGAAGGAGGCGGCACGGGTCCTGAGCTTGAAGTCCGCGGTCTTGAGCTTGAGCGTGACGGTGGACCCCGCGAGCCGGTCAGCCTTGGCGCGGCGCGATACTTTCTCGCTCATTTGCCAGAGGATGCGCTCGAGCGCCTTGTAGTCGCTGATATCCTCATCGAAGGTGGTTTCGGCGCTGATGCTTTTGGTGTCGTCGTCGGGCGACACATGGCGGGCATCCTCGCCGCGCGACAGGTGATAGAGCCTGGCGCCCAGCGTGCCGTAGCGTTTCATCAGATCGACCTTCTCGCGCGTCTGCAGCTGGGCGATCATGGTGATGCCGTCCTTGGCCAGCTCCGCCTGCATCGCCTTACCGACGCCCCAGATGGCGCTGACCGGCTTCGCCGCCAGGAAGCCCAGCGTCTCGGCCCTGCCGATCACCGAGAAGCCGCGCGGCTTGTCGAGATCGGAGGCCATCTTGGCGAGGAATTTGTTGTGCGACAGGCCGACCGACACGGTGATGCCGATCTCGCGCTCGATCTCCTGTCCGAGCAGCGCCAGCGAATAGGCCGCACTGCGCCCATGCAGGCGCTCGGTGCCGGCAAGATCGAGAAAGGCCTCGTCGATCGACAGCGGCTGGACCAAGGGCGTGAGCGCCAGCATGAGCTCGCGCACTTGCTGTCCGACCGCGGCATATTTCGCCATGTTGGGCGGAATGACGGTGGCGTCGGGACAGAGCTTGAGGGCCTGGAACATCGGCATCGCCGATCTCACGCCCCTGATGCGCGCGATATAGCAGGCGGTCGAGACCACACCCCTGTGCTGGACGCCGACGATCACCGGTCTGTCGCGCAGGCTCGGATCGTCGCGCTTCTCGATCGCCGCATAGAAGGCGTCACAATCGAGATGGGCGGTGGTGAGGTGATGCAGCTCGGGATGGCGCAGCAGCCGCGGCGAGCGGCAGGAGGAGCAGCGGCGATCGTCCGCGCTCACGGGATTGAAGCAATCCCGGCAGAAGCCCGCTCCCACCCTTTCCCTGTCCATGAGTCCATTTTAACGCATGATCCGGAAAAGTTCATGGCCGGGCTTGACCCGGCCATGCACCGGTTTTCCGAGAAGATCATGCGCGAACACGTCATCGAGACGTTGCGCAGCCGGCATAAATAGGCTTCACTGGACGTGGGACGAGCGAAAATGAGGGGGGCCGGTTTTCGCGAGGTCCTGCTCCCGCCTGGATAAGGAGGAGCCGATGTACAAGTTGTACAACGTCAAACGGTGGGGCTCGATCAGCGCCCATCTCGTTCTCGAAGAGCTTGAAGTTCCTTATCAAAATGTGTGGTTGACGGCCGAGCAGGTGCGCGCGCCGGAATTCCGCGAGATCAGTCCCTTGGGGTTGATACCGGCGCTCGGGCTGTCGGATGGCCGCGCCATCGCCGAATCGGCGGCGATCGTCGCCTTCCTCACCGACTCGCATCCCGACAAGGGCCTGGCGCCGCCGATCGGCAGCGACGACCATGCCCAATATCTCTCGTTGCTCGTCTTCATGGCGGTCAATCTCTATCCCTCTATCAATCTCGCCTTCGACGGCGGGCCGCTTGCCGAGACCGAGGAGCAGAATGCGGCGATCCGCCGGAAGGGCGGACAGCATAGCCTCGGCGTCTTCGACATCCTCGAGAACCGCCTCGCCGAGGACGGACCATTCCTCCTGGGCGACAATTACTCTGCCGCCGATATCTATCTGTTCATGCTGACGCTCTGGGCCTACCCCTCGGAGCGGGCAGTGCTCGAGCGTTATCCGCATATTGCCAAGGTGGCTGAGCATGTGAGGAAGAGGCCGCGTCTCAAGGCGGCGCTCGATGCCCATGGGGCACTTGCCGTCCAGACCGCCGAGGCGGCCTGATCATTAGGATGACCGGTTGAGGATCTCGGCCGCCAGCGCCGGCAGGCGGGGGTCGAGATCCTGATCGGCCGTGAAGGTCAAAAGAAGCGATTCGTCCTGCAACAAGTGATTGAGGACGCCCGCCAGGAACCGCGGGTTCTGGACGGCTTCGCGGATATCGGCCGGGCTTACGCCCGAAAGCGCCAGGAAGCGCCCCAGCCTGTCGCCGTCAATAGCCAGAAAAGCGAGCGCTTTCAGAGAGATAATCTCGGCTTCTTCAATTGAGAGTTTAAGCGGTTTCTGCAAAATCCATATTCCGTCTTAAGCCAGGATTTACCACGTTAGCGGCTGTCACATTGGTTAAACTGTTAGTTACAGAGTTCGGCGACAATTCCGCCATAAGAAAAGTTGCACCAATTCTCAAAACGAACAGGGAAATCGGTGGCTTGCGGTTAACTCCGGCAACCGCACAGATACACCGATGGGGTGGCAGCCGTGCTACAGATACCGGGAAAACATGTGGGAAACGAGCACATGCTCGCAAAGAATCCGGCGCAGGCCAAAACCGTTCTGATCGTTGAGGACAACGAGCTCAATATGAAGCTCTTCAACGATCTGTTGGAGGCGCATGGCTATCGCGTGCTGCAGACGCGCGACGGCCTGTCGGCGCTCGAGATCGCGCGCCAGCACATGCCCGACCTGATCATCATGGACATCCAATTGCCGGAAGTTTCCGGCATCGAAGTCACCAAATGGCTCAAGGAAGACGACGAGCTGCGCAAGATACCGGTCATCGCCGTGACCGCCTTCGCCATGAAGGGCGATGAGGAAAAAATCCGGGAAGGGGGGTGCGAGGCCTATATCTCCAAACCCATTTCCGTTATGAGCTTTCTCAAAACGGTAGACAGCTTCCTCAAGAGACCACAATGACCGCCAGGGTTCTGGTCGTCGACGACATTCTCGCGAATGTTCGCCTCCTCGAGGCGAAGCTTTCGGCGGAATATTTCGACGTCGTGACGGCCATGAACGGCACTGATGCCCTCGATGCGATCCGGCGCATGAAGCCCGATATCGTGCTCCTCGATGTGATGATGCCGGGCATCGACGGCATCGAGGTCTGCCGCCAGATCAAGGGCGACTCGCAGACCCATCATATTCCGGTGGTCATGGTCACCGCCCTCGATCAGCCGGAAGACCGTGTGAAAGGCCTCGAGGCCGGCGCCGACGATTTCCTGACCAAGCCGGTCAATGACATGGCGCTGTTCTGCCGGGTGAAGAGCCTGGTCAGGCTCAAGATGCTCACCGATGAGCTCCGCGCCCGCTCGCCCAACGGCGAGGCGGTGCGCCTGGTCAACCGCCTGGAAAACGGCGAGGCATCGCGCCCGGGCAAAGTGCTCATCATCGACAATCGCGCCACCGCCAGCGAGCGCACCAAAGCGGCCCTCGTTCCCCATCATGAGGTGACGGTGGTCGACGACCCGTTGACCGCCGTCATGCATGCGGCGGAAACCCGCTACGAGCTCATCATCATCAATCTCGACATGGACAATGTCGACGGCCTGCGCCTGTGCTCGCAACTCAAATCGCTCGAGCGCACCCGCCAGACGCCGATCCTCATCGTCGTGGCGCCCGACGATCACCAGCGGCTTCTGCGCGCGCTCGACATGGGCGTGAACGACTATCTGATCCGGCCCATCGACAGGCAGGAGCTCCTGGCGCGCGCCAATACCCAGATCAAGCGCTGCCGATATACCGACCAGTTGCGCTCGCATGTCCAGGCGACGATGGAGCTCGCCGTCACCGACCCGCTGACCGGACTCTACAACCGCCGCTATATGGAAACCCAGACCACGGCGCTGGTCGAGCACGCCATCAATCGCGGCAAGAGTCTGTCGCTGCTCGCCCTCGACGTCGATCACTTCAAGACGGTGAATGACGAGAACGGCCATGCGGTGGGCGACCGCGTGCTGCAGGAGCTCGCCTCCCGCCTCAAGCAGTCGATCCGCAATATCGACATGATCTGCCGCATCGGCGGCGAGGAATTCGTCATCGTGCTGCCCGGCACCAACGCGGAGGTGGCCGCCAAGATCGCCGACCGCATGCGCCGCAACATATCGGGCAAGCCCTTCAATGTCGGCGCCCGGACCGGCCCGCTGACGGTCACCGTCTCGATCGGCGTCGCCGCCGTCGAAGGATCGTCCGACACGATGGAAGCCATCATGAAGCGCGCCGACGAGGCGCTCTACAGCGCCAAGCGCCAAGGCCGCAATCGCGTCAACTCGACTGCGGCCTGAACCGTTCTCTAGACGACATATCGCAGCAGCACGATCCCGTCATTGAAGGTGCGACATTCGGCGAGCGTCATCACCGATTGCGTGCCCGACGGAAACAGGCGTTTGCCGCGCCCGAGCACGATCGGATAGATCATCAGGCGATATTCATCGACGAGACGGTGCGGCATCAGTACATGCACGATCGAGGCGCTGCCATAGATCAGCATGTCGCGGCCCGGTTCCGCCTTCAACGCCTTCGTTTCACCGACAAGATCCCGGCCGATGATCGTCGTGTTGTTCCACGCAGCGCTTTTGAGGCTGCGCGATGCGACATATTTCGGCAGGCTGTTCATGCGCTCGGCAAATTCACCTTCGACCGTGGGCCAGACGGCGGCGAAGCCGTCATAGGTCAGGCGGCCGAAGAGCAGCGCATCGGCCTCCGCGAGTTCGTCATGCTTGAACTTGTCGCCGTCCGGGCCGCGGCTGAACGGCCCGGTCCAGTCGCCGAGGCCCGATCCTTCCATCCCGACCGGGTCCTGGATGACGCCGTCGAGAGACATGTAATCCGTCGCGATGATCCTTCTGGACATCTCGATATCCTTTCACAGGGGTGTTGCCGGACCGGCCGGATAGCCGGCCGGCACTTCGTCAGGTGAGATCGTTGCGGCGCTCGATCTCGGCTGCGGAAGGGTCGTCCGCAGCGAAGGATCCGGTCTTGACGTCGCCGTCGGGTTCATAGCGCGCGACCAGGACGCCCGAGCCCGAGACCGTCGACTTCGTCAGCTTTAAAGCGCCGGGCTTCGTGCCGTCACCGAAGAAGCGCTTGCCCTTGCCGAGAGCGACCGGAAAGGTGAGGAGCGTGACTTCGTCGATCAGCTGATGCGCCAGCAGCGTCTGCACGAAATTGCTCGAGCCCTGGACGAGGAGGGCAGGGCCGTCCTTCTGCTTGAGATCGCGCAAGGTCGCGACCACATCGCGACCGAGCGACTGGCTGTTGTGCCAGCCGAGCGTGTCGGGCGAATGCGTGGCGACATATTTGGTGGCGCCGTTGAACAGCCTGGTGATCTTGCCCGTGAGCTCGTCGGCGCCTTCGGTCTTCACATGCGGCCAATAGGCGGCAAAGATGTCATAGGTCTTGCGGCCGAGCAGGAGGTCGAAGGGCGCGGAAAGGAGTTCGTCCATGACGGCGCTCAAGGCGTCGTCCCAGTAAGGCGCCGTCCAGCCGCCATATTTGAAGCCGCCGGTGGGATCCTCATCCGGTCCGCCAGGGGCCTGCATCACGCCGTCGAGACTGACAAAAGCGCTGGCTACGATCTTGCGCATGGTATTCTCCTTTGATTTCAAGCCCATCAGGGGCGTTCTCATAGCCACGACGAACGGACCGAGGCGAAATCGACAAGGGAGACGATATTTTTGCCTGCTCCGCTGTCGGATGAGCGTATCGAGCGCGCAGCGCACATCTTTCAATCTTGACGTGAACACATAGCGCCCTGCCGATTTTGGCGTTTTGCACCTAATGCAACCGTGCTAGGCTTGGATTCCCTTGGCTGTGACCTAAAAAGAAGGGAATAAGCGATCCATATGGCACAGGAAAAACCACAAAATCTGCAGGATACTTTTCTTAATCACGTCCGCAAGCAGAAGATCCCGGTGACGGTGTTTCTCGTTAATGGGGTGAAATTGCAGGGTATTATTACCTGGTTCGATAATTTCTGCGTGCTTTTGCGAAGAGACGGCCTGTCCCAGCTCGTCTATAAGCATGCCATTTCGACGATCATGCCGGGCGGGCCGATCAGCCTGTTCGACGAGGAAGGCAAGGACGGGTGACGCCCAGCAGACGCAAGCATTCTTCCGGTCACGAAGTTCGATTTCAGATTGAAGGGCCTGAGGCCACGCGCGCCGTTGTCGTTCATGTGGAACGCAAGGCGAGGGTGGCGTCGGCGCTGACGGATCGGACGGCGGCCTCGCGCCTCGAGGAAGCCGTCGGTCTGGCGCTGGCCATCGATCTCGATATCGCCGGCGAGCTTGTCGTCATGCTGAGCGAACCCCGCCCCGCTACCTTGATCGGCAGCGGCAAGGTCGATGAGATCGCGGGGCTGGTCAGGGAGAGCGAGACGGATCTCGTCCTCGTCAATGGGACGCTGAGCCCGATCCAGCAGCGCAATCTCGAAAAGGCCTGGGATGCCAAGGTCCTCGACCGGACCGGCCTCATCCTGGAGATTTTTGGGCGGCGCGCCCGCACGCGTGAAGGCCTCTTGCAGGTCGAGCTCGCGCATTTGCGCTACCAGAAGAGCCGGCTGGTCAGATCCTGGACCCACTTGGAACGCCAACGCGGCGGCTTCGGCTTCCTTGGCGGTCCCGGCGAGACCCAGCTCGAAGCCGACCGGCGGCTCATCCAGGAGCGCATATCGCGGCTCGAAAAGCAGCTCGCTTCCGTCGTGAAGACGCGGGGGCTGCATCGCGAGGGCAGGGCGCGCGTTCCCTATCCGGTCGTCGCCCTCGTCGGCTATACCAATGCCGGCAAGTCGACCCTGTTCAACGCGCTGACCAAGGCGGGCGTGCTCGCCAAGGACCTGCTTTTCGCCACCCTCGATCCCGCCATGCGCGCGATCTCGCTGCCGCATGGCCGCAAGGTCGTTCTCTCGGACACGGTCGGCTTCATTTCCGATCTTCCGACGCCGCTCATCGCCGCCTTCCGCGCCACGCTCGAAGAGGTGATCGAGGCCGATGTGATCCTGCATGTGCGCGACATCAGCCATCCGGAAACGGATGCCCAGGCGGCCGACGTCTCCGCCATCCTGAGCGAGCTCGGCATCGGTGAGAACCGCCGCGACCACATCATCGACGTCTGGAACAAGGCCGATCAATTGCCTGACGATCTCGCCGCGATGCGCCGGATGCAGGCCGCGAGGCAGGAAGGCTGTGTCCTGGTCTCGGCCCTGACCGGCCAGGGCCTCGATGAGTTGCGCCAGTTGATCGAAGCCAAATTGGGCAAGGACCTCGATGTCTATGAAGCGGTCCTCGATCCGGCCGACGGGCAGGGCCAGGCCTGGCTCTATGACAAGGGCGAGGTGCTGGGCCGCGAGCAGCTCGAGGACGGCCGCGTCGTTCTGACCGTGCGCCTCGGCCCCGACAAGGCGCAGATCGCCCAAAGCCGCTTCAAATACCGCTTGCGCAATACGAGCCTGCTCGATCAAGCGGCGGAATAACGTTCAGCGCCGTTCAAGCGCCTTGGCTTCGTCCCACAGCGCATCCATCTCGGCGAGCGTCGACTTTTCCGGCGATGAGCCGCGCTTGGCGAGCGCGTCCTCGATATGGCGGAAGCGGCGCAGGAATTTCTCATTTGCGGTGCGCACGGCGCTTTCCGGATCGATGCCGAGATGGCGGCCGAGATTGGCCATGGCGAAGAGCAGGTCGCCATATTCGGCGGCCTGCTTTTCGGGCACGGTCTCGTCCTGAAGCTCGGCGATCTCCTCGTTCATCTTGTCATAGACGAAATCGATCGACGGCCAGTCGAAGCCGACCTTGGCGGCCTTGGCCTGCAACTTGACCGCGCGCGTCATCGCCGGCAGCGCCACCGGCACGCCATCGAGGAGCCCTGAGCCATTCGCGTTGTCCTTCTTCTCGCGCGCCTTCATCTCTTCCCAGAAGCCTTTGGCGAGCTTGGCCGAGCGCGCTTTCTCGTCGCCGAAGACATGCGGATGGCGCCGGATCATCTTGCGGCAGATGGATTCCACCACGTCGTCGAAGGCAAAACTCTTCTCCTCGGCGGCGAGCTGGGCGTGATAGACGACCTGCAGCAAGAGATCGCCCAGTTCCTCGCACAGATCGCTTCTGTCGTTGCGTGCGATGGCATCGGCCACTTCATAGGCTTCCTCGATCGTATAGGGCGCGATGGTCGCGAAATTCTGCTCGAGATCCCAGGGGCAGCCGGTGCCGGGCATGCGCAGCGCCGCCATGATGGCTCTGAGGGTCGCGACTTGGCGGGGATCGAGATCGGCGGGATTGGTCATGCGTTTGGCACTCGTGAGGGGTTATGCGGGAAGGAGAGCGGCGATTGTCTCGGCCGCCTGGTCTGGCGTCATGGCCGCGGTGTCGATGGTGAGCGCCGGCGTCGGCATGGCCGCCAGACAGGCGGCGAAGTCATTCGCGAGCCGGCGCAAGAGCTCGGGTGATTGCATCTTGCCGAATGCGGCGCGATCCGGTGCGCCGAGACGGCGCTCCTGTTCTGCAGGCGGGACGGTGAGAGCGACGAACGTCACCTTTCCTCGGCCGGTCTCGACAAGGGCCCGGGCGCGCTCGGGGAAATCACGCGCCACCGTGGGCTCGGGCGCGAAGGTGAAGATGAGCGAGCGGCCGGTCTTCGCCGCTTCGGCGAAGACGTCGAGCCAGAAGCGTTCACGCAAGCGTGCGAAACTTTCGCAGCCGAAGGGAAATACCGCGCCGACGGCGTCGACCACCAGATGATTGTGGAAGAGCGCGAGGCCGGTGCGCGCGGCAAGGGCTTTCGCGATGGTGAGCTTGCCCGATGCCGGCTGTCCATAGAGGAAGATGAGATGCATCGGATGAGATTACCGGCATGGCGACCGGCTTGCTACCGCTGGATTGCGCTCGCCCGCGCAAGAGCGATGAGAAAATGGCTTGGCAGCGACGTCAGGACGGAATGGCGCCAGGGGTGGCCAGTCCGGCCGCTTATGGCTATGGCATTGGACCGGCAGAATCCTGCCATCCCCTTGGGAGTCGACCATGCCCGGCGCCGAAACATTGCTGACCTTCCTGATCGCCTTGTTCTTCCTGGAAGTGACACCTGGTCCCGATATGATGCTCATCCTCGGGCGCGGCATAGGGCAGGGACGGAAGACAGCCTTGCTGACGGTTGTCGGCATGATCTTCGTCGCCGGCTTCATCAAGATCTGTCTCCTGATCCTGGGCGTCGCCTCTCTCCTCAAGGCCTATCCCGAGGCTCTGACCGTGTTGCGCTGGGCGGGCGCTGCCTATCTCCTCTGGCTGGGCGTCAAGCTGATCCGCGCCAGCTTCAACGGCGGCGCGCTTGCCGTCGCCGTCGCGGAGGCCTCGTCCTGGTCGGCGGTGCGCGAGGGCGCGATCAACAGCCTCACCAATCCGAAGTCGCTGCTCTTCATGTTCGCCTTCCTGCCGCAATTCGTCGATCCCGCGGTCGGACCGGTGTGGCTCCAGCTCTTGCTGTTCGGCAGCCTGCAGATGTTGTCGGGCGTGATCGCTTTGAGCGGTGTCGCGCTGGCATCGGGCACGGTCGGCCGGTGGTTGACGCGCTGGCCGCGCCTCCTCGCATGGCAGCAGCGCTTCACCGGATGTGTGATGATCGGCCTCGGCTTGCGTCTCTTCATGTCCGGTGGCGCAAGCGCATCGCCGACATCGCGCGCATGATTTCGAACACGGGGAAGCCCTGCTGCAATTGATCGATGCGGATCAGTCTGGTTACAAAACCTTACTTTTGCCGGCTTGCAGTTGTTGTCGGGTGCTGCAACCGTGAGCCGATCGCGCAGGCATCGGGCACGATCGGCCTTGCGCATATGAATTCGAAGGGGGGCGGCAATGCTCAATGTCGGGCATATCAAGGAAATCTGGCGCTATCCGGTCAAGGGCATGGCCGGAGAAAGTCTCGCTTCGGGCGAGTTGGGAGAACGGGGCGTCGGAGGCGACCGTACCTGGGCGCTGCGCGATGTGACGCGCAAGGAAATCCAGAGCTGCAAGTTTCGCCCGCAGCTGCTGCTGTGCCAGGCCCGCGATCGCAGCAACGGGGCAGGTCGGCATGTCGAAGTGACTCTTCCGGATGGAGCGGTTGTCGAAAGCACCGATGCCAGCATCCACGACCGGCTTTCCAGGCTGATCGGCCGGGCCTCGACGCTTGAGGCGCTCAGGCCCGGCTCCGATCTTGATTTCTACCGCCGGCACAAGCTCGACGACCATACCTGGTTCGAGGAGTTGAAGGCGACCTTCGAACGCGAGGAGGGCGAGCCCTTGCCGGATTTCAGCCAGGCGCCGCCGGCTTTCGCCGAATATGTCTCGACCCCGGGCATGTTTTTCCTGGTGACGCCCTTGCATGTGGTCACGACAGCGACGCTCAGGCATTTGAAGCGCCTGAATCCAGGCGCCGATTGGGACCGCCGCCGCTTTCGACCCAATCTCCTGATCGAACCAAGCTCGGACGCGTTAGGCCTCGTGGAACAGGATTGGATCGGCAAGCATCTCAAGCTCGGCGATGCGACGATCGACTGTGCCGGTACCACACCGCGTTGTGGCGCCGTTACGCGCGCCCAGCCGGAATTTGCCTTCGACAAGACGGTGCTGCGCACCGTCGTCAAGGAGGCCGATCAGAATGTCGGCATCTATGGTCTGGTTTCGGGGTCGTCCACCATTCATGTCGGAGATCCGGTTTATCTGGTATGACGGCGATCTGTGAGGAGATCCCGTCATGATCCAGAAGACAGAGCACAAATATTTGCACCGCTGCGTCGAGCTTGCGCGCGAGGCGTTGGCGGCAGGCGATGAGCCCTTCGGCTCGGTCCTTGTCGATGCCAAGGGCAATATCCGCGCCGAAGACCGCAATCGCGTCGCCGGCGGCGATGAGACGCGCCATCCGGAGTTCGAGCTGGCGCGCTGGGCCGCGAACCATATGACAGCCGATGAACGGGCAGGATCCACGGTCTATACATCGGGCGAGCACTGCCCGATGTGCGCCGCAGCTCATGGCTGGGTCAGGCTTGGCCGCATCGTCTATGCTGTCTCCTCAAAGCAACTCGGCGCCTGGCTGGCCGAGATCGGCGTGGCGCCGGGACCGGTGCGTTCGTTTCCGGCCTCCGAGATCGCGCCTGGCGTCACGGTGGAAGGCCCCGTGCCCGAATTCGCCGAAGAGATGCATGCGCTTCATTTGCGCGCGCATGGAAAGTGAAGGAGAGAAGCATCGTGAAGGATATCGTCGAAGTTCCGGTCCTGTCGGCTGCGGTGCGCAAGCTCGGCCTGCCGCTGTCGCTCGTCACCAGAGGGGCAGGGCTCGTCTTCGTCTCCGGCACGCCACCCCTCGACATCGCCACCGGCGCTTTGGTGAAAGGCGATATCGAGGTCCAGACCGAGGCATCGCTCAAGGCTCTCAAGCATTGCCTCGCCGCCGCCGGCACCTCACCCGACAAGATCCTGATGGTGCGGATCTATGCGGCCAATGCCGGCTTTTACAATGCGATCAACCGCGTCTATGCGCGGCATTTTCCCGACAACCCGCCGGCGCGGACTTTCGTGCCGGTGGCGTCCTGGCCCATGGAGTTCGACCTGGAAATAGAGGCCGTGGCTGTCGCTTGATCGGCGATGAGCGCCGAGCCCGCAAGGGAGTAAAGGCATGGCGAAGGTAACTGGAATAGGCGGCCTGTTTTTCCGCGCCCGCAACCCCGCAGCGTTGGCCCTCTGGTATGAGACGCATCTCGGCATAGGCAGCCCGCAGACGACGATCTGGCGCCAGGAGGCGGGCGCCACAGTCTTCGCGCCTTTTGCAGAAGACACCGATTACTTCCGGCCGGAGCAGCAATGCCGGCCAGTCGCATTCTGCGGCAGAGGCCGGGGTCGCGATGTAGCGCTCGAGATTGTCCCGGCCGCTGAAGCCGCCGCCCAGCACGACGCAGTCTTCGCCATAGATATGCCAGAGGGCGATGAGATCGGCCGCGGTCTGATTCTCGGCGCGCAATTCCTCGACCGAGGCACGCATCCGTGCCTCGGCATAAGCGCAAGCGGCGACAAGTGTGGGAAAGCCGTCGATGCGGCGCTCGCCATTAGACTCGGCCATGCGCGCCATATCGAAGACCAGGACGGAGAAGGTCGTTTCGGCCATTGGCAGAATGGTGCCGAGAGGCGGATTGGACCGCAAGGGCAAGGCTCGCCCGGCCCACCATCTTCATTCGCATAATGTATATTATGGAATATTTCTATTTGGCAGAAATTCGAATAAGGCCCCAATAATTCAACCGTTTGGATCGGATCGACGACATCGACCCAAGTCGCTTGATCGGTTCCCGTGGAACAAGTGCAGTTGGGTTGATATGATGCACGAGCGGCTCGTGTCTAGGAGGCTCTGAAGATGTCTCTTCAGTTCAAGACACCGAATATAGCTTTAGCGGACAGCTTCCTGTCTCATCAGGAATGCCGCGATCTCATACAGGCCATGGAGACCTCGCCGCGCGAGCCTGCTCAGATCGTCCGGGCCGGCGAGTCGATCCTGGATGAATCGCTGCGCTTTTGCTTCGATCATCAATTTCCGGACTCGTTCAAACGTCCCATCGGGGCCAGGATGGCGGCATATTTCGACGACAACCGGGACAAATTCGGCTCGGACGCCGACTATATCTATGGCCCATATTTCATGTCCTATGGGAAAGGAAGCTTCTTCCGCGCCCATCGCGACGTTGCGAATCACAAGAATGATCCGGCCCGGTTGGCGGCGCATCGCTGGTCGCTTCTGATCTATCTCAATGGGCGCGACCCCTCCGCCCAACTGCCGGCTTTTGAAGGCGGCGCGCTCGTCATCTACGAGACGGACCCGAAACTGCGCGATCGCCGGGTGGTCATCGTCCCGCAACCCGGAATGCTGGTGCTGTTTCGGTCTTCGCTGATGCACGAGGTCGCTCTCGTCCTCGACGGGACCCGCTATGCCGTCGCTGGCTGGATGTCCAGCTCCACGTCCAATCCGCTCGGAGGCCACGCATGAGCCATCACGCGCCGATAAACGAGTCGATCCGCATTTGGGTCACTGCCAGGGTTCCGGCCGAGACGAAGAGCGCGTTGGCCGCCTTCTGCCGCCGCAACGGCTATCCACATCTCTATTTCGAGGTCCTGGAACCTCTTCTCGCACAAGGCAATCTCATTTTTTCGCTGGCGACGTCCGAGAGGCCATGGCCGCCCAAGGGAATTGGTTCGCAAGCGATCGACGCGGTCGCGGTCGCCATGGTCGCCAGCGAAGGCCGCGCGCATCTGACGCCCGTTTTGATGGACCGCAAGCACGTGACCAACGTCGGTCTGGCTGGCGCGGTCACCAAGCAGCTTCTGGAGGCCTTGCGGGACCGTAAGGCATCCTCGGCCGGATATCTCATCCGCCAGAGTGAACGCGCGCTCGAGCGGGTTCTGGAACAGTCGGGATTTGCCCGCGCCGATCTGCAGTCGGCAACCGAATATGCGGAATATCTCGAGCATTCCGCTCCGCCCCAGAAGATCCTTGAGGCTCTCGGTCTTGCAAAGGCCAGGATCGGGGATTTGCTGGCCTTGAATCTGAACGACCGGGAACTCGACCGGTTGAGCTCCTATCATTTTGCCCTGGCCGTGGGGATCGCACCTTATTTGTGGGATTCGATCCGCAACGCAGCGATATTGCCGGGCCTCATCGATTTGATCGCTGCCGCACCACCCGGCGGCGTGCCGCCCGGGACGGCTGGCCCGAGCATTGGGGAGCCAGGGGCAATACGCCGCTGACGTCAGCGAAGATGGCGCCGGCGATCGACATTTTTGTGCGCACCTACTTTCGCGACTTTCGCTGGCTGAGCCTGTCGCTTCTCTCGATCCTGAAATTCGTCGAAGGATATCGGCGCATCGTCATCGTGATGCCGGAGTCGAGTTATCAACGTTTGCGCGGTGGCGAGATTCCCGCTTCGGCGCGCACCGCCATATTTCGCTGCGATGAATATGCCGACGACTATATCGGCCAGCAGATTGGCAAGCTGAATGCCGATTTGTTCACCGATGCCCGGTTCATCGTGCACCTCGACTCCGATTGCATTTTCCAGACGCCCTGTCCGCTGCCCACCACCATGATTGATGAGGGCCTCCCGGTCATACGCGTGCTGGAGCATTCGCGTCGGCCGCAGGACGATGGTTGGCGCAGATGCATCTCGGATTTTTATGGCGAGCGGTTGCCCTTCGATGTGCTCGTACCGCCGCCTTTCATCTATGGGCGAGATCTCTATGCCCGTCTGCGAGATCATTGCCGGTCGCGTCACCGAGTCACGTTAGATGACTGGGCATTGTCCCGGCGCCTCGACAATATGAGCGAATTCGGTCTTCTCGCCGCGCATGCCTGGTTCTTTCATCGCAGAGAATATCGCTGGAACGCTGCAGATGGCGAAACCGCTTGGCCATGTCGGGCCTACTGGAGCCGAAGTCCCGAGGCTACCAGCCTGCAGTCGAAACTGGCTCTGCATTTGGGATATCCTTGCAGGTGATGCGAACGGCTCAGTCGCGATCTCCTGATCTGTCTCTCGTCATATCGAGCCTGGACGAGGGCCGGGCTCTCTTTGAAACGATATGCTCCGTCTATTCCGGCTCTCTGCTGCCGCTTGAGACGATCATCGTCGATGACGGCGGAACCGACGACAGCTGCACACTGCTGCGGCAAGACGACTGGCGCGCCCGCGGAGTCAAGGTTCATGGCATCGAGCGTAGCGGTATAGCCGCGGCACGCAATATTGGCGGCAGTCTCGCGACGGGCGACAAGCTGGTCTTTCTGGACGCGCATTGCCGGCTCGACGGTCAATGCCTGGCGGAACTCGACGCCATTCTGACGGCCCGGCCCGGCACCATTGTGGTGCCGGCTATCTGCGACTTCGGCAGCACGCTCTATGGCTGTGGCGCACGGTTGATCGACGCGCAACTCAGGATCCGTTGGATTCCGGTTGAACCGGAAAGCAAGGACCTCGGCATTGTTCCAATCGCGCCAGGAGGTTGCCTGGCGATGGCGCGTTCCAGCTTCGACCATTTGGGCGGGTTCGGCGTATTTCGGGAGCTTGGCCAGGAAGATGTCGAGTTCAGCCTGAGAGCTTGGCGCGCGGGGGTCGATATTCTTGCTGTCCCAACGGCCAGGCTCGAACACAGATTTCGGCCCATGCCGCCCTATCCTCTCAACTCGGCCAGTCGGGCCTACAATGTTGCGCGGGTAGCGTTGATCCACTTTGACGGTCCCCGCCGGGAAGAATGCCTGCGCCGCATAATCGGCACGCCGAGAGCTGCAGAGGTCCTCGTTGACGCCTTCGCCAGTGACTGGGAGGCGGAACGCGCACGAATCTCAGCCATCTGCTTGCGGACCGCCGAAGCGTATTTCAGAACCCTCGGCGACTGGCGCTAGTTCAAAGGCGCGGGCTCACGGGCAGCCGTTGGTTGGGATCAACGACCTCGAGCTTGTGGTCGTCATCTCCCCAACGCCAAAGGCACGAGATTGTGGTCGTCCGCGCTTGCTTCGCTTCGCAGATCGCTGATATGGTCTGACGCAGCGAAAGGTTACCGCCCATAGCTGGCGGCACGGGTCTGGGGGGCGCCCATGTCGATGTCGTCATATCTTATCGTCGGCTTCATAGCGCTTGTGCTGGTGGCCTGGCTCTTGAACTCGTGGCTGCGGCTGCGCCGCGCCGAGTTCATCCGCACCTATAAATGGCCGGCGGGCTTGCTGCAGAAGCTTGCCGAGCACCATCCGGATCTCGCGCGCAAGGACACAGCACTTGTTTCGCGCGGGCTGCGCCAGTTCTTCATCGCCTATCTGATGAGCGGCAAGCGCTTCGTCTCGATGCCGTCGCGCGTTGCCGACGATCTCTGGCACGAGTTCATCCTCTACACGCGTGAGTACAAACGGTTCTGCCGCGGCGCATTCGGCTCGTTCCTGCACCACACGCCGGCGGTCGTGCTGAGCGTGAACCGCCAGGGCAATGAAGGCCTGCGCCGCGTGTGGTGGTACTGCTGCAAGTATGAGAACATCGATCCTCGCCAGCCGACACGGCTGCCGCTGCTGTTCGCGCTCGATGCCAAGCTGAACATCCCGAATGGCTTTCGCTATCACCCGCAATGCGAGGCGTTGCGCGCGGGCGCTGTTACGGCGGGCACTGGTGCGGTTGTCTACTGCGGCGGCGACTTTTCAAGCACATCGGTCGACGGCAGCACCGCGGGCTTCGGCGACAGTAGCGACGGGGGTGATGGCGGGGGCGATGGCGGCGGCTGCGGCGGTGGCGGCGGAGATTAGGTTGCCGAATAGGCCGCAGCCGACATCGAGCCGGCGCGCGTTTGAGGGTGGATCAACTCAGCGCGGGATTTCCTGCTTTGGCCAGGACGGGCTCGGACATTTGCCGCCGGTCGTGCTCGTCTGGTTGTAGAAGTTCACGCAATCGAACCAGTAAGGCGTCTGCGTCGCCCAGGGCGTCGTGCCGAACTTCTCATGCAGAACCTCATAAGCGGCTTTCGAGTATGCCCCATGACCGCCATGCCAGTTGCAGCCATAGCGCGTCGTCCGGATAGCCTGGGCCAGCGCCTCGGCCGCCGCCATATCGTCCTTGGCCGCCCCCTTGCCCCATTTGGTTGCGGCATTCGTGAGCAGCTTGGGCGCGCTCGGCATGGAGCTCAGTCCCTTGATTTCTTTCCAACTGACGCTTTTGACCAGCGGATGCGCCTTGAGCACGCTCTCGCGCTTCTTGCCGAGCGTCGCCGCGGCATCGGCTTCCATGACGGGCTCGAGCTGCTTGGCCGACCATTGGGCGCGCTGCATGCCGGTGAGCGAGTCGAAATCCTCGCGCAGGCCGCCGAGCTGGCGGTCCGGCTCGAACGGGCACCACCAGTTCTTGTCATTGTGATCGAAGGAATCGAGCGTCGTGACGTCGCCGCCGCCGGTCATGGTGATCGGCTCCCAGATGCCGGGCGCGTTCACCAGTATGCCCATGCGCGGCGTGCGCAACATGGTCAACAGCCGCCGGTTGGCGTCCTTGGCCTTGGGATAATCCGCCGCGACCTTGTCCGCCACTGCCTTGACCTGCGGATTGAGCGCGTGGAGCTCTTCGGTGAAGGATTTCTCAGGCACGCCGCCGCGCGCAAAGACTCTCGTCCAGGCGGTGCGCACGAAGAGCGCGCGCTCTTCCGGCGTGAACAAGCTCTCGTTCTTCGCCATGGCGCGGAGATCTTTCGCCGGCAGGAAGTTCAGGATCGGCAGACCCGTCTTCAGCGAATAATGCTTGAGCGCCTTGTCCCATTGCGCGCGATCTTCCGCCGACCACATGGCGATCTGCGCCAGGTTGTTGGCGCCGCCGCCCGGATCCTGGGCGAGCGAGGCCCACAGATCGTCGGTGAGCAGGCGGTCGCGGAATTTCCGCGCCTCCTCGACCATGCCCTGCCCCAGGAGATATTGGCCGAGCGGCAGGAGCGAATTCTGCACATAGGCGACGGAGTTCTTGACCGGATAGGCTTCGAGCCCGGCATAGGCTTCGTCGAACTTGCCGGCAAGGGCCGAGAGCCTCACCGCATGGGTGAGGAGCGTGCCGGCGGCCGCCGTCTCGGGCGCCGTGCCGCAGCTGTCATTGGCGGCCTTCGCGGCCGCCTGCGCCTTGTCCCACAAAGCCTGCCGTGTCGCATCGTCGGGCTTGGCTTTCAGCGCGTCGAACACGTCCTTGGCCAAAGGCGGCGTGCCCGATGTCAGCGCCAGCGTCCGGTCGACCAGCGATGCGGTGCGCGCCTCCCATTTTGGGCCGATGAGCTGCCAGGGGGCGCGCTCATAATAGTCCTGCGTGGTCTGCCCGCCGATCATCCAGGCGGCCATCGGATGCTGGCGCGTCGCATCGACGATGGCTTTGGAGATGGTCGGATTTTCCGGCAGCTTGCCGTCGAGCCACCAGTCGTCGGACTTGCCGCGGATGCCGAGGAAGTCGATGTCATAGAGGGCCCTGCCATAGGCTTTGGAAAGCTCGGGCGAAGCCTTGATGTCCGAGGCCTGCTTGTCGAGCACGCCGATGGTCTCATTGATCAGGCCGCTCCAGCCCGGTGCCGTATCCTCGAGATTGGCGATATAGCCCAGGAGTTCCTGAGTGATGCCATGAACGCTCGCCAGCGCCGGATCGGCGAGGATGGCATTGGCTTCGTTGCGCGCTTCGGCGAGCTGCTTTCCATTGGCCAGAATGTTGGCCACCATGTAGCGCGCCGCGCCCTTATGCGGCGAATTGGAGGCACCGATCGCCTTGTAGAGATCGAGCGACTTTGCGCGGTCCGTATAGAAGACGAGCGAGGCCTGCTGATAGGCCCGGTCGGCTTCCTGCAGTTCCTTGACCGGCGATTGCTGGTCGGCAAGCGGGCCCGGCAGCTCGGCGATCTTCTCGCCGTCGCACGCCGCCAACACCGCGAGTTGCACGGTGACCCACTGCTTCACATAGGGGCTGGTCTTGCCGAGATCCGCGACGCGCTTCTCGAGCACCTCGCGCGGATAGCCGAGCCGGCATTCATAACCGTAGTAATTGGGCTGCTTCGCGTCAGGCGAAATCTCGGCAATGAGCTTCTTGAGGGCGTCGGCATCCTGCCAGGAGGAATAGCCGCCGTAATCGGGATCGATCATCGGATCGCCGAGGCCCTTCAGTACCCGATAGGTGCGCGCCGAGAACGGCTCGCGCGCATAGAGATCGACCGCACTCGAAATCCTCTGCGCATCGCGCGGCGTGCCGTCCGGACAGGCGGTCTGCGCCAAAAGCGGGGTGGCGCTGAAAGCCATGAGGGCGATCAGAGAAACGATCCGGCGGGACATGGGCGACTCCCCTTATTCAGAAAGGGAGAATCATACCGTCATATGCAGGCTCGATATAGGGGGGAAGCTCGGCTTTCAGCGTCCCGTAATCGAGGTCGATATGCATGTTGGTGAGGACGGCGCGCTTCGGCTTCAGCCGCTCGATCCAGGCGAGCGTCTCGGGCAGGCTGAAATGACTCGGATGCGGCACCGGCCGCAGCGCGTCGACCACCCACAGATCGAGGTCGCTGAGCGCGGTGAGGCTCTCATCCGGGATGCCGTTGACGTCGGGCGTATAGGCCACATCGCCGATGCGGAAGCCGAGAGCGGAGATGTTGCCGTGGGCGACGATGAAGGGCAGAGCGGCGATCTCGCCCCCCTTCCCCGCGATCCTGACCATTTCGCCGGGGATGATCCGGTTGAGGGCGAGGATCGGCGGATAGTCGCTCCCGGGTGCTGTGACGAAGCAATAGCCGAAGCGGCTGACGAGCAGGCTCGCCGTCTTCTCATCGGCCCATACCGGGATCAGATGCCGCTGCCTCAGATAGAAGGCGCGGAGCTCGTCTATGCCGTGGGTGTGGTCGGCATGCTCATGGGTATAGAGCACGGCATCGATTATATCCGTGCCGGTCGCCAGCATCTGGTCGCGCAGATCGGGAGACGTATCGATGAGGACGCGCGTCTCGCCCGTCTCGCCTTTCAGGCTGAGCAGCACCGAGCAGCGCCGCCGCCGGTTCTTCGGCTCATTGGGATCGCACAGGCCCCAGGCATTGCCGATGCGCGGCACGCCGCCCGATGAGCCCGAGCCCAATATGGTGAGCGTACCGGCCATCCTTACGCGGCCCAATCGGGCTTCGGCACCTTGTCGAACAGGGCGAAGAAATTGCGGCTCGTTACCTCTGCCATTTCGGCCGGCGTCACGTCCTTCACTTCCGCGAGCTTCTCCAGCGTCTTCACGACGAAAGACGGCTCGTTCGTCTTGCCGCGGTAGGGAACGGGGGCAAGATAGGGCGCATCTGTTTCAACCAGGAGACGGTCCATAGGCACGAGCCTGGCCGTCGCGCGGATGTCCTCGGCATTCTTGTAGGTGAGTATGCCTGAGAAGGAGACATAGGCGCCGAGCTTGAGGCCGCGCATCGCCAGTTCGGGCTTCGACGAAAAGCAATGGAGCAGAGGCTTGAACGTCCCCTTCCCCATTTCGTCTTCCAATATGGCGGCGGTATCGGCTTCCGCTTCGCGGCTGTGGATCACGAGCGGCAGGCCGGTCTCGCGCGCGGCGGCGATATGGACGCGGAAGCTTGCGGCCTGCTGATCGCGCGGGCTGTGGTCGTAGTGATAGTCGAGGCCTGCTTCGCCGATGCCGACCACCTTGGGATGACGGGCGAGATCGACCAGTTCCGCGGCCGTGACATCGGGCTCCTCGGCGGCATTATGCGGATGGGTGCCGACGGTGCAGAAGACATTGTCGTGGCGCTCGGCGAGGGCGAGGACCTGGTCGAATTTGCGGACCCTGGTGCCGATCGAGAGCAGGAGCCTGACCCCTGCCCCTTCGGCGCGCGCCAGCACAGAGCCCAAATCTTCGGCAAGGCCCGGATAATCGAGATGACAATGGCTGTCGATGACGTTCATGCCGGCTGAGACGTGGCTTCCGCTTCCTCGACATAGCGCGGGAAGACCGCGGCCGGCGCCGGCAGCGGCGTGCCCGAAGCGAGCCGGCTTACCTTGCCCAACGCGGCGAAATCGCGTTTGTCCTCCGGAACGGCGAGAAGATCGAGCAGCTTCGCGGCCGATGCCGGCATATAGGGCTGCACCAATATGCCGACCTGGCGCAGGATCTCGGCGGTCACATAGAGCACCGTCCCCATGCGCTCAGGGTCCGTCTTCTTGAGCGCCCAGGGCTCCTGGCTCGCGAAATAGCGGTTGGCATCGGCCACCACTTTCCAGATCGCATCGAGCGCCCGGTTGATGGCCTGGACGTCGTGATGCGTGCGGCATTCGGCGAGGAGCGCATCCGTCGCTGCGAGGATCACCTCGTCCTCGGCCGCAAGCTTGCCCAGAGCCGGCACCTTGCCGGCGCAATTCTTGCCGATCATCGACAAAGAGCGCTGCGCCAGGTTGCCGAGATCGTTGGAGAGATCGGCATTGATGCGCGCGATGATCGCCTCGTGGCTGTAATTGCCGTCCTGGCCGAAGGGCACTTCGCGCAGGAAGAAATAGCGCACCTGGTCGACGCCGTAGCGCGAGACGAGCTCGCCCGGCGAGATCACGTTGCCGACCGACTTCGACATCTTCTCGCCGCGGTTGAACAGGAAGCCATGGCCGAAGACGCGCTTCGGCAGCGCCAGCTCCGCCGACATCAGGAAGGCCGGCCAGTAGACGGCATGGAAGCGCACGATGTCCTTGCCGATGATATGGACATCGGCCGGCCAGTAATGGTTGCGCGGGCTCTTGTCCGGCCAGCCGGTGGCGGAGAGATAGTTGGTCAGCGCATCGAGCCACACATACATGATGTGACCCTCGATGCCGGGAACCGGGATGCCCCAGTCGAAGGTGGTGCGCGAGATCGAAAGATCCTGCAGGCCGCCTTTGACGAAGCTCACGACCTCGTTGCGCCGCTCGGCCGGGCCGATGAAATCGGGCTGGTCGGCATAGAGCTTGAGGAGTTTCTCCTGGTAGGCCGAGAGCCTGAAGAAATAGCTCGCCTCCTCCACCCATTCGACCGGCGTTCCGGTCTTGGTGGAGAATTTCTGGCCGTCGCGGTCCTCGATCTCGTCGGCGCCGTAAAAGGCTTCGTCGCGCACCGAATACCAGCCGGAATAGTTCGACAGATAGATGTCGCCGGCGGCTTCCAGGCGCTTCCACAATGCGCTGACCGTGTGCTTGTGGCGCGCTTCCGTGGTGCGGATGAAATCGTCATTGGAGCAGCCGAGCAGCGCCACCATGTCCTTGAACAGTTTTGCCATCTCGTCGACGAAATCGGATGCACTGCGCCCCTGTCTACGCGCTGTCTGCTCGATCTTCTGACCATGCTCGTCGGTGCCGGTCAGGAACATCACGTCATAGCCATCGAGCCGCTTGAAGCGGGCAAGCGCGTCCGTTGCCAGCACCTCATAGGCGTGGCCGATATGGGGCGCGCCATTGGGATAGGAAATGGCGGTGGTGATGTAAAATTTCTCTTTCACTACAAGACCTTGGCTAACCTTAGGAGACATGGCGCGAATGCCGCGCCGCCGTTGAGGCGTCGAGGTTTAGGGCATTTGCCCAGCCAAGGGAATGCCCTTGAGCCAGCCTCGATAGCGCACGATGAGCCCGGTCACGGGATGGCTGATCTCGACATGAAAATGAAAGCGTCCCTCTTCCACCGTCTCATATGCGATCGAGCGCGGGCACAGGACCATCGGCATCGGCATGCCGAAGGCACACCAGCGCCGCAGGATGAGCGACAGGCGTCCGTCCTCGAGCACCAACGCCATGGCGAATGTCAAGGAGCCGAAGCGTTCGCAAAGGAGGCCTTGGGACCGGCCGCTGCCCGCGAATTGCCGGCTGCGGAAACTGTGCTCTCCAAAAGTCCGGGTCCAGGTCTCGATCCCGTCCGCGGCCTCGAAGCGCAGGCTCACCTTCGTATCGGTGCTCGCCGCGGGAAACCCGATGACGAAAGCCGCCAGGCGCGCCAGCCATCCTCCTCCGCGCTCTACTGAAGCGCGACCTTCCGCCAAAGCGCTCCCTTCGACATCATGCATGGCGCGGATTTCCGCCGGCAGGTCATGCCAGGCTGAATTCAGGATCCGGGCATAGAGCGGCGCTCGCATCGTCTGGCGGACTTCTATGAGGCCCTGCTTGCTCCCAATATGCCCAGCATATCGAGCACGGTCTGGCGGCGTTCGAGATTGAGCGCGCTGGCCTGGCGAAGGGTGTTGCCGATTTCCTCATGCGCCCGGGCCAGGGCGGCCCCTCCGCCGGCGAGCGCCGAGCGCCGCGCCAGATCGGCGACATGGGTCAGGAGAAGCTCGGAGAAGATCATGAAGTCCTCGCCCATATCGCGCCCTTGCAGGCCGTCGGCGATGGATATTTTGGCAGGAAGGTCAATAGGTTGAGAGCGCGACATCAACTGCCGCAAGAGGTCGAAATACTTCGCCCCGTCCGAGTTCAGGAGCTCGAGAGCCCGACCCGGACTGCCGCGCGAGAGTTGTGCCGCGCGCTTTATGTCCTCCGCCCCCTGCTCGGCCATGCCCTCCAGCACCGTGATGGTGTCGGTCTCGCTCAACGGGCTCAGATCGAGCCTCAGGCAGCGCGAGCGGATCGTCGCGAGGAGCCGGCCCGGCTGATGGCTGACCAGAATGAACAGCGAATGGGCCGGCGGCTCTTCCAGGATCTTGAGCAGCGCATTCGCCGATTCCGTATTGAGATCCTCCGCCGCATCGACGATGCAGATGCGCCAGCCGCCCTCGCCCGCGGTGCGCGCGAAGAAGCCCGAGGCCCGGCGCACGTCATCGACCGCTATCTCGCTCTTGAGGCGCTCGCCCTTGGCGTCATAGGCGCGCTCGAGGACGAAGAGATCGGCATGGCCGCGCGATGCGATGCGATGCGCAACGGGCGCTTCGGCGGGAACGAAGAGGCTCGTGCTGCCGGCGGCCGATTGGGGATTGGGATGCGACAGCAGAAAGCGCGCCAGGCGAAAAGCAAGCGTCGCCTTGCCGATGCCGCGCGGCCCGGCAAAGAGCCAGCCGTGATGCATCCGCCCGGATGTGTATTGGCGCAGCAGCAGCTCTTCCGCCGCCTGATGGCCTACGAGATCGGTGCGCCGGCGCGGATGGTGCTCGCCTTCGCGCGGATCTTCCGCGTCCTCGCTCATAGGGCACCGGCGAGCGGTTGGACGAGGCGCCAGATATCTTGCGCCACTTCCTCATAAGGCCGGCTCGAATCGACGATACGGCAGCGCTTGGGATCGCGGGCCGCGATGGCGAGAAAGCCCTCGCGCAGCTTGCGATGGAAGGCGAGGCCCTTTTTCTCGAAGCGGTCCTCGCCGTCGGCGCGTTTTTTCGCGCGCGCCAGGCCCAGTTCCGGATCGACGTCGAGGATCAAGGTGAGATCGGGCCGGGTCTCGCCGACGATCTTCTGTTCCAGGCTTTCGATCAGCGCCATGTCGCAGCCGCCGGCGAAACCCTGATAGACGCGGGTCGAATCCATGAACCGATCACAGATCACGAGGTCTCCTCGCGTGAGCGCCGGCCTGATCGTCTCGCGCAGATGCGATTCCCGCGCGGCGTAATTGAGCAGCGTCTCGGCGGTCGCCGACCAGCGCCCGACCGCGCCGATGACCAGGAGGGCGCGGATGTCTTCGGCACCAGGCGATCCGCCCGGCTCGCGGGTCAGGAGGACGCCCCTGCCCTTCGCGCGCAAGGTCTCGGCCAGATCGCGGGCATGCGAGCTCTTGCCGGTGCCTTCGCCCCCTTCGAAGGTAATGAAACGGCCGGTCACGTCAGCCGCCGAGGGCCATATAGATGAGGCTATCCCAGGCCTTGAGCCACATGGAGGACACAGGGGTGACGTCGCGCGCGGTTTCGACCGGGAACTCGGCCACCGTGCGCCCCTCGAGATTGAATTGGATGATGCCGGCTTTCTCACCAGCCTTCACCGGCGCCATCAGGGGGCCGGTATAATGCAGATCGACGGTGACCTTCTGCTGCTCGGCCGGAGACAGCAGCACCCTGATCGATTGCGGCGTCACCAGATCGACCCAGCGGCTGTCGCCGCCCCAGACGCGGGCGCGCCCGACGCGGTCATTGGCGCCATAGACTTCGATGGGACGGAATTGCCTAAAGCCCCAATCGAGGATTTTCTGCGCCTCCTTGCGGCGCTCCTCGATCGATGCGGCACCCGACACGACAATAATGAGCCGGCGCCCATCACGCATCGCCGAGCCGACGAGATTGTAGCCCGCCTCCTTGGTGTAGCCCGTCTTCATGCCGTCGGCGCCTTGATAGTCGACGAGAAGCGGATTGCGGTTCTTCTGCGAGATCTTGTTCCAGGTGAATTCGGGCTGGCTGTAATAATGGTAATATTCGGGATAGGTCTTGATGATGTGCTGGGCGAGCAGCGCCAGCTCGCGGGTGGTCATCTTGTGTTCGGGGTCGGGAAGCCCCGTGGAGTTGCGGAAGACGGCCTGGGTGAGGCCGAGCGCGCGTGCCTTCTCCGTCATGCGGTCGGCGAAAGCCGGTTCCGATCCGGCTATCCCCTGGGCGATCGCGATGCAGGCGTCATTGGCCGACTGCACGATGACGCCCTGGATGAGGTCGGAGAGTTTGACCTGCGAATTGAGCGTCGCATACATGGTCGAGCCGCCGGATGGCGCGCCGCCGCGCCGCCAGGCATCCTCGCTGATCAGGAATTCCGTATCCAGGGTGATCCGGCCGTCCTTCAGCGCGTCGAAGACCAGGAGCGCCGTCATCAGCTTGCTCGTGCTGGCGGGCGCCATCAGCTCATCGGCATTTTTTTCATAGAACACGAGACCGGTGCGCGCATCCATCAGGATGGCGCGCGGCACCGTGGTGTCGAGCGGCGGCGGCAATGGCGCCGTCTGCGCGGCAGCGCCGGCGATCGCGAGCACGCTCGCAAATATGAAGGCAAGAACGCGATGGATGATCATGGGGCTGAAGCTAGAGCAAATCCCGCCAAAGTTGAAGACTTTGGCGATAAGGATTTACGCCCATCAGCCAAGCTAAATTGTGACGGATCCACGGCCGACTAGAGTGCGGCGTTCGCCATGATGAGCCGGGCATCGGGATGGCCGAGATCGACGGCCTGGCGCAATGCCAATTGGGCCTGGCCTTGGTTCTTCATCGGCCCGATGCGCACGCGATAGAGCGGCCCTTGCGAGCCCATGAGCTCCTGGACCTCGACCGGACCCGAATTCGCGAGTTCCTCGCGGGCGCGCTCGGCATTGTAGGGATCGGCGAAGGAGCCGACCTGCACGAAATAGTCGGGCGTCTCATAAGCGGTGCTGGCGGAGGCGATATTGGTCTGAACCGTCGGATAAGACTCGAAACCCTGGTCGACCGCCGCGACCTCGGTCTCGCCGGTCGACCACCCCTCGGCCGCCGCCATCATCCGGTTGAGGGGCGTGCCGTTGCGCAATTCGCGGTTCATGGCCGCCAGATGCTGACCCTGGTCGTTGAGCGGGGCCGGCCCGATATATTGGACGCGGACCTTGGCCATGCCTTGCGGCTTGAAGGCCAAAAGCTCGGCCGAGCGGCGCGACATGTCGATGATGCGGGTGTCGACGAAGGGACCGCGATCGTTGACGCGCACCACCACGCTGCGGCCGTTCTGGAGATTGGTGACCTTGGCATAGCTCGGCAGCGGCAAGGTCGCATGCGCCGCGGTCAATTCGTTCATGTCGAACCATTCGCCGTTCGACGTCATGCGGCGATGGAATTGCGGGCCGTACCAGGAAGCGATGCCGACCTTGTCGTAGCCCGGCTGCTCCTTGGGCGTGAACCAGACGCCGGCGACTTCATAGGGCTTGCCGACATGGTAGCGTCCGCCGCCTTTCGGCAAGGGTCCGGCCTTCGAATAATAAGGGCTGCCGATGCCGGCGAAGGGATCCTTCTTCTTCGACGACGAGCACCCAGCCGCGATCAGGCCGATGGCGATGAAGACGGCTGAATACTTCAGCAGTTGACGCATGGACTATTCCCCATTCACGGGCCCCCCGGCCCGTTGCACAAGCGTGCAATGGGAAAAGTTTTGGCGTCGCGCCCGTAAAGGCGGCGTTCACAGACGTGGTTAACAGATCATGAGGGGGCGCCGACAGTCAGTCGGGTGCCATCGCTGGTGAAGAATGGCGCGCTTTACCCGCCTGAAGAATCCGACTTGACCTTCTTCTCCGGCACCGGCGGCGGCTTCGGCTTGCCCTCGAGCGGATTGTTGGCGCTGAGCGGCGCCGGACCGCTGCTGCTGTCGGTGGACTTTGCCGCAGGCTTGCTGTCGAGGGGATTGTCGGCGCTGAGCGGTGCCGGACCGCTGCTGCTGTCGGTGGACTTTGCCGCAGGCTTGCTGTCGAGCGGATTGTCGGCGCTGAGCGGTGCCGGACCGCTGCTGCCGTCGGGGGCGGCCTTGATCGCGGGCGGCAAGGTCACGGCCGGCTTGTCGGGCGCCGCCGCTGTCGGCTGGACCGACGGATTGGCTTCCGTCTTGATGACCAGCGGCTCGATCCGCTTGGCGCTCTTCTCCGCCGCGTCGTTGCCTTTCTTGGCTGCCTCGCGATAGAGGAACAGCGCCTTCGCCATGTCCTGCTCGGTGCCCCAGCCTTTTTCATAGAGGCCGCCGAGATTGTTCATGCCCCAGTCATAGCCCTGATTGGCCGAGCGCTGGAAAAGCTCGAAGGCCTTGGCGTAATCCTCTTCGACGCCCTTGCCGGAAAGATACATCAGGCCGAGATTGTTCTCGGCCATGGCGAGCTTGGTATCGGCGGCCTTGCGGTACCATTCAACGGCATCCTTGTCGCTTTGCGCGACGCCGAGGCCGTGCTGGTAGCAATAGCCGAGCCAGTTTTGCGCTTCGGCATGGCCCTGCTTGGCGGCCGCCTCGTAGAGCTTGGCCGCGCGCTCCGGATTCTTCTTGAGCCCGGGTGCCCCTTCATGGAACAGCGTCGCCAGCTTGAACTGGGCATCGGCATTGCCCTGGTCGGCGGCTTTGCCATACCATTTCGACGCTTCCGCCTTGTTGACCTTGACGTCCTTGCCAGCGGCCAGAGCTTCGGCGACGGCGAACTGCGCCTCCTCATCGCCCGCTTTGGCGAGCGCCAACTTCTTCTTGAACGGCAAGGTGTCGAGCGTCTGGGCGGCGGCGCTCAAAGACGTCAGGGCGACAATGCTCATGCCCGCCAGAGCAAGACCCAACCTGCGCATCATATGCAAACTCCCGGTCTCATCATCGATCGGTGACCGAGTCTGGCCACAAAATGTGTCAGCACTCTGGCCACCCTACGCCCCTGTCGGGGCTTCGGGTGGCAGACCACCTTTCTCAGTGGACGCAGGGAGACTCAGTTCAATTTCTTGAAGGTGTTCGTCTTGCAGAAGATGCCGGCGACGCAGCCTTTCAGCTTCATGGTGCTGCCCGAGAGCGTCATGGTGGCGCTGTAGGTGCGCCCGTCATCGGCATTGTAGATATTGCCGGCCCAGGTGTTGTCGCCGGTCGGCTTCATGTCGCTCAACACCGCGAGGCCCATCAACGGGCGCTTACGCAGGGCCGGGTTCTTGTTGTATTTGTCGATCTTCGCCGAGCCGTCGGCATAGGTCGGCTCCTTGAGTCCGACGATATTGGCGCAGACCTCGCCGCCGCACTGGCGGACTTTCACGGTCACTTTGCCATTGTCCAGACGCCATGTCCCCGACGGATCAGCCGCGAAGGCAAAGCCGGTTGTGGCCAGCAGGCCGAGAACGGCGAAGCTGATGGTTTTCATTATCGATCTCCAGTCGTTGTGCCGATTTAGGGGAACTATGTAGATCCCCTTGATTTATCACAAGTCCATGACCACCACTTTGGTTGACGGCATGGCAACATCGTGTCGACTTTGCGGCATGGACGGCTTATTGGCAAATGCCGTTAATTCCATTTTCTCCTTTAACTACAGAGGTTTCAGGATTGTTCCGCAGGCGGCGCATCAAACTGCTCGGGGAAGATGCATGGCCCTTGCGCCCTGCCCCAGCAGTGCTATGTCTCCGCGGCCTTCCCTGGAGGGGTGGCAGAGCGGTCGATTGCGGCGGTCTTGAAAACCGTTGAGGGTTCACGCCCTCCGGGGGTTCGAATCCCTCCCCCTCCGCCATTTCTGATGCTTAAATATGGCAGCCAAGGGAGCCCCGTAATCTGGAGGCAAAGGCTTGTCGTGGATGACGATTGAATGCCTCGCCAAAGCGGTGACGGTTTCTGTGGTTTGTGCTGGGTTGGTGGCTTGCTCAGCCTCCCATTCTGCCAAAATGGATGACGCTGAGACGTCTGTTCATGCGGCCTTGCTTCCGGCCGGCACTCTCACAGGCGTCCAAACCACGCAGGCCTTGTCGGATCGAAGTTTCACCTTCCTCCTGCAAGGCATCAAAGGTTCCGTCACTTTTCATGGCGATGGTACGCTGAGCTATCGGGCTGCTGTTGCGGGCGAAGGGACGGGCGTATGGCGGGCAAGCGATGGAGGCCTCTGCCAAACGCTCAACCCGACCCGCTTTCTGCCACGGGGAATGCGCACCGTTTGTTATGCCTTTGTATCGACGGGCCAGGAATACAGATGGGGCAAAGCGCGCTATAGGCCCGTTTAAGGCCTATCGGGGCGGGCCGGTAGGGGACGGATAACTCCATGAGACAAGGAGACTGGAAGCTGGCGCTGGGGACCGCGGCCGTTGCTGCATTACTTTCCGGCTGCGCCAATTCTGAGAAGGCCGACTCTTCGGCGCCAGGCACTCACCAGACAAGCCAAGCGCCTCCGGCGGCGCCGGCTCCACAAGTGGAAGAAAGCGGACAAATAGACCCGCTGGTGGCTGAAGAAGAGCGAAACTCATCGCCTTATAAGCCAGTCCTGAAGACGCCGACGTCACCGGCTCAATCACAATAGATCTCAATTTTGGCGGCGCGGCCCCTGTAAACGAACCTCTGCGCCGCGCAGTGGAAATCAAATATGCCTATGAACGGAGAGCAATTTTCGTAATTCGACCGGGACACCGCGCTGAAGCGAATTGGCCACGGTGGAGATTTCGCGCGCCCATTTGCGGTCCCGCCGCGCTCGATGCCGGCGCGCCGCGGGGCATGTAGGAAGCCCTTCCCCTGTTGCTTCGCCCTGTGCTCAAGACGCGCGAGAGGCGTCCTTGACACGAACGGCACCGTTCGCTATCCGCACCTCATGACCAAGAACCTCTTCATTGCCGGAATGTATTACGGGCCGCTCTATTAGCGGCGGGGTGCTTTGTCGTCCTTCAACCGCTGCTTGGCCAGCGGTTGTGACCCGGTAGACGGTAGACAGCTCTGGCTCCGCAGCCTGTCAGCGGAGTTCTCGGAATGCCTCCCTTCGAAGAAATACCTACCCTCCAAGATGTGTCGCATCGGCCTCGCCGTCTCCGGTCCCTTGGCCTCATCGGCTTCGGCGCTTTTGGACGTTTGGTCGCTCGCCACCTTTCGCCACACTTCACGCTCCATGTTTTCGATCCGGCCTTCGCCGGGAGCGCGGGACTAGCCGAGACGGCCGGGTGCCAGGTTGTGGTGATCGCCGTTCCCGTTGCAAGCATGTCGGAAACGCTGAGGGTCATCGCACCGCTCGTCAGACCTGGAGCACTGGTTCTCGACGTTGGATCAGTGAAGGTCGAACCTGCGCGACTCATGCGAGAACTGCTTCCTCCTCATGTCGACATCGTCGCGACGCACCCGCTTTTCGGCCCGCAAAGCGCGCGCCATGGCCTGCGCGGCCTCAAGATCGCGCTTTGCCCTATAAGGGGGGACAGTCACAGGCGCGTTGCCGCTTTCCTTCAGATTGCACTCGGACTCAAAGTGATCGAAACGACGCCCGATGCGCATGATCGAGACGCCGCACTTTCGCAGGGCTTGACCCACCTCATAGCGAAGGTGCTCGTGAAAATGGAGCCGCTGCCGGATCTGATCACCACGCGCAGCTTCGATCTGCTTTATGAGGCTATGGAGATGGTACGCCATGACCCGCCCGAACTTTTCGATGCGATTGAACGCCTGAACCCGTACGCCTTGGAGGTGCGCCGCCGCTTCTTCGACCTTGCCTCGGCTCTCGATGCCGACTTGCACTAAGGCCTGTTTACAATCATATTAGCTGGGACGATTCCCAAATCATCGGAAATTTGATTCAAGGCTGAAAACTGGAGGGCAGCCTTGATTCGATTGATGTTGAACGATGCGCAATGGCAGCGCATTGCGCCGGAACTGTCTGGAAAGCC
>JAKATG010000035.1:0-48630 GCA_021828105.1 Pseudomonadota bacterium
TCTTCTGCGATCTCAAGGCGTTCCGCCGGATTGCCACGCGCTACGAAAAGACCGACAGATGCTTTGCTGGCTTCATCAATATCGTCGCAGCCTTCCTCGCATCCAGTGATTGTAAACAAGCCTTAGTCCTTTGACTTCTCGCGGAAGCGGGGCAAGGCTGAACCAGCGGAACCAGGAGATGAGCCTGTGACTGAGCCAATCGCGACAAAGACAATTGCGACCCCGGATGGCCGCGTGCTCGCCTATGTTGAAGTCGGCGTTCCCGCGGGTCCCCTCGTCATCCACAATCACGGCGGACCGAGCAGCAGGCTCGAGGCGCTGCTCTTTGCGGATGCGGCAGCGAATCATGGATTGCGGTTCGTGGGCGTCGACCGGCCCGGCATGGGGCAATCGAGCCCGCAAACAGCGCGCAGCTATGAAGGCTGGGCCGACGACATGACACGCCTTGCCGACGCGCTCGGATATGATGAATTCGGTGTGACCGGGTGGTCGGAGGGTGGCCCTTGGGCACTTGCCGCGGCAGCCTATATCGATCCGAAGCGCCTGATCCATGTGACCAGCATTGCCGGGGGAAGTTATGGCGCGTTCGGCGACAACTGGGCTGCGCAATATCTCTCCAAGGCCGATGCGCTGGGCGGATTTCTTGCCCTGCATTTCAAGCCGGGCTTCCGCCTCATGTATGAGGCCATCGGCCTGACCGCTGCACACTTCCGCAAGAGCTTCTACAGGGAATTGCAGAAGGCCGTGAACGACTATGACCGGCAGGTGCTGCTTCACAGCGGTTTCGAGGAAGCCTTTTGCGCGTCCTGTGCCGAATGCTTCGCGCAAGGCAGCGAAGGCCTGGTGCGCGACAGCGAGCTCCTCTACCGGCGCTGGGCGTTCGATGTCGCGACCATCGAGCGGCCCGTCCATATGTGGCAGGGTCTCGGCGACACGCTGGTGCCTGCTCCCATAAACAGGGAAATCGCCGACAAGATGCCGGGAGCGATATGGCACGCGGTGGAAAAGGCGGGCCACTTCGTGGCGGTTGGCGCGGTCGACCAGGTTCTCGGTATTGTCGCGAAAGACCTCGGCGCTTCGAAATTAGTCGTTCGAAGACACTGATTCTGTGGTCTTGCAAATGCAGCCCTTCTTCAGCACGCGCTGCCAATCGGCGCGCGTACCGTTGAAGCTGTTGCGGTCGACCGGGCCTGCGACGCCGTGCACCCGCCCGGTGGTGGTGAACTGCCAGAACGCCCAGTCGCGCTCCCGGTACTTCGCTTCCGGCTTCGCCGCCACCGAGCGCAGCCAGAAATCATGATCGGGAAACTCGCCTTCGAGGACCTCGCGGTGGAATTTCGGGTCGGTGTAGATGATCGGGCGCTTTCCGCTATGCGCTTCCATCGCCTCGAGCATGACTTTGATCTTGGCGATGGCGGCGTCGCGCTTGAGGCGCTTCGGGCAGGTCTTGGAGTGGAAGTTCCACTCCACATCGAGCACCGGCGGTAGCGCGTCGCCGTCTTCCGGCACGTGCCGCTTGAACCACGACGCCTGCTGACTCGCGGCCCGGCACCAATACATGAAATGATAAGCGCCGCGGGCGATGCCGGCCTTCTTTGCCGCCTGCCAATTGTCGAGAAATTTCGGGTCGACGCGATCGCCCCCTTCGGTCGCCTTGATGTAGGCGAAATGGATCCCCGAATCGCCGACCTTTTGCCAGTCGATGTCGCCCTGCCAATAGGAGACGTCGATGCCCTGGACCGGCATCTTGTGGGCCGCGGCGACACCGTTATGCGGCTTCTTGTCCGCGAGCATGCGGGAAAATGCGGCCCCCGCGCCCAAGCTTGCGGCAAATACTCCCACAGCGACGGCAATGACTGCCATGCGGCGTCGATCAAGCACCATAGGTGAAGTCCCGAATTATCCTAGCGTCAAATCTTGTCTGATCGAAGTTTAGAGCTTTCTTGCCTCAAGGCAACCCCACTGTGATGGCTCGCCGAATGGAACCCGCCGGTCGTGCGGACAGGCCTTAACCATCTCCGGTCGATTGCTGGCGCATGATCCGGAAAAGTGGATACCGGTTTTCCGAAAAGATCATGTGCAAACAGAAAGCTGAAGCGCGATGGCGCTCGATGTAAGGCCATCGCGCTTTAGCGGTATCCCGCCAGTTCGCTGACGTTCCAAGCGGCAACACAAAATACGATAAAGATGACTCCCCCAATGATGTACTGGGGAATCACTGTTTTTTCTTCCCTAAGGTTGCTTGTCCTCGCCTCTTTCTCAAGCAAGAGATCCGGCTTTGCCACGGCCGCGGCAGTCTTGATGGCCGACATGGCGATACCCAGAACGACAACCCAGAAAGTCCAGGAATAGGCATGGAGAAAGTACAAGGTCAGACTTATGGCTACGACAGCAAAGGTGGTCAAAGACGGTTCCCGGATGCGTATCCATTCTCTTCCGTAAGCCATCTGCTGCCAATCCCTAGCTGTTCAGGCGAATAACATCGGCTACCCGTCGAGCAATCGCGCTATCGACCGAACTCAATTGGGCAGCGCGTCCTTGTAGATATTGCCATCCTTCATGATGATCGGAAAGTTTTTGGGGTCGGCAACGAGCTCGATATTTTCCAGAGGATTGCCATCGACCAGCAGCAGGTCTGCAAGGGCGCCTTCTTCCACGACACCGAGCTTGCCGGGATAGGGATTGCGCTTGCCGGACAGCGCCAGCAGGTCGGCATTTGTCGATGTCGCCATGATCAGGACCTCGGCGGGTGTGTACCAGCGGGCAAGCGAGGCCAGGATGGCTCCTTGTTGCTGCGCCAGCGCTTGCGAGAACAGCACATCGGTGCCCCATGCCGTCTTGAGCTTGTATTTCTTCGCCAACTCGTAGGTCCTGGCTATGCCGGGCCAGACCTCTTCCGCCTTGGCGCGCTGGACCGAACCAACCGGAAAGCCAAGCTTCAAGGCTTCGGGGAGCGGCTGCATGCTCAGCCAAATCCCCTTCTCGGCCATCAGTTTGGCGGTTGCTTCGTCCATCAACATGCCGTGTTCGATGCATTTCACACCGGCGGCAATGGACCGCTGGATCGCAGCCGGCGTGAAGGCATGCGCGGCGACGTAAGTACCCCAGTTCTCGGCCGCTTCGACCGCGGCGCGCAGCTCGGGCTCGGTGAAGGTGCTCACGTCGATTGGACTGAAGGGTGACGACACGCCGCCGCCCGCCGTCAGCTTGACCTGGGAGGCGCCCTGCATGAGCTGTTCGCGCGTGCGCACGCGCACCTCGTCAGGGGTGTCCGCAACCATGGCGCCACCGACCACCTCCATGCGGGACAGCGTGCCGATCGCCCGCGGCAGTTCGGTCAGCTGACGGAAATCCCCGTGCCCGCTCGTGATCGTGATCACGGCGCCGGACGGATAGATGCGCGGGCCCTTGGCGATGCCCGCATCGATGGCGCGCTTGAGACCGAATACCGGCCCGCCCACGTCGCGAACGGTGGTGAAGCCGCGCATCAGGGTGTCCGCCGCTTCGGCGCCGGCCACGAGATTGTTGTAACCGACATCACCGAACGACTCTGCCGGGGTCGGGCGCACCAGCATCGCGTGCCAATGCGCATCGATGAGGCCGGGCATCAGCACGCGCCCGTCCGTCTTGATAATGCGGACGTCGGCGCCCGCCTCGACCGTGATCGGGTCCACCGAAATGCGCGCGATGGTGTTCCCTCTGACCAGCACATTGGAGGGCGGCGACAAGGCGGCGCTCTTGCCGTCGAATATGCGGACGTTCTCAAAAAGCGTCGCCGCGCCGGGCGGCGCCTCGGTTTGGGCAAGGCTCGCCTGCCCAAACCCGGCCAAGAGCAGCGCAACCACCAACGATCGACAGCGCATGAGTCTGAACGGCTGTAGCATTGTCAGACCAGTCAATTTGCTCCGCCAATCCGCTATCTGACAGCCCATCTTAAACTCCGAATATTGTCGCTGAGTTCAATCGCGTAAGCGGAATGGTCACGCCAGTCGGAGCCAACGAACATCGGCAACGCGTCCGTTGCGTGAATCGACGGCGATTTCCCAACGGCTCCCTCGACGTGTTCCCCGATATATGAAATATCGGCCACTACAATTCCGTCGGCTGACATTTCGAAAACCGCGGTCACGCAACAGTCGTTCACCCCGAGAACAGCTGATCCGGCGGCCAACGCTGATATTGGTGCCGATGTTGATATCAATACTGACCCGGGCTTCGGCTTCGGTTGGTATCGCTAGCGGACTGACCGCCAATCCAATCAAGAGACTCAAGCACGCCATCGAAGTTCTTAGCGCTCGTGCCATTCAATCCTCCTATGGTTAAATGCAATCGAAGTCACTCCCAGTCCTGGCGCTTAAAGGATCGCCAGGATGCTGTGACGACCCCACGCAAGGCTACAACGAACTGAGATTCCCATCTCAAGATTAAATTGAACGGCACTTTGGGACAGGAAATGGCCACGCGATAGTTGGACCTAGGACCATCATCGGGCCGAGTTTGCGGGCCGAATGTCCGCCAATTGGTTGATTATGCGCGGCCGCAGGGCTCCCAGAACCTCCCCGCGACGAGGAAATCGTCGTTTTCGCCTCTTGTCGGAACAAGCGATAGGAATAAGAGTTTTCGTTGCGTGAGTGGAGTTTGGAGCCGCCGGTCGGCGGCGCCCAGGAGGGCCTGCAGGATTGGGCGGCGACGGTCCTGTGGGCTCTCCGATGGTGCGGCGGTCATCATCTTGGATCTTTGCTTGAAAGCAACGGCTGCACGGTGGCGGCCGAAAAGGAACCCGCCACGGGGACGGCACTACCGTGACGGGCTCCCCGCATCCGCACACCTTGCGACAGGAGCGGATTGCAACCTGATGATTGCCCAAAAGCGTTCGGGCAACAATATCGGCACTTAAAAAAAGCTGTCCCGAAATGATGCGCCGCTGGCGAAACGGCCGCCTCGCATGTTGGAACCCTTCAAGGGAAGTGGAGCATTGATCGGCATGGTTGCCAGTATCAGCAAGCTATTGAAGAAGGTCGATGATCTGCGCGCCACTGCGCTCGCCGCCAGGGCGTTGGCCGAGCACTTCGCCGGCGATGAGAGGCAAAGCATCCTCGAGCTTGCAAAAGACTGGGACGCTCAGGCAAAGGATGAAGAAGACCGGATTAATGAGTTTTCGGCCGAAGCTGAGGGGCGATAGGAGCCCGCACGTCGCGTGCTTGTTTTGCGGAACATTTCCGGTGCATTATGGCGAATGTGTTGGATCGCCAAGCCAAGCGACCGCTACCAGGGAGAATGCCCGTGTCCAAGCCCCCGCTAAGACCAGAACACACAGCCGATGAAGATACAGAGGTTGGGAAGGCTGAAAAGCTCGGTGACGAATACAAGAAGCCGTCGGCCAAGCCGGAAAAGAAAGAGAAGGAATAAGCCCCCGCTAGGACGTAGATCGCGTCACTTCGACGACCGCTGGCAGGGCGGTTGCGCGCACGCTACAATTTTGAGTCCAAAGCAACTACCAGAGGTAATCACCGCTTAACAGCGCCGTGCTATCGTGCCTCCATGAAATTTCCCGTCTTCGGCCGCAGACCGGCGCCGGCCCGACCCACCTCCCCTTCCGCTCTTTCGGGGCACGGCGCTGTGCTCGATCATCTGCGCAGGGTCGAGACGGAGCAACCATTCGCCCGCCCATCGCTCGTCGGCCGTCTGCTGTTCGATATGACCCGCAAGATGATCGCCACCGATCGCGGCGCGCGCCTGGAAGATCTGCTTGCGATCCTCGCATCGACCGGCGGCTTCGTCAGATGAGCGCAAGCACCGGCTCCCTACCGGGAGCGCACATAGGCCCCACAATGCCGCTCACCCCTGCCGTCCAGCCCTAACGCAGTATTCTTTAAAGACGCAGTTCATTGTTCCCGGTCCGCTATCCGGCATGCTCTGTAAAAATTTGTTAGATTACTTGAGGGAACATGTGAACGAGATGCGCTTTCTCCTTTGCAAGAAAGGAGATTCTTCCATGAGAGGTATTTTTACGACAACCGCGCTCGCATCGGCACTCCTGTTGGGAACCCTTGCCACGGCGACGATCGGCAAGGCACAGGACGCCCAGCCGACAACCAAGGAATGCATGGGCGAAAACTGCCCGGGCGGCGCCATGCAGGGCGGTAGCGATCAGGCCGTTCCCAACAAGAAGCGTATGCGCCCGCCGCCGCAGGGCGACCAGCAAGATGGTCAAGCCGAGGACCAGTCGGGCGACCAGGTCATGCCGCGCAAGAAACGGATGCAGAGCCAGCAGGACACTGACGTCGATGTCGATGTCCGTACCCGCACCAAGGTCAGCGAAGGCAAGTGGCGGTTCGATTCGAGCCGGCATCAGCGTCGCAACCGCAAGAGCGCCACCTTCCGCTTCTACTATGGCGGCTACTGGTATCCCGAGCCCTATTGGGAAGTTTATAGTGTCCGGCCGCGCTATCGCATCAGTTGCGGTGAAGGCCGCAGCATCGTGGCCGAGCGCTTCAACCGCGTTCGCGTGGTCGAGTGCAATGGCGGCACCTACACCTATATAGGCCGCGCCCAGGGCGATACCTGGCGGGTCCTCTTGAACGCGCGTAACGGGCGCATTGTCGGACGCGCTCCTATCTAGGTTGGTGACTGTGTCCTTCCCTCACAAGCGCGACACCCGGCTTGATCGGTCGTTCCTGATGTGGGTGCTCGTCGGCCTGGTCGCCGCCAGCGTTGCCGCAGCCGTTGTGGCGGGCGCTGTGGTGCTGGCGATACAGGGCTGATGATAGAGATGGTCATCGGTCAAAGGAAATGACCGATGACCGCTATTTCGCCGGCGGCTTTGATGGGGGCTGCGGGCTGGGAAGCGGATCATGCGGCGGAACCGGACGCGGTTCCGGACCAGGCGGGGTGGGCGGTTCGGGTGTGGGAATGGTTGCCATGCGACATCAACACATGGCGGTGATCATTGTTCCCGCGCGAACGGGACACCGGAACATGGCGGCGAGCTGGGCGTTTTTTGCTCATGAACCGGCGTGACCAGATCAAGCTCGCCCTGGAGCGGATCAAGGTGACGAAAAGTCTTGTCGCCAACCAGGTCGAATTCATGTCCCTCGCCAAGGCGATCGGCTACGAGCCTGTCCATGCACCGGCGACGGTCCAGAGATTGCGCGCGCAATTGTCGGACGCGCGCCGGTCGCTCGTCCGTCTGACGAGGAGTGGCCAGAATAAATTCACCCGGCCGGCAAGAGCCACCCCGTTTGTCGAAGACAAGGCGGCTGCCTAAGCACGTGCCATGGAACCGGGGTGCCTTTCTCGGCGTTGCCAAGGACCCGGAAGGCATGATGCATGAAGGACAAGCGAAATCTCTCGCCGAAGACTCTCAGATCCGATTCGCGCATCGGGCGCGCCAGGAAGCTCGCGGATGCTTCTCTGCCGCTCGTGGCCGACCTCTATCTGGCCCATCTGCGGGCCTGCGCGACAAATCGGGATGACGAGACGAAGCGAAGGCGCCGCAAGAAGCCCGCTTCGCAATGATCGCCCCACAATGAACGCATAATCTCGGGACCGTCATGAGCAAGACCGATGCCGCTCAGAGCGATCTTGACCTGCCGGCGCATGGCGCAGCGACCCTGCCCGGCGTCACGGTCGACAGCTACAATATCGAGATCGAGGACGATGATGGATTCGTCGGCGATCAGGCCAGCAAGCGCGCCTTCTGGGCGCTCATGGACAAATGGCGCAAGCCATGGCGAAAAACCGGCAAGGACCCGCTGGGCAAGGAACCGAGCGAGAAGATCGGCAGGCAGAAGCTCGCCGAGCTGCTCGCCGATGGGGATCCCGAGGCGGCGGCAGTGGTGGCGAGCGCCATCGACGATTACGCCCACGGGCTCGCCAGTGTCATTCGCCGCTATTCGCGCTTGAAGGAATGGCGCAAGACTGAATACCTCGTTATCGGCGGCGGCTTCAGCGCCAGCCGTCTCGGAAAGCTCGCCATCGCCAGGACGGAGCTCTTGCTGCGCGAAGACGGCTTCAATCTCGATCTCGACATCATCCACAACGATCCCGACGAGGCAGGCCTCATCGGTGCGGTTCACCTGCTGCCGACCTGGATGCTCAGAGGGCATGATGCGATGCTGGCCATCGATATCGGCGGCACGAATATCCGCGCCGGTGTGGTCAGGTTCGGGAAGCGCCCGGCCGATCTGGCGAAAGCGCGCGTGGTCAAGGTCGAGCGGTGGCGCCACGGCGATGAGGACGTGACGCGCGATCAGGCGATCAGGAAGCTGATCGGGATGCTTCGCAAGCTCTTGCGTTGGGCCAGGAGCGAAACTATCGAGCTCGCGCCGCTCATCGGCGTGGCCTGTCCGGGTCTCATCGCGGAAGACGGAGCGATCACGCGCGGCGGACAGAACCTGCCCGGCAATTGGGAGAGCAGCCGCTTCAATTTGCCCTCCGTCATTCGCGCCGGCATTCCGCAGATCGGGAACGAGGAGAGCCTGGTGGTCATGCACAACGACGCCGTGGTGCAGGGCCTGAGCGAGCTGCCCCGCGCCCGCAACCGGAAAAGATGGGGCGTCCTCACCATCGGTACCGGTCTCGGCAATGCGCGCTACACCAACCGCAAACCGAATGGAGGCAAATGATGCCGACGACACCGGACGCAGCCGGACTTTTCGAGGAACAGGACAAAAGCTCCTGCATCGTCGTCAATGTCAAAGGCGCCGATGCCGAGATCCAGGGCACCGGCATGGTCGCCTTGCGCGCGACCATACTTGATCCCAAGAGCCTCGCGCCGAGCGGCATGGAGATCATCGTCCAGATGCTGCCGATCGACGCCGACAAATTCGCCGCGACCGTTCGCGAAGCCGCCAGGAGCGGTGCGTGGAAATTCCCCGGCGATGCCAAATTCGTCAAATGGGAGGAAGATCGCAGCAAGGAATAGCGGCGATTGGCACGGCGCCTGGACCTATCTATAGTCCGCGGGCTCGAAACCACCTTCCACTTCTGGATTGTCATTCGCGTGATCACGCGGCTTGCCATATCGGGTTACCGGTCGCTGCGCGACGTCACGCTGGCGCTCGGCCGGCTGAATATCGTCACCGGCGCCAATGGCAGCGGCAAGTCGAGCCTCTATCGCGCCTTGCGTCTGTTGTCGGATGTGGCGCAAGGGCGCGTGGTGGCCTCGCTCGCCGCCGAAGGCGGTATATCATCGACCCTGTGGGCGGGGCCGGAGAAATTCAGCCGCGAGATGAAGAGCGGCCTGCAGCCGGTCCAGGGCACGCGCCGCTCAGGGCCGATCAGCCTCAGGCTCGGCTTCGCTTCCACCGACTATGGCTATGCCATCGATCTCGGTCTGCCGCAGCCCTCCATGTCGCGCTTCTCGCTCGATCCTGTAATCAAGGTCGAGGCGGTGTGGACAGGCGAGCTTCTCGGCCGCGCCAATCTCATTGCCGAGCGCCGCGGCCCCGTTACCCGCTTGCGCCAGGCGAAGACCGGCGTTTGGCACGAGAGCGTCGATCATCTGTCGGCCTTTGACAGCGTGATGACCCATCGGGCCGATCCGGTCGATGGCTGGGAGCTGCTCCTGCTGCGCGAAAAGATGCGCCAGTGGCGCTTCTACGACAATCTGCGCACCGATCGCGAGGCGCCGGCGCGCCGGCCGCAGGTCGGAACCTTCACACCGGTCCTGGCCGGCGACGGCAGCGACATCGGTGCCGCCCTCCAGACGATCATCGAGGTCGGCGACGGACGTGCCCTCGATGATGCGGTCGCCGACGCCTTCGACGGCGCGAGCCTTGCCGTCAATGACCGTTTCGAGGTGGAGATGAAGCAGCACGGGCTGTTGCGCGAGCTGAATGTCGCGGAGCTCTCGGAAGGCACGCTCAGATACATCCTCCTCATCGCCGCTCTCCTGTCGCCGCGCCCGCCCGAGCTCATGATCCTCAACGAGCCCGAAGCGAGCCTGCACCCGGACCTTCTGGCACCCCTCGCCCGCCTGGTGACGAAGGCTGCCGAGCGTTGCCAGATCATCATCGTCTCGCATTCGCCACAGCTCGTCGCGGCCCTCGACCGGCATGCCGAAAGCTGGCTCATCCGCCTCGAAAAGGAGCTCGGCGAGACGATCGTGCGCGACCGGCCGGCGCCGCCCTGGAAATGGCCGTCGCGCTGAAGGTTCAAGATCGTCAGGTGACGGCGAGCACGGTCAGCCGGTGCTGCTGCCCGTCCCGTCCGGTCCACAGGATCGACTGCCCGACGGTAAGCCCGATGAGCGCGGTCCCGACCGGCGTCAGGATGGAAAGCCGTCCCTCGGCGATATCGGCCTCGCCTGGAAAGACCAGTGTCACGATTCTGGCGGTGCCCTTCTCATCCTCGAAGCGAACGCACGAGCCCATCCGGACGATGTCATTCGCGATCGCATTGTCCGCCACGATATTGGCACGCTCGAGCTCGCCGAACAGATCATCGGCCACCGGCGCGTTGCCCGTCGCGATCGAGTCGGCAAGCTTCATCAGGCGCGCGTGATCGCTCGCTGAAATGCTGATTACCGGCTTCTGCCAGGCTTGGCCGACGACATTTGTATCCATGATGGTCCTCCTGCCGCACTGCCGGACCGGCAATGCAGTGTTTCGATGATCGGATTGGTGAGAGAGCGTCGACGCTTCACAAACGGAAACACGGCCCCAAGCCCCGCGACCCGGGCGCTAAGGCCGAGCCGCGGCTAGGATCCCGCGATGGGACAAGTCCCGCAATGCCAGAGGGCGATCTGCTGTTTCGTCGACATGGCCTCATAGTTGGAGCCGACTCGGCCAAAGTCAACCCCGTGGGAACCGGAACTCCGATTAACACACCCACCTGACGCAGATTGACAGTGACGTTGGAGCATAGGAAAACATATTGGCGAGTTGGGCAAATCAGCCCCGGAAAGGGAGAATAACCGGATGATTAAGATGATGATGGCGGCGGCCGGCTTGTCGATCGGGCTGCTGATGACGCCAGTTGCCACGGCTCCCGCCAAGGCGGGAATCAATATCGACATCAATGTCGACGGCCAGGGCGGTCGGATCAGCTGCAATCGCGGCCGGAAGATCGTCCAGAACAGTGGTTACTGGGATGTCCGTGCGCGGAACTGCAGTGGCCGCTACTACTCGTATTTTGGCCGTCGCAAAAACGGCCGCGCATTCGTCATCACGGTGGATGCGAAACGCGCCTATATCACCGACGTTCGCCGGATATATTATTGATCGTGCACGAGCGGTCTGTGTGACCGTTTGCGACCAAGGACCTTTCATCTGCAGCGGGCGAATTTGCCCGCTGCATCCGTTTTACGCCCATGCTGGAATTCGATCTCACCTCCCTCAAGCCCATCATCGTCGCTCATTTTCCCGGTCTTGCGCCGGCTCGTTTCTCCCTCCTGCCCAAGGGCTGGCATTCGACCGCCGTCGATGTCGACAACACATGGGTTTTCAAGTTCCCGCGTGGCGCTGATGCCGAAGCCGCCTTGCGGACCGAAGCCAGCCTGCTCGCCGCTCTCCGGCCCCATGTCGCGATGCCGGTGCCCGAGCTTTCGCTCATCGAGGGGCCGCCCCTCTTCTCGAGGCACAGGAAGCTCAAGGGCGAGCAGCTGACCGCCGCGCGCTATGCGCATCTGCCCGAAGCGGCGCGCCGGCGCCTTGCCGCCGCCCTCGCCCGCTTCTATGCCGATCTGCATGCGCTCGACGAGGCACGGATGAAGGCGGCCGGTGCTGCTCCCCTCCGTCCCTGGCGCGATGCCGATGACATTGGCCGCAAGATCTGGCCGCTCTTGCCGGCGAGCTTGCGTTCCTACGCCGAGCGCACACTCATGGCCTGGCAGCGGTTGGAACCTGACCCATACGGGATCATCTACGGCTTCTTCGACGGCCATGGCTGGAACATGGCCTTCGACAACGAAGCGCAACGGCTCAACGGCGTCTATGATTTCGCCGATTCAGGCTTGGGTCAGCTGCATCAGGATTTCATCTATTCGAACTTCATCGCGCGCGACCTGACCTCGCGCGTCATTGCGGATTATGAGCGCATCACCGGCAAGCTTCTTGACCGCGAGCGTATCGCGCTGCTTACCGCAGTCCATCGCCTGTGGGAACTGGCCGAGGTCGCCGATGATCCGACGCACATAGCCTTGATGCTGAGGCATGTCGTCGAATGGGCACAGGACTGAGCACCGATTAACCGCTCATTCACGCTAACTTCGGGGAATTACCCAGAGTTATGAGTGACAAAACTGCAACAGCATGAACATATCGACATGGATTACCTTGCGTATGGCTGGTTTCGCTGGAAGGAGCTGCGCTAAAGCTTCCGCCGAAGATTTCATCGGGAGATTTCCATGTTCAAGAAAGTGTCGATCGGCCTCGCAGCGGCCTTGTCCCTTGGCGCCGCGGGCTATGCCAATGCGGCCGACTATGTCGAGCCGGAACCGACCTGCGGCAACTGGTCGGGCATCTATGTAGGTGCGCATGCGGGCTACCTGTGGGGGAATGGCAAGGGAGACTCCGACGACATCGCCGCGATCGACGCCGACGTCGATCCGGACGGCTTCATCGGCGGCGCCCTGCTCGGCGGCAATTTCCAGACTGACTGCCTGGTGTTCGGTCTCGAAGGCGATATCGGCTTCGGCGATGTCGACGGCTCCGGTGATACCGGCATAGCGGGAATCGACGCCGATGCGGATCTGAAATGGAATGGCCATGTCCGCGCCCGCCTCGGCTATTCGCTGGGCGAGGTTCTGCCCTTCATCGCCGGCGGCCTTTCCGCCGCCAAGATCGATGTCGATACCGACGGTTTCGGCGACGACAACAACACGCATTGGGGCTGGACGGTCGGCGGCGGCATCGATTGGGCCGTCTCGGAGCAGTTCATCATCCGCGCCGAATATCTCTATGACGATTACGGCTCCAAGACCTATGACTTCGACGGCGTCGATGTCGACGGCGATCTGACCGCATCGACCGTGCGCGCCGCTCTCATCTGGAACTTCGGCGGGTTGTGAACTCCTCCTTCACTCCGCCTCCCCAGAAGGGCCCGGCTTCCGGGCCCTTTTTCTTGGCGTTCTTAGCAGCCAGCTTTACTGATCTCCTGCTGCATCGCCAATCGCTCCTTCTCGTTCCGCACGATGGAATAAAGCTCCATGGCCCGGGCAAAGCTCGTGCAGGCCTCCGAATTGCGTTTCATCGCAACCAATATCCAGCCATGTGATCGATAGTTGGCTGCGGCCATGTATTCGCCTTCCGGCGGCGGCGCCAAGCTCTTTTCGGAGTAAGAAAGAGCCGCCTCGAAGCGAGACTGCGCCAGAAGTATTTGCGCTATGGTGTCATAAAGTGCCGCTCTGAGACGCTTGTCGTCCAAGAGCTCGGCAATCGCCAGCCCTTTCTCAGCGTGCCGAAGAGCCTCGTCATATTGCGCCATCCGACGATACATCCAGGCAAGATTGTTGTAGACCAGCGCCTTCCATGACGGATCGGCGGGCTCCTGTGCTTCCGCTCGCTTGCGGACTTCCTCGAGATGATATTTCCCGCGATCAAAGTCTCCGAGATGGCCATAGACGAGTCCCAGGCTCAGCAAGCTTTTCTGTTCACCCGTCGGATCGCCTATCTCCTGATAAACCCGGAGCGACTGTTGAAGATACTCCAGCGCTTCGTCATATCGCCCGCTTTCGTCCAGCAGCATGCCGAGCTCGAGAAGCAAGGCAGCTCTGATGGCGCGCAATCCAGGCGTATCGTTTTCCGGCTCGACCGCCAGGGCGGCGCGATAGTGCCTCTCCGCCACTTCCCTGTTTTTCAGGAACCGCACATTGAGGCTCGCCAGGCTCGTTTGAAGACCGACTTGGTAGAACGGCTGCGAGAGCGCCGGGTTCGGCACCGCGTCCAGAAGAACCCGTTCGGCCGCGGCATAGTCCTTGGCTTCCACATGCACAACATACTCGGCTCTGACCCGTTCGAACTCGGCGAGCGGGTCCGTCTCCACTTGCAGATATGTGTAAACCGCCAGACCGGTGGCGACCAACGTCCCCACGATGGTCGCTAAGACCGTAAGCAGTGTTCTTTTCATGCCGCCCCCGAAATCGGCCAAACGGTAGGCCATGGCGCGGCGCCGGTCGAGAGGCCTTCCGGCATGCCACGGACTGTCACCGCCGCGCCACATTGCTGAATCAATCCTGACCCGGTAAGTCTCATCTCCGCCCCTCAGCCAAGCCAAGGAGTTCTGACGGTGAAGCTCCCCCTCCTCTCTCTGTCTGCCGCCCTTTTCCTCGCCTCGTCGTCGGCTTTCGCCGCCGAATGCACGACCCCGACGAACCCGTCAAAATTCTCGAGTTGGCTTTCCGGCGTCAAGAAAGAAGCCGCCGGCATGGGCATTTCCAAACGGGCCATCTCGGTGCTCGACGGCATGACCTACGACCCCTCGGTCATCAAGCGCGATCGGGCGCAGAGCGTCTTCTCCTTGACTTTCCTCGATTTTCAGGCCCGCCTGATCTCCGCCAACCGGATGAACAAGGGCAAAGCCCTCATGCAGCAGCATGCCGGCGTCTTCAAGAAGGTGGAGAGCCGCTATGGGGTGCCAGCGGCGGTCATCACCGCTTTCTGGGGCCTGGAGACCGATTTCGGCGGCTATATGGGCGATTTCCACACCATCCGGTCGCTGGCGACGCTTTCATATGACTGCCGCCGTCCGGAGAAATTCCGGCCGCAGGTCTTCGCCGCCCTGCAGATCATCGACCGGGGCGACATGACCGAAGACGACATGGTCGGCGCCTGGGCCGGCGAGATCGGCCAAGTGCAGTTCCTGCCCGCCGATTTCCTCGAAAGCGGCGTCGATGCCGATGGCGACGGCCGTGTCGACCTCAAGCGCAGCATTCCCGACATTTTGATGTCGACGGGAAGCCTTCTGACCACGCATGGCTGGCAGGCCAATCAGCCTTGGCTGCAGGAAGTCGCCGTGCCCGAGGATATGCCCTGGGAGGAGGCCGATATCGCCATCCAGCATCCCCGCGCGCAATGGGCGAAATGGGGCGTGAAGCTCGCCTCCGGAAAGGCGCTCAAGGCCGATAAGGCGCAAGCCTCGCTGCTCTTGCCCATGGGACGCCATGGCCCCGCTTTCCTGGCCTATCCGAACTTCACCAAGGTCTATCTCAAATGGAACGAGTCGCTCATCTATTCGACGACGGCCGCCTATTTCGCCACGCGCCTTGCCGGAGCTCCCCCTGTCAGCAAGGGCAATGGCCCGGTCAACGCGCTCGACTATAACCAGATCATGGAACTGCAGAAAATCCTGACGCGCATGGGCTATGATGTCGGCAAGATCGACGGCAAGCTCGGCTCGCAGTCGCGCGCCGCGGTCAAGAGCGTACAGATCAAATTCGGCATGCCGGCCGACTCCTGGCCGACGACCGAGCTTCTCAACCGCTTGCGCAACAGCTGAACTTTCGGGCTTTCCTCCATGACTGAGCGGCGCCTATCCGCCGAGAAGCTGGCTTCGTTTTCCTTTTCCGTCCTCACCGCCGCCGGCACCGATCCGGAATCGGCCGAGGCGACGACGGGCGCCATGCTCCATGCCTCGCTCCTGGGCGTCGACAGCCACGGCATCAGGCTCCTGCCCTTCTATGCCGACTGCCTGCGCGAGGGCATTTGCAAGCCTGATCCCAAGATCACCGTCTCGCATCCGCGCCGCAGCGCCGTCCTTGTCGATGCCGATGGCGGGCTCGGCCATCTCCCGACCTATCGGGCGATGGATGAGGCCTGCGCCATTGCGCGCGATACCGGCATCGGCATGGGCGTGGTGATCAATTCGACCCATTTCGGCGCCGCCGGCGCCTATGCGCTGGCCGCCGCCAATGCCGGCTTCATCGGCTTCGTGACCTGCAATTCAGGCGCCTTCGTCGTCCCCCATGGCGGCAAGACGCCCATTCACGGCACGAGCCCGATCTCGCTCGCTGCCCCCTTGGCCGGGCGCGACGATCCCTATTTCCTCGACATGGCGACGAGTTCCATCCCGTGGAACAAGGTGATGCGCTACCGCACCGAGGGCCTGTCGCTGCCGCCCGACGCCGCGCTCGATTCGGAGGGTAGCTACACGACCGACCCGAATCAGGCGGTCTGCCTGGGCCCGCTCGGCGGCGCCGGCTTCGGCTATAAGGGGGCGGCCCTTGCCGGCCTTGCCGAGGTGCTGGGCGGCATGCTGACCGGCATGCGGCTTTCGATCGAGCAGAGCGGGATCGTGCTCGCCGACACCAAGGTCGGCCATTTCGTGATGGCCATCGACCCCGGCACTTTCGTGCCCGGCGCCACCTTCGCCGAACGTCATGCCTCCTATCTCGATGGCTTCAAGGCCCAGCCCGGCACCATGCCGGCGGGCGGTCCCGAATGGGCCTGGCGCGCCGATCGCGCGGAAAAGGGCATCCCTTTGCCCCAGGGCCTTTATGACGAGCTCTCCGCCGCGGGCCAAAAGGCAGGGGTCCCCTTTCCTCTCTGAGAGGGGCCATGCATAGGGCGCATTCATGATCGCCTGGATTGGCAATTGGCTTCATAGGTCGGCTTGCCTATAGCTCGCTATCGATGAGCGTCGCGGGAGAAGCTGTCGAGCAGCGCGAGAACAGTGCCGTCGGCATACTATGGATGCTGGCGACGGTATTATGCTTCACATCGCTCGATACGATGATGAAGGAGCTGATGCTCACCTATTCCCTGGTCCAGGTGACCTGGGCGCGCTTCTTCTTCGCCACCATCGTTGCGGCCCTTGCCGCCGGCCCGAGCCTGCCGTCGATCATCAAGAGCAAGGCGCCCGGCCTGCAGCTCTCCCGTTCCTTGCTGCTCGCCCTTACCACCGGCATCTTCAATGCCGGCGTGCGCCTGGTGCCGCTGGCGACGGCGACGACCATCATGTTCCTCTCTCCCATCCTGATCACGGTGCTTTCCGTTCCCTTGCTCAAGGAGCATGTGGGCCTGCGCCGCTGGATCGGCGTCGGAATCGGCTTCCTCGGCGCGCTGATCGTGGTGCAGCCCTGGGAGAGCGACACGGACACGTTCTTTGTGGGCGCGGTCCTTTTGCTGGTCGCCGCCCTGCTGAACGCCAATTACCAGATCATGACGCGCAAGGTTCGCCTTTATGACGAGCCGCTGACCTCCTTGTTCTACACCGCCGTGATCGGCGCCGTCGTCACCAGCCTGATCGTTCCCTGGTATTGGGAATGGCCGCAGGGGACAGATTGGTTGTTGCTGATGTCGACCGGTCTTCTGGGCGGCGTCGGGCATTTGTGCCTGATCCAGGCTTTCCGCCATGCGCCCGCGGCGGTTGTCGCCCCCTTCTCCTATTCCTCGCTGATCTGGGCTTCCCTCTTCGGCTGGCTTTTGTTCAACGAGTGGCCTCAGTTCTCGACATGGCTGGGTGCCGCCCTCATCATCGGCAGCGGCCTTTACATTTTCCATCGCGAAAGCCAGCATAGGCGCAACACGCTCATTCGGGAGAAAGCAAGATGACAGCGGTGACCAAGCTCAAGACCAGGACCTCCGAGGAAGGGCAGCTGCGCGTCGACCTCGCCGCGGCCTTCCGCCTGGCCGAGCATTTCAACTGGCACGAGGGTATCGCCAATCATTTCAGCCTCGCCGTGTCGCCCGACGGCAAGAAGTTCCTGATGAACCCGAGGTGGCGGCATTTCTCCGGCATCAAGGCCTCCGACCTCCTGTTGCTCGATGCCGATGACAAGGAGGCGATGAAGCGCCCGGACGCGCCGGACGAGACCGCCTGGTGCATCCATGGCCGCATGCACGCTTTGGTTCCGAGCGCGCGCTGCGTCCTCCATGTCCATCCGGCCTATGCGACGGCGCTTGTCGGGCTTGCCGATCCCGAGATCAAGCCGATCGACCAGAACACCGCGCGCTTCTACAAGCGCGTCGCCTATGATCTGGGCTATGAGGGCATGGCCAATTCGGATGCCGAGGGCAACCGCTTGGCCTCCCTCATCGGCAACCACAAGACCATGATGATGGGCAATCACGGCGTGCTGATCGCCGCGGCGTCGGTGGCCGAGGCCTTCGATGAGCTCTATTATCTCGAGCGCGCCTGCCAGACCCTGGTGCTGGCCTATTCCACCGGCCAGAAGCTCAATGTGATGAGCGACAAGGTCGCCGAGCAGACGGCGCGCGACTGGGATCTCTATTCCGACTCCGCCTTCGCGCATTTCGAGGAGATGAAGAAGGTCCTCGACCGCAAGGATCCCTCCTACGCGGAATGATCAAGGGTGAAGCTTGAGACCCTTGATGATCTTATCAACGAGCTTGCGTTCGGAATGGAGCGCCAGGCCCGCGAGATCTAACTTTTCGGTTGAAACAGCGGCGACCGCGGCGCGATTGTCGATATCATTGTAGGTCGTAAAAAGATCCAATGTGTAGATCGACGGCACGACGCCGCGTTCACGTGCCCGTGTGAGCGTGCGCGCAAGCTCTTCCAGTGATGCGGTGAAGACCAGGACCGGCTGGCGCACGAGCGGCCCATAAGTTCCGCCGGACGCGTCACTATAGCGCTCGCCCACGATCTCGGGATAGACTCCGGCGAGGCCACCGCTGAGAAACGCGGTGACATTCAATTTCTGCCAGGGAGCCAAATCCTCCCTGACCACGATGGCGATCTTGGTATCGAAGGTCATGGCGAAAAGCGTAAGAGAAATCAGCAAGGCCCGTCTTGAACAATCGTGCGGCAGCACATCGGGCGATTGGATCGGCCAGGCGCCGTCCGAGCCCGGCATCGAGCGCATCGAGGCCTTCTTTGCCGGCCATGCCTATGATCCTCACCGGCATGACACTTATGCGCTGGGCTTCACCGTCAGCGGCGTCCAGTCCTTCGATTATCGCGGCAGCCGCGCCGACAGCCGCTCCGGCAACGCCATCGTCCTCCATCCCGACGAGGTGCATGACGGCAGGGCCGGCGCCGAGCATGGCTTCCGCTACCGCATGCTCTATATCGAGCCGCGCCTCATCGCCGAAGCGCTTGCCGGCAAAGCGAGCGCCTTGCCTTTCCTGCGCTCGGCCGTTTCATCCGATCCGCGGCTCCTGAACGCCCTCTTCGCCGCCCTTGCCGATCTCAGTCGCCCGTTCGAGCCCTTGGAGCGCGACAAGATCGTGGCCCGGATCGCCGATGCCCTCCTCGCCCTCGACACATCGCAGAGACCGCCATCGTCTTTCGCCACATCGGCGGTCGCGGTCGATCGCGCCCGCGCCTTCCTGGATGAGAATTTCATGCGCATGGTCGCCTCCGAGGAGCTCGAGGGCGTAACCGGCCTGGACCGCTACACGCTGGCGCGCCATTTCCGCTGGCGTCTCGGCACCAGCCCTTATCGTTATCTCACCATGCGCCGCCTAGATCGCGTCAAATCGGCGATCAGCGCCGGTCACGCCCTGGCCGAAGCGGCCTTCATGGGCGGATTTGCCGATCAGAGCCATATGACGCGCCAGTTCAAGCGGGCCTTCGGCATGACGCCCGGCCACTGGCAGGCTCTTCGCAACTGACCCTTGACCTCAAGTTGAGTTGAGGTTCTATGAAGGATGCTCCCGCTGCCGACCCGAGGAGCACTCATGCCGCACGCCGCCCTAAGCGCCGCACCCGCCGATCTCGATCGCAAGGCCAGCGATCTCTTCGACCGGATCGCCATCATCGATCTCATCACCCATATCGGCCTCTCGCTCGATGAGAAGCGCTTCGACAACCTGCGGTCGATCTTCACCGCGGACGTCGTTGTGAAGCGCGGTCACTCGCAAGGACGCTTGGCAAGCACCCATCACCTCTTCACCGACTATCTGATCGAATTGTCGGGCGACAAGGCGGAAGTGCGCGCCAATCTGCGGGGCTTCCACGTCCATCGCGCCGAAGCGCCCGCGTCGCATTTCGATATCGCCGAGCGCTATCGTTTCGAGATGGTCCGCACCGCCGAAGGCTGGCGGGTGTTCCGCATGACCACGGAGCCTGTCTGGACTGCCGGCGATGCGCCAGCTGGCTGAGGCAGGCGTCGGGCCTGTTGCACCGATGTCGCGAACAGGCAGGCTGTTGCACCGGAGCCGTTTCATTCTTGGGGATGATCCGATTTGCCGGCAACCGCAACCTCATCGGCATTGCTTCGCTCTGCCTGGGCGTCTTCGTCTTCTCGACCCAGGATGCGATCATCAAGGCGGTGAGTTCCGACTATGCCGTGACCCAGGCGATCGTCACCCGTTCCATTGTGGCCTTCCCCATCCTTCTCCTCTTCATCCATTGGGAAGGTGGCCTGCGCCTCATCTTGTCGCCACGTTTCTGGGCCTTGAGCTTTCGCGGCCTCATCCTGCTCGTCGCCTATACTTCTTATTACTTGGCTTTTCCGGCCTTACCGCTCGCCGAAGCCATCGTGCTCTTCTTCACCGCCCCCTTCCTCGTCACCTTCCTCGCCGTGCCCATCCTGGGCGAGCGCATAAGGCTCAAGGCGATCGTGGCGCTCATTGTCGGCTTTGCCGGCGTGCTCGTCATCCTGAGGCCGGGTTTCGGCTTCTTCGAGCCCGCCGCCTTGCTCAGCCTGCTCAGCGCCGTCACCTACGCGCTCGCCATGCTGTTCGCCCGCAAGCTCGGCGTCTACGAGCCGGCCTCGGTCATGGCCTTCTATCAGAACGCGGTCTATCTGCTCGGCGCCGCTCTCATGGCGCTCACCTTTCATCTGGTGGGCTGGACGACGGCCGAGCATCCGAGCCTGGCCTTCCTGGTCCGGCCCTGGACCTGGCCGGACGCCAAGGGCCTGATCATGATGGGTGCTTGCGGCGTGATCGCCGCCGTCGCGATGTCGCTTCTCACCCATGCCTATCGCATGGCCGATGCCGGCCTCGTCACCGTCTTCGAATATACGGGCATGATCTGGGGGCCGCTCTGGGGCTTCCTGTTCTTCGCCGAGGTCCCGCCGGTGACGACGCTTCTCGGCATGCTGCTCATCATGGCGGCCGGGTTGATCGTGCTTCTAAGGCCCCGGCTGCCGGATCAGCCCGCCGCGATGACGGCCGGGGAGAAAGCGCCTGACCCGCGCGCTTGACTCCGGCTCCAAAACTGGCGATGATTAGTTCGGCGACTTGACGAACTAACTTGGGCGGGATCGATCGTGAAAAGCGTCCGTTCGCCTCTGGTCAGGCAGTATTCGCGCCGCCTCGCAGCAGAAGTGCTGATCAAAGAGGCGCCGATTTCGCGCGCCGATCTCGCCCGGGCGACGGGCCTCTCCAAGCAGACCATGTCGGAAGTGGTTGGCGAGCTCGTCAGCGAAGGATGGGTGAAAGCCGTCGGCTCGACGAGCGGCAGCGTCGGACGCAGCGCCGTCACCTATGAGGTCGCGCGGCAAGCCGCCTTTTCGCTCGGCATCGACCTTGGCGGCAGCAAGGTCTCGGCCGCCCTCGCCAATCTCATCGGCGAGGTGGTCGCCGAGACGACCGAGACGACCGACCCGCGCGGCGGGCGGCACATCCTCAAGCAGATACACGCGCTCGCCATCGGGCTCGCTGCCGGCAGGCGCATTCCCTTCGACGCGATCAGGAGCGTCGTCGTCGGGACGCCCGGCGTGCTCGACCCGGCGACCGGCGCGATCCGGCTCGTCCCCAACATTCAAGGCCTGTCCGAGATCGATGTCGCGGCCGAGCTCAAGCAGCTTTTCGGCCAGACCGTCACGATCGAGAACGACATCAACCTCGCAATGCTCGGCGAGACCTGGCAGGGCTGCGCGCAAGGCTGCGAGAACGCCGCTTTTCTCGCTCTTGGCACCGGCACCGGCCTCGGCCTCATCGTCAACGGCAAGCTGGCGCGCGGATCCGGCGGCGCTGCCGGCGAGATCTCCTATCTGCCGGTCGGCTCGGATCTTTATTCGCCCGAGGCGCTCGCGACCGGCGCTTTCGAGCGTGAGGTCGGAGCACGGGCGATCCTCGATCGCTATGGGGCGGCGGGCGGCACGGCAGTCGACGGCGTCCGTGACATCTTCGCCCGCCTCGAAACCGGTGACCCCCTCGCCTCTCGCGTCATCGACCAGACGGCGCAAGTCGTGGGACTGGCGATCGCCGCCATTTGCGCGATCGTCGATCCGCAGATCGTCGTCATGGGCGGCAGCATCGGCATCCGCAGCGAGCTCATCGCGCGCGTCCGTGGCGGCATGGGCAAGGTTTTCGATCGGCCGGTCAGCATCGTGCCGAGCCTGCTCGGCAGTCGCGCCGGCCTGATCGGCGCATTGTCGATGGCCGTCAACCGTCTTCACAACACGCTTTTCGGCATTGCCGGACTGCCGGGAGATCTCGGCCTGCCGGCCATATCGATCGCGAAGGCTGCCGAATGACCCAGACCCGGGACCTTGTTGCAAAATTGCGGCCCCTCCTCGACCGGGAGGCGGCGCTCGCTTTGCTGCGCCGCGCCGTCGGCATGCCGAGCATCACCGGGACGGAAGCGGCCTTCGCTCGCCTTCTGGCGGAGGAGCTCACATCGCTCGGCGCCGAGCAGGTCACGCTGACCGATTTCGCGGCCGGACGGCCGAATGTCCGCGGAGTGCTGCGCGGGTCTCGGGGCGGATCGTGTCTCTTGCTCACCGGCCATACCGACACGGTACATGTGCGCGGCTGGACGGAACGCTGGGCCGGCACGCCGCGCGAGAGCCCCTTCGCCGCCGCTTCTGTCGATGGCGCCATCTGGGGCCGCGGTGTCGGCGATCTCAAGGCCGGCATCTGCACCACGCTCGCGGCGTCGCGGCTCCTGGCCGCAGCAGGGCTCACGCCCGGATCGGATGTTCTCTTCGCTTTCATCGGCGATGAGGAGAGCGGCGAGCCCGGTACCGGCATAAGCCTGGGCATCAAGGCGCTCGTGGCGGAGATCGAAGCCGGCGCCGTGCCACGGCCCGATTTCGCCATCTATGTCGAACCGACCGAGCTCAATGTCTATCCGGCGCAAATGGGCTTCCTCATTTGCGACATCACCGTCACCGGCCGCTCGGCCTATTTCGGCGTCCCGGAGCTGGGCGTGGATGCGCTCAAGGCCGCGCATGCGGTTCTGTCGGCGATCTGGGCACATTCGGCGGCCCTCGAAGCGCGCGTACCTCATCCTCTCGTCGGCCGGCCCTTCGTCCTGGTCACCGGCATTGAGGGCGGCGGCTATATCGCGGTTCCGGGGGAATGCCGCATCAGCCTGATCCTGAAGCTGCTGCCGGGCGAGAGCCTGGACCGTGCGGTTTCAGGCCTCGAGACGGCGGTGCGCGCGGCATCTGTCGCCGACGGCATCTCGATCTCATTCGCCTATCCCGCCGGCCGCGATCATCGCTTTGGCGGCACGCCCATGGAGGCAGCACCCGATCTTGCCGCGGTCGGCCTGCTGCGCGAGGCCATTCACGCAATCCGCCCCGACCGGGGGCAGATCGAGGGCGCCCCTTACTGGTCGGAAGCGCCCTTCCTGACCAACCGGCTCGGCATCCCGACCGTCTATTGCGCGCCGGGCGACATACGCAATTGCCATACGCTCGAGGAGCATGTGGTCATCGACGACTATCTCGACGGTATCCTGGCCTTTGCGGTCTTTCTTGCAGGCTTCGATCGAAGCGCCATCAACAGCTGACGGCCCTATCCGGGCCAATAACAGGAGGAGGAAAATGCCATGAGGTTCAAAAACAGGCTGATCGGCGCCGCGATCGGCGGCGTTCTCGCTTTGACGATCGCAGGTGCGGCAATGGCGCAGACCATCGGCCCCAATGGCGAAACCGCCACGCCGTCGAGCGCCCTGACGCTCACCGATGCCGAAGTCGCCAAGGTCAAGGACGGCAAATATACCGCGGCCCTCGTCTGGCATACGTCGTCGGATTTCGTGACGGCGGTGACCGCCGGCGCCACCGATAAGTTCAAGCGTCTCGGCGTCGAGGTCGTGGCGACCACCGATGCGGGCTTCGATTCCGCCCGGCAGCTCAGCGACGTCGAGACCGTCATGGCGAAATCGCCGAGCGCCATTCTGGCTCTGCCGCTCGATCCCGTAGGCTCGGCCAAGGCCTTCCAGGCGGCAAAGGACAAGGGCGTCAAGCTCGTCTTCCTGTCCAATGTGCCCGCTGGCTACAAGCACGGCGCCGACTATGTGGCAATCGTCACCGATGATCTGTTCCAGATGGGCAAGCAGGCCGCCGATGTGCTCGCCAAGGCGCTGGGCGCCAAGGGCAAGCTCGCCTGGATCTTTCACGACGCGCAATATTACGTGACCAACCAGCGCGACAATGCGTTCAAGACGACGATCGAGAAGGACTACAAGGACATGTCGATCGTCGACAGCCAGGGCATTTCCGATCCGGCCCGCGCCGAGGAGATCGCGCAGGCGCTGTTGACCAAGACGCCCGATCTCGACGGCATCTATGTGACCTGGGCGGAGCCGGCGGAAGGCGTGCTCGCCGCTTTGCGCTCACAAGGCAACAGCAAGACGAAGATCGTGACTCTCGATCTGTCGGAGCCGATCGCCCTCGACATGGTGAAGGGCGGCAATGTCGCCGGCATCGTCGCCGACAAGGCCTATGAGCTTGGCCGCGCCATGGCCACTGCCGCCGCCTATGGGCTCCTCGGCAAGGAGGCGCCGGCCTTCGTGGTGGCGCCCGCCGTCACCGTCACCAAGGAGAATGTGAAAGAGGGTTACAGCGAGTCGCTCAACCGCGACACGCCGCAATCCGTCCTCAATGCATCGAAGTGAGGAGGAAGACATGTCGTTCAAGCAAGCACTGATAGCCACCGGAATTCTCGCGGCGCTGGCGCTGCCGGCTCTGGCCCTCGACGCCACCAAGGGCCCGCATGGCGAGGCGGCGACCCCTGCCGCCTCGGTCACGCTGACGCCCGAGCAGGAAGCCAAGGTCAAGGACGGCAAGTTCACCGCCGCCATGTCCTGGCACACGACGTCAGACTGGTCGGCGGCCGTGAGCAACGGCGCCAAGGATGAATTCACGCGCCTCGGCATCGCGGTCGTCGCCGAAACCGATGCCGGCTTCGATGCCGCGCGGCAGAAGAACGATGTCGAGACGATCCTGGCGAAGAAGCCGAGCGTCATCGTCTCGCTGCCGGTCGATCCCGACACGGCCGCCGAAGTCTACCGTCCGGCGCTCGCCGCCGGTACCAAGCTGATGTTCGTCGACAACGCGCCGAAGGGCTTTCAGCAGGGAACCGACTATGTCGCGATCTCCTCCGCCGACCTGGTGCAGATGGGCGCCAAGGCGGGCGAGGCCATGGCCCAGGCCCTCGGCGGCAAGGGCAAGATCGGCTACATCTTCCACGACGCGGCCTTCTATGTGACCAACCAGCGCGACCAGTCCTTCAAGGCCACCATCGAAGCCAAGCCCGACATGAAGATCGTCGCCGAGCAAGGTCTTGCCGATCCGGCGCGCGCCGAGGACATCGGCAATGCCTTCGTCGCCCAGAACCCTGATCTCGACGCGATCTATGTCACCTGGGCCGAGCCCGCCGAGCTGGTGCTCGCGGCGCTGCGCAATGCCGGCAACAAGCACACGAAGATCGTGACCCTCGATCTCTCCGAGCCGCTGGCGCTCGACATGGTGAAGGGCGGCAATGTCGCGGCGATCGTCGCCGATGAGGCCTATGGCATCGGCGTCACCGCGGCGCGGGCGGCGGCCCTGGGGCTCATCGGCGAGAAGGTGGCGCCCTTCCTTGCCGTCAATGCCATCGCCATCACCAAGGACACGGTCAAGGAGGGCTGGAACGCCTCCTTGCACCGCGACCCGCCGGCTTCTCTCGGAGCCAATTGATGTCGTTCTCCTCCAGCCTTCGGCGAATACCGGTCATCGGCGGGCTCGATCCCAGCGCCTATGTCGTCTATGTCGGGTTCCTGCTGATCTTCGCGCTATTCGCCGTGGTGCTGTGGGACGACGGTTTCCTCACGGCCTCCAATCTGCTCAACATCGTGCAGCAGACGGCGCCGGTCACCATCATGGCGATCGGCATGGTCTATGTGCTGACCGCAGGCGAGATCGATCTCTCGATCGGCTCGGTGGTGGCGGTCTCCGCTTTGCTGGCCGCCGTGGTGATGCGCGATCATCACTGGACGCTGGGGGTCGTGGCCGGCCTTGGCGCAGGCGTCGTCATTGGCCTCGTCAATGGCGCCCTCGTCGCCTATGTAAGGCTGCCGTCTTTCCTCGTGACCTTGGCGACCATGGGACTTCTGGCGGGCGTCGCGCGCTGGATGACCAATCTCCAGTCCGTGCCGGTGACGGACGCGACCTTCACCGGCCTGTTCGGCTCGGGCTCGCTCTTCGGCATCCCGTCTCTCGTCATCTGGACGGTGCTGGCCGTCGCCATCGGCCATTATGTCTATCGCGAGACGCCTTTTGGCGCGCATGTGCTCGCGACCGGCGACAATCCCCGCGCCGCGCGCGCCGCCGGCATCAAGGTCGATCGCTTGCGGCTCAAGATCCTCGTCCTCGGCTCGACCTGCGCCGCGCTCGCCGGCCTTCTCTATCTCGGCCGCATCCAGGGAGCGCGTTATACGCTGGGAGAGACCGATCTACTGACCGTGATCGCCGCCGTGATCGTCGGCGGCACGCGCCTCACCGGCGGCACCGGAACTGTCGTCGGCGCGCTGGTCGGCTCGCTGCTGATGGGAATCCTGAACAATGGCCTCATCCTGATGGGGCTCGCCGTCTCCCAGCAGCTGATCGTCCGCGGCCTCATCATCCTTCTCGCGGTCGCGCTCACCTTGCGCGAGCCGCAACGCTGAAATCCAAGCCGGAGCGAGGAATATGTTTCTTGATGTACTGCGCCGCCGCAATCCCCGCCTGATCGAGGCGGCTATCCGCCTGCACCAGGAAAGAGTGCTGCCGGCGAACAGCTATGTGATCGACGTCGATGCGGTCGAGGGCAACGCTCGGGCCATCCGCGCCGCCGCCGACCGTCACGGCCTCAAGGTTTTCGCGATGACCAAGCAGATGGGCCGCAACGCATCCTTCTGCCAGGCCGTCAAGCGCGGCGGCATCGGTGAGGCGGTTGTCGTCGACATGGAGTGCGCGCGCGCCTGTCATCGCGCCGGCCTCGCCATTGGACATGTCGGTCATCTGGTTCAGGTGCCGCGGGCCGAAGCCGATGCCGCCGCGCGCCTCGAGCCCCGTTATTGGACGGTCTTCAACGACGAGAAGGCCGGCGAAGCCGGCGCCGCGCTCAAGGCGGCGGCCGGCTCAGGGCGCCTCCTCGCCCGCATCCAGGCGGAAGGCGATGTCTTCTATATAGGCCATGAGGGCGGCTTTCCCGCCGCCGACATTCTTGCCGTTGCCGACCGCATCGACCGGATCGCCGACGGGCGTTTCGCCGGCATCACGACGTTTCCGGCTCAGCTTTTCGATGCGAAGACGCGCCGCATCAAGCCTACGCCCAACACCACGACGCTCAAGCGCGCCGCCGATGCGCTCGCCAAGGCCGGCCGTAAGGATATCGAGATCAATGCGCCCGGCACGACCTCGGCAGCGGTCATCCCGGCCCTTGCCGAGGTCGGCGCGACGCAATGCGAGCCCGGCCACGGCCTCACCGGCACGAGCCCGCTGCATGCCGTTGAAGACCTGCCGGAGCTGCCGAGCGTCGTCTATCTGAGCGAGGTCTCGCATCTCCATGGCGGCCGCGCTTATTGCTTCGGCGGCGGGCTTTATATCGATCCGGTCTTTCCGGACTATGACCTCAAGGCGGTCGTCGCGCGCGAGCCGACCAGTGCCGCCTCCGCCTTGCGCAGCGTCGAGATCCCGCCGCCGGCAGCCATCGACTACTACGGCATGATCGACGCATCGGGACCCGAAGCTGCGCGCCCCGGCGACAGCGTGGTATTCGGCTTCCGCCCGCAGGCCTTCGTCACCCGCGCCTATGTCGTCGGCGTCTCGGGCCTCGCCAAGGGCAAGCCGAAAGTGGAGGCCATCCACGACGCGACGGGCAGAGCCGTCGCCTGGCCGGTAGGATGAGTGCCATGAGCGCCGTGCCCGCCCTCAGCCTGCGCAATATCCACAAGAACTTCGACGGCATCATCGCCATCGAGACATTCGATCTCGACATCGCGCGCGGTGAGGTAGTGGCGCTCGTCGGCGACAACGGCGCCGGCAAGTCGACGCTGGTCAAGATCATTGCCGGCATGTATCAGCCGACCTCTGGAGAAATCCGCCTCGATGGCGAGGCCGTGCATTTCACCGACGCCAGCCAGTCGCAGGCGAAAGGCATCCAGGTCGTCTACCAGGACCTGGCGCTGGCCGACAGCCAGACGGTCTATATGAACCTGTTTCTCGGGCGCGAGAAGACGACAGGCTCCTTTGGAAAGCTCGACCGGCGCAGCATGATCGCCGAGACCGAGAAGCTGGTGCGCGATCTCGATGTCCGCATTCCCTCGGCGAAGTCGATCATCCGCTCGCTGTCGGGCGGACAGCGCCAGGGCGTGGCTATCGCGCGCGCAACCCATTGGGCAACCAACCTGGTGCTGATGGACGAGCCGACCGCAGCACTCGGCGTCGCCGAGACGGCACGCGTGGAGAGCATCATCACCGGCCTCAAGGCGCGCAACCTGGCGATCCTCATCGTCAGCCACAGCCTCGATCAAGTCTTCCGTCTGTCCGACCGCATCTGCGTGCTGCGGCGCGGCAAGCAGATCGGGATACGCAAGACCGGCGAGACGGACAAGAACGAGATCGTATCGATGATCACCGGCCTGCAGGCCGCCACACGCATATGATGGAAGGCAATCTCTTGAAAAATATGGAAGATCCGGTGCCAAGCTGACTTTCGCACAACCGCGCATTCATGCGCGCTTCAGCCGTCCTGGCCTATGCTTCGACGATGAGATGGGGGCTTGACTGCTTGAGGATGGAGGGCGCCATGCGTCCCGTCGAAGCCGTTTTGTATGGTCTTGTGATCAGTGGTGTCTTGGCCGCGGCCTTGAATGTCATGACCTTGCTGCTGTCACGGTGATCCGTGCGGCAGATCGTAGAACACGGTCGCTTTCTTCAAAAGCCCGTTGCCGTCACGCTCTCCGCAGGTCACGCCTCTCGCCACCGCATTGCTGTTGCCGTCCTGCAGCGTCCAACCGACCAGGCAGGCGTCGTGATGCTCGGCAAAGGATGTCGTGACGATGCGCAGCCCGGGAACGGTCTGCTGCAGTTCGCCGATATAGCGCGACAGCGCATCTTGGCTCTCGGTCCGCGTCACCGGATCGCTATAGACGAATGTCGCATCGAGTGTGAGGCGGAGGATCGTCGCCCGCCTGCCGGGATCGCTTTCGCTCCAGGCTTCCTCATAGGCTGCCCATGTCTCACGCAAGGCCATGCCGACGTCCTCCTTTTCAAATCGCGGCGAGCTTCTTTTCATAATCCTTCACGAAACAGCGTTGGCCTTGCCGCACCACGACATGGCCTTCCGCTTCCAGGCGCCGCTTCACATCGCTGAGCCCACCCGGATATTTGCCGTTGAGCTCGCCGCCGTTCTTGAGCACCCGCCAATAGGGCGTGACCGCCTTTCTGCCCATGAGCTCGGCCTCATGTGCCGCATGGGCGGCGATCCAGACGAAGATCCCGGTCGTCACCGGGCAGCACACGGTGGTGCCATGCCGGCGTGCGATCAGGCCGGCGATCTCGCGCGCCGTTGCGAGCTTGCGCTTCTTCACCACCTTGATCGCCGCATCGACCTCGCGCGGCGCCGGCACGACCATCGACCCCGAGCCTGAGCGCTTGACCATCTTCGGCGGGATCGGCTTGACCAAAGGCAGGTTCTTGTCGTCCGCCAGCCTTTCCGCCCATGACTTGCGCTTGCCCATGATCTCCTCCGTGACGACAATAACAGAACATATGTTCTGTTACTTGTAAAGCCGATTCAAGAACGATCGTTCCGTTATCCCTGTTTGTCCAGGGTCGCTAGCGTGACGGCGATATGGTTCGCGATTACCTTGGATCCGGCGGACGAGCGGGCCAGCAGCCACACCGTCTGCAGCGCCCCGGTGAGGAAATCGGCATGCCGTGCGGGATCGATCCCCTGCCCGATCTCGCCTTTGCGCCTTGCATTGACGAGCGCCCGGCGGAAGGCCTGCCGGGCATTGTCCTGGAAATTCCTGACCCGCGCGGCCACATCCCTATCGAACGGCGCCACCTCGCTCGCCGAATTGCACATCAAGCATCCGATCCCGCCGCCGGGCTTGCGGGCATAATGGAGGAGCACGCCGAAATAGTCGCGAATCTCGGCAAGCCCGGCATCGGGCTTGGTGACCGGCGCCAGCATGGGCTCGAAGATCGTTGCGTAATAGTGATCGAGCGCTGCCAGGAACAGGCCACGCTTGTTCTCATGGATATCGTAGAGCCCATAGCGGCTGACGCCGGTGGCGGCGACGATGTCGTCGATCGAGCTGTTGAAATAGCCCCTTTCCCAGAAGACCATCATCGCTTTCCTGAGCGTGGCGGCGGGATCGAAGGCGCGCGGTCTTGCCATTTGGCTATTTTTCCAGAATGCTTGTTCTGATATCTTCCGCGGTCTTTCCGGCCTTGTCAAATCGGCCAAGGATCGGACATGACTGCGCCATGCGCATCACCGACATTCGCGAACGCTCGACTCCGGTTTCCCGCTATGCCGATCCGGCCTTACGCTCCGGCGATCTCACCACGAGCCTCGTGATGGTGACCACGGATGCCGTCAGGGCGGGAAGGCGGGTCACCGGCTATGGCTATGCCTCGGTCGGCCGCTATGCCCAGGGTGGTCTGATGCGTGAACGCTTCATCCCGCGCCTGCTCGCGGCACAGCCGGACTCTCTTCTCGATGCGACCTCGGGCGCTCTCGATCCCCGGCGTGCTTGGGATGTGATGATGGCGGGCGAAAAGCCGGGCGGGCATGGCGAGAGATGCGTCGCCGTCGGCGCCCTCGACATGGCGCTGTGGGATATTGCCGCGAAGATGGCGGAAGAACCGCTTCACACGGTTCTCGCCCGGGGGCTCGGCCGCGGGCACGAAGTTCCGGCCCGCCTTCGCATCTATGCCGGCGGCGGCTATCGCTACCCGCATAATGACCTCGAAAGGCTGGCGGACGAGATGCGCCGTTTCGTCGACCAGGGTTTTACCCATGCCAAGATGAAGATCGGCGGCGTTCCGATTGAAAGTGATCTGAACCGGATCGAAGCGGCCATGCGGCAGCTCCCTGCCGCCGCTCATCTCGCCGTCGATGCGATGAATGCTTATGACGTCGAGATGGGCCTCACGGCCGCCGCGCGTCTTGCACCTCTCGGCCTCTGGTGGTTCGAGGATATTTGCGACCCGCATGACTTTGCGGCACAGGCGCGCGTGGCTTCAACCTATGCACGTCCGGTCGCTGCCGGCGAGGCCCTGTTCTCGCTTCCCGAGGCGAGGCTCCTCGATACCCATGGCGGGCTCCGCCGCGACCGCGATTTTCTCCTCTTCGATCCCGTCCATTGCTATGGGCTCACCGGCTATTTGCGCATCATCGAGCATCTCACTCAACAAGGATGGCCGCGCTCCGCGTTCTGGCCGCATGGCGGACATCTCTTCAGCCTGCATATCGCCGCGGCATTGGGCCTCGGCGGCGCCGAGGTGACGCCTTTCGCTTTCCACCCGTTTTCGCAACTGTCGGACCGATTGCGCATCTCGGAAGGGCATGTTGATCTGCCGCAACAGTCGGGTATAGGCTTCGAGCTCAATCCGGATATCATGCAGGCCTTCGCCGCCGCTTTTGCCTGACATACACCAGGAGACCGGAACATGCTGGACGCGCAAGCCCGACCACCGCTCACCGGCGGCTGCCAATGCGGCAAGGTGCGCTATGAGATTGCCGGGCCTTTGCGCCGTCTCTTCATCTGCCACTGCCGCGAATGCCAGAAGCAGTCGGCCTCGGCCTTCGCCATATCGGCGATGTTCGGCTCGGCCGGCATGCGGCATCTCACCGGTGAGGTCCGCCAATGGTCGCGCCGGACGGAGTCCGGCTGGACTCTCGTCTCCTCCTTTTGTCCCGCTTGCGGGTCGCGGCTGTGGGATGGCGACAAGGACCAGGAAGAAGAAGTCTGCATCAAGGGCGGCTCGCTCGATGCGCCGCTCGATCTGACGGATGCCGTTCACATCTGGACCTGCCGCAAGCTTCGGGGCGTGATCATCCCCGATGCGGCCCGGCAATATGCGAAGGAACCGGAATAGCCCTTTTATGCGCGCAACAGCGACACGGCCAGGACTGCGGACCAGATCAGCAGCAGCACGCCGGTGAACTGAGAGAGGCGCCACTGCGCCGGGATCAGCTTCTCCGCCAGCACATAGAGTGCCAGGCCCCCGATCCAATTGGCTTCCATCACGCCGCCATAGAACAGGAGCAGCATCAGCATGCCGCAGCAGCCGGTGCAGTAAAGCCCGTGCCGCAGCCCGCGCTCGAAGGCGGCCGCGGCGCCCGGGCGCCATTGTCCAGGAATGAAGGCGAAGGGGGACTGGCACTTGGTGAGACAGGCCTGCTTCGCCGGCGTCAGCTGATAGAGGCCGGCTATGGCGAGAAGTGCGACGCCGACGAGCTGGCTGGTGATCGCCATCATCGGCGTCATCTGGATGACGGTTCCGAGGAGGATATTGACCAGCGTCGCGGCCAGCGCGAAGGCCGACCAGACGGCCACATAGCCCGCGGCGAAGGCGGCCTGCGTCCAGGCCGGATCCTTTGCCGGTGAAAACTTGCGGACGATCGCCGCATCGGTCAGCAAAGCCGGCACGGCGGTGGGCAGCATCATCGCCATCATCATCGTCCACCACATGAGGAAGACGAAGGCGGCATAGAGGACGGCGCCGCTCGTCAGATCGATCATCATCAGCCGGTCGCCCGACCATTGCATGAGCGACGCGCAGAGCGCGACGACGACCGCAAGGCTCGCGATCGTGACAAGCCGGCGATAGTGAAACAGAGATGCGAAGAAACTGCCCATCAGGCCAGCTTAGCGCACAACCCCCTCGCCGGTGATATGGATCATCGCCAGATGCCCATGCCGCCCCGACCAGTCGAGGGCGATCTTGCCTTTCGCCTTGGTCGTGCTCGAGGCGAATTCGGCGGACAGGAATTCAAAGCCCTTGCGCAGCGAGAGCTTGGCGTGATGCGGCTCGCCCGTCACCGGATTGCGGATGGGCTCGGCTTTCGATTCGATGACGCCGTCGACCTTGAAATGCCCGGTGGCCTTGTCGATGTCGGCCGTGAAGGCGATCGGCTTGAACAGCGGATCATGCACCTTGTCGATCATCGTGCTGAAAACCTGGAAATAGGTGGCGCCAGGTACACTCTCCTGGCCCGACATGATCTTGAGCAGAGCCTCGCGCTGCTCCGGGCTCGCCCGCTCATCGACGATCGGCTGTGCCTGGCCATGGCCCTCATGGATGGGTCCGGGCCAGGCGAAGACTCCGGCCCAATGCAGCCCGTCGAGCTTCGTCTTGCCGAAATGGCCCTTGTCGATGCGCATGGCGACGCTGGCGGTGCAATTGCCATGGGTGGGCAGCGCGTTGAACTGGCACGGACAGCCATAGGCGCAGTTGCAGGTCGCGATCTCGGGACCGCGGATCATCCAATCGATCATGGTCATGGCGATATCCCCTTTCGGATCCGCGCCCGGGCCGATTTTACCAGACTCCGTCCCGCTGCGTAAACCTAACTTATTGACAGATTGTAAGTATAAACTTACAGTAAGCAATGGCTTACCAAATTACCGCCCTTGCCGATCCCACCCGACAGTTGATTTTCGAGCGCCTCGCCCGCGGTCCGCAAGCCGTCAGCGAACTCGCCCGCGGCCTGCCGGTCAGCCGGCCCGCCGTGTCTCAGCATCTGGCGTCCCTCAAGGCCGCCGGCCTGGTTCGCGATCATGCGCAAGGGACACGACGGATCTATCGCATCGATCCCGACGGCCTCGCCGCCATCAGGGTGTGGCTCGACCAATTCTGGGCGGCGGCCCTTGAAAACTATGCCGAAGACATCGCCCGCCATGAGGAAGGCTCGCCATGAACCGGCAAATCTCCCCTGCTCCCGTCCGCAAGACCGTGACCGTCAAAGCAGGAATCGAGCGCGCCTTCGCGATCTTCACCCAGGATATGGGACGCTGGTGGCTGAAGAGCCATTCACTCAACCCGGCGACAACGCAAAAGGATGTCGTCATCGAGCCCCGGCCTCAGGGCCGCTGGTATGAGATCGGCGCCGATGGAACCGAGTGCCAATGGGGCCATGTCATCGACTGGGATCCGCCGCGTCGCCTGCTGCTGGCGTGGCAGCTCAGTCCGGACTGGCAATTCGATCCGGCGCTGATCACCGAGGTCGAGGTCCGCTTCACGAGCGAAGGCGCCGATACGACCCGTGTCGATCTCGAGCACCGCCTGCTCGAGCGTTTCGGCGAACGCGCCGAGAAAATGCGGCAATCCTTCGACGACAAGCAGGGTTGGCCCGGCCTTCTCGAGGCCTATGCCATGGCGATCTGACTCGTCCGACAGGTTCGTTCATTTGACAAGCGAGGCTATTTTTGTCACGCGCCTCTGAGGCAGAGCAGGATAAAGTGCGAGCTGCCATGGACACCAAGCCCGTACCATTCGTCCCTCCCGCGCCCAAACCTCGCGCCAGGCCGGCGTCGAAGCTGGCGACGATCGCCATTGTCTACCGCAACTCGCTCGAGCTGTGGGCCGAGCCTGCCTATAACGAGCCATGGATTTTGTTCCCGGGTGTCAGCAGCGCGATCGTCGTCGCCAATGATCCCGGCCTCGTCCGCCATGTGCTCGTCGACAATGCCGCCAATTACCGGCTGGCGACCGGGCGCCAACTAATCCTGCGCCCCATCCTGCGCGACGGACTCCTGACCTCGGAAGGCGACGTCTGGAAACGCTCGCGCAAGGCGATGGCGCCGGTCTTCACGCCGCGCCACATCCAGGGCTTCGCGCCAAAGATGCATGAGAGGACGGTCAAGTTCGCAGCGCGCTATGAACGGGCGGAAGAGCCGGCCGATATCGCCAAGGACATGACCATGCTCACTTTCGACATCCTTGTCGAAACGCTGTTCTCGGGCGAGGTCGCGATCGAGCCCGAGGTGTTCCTCGATCATGTCGAGCGCCTGCTCGAGACGATGGGGCGCATGGATCCGCTCGATCTCCTGCGCGCCCCGCAATGGCTGCCGCGTATCACGCATCTTCGCGGGCGCCGGCCCTTGGCGCATCTTCGCAAGATCGTCGCCGAAACCATTGCCCTGCGCGAAAAGCGGCTCCGCGCGGATCCGGGAAACGCACCACGCGACTTCCTCGCCCTTCTGCTCGAGGCCGAAGGACCAGGCGGGCTCACGCGGGCCGAGGTCGAGGACAATCTCATCACCTTCTTTGGCGCCGGCCACGAGACGACGGCGCGGGCCCTCGGCTGGACGATCTACTTGCTGGCCAAGGCGCCCTGGGAGCGCGAGCGGGTCGAGGCCGAGATCGACCGCGTCGTCGCGCGCGAGCCCGATCCCCTGAAATGGGTGGACGCCATGCCCTTCACGCGTGCTGCCTTGGAGGAAGCGCTCAGGCTTTATCCGCCTGCCCCCGCCATCAATCGCGAGCCGATCGAGGATGATGTCTACGGTGGCTTTTTCCTGCCGAAAGGAGCCCAGGTTTTTGTCATGCCCTGGACCATCCATCGCAACCGCAGGCTCTGGGAAGAGCCCGATGCCTTCCTGCCGGAGCGTTTCCATCCGGGCAATCGCGAGAAGATCGATCGCTATCAATATCTGCCGTTCGGCGCCGGCGCCCGGATCTGTATCGGCGCAAGCTTCGCCATGCAGGAGGCGATGATTGCGCTCGGCGTTCTTCTTTCGCGTTTCCGCTTCGATGCGATCGCGGCGACGCAGCCATGGCCGGTTCAGAGGCTCACGACCCAGCCGCGCGGCGGACTGCCCATGCGGATTTCGCGGCGATAAGAGAGGGATTACGACGCGTCGGACGAGGCCATCTGGCGCAGGACCAGGACCATCGTGGCATGGGCATAGTCCGTGCCCGGATTAAAGAGCCGGTGCGGCCGGTCGCCGCGGAAGCGGACCGACTCGCCGGTCCTGAGCAGGCGCGTTTCGCCATCGCAGGTGACTTCGAGCTCGCCCTTGAGCAGATAGAGATGCTCGACCGTGCCCGGCGGATGCGGATCGGATTCGAGCGCCCCGCCCGGTCGCGCCTGGAAATCATACCATTGCAGCTGATCGACCAGGTTGAGGGGCCCGGCGATCGCCAGCCGGCACAGCCCATCCTGGCTTTCGAGGATGGGGACGCCCGATTTGGTCTGGACCTCGACGAAATTGGGGTCGTCGTCGTGCTTCAGCACCTCGTCGATCGTCGTGTCGAGCGCCCGCGACAACCGGTAGACGGTACCGATCGTGGGGTTCGTCTCATTGCGCTCGATCTGCGAAATGATCGACTTGGCGACACCCGATTGCTCGGAAAGCTCGCCCAGCGACATATTGTAAGCCTTACGCAACCTCTGGATGGTCTTGCCGAGCGCCGGGGTCATATCGATCGCCTGGGCGTCGCCTGATTTGCGCCCGCGGCGCGTTGACATTCCGGCGTTCCTTCTATAGAACAGCTGTTCGTAATAACGAACGTTCGGATTGTCGAACAGCGTATTTGCTCTTCTACCGCCAGATTCCCTTGCAAATCAACAGGAATCTAAAGGCTTGAAGGGGGAGCGCCGCCGGATCCGACCGTGCTGATGGACGAACGGTTAAGCCAATGGGCATCATTCACGTAACGGACCTGGACGGGAATCACCACGATCTCGATGCCGTGGAAGGCTGGCGGATCATGGAGATCATCCGCGAGCATGGTTTCGAGGTCGGGGGCCTGTGCGGCGGCGCCTGCGCCTGCGCCACCTGCCATGTCGAGGTCTGCGCCAACTGGGCGCCGAAGCTCCATCCCGCCCGCGACGATGAAGAAGCGATGCTGGACGAGGTGCCGGTGCTGACGCCGACCTCCAGGCTCTCTTGCCAGATCATCTACACGCCCGAGCTCAATGGGCTCGCGGTCAAGCTTGTGCCCCAGGCTTGAGAAGGAAAAGTCATGCGTTATTTCCCTCTCTTTCTCGATCTCGACAACCGCAAGGTCGTCATCGTCGGTGGCGGCGAAGAGGCATTGCGCAAGGTCCGTCTCCTCTTGAAGACGAAGGCCCGCATCAATGTCGTCGCTCCGGCTTTGCATGAAGAGCTCGCAGCCTATCGGAACGACGGCCGCATCGTCTGGCTCGCCAAGAGCTTCGCCGCTCCCCTTCTCGATGACGCCGCCCTCGTCTATTCGGCCGATGACGATCTGCATCATGACGTCGCCGTTGCCGCCGGCGACCGGGGCATACCCGTCAATGCCGTCGATGATGCCGCTCTCTCGACTTTCATCACGCCCTCGATCGTCGATCGCGATCCCGTCGTGGTGGCGATCGGCACCGAAGGCACCTCCCCGGTGCTGGGCATGGGGCTGCGCAGCCGGATCGAGGCGCTGCTGCCGCAAGCTCTGGGCTCGCTCGCCGAAGCCGCGAGCCATTTGCGCCAGAGCGTCGCCGAGCGTGTGCCGCAGGGCAATCGCCGCCGCTCCTTCTGGCAGCGTTATTTCTTCGGCTCGATTCGCGACTCTTTCCTGGCCGGCGATGCCCGATCCTATACCCGCGAGCTCGAGGCTGCGCTCATCGATGTTACCTCCCCGTCGGTGGGCCGCGTCTCGCTCGTGGGTGCAGGACCTGGCGATCCTGAGCTCCTGACGCTCAAGGCGCAGCGCAAGCTTCAGGAAGCCGACGTCATCGTCCATGACCGTCTGATCGGCCCCGGCATTCTCGAGCTCGCCCGCCGCGACGCGATCCGCATTCCGGTCGGCAAGACGCCTTTCGCCGCATCGCCCAAGCAGTCCGAGATCAATGCCATCCTGATCCGCGAGGCCAAAGCCGGCCGCCATGTCGTGCGCCTCAAGGGCGGCGATCCTTATGTGTTCGGCCGCGGCGGCGAGGAACAGGCAGCGCTTGCCGATCAAGGCATTCCGGTCGATGTCGTTCCCGGCATCACCGCGGCCTTGGGCTGCGCCGCCTCCGTCGGCCTGCCGCTCACCCAGCGCGGCCAGAACCGCAGCATCACGCTGTTGACCGGCGCTTCCGAAGACGGGCTCGCCCAGCATGACTGGGCAGCGCTTGCCAAGCCCGGCCAGGCTTTCGCCATCTATATGGGCGTCAATGCCGCCGGCGATATTTCGGCGGAGCTCCTCGATGCCGGCATCGATCACCGCACGCCGGTCACTGTCGTCGAGAACGGCACGCTCGCCAATGAACGGGTGATGATGTGTAGCATCGGCTCGCTTTGGGAAACCCTCGCCCTCAACGGGGTCGAAGGTCCCGCCATCATCTATGTCGGCCTCAAACCCGCAACGACCTCCGCCGACATTCTCACCTTCCCTGCCCGCGAAGCAACCGGGCACCAAGTTTTGAGAGCAGCGTCATGACCACCGCCACTGAAAAGGGCAAGATCCTCACCGCCAACCGTCTGCAGGACGGCGAAGTCGTCTTCCTCACCCATTCGGGCCAATGGAGCGAGAATATCGACGGCGCGGTGCTCGCCACCGAACCCCAGGCACAGGCCGCATTGGAAGCGCGCGGCAAGGAGCAAGAGCGCGTCAATGTGGTGACTGGCGTCTATCTCTTCGACGCCGAGCGCCGCGACGGCCATGTCTTCGCCAGCCATATCAAGGAGCGCATCCGCTCGCTCGGGCCCACGGTGCGCATCGACCTCGGCAAGCAGGCCGAGGGCAAGGGCGGCCACTTCGCCGCCTTGCAAGGAGTTTGACCATGTATCGCTATGATGAGTTCGACCGTCAATTCGTCCATGATCGCGCAGCGCAGTTCCGCGACCAGACCCGCCGCCGCCTTTCGGGCGAGCTGACCGAGGACGAGTTCCGCCCCTTGCGCCTGATGAACGGCCTCTATCTGCAGCTCCACGCCTATATGTTCCGGATCGCCATTCCCTACGGCACGCTCGACTCGCGCAAGCTCAACCAGCTGGCGATGATCGCCGAGAAATGGGACCGCGGCTACGGCCATTTCACCACGCGCCAGAACATCCAGTTCAACTGGATCAAGCTCGAAGACACGCCCGACATTATCGATGCGCTGGCCGAGGTCGAGATGCATGCCATCCAGACCTCCGGCAATTGCATCCGCAATGTGACGACCGATCAGTGGGCGGGTGCGGCGGCCGACGAGCTGGCGGATCCCCGCCCCGTGGGCGAGCTCGTGCGCCAGTGGTCGAGCCTCCATCCCGAATTCTCCTACTTGCCGCGCAAGTTCAAGATCGCCGTCACTGGCGCTCCCAATGACCGCGCCGCGGTGAAAGTGCATGACATTGGCCTCAGGCTCCATCTCAACGACAAGGGCGAGCGCGGCTGGGAAGTCCTGGTCGGCGGCGGCCTCGGCCGCACCCCGGTGATCGCCGTCACGGTGCGCGACTTCCTGCCCGAGCATGAGCTCATCGCCTATCTCGAGGCGATCATGCGCGTCTACAATCTCTATGGGCGGCGCGACAACAAATACAAGGCGCGCATCAAGATCCTGGTCCACGAGCTTGGGCCGGAAAAGTTCCGCGCCGAGGTCGAGGCCGAATATGCCAGGCGCCCGCATGCCGACACCAAGGTCGAGGAGCGCGAGCTGCAACGCATCAGCGTCTACTTCGCCCCGCCCAAATTCGAGAAGCTGCCGCGCTGGTCGCCCGGCTTCGAGGAAGCGCGCGCCAGGAACAAGGATTTCGCCCAATGGGTGCGCACCAATGTCGCCGCCCATCGCGTCGACGGCTATTCCATCGTCAACATCTCGCTCAAGCCCGAAGGCGGCATCCCGGGCGATGCGACGGCCGATCAGATGCGCACCGTCGCCGATCTGGCGTTGCGCTATTCCTTCGACGAGATCCGCGTCAGCCACCATCAGAACCTCGTGCTGCCGCATGTGAAGCGTGACGATCTCTTCGCCATCTGGAAGATTCTCGGCGCTTCGGAGCTGGCCGCCGCCAATCTCGGTCTTGCCGGCGACATCATCGCCTGCCCCGGCCTCGATTACTGCTCGCTGGCGACCGCCCGCTCGATCCCGATCGCGCAATCGATCTCGCGCCGCTTCGCCGATCTGAACCGCCAGCATGAGATCGGCCCGCTGCGCATCAACATCTCGGGCTGCATCAATGCCTGCGGCCATCACCATGTCGGCCATATCGGCATCCTCGGCCTCGATAAGAAGGGCGAGGAATATTACCAGATCACGCTCGGCGGCTCGTCCTCGGAGACGGCCTCGATCGGCACCATCTTAGGCCCGGGCTTCGCCGGCGAGGACGTTCCCGACGCCATCGAGAAGATCGTCAACACCTATCTGGCCCACCGCCAGCCGGGCGAGGAATTCCTCGCCGCCTATCGCAGGCTCGGGCCTCAGCCTTTCAAGGAGGCGCTCTATGCCGCTGCTTAAGAACGGTTCCATCGTCGCCGATGATTGGATCATTCTGGGTACGGATGATCCGAAGCCCGAAAGTGGCGACATCGTCCTCCCCTATGCCCGCCTCCTGAAGGAGTGGGAAAGCCTCGCCGACCATGACGGGCGCCTCGGCGTCGTCTTCACCAATATCGATCGGGCCGAGGCGCTGTCTCTGTTCCTGCCGCGCCTTGCCTTGATCATTCTGCCCTTCCCGTCCTTCACCGATGGGCGCGCCTACTCGCTGGCACGCCAGATCCGCGAAGTGGGCTATGCGCGCGAACTGCGCGCCGCCGGCAATGTGCTGCCCGATCAGGTGCAGTTCATGCTGCAGGTCGGCTTCGACTCGTTCGAGATCGGCGACCGCTTCTCGGCCGATGTCTGGCTCAAGGCCTCGCGCCGCATGTCGCTGGCCTATCAGCGCGGCCTCTATCGGCCGGGCGGCCAGCAGGAAGTGTGGAGCGAGCGCCATCGCGAAGCCGAGCCCTGGCTCGAGCAGCCGCATGCCGGGTGATGTGATCCGTGTACGAACATCTCATCAAGCGCCTGAGCTTCTTTGACGGCATCGACATCCTCGAGCCCTTGGTCAAGCACGTCTTCCGCGACCGCATCGCGCTCGTCTCTTCCTTCGGCGCCGAGTCGGCCGTGCTGCTGCATATGGCGGCGCAGGTCGACCGCAACATCCCGGTGATCTTTCTCGATACTCAGAAGCTCTTCTGGGAGACCATCGCCTATCGTTCCAAGCTCGTCGATCTCTTGGGGCTCACCAATATCCGCATCTTCAAGCCTGACGAGGACAATGTCCGCCTCCTCGATCCCAGAGGCGAATTGCACCAGAGCGATCCCGACATGTGCTGCAACATCAGGAAGACGCAGCCCTTGCAGGAGGCGCTTTCGGGCTACGATGCCTGGATTTCCGGACGCAAGCGCTATCATGGCGGCGGCCGCACCAATCTCCCGACGCTCGAAGAGGCTGATGGGCGCCTCAAGGTCGAGCCCCTGGCGCGCTTCACGGCAGCGGACCTCAAGGCCTATATGAGCCATTTCGGCTTGCCGGCGCATCCGCTCGTTGCCGAGGGTTATCATTCGATCGGCTGCGTGCCCTGCACGGTCAAGGGCGGCTCGAGCGATAATCCCCGCGCCGGCCGCTGGGCTGGTCAATCAAAAGAAGAATGCGGCATTCACTGGACGGTGAACGGCCAGCCGGTTCGTCTCGCCAAAGCGAGCTGATCCGCGCTGATTTGCTTGAGGGGGGCCTATGCCTGAACTGGGTGAGTTCTGGATCTTTCTATGTGTCGGTTTCGCAGCACAGCTCATCGATGGCGCGCTCGGCATGGGCTATGGCGTCATCTCCTCGGTCGTGCTGCTGGCGAGCGGCGTGCCGCCGGCCCATACATCGGCAAGCGTCCACTCGGCCAAGCTCTTCACCACCGCGGCTTCTGGCACGTCCCATCTCCTGCATGGCAATGTCGATCGCCGGCTGTTCTGGCTCCTGTCCCTTACCGGCGTCATGGGCGGCGTTGCGGGAGCGCTGTTTCTCACCCAGGTGCCGGGCAAGGTGATCCGGCCCTATGTCTTCGGCTATCTCCTGATCATGGGCCTGCTCATTCTCTGGCGCTGCTGGCGCGAGGGAAAGGAACGCCATGTCCTGCCGGGCGGATTTGTCGGCCCGCTCGGCGGCGTCGGTGGCTTCCTCGATGCGGTCGGCGGAGGCGGCTGGGGCCCGGTCGTTACCTCGAGCCTCATCGGGGCCGGTGCCAGGCCGCGTCAGGTCGTCGGCACGGTCAACGCGGCGGAGTTCGTGGTGACCTGCGCCGTCGTCGCGGCCTTCGCCACGACGCTGCTGACCGGCTTCTGGAGCGAGGGCGAAGGCCTCTTGGATCACCTGTTGCCGATTGCCGGCCTCGTCCTCGGCGGTCTGCCGGCCGCGGCCGTCGCCGGCTTCCTCGTCAAGCGCGCGCCGCGCCGGGCGATGACTTTCGCGGTGGCGTTTCTGGTGATCGTGCTGTCGTCCTATGAGCTCCTGCGCCTGGGCGACATCTTCACGACCCCGAGCGCCGCCCAGCCGACCGTGAGCACGCCCTTTATCGCCGGCATGGCGAAATAACGGATCTGTTTCAGCTGTAACCGTGTTCCAGGTCCCGGAAATCACCCTGTAACGCCGCTCTTCGACGATATGCGCGTCGTCAAGCCGACTACAGGAGAACGATCATGAACACGACAACCCGTGCAAAGCGCGCAGCGATGGCGGCCTCACTGGCCATGCTGACGGCCGGCGGCGTGCTCGCGATGGGAAACGAGCCCGCCGCAGCAGCATGCCCGCACAAGTTCGATAGGCTGGGCGGATATCACCGCGTCCACTTCTGGTGCGCGAACACCTATGTGAAGGTCTCGGTCGCGTGCCGGATCGGCACGGTTCACACCAGCAGCTACTACCGGTGGGGCTACAACAAGGCTCAATGTCACGAAGGCAGCGAGGGCATCATCGTCTCCAAGAGATACCACACCTGCAAGAGCTGCAAGCGAGGCTGAGGCCCCGTGGCCGGGTTTAACCCGGCCACCCAGCTCGACGCCGAACATTGAATATTCGGGTTATTGAGCGCAAACTTGCCGCATCGAAGGACTGAAGCGATGCTCGCTGGTCAACTGGCGCTCATTCTTGCCGCCGCCTTTGCCGGAGCCGCCTTCTATGTCGGCTTTGCCGAGCATCCGGCGCGCATGGGATTGGACGACCGCAGCGCCCTCGAGCAATGGAAACCGAGCTACGATGCCGGCTACATGATGCAAGCAAGTCTCGCCGCCGCTTCAGCAGTGCTCGGCTTCTTCGCCGCGTGGAGCACCGGCGATTGGCGCTGGATCGTCGGTGCGGCTCTCATTCTCGCCAACTGGCCCTATACGCTTCTCGGCATCATGCCGACAAATCGGAAACTCAAGGACATTGCGGAAGGCGATGCAGGTCCGGCATCTCGCGCCCTGCTCGCCTCATGGGCAAGGCTGCACGCCGTCAGAACGGTGCTAGGCGCCCTCGCGACGCTGGCCTATCTCTGGGCTCTCAACTGATCAGGCGGCGATCGCCTGCTTGACGTCGGCGATCACGTCGTCCGTATCCTCGAGCCCGACCGAGAGCCTGAGCATGCCGTCGCTGATGCCCATGGCCGCACGCGCTTCGGCGCCGATATTGCGATGAGTGGTCGTCGCCGGATGGGTGATCAGCGATTTCGCATCGCCGAGATTGTTGGAGATGTCGACGAGCTCGAGACGGCGCAGCACGTCGAAGGCCTTTTCCTTGCCGCCCTCGACCTCGAAGGTCACCATCGTACCGCCGGCGCCCATCTGCTGCCGGCATAGAGCCGCCTGCGGATGACAATCGAGATGCGGATAGATCACGCGGCTGACGCCCTTGAGGCCGAGCAGCGTCTCGGCGACGCTCTTGGCCGACTGCGACTGGTGCAGCACCCGGAGCTTCAGCGTCTCGAGGCCCTTGAGCAGGATCCAGGCATTGAAGGGCGAGATCGAGGGGCCGGTATGGCGCAGGAACGGCTTCAAAAGCTCTTCCTTGAACTTGCGCGTCGACAGGATGGCGCCGCCCAGCACCCTGCCCTGCCCGTCGAAATGCTTGGTGCCGGAATAGACGACGACATCGGCGCCATAGCTCAGAGGTTTCTGCAGGATGGGTGTGGCGAAGACATTGTCGACCACGATCGAAGCGCCCGCCGTCTTGGCGATGTCGCAGACGGCGGCAAGATCGATCACATCGAGGGTCGGATTGGACGGCGTCTCCAGGAACACGCATTTGGTGTCCTTGGTGATCGCTTGTCTCCAGGCATCGATATCGGAGCCATCGACCAGCGTCGAGCGGATGCCGAAGCGCGGCAGGATGCTGGTGACGATCTGGTAGCACGAGCCGAACAGCGCCTTGGACGAGACCAGGTGGTCGCCGGCCTTGAGCTGGCAGGCGAGCGCGCCGAAGACGGACGCCATGCCGGACGCTAGCGCATAGCAGGATTCCGCTCCTTCGAGCAGCCTGAGGCGCTCTTCGAACATGGTGACGGTCGGGTTGCCGTAGCGGCCATAGACATAGCCGTCATCTTCGCCGGCGAAGCGCTTCTCGGCCGTTTCCGGCTCGTCATAGACGAAGCCCGAATTGAGGAAGAGCGCTTCCGAGGTCTCGCCATGGGGCGAGCGGTCGAGCCCGCCGCGCACCAGCTTGGTGTTCTCGCCCCAGCGGGCGGGTGAGGAGGATTTGACGTCTTTCTTCATCAGCTTTGGATCCAGGGAAGCCCGGCGGCCTTCCAGCCGCCCGCCGTGCCGCGATGACCTTGCCCGTCGCGGTCGCCTTCGAAACCTTGCGCCACATTCCAGCAATTGGTGAAGCCGGCCTTGGTCAGGGCCGCCGCCGCATTGGCCGAACGGGCGCCCGAGCGGCAGATGCACAGGATCTCTGAGTCCTTGGGCAGGCCCGAATCCTCGACCTGCTTCACGAAATCGGCGTTCACTTGCATCTGCGGATAGGACTGCCAGGAAAGCCGGATCAGCCGGTCGACCGCCGGCACGCCGACAAACGCCCATTCGGGCTCCGTCCTGACGTCGATCAGCACCGCCTGTGGGTTTTTCGTCAGCCTTTCATGCGCCTCGGCCGGTAAAATATCGCCCTTGTACATGCTGAAAACCAATCCGTTCTGAATTCCGAACACTTCATAGGGGAAAGCCCGGCGACGGGAAAGCGGAAAAGTAGGCCCGATTGTCACCTGACATTGCGGCTGTCGGACCTGCCAAATGGCTCGACTGGTGAGATTCTGCCGCAGCAGGCACAAAAGGACTAACCTTCAATTTCGATGGTCCTCCCGTTAGGGTGCGCCCCCGAGTCCAGCCTCCTTTCTGCAAGGTTTCTCTCATGTCAAAGTCCCTGCCCGCCCGCGCCGATGTCGTCATTGTCGGGGGTGGTATCGTCGGCACCTCCATCGCCTATCATCTGGCCAAGCTCGGCATTAGGAACACGGTCCTTCTCGAGCGCAAGCAGCTCACTTGCGGCACCACCTGGCATGCGGCGGGACTGGTCGGCCAGCTGCGCGCCTCGCGCAACCTGACCGAGCTCGCCAAATACACGACGGGCCTGTTCGAGGGGCTGGAGAAGGAGACGGGCCAGGCGACCGGCTTCAAGCAGAACGGCTCGATCTCCGTCGCCTTGACCGAAGGCCGGCTCGAGGAATTGAAGCGCGGCGCCTCCATGGCCAAGAGCTTCGGCCTCGAGGTGAATGTCGTCTCGGTCGGCGAGATCCAGGAGCGCCTGCCCCATTACAATCTCAAAGGCGCGGTGGGTGGCGTATTCCTGCCCAAGGACGGCCAGGTCAATCCGATCGACGTCACCCAGGCGCTGGCCGCAGGCGCCCGCATGAACGGCGCCAAGATCTTCGAGAACAGCAAGGTCAGCCGCATCCTGGTGAAGGACGGCAAGGTCATGGGCGTCGAGACGACGGACGGCACCATTCATGCCGACAAGGTCGTCATCGCCGCCGGCATGTGGTCGCGCGAATTGGGCCGCTCCATCGGCGTCAATATCCCGCTCCATGCGGCGGAGCATTTCTACATCGTGACCGAGCCGATCGAGGAATTGCCGCGCAACATGCCGGTGGTGCGCGTGCCCGATGAATGCACCTATTACAAGGAGGATGCGGGCAAGCTGCTCATCGGCGCCTTCGAGCCCGTGGCCAAGCCCTGGGGCAGCGACGGCATCGCCGAGGACCATGCCTTCGAGACGCTGCCCGAGGACATGGACCACTTCGAGCCCATCCTCAATGATGCGGTTCAGCGCCTGCCGATGCTGGAGAAAGCCGGCATCGCCCTCTTCTTCAACGGCCCTGAAAGCTTCACGCCGGACGATCGCTACTATCTGGGCGAGGCGCCGGAGGTGAAGGACCTCTATGTCGCGACCGGCTTCAACTCGATCGGCATCCAGTCATCGGGCGGCGCCGGCCTCGTCCTCTCGCAATGGATCAAGAACGGCCATCCGCCGATGGATGTGAATGGCGTCGATATCCGCCGCATCCACCCCTTCCAGTCGGTGCGCGAATATGTGCATGACCGCACCGTCGAGAGCCTGGGGCTTCTCTATGCCATGCACTGGCCCTATCGCCAGGTCGAGACCGCGCGCGGCGTCAGGCGTTCCGCCATTCATGACAAGCTCGTTGCAGCTGGCGCCTGCATGGGCGAGGTCAATGGCTGGGAGCGGCCCAACTGGTATGCGCCGCGCGGCGTCGAGCCCCGATACGAATATTCTTACGGCCGACAGAACTGGTTTCCCTATGCCGATGCCGAGGCCAAGGCGCTCCAGTCCAAGGTCGCCTTCTTCGACCAGTCGAGCTTTTCGAAATATCTCGTCCAGGGCAAGGACGCGGTGAAGGTCCTGAACAGGATCTCGGCCAATGACGTCGATGTCGAGGATGGGCGCATCGTCTATACCCAATGGTGCAACGAGCGCGGCGGCATCGAGGCCGATCTGACCGTCACCCGCCTCGCGCCAGACAAGTTCATGGTGGTGACCGGCTCAGCGCCGCAGACGCGCGATTTCGCCTGGCTCAAGACGAACACGCCGGATGACGCGCACTGCATCGCGACCGACATTTCCTCAGGGCTTCCGATGTTCGCGCTGATGGGCCCGAACAGCCGGCCGCTCTTGCAGAAGCTCTCAGGGCTCGACCTTTCCAATGAAGCCTTTGCCTTCGGAACCTCGAAGGAGATGGAGATCGGCTACGCCCGTGTGCGCGCGAGCCGCATCACCTATGTCGGCGAGCTCGGCTGGGAGCTGTATATCCCGACCGAATTCGCCGCCCATGTCTTCGAGCGCATCCTTGAGGCCGGCGCCGATTTCGGCCTCAAGCTTGCCGGCATGCATACGATGAACAACTGCCGCGTCGAGAAGGCCTACCGCCATTGGGGCCACGATATTTCCGACGAGGACACGCCGGTCGAAGCGGGCCTGGGCTTCGTCGTCGCCTGGGAAAAGAAATCGGGCTTCATCGGCAAGAAGGCGCTGGTCAAGCAGCGCGAGCGCAATGTGCAACCGAAGCGAATGATCTGCCTGGCGCTGGCCGATGGCGGCGACAAGGCGCCCCTGATGTATCACGAGGAGCCGATCTATCGCGACGGCGTCATCGTCGGCTCGACCACCTCCGGCGCCTGGGGCCACCGCATCAACGCCTCCTTGGGCATGGGCTATGTGAAGAATGAGGATGGCGTCAGCAAGGACTGGCTCCAATCCGGCAAATGGGAAGTCGAGATCGCCTGGCAGCGCTATCCCGCCAATGTGCAACTGCAGGGCTTCTATGATCCGAAGGGGGAAAGGATCAAGGCGTAGGCCATGCCGAAAGACCGTCCATCATCCGACGACAAGACGACGTTGCGCTTCTATGCGGAGAAGGCGGAAATCTATGTGGCGAGTGGTCGCGGCGTGAGCCCGCATCTCCATGGTTTCCTGAAGAAGCTCACGCCCGGCGCTCGCATTCTCGAACTGGGCTGCGGCAGCGGGCGTGATGCCGAGGCCATGATCAAGGCCGGCTTCGACGTCGAGCCGACCGACGGCACGCCGGAGATCGCGCGTGAGGCCGAGGAGCGTCTTTCACGCAAGGTGCGTGTCATGCGCTTCGATGAATTGGATGCCAGCGAGGAATATGACGCCGTCTGGGCCGCTGCCAGCCTGCTGCATGTGCCGCGTCCCGCTTTGCCGCGTGTTCTGGGCCTCATCTACAAGGCGCTGAAGCCGGGGGGCTTGCACTTCGCCAGCTACAAGGCCGGCGGTGTTGAAGGCCGCGACGATCATGGTCGCTATTTCAACTATCTCGCGCGCGCCGAGGTGCTCGAACTCTATCGCACCGCGGCACCCTGGGAGGTGGAGGAAGTCTTCGACACTGTTGCGGACGGCTATCTGGGCAAGCGAAGCCCCTGGGTGGCGATCACAGTCCGCAAGGCGGATCGCCGATGAGCGGATCGACATGCCGCAATGCGCAATCGCAGGGCTCCTGTGATCCCAAGCGCGGGCGGATTCGCGCCAATTCTCCCTCCGCCGCGCGAAGCGCGGGGAGCGACTATCTGGGGTGTCAAGTTGCATTTGCATATTGCGCTCGCGCATCGCGTGCTTTGGCATTGAGGCGGACGAGAAGCTTGTGAGCAAGAGCGACCC
>JAKATG010000016.1:0-177294 GCA_021828105.1 Pseudomonadota bacterium
CTTCTGCTATCTCAAGGCGTTCCGACGCATCGCAACCCGCTACGAAAAGACCGATGCTTGCTTTGCCGGGTTCATCAGCCTCGTCGCCGCTTTCTTCGCTATCCGCTGATTGTAAACAGGCCCTAGTTGAGGGTCAACGCACCATGCATGGCCTTTCCCGTCAGCAGGCTCTGATGAACTTGCTGGCGTAGTTATGGTTCATCGTGATCATTGTACTGGACAGGCCGCCGCGCGAGGCGATCCAGGAGCGCACCCAGCCAGGATAATTGCGGTAGAGAAAGCGTTTTGCCTGACGTGTCGCGCCGACCGAGCCTGCCCGCGGCATGTGGAACTGGAAGGAGGCGCCGGGCGCGATACACATCTTATGGTGAGGCAGGCCCAGAAACATGGTGCAGGCCGAAGCGCAACGGCCGCTGAATCTTACTTTCGAACTGGATCTATTGATTGACGCCTTGCGCAACGCATACTCAACAATGTAGCCGCCGTTGTCGTTGGAAATCGATATCTGATTCTTTTGCCATTTCGTGAACAGGCGGCTGCCGGAAGATTCGCCGTCGCCGGCGAAGGAACTGTTCGCTGCAAACAGGCATAATAAAGAGAGAATCAGTGTCTTTTTCAGCCTGCCGACCCCGTTTAGTGGCGAGTTCGGCGGTTTCACGTGAACGTTCATGGGTGGTCTCCAGATTGATTCGGTGCGCAGGGTTTGTCCTGCCGTTGACGCGCAGCCGTTTCTCACCACGCCGTTTGAACAACAGTGGAAATCAGAGTTGAATCTGGACCGAGTTGTGAACTCACCCGCACTGGGGCACTCATTTTCCGGCGGGGCCCTGTGCGTCTCTTGGCGCCTTTTTCCATTGTGACGGAAGGAAAAGGCGGGCCAAATACTCTGGATGCGAAGAAGAAATGAGATTGAGGTGAAGACGCTGTTTCCGGGGCACAGCTTCTCGGTTTGCCCGATGAGGGATCGGAGTAATAATCCAAGTAATTCAATATGTTAGATGGATTCGTGTGCGCTGCGTGTGCAGTAAGAGACAGCGCTTTGCCTGAAGAGGAGTGAACGCCTTTTTGTCCGCGCAAGACCCCTGCTGTTCATCGAGCTATGATAAGTCGATGCGCGGCTGACATCTGCGCGGCGCTGGCGGCGTCCAAGAACCAGCACTGAAGCTCGGCCAGGCGCTCCTTATGCCTAGCAGATTCGATCTTGCATTCTGTGCACGACATGGATTCGACGGGCGACCTGAACGGCGAGTGGATGACAGGGCACCAAGCGAAGATTTGTAACAGGCATTGGCATTGCGGCATCGTCAAGTTTCCCGGCGGCCCACAGTCCCATTTTCTCGCCAAGGGAGATTGAAAGCGCAACGCCGCGCCCCGAATAGATGCCTCCGAACAGTATGCCGGGCGCGAGCCGCATCAGGCGCGGCTTGCGGTCGGGAACAACGGCGAGCACACCTTCCCAATATTCCTCGACCTGCGGATTCCGTCCGAGCTCAGGGAAGGCGTCGGCAAGGCGACGGCGCAAGCTCGCGAGCCCGCGCTCATGGGCATCAAGCCACACCATGTGCGTGCCGCCCGTCGCGATGCGAAAATTGCGGTCGTAGTGGAAGGCGCGAATGTCGCGGCGCGTGTCGGAGACGGCCGGATTGTTCCTCAGGATCTTGCTGCGCAGCTCCGGCGGGATGGGCGCAGTGGCGCCCTGGAAGACCTGGATCGGGACCATGGCCCGGTTGAGCTGCGGCCAGAACTTCCCGGTGAGCGCATTGGTGGCCACGACGACCTGATCGGCGGTCACGCTGCCTTGCGCGGTCGCAAGGCGCCAGCGCCCTCCGTCGCGCGTAATCGCTGTGACGCGAGATGTCTCACGGACATTTACGCCCAGTCTTGCCGCGGCCGATGCGAAGCCACAAACCGCGGCGTAAGGATTGACATGCCCGCTGTTATAGAGAATCCAGCCGCCCGGATAGCGGCTGCCGACCTGATCCAGGATGTCCGCCGCCTCGAGCCACGTCGCCTTCTGGCCGAAGGCCATCCATTCCTCATAGAACTTGCGCACCCGCAGAAGCGCCTGCTTGGAATGGGCGGGCTGGATCCAGCCATTCTGCACCTGGTCGCAATCGATGCCGTATTGGCGCATGCGTGCGAAAGCGGCCGGTGCGGCCTCGGCAACGAGAGAATTGAATCTCGAGCCATAAATCGGCCCGAAGGCGGCCTCGATTTCGGAAGGAGACGCCTTCGAATGATGCGAGATCACGAGACCGTTGTTGCGCCCGGAAGCAGCGCTTCCGATCTCGTTGCCTTCGAGCAGCATCACCTTGAGCCCGGTGCCCGCTGCGGCGATGGCGGCGGAAAGACCGGTGAAACCACCACCCACAACGACCACATCGACGCTCGCTTCGCCGGTCAATGCGGGATAGCGCGTCTCAGGCTGTCCGGCATTCTTGCGCCACAGATGCGGTGTCTTCCAGTCGATCTCAAACATGCAAATGGTCTTCTGTAGCCGATCCGAGATAGAGCTCGCCCATGGCGCTGTGGGAGGCGATCTCGCGCGCATCGCCATCGAGCTTGCAGCGGCCGGTCGAGAGCAGATAGGCATAGTCGCCGCATTCGAGCGCCAGTTGCACATTCTGCTCGACGAGAAGGATCGAGATGCCGGTCTGCGACAGATCAAGGATGATACGGAAGATCTGGTGCACGAGCTTGGGGGCGAGGCCAAGAGAGGGCTCATCGAGCATCAGGAGACTAGGCTCCGCCATCAAGGCGCGGGCGATCGCCAGCATCTGCTGCTGGCCACCCGACATGCGGCTCGCCATGCTGTTGCGGCGTTCCTTCAGGATCGGAAAGAGGGCGAAGACCTCTTCACGCAAGGCTTCGAAGCTCTTCGGCCCGCGCCCGATATGGGCGGCGATGAGGTTTTCTTCGACAGTGAGGCGCTGGAAGATCTGGCGCCCTTCCGGACAATGGGTCAGGCCCGAGCGCACCACGGTCTCGGGGCGGGCGCCGGTGATGTCTCGGCCGTCGAAGCTGATCCGGCCCTTGGTGATGTTGGCGACGCCCGAGATGGAATTGAGCAGAGTCGTCTTGCCGGCGCCATTGGGGCCCAGAATGACGACGATCTCTTGGCTGTGGACCGTGAGATCGATGTCAGCCAGAACGTTGGCGTGGCCGTAGCCCGAGCTTAGTCCTTCGATCCTGAGCAGCGGATTTGATCTCGTCGATGTCATTGGACGTACCCAGATAGGCTTGTTGTACCTCGGTGTTGCTTTGCACTTCGGCCGGCGTTCCCTGGAACAGGAGCTTGCCGTGATGCATGACTAGGATCCGGTCGCAGAGCGCCATGACCAGATCCATGTCATGCTCCACGATGACCATGATGCGGTCGGGCGCGCGCAGCGCCGAGAGTCTCGCGGTGAGCTCGGCGGTCTCGGCGTGGTTGAGGCCGGCAGCCGGCTCATCGAGCAGCAGGACTTTCGGATCGCGCACCAGAGCGCGCGCAATCTCCAGCATGCGCTGGCGGCCATAGGGAAGGCTGCCGGCATGCTCATCGGTCCAGGGCAGAAGGTCGAATTTCATCAGCGCTCTGCGGCAGTGCTCGCGGCGCTCGGCGCCGCGGGCTTGCGCATAAGGCGGCCACAGGACCTCCTTCCAGGCCAGCGCCGCGTCATCGGCGTAATAGCAGACTTCGAGATTTTCGAGCGCCGTCATCTGGTCGAAGAGCCGGATATTCTGATAGGTGCGGGCGATGCCGCTCTTGGCGATCTGGTATTTCTTGAGGCCGCTGATTTGCATGTCGCCTAACCGGATGCGCCCCGATGTCAGCGTATAGGAGCCGGCCGTCATGTTGATGAGCGTGGATTTGCCCGCGCCATTGGGGCCAATGATGCCGTGAATCAGCCCCGGCTCGAACACCGCCGACACGTCATCGATGGCGACGTTGTTGCCATATTGCTTGCGCAGATTCTCGAATACCAGGTTCATCGGCGAAACAGCGATCTGAACAGGACATCCGGTCCCAGGCTGCGCGGCACGATGCCACCCGGACGGATGATGATGAGGACGACCATCAGAAGGCCGAGAAACAGAATGCGCCATTCGGCGAATTCACGCAGGATCTCGGGCAGGAGAATGAGAATGGCGGCGCCGGCGATGATGCCGAGAATATTGCCGATGCCGCCAATGACGATGAGAAGCACGATCAGGATCGATTCCTGAAGGGTGAAGCTTTCCGGGCTCACGAAGCGCTGCGAGGCGGCGAAGATGACGCCGGCGATCGAGCCGATGGTGGCGCTGATGGCGAAGGCCGCGAGCTTGGCATTGGTGGTGTTGACGCCGACACCCGCCGCTGCATCCTGATCCTCGCGAATGGCCGCCCAGGCCTTGCCGAGGATCGATGTCTGAAGGCGCCAGGCGGCGAGGCCCGCAAGGATGCAGGTGACGACGAGGAGCCAGAAGATCCCGGCCGGCCGCGCCACGGATATGCCGAGCACATCGACGCGGTCGAGGGCCGGAATGCCCTTGGGGCCGTTGGTCAGCCGGTCCATGTTGTTGATGACGATGCGAATGATCTCGCCGAAGCCCAGCGTCACGATGGCGAGATAGTCGCCGCGCAACCGCAAGACCGGGAGCCCCAGCAATATGCCGGTCGTGGCGCCGATCAGAGCGGCGATGGGCAGGATGGCGAGGAGCGGCAGATGAACGCCGATCTGATTGCTGGCGAGCAGCGCATAAGTATAGGCGCCGACCGCATAGAAGGCGACGAAGCCCAGATCGAGGAGCCCGGCATAGCCGACGACGATATTGAGGCCGATGCCGAGCAGGATATAGATCAGAAGGCTGTTGACGACGCGGATATAGTAATTGGGCAGGAAAGGCGTCGCCACGATCAGCGCCACCGCAACCGCGATCAGGAGGAAGGCGAGCCAGCGCGGCGCGCGCGCGGTCGTCGCGGTTAAGGCGGTCGAGGTCATCAGAACTCCCTCTTATAGACCATGCTCTCTTCCGAGACGGCCTCGCCCAAAAGGCCGGCCGGGCGGAAGAGAAGGACGAGGATGAGGATGACGAAAGCGAAGACGTCGCGATATTCGGTGCCGAGCGCGCCGTGGCTCACGATCGGCAAGAGGGCGGTGCCGATGACTTCGACGAAAGCCAGGATGAAGGCGCCGAGCACGGCGCCGGGGATCGAGCCGATGCCGCCGAGGATGGCCGCGGTGAAGGCCTTCATCCCGACGACCGCACCCATGGTCGGCGTCATGATGCCATAATAGCTCGCATAGAGGATGCCGCCCGCGGCCCCGAGCAGGGGGCCTAAGAAGAAGATCAGGCTGATGGCGCCGTTCACGCTGATGCCGAGCAATTGCGCGGTGGGACGGCTTTCGGAAACGGCGCGCACAATGATGCCGAGACGGCTGCGGTTGACGAAGAAATGGAGGCCCAGCATCAAGATGACGGCCGCGACCAGGATGCCGATCTGCGTGCTGGTGATCGTTCCGCCGAAAATCTCATAGCGCTGGTGCGGGAAGATGCCGGGAAACATCCGCGGCTGCGGGCCTGCGGCGATCTGGACGCCGGTCACCAGGAAGAGCGAGACGCCAAGCGAGCTCAGCATCGGCGCAAGCCTGGTCGAATGACGCAAAGGCTTGTAGGCCAACCGCTCGATGCCGACGCCGATGAAGCCGACCGCGAGCACCGCACCGAAGAAGGCAGCCGTCAAAGCAAGTGCACCCGCCGCCCCGATGTCGGGTACCATGAGCGCCAGCAGGACGAAGGCGGCGTAGGCGCCGAGCATGAACATCTCGCCATGGGCGAAATTGATCATGCGCAGCACGCCATAGACCATCGTATAGCCGAGCGCGATCAGCGCGTAGATTGCCCCGATCGTCAGGGCATTGAAGGTTTGCTGTACGATCGTACCCCACATGACCTATGACCTGCGTGACTGAATGTTCCATTGCGGTCCCGCCAGTCCGGTACCTCGCCGGACTGGCGTACACGCTGGCCGGAACGCATGCAAATGCGGTCCGGGTTCCTCAATACGAGCCGATCAGCTTGAAGGTCTTGCCGTCGACCTCATAGAGATAGGACGGCGCTTTCTTGAGCTCGCCCGTCTCGTCGAATTCGAGATCGCCGACCGCAGTCGAGACCTTGACGCCATGCAGCGCGGTATTGAGGTCCTCGCGCGTCAGGCCCTTGGTCGTCTTCAGCACCTGTTCGAGGATCTGGCCCTGGACAAAGCCATAGATCGAGTAGGCGCCGGGCTCTTCGCCATATTTCTCCTTGTATTGCTTGGCGAAGTCCTCGATGGCGGGGCTTGCATCCATGGGTGGCACCTGGATCGCGACGACGACCTTCTGGGCATTCGCTTCGCCTGCCTGGCTGATGAGGTCGGGCGTGTAGCCGCCGTCCGGAACGAAAAGCCTGGCGCCGACACCTTGCTCCTTCATCTGGCGAGCGAACAGGGCGAGCTGCGGCATGACGGCGCCCAGATAGATGGCATCGGGATTCTGTGTCTTGACCTGGGCCAGAACCGCGGTGAAGTCGACATCGGTCGGCGTCACCGAAACGGTCGAGAGCACCTTGCCGCCGGCGGCTTCGAAATTCTTGGTAAAGATCTCGGAAATGCCCTGGCCGAAGACCTGCTTGTCATTGATGACCACGGCGGTCTTGAGGCCGAGTTTCTTCACGGCATATTCGGCCGGGAGCAGGGCGCCGGCCAGATCATTGGCAACCGGGCGCACCATGTATTTATAGCCCTGCTGGGTCAGCGAGGGGTTGGAGCCGAAGGTCATGTTGGGCAGCGTGCATTCGTCATAGATCGGCAAGGTCGACTGGGCGACGCCGCTGTTGAAGTTGACGAGCGCAATGACGACCGTGTCGTCGTCGCAGAATTTCTGCGCGACGAGCGTGCCTTCGCGGGGGTCCGCCTTGTCGTCCTGCTGGTTGTAGTTGACGGTCACGCCATTGACGCCGCCCGCCGCATTGAGCTTGTCGACATAGAGCTTGAAGCCGTTGTGCCAGGTCGAGCCGAAATAGGCTTGCGGTCCCGAGAGCGGACCGGACAGGCCGATAGTGATCTCCTCCGACCAGGCGGAGCCCGCCATGAAGACCGTGGCGAGAAGGGTTGCGGCGAATTTCCTCATCGTGTTCCTCCAGTTGTCCTTTGTTCCGGGCGCGCGGTTTCGCGATTTCCAAGGATTGCGAAAAAAACCTTGTCCGGCCGACGTCGGCTTGCCGTCTGCGAGCCTTGAATCCATCACAACAGACAACGGAGGAGACGTCAAGAAAAGTGTAGACAGCACTGAAGACAAAAATGTAGAAAGATGAGATCAGCGGGACCGGATAGCTCCCCGGCGGCGGGGGGAGGCGTCTGTCTTCTCCATATAGACGTTGAGCAGGGCGTCTTTCAGGGCCCGCTGAGCGGCCGAAACCGTCATCTCGAGATGGGCCCTGAGCACCGCGGTACCGGCGGCGGCGTCGCGGTTCATCGCGGCCGCGACGATCTGCGTATGGGCGTTCACCATGTCGAAATCATGCGAAACATGCTGGATCTGGATGCGCCTGATGAAACGGATGCGGGCATTGATGGCCTCGAGCTGGTTGACGATCTCCGGATTGCCGGAGAGCTCGGCGATCAGCAGGTGAAAGGCTTCATCGAGCACCAGGATGTCATCGGGATCGCGTTCCCGGTAACCCACCTTGGCGTCGTCCCAGAAGGACTGCAATCGGTCGCGCTCGGCGTCGGAGGCCCTCTCGCACATCAACGTGAAGGCGGCGCATTCGATGATGGCGCGCAGCTCATAGAGATCGAGCAGGGCGTCGATATCGAGGGCCTTGAAAAAGAAGCCGCGATTGGGGGTCAAAGCAATGAAGCCCTCGCTCGCCAGCCGGTTCAGCGCTTCGCGGATCGGTGTGCGCGAGACGCCGAGCGATTTGGCCAGCGCCATCTCGTTGATGCGCTGGTCGGGCTTCAGCTTGAACTCGACCAGCTGCTTGCGGATCGCCTTATAGGCGCGCTCGCCGCTATCGGCGGATCGGCGGGCCGTCGGCGTCCGTTTGGGCTTCTGCATCTCCTCGAACCTCTCAAATTCTGCTTGTCAACCGGGCGAGCGCAAGGACCCAGGCGATGACTGTCGGCATTCTCGGCGTAGGCCATCTGGCACGCTCCATCATTGTTCGTCTACTCGATAGTGGCATGAAGCCTACAGACCTCCTGCTTTCGCCCCGCGGGCAGGCACCGCAACTCGCTGCTCGGCATGGCATTCCGGTCGCGGCCGGCAATCGGGAGCTGGTGGAAGGCTGCCCGTTGGTGCTCCTGGCGGTCCGGCCCAAGGACGCAGTTTCAGCCCTGGCCGGCCTGCCCTGGACCCAGCGCCATACAATCGTCTCCGCCTGCGCCGGCGTCACGATCGGGAAATTGCGGGAGGCGGCGCCACCAGCGCGGATCGTGCGGGCCATGCCCATCACGGCTTGCGAATTGGGGGCGAGTCCGACGACGATCTTCCCGGACATCGCCGCGGCACGGCCGCTGATCGATCCATTGGGTCCCGTCATCGTGTTGCGCAGCGAGGAAGAATTCGAGACGGCGACGGTGAGTGCGGCAATATATGGCTGGGTGCAGGATCTGATCCGGCAAAGTGCGGCATGGATCGAGTGCCATGGCGTGGAGGCCGAAACCGCGCGGCAGTTGATGGCGCGGACCTTCGTGGCCGCAGGACGCATGGCCGATGAGGCGGAAGGCGACATGGAGACGATCCTCCGCCAGCTCGCCACGCCGGGCGGCATCACCGAGCTCGGCCTCAAGACACTGGAGCGCCGCAATGTGTCGGCGGCATGGTCGGAAGCCTCGGACGCCGTGCTGGCGCGCTTGCGCCAAAGCTGAGACCTGAATCCGCGGTCACTCGGGATGGAAAGTGCCATAGATGTGTCCGCCGGTCGCCTGGTCGGTGGGCTCGACACTGATGCGCGCGAGGTCGGCATGTTGGGGCATGGCGAGTGCCGCAGCGATAACGGCTGCGACGTCATCGGGCGTCAGGGCGCGCTGCTCGGTGTACATCTTCTGCTTCAGGCCCTGCCGGTCGCCGCCAAAGGCCTGCAAATAGAATTCGGTCTCGACCCGGCCAGGGCTTACCTCGGTGATCCGCACATTCGAGCCGGCGAGATCGTAGCGCAGAATGCTGCCGGCGTGGGCAAGGCCCGCTTTGGCGGCGCCATAGGTGACGGTGCCCGGAAAGACGGCATGGCCCGCCGTGCTGGTGATATTGAAGACATGCCCGCGCTTGCGCCCGATCATGCCGGGCAGCAGCGCCTGGACGAGCTGCAAGGGCGCGGTGAGGTTGAGATCGATCGTGTCGCGGATCTCAGCCGCCGTCTGCAGATGCAATGGGCGCACGGTGGCGAGACCACCGGCATTGTTGACCAGTATGTCGATCTCGGCGCCCTTGAGACTCGCAACGAGGGCAGCCGTGTCGCGCACATCGGCGACGACAGGGATGATGCCGATCGAGCGCGCGAGATCTTGGAGCGCTTCGCGATTGCGGGCTACGGCATAGACCGTCAGATCGCGCTCTCTTAGCTTGCGGCAGATGGCTGCGCCAATGCCTTTCGATCCACCCGTGACCAATGCCGAACGATAGGGTTGCAATGCCATGGGGCCAACTCCGTTCTCTTAAAGAGCACCGTGACGGTTCAGTGCTTTGAGGATGTCGATGAGGCCCTCGTCACGCTCGGCGCGCAATTGCGCATGGCTGCGCCCCTTGACGGCGCTCTGCATCGATGCCGCGACAGCCGCAGCGGTCTCATCGTTCAAGTTCGCGACGCCAAGGTCGTCCCAGATGTCCTGATAGGTCCCGCCATACTTCCGGAAGAACGCTTCGATGCCTTCGGCATTGAGATGATTGGAAATGAAGGAGCCCTGCAAGGTCCATTTCGGTCCCGGCCCATACATGAAGGCGCGGTCGATATCGGCGATGCTGGCGACGCCGTCACGGGCGAGGGCAATAGCCTCGCGCCACATCGCTCCCATCAGCCGCAAAGCCAGGTGTCCCGTGATCTCGCGATTGAGGACGACCGGCTTCTTGCCTATGGAGTCATAGAAAGCGCGCGCAACCGCAACGGTTTGGGCCTGTGTTTTCGCGCCTCCGACGATCTCGACCAGTGGCATCAGATGCGCGGGGTTGAAGGGATGGCCGAGAACGACGCGCTCGGGCCTGACGCAACGGCTCTGCATCTCCGAGACCGAGAGCGCCGAAGACGACGAGGCAATGATACAATCATCCGCGACATGGCGCTCGATCTCGCGCAGCAGCTCCTGCTTGAGCTCGAGCCGTTCGGGGCCGTTCTCTTGAATGAAACCCGTTCCGGCCAGGGCTTCGGCCATATTGGTCGAGAAGATCATGGTGCCGTTGCGCGAAGCGGGGCCGTGCAGAGCGTCGAGATCGGCAAGAAGGGCCGGCTGCACCTCCGCGAAGCGCTGCCACTGTCCCTCATCCGGATCATAGGCCCTGACGGTGAGCCCGGCATGGATGAAAGCCGCCGCCCAACGCTGGCCGATGATGCCGAAGCCCACGACGCCGACCGGGCGGCGGGTGATATCAGTTGCGGCCGTCATGTTGCCACAGCCGCCATGGCGGGTGCTGGATGTGCTGCCAGGACCGCGCGGAACTTCTCATTGATTGCGTTCCACGGAATCTGCAGGTCGATCCAGGCGGCAAGACGTCCGCTGCACAGAATGGCTTCGTCGAGCAGAGGCTCGAACAGAGCGGGATCAGAGTCGATCGCCGTCTCCAGATCGAACAGGATTTTCGACGATGAGGTCAGATGGCAGAAATCGCGCAAGCGGGTCGCCGCGCGGTTCAAGGCGAGAGCCGCCGCATAGCGAAGTGCTATGACTTCGCCACCGGCGCGGCGTTCGCGGATCCACCACAGATTCTCATGCAGGATGCGGGCTTCCGATTCGGCCATCAGCACCGGCCCCGCCGGATGCATGATCCCGCGCGACTGGGTCAGCTTCTTCACATCCTCCGGACAGGCCGCCCAAAGCTTGAGCCGCGCCGCGTGAAGGTCGTTGGGAATGAGCAAGGTCTTCGGCGATGGAGCGGGCGAAGAAGCAGCGCCGGCGAACGAGAGCTTACCCGTAAAGATTTGCCGTCCCTGATCCTCGCGCAATCTGGCCGCCAGCCGGGCGATGCCGTCGACGGGTCCGTCGAGCTGGCCCAGCACCGTCACGGTCGCGGTCTCGGCCTGCAGCGGGGCGAAGGTGATTTCGAGAAACTGGCGGACCGGCCAATAGATGAAGGCGCCCGGCGGGGTACGCACGACATCCATGCCGCTCTCCACTTCGGTGACGAAGGGTGCATGCCAGTAGATGTGATTGCCGGCGATCTTCGGCGTGTGGAGCTGCAGCGGTAAGGGCAGACAAGAGGCGAGACAGGCCAGCGTCCGCGGCGCTTTCGCCTCCTCGCAGCTGATGCTCCAGCGCTCGCCGCCCGATTCGAAGTCGAGTTTCATGCCGCCTGCTTCACTTGTTCGGATTGAAGAAAGTGACGGGCTTCAGGATCTGGTTGCGCATGTCGAGGAGATGATCCGTCTCGATGACCTTGCGCCTGTAAGCCTGCCATTCGGGATCGGCCTCCATCGTGTCGCGGCGCGCCTCGCGGTCGGCGAGGCTGTCATATTTCCACAGATGCACGATACGCGACTGCTCGCCAATGTGGGTCTGAAAGAAGCCGAAGGGCTCGCCCAGATAGTGGCGCTGCATGGGCAAGCCCATTTCCTCATAGAGCTTGAGGAAATGCCCCATACGATTGGGGCGGGCGGTGTAGATGCGGTGATCGAAGATCATTTCGTGCTCCTGAATTTGTGGCTATCGGCCGGTGGCGAGAATGAGCTCGTCGATGAGACGCGCGACGATGTCGGGACATTCGAGATGGGGCACGTGGCCCGTCTCGTCGAGAAGATGAAGGGCAGTCGTACCCGGCGCCTTGAACGCATGCGCCATGGGGATGATCCGGTCCTTCTTGCCCCAGATGATCTTGGCGGGGATGCGTAGAGCCTTCAGATTGGCGGCGAGGTCCTGCTGCTGCGTGCCATTCGGAAAAATATCGGCGGAAAGCCGCAACTGCGCTTCAGCCGAATTATCCTGGCGCCTCTGCCGGAGAACGGCTTGCGCGAAATTGGCAGGCAGGACCTTGGGATCGCCAACCATCGCCTCGAGCCAGGGGGCGAGGCTCTCCGGCGTTTGCGCCCCGGCAATGCCGCCGAGGAATCCACCATTGATCTCGGGGCCAAGGCCCGCTGGCGCGAGCAGACATAAAGAGTGGATCCGCAAGGCGCCAAAGCCCGTCAGAGCGAGTGCCGCCGCACCGCCCAGCGAATGGCCGACGACATGTGCATCGCTGATCCCCTGGCCTTCGAGGGAAGTGGCGACGGCGGCGGCGAGATCGCTGATGCTTCTCGCCGGAGTCTCGAGCGCGCCGCCATGGCGCGGCAGATCCGGCGTGATCACGCGGTTGCGCAGGCGCAAAAGCGGTATCACCCAGCGCCAGATATTGCGGTCGGCGGCGAAGCCATGCAGGAAGACGATGGGAAGCGCACTATCGCTGGCCGGCAAGATGGCGGGTCTCGCAAGCTTCTCGATATCGCGCTTCTTGATTCGGCCATTCGGGCCGCTGCCTTTCAGTTGCGACAGATCGAGGCCGGCTTCGGCCGCGAGGCGGCGGGCGAGCGGGCTGACGATCGGTCGCGCGGCCCGCGGTGAAGAAGCAACGACATGCTCGATGGGAGCAGGGGCCGGCTCGTCCGCTGTGGCTCTCGACGGTGCGGCTGCCTCGGGCCGGTCGCTCACATAGCCCAGCACCGATCCGACCGGCACTTCGCTTCCGGCGGCATGGAGGATCTCGGCCAGGAAGCCATCCTGCGTGGCGGCGATCTCGGTCGCGGCCTTGGCGGTTTCGACGGTAACGATGGTCTGGCCGGTCTTGACCGGGTCGCCGGGCTCTATCGCCCAGTCCACCACTACGACGGATTCCATATATTCGCCGCCGGCGCTGCCGATGACGATCGGATGGCGTAGCGCTTGCGTCATCACTTCACCGTCCGCAGCACGGCTTCGCGGATTTTGCCGGCATCGGGCAGCACCGCCATTTCCAGAGGCTCGCTATAGGGAACCGGCATGTCGGGCAAGGTCACGCGCGCCACCGGGGCATCGAGATCATCGAAGCAACGGTCCATGATGGTAGCCGACAGTTCCGCCGCATAGCCGCAGAAGTTCCAGCCCTCATTGACGACCACGGCATGGTTGGTTTTGGCGATCGATGAAGCGATGGCATCGACATCGAGCGGGCGGAGGGAGCGCAGATCGATGACCTCGGCCGAGATGCCGTCCTTCTCCAAGGCTTCCGCCGCCTTCAGGCTTTCGAGCACCATGCGCGACGTGGCGAAGATCGAGACATCGCGGCCCTGGCGGCGGGTCACCGCCTTGCCGAGCGGCACGGTGACATCAGGATCATCCGGCACATCGCCACGCGTGTTGTAGAGGAGTTTGTGCTCAAGGAAGACCACCGGCTGGCTGTCGCGGATGGCGGATTTGAGCATGCCCTTCGCATCGGCCGGCGTCACTGGCGCCACCACCTTGATGCCCGGCACATGGGCCAGCATGGAATCGAGCGATTTCGAATGCTGCGCGCCGGCGCCGGCGCCGCCGCCGCCCTGGGTGCGCAGCACGAAGGGCATGCGCACCTGGCCGTTCCAGATATATTCATAGATCGAGGCCTGGTTGATCAGCGCGTCAAGCGACAGGGGCACGAAATCGGCATACATGATCTCGAGCACCGGCCGCGTGCCGGTCATCGCCGCCGTCACCGCCATCGCCGTCATCGCCTGCTCGGAAATCGGTGTGTCGCGCACGCGCGTTTCGCCGAACTCCTCCATCAGGCCCTTCGTCACCTTGAACACGCCGCCATAGCGGCCGATATCCTCGCCGAAGAGAAAGACGCTCGGATCCGCCTGCATCTCCTCGCGCAAGGCGGCATTCAGGGCTTCGGCATAACGCATCATCGCCATGTCACTGCGCTCCCGCATAGGCGGCATAGGGGGCAGGCACGGTGAAGGCCGGGAAGGGATCCGCCAGCGCCCTGGTGAAGGCTTCCTCCACTTCCGAGGTGGCGCGGCGCTCGATCTCATCGAGAGCGGCCGCGCCTACTTCATTCTTCAATGCTTCATAGGCGATACGAATGGGATCGCGCGCTTTCCAGGCGGCGATTTCTTCGGGCGTCTGGTAACCACCCATGTCGGAAGTCGAGAAGCCTTCCCAGCGATAGGTCTTGGCCTCGATCAGGCCCGGGCCCCGACCTTGCCGCGCCCGATCCACCATGGAAGCGACAGCGCGATAGACGGCAACGGCATCATTCCCGTCCACGATCTCGGCCGGCATGTCGTAGCCCTGAGCGCGCAGCGAGAGATCGGCGACCGAAGACTGGACGGATGAGGGCACCGTCAGGCCGAACTGATTGTGCTCGAGCACGAAGACGACGGGGAGCTTCCAGAGGGCGGCCATGTTCATCGCCTCATGGCAGATGCCGGTCTGGGCGGCGCCATCGCCGAAGATGCACATGGCGACATCCTTCTTGCCCAGAACCTGCATCGAGAGCGCCATGCCGGTGGCCGCCGGGATGCCGGCGCCGACAATGGCATTGCCGCCGATGAGGCCTTTCGCGGCATCGGCGATCAGCATGTGGCCGGCACGGCCGCCGCAGGAACCCGTGGCGCGGCCGAAGATCTCGGCGATCACCGGATAGACGTCGAGGCCCTTGCCGATGTAGTGCGCGTGGCCGCGATGGGTGCTGGTGAGCTTGTCGCCCTCGCGCAGCACCGCGGCGGCCGCCACCCCGACCGCCTCCTGGCCGTCGCAGCGGTGAATGGGGCCGCGCGTCTTGCCTTCCTTGTGCAGGCGGCCAAGACCTTCTTCGAGCCGGCGCACGACGATCATCTTGCGGTACATCTCGACATGCTCTTCGATCGAGGGGGCATTCTTCATTCGGGCAAGTCCTTCGTCAGCCGGCATTCTGCTTCATGATTGTCTCGGCGCAGATGAAGCCCCAGGTGAGATTGGGACCGAGTGTCGTCCCGGCGCCGAGAGCGCGGGTGCCGATCGGATTGGCCATGGCGAGGCCCGCCGCATAAAGCCCGCCAATGATGCTGCCGTCTTCCCTGAGCACCTGGCCCTTGGCATTGGTGCGCGCACCACCCTTGGTGCCGAGGATCGAGCGGTTGAGCGACATGGCGATGAAAGGGCCGGTGTCGATGCGGCCCAGCCGATTGGCCGGGCCATGAGTCTTGTAGTCTTCCCAGCCCGACTCGCCGCGATGGAAATCCGTGTCGCGGCCCTTGTCGCAGTGGTCGTTGTAGCGCGCGACCGTGTCGGCGATGGCCTCTGCCGGAAGGCCGATCTTTGCGGCGAGGTCTGCCAGTGTGTCGGCCTTCACGATCCAGGACTTGTCGTAAGCGGCATACCAGCGGAAAGGCAGAGAACGCGACAGGAAGCGCTTGTCGGCGACGATCCAGGCCGGAAGATGGATGGGCTCGCCGGTCGTGGGATCACGACGGTCGAGCGCTTCGCCTATATTGAAATCGCTCTCGCTGACGAAGCGCCGGCCATGGCGGTTGACCACGATGGAATGCGGCTCTGCCTGGAAGGTCATCGGCAGGCCATATGGCTTGCCTTCATACCTGGTCGGCAGGCTGGGATAGACATTGGCCTGATCCATGCGATCGAGCTTCGCGCCAATGGCGGCCGCCATGCGCTGGCCATCGCCGGTATTGGTGGAAGGGCTGCCCAACCGGTCGAGCGGACCCGGAAAGTGTTTCTGGCGCAGTTCGGGATCCCATTCGAAGCCGCCCGTCGCCAGCACCACGCCGCGGTGCGCCGTGACCCGAAGCTCTTCTCCGTTGCGGGCGAAGACCGCACCACTGACATTGCCGATCTCATTCGTCGTCAGGTGCAGCGCGCGGCACTCGAGCAGGAAGCGGCAACCAGCATCCATGCAGCCGCGGATGAGGCCCGTCATCAGCGCGGTTCCCTGGCCGCCGCTATTTGTGAGCCAGCGCCAGGCAAGCTTATGAAGGACACGAAGGCCGGCTCTGATCGGATGATGATAGGGATCGAGATCGACCATCTCTTGATAGGTGAAGATATGTACCAGAGTCGAAGACCGGATCTTGCGCGTGAAGGAGCCAAGGATGCGGCGGCTCATGGGCTTCGGCGAAACCATACGGCCCCTTATCTTGCCGCCCGGCTTCTCGGCGATCGGATCAGGCTCATTGACCAGCGCGAAGGAGAGGGGGCTTTCGCGCTCGATGAATTCAAGCATGCGCGGCGCCGCCTCGACGAAAGCCTGCCACAGCGGGTCTTCGTCCTGCGCCCAGCCTTCAGGAGAGGCGGCGCGCAAATAGGTGAGCGCGTCCTCGCGGCTGTCGGCGATGCCGGCAGCCTTGGCGACATGATTGGCCGGTATCCAGACGCCCGCGCCCGACATGGCGCTGGTGCCGCCAAGCAGTCCGGTCTTTTCGGCAATGAGGACATCGAGCCCGGATCTGGCGGCCCGCAGCGCAGCCGAGAGTGCGGCAGATCCGGAGCCGATGATCAGGACATCGCAGGCCTGTTGTGAGATGTTCATTGGCCTCAACCGATCCTCACAGGCCTTTGCCTGTACGATAGCGAGTATGAAGCAAGTCGCCACAAGTGTCTACTATTGTGTATGCACTTATGAGCGTGCTAACCTGTGAGATGAAATTGACCGCAGGTCGCTGATAACAGGAGGAAATCATGTCTGTCGCGAGCAAGCCTGTCGCCAAGGGAGCGGTGCTGGTGAACGGACCGGAAAAGACGCAAAGCTACTGGCAGCCGGTTCCCGCCAATGGCCATATCGATGTGCAATTGGCGCCGCATCTGGTCAACATGGAGCATCCTTTCGCCATGGGAACCCAGACGGTGGCGCCCGGCGGCTATGTGCGCGAGCACAGCCATGACCGCAATGAAGAGGCCATCTTCGTCCTCGAGGGCAAGGGGCGGGCGGTGGTCGAGGGCGAGGAATTCCCGATGCTGCCCGGCACCGCGCTGTTCCTCGGCAAGAACAACCGGCATATGTTCATCAATGAAGGCGAGGGCAATCTCAAATGGGTGTGGCTTATCATTCCCAATGGACTTGAAGATTTCTTCCGCGAGATCGGGCGCCCGCGCCAGGCCGGCGACAAGGTGCCGGTGAATTTCCCGCGCCCCGCCGATGTGCTGGAGATCGAGCGGCGCACCGTCTTCGCCGCACAGCCGCAAGACCAGCGCCAGCCCTGATCCAGCATGCATGTCGGACTGATCGGAGCGGGCGCCATCGGCAAGCAGGTGCTGGCCCACCTCGGCCATCGGCCTGAGGATTCCGTGACATTGCTGATGCGCCGGGGCAAGCGTCTTCCGGACGGCATCAAGATTTCAGCCGTGGACGGTCTCGCAGCACTTCTGGCGCATCGGCCCGATATCGTCGTGGAGGCGGCGGGTCAGCAAGCCGTCGTGGAGTTGATGGAGCCGATCCTCAACAACGGCATTCCGGTCATCATCTGCTCGACGGGCGCCTTGGCCGATGGCGCGTTGTTTTCGAGACTCATCCACTGCGCCAAGAATGCAAGAGTGGCGCTCACAATTGCAGGCGGTGCGGTTGCCGGGCTCGATTATGTGCGCATCGCGGCGCTCATGCCCGATGCTCGAATCCGCTACTCTTCGCGCAAGCCCGTTGCCGCCTGGCGCGCCGAGCTCGCGGCGTGCGGGCACGACCCTGACAGCCTGTCGCAACCGGTGGCGTTGTTCGAGGGATCGCCGTCCGAGGGGGCGAAGCTCTATCCGCGCAATCTCAATGCCGCGCTCACCGTGGCGCTCGCGGCATCGCCTGCGCCCGTGCAAGTGCGCGTGATCGCCGACCCGGCAGTTTCCGGCAATTGCCATGAGATCGATGTCGAGAGTCGTCTCGGCAGCGCGCATATGGAATTCGACAATGCGCCCGATCCCGAAAATCCCAAGACCTCGCTGATCACGGCCTTCAGCGTCATCCGCCTGCTCGAGGATCATCGCCAGGTCATGGCGAGGGCGGCATGAGCATCCACGTGGCTAAGGACGGATGCCGCATCCATTATGAAGCCGAAGGTTCCGGGCCGCCTGTCATGCTGATGCCGGGGCTGGGTGGCGATGGACGCTTTTGGAACGGTGTCGTGGCGCTTCTGACAGACCGCTACCGCGTGATCACGCTCGATCACCGTGGCGCCGGCCGCAGCGACCGGCCGGAAGGAGAATATCGGATCAGCGTCATCTCCGAGGACATCGTCGGCATTCTCGACCAGGAAAAGATCGAGCGAGCGCATCTCGTGGGACATTCGACGGGCGGCGCCATCGTGCAGAGCCTTGCCCTCGATGCGCCGGATAGAAGCCTCTCCTGCACCATCAGTGGAAGCTGGGCCAGGCCCGATGCCCGCATGCGCATGTTGTTTGGCGTGCGCTCGAGCCTGTTGCGTGAGGGTATGGTTGCTGAATACCAGACGCTCACTCATGTGCTGGGCTATACGCCGGAATGGATCGCGGCTCACGGAGAAAGCCTCGAGGCTGCGGTGGCCTCAGCGGCCGAAAGGCTGACGCCCTTGCCGGTGATGGAAGCGCGCATCCGCATGCTGCTCGATTTCGACAGATTTGCCGAGCTTGGCAAGATCAAGGTGCCTGTACTGGTGATCGCTGCCGAAGACGATCTGATGATTCCAATGCAGCACAGTGTCGAGATTGCCGAGGCCATAGAAGGAGCACGGCTCGTGCGCGTGCAGGGTGGACATTTCTATCCTGCTACGAAGCCGGACATCTTCGCTCGCCTTCTCGACGAATTTCTGAAGAGATGACTGAAATGACGCGGATAAACCTCATCGCCCCATCGTTGCCGTCCGGCCGGGAGCTTCTCGCGGCGGGCCGCGATCTGGCCCAAAGCTGCCGTCTCGGCGCCAGCCGTTACATGCGCGAGACCGGCTATCCATCCGAAGCAGCCGGCAAGCGCGCCGCGGCCATGGAGCGGCGTGTCACCCAGCATGCACATATCGGCTTCCGCAATGTCGAGCGTACCCTCGGCGCCATTGCCGAGGTGCATGAGAAATGCGCCGCTGCCGGGGTCACCGTCGACCGCTTCGGCATCACGCTTGACTGGTCGATGGGCTATCCTGAGGCTATGCGCAAATCGGCGCCGCGTGGCACGGGCATCGTGCTCACCGGCCCTGAAGACTTCGTGCGCATCACCGAAGCGTCGCCGGCGGCGGCGCATTTCGGCGACTTCATGATCGGGCTGCCGGGCGCGCTCGAGAACACGCAAGCCGCCTTGCGCGCAGGCGCAACCTCGATCGGCAATCTCGGCCAGTATTTCACCTTCCGCCTGCCGCATTGGGACGATGAGGTGGCGACGACGGTCGCGACGGTGAAGGCGCTGGGCCTCATCGCGGCGCAGGATGCCGAAATCCTCGTCCATTCCAATCTCGATGACGGCTTTGCCGGGCTTTTCCTCGACATGTGCTGCAGCCTCGGCATGGTGATCGTCGAAAAGTACATCATCGAGGAACTGGCGGGCGCCAGGCTCGGCCATTGCTATGGCCATCATTTCTCCGATCCGCTGTCGCGCATGGCTTTTCATTCGGCCCTCCATCAGGTTACCGACACGCCAGGCACGATGATCTTCGGCAATACGGTGAGCTATCAGTCCTCGCCTGCCGGCAATTATGCCAGCCTCGCCAACTACCTCCTTGCCGACATCATGGCGCTGCGGCGCTGGCCGACGGGGCATGCCGTCAATCCGGTGCCAGTGACCGAGAACAGCCGCATTCCCGATATCGACGAGATCATCGACGCCCAGACTTTCGCGTCAAGGCTCAGGGAACATGCGCCTTTCCATGAGACGCTGGTCGAGTGGCCGAAAGTCGAGGCTATGGCGGATGAACTGGTGCGGAACGGGCGCCGTTTCGCCGGGAATGTCCTTAAAGGACTCGGCGATCTCGGCGTCGATACGACCGATGCGGCCCAGCTACTGCTGGCGATCCGCCGCATGGGACCGAAGCGGCTCGAGGACCTATTCGGTCCCGGTGGCGTGGCGCGCGATGGCGGCCAGAGGAAGCCCCTGGTCCTCGCCGAATGGGCGCGCGAGCTTGACGAAACAGCGAAACGATGGATCGTCGCGACCAAGCCCGGCCTGGCACCGGTACTGCCCAAGGGGCTCAAAGCCTGTGTCGCCACCAGTGACGTGCATGAGCATGGCAAATATCTGGTCGAGAAGGCGCTTTCCGGTCTCGATATCGCGCTGGTGGATGGCGGCGTCTCGGTCGATGCCGATAGGTTGGTCGCCAAGGCCGTCGAGAGTGGCGCCGATTTCATCGCCATCAGCACCTATAATGGAGTGGCGCTGCGCTTCTGCCGCGAAGTGATGGACCAGCTCGCGTCGCGCAATCTCAAAATTCCGATTGTCGTCGGCGGCCGCCTCAACCAGGTTCCGGATGATTCGAATTCAGGTCTTCCGGTCGATGTCACGGCGGATCTTCAGAAGCTCGGATGCCATCCTTGCACTACGCTCGATGACATTGTCCCCGTGCTGTCCGCGCTTGGAAGTAAAGTAGCAACAGCAGCTACAGAGTCCGGCAGCAATCGCCGGGGCACACATCACCCGATCTGATATTCCCAAATCTCATGTTTTGGCTTGCGATTTGGGCGCAAGCCTGCGCGTGTGCTCCATTTGTGTCTCGGCGACCGACCTGATCCAGGATATCATCTCCCTATCGGCGCCAAGCGCCTCTGCCTCATCACACCAGTCGGTATCCAACACGCAGTCTCCCTTGCGCGGCGCTTCGGTAGAGTCGACGAGGGCATCCAACGCCTCGTTCACCTTGTCGACTGAACCTGTTTTAACAGACAATCGAACCAGATTTCCCGCCGCATAATTCACCAAGGCTTGCCTCTGGATTGCCAATTCAAGGGCCTCCTGGGCCCGCATAAGGGTTTCGCTCACAGGGGGCTGAGTTGCCACCGCAACTCAATTCTGGAGCTTCCCAAGTTCCTGGTGGCCATCACGGTGCTCGACGAACTCCCGTAAGGTCTCAATCAGGAGTTTTGAATTGTCAACGTGGGCTTCGCGTTTGCCGCTCTCAATTTCAAGGGCGAGTTCCACGACGCGCTCGTTGATGGGCGCGGACCGGCCGTGACTGCGAAGCATGTCGACGACCCAGCCATTGACTTCCTGGACTTCCGCACGCCGTCCCTTGCGCCAATCCTGGAGTGACGTGGTGAGCGTGTCTGGCCTCGAAAAGGTCTTGAGCACCTCCTCGAAGATCTGATCGACATAGCGATCTGGGTGATTGGTGGTCACTGGCGGCAGCCCGATGATCGGAATAATCTTTGCCCCGTCATCGAGCGCTGCTTGCATGGCTTCGTAACCCGCTGCCCGCATGACCCCCAGCATTTCGGGGAGGCGGGCGGCGTCACCGAGCGGCAGGTTGACGATCGCGGATGGAATGAGTTCCGCAGCATTGACGACGAGTTTCATCCACTTCGCAGAGCGGATGTCCTCCATAACTTCCACGCGCCCCGCGTTCCGAAGCAGGGTGGCAACGGATTCCACGCGGCCTTGCATCTTGGGATCAAGCGCACCGAGGGCAAACCATGACTCATCATGGTCATTCTGACGGTTTGTCACGCCGGGAACCCACATGTTGGACGCGATTTCGATGACGGCGGCAATCGTGCGTTCACGGCCCACAATTTCCGCAATGTCTTCATGCGTCATGCCGTTTTGAAGGCCAACGATCAAACCGTCCGCAGCAAGAACCGGCTTGATCAGCTCGCACGCCCAGCGCGTGTCGTATGCTTTCACGACAAGAAAGACGACATCGAATGGTTCTTTAATTTCAGCTACCTGGCAGAGATGGAAGGCAGGAACGGCAACGTTGATCGTTCGGGCGGGCAAATTGACGGTAATGCCCTTCTGGCGAATGGCTTCGATGTGGTCGGGCCATTGATCGATAAAGGTGACGTTCAGGCCTGCCAACGCAAAGTCGGCCGCAATGGAAGCGCCCTGGGCTCCGGTTCCTAGAAATGCAATCCGGGGACTGCGGCCTTTATCCCAGCTCATTGATGAGGTCCGTATTTCGTGTTCACCCACAGGCTGAGATCAATCGAGGACGTTGCACACAGCCATTCGAAAGGATGAATTTCTTTCCAAAATATGATGATGTCAATTAAATTATCGAAACTTCTTCTTCGCAAATTAAAATCTCGGATGTAGATTCTTGTGAATGAGGGGTTTTAAGCATGCATTTCATCATACACTGCATCGACAAGCCCGGGGCTGCCGCCACACGGCGCGATCACCTCGAAGCCCACAAGACCTATATCGCAGCATCGCCGGTCAAGGTCGTGATTTCAGGTCCGCTGCTGGCGGAAGACAATGAAACACCGGTCGGCAGCTGCTTTCTTGTGGAGGCCGCAAGTGTGACAGAGGTCGAAACGCTCAACCGTAATGATCCGTTTTTCAAGGCCGGCTTGTGGAGTCGCATTTCAATCCACCCTTTTCTCAAGCGTGTCGACAACCGCTGATCTCAAGAAAACCCACCTTTAGTTGGCATCGCCCCGGCGCTCTCGTCGGCGCATCGGACTACTTGAAAACCGCTTTGTTTTTCGGACCTCGGTGGCGCTTCAGCCTGATCTGAGCCTTTTCGCTTACACAATTCAGGCCAGTCGACGTGATGGAATCCTAGTCGCAGTTATATTCTCAAAACGAAAATAATAAGATTTATGGATTAATATCGAAAATATCTTGACAGAGCGAATAATTTGGAACCAAGCTCAAGCTCCGACTTGGGACAGTGCCCTCGTTGGGCTGTGCAGGAGAGTGAGCGTCCGCCAGTTTTTTGCTGGCCACGCGGCAACGCCGTTGAGGAGGCAAAGGGAATTGCGGCCGAAGCGCACTGAACCGAGTTGAGACGCTTGTTCAGCCGTCTCCACACAAGCCTGATGCGCCTCTTCAACTCATCTCTCGCCGCGATGCTCCGGTCATCGCGCCATTTTGAAAGTTACATAGGGAGGAACAACGGAATGCTCAGACGCTCTCTTTTGTCAGCAACGCTGGCGGTGGCCGGGATGTTCGCGATCTCGACGGCGGAAGCCCAGGAACAGAGAAACGGATACACGGGCGCCCCCCGCACGGAACTGTGGTCGCCTGTCCAGCTGCAGTATAGCGACACGTCTAAATACCAGAAGGAAGGGCCGTACGTCATCGGCTTTTCAAACGCATCCGTGGACAACACGTGGCGGCTTGCGCAGCTGCACGCCATTCAGGCAGCGGCGGCCAAGCATAAAGACAAGATCAAGCAGCTGATCATCACGGACGCCAACAACAATCCTTCGAAACAGGTTTCGGACGTTGAAGACTTATTGCAACGTGGTGTTGACATCTTGTTGATCAGCGCCTCCAAGGCCGATGCGCTTGACCCCATCGTGACCCAGGCCATGAATGACGGCGTTCCCGTCATCATGGTCGATCGCCGCGTGACGTCAGAAAACTTCGTAAGCTTCGTCACGGCATCGGATGAAGTGACCGGCCGTCTCTTTGCGCAATGGCTGGTCGAAAAGCTGAATGGAAAAGGCAATGTCATCATGCTGCCAGGCCAAGCGGGCGCTAGTCCGGCGGAACTTCGCATCGCGGCGGCAAAGTCGATCTTCGCCCAGTACCCCGGCATCAAGATACTGGACCTGCAATATACGGATTGGAGTCCGGCAAAAGCGAAGTCGATCGTATCGGCGATGATCCAGAAGTTTGGAAAGGACATCAACGGAATCTGGAACGACTCGGGTGTCCAGGGCGGCGGCTCGCTGGAGGCATTTGTGGCGGCCGGATACAAGCCCGGCGAAATCCCGCCCGTGACTTGCGCCGATCTCAATGGTTGCCTGAAGATCGCGCTCGAAAACAAGGTGCCCGTGCTGAATTTCGACTATCCCCCAGCAATGGGCGGCGCTGCCGTCGAGCTGGCATTGCAGGTGCTGTCGGGAGCGGCCGTTCCGAAACTCTACTTCGTGAACTCTGATGTCGTCGTATCGAAGGGTGACGAGACGGCTTCGATCAAGGCCGATCGCTGGGCCGAGGATTATGTCCGAATGGACAAGCCGAACGACTTGATCCTGTCGTCGGGTTTGGGGCCGGACTACGATCCTCAGACATTCTCGGCCGACTACCCGAAGTAAGCCGCAACTGACCGTCGGGGACACCGTCGCTCCCTCGGTGTCCCGGCGATCGTCTCAACGCCTTTTAGCGCACCGGCCCCTGGATGATGCGTGCCATCGTAACTGCCACCGGAGTATCAAAGAGCTTTCCTGGCGTTCGCTCTCTCGATCACGTGGATTTTGAGGTTATGGAGGGCGAGGTGCGGGCTCTCGTAGGCGAAAATGGCGCCGGGAAGTCCACTCTGATCAAGATCATTGCCGGTGCCTATCGCGCTGATGAGGGGGAGTTGTCGTTTGACGGGCATAGCGCCAATTGGGATTCGCCACATGCGGCGAAAGCGGCCGGCGTTCACGTCATCTATCAAGAGTTGATTCAGTTCCCTGAGATGAGTGTCGCGCAGAATATCTTCGTCAATGATCAGCCAAAGACCAGAATCGGACTGATCGATCGGAGGGAAATGCGCCGCCGCGCAAGGAAAATCCTGAACGAGCTTGGCTCTACGATCGATCCCGATGAGAAAGTGAAGGATCTGACCGTCGCAAGCCAGCAGATGGTCGAAATCGCACGGGCGCTCAATTCAAACGCAAAGCTCATTATCTTCGACGAGCCTACGGCCGTCCTCGGAGGACACGAAGTTGAAATACTGTTTGGGTTGATCGCCAAGCTCAAGAGGCGCGGCGTTGCGATAGTGTTCATTTCACATCGCCTCGATGAAGTGTTCACGATCGCGGATTCGGCAACCGTCCTCAAGGACGGCAAACTCATCGGCACCTTGCCAGTGAATAGATTGAGCCCAAGCAAGCTCGTTTCAATGATGATAGGCAGGCCGTTGGCGGATGTTTTTCCGTCCAAGGCAAAGGCCAAGCCGGTTGGCGAGCCGGTGCTCGCAGCATATGACATCTGGTCCGGATCCAGGGTCAAAGGCGTGAGCCTCCAAGTGTGGAAAGGTGAAATTGTCGGTCTTGCCGGCATGGTTGGCTCGGGTCGGACAGAAATTGCCCATGCCATTTTCGGCAGCTTGCCGCTCGATCGCGGTCGCGTGGTGCAAGGTGGTGTCACTCTGACGAGAGTTTCCCCACGGCATTCAATAGACCATGGAATTGGCTTTCTTACGGAGAACCGCAAGGAAGAAGGCCTTTTTATGCTGTTGAACATTGCAGTCAACATTTCCGCGCCGATTCTAAGCAAAATCGGGACCGCGCTGCGCCTAAGCAAGACGGCTGAGGCGAAGTTGGCGGAAGAGCAGATTTCGACCTATGCCATCGCGGCGACAGGCGCGGGCGCCGCCGTGGCAAATCTCTCTGGAGGCAATCAGCAGAAGGTTTTGCTGGGCCGCTGGGTAACATCGAGCGGCACCGCGCTTATCCTGGACGAACCCACCAGAGGCGTCGACATCGGCGCCAAGATTGAGATTTACAAGATCATCCGGCAGCTCGCGGACCGCGGCATGGCGATTCTTGTCATCAGTTCAGAACTCCCGGAAATCATCGGGCTTTGTGACCGGGTGGTTGTCATCTCCGAGGGCCGCAAGACCGGAGAATTGGAAGGGGACCAGATCACCGAGGAGCACGTCTTGGAATTGGCTGTTGCTTCAAATCGCAGTGACACAATCCATGAGGCTGCCGCGTGACCACAGAGACCGCAGTCACTCAATCCCGCTCATGGAGCTGGTGGATCAGACGCGTGCCGCTATCACTCATGGTCGTAGTGACGCTCCTGCTTCTTCTTCTTGTGACGGGCACCGCATTGAGTGACCGCTTCGCGACCTCGAGGAACTTCTTCAATGTCTTTCAGCAAGCCACGAGCCTAGGCATTGTGAGTCTGGGTCAAACCCTCGTCGTGCTGACCGGCGGTATCGACCTGTCGGTTGGCGCGATGATCTCCCTGACTTCCAATCTCACATCCGGTCTGATCAACGGTGAGCCGCAGCGCGTCTTGCCTGTCGTGATCGGCGTGATCGCATTGGGTGCAGCCATCGGCTACATCAATGGGCTTTTGACCCATTACCTCAGGATCCATCCGCTGATTGTGACGCTGGGAATGGCTTCAATACTGCAGGGCGTTACACTGCTGTATTCACTAGCGCCCGCGGGCAAGGTGACCCCGGAATTTCAGGCTCTCGCCTATGGACGGGTGCTTGGGGTGTCCATTGGCGGTCTTTTGATGCTGGGTCTGTTTGTGCTGGCTGCAATCTTTCTTCACCTGACGAGGACTGGAAACGCGATTTTCGCAGTCGGAGGCGACCCACGCGGTGCACACCTGCTCGGTATTTCAGTCGCCCGGACGCTTGCCATCACTTACAGCCTGTCTGGAGCATTGGCGGCATTCACCGGCGTCTATCTAGTAAGCCGGATGGGAGGAGGCGATCCCTGGCGTGGCGAGGGGTTTGAACTCGCATCCATCACGCCAGTAGTTGTCGGCGGAACCATTCTGGCTGGCGGCCGCGGCGGCGTGCTTGGAACATTGCTGGGAGTCTATTTGATCTCTCTGTTGAATAATCTGCTGAACTTCCTTGATGTTTCAACCTTCTATCAGTGGATCATCCAGGGTCTGATCATCATTACGGCGGTTGCGATCAACACTGAGCGAGGCAAGAAGACATGAATGGTCAGGAACGCTCGTCTGATGCATTCCAACGCCGATCGTTGTCGATGAAGTCGCTGCTGCGTGACTACGGTCTGGCGGCATTTCTGGCGCTCAATATCGCGGTGGTATCCATACTGTCACCGGCCTTCCTCAAGCCGGAGAATCTTCTGAATATACTCACGCAGGCAGCGCCGTTGGGGATGGTAGTCGTCGGTCAGGTCTTCTGCCTTCTCGTTCGCGGCCTCGATTTGTCGGTTGCGTCTGTCATGGCAACATCGGCGGTGCTTGCAACCAGTTTCGCCGCAACTGACAACTCAATGATGCCGGTCATTTTTGCGGCCGCTCTGACGCTGGGACTGGTCGTCGGTCTCGCTAACGGCGTTCTCGTCGCAAAGCGTGGCGTTTCACCATTCCTGGCGACTCTCGCGACAACTATTGTTTTGCAGGGAATTCGCTTCCTCTACACGGAAGGCTCGAGCGGAAGCACGTTGCCCAATGGATTTGCTGTGATTGGCCAAGGCCGGTTCCTCGGCCTGCCCGTGAACCTGCTGATCCTGATCGCACTGACCTTGCTACTTGGTTTTGTGCTTCATTTCACTCGCTTCGGTAGGAAGATCTATCTTGTTGGCGGCAATCCGCGCGGAGCGATGCTTGTGGGGATCCGGACGGATGCCGTCATCATCAGCTGCTATGTGATTAGCTCGATGGTCGCCGCTATTGCCGGCTTGTGCCTTGTTGGATACGTCGGCCAAGTCGATCAATGGACGGGAAAGGGGTATGACCTCGACTCTATTGTTGCAGCTGTCATGGGTGGAGTTGCCATCAGTGGTGGCCGCGGCAACGTCCTCGGGGCTCTATTGGGTGTTTTCATCCTCATTGTCATGTTCAATGCGGTCATCCTTCTCGGTTTGCCGGTGCAGGTCCAGATGATCCTGAAAGGCATTATCGTTATCGCCGCGTCCGCCCTGTACATCGCGGATGGCAATCGACGCGTCGCGTGATCCTTGTGCCCGAGTGACCATGGAAATTGTGAGCCAGACATGACAAAGCGAATTGCGGTGTTGGGGACAGGCGCGAATGGTGCCTCGATCGGCGCAGATCTGACGAATGCGGGTCATGATGTGACGCTGATAGACCAATGGCCCGAGAACGTGGCGGCCATGCGGAAGAATGGCGTGCGTGTGGAAATGCCCGGCCGGACTGTGGTCACTCCCGTCAGGGCCTACAATCTGTGCGATGTGTGCACCCTCACGGAGCCGTTTGACATCGTCCTCATGGTTCTCAAGGCGTATGACGCGCGTTGGGGGGCCCATCTGATTGAACCCCATCTGAAAGCGGACGGACTGCTTGTCGGTGTTCAGAACGGAATGACGGCCGACACGATTGCCGAGGTCGTTGGTCCGGACCGTACGATGGGGAGTGTCCTCGAGATTTCCTCGGCAATGATGAGTCCAGGGATTGTTACCCGGGATTCGCCTCATGAGCGCTCCTGGTTTGCCGTCGGAAGCCTGAGTTCGGGCGCTAGGGGACGTGAGAACGAGGTGGCCGAACTGCTCCGTTGCTCCGGCGCGGTTGATGTTGTTGACAACATTCAGGCGACGAAATGGATGAAGCTTGTGAGCAACGCGACGACACTCGTCTCCACGGCGATACTTGGCTTGTCGATTCACGAGGCGGCCGCAATTCCGGAAATGCGGGCACTCATGGTGCATGCCGGGCAAGAGGCGCTTGATGTGGGCGAGGCGATCGGGCATCCCGCCCTTCCAATCTTTGGCTTGAAGCCGGACAACATCCACCAGACCAACCGTTTGGTCGATACTCTTCTTGACACCCTCCTGTCGGGATTTACTCTGCCAAGCACCAAGACGACTGTCTTGCAGGACTGGGTGAAGGGACGTCACAGCGAGGTCGACGATCTCAATGGTCTCGTGGCGAAAACGGCCAAGCGCCTCGGCAGATCCGCGCCTGTCAACGAAGCCATCACCGATCTTGCGCATCAGATCGAAAAGGGCCGGTTAAGGCCGGGCTTCGAAAACCTCCAGAAGTTGGTCCAATCTCTTTGACGTCGGATTGACCTGTCAAGTTTCCGCGGACTCGTTCTTCACCACTGACGCAGTGAGTTCAGCCTTGTGTTGGAGGACATAGTTGACGGTGGTTTGATAGTGATTTTGCAGGCATTCCCGCACTTTGTCGGCGTCGCCTTCGATGTAGGCGTCAAGTATGGCGCGGTGTTCTTCAAGTTCCCGCCGTTCGGGATTTGCAGCAACCGACAACAGCCGATAGCGCTCGGCGACGTCAAACAACTGATGGCAGAACTGTTTGATCCATTTCATTTCGCAGCCAGAGACAAGCGCAAGGTGAAATTGCCGGTGCAATTTCTCCCATTCAGGGTTGCGTCCGCCGGTGGAATCGAGACGGTGAGCCTTGCTCAGACGGTGAAATGCCAGGACCAAATCTTCCTCGGCCTTTGCGTCGCTGCGGATCAAGGCCTCTCTCACGGCGAGGCCTTCGATGAGAATCCGCGTCTTTACCAGTTCGAGCAACTCGTCCTTGCTCACTTCAGCGACGCGGTAGCCCCTTTGTTCCTCACGGTCGACCCATCTTTCGGACTGCAACCGGCTAAGGGCTTCGCGGATGGGACTGATCCCAATGCCGTAACGCTCTCTAAGCGCATCAAATTGCAGCTTTGATCCAGGCTGAACGTTTCCTTCGATGATGTCGAACCGGATTGCCTCATAGGCTGAGCTGCCGAGCGTAAGGCCTGTTTTGCCAATGCGTACCAACTTTCTATCTCCCGTTTGACGAATTACACTGGCAATCGAGATGTGTTGTCAGCCCCCCGGAACGACGTTTGATATCACTTCTGGCATAAATTCGAAACGAAATCGACAGGAATCAAAAATCCTTTAGAATTGTCGAATTTCTAACCAGGTCATTTAAAAAATAGAAAATTGACCGATACCTCATCGGCCTGCCAATTTTTTGGAAGACCGAGCTTGCATGGCAAAATGCTGAGGATAAGTGCATTAAAACAAAGGGTTAGGTCGAGGGGCCAACTGCCGGCCGAGCTTGGACACGCTCGGCCTACTTGCACCGGCTTTGAGCGCGGCTGGGCGGCTTGGTCCTCACACCACAGCCGCTAAGCGGCAGACATGCCAGGCTCGAAGTGAGGCCTGGGCTCTCTGTCTCGAGCAAAATTGACGATCGGTCGCGCGCCACGACTCTCGCGACGGCGAGACCTATAACACCCGCGCCGGTGACGATGCCGTAGACGCTATGCGTGAAGACATCGGCTATCGGGCACGGCACTCATCCGTACATGCACATCACACGTCTCGCACAAACCTAGCACTCAGCGGTCGGCTCACCAGATCATTTGGCCGCCGGAGACATTGGCCGCGCTGGCCGTGATGTTGCGGGCCCGGTCGGAGGCGAGGAACGCCACCGCCTCGCCGATGTCCTCGGGCGATTGCGGGCGCCTGAACGGAATGCCGTCGACGAATTCCGCCCACGCTTGGTCCTGCGAAATATTCTTGTTGACCGAGAGCTGCTGCAGCAGCGGGTCCCACAAAGGTGTGCGCACCACGCCAGGGCAAACGGCATTGACGTTGATGTTGTGCGGTGCGAGCTCCTTGGCCATCGATTCGGTCAGGCCGATCACCGCGAATTTCGACGCGCAATAATGGGCAAAGTAGGGAATGGCCTCCTTGCCGACCATCGAGGAGATATTGACGATCTTGCCGTATTTGCGCTCGATCATATGCGGCACGAAGGCGCGACAGGACAGGAAGACGCCCTTGGCGTTGACATCATTGACGCGGTCCCATTCTTCGGCAGTCAGCTCCGCAAAAGGCACGCTCTTCGACACGCCGGCATTGGTGACGAGAATATCGACCTTGCCGAACTGCTCCAGCGCCGTCTCGGCGACGGCCTGGCTTGACGGCCAGGAGGTGACATCGTGCTGAAGGACCAACACCTTGCGGCCGGACTTGCGGATCTTCTCCGCCGCTTCCTCCGCACCTGTGGTCTCGCGGTCGGTGAGCACCAGATCGGCGCCATGCATGGCGAGTACGGTGGCAATACCCGTCCCGATGCCGCGGCCGGCACCTGTTACGACGGCTGTCTTTCCTGCAAGCTCCATGATCATCTCCATTCAACATCGAACCGACATTTCGACATCCTCGGGCGATCGATGCAAAACCGACTATTGTCATATTGAGAGAAGCAGCGGTGCGGATCAGGCCCGCTTGGAGATCATCGTCATCAGGCGAATATGCGGCTCCACCGCGAAGAGCTCGCTCTTCCGGGCTGCAAACTCCTTGAGATAGGGCATCTCCATATGCTTGTCCCACTCCGCCCGGCTCGTCCAGTTCTCATAGAAGGTGAACTCGGCCGGATTGGCATCGTCCTGATGCAGGTCATAGTCGACGCAGCCCGGCTCGGCGCGCGTCTTGGTGATCAGCGACAGCAGGAACGTCCTGGTGTCTTCAATCTTGCCCGGCTTCGCCACCAGATGGGCGATAACGGTCAGCTGCTTGGCCATCAGCATTCCTCCATTGTGGTCCGTTGATGTCTCAGTTGCCGCCGCTGGTGAGGGTGATCTTGATCGCCTTCTTCGCATCCTTGCCGAGCTCGAAGGCCTCGACCGCATTCTCGAGCGCGAAACTGTGGGTCTGGATCGGCGATAGGTCGATACCGGTGCGCTCGAGGAACCGGATGGCGGCCGGCCATACACCGGGCGAGCCGATGCATCCCTTCACCACCAGGTTCCTCATCTGGATCTTGCCGAGCTCGACCGGGATCTTCCTACCGATATTGATACCGACCATGGAGACGCGCCCGTCCTGCCGCGCGAATTCAAAGACATTGGCAAGCGAGGCGTCGTGCCCCGAGGCCTCGATGACGAGGTCGGCGCCATTGCCTTGGGTAAGCTCCTTGACCCTCGAGATTGGATCCTCGGACGCGTCAACCACCTCGGCCGCGCCGAGCTTCAGCGCGACGTCGCGGCGCGACTTCAACGGATCGACGACGATGACACGGGCGCCCATGCCGATGGCCGCGGCCGCCGAAACGAGACCGATCGTGCCGCCACCCGAGACCACCACGGTCTCGCTGGCATTGGTGCCGCCCGACCGCAGCACCGCATAGAAGCCGCAGGTGAAAGGCTCGATGAGGGAGGCGCGCTTGTCGTCGATGCCTTCCGGCAGCTTGTGCAGCCATTCCGGATTGACCCCGAAATATTCGCGATCGGCGCCGTCCATCGAGAAGCCGAAATGATGCAGGCGCTCGGGCGTGCGGACCACGCATTCGCCGACCACGCGGTCGCCGACCCTGTAGTCCCGTACCTGCCGGCCAACCTCGACGATCTCGCCCGCCCACTCATGACCAGGGGTCACCGGATAGGAGATGGGGATGATGTAGCGCCCGGCGAGCAGCTCATAGTCCGAATGGCATATGCCCACGGCCCTGGTCTTCACCAGGACCTCGGTATCGGCGATCTCCGGCATGGGCTTGTCGACGATGATGGGCTTGTCGGGGGTTTCGAAAATGAGCGCGCGCATCCTCACATCCTTTCCTTGCTTTCATTCAGGCGACGGATACCACCTGGCCCGTCCTGGCCGAGGCCACGATAGCTTCCAGGAGGGCGATATTGTTGATCATGTCGTCGCCGGATATCGGATAGCTGTCGCCGCCACGGACGGCCTTGGCGAAGGCCACGAGATTGTCGCGCACGGGCTCGGCCGGGGGGACCTCGCGCACCGTGATCGGCGTGCCGGTCCAGGCACTGGTGACGACCCAGCCGTCCGGCGCCTCGACATGGGCCTTGTCGCGGATCTCGATCCAGCCCTTGGTGCCGAAGGCCGCGAAGCGCGACACGAACGGCGTCACCAATGTCGCCGACACATAGGCCGTGCCGCCATCCTTGAAGCGGATATGGGCCGACAATGTATCGCCTTGCGGAAATTCCGAAGCGAGATTCTCGCACGCCACGCGCACGTCTTGCGCGGGGCCCAGCAGTTTCACCGACAGATCGGTGAGGTGGATGCCGGTGGCGGTCATGCCGGCGGCGGGCGCCTGCTTGGCGTTGAGGCGCCAGTTCGATTTGTCGAGAGCGAGGAACTTGTCGTGGCTGAAATTCGCCTCGACCTGAAGGATGCGGCCAAGCTTGCCGCCGGCGGCGGCTTCGAGCATTTGAGCGACCGGCGGCTCGAAGCGTCGCTCATGACCCATGCCGAGGGTGAGCCCGGCTTTCCTGCATGATGCGACGGCTCTTTCGGCGCCGGCCCTGGTCATGGCGAGCGGCTTCTCGCAGAACACATGCTTGCCCGCAGCGACCGCCTTCTCGATCTGCTCCTCGTGCAGTGAATGGGGTGTGGCCAGCACCACCGCCTCGACATCGGCGCGCGCAAGCGCCTCCGCGTAGCTGGTGGTGAGTGCAAGATCATGTTCGGCGCAGAATGCCCGCGCCGCCGGATCCGGCTCTACCGCCACCACCACGTCGAGATGCGCCTCCGCCGCCTTCAGCACGGTGACCATCTTGCGTCCCCACCAGCCGAGGCCCACCATCGCGACCCTGACGGGTCCAGATCCAATACTCACTTACGCATTCTCCAAGGGTTATGTTGGTTAGGCGGTCGAATAGCCGTGATCGGTCATGACGATCTGGCCGGTGATGCCGCTGGCCGCGTCGGAGACCAGGAAGCCGATGGTGGCGGCGATCTCCGAGGGCTGCAGCAGCCGCCGGGTCGGGATGTCATCGAGCCACACCTTCATCACGGCAGGCTGCGCCATGCCAACTTTCCTCAGCATCTCGGTCTCGGTGTAGCCGGGGCCGACGGCGTTGACGCGAACGTTGAACGGCGCCCATTCGACGCCCACCACGCGGCAGAGATGGGCCACGCCGGCTTTCGATACGTCATATCCTGCATGAAGCTCCGGGCGCACCGCCTTGACGCCGGCGATCGAGGAGATGGCGACGATCGCGCCGCGCTGGCGCTCCACCATGCGCTTGCCGAAGGAGCGCAGGCAGAAGAAGACCCCGTCGAGGTTGATCTTCATGACCCGGTGCCAGTCGTCATCGGAATGATCCTGGGTATTGCTCTCATAGGCGATGCCGGCATTGGCCACGAGGATGTCGATGGCGCCGAACTCCTCATTGAGGCGCTGGGCCGCTTTCTCGACCGCCTTGGAATCGGTGACGTCGAGCTTGACCCCTTTGGTCTTCAAGCCCTTGTCGGCCCATTCCTTGGCCGCGTCGGCAACCCGGTCCACGGCATCGGCGAGCACGATGGTGGCGCCGAGGCTGCCAAGCCGCTCGGTGATGGCGGCGCCGATACCCCCGGCGGCGCCGGTGATGACCGCCGTCTTTCCGGCAAGGGAGTAATTCGAGAATGCGTCCTTCGTCATCATGTCTCCTTCACGAGCTGGAATTGAGGAATCTGCATGGCGCCCTTCAGACGGCCACCAGGATCTTCAGATGCTTGCCGGCTTTGTCGAGCAGCGCCTCGAAACCCTTGTCGACGACATCCTCGGCGGCGATCTCGGCGGTGATCACCTTTTCAAGCGGCAGGAGGCCGGCCTCCACCATGCGGATGATGCGCGGCCAGATCTGCACCGGATAGCACCATGTCGCCTCGACGGTGATGTCTTTCAGCGCCCACAGCATGGCGTCGATGCTCGCAAGCTTCATGTGAAGGCCCGTCTGGACGACCTTGCCTTGCCGGCGCACCGCCTTGGCGCAAGCGTTCAGGCTGGCCTCGAGCCCGACGCATTCGAGCGCCACGTCGACACCGACGCCTTCTTCCGTATTGTCCCTGATGATGGTCTCGAGATCGTCTTTGGCCGGATCGATCGGTATGATGCCGGGAACGATCTCGGCCGCCTTCGCAAGTCGGTTCGGATTGGGCTCGCTGACGAAGATCGTCGCGGCACCCGCTGCCTTGGCGGCGAGCACGGTCAGCGCCCCGATCGGACCGGCGCCGGAGACGAGCACGGTCGAACCCGAAGTCACGCCGCCACGGTCGGTACCGTAGATGGCGACCGCCGCCGGCTCGATCATCGCCGCCTGCCTGTCGGACACGCCATCCGGGACCTTCACGACATTATAGTCGTTGACGATCGCCTTCTCCCCCATGCCGCCCCATTGCCAGGAGAGTCCGATGCAAGCCATCTTCGGGCTGAGATGGTAGAGGCCGCGCCGGCCATAATAATCGTTGCGCGGCGAGATCAGCGGCTGGATCGACACGCGATCGCCCGGCCTGACATTGGTGACCGCGGAGCCCGTGTCCTCCACCACGGCACTGAACTCGTGGCCGAGGATCTGCGGGTTGATCGCCCCGGTATAGGCATGCGGCGTTGCCGGCGTGACGATCGGTCCGGCGAGATATTCATGCAGGTCGGTGCCGCAGATGCCGCTCACTTTCGGCCGGATGAGGACATCATTGGGTCCAAGGCGCGCCGTCGGCGCCGCCACGTCCTCGACCCTTATGTCCTTCTTGCCGTGAAACCTGACCGCCTTCATCTTCCCGCTCCCGCTCACTGCGCCGTATAGCCGCCGTCCATCACCAGACTGGCGCCGGTGACGAAGCGCGCTTCCTCGGAGGCGAGAAAGAGCACGCAGTTCGCCACATCCACCGGTTCGCCGAGACGCAGCGGGTGCTTCTCCTTCATCATGTCGAGATAGGCCTGCCGGCCCTTCGGATAGGTATCCGCCGCCTTGAGGAACAATTCGGTCATGGTCGAGCCCGGATGCACGGCATTCACCCTTATGCCATGCGGCGCATAGCACAGGGCGTCCGTCTTGGTCATCGCCAGCACGGCGCCCTTGGTGGCGTGATAGGGCGGGATGTCGTCATTGCCGATCAGCGCGTAGATCGACGAGAAATTGACGATCGACCCCGACTTTTGCGCCATCATCGGGCGCACCGCATATTTGGTGCACAGGAACGAGCCCTTGACATTGATGGCGAAGACCTTGTCCCAGTCGTCGGCGCTGCACTCATGCGCGAATTTATTGGCGCCGGGAATGGCGGCATTGTTCACCAGCACGTCGACCGTGCCCCATTTCTTCACGACCTTGGCGACCGCGGCTTCGACCTCGGCTTCGCTGGTGATGTCGACCTTGAGGAAGATCGCCCGGGAGCCGTCGGCCGAGAGTTCCCTGGCAAGCTTTTCACCATCAGCGACCAGCACGTCGAAAATGGCGACCCTGGCGCCTTCCTCGATGAAGCGGCGCGCGGTCGCGCCGCCGATGCCACGCGAGCCGCCGGTGACGATCGCAACCTTGTCCTCTAGCCTACCCATGGGTCACTCACTTTCCCTTATGCCGCTATTGCGTGCGCCGGACATAGAAGGCCGCGGCCGCCACGATGACGATGCCCTTGATGATGATCTGGAATTGCACCGGAAGGCCGAAAAGCAGCACCGCATTGAACACGACGATGAGCACCGCCGCGCCGAACAGCCCGCCGACGATGCCGCCACGCCCGCCGGCCAGCGAAATGCCGCCCATCACCGCTGCGACGATCGAGTCGAGCTCGAAGCCACGTCCGACCCAGTTGTCGACAATGCCGACATAGCCCGACAGCACGAGGCCCGCGATGGCCGCCAGCCCGCCCGAGATGATGTAGCCGATGATCGTCACCCGGTCGGCATTGATGCCGAGCAGCCGGGCGGTCGTCGGATTGCCGCCGGTGATATAGACCTCCCGGCCGAACCGTGACTTCGCCAGAAGTATCCAGAAGATCACGCCCAGAACGACGAGCAGCATCAGATTGTAGGGGATGCCGTTCCAGGTTGCCGAACCCAGCGTGCGGAAGAACGGGGGGACATTGCCCGAGGGCGCGCCTTGCGTGTAGGCGAAGCGGATGCCCTGCAGCACGATCATGGTCGCCAGCGTCGCCAGGAACGGCGACACGCTGCGCTTGGTCACCAGGAGGCCGTTGACGAGCCCGGTCACGACGCCGATTCCGACGGCGATCAGCAGGATCGGTGCGACATCGGCATTCTGGCCCGAGAAGCCGGTGGCGATGACCGCCGCCGTCGCCATCACCGAGGAGACCGAGAGGTCGAGACCGCGCAGGATGATGACGAAAGCCTGGCCGATGACGACGATGCCGAGGGGTGCTGCCTGCAGCAGCATGTTGGAAATGTTGTTCGCCGACAGGAAGGCCGGCGAGATGATGCCGGCAACGACGATCAGCAGGACGAGGAAGATCGGCAGCGCATAGGGCGCCAGCCGGCCGACGATTCCCGCCGCCGGGCCGGTCAATTCCGCGCTCTTGGCGTGCGACAGGTCGACCATCAGATCCGCTTCCTCTTTTCGACATAGATCGACACCGCGGCAATCACGATGAGGCCCTGGGCGATCAGCTGGTAATGGGTCGATATGTCCATGAAGTTGAGCACATTGTTGAGCAGCGAGATCAGGTAGACACCGAGCAGCGTGCCGAGCACGCCGCCCTTGCCGCCGGAGAGCAGCGTGCCGCCGACAACGACCGGGGTGATCGAGGTGAGGGTGTAATTGAGCCCGGTATAGGGCTGGCCGACGCCGAAACGGGCGGTGAGATAGATCGCCGTCAGCGCGCAGCAGAACCCGCAAAACCCATAGACGGTGAGGATCACCTTCGCCCGCGGAAGCCCCATCAGGCGCGCACCCGCGTCGTCGTCGCCGACCGCGTAAATGTAGCGTCCGAGCCGGAAGTAGGTGATGAAGAGTCCGACCAGCGCGAAAATGGCCACGACGAAGATCGCGCCGAGCGGGATCCCGAGGAATTTGCCATAGGCGAGGAATGTGAAGCCCTTCGGCACCTTGCCGGCTGGACCCAGAGAATAGAGCAGCACCAGGCCCTGCAGCACCGTGCCGGTGCCGAGGGTGACGATCAGCGGATGGACCTTGAGCCAGATGATCAGCAGGCCATTGATGAGGCCAATGACGAGCCCGAGCAGCAGGATGCCGAAGATCACCGGTGCGATCATCGAGGCATCGCCGTTGATGAGGCCCGAGGTCAGGGTGCTGAGGAGGCTGATCGTCGAGCCGACCGACAGATCGATGCCGCCGGTCAGTATGGTCAGCGTCTGGCCGAGGCTGACCAGCGCCAGCCCGGTCGACTGCTCGAGAATGTTGAGCACGTTGTTGGTCGTGCGGAAGCGGTCCGATATCACGGCGCCGAACACCAGCAGCGCGACGAGCAGCGCGATGACGATGAAGACGCCCTGATTCTTGCGGATGCTGCGGGCCATGCCCGCCGAGACGAGCGTGCTCATTTCACCTCCTGCGTCGGATGCTGCGTCGCCAGGCTCAGGATCGCTTCCTCGGTAATGGCAGCCCCTTCCAGTTCGCCGCTGATCAGGCCTTCGCGCATCACGACGACCCTGTCGGCCATGCCGACGACTTCAGGCAGCTCCGAGCTGATCATCAGGATGGCGATGCCCTTGTCGGCGAGAGCCCGCATGATGCGGTAGATCTCGGTCTTGGCGCCGACATCGACGCCGCGGGTCGGCTCGTCCAGGATCAGCACCTTGCCGCCGGTGCGGGCCCAGCGCGCGACGACGACCTTCTGCTGGTTGCCGCCCGACATGGTCGCCACCGGCGTCGCAGGACCGCGGCAGGCGATGCGATAGGTGTCGATCTCCTGGCGCGCGATGTCGTTCTCGCGCTGCCGGTCGATCAGCCCTCGGCTGGTCACCGCCGACAGATCGGCCGCTGAAATGTTGGCGGCCACGTCGAGCTGCATCGCGAGTCCCTGTCTCTTGCGATCCTCAGTGACGAAGCCAACGCCTTTCTTGATGGCAAGCGCTGGCGTCATGCGGTCCATGCGCTCACCCTCGATCATGATGCTTCCCGACGAGATCGGCAGGCCGCCGAAGATTCCCATGGCAAGCTCGGTGCGCCCGGCGCCGACCATGCCGGCAAGGGCGGTGATCTCGCCAGCCCGAAGCTCGATGCCGGCGTTGCGGACCCGGCCATTCACGCTGATATTCTGGGCCTTGAGGGCAATTTTGTCGGATGGGGGAGCCTTGCGCTTGACCGGGAAGATGTCGCGCAAGTCGCGGCCCACCATATAGGAGATCAGGCGATTGCGGTTGACGCCGCCGATATCGGCGGTGATCACATGCTGGCCGTCCTTGAAAACGGTCACCCGGTCGGCGATCTGGAAGATCTCCTCGAGGCGGTGCGAGACATAGACGATGGCGACGCCCTCGGCCTTCAGCGCGGAAAGCCGCGCGAAGAGGAGATCGGCCTCGCGGCCGGAGATCACCGCTGTCGGCTCGTCGAGGATGAGCAGCTTGACCTTGTGGACCAGGGCCTTCGATATCTCGACCATCTGCTGGTCGGCGACCGTGAGCTCGGAAACGAGCTTGTCCGGATCGATGTCGACACCGAGCTTGTGCAGCAAGGCGGCGGCATCCTTGCGGGTCCTGGCATGATCGATCAGGCCGAAGGCACCCCGCCGCTCATGGCCGAGAAAGATGTTCTCAGCAACGGTCAGATGCGGAAACAGGACGAATTCCTGATAGACGACATGGATGCCGGCGGCCTTGGCATCGGCCGGGCGCGACCAGTGGACTTCCTTGCCGTCGAACTCGACCTGGCCGGCATCCGGCTTGAAGGCGCCGGCGATGATCTTGATCGTCGTCGACTTGCCGGCGCCGTTCTCGCCGATGAGCGCGTGGATTTCCCCGGCGCGCACGTCGAAATTGATCGATGACAACGCCTGGACGCCGGTAAAGCCTTTGGAAATGCCCGTCAGCTTCAGCATGCCGTGATCCTGTAATGACGGGTGCCGGGACTTGTGCTCTCGGCACCCTGGTCGCAAGAGCCGGCCGGCCTATTGCGGATAATCGACCTTGAAGGTCTTCGGATCGTAATCCGCGCCCATGCCGCCGGTGATCAACATGTCCGCAGGGCCGTTTGGAACCACCATGTCGGTCAGACGCAGCGAAGTCTGGATCGACGGCGTCTCATCGCCTTCCGAGACCGCGATCTGCGAATTGATCGTGTAGATGCAGGGCACCGGCGCACCGGCAAGGACCTGCAGGGCGACATTGACCGAGACGCCGCCCATGGCCGGCGGGTAGCCGACTTCGAGCATCGGCACCTTGTGCTGGATGGCCATTTGGAGGGGGCCGTTGACGTCCGCTGTCGTGTGCGGCGGGATTTCGCCGTCCTTGTAGCCGGCCTCGATGAAAGCCTCGATAGAACCGGGAGTCTGCAATCCATGCGCCGACCAGACCGCGTTGATCTCCTTACCGTATTTGGCGATCATCGCCTGCATCACCTGCTTGCCCTTGACCGGCGACCAGTCGGAATAGACGGTCTCGAGCACCTTGATGCCGGGATACTGGGCGAATACTTCACGCGCCGGCTTCTCGCGGTTCTCCGACGGGCTCGAGCCCGCCTGGCCGGCCAGCATGATGACATTGCCTTTGCCGTTGAGCTTCTCGGCGATCCACTGGGCGAAGAGGCGGCCCATCATGGCATCGGAAGCGGTCACGAAGGTGACGAAGTCGTCCGAGGCGACGCGGCGGTCCATCATCACGACCGGTATGCCCTGGGCCATCGCCTGCTGCACCGCCGGGTCGAGCGCCTGCTGCGTGTTGGCGCTGACGATGAGCAGATCGACGCCACGCGAGATCAGGTCCTGGATGTCGGCGACCTGCTTGGCGTCGTCATGTCCGGCATCCGTGATGATCAGCTTGCTGATCTTGCCCTTGTGCTCGGCGGCGGCCTTCTGAAGCGAATGGAGCATCACCACGCGCCAGGAGTCGCCGAGGCCGGCATTGGAGAATCCGATAACGTAGGGGCCGTCTTTTTTATATTGCGATGTGTCCTTGAAGCAGACCTCGGTATCGGGATTGTAGAGATAGGTGCGCGGGGCGCCTTCATAGAACTTGCTCTGCGCCAGGACCGGCATCGCCAGCGCGGCAACGCCTGCGGCGCCGGCGAAAGCGAGTGCGAGGCGACGGGTTACGGATTTCATGCTTTTCCTCCCTATGAGACTGATCGGCGAACTGCCTCTGCATAGCCAAATGCAGTACCTGATCTGCAGGCTCGATACTTCTATCCGGTCGACTTCGACTGGAGCGCCCTTACCGGCGCTCGTCAGACAGTCGCAGCATGAAGGTCCGGATCAAATCGGAAAATTTTTCAGAATGAGAGTTTGCGAGACACGCGAGAGGACACGTCAAGCATGCCGGCCATTGTCAGTAATGGCCGGCCGCTCGCATGATGCTGTCGATGTGGTTCTGGCAGCGCTCCAGCGCTTCGCGGTCGGTCAGCTCGCCATTGAGCGCGGCGAAGATCTCCTCGCCGATGATATGCTCGATCTGGGCATATTCGGGAATTGGCGGCCGCTGCCAGGTATGCAGCTTGTTCTGCTTGGCGAGGCGATCGACGAAGCGCACGATGGCGGTCGTGGCGTTGGCTTCGGGATCGGCGGTGACGCTGAAGCGGGGGGCTACCGGAATGCCGTTCTTGACATGCTCTTTCATGGCGGCCGGCGATGCCATCCAGGAAATCGCCTCGAAGGCGAGCTTGGAGCGTTCAGGCGGCAGGCCAGCCGGGATCGCCAGCAGGAAGCCGCCGATGGGGCTGACCATCTGGCCGCCGGGCCCGTGCGGGTAGGGAAGGTACTCGGTCTTCCGCTTCACGACCGAGCGGATGTCATATTCGAAACGCGCGGCGCGCATGGTCCAACAGTAGATCATCGCCGCATGACCGAGCAGGAAGCAGTCCAACGCCCTGTTCCAGTCCATGATCAGGATATCCGGAGGCGAAAAGGCGAGCAGCCTGCGCATATAGTCGAGTGTCTTGAACCCGGCTTCGCTCAAGACCTTTGGACGGTACATGTCACCGGCCATATGGCTGTAGTCGAAGGCGACGCGCGACATCGGCACGTTGAGAACCGGCTGGCCGCAGCAGCCCATGAAGAACATGAAGGAATGCGCCATCGGCATGCCCTTGGCCGCGTTCCAGACGATGCCCTGCATGCCGTGTTTGGGCTGGTGCAGCTGGCGCGCCGCATCGAGCACCTTTTCGAAGGTGGTGGGCGCATGCAGCTCGTGGGCTTCGAAAAGGTCCTTGCGGATCGCGAGCGTCTCGATGGTGCTGTAGATCGGCACGCCATACTGCTTGCTGTCCCACCCTCCCGTCGACCAGATATTGGGATGGAAGTCGAGGGGGTTCATGTTGCTTTCGGCAAGATAGCTGTTCAACGGCTGGACCATGCGGTTCTTCACCGCTTCGCCGAGCCAGGGGATATTGATGCAGATGACGTCGTATTCGCTTTCCTTGCGCCGGGCGTTGCTGAACAGCTCCTCGTAAAGCTGCGGCAGTGCACGCAGCGTGAAATTCTTGCGCGAGGACAGCTTTGAACGGAAATCCGACCACATGTTCCGCATGGAGTCGAAATAGTTGTCGTCATGGAGCAGGAAGCGCAGGTCCTGCGCCGGCGTCAGCCGGCTCTCGATGATCTTGAGCGGCGGAATGATCTGATCGGTCATGTAGGAGCCGCCGAAATAATATTCGCCGGCATTGGCACTGCCTTTACCGAGCCCGAAGGTTTCGGCCAGCAGCACCTTCACCTTCATCGCATAGGAGATGAAGGTCGACTTCAGCTTCCGGCTTGGGACCAGATAGAAGGATTTGCCGTTGGGATTGCGGCAATGTTGCTCGATCTCGCCGTCCTCGATGAGGCGATGGATGCGACGCATCGCGCTGGCGAAAGGAATCTGCGAGACCGAGGCGAGCGACGACATCGTGACGACGTCGCCGCGCAGATGGCTTTTCATCAGATAGAGGACGATGTTCCAGACCGGATCCGGATCGGCGCCGCCGATCTTTTCGTCATAGGGCGTGCGAATCCGTTCAAGGAAGTTGATGATCCGGAGCAGTTCATAGTCCGTCATGCGGTCCAAGGCATCGACCTCCGCAGGAAAAACTATCATCCTCGCCTCCATCGATCAAAGAGCCGCCCCGTCGGTGATGCGGGTCGCCAAGAGTGGGCTACCAGTTCCATCCGGGGCATCGAAAAACGAAAATCGGGGAGCCCGGCGAACAAGGCGATGCCATGCGCCGCGCCGCGGGCGACGGCCCTGTCTGTTTCGGTCAAACCAGCCGTAAGGTGACCGTGATGGTCGCAGTTCCTCGGAAGCACGGTGCGCTGACCCCGTGGTTCATGCTCGACAATCTCGCGGGGAGGGGACCGTAGCGGCATTCAGCACGCTTGACGTACCGATAGTTGCGCGCGAATGCACGCCCAGATATGCGCCGCGCTCCACTCGCCAACCGTGCGGCCGATGACGTTCGCATGACGAAGCGTCAGCGGCCCACTTGCATCGACATGTCTCTTCGCCTTTGGCGATCGGGACGTCGAAGTCGGCGGCGGGGATCTTTGGCGCCGGTTTCTCCCATTTTCTGACGGCATGCTACCAAAGTCGGCCAGCCGCGCGCCACCAGGAATTCTCATTTTGAGAATCTTTCGGACGTGGCCTCCACCCGGGAGCAGGGTGGCCAATGATGCCGGTTTTGTTGTTCATTTTGAAAAAATTGGCCCATGCAATCCGGGTGTGTCTTTGGCATTCCTCAGGGGGCTCGGAGGACTGATGCTGTACGACAACGGACTGCCGGGCGGCGTGGGTTTTGGCTTCCGCTTGGGACGGGTTGACCGGCGATTGATCCGCCGTCCCGTTCTGATTATGTGATTGGGCGCTCGGCCCGAGAGACCGGCACCCGCCGGAAACGGTTCAGAGAAGGAAGCCGATGATGACGGCTGCACCAGCAAAATCCTCAGGCCGCGCACCGATCCGCATTCCTGTGACACTGGTCACGGGGTTCCTCGGCAGCGGCAAGACCACCATGATCAACGCGGCATTGCGCGCGCCGGAAATGGCAAGGACTGTCGTGGTCGTCAACGAGTTCGGCGAGGTCGGACTCGATCATCAGCTCGTCACCGCCAGCAGCGACCAGGTCATGGTGCTGGAGAATGGCTGCCTGTGCTGCACGGTGCGCGGCGATCTCATCGGCACGCTGAACGGTCTCTATCATGACCGCGCCGCCGGCCGGATACCGTCCTTCGATCATGTCGTCATCGAGAGCTCAGGCCTTGCCGAACCCGGCCCAGTCCTCCAGGCATTCCTGTCGGAACCGACCCTGGACGGCCTCTATCGCGTGGCCACGGTGATCACGCTGGTTGACGCGGTGAACTGGAAGGAGACCGCCGAGCGCCACGACGAGGCGCTGCGCCAAGTGGCCTTCGCCGACAAGGTCGTGCTCACCAAGCTCGATCTGCCTGGCGAAGTGGGCTTGGAAGCGGCGGTGCGTGCCGATATCGCCGACCTCAACCCGGTGGCCGAGGTCATGTCGATCGATCTGTCGCCGAAGATCGTGGCGAGCCTCTTGACCACGCCCGGCTTCGACGCGGCGGATCCGAAGGCGGATCCAAGACCCTGGCTCAGGCTCACGCAGCATCTTGCCCGCCAGGAAGCCGAAGAACACCACGGGCATGATCATCATCATGACCATGACCACGACCAGGATCATGATGGTCACACGGCGCATTATCACCTGCGCGGCAAGGGCATCGAAAGCTTCGTGCTGCTGCGCGAGAAGCCGCTGTCGCGCGAGGAGCTGCAGTTTCTTTTGGACGGCATCACGCAAAATCTCGGTACGGGCTTGCTGCGCGTAAAAGGGCTGGTCAATATCGCCGACGAGACCGGCAAGCCCGCCGTCATCCAGGGCGCCCAGCATCTGCTGCATACCATGACCTGGCTGGAACGATGGCCCGACAAGGACCACCGTACGCGCATCGTCTTCATCACGCAGGGCATAACCGGAGCGGAACTGCGCGAAATCGTCGAATTGCTGGATCGGGTCGGTCAGCGCACCTTCAAGGCGCGGGAGGCGGCCAGGATGCTGGAGGAAGCCTCGCGCCGGCTCACCAAGTGACGAGCGCGCCGCCAAGCTCAAGTCAAGGAGTATGAGATGAAGATCGGTTGGATCGGTTTGGGCAAGATGGGCATGCCGATGTCCAAGCGGGTGGCGGGAGGCGGACATGCGATCATCGCCTTTGCCCGCAATGGCGCAAGCGCCGGGAAGGCGACGGCGGCAGGCTACACGGTCGCCATGTCGATGGCGGAGCTCGCCGGCGCATGCGAGGTCGTGATCTCGTCCATTCCCGACGATGCCGCCTTGCACGAGACGGTTGCCGCCGAGGGCGCGCTGGCTTCGCATCTGGGCCGCGGTCAGACCTATATCGATACGAGCACGGTCTCGCCGGAGGCATCTGCCGAGGTGGCGAGGCTGTTGGCGGCCAAAGGCGTCACCTATCTGCGCGCGCCGGTCTCCGGCTCGACCGCGACGGCGGCTGCCGGCGCTCTCACCACCATGGTTTCGGGCCCTCGCGATGGCTTCGAGCGGATGGTCCCTTTGTTCGAGACCTTCACCAAAGTGCGTCTCTGGTTGGGGGAGAGCGAGCAGGCCCGCTTCATGAAGCTGGCGGTCAATTCGACGCTTGCCGCCATGTCGCCGCTGCTGGCCGAAGCGCTCGCCTTCACGCGCAAAGGCGGGGTTTCCCTGGCGGATGCGCTCGAGGTCTATTCCAAGAGCGCGGTCGCGACACCGCTGCTCGAATATAAGAGAGCGACGATCCTCGAAGGCAAGTACGATCCCGCCTTCGAAGTGTCACAGATGATGAAGGATCTCGACATAGCGCTCTCTGTGGGGCGCCAGATGCATGTACCGCTGCCGCTCGCCTCGCAGGTGCGCCAGCAATATGAGGCAGCCTATCTGCATGGCAAGGGCGAGCGTGACATCTTCGTGCTTGTCAAGGAGATTGCCGAGCTGGCGGGGGTGGAGGAGGCGAGCTGACCCTGGGGCCGGCTCTTCTGTTCAGATCGACGCGCCTTCGGCGCCGGTGCGGAAATCGAAACTGGTGCTCAGGCCACCGTCGGCCATCAGGTCCTCGCCGATGAACGCGGCCGATTCCTCGGAAAGGAGGAACATCGCCGCCTGCGCAACATGCTTCGGATCGAGGATCCTGCCGGCCGGCTGACGATTTGCCCGGGTGGCCTCGAACTTCCGGCTGTCGACCGCCGATTCCATGTGGCGCTTGAACAGGCCCACCATCATGGGCCCGGGTGAGAGCACATTGACGCGGATGCCCTGGCGGGCATGGTCCATGGCGATGGTCCTGGCAAGACCGCGTACCGCTGCCTTCGAAGCGGTATAGGCGGCGAGCTGCTGCTCGCCGAAGGAGCCCGACACCGAGCCGACCGCCACGATCTGTCCGCCGCCATTGGCAATCATGCGTGGTAAGAGCGCCTTGATCGCCATGGCCGTGCCCACGACATTGACATCGAGGGTGCGCACCAGCACGTCCTTGCTCGTCTCGAGGATCGATCCGACCGTGTCGAGGATCGCGGCGGCGGTGACGAGGCCGAGCGATCCTGTGCCGGACTTGTCGAGCAGCGCGTTCACCTGCGTCCAGGTCGAATTATCGGAAACACCGCCGGTGACATGCATGTAGCGGTTGTCCTGCCGCAGATCCTCAGACGCCGGGGCGCGGTCGACGCCCAAGGTCTCGACACCGGCATCGAGCAGCAGCTTGCACAGTTCGCCGCCGAGACCCGACGAAGCGCCGGTAACTACGACGGTCGAGGGCAGGGTAAGGGTGAAAGTCGGTTTCCGGGACATGTCTGATCCTCTTGCTGTATCGGGGTGACTAACTGGCCACCCGCCTAAGTCATTCGCGCGGCGCTTCGCCGCTCAACCGGGTGATGATCAGCGCCAGCAGGATGATTGCGCCGTAGCAGGCGTCGATCCAGAAAGCGGCGACCGAGGAGAGCGTCAGCACGTTTTGCAGCAGCCCCAGCAGCAACACGCCGGTCAGCGCGCCGATCATGCGGCCCTGGCCGCCATTCAGGCTGATGCCGCCGATCACCGCGGCGGCGAACACGTAGAAGATCATATTCTGCCCCTGGCCGGACATGACCGAAGCGATGCGGCCGGTGAGCAGCAGGCCGGCAAGGGCGGCAAGCAGGCTTCCGGCGATGAAGACGCCGATGGTGATGCGCTCGACCGGGATGCCTGCCACGCGGGCGGCCACTGGATTTCCGCCGATCGCATAGATGGCGCGGCCGATGCGGTGGTAGCGCATCATCAGGCCAAAAAAGAGAAAGAGGAGGCCCGCGATCCAGATCGAGGCGGGAATACCGAACCACTTCGCATTGCCCAGATAGAGGAACTCCTCCGGCAGATCGAACAGCGTCTGGCCATTGGTGATGCCGAGCGTGATGCCGCGCAACAGGATGAGCATGGCGAGTGTTGTGATGAAGGCATTGAGTCTCAGCTTCACCACCAGGAGGCCATTGATCGTGCCGACGATGAGGCCGACGGCGAACAGCACCGCAATGCCGGCATAGCCGCTGATGCCGATGCCGGACCCGCCGATATAGGTATCCGAGATCATCAGCCAGGCCGCGACCATCGGCGCGATCCCGACGGTCGATTCCAGCGACAGGTCGAACTTGCCGCAGATCAGGATCAGCGACTGCGCGATCACCAGGATCGACAGCTCGGATGATTGCTGCAAGACATTGAGCAGGTTCTCCGGCATCAGGAAGGACGGCGATACGAAGCTGCCGACGATCAACACCAGGACAATAACGGGAACCAGCACCAGGTCGCGCAGTTTCATCCGGGCGAAGAGATTGGGGCCGGCCGGCGCCGCTGTTTCGGTCCGGGATGCGGTGCTGGTCATTTCAGTAAAGCCCTTCAATTGCGGCAACCATGTCATGATCCTTCCAGCCGCGCGGGAAGGATCGCGTGATGCGGCCGCGGAAAATCACCTCGACCCGGTCGCAGACAACCAGTTCATCGAGATCGTCGGAAACGACCAGAACGGCCATGCCGCCCGCCTTCGCCTTTTCGATGATGTCGTAGAGCGCCGCCTTGGACGCGATGTCGACGCCTTGCGTCGGCGCGGTCAGCACCAGGACCTTGGGGTTCGATGCCAGCGCCCGGCCGACCATCGCCTTCTGTTGATTGCCCCCGCTGAGCTCGCGGATCGGCTGCTCGCCTGAGGCGGCGACGATGCCCATGGTAGCGATCTGACGCCGCACCGTCGCTTCTTGCCGGGCCGGGGAGACGAAGCCGGCCTTGCCGAACTGGTGCATGACGGTGGCCGTGAGGTTGTCGCCGACCGACAGCAGCGGGAAGAGGCCGCGCACATGCCGGTCACGCGCGACATAGCCGATGCCCGCGGCGCGCATCGCCTCGACGTCTCCCGCAGGCGCCGGTCGGCCGCCGATCGAGATCGTCCCGGCGTCGGGCTTGATGAGTCCGGCAACCGCCTCGGCGACCTTGTCTTTGCCGGAACCCGCGAGACCGGCAAGACCGACGCACTCGCCCGCGGCGACCTCGAGATCGACCGCGTCGAAGCCATTGGCGAGGGTGAGCGCTTTCAGGGCGAGACCCGGCACGGCGTCCGGCGTGACGGCGGCGGGCCGCCTCTCCCGTTTCATCATCACTGCGTCGCCCACCATGGCGGCGACCAGCCGGTCTTTCGGGAATTCCTTGAGTCGGGCATCGGCCACCACGCGTCCGTCGCGCATCACCGTCACGGTCCGGCAGATCTCGTAGATTTCCTCGAGATGATGCGAGATGTAGAGGAAGGTCACGCCGCTTGCCTGCAGGCCGCGAATGCGGTCGAAGAGCCGGTTGACCTCCTTGCGTTCCAATTCGGCTGTCGGCTCGTCGAGAATGATGAAGCGGCTGCCTTGCAAGAGGGCACGGGCGATCTCGACGATCTGCCGCTGCTCGACGGTGAGCCGCCAGGCGTCCAGGTCCGGGGAGACGTCGAGGTCCCACTCCTTCAGCGCCGCCATCGACCTTTCGCGCAGGCGCCGCCAGTCGACGAGGCCCAGCGCTCCGCGCGGCTGGTTGTTGAGGAACAGATTCTCGCCGACGGTGAGATGGGGGATCATCATCCAGCGCTGGTAGACGCAGGCGACACGCTCGCGCCAGGCTCGCCGGTCGCCGAGCGAGGGCGAGGGTTGTCCGGCAAGCCTGATCTCGCCGGCATTTGCGCCGTAGATGCCAGTGAGGAGGCTGACCAGCGTCGACTTGCCGGCGCCATTGCGCCCGACAAGGGCACGCGCGTCGCCGACGGGAATCTCGATGGCGACATCGCGCAGCACTTCAATGGGACCGAAGCGCTTGACGATGCCGTGGGCTTCGGCGGCGAAACCGGTCGTTTGATCGTGCACGGATGCAGTGTCGACGGCAGCCATGCTCACCCCTGTTGCAGGATATGGCAGACCGGGGCGCCGCCGCAAGGCGCCCCAATCACGGTTCGCTTACTTCCCGGCCTGATTGCCCCAGAGCGTCGGATCGCTGGCATTCTCCTTGGTCACCACGGCGGCCGGGAGATAGTCCATGAGATTGTCGCCGACCGGCACGATCTCGCTGTTGTGGTCGGTCGGACCGGCCTTGAAGCTTTTTCCCTCAAGAGCCGCCTTGGCGTAAAAGGCGCCGTATTTGGCATAGAGATCGAGCGGCTGGGCGACGGCGACATCCAGGTAACCGTCGCGGATCTGTTCCATCGCATAGGGCGTGCCATCGACCGAGGCGAGGAAGATGTGATTCGGCTCGCCGACCTTGGTCAGCTTGTCGGCGCTCTTGAGCACATTGAGCACACCGGCCAGCATCACGGAATCGCTCTGCATGTAGATGGCCTTGAGGTCCGGCGTCGTGGTCACGACGGTCTGCGCCGCCGAGGTCGCCTTGTCGGCTTTCCAGTTGGTCGGGCGTTCGATGATCTCGACCTTCGGGAATTTCTCCTTCATGCAGTCGTTGAAGCCGGTCGTGCGATCACGGCCGTTGGTTGTGGCCTGGTCGCCCATCAGCGACAGCACCTTGCCTTCGCCGCCGATCGCCTTGCCCACGGCCTCGCAAGCCTTGGCGCCGATGCCCTTGTTGTCGGCGCGCACGATCATCGCCGTCTTGCCCTTGGCCGGTGCAATATCGATCAGTACCGCCGGCACGCCTTTTTCCGCTGCAAAGTCCAGCACCGGCGCGATCGCCTGGCTGTCGGTCGGGTTGATGATCAGGACATTGGCGCCGGCCGAGATCAGATTGCGCACGTCGGTAGACTGCTTGGCGGCATCGCCATTGGCATTGGTGGGCGGCATCGCCTCGAGTCCGGCGTCCTTGACGGCGGCAAGGGTCTGATTGGCCATGATGGCCTGGAACGGATCGGTCAGGAACGGTGCGGAATAGCCGAGTTTCTGCTGCGCGGCAGCCGGCAGAACCGAGGCGACGAGCGCCAGCGCGGCACCCGAGATCGCCGCGGTGAGCGCAACGCGACGGGACTTCACCCGCGATTGTTTCATCATGCTAACCTCCCATTATTGGCCACGACATTCTCAGTGTCGGCCTGGGAGGAGTGTTGATGGCATGCGCCACCGGTTCAACGCGCAAGATGATCAAAATGAGAAAGCGCGGCAGGAATCAAACGATGCCGCGGATCGAGCCGCCGTCGACGCCCCACACGGCCGAGGTCACGAAAGAGGCGAGGTCGGAGGCGAGGAACACCACGACATTGGCCACTTCCTCCGGCTCGCCGAGGCGCGCCAGCGGAAGTTGACGCAAGCTCATCTCGTACTCGACCGCTTCCTTCGGCGGGCGCTTGTGGAATTTGCCCATTGTCTCGGCGAAGCCGCCGGGCTTGGACCAGAAGGGCGTCCAGATCGGACCCGGCGCCACGGCATTGACGCGGATCTTCGGCGCCTCGGCGCGGGCCAGGCTCTTGGTCAGCGCCAGCACGGCCGATTTGGAAACGCCATAATCGACCGGGACCGGCTCGGGCTGGCGGGCGAGATCGGAAGCGTTGTTGATGATGACGCCGCCTTTCTGCCTGAGCACCGGGAGGGCGACCCGGGTCGCCCGGACATAGCTCATGAAGTTGAGCTGCAGGGTTTTCTCCCATTCCGCGTCGGTGAGTTGATCAAAGCTGCGCACGGCACCCGAGCCGACATTGTTGACCAGAACGTCGAGCGTGCCGCCGAACGGCTTGAGCGCCTGTCCGATCGAGCCCGTGACGCCATCAGCCGTGCTCAGGTCGCCAAGACCGACGCCGGCCTTCACTCCCTTGGCTTCGATTTCGCCGGCCAGCGTCTCGGTGCCTGCTTTGTCGATATCGACCAGGCCGACATGGGCGCCTTCATCGGCGAAGGCAAGCGCGATGGAGCGGCCAATGCCGCTCGCCGCTCCGGTGATGAGAATGGTCTTTCCGGCGAGATTGGTTTTCATTTCGTCCTCCCGATCTGCGGCTTCAGCCGGCTCTTTCAAACATTTCCATCGTCGTGTCGAAGGAACGCTTTGCCTGATCCTTCAGCGGCATGACGCGGTATTTCTCACTCAGGATTTCGACCGACCAGAACCCGTCCCAGCCAGTCGCCCTGATCGCGCGGATGAAGGCAGGCACGTCGAATACGCCTTCGCCCGGATAGACGCGCTCGCGGATCGTGTCGATCCAGAGCGACTCCTTGACCTCGGCAAGCGCATCGTTGAGCTCGACCGACTTGATGTATTTGGCGGGGAATTCAGCGACCTCGCTGTAGGGGATGTTGCCGCGCGCCATGTGCCAGATGTCGATGCACAGCCCGCCATTCGCCCTGCCGGCGAGGTCGAGGATCTGCCGGGACGTCTTGAGGTCACTGATATTGGTGAATGGCAATACCTCGATGGCTATGTCCGAGCCCACCGCCTTTGCTTCGTCGCACCACTGCGCCAGTTCTCTGGCATAATGCGGAATGTCGATCGTCTGGCCATACATCTGGCCGGAGCCCTTGATGTCACGCGCCCCGAGCTCGGCTGCCGCTTCGAGAAGCTCCTTGCGGATCCTGTCCGACTTTGCACGCTTGTCGCCGGTCTCGAACCAGTCGCCCAGGAATTCGACCTCGATATGCTTGATGCCGTTGTCGTCGAAGATCCGCTTCATGCCCTTGAGGCTCAACTTCTCCTTGTTGGCAATGATGTCCTGCACCACGAGCCCGATGCCGACATAGCCCGCCGCTGCGGCAACCTCGACACGCTCGCGCAACGTATAGGGGCTGATCTCGGTCGGCCCCATCGGCTCTCGGTCTCCGGAGATGGTCCAATAGGCGGCCAGCAATTCCGGCGTGTTCGGCATCTGATCGTTTTCCTCCGGCTCAGGTCAGCTCGCTCAGTGGATACCAGAGGAATCAGGATGCCGTCCGCATGACGTGCACCGGCGATATGCCCCGCTATCCTTCGTTGCGGCTGCATATTTCGGTGCCGTCCACGGCGACGCAACTGGCAAAATTGTCAATTTGAACAGAATGTCGCCCGTCGCCCTCCGGCCAGAACTTATCAAACTGGGCAATATCGGCATTGTTGACGGCACCGCTGGTCCTATTCTCCGGGTGCCATCAGGAAAGCAGAGAAGGAAAAGAGGAGAATAACATGCAGGGCATCGCGCTTGTCGTGGGCGTCAGCGGCATAATCGGCAACAACACCGCCCGCGAGCTGCTCGCGAACGGGTGGAAGGTCTACGGCCTGTCGCGCAATCCGACCAATGACACGGCCGTCGCCGGCGTCATTCCCGTCGCCGCCAATCTGCTTGACGCCGGGAGTGTCCAGGCGGCCCTCAAAGATGTATCCCCGACCCATGTATTCTTCGCGACCTGGACGCGCCGCCCCACGGAGGCGGAGAACATAGAGGTCAATAGCGCCATGGTGCGCAACGTGCTGACCGCCCTGTCGCCGAAGAAGTGCGTACGTCATATCGACCTTGTGACCGGTCTCAAGCACTATCTCGGGCCGTTCGACGCCTATGTCACCGGCGGCTTCCGGCCGGTGACGCCGCTGCGCGAGGAGCAGTCGCGTCTCGACCTGCCGAATTTCTACTATGCGCAGGAGGACGAGGTCTATGCGGCCGCCAAGCGCGACGGCTTCACCTGGACGATCCAGCGTCCGCACACCGTTATCGGCAAGGCGATCGGCAACGCCATGAACATGGGCTCGACGCTCGCCGTCTATGCTTCGATCTGCAAGGAGGCGGGCCGCAAGTTTCGCTGGCCGGGTTCGGAGGGGCAGTGGAATGGCATCTGTGATGTGACCGACGCACGCGTGCTCGCCAAGCATCTGGTCTGGGCGGCGAATACGGTGGCGGCGCAGAACGAGGCTTTCAACGTCGTCAATGGTGACTATTTCCGCTGGAGCTGGCTGTGGCCGCGCATCGCCAAATGGTTCGACGTGGAATGGGTCGGCTGGGATGGCGAGATCCATCCGCTGGAGGCTCAAATGGCCGATGCCCCGGCGATCTGGGCTAAGATGGTCAAGAAGCACGGTCTCAAGGAAGCCGATCTCGACCGTCTCGCTTCGCCCTGGCACACCGATCTGGACCTCGGCCGTCCGATCGAGATCATGACCGATATGACGAAGAGCCGCGAGGCTGGCTTCCACGTCTTCCAGTCGAGCGAGAAGTCGTTCACCAACCTGTTCGCGCAATTGCGGGCGGAGAAGCTGATCCCGTGATGAGAGGCTAGGCGACCATCTGCGTCGGGATGCCGAGCTTGGCGACGATGCGGTGGCCCGAGGCCTCGAGATCGCGCTTGACGCGCTGGGCATCCGGCCAGAGCAGCTTGCCGGCGCGCTTGCGGAATTTCCCGGCGATGAGCACATGCTCCACATTGCCGACGCCCGCCTGCATGATCACGGTGGAATAGGGGTCGTGCACCGGCCACATGTTCCAGCCCGTGGCGTCGATGACCGTGATGTCGGCCTGCTTGCCGGGCGTCAGCGAACCGACCTTGTCGTCAATGCCGAGCATGCGGGCCGTTTCGATGGTGATCCAGCGCAAGGCGTCCTTCGTATTCACCGTGCAGTTGTCGGGAATGCCGCCATGCGATGCGCGATGGCTGGCATTGTCCAGCGCGCGCTGGCAGGCGAGAGCCATGCGCGCGACAGCAAACATGTCGGCCGAGACCAGCGACTCGATGTCGACCCCGAAGGTCGGCTGCCCGCCGGCCGCGAGCACCCGCCCGGTGACTGGCCAGCCATGCCCTTGTACCATCTCGTTCTCAGGCGCCACGGTGAAGGAGACACCGGCATCGACGAAGCGCCTGATCTGCTCATCGCTCAGATTGTTGCCATGCACGATGTTGATGCCTTGGCCGACGAGGCCTTCCGCTTCCAGCCGTTCCCAGCCGCCCGGCGTCTTGGCTTCACCGCCGCCCTGGTGCATCGAGGCGATCAGCCCGAATTCGCGGGCGAGCCTGAAGTCGGTGCGCGCCACATCCATCGTCGAGTAGTGCGGGCCGAGGATGGCCATGCCCAGCGTCACGAGTTGATCGCGACTGGCTAAGCGTGATTTGAGCAGGCGCTCGATCTCATGGCGCGGATGCGGGACCTCCGAGAAATGCGGCTCGCCCGGCTTGGGATCGGGCTTCGGAGAGCCGTGCAGGAAGACGGCGCGGATGCCGCTCTCCGCAAGTCCATCGACGGCCGCGTCGGTATGGGTTGGGGTCGGGTTATTGTGGCACCAGTCGCCGAGCGTCGTGGCACCCGCGTTGATCTGACCGAGCGCGCCGGCAAGAGTGGCTATATATATGTCTTCAGGTCGGAAGGCGGTGGCGAGCCCCCGATGCACCCAGCGGAAATATTCGAGCAGGGTCATGTTGGAGCAGAGGCCGCGCAAGCCCGTCTGCCAGGTGTGCATATGGCCATTGACGATGCCCGGGATGACGATCCGGCCGCGCCCCGCAACTGTCTCGGCGCCCTCGGCGGTGAGGTTCGGCCCAACGGCGGCGATCCTCTCACCCTCCACCAGAACGTCTGCGTCCTGGAAGGCCCCGAGCCTGGCGTCCATCGTCAGCACGATGGCATTCTTGATGAGTATGCGTTCGGTCATGGCGTCCCGGTCCTGGATCGAAGCGATGCCGGTCAGGAAGCGACCGGCATGAGGGTGAAATCAAAGTCGATGCGATGAAGCGGCCGTCTTTGCGTGGCGACCGGCGGTCCGGCACTGTTCGCGACCGGGCTTATGTCCCTGACCAGCGGTGCGCGTACACCGAACACGGCGTCGCTGCCGAGATAAGGATCGTGGGGGAAGAATATCTCCGTCACGATGGGTTGGTGGCCCTCGGCTTTGACGATGAAATGATAATGGGCCGGCCGCCACGGCGAGCGGCGCATGTGTGTCACCAGTTTTCCGACCGGGCCATCCGTCGGTATCGTGTAAGGGCCCGGTTCGACGGTGGTGAAGGCATAACGTCCTTCGGCATCGCACAACTGCTTGCAGCGGAGATTGTCATCGGCCTGCGTCGGATCCTGCGTGGCATAGACGCCCTTGCTATTGGTCTGCCACATATCGACAACGGCGCCGGGGATCGGCCGTCCGGCGGTGTCACGTACGACACCGGTGAGGAGGATGGCGTCGCCCTCATTGTCTCCGACCAGGTCAGCGCCGAACGGAACGGTCGGGCTGTCGTCGGTATAGAAGGGACCCAGCACGCTGCCCACGGTCGCCTCAGGCGTATCGTTCATCAGATCGACCAGCGAGGTCGCCCCCATGACATCGGAGAGAAGCGCGAACTCGTTGCGCTTGTCGTCGCTGATCTGCCCGCAGCGCCACAAAAAATCGACCGCGGCCAGCCACTCGTCATGGCTCGGCCGCACGTCGCGGATGAAGGCATGCAGGTGATGCGCGAGGCGCTGCAGCACCTCCTTCAGGCGGGGATCATCCGCATTCGCCCATGACTCTTGCACCGCCCGGGTGATGTTTTCCGTGGTGATGTCGCGCATGGTGCAGTCCTCCCTGCCGCTTTCTCCTTATGAGATCGACTATAGCGCGCTTTCTGCTTCAACCGGGTTGCGCAGGATGCCGATCTTCTCGATCTCGACTTCAACCGTGTCGCCGGCCTTCATCCACAAAGGCGGCTTGCGGGCATGGCCCACGCCCTGCGGCGTGCCCATGGCGATCATGTCGCCCGGTTCCAGTGTCATGAATTCGGAGATGGTCGCTATTGCCTTGGCGACGGGAAAGATCATGTCGCTGGTATTGGCGTCCTGGAGCGTCCGGCCGTTGAGGCGGCAGGCAATGCGCAGGCCCGATGCACCGGATGGCAGCTCGTCGGCGGTCACGACCACCGGACCCACCGCACCAGTCGCGTCGAAGTTCTTGCCCGGCGTCCATTGATGCGTCTTGCGCTGATAGTCGCGTACCGAAGCGTCATTGAAGCAGGTGTAGCCGAAGACATGATCGAGCGCCCGCGCCCCGGGAATGGCGCGACCGGCCTTGCCGATGATGACGAGCAGTTCCGCCTCATAATCCAGCTGCTCCGAGACAGGGGGAAGGCGGATTGGCGCGCCGGCCGCGACGAGCGATGTCGGCACGCGCAGGAACAGTGCTGGATAATCGGGGACGGTGAAGCCGCCTTCCGCCGCATGCGCGCGATAGTTGAGGCCTAGGCATACTACCTTGCCGGGACGGGCGAGGGGCAGCGCTAAGGTCACCTCCGAGAGCGCTCGCCAGTCGGAGGCCCGCAGATTGGCCGAAGCTTCCTTTGCACTGGCCAGTCCCGCCGGATCGAACAGGGAATCGAGATCGGCGCCTATGGAGCCGAGCGAAGCGATGCGCTTGCCGTCATCAACCACACCAAGACGGCGTTTGCCGCCCTCGAAGAACATTGCGAAACGCATCGAACCCCCTCGCAATCCGCCATGAAACCGCCATTGCGGCATAATGTCGATACTCCTTGCACCTGTGATCCCAGCCTATTCTCATAATGAAAAAAGTTTTGTCCATGCCGCAGCCGAGCTGACCTTATCGTCTTGCACCGGGCCAGGGGAGGAGACCGTCATGTTGTTCGCCATTCACGCACTTGATTGTTCCCGTGGCCTTGAATTGCGCAAGATCCATCAGGAGCCGCATCTCGCTCACCTCAAGACAGCTTCCGATTATGGCGTTCGGATCGTCATGTCCGGGCCGCTGGTGGAGGATGATGGTGTGACCACCAAGGGCAGCCTGCTTGTCGTCGAGGCCGATAAGCGCGACGGCGTGCAGCGCTTCAACGGCGCCGATCCTTTCAGCACAGAGGGCGTCTGGGACAAGGTCACCATCACGGCCTTCATCAGGAAGAATGGCTGACCGGCGTTCGCAAGAGGGAAGGAGCGTGCCATGAGAGTGGCCGTGGCGGGCCTCGGCTGGTGGGGCAAGCAGATCATTTCATGTCTCGAGAAGAGTCCGCGCTTCGACACTCGCTACGGTGTCGACCCCTTGCCGTCCGCGAGTGCGCTGGATTTCCTCTCTTCACTCAATATCCGCCACGCGCCTGATCTGGCGTCGGTGCTGGCTGATCCCGATATTGACGGCGTCATCCTCGCTACGCCGCACCAGCTGCATGAAGAGCAATGTCTGGCGGTGCTGGCGGCCGGCAAGGAGTTGTTCTGCGAGAAGCCGCTGGCCATGACGGCGGCTGGGGCGCGGCGGATCGTCGATGCCTGCGAAAGGGCAGGCAAGGTCCTCGGCATTGGGCATGAGCGCCGTTATGAAGAATGTTTCGAGCTGGTGCAGGAGCTTGTCGGTGAAGGCGCCCTCGGCACGCTGCTGCTTTACGAAGCCAATATCAGCCATGATCTGTTCAAGAACATCGATCGCAGCAACTGGCGCCTCGATCCCAAGCACGCGCCGGCCGGCATGATGACCGCGACCGGGATCCATCAGACCGATCTCTGTGTGGCACTTTTCGGCGAGCCGTGCGAGGTGCGGGCTGAGACCGCGAGCCTCACTTTCGCGCCGCCGGCCAGCGACTTCGTCACCGCGGCGCTGAAGTTCAAGTCCGGTGCGCGCGCCACGATCACCTTGCTGTCATGCGTGCCCTATTATGGCCGGGTTACCGTCTTTGGCGACAAGGGCTGGGTGGAAGTCATGACGGAAGGCAATGTCGATCAGGGCAAGCCGACCGTCGTGACGCAGTGCACCGGCACGCAGGCGCCGCGGCAGGTGACCGTCTATCATCCGACCGATACGGTGACGGCCAATTTCGAGTCCTGGGCCGCCGCCGTCGCCGGGGAGAAGCGCTATCGTTTTTCCAGCGCCGAGCTTGTGGACAATATCCGCATCTTCGAGGCGATCGTCAGATCCTCGGCCGAGGACGGCCGGACGGTCAGCCTATAAGAGACGACCGTGGCAGGCTGACAATTCCCGTCCGCCGCAAACCTCCCAGAATGAGAGTCTTCCATGTTGAGCCGCTCGGAGCGGCATGGATAGCCTAGGCACAGGCGAGAGCGGCGGCATCAGATGGTCCGTCGCCGGAGCCACCGGGAGCAAAGGCGGCTGGTTCCTTAAGGGGCGGCTGCAAGCTCCACATAACGACAACGCCACCAAGTGGCTCGAGGAGGAACCCCAAGATGAAACAAATTACAGCACTATTGCGTCCGAATTTGACGAAGTCGGCGCTCGCCGCTCTGGCGATGAGCTTTGCGCTATTGCCAATCGGTGCCGGCCAGGCCGCCGATTTCGCCAAGAAAGATCCGCTGACGATCGGCTATTCGATTCAGTCCGCGCAGGATCCTTATTGGCAAGGCTATTTGCGCGGCATCAAGGAGCAGATGAAGAAATACAGCTTCACCGATCTGCTGACGCAGGACAGCCAGGCGTCCGCCCAGAAGCAGACTTCGGGAAGCATCGCGCTCATCAACAATGGCATCAGCGCGCTCATCATCTCGCCGCATGAGCCGAGCGCTCTTGCCGCCACCATCGCGGCCGCGCATCGCGAGAAGATACCGGTCATCGTCGGTGACGTCGGCGCCTCCGGCGACTATGACGGCTTCATTCTCTCCGACAACTATGCCGGCGGCGTGCTGGCGGCGGAATTCATCCAGAACGCACTCAAAGGCAAGGAAGGCGTTCAGGAGGTCGCGATCATATCGCTCAACCCCACGACGTCGGTGAATGTGCCGCGCACCAAGGGTTTTACCGATACGATCGGCAAGAACCCGAACATCAAGGTTGTTTCCGACATTTCGGGCAAGCAGACGCTGGAAGGTGGCTTTGCCGCGGCGCAGGCGATCCTGGCCGCCAATCCGAATATCGCGGCGATCTACTGCCTGAATGATTCGATGGCCGCCGGCGCTTCCCAGGCCATCGACCAGGCGGGTGGCGACAAGAACCAGCTCACCAACCCGGTGCTTGTCGGCTTCAACGGCGACCCGATCGCGCTCGAGTTGCTGGCCAAGGGCAAGCTCGCCGCCGACGTGGCGCAGGATCCCTATCAGCAAGGCGTTTCCGCCGTGGACATGGCCTGGGCCTATCTCAACGGCGAGACGCCGAAGTTCACCGACGCCGCCACCAAGACGCTGAACGTTCCCGTGAAGCTCGTGACGCCCGAGACCCTCGAGGAGTTCAAGAAGAACCTCAAATGATGACGAAGGCTCGCCCGGCGCCGTCGACCCTGGCGGCGTCGGCCCTGCGCAAAAGCTTCGGCGGCGTAGAGGTGCTCCATGGCGTCGATCTGGGGCTTCATCCCGGGGAGGTTCATGCGCTTCTTGGCGAGAACGGCGCCGGCAAGAGCACGATCATCAACATGCTGTCCGGGCGTCTGCAGCCGGATTCGGGAGAGATATCGCTCAACGGCGTTCCGGTCGGTTTTCGCAATCCGCTGGCGGCGCGCCGGTCCGGCGTGTCGGTCATCGCTCAGGAGCTCGAGCTCGTCCCGACCATGAGCGTGGTGGAGAACGTTTTCCTCGGCGCCGAGCCGACGGCATATGGCTTGATCCGCTGGGGCGATGCCGGCCGCAAGGTCCGCGCGGTCCTGCGCGAACTGGGTCTCGATATCGATCCGGATCAGATCGTATCGACGATAGGTGTTGCCGATCAGCAGCTCGTCGAGATCGCCAAGGCGGTCATCGGCGATTTCCGCGTGCTGATCATGGACGAACCGACATCGGCCCTCAATCTTTCCGATACGGAACGGCTATTCAAGATCGTTCGGAGGCTGAAGACGGCGGGCGTCGCCATTCTCTACGTCTCCCATCGTTTATGGGAGGTTTTCGAGATAGCGGATCGCGTCACCGTGGTGCGGGATGGAAATCGGATCTTTACCGAGGGGATCGGCAATACCGATGTTCGCGCCGTGATCCGGGCCATGCTCGGGCCCAAAAGCTCGCTACTGGAAGGAGCGGAAAGAGACCGAGCGCCGCGCATGTCCCATGCCGCCTCTGAGCCGGCCATCGAGCTCCGAGGCATCTCGTCCGGCGGACTGCTCAAGGAGATCGATCTGACGGTCGCTGCCGGGGAAGTGGTGGGGCTTGCGGGTGTGATCGGCTCGGGCCGTTCGGAACTCTGCGAGGCCATCTATGGGCTGCGCAGCATCGATGCCGGCGAGATCAGGTTGCGCGGAGCTCCAGCCGTTCTCGCCGAGCCCAGGCACTCGCTTTCGCAAGGCACATTCTTGCTGCCTGAGGACCGCAAGCTCGACGGCGTGTTCGCCGATCTCGATGTGCGCGAGAATGTCATCCTGAATTTCGTCGCCGAGCCAGCAAAGAGCAAGGCATCCGGCCTCAACGTGATCAGAGGCGGAATAGAGCGCTCGGCTTTCTCGGCCATGCGCGAGCGCCTGGGCATCCGCTGTCCCGGCGCCACGGCGCCGATCACCGCGCTGAGCGGCGGCAATCAGCAGAAGGCATTGTTTGCCCGTGCGGCGCTGTCGAAGCCCTCCGTGCTGATCCTCTCGGAACCGACGCGCGGCGTGGATGTCGGCGCCAAGGAGGAGATATATGCTGCGATCGATGCCTTCGCCGCGCAGGGCATCGCCGTCATCGTCAGCTCCTCCGAGATCGGCGAGCTCATCCGCCTCAGCGATCGCATCCAGGTGCTGCGTGGCGGCCGCATTGTCGGGCAACTGCCGGCCGCGCAAGCCGCGGAACAGACGATTCTCGAAATGATGGCAGGCTGATGCAGGCGACGCTGAAGAAATGGCTTGGCGCCGATTCCGCCGCGGCGGTGATCGCCCTGGTGGCCGTGCTGGTCGTCTTCTCGCTGGTCAGCCCGCATTTCCTGACCTTCATCAATATCCAGAATATCGTCGTGCGCGCCGCCATCCTCGCCGTCACCGGTCTTGGCATGACGCTGATCATCTCGATGCGGGCGCTCGATCTGTCGGTCGGCTCGGTCATGGGGTTCGCCGCGATTGTCGCGGCGGAGCTCCTGGTGCGCGGCGTCGCCATGCCGCTGGTGGTGCTTGCCGGGCTTGCTGCCGGCGGCCTTCTGGGATTGCTCAACGGCCTGTTGATCACACTGCTGAAGATCCCGTCATTCGTGGCGACACTGGCAACGCTGTCCATGATCTTCGGCATCGAGCTTTTGATAACGGACGGCCAGACCGTATCCATCCACACGCCCTTACTGAACCGAATCGTCGTCGGCAACATGTTCGGCGTCATTCCAGGCGCCGTCGTCATTGCGCTCATCGTGTTCGCCGCGACATGGCTGATCTTTTACCGCACGCCCTTTGGCCGCCATGTCGCGGCGATCGGGGGCGATCTCAAATCGGCTGTCGGCGCCGGCATCAATGTCCGCCTTGTGACGACCGGCGCCTTCGTGCTGGTCGGGCTATGCGCCGCGCTGTCCGGACTGATGACCGCGGCCCAGCTCCAGAACGTCAACTCCACCATCGGCGTCGGCGCCGAGTTGACGGCTATCGCCGTGGTGGTCGTGGGCGGCACCAGCCTCTCGGGCGGTCGCGGCAATCTGTTCGGCACTCTGTGTGCGGCCTTGCTGCTGTCGGCGATCAAGTCGGGTCTGAACATCGCCAATGTCTCGCCCTTGTGGGAGGACCTTGTATTCGGCGGCATCCTGATCGTGGCCCTCATCGTCGATGGTCTGCGTCGTGAGACAGGCCGCAAGGGCATGCTGGCGCTTTAGGGGAGGACGGGATCATGGCCGGAGCCGAGAGTGCGCATACCGCAGCCAAGCCCAAAGGCGAGCGGGCACAAGGCGCCTTCGTGGCCTGGCTCATGGCGCGCTTCGAGCGCGAGCGGCGCGGCGTATGGATACTGATCGCTTTGATCCTCGCTTACATGGCCTGGGCCAACCCGAATTTCTACGGCCGCGGCAATATCGCTGCGGTGCTGAACGACGCCGCCATCCTCGGAATAGGCGCCGCTGGGATGACCATCCTCATCATGGCAGGTGCCTTCGACCTCTCGGTGACGGCGATCATGGGGCTCGCCCCCTTGGTGGCGCTCATCTATTTCGGCGACATGCCGGGACCGGTGATGGTGCTGGTGTCGGTCCTCGCCGGCGCTCTATGTGGCCTTGTCAACGGGCTGATCGTGACACGCGGCCGTGTCGTGCCTTTCGTGGCGACCCTCGGTACGCTGTTCGCCTTCACCTCCATCGCCTACATCATCTCCAACGGCACGTCGGTCTATGTGTCCAACGCATTCGTGATGGATCTCGCCGGCGGGCGCCTTTTTGACGTCATCCCCTACAGTTTCGTCATCATGCTGGTGGTTTTCCTGCTCTGTCACCTGTTCCTGCGCCACCTGCATATTGGCCGTTGGATCCGCGCCGCGGGCAGCAACCTCCGCGCCGCCCATGTCAGCGGCATTGATCTCCGGCGCGTCTATCTGCTGTTGTTCGTGATGTCCGGCGTCCTGACCGGCCTCGCCGGCATTCTGTTGACCGGCTATCTCGCCTCGGCGATCGCCACCCAGGCCACGAACTACAATCTCAACGCCATCGCCGCCGTGGTGGTCGGCGGCACCGCCCTTGCCGGCGGACGCGGCACTTTGCTCGGCACGGCGGCGGCAGCACTTTTGTTCGCGATGGTCAACAACGCGCTGATCCTGCTCGGCGTGAGCTCTTACTACCAGTATCTGGCGACCGGCATCATTCTGATCCTGGCGCTCGTTCTGGGCCTCATCGGATTCGGCGGCCGCCTCCCCATCCGCGACAGCTGAGCTTCCATCTCCTTATGTGCCTCTCACACCGACCGGAGCCCTCACATGCCCAACCTTCGTTCCGACCTCGTTTTTGCCATGCCGTTCTCCAACGTGCTGCATCTGCCCTTTGCCGACAAGGTCAAGGCGACGCGCCTCGCCGGCCTGCGGCAAATGACGATCCAGCCCCAGGAGGTGCTGAAGCTTGTCGCCGAGGGGCTGTCGATCGCCGACATGAAATCGATTGCCGCCGATGGCGGCATCGAGATCGGACGTCTCGACCCGCTGTGCCCATGGGTGCCTGATTGGCGTCCGACCAACTTCGGCGCCGACTATGCCCGCGCGCACGACATCTCGCCCAAGGTGTTCTTCGATCTTTGCGACGAGCTTGGCTGCAGGTATATGAGCTTGAACGCGACCTTCCCGGCGAGCCGCTACACGAACGAGCAGATTACTGGCTTCTATGCCGAGATCTGTCGCCAGGCCGCTGAGCATGGCGTGACCTGCGACCTCGAATGCATCCCGATGTGGGGCGTTGTCAGCCTCGAACAGGGGTGGAAGATCCTGAAGGCCTCGGGCGCGAAGAATGGTGGATTCGTCTTCGATTGCACGCATTTCACCCGCAGCAATCCCTCGCTCGAGACGTTGCGGCAAATTCCGGGCAACCTGTCCACTGCGTCCAGCTCTGCGACGGCCATGTCCCGCTGCGGCCGGGCGTCACGCTGGAACTGGAATGTTTCGAGCGGCTGTGGCCGGGGGAGGGTGACTTCGCGATCTCCGCCATCCTCGACACGCTCGATGAGAGAGGCGGGCTCATGCAGATCGGGCCGGAAGTGTTCTCCGCCAGCCTGGCGACCAAGTCGGCGGAGGAGGTTGCCGACCTGTCGCGCCGGTCGCTGCTTCAGTACGAGGCCCTGACGGCTTAGAACACCGCGCAGCCCGGCAGGCCGCAGGACAGCAGGCGGTCGGAAGGGAAGTTGGTGATGATCTCGCAGCCATTCTTGGTCACCACGACTTCCTCCTCGATGCGGGCCGCACCGCTTCCGTCTTCGGCGCCCTTCCACGTCTCGAGCGCGAACACCATGCCCTCCTGCAGAGGCGTGTTCTGTCCCCGGAAGCGCTTGGAGAAGATCGGGCGCTCCCACAGCGACAGGCCAACGCCATGGCCGTATTGCAGCAAGAAGGCTTCCGCCTCGTCGCGGTAACCAAATTCCTGGGCATCGGGCCATACCGCCGCGACCTCATCGGGGGTTATGCCCGGACGGATCATGTCGATCGAGGCGCTGAGCCATTTGGAGGCGGTCTCATAGGCATCGATCTGCGCATTATTGGGCTCGCCGCAGATGAAAGTGCGGTAGTAGCAGGTGCGGTAGCCGTTGTAGGAATGCATGATGTCGAGGAAGATCATGTCTCCCGGCTGGATCATACGGTCGGAGAAGGTGTGCGAATGCGGCCGGCCGCGCTGGCCCGATACGGAATTCACGCATTCGACGCGCTCCGAGCCCATGCGGAACAGGCGGTCATTGGCGATCGCCACCAGCTCGTTTTCCTTGGTGCCGGGACGGATGGCGCGGGCGATATCGACATAGGTTGCATCGACCATGGCCGCCGCCATCTTCAAGAGCTCGATCTCGTCCGTGGTCTTGATCTCGCGCGCGTCGAGCAGCGCCTGCTGCCCGTCGACGACCTCGATGCCTTCCTTTTCCAGGGCCCGCAGCATGCCGAGCTCCATCAGGTCGATGCCGAGCGGCTCCTTCTCGATGCCGTAATGGACCAGCGCCTTCTTGATCTGCCGGGCGAAATCGCGCTGCACGTTCATGTGCGGCGGGATGGCGCCCTGCATGGTGGTGAGCGGTGCCGCGACATTGTCGGCGATCCAGGGCGAAGACACGCGCTTGGCCGGCGGTGCCGGGTCCCACAGGAAGGGCGATCCTTCGACCGGGCACAGCGCATAGCGGATGAACTTGTCGCGCGCCCATTCGCCGATATGGGTGGCGGTCACATAGCGGATATTGTCGAAGTTGAAGCACAGCACGGCGCCGAGGCCGGCATGCCTGATCGCCTTCTGGGCGCGGGCGAGGCGGTCCTTGGAGAGCCGGCTGTAATTGACGCCTTGCTCCCAGTCCTTCGCCATTTGTCCCCAGGACGCCGTGGAATGAGGGCTGTTGTATTTCATAGACTGGGGCTCCTCCGCCTTCGTTTCATATGCTGCGAACGGATCAGGCGAGCTCGGCCGCCCAATCGCGCTCCTCGATGATGGTTTTGAGGTGTGACAGGAACGCCGCCGAATAGGCGCCGTCGAAGGCACGGTGATCGAAGCTCTGGCCGACCATGCCGGTGAGCCGCGGCGCGACGAAGGCGCCCTGCGGTGTCTCCACCACCGCCGGGCGGAGCCGGATCGCATCGCTCGACAGGATGGCGACTTGCGGCGCATTGATGATCGGGGCCGTGAAGGCGGTGCCGAAAGCGCCGTTGTTGGACAGCGAATAGGTGCCGTCGGCAAAATCATCGCTCGTCAATTTGCCGCCGCGGGCCTTGTCGACTTGCCGGCCGATGGCCTTGGCGAGACCGGGGAGCGTAAGGTCATCGGCATTGCGCACCACGGGGACGACAAGCCCGTTATGCGACAGGTCGACGGCGATGCCGAGATTGATCTGCGACGCCAAGGTCAGCGAGTCGCTGGTGAGCTGGGCATTGATCTGCGGGAATTTCCGCAATGCGATGCAGGCGGCGCGCGCGATGAAGGGCAGATAGGTCAGGGAAAATCCAGTCGCGGCCTTGAACTTTTCCTTGGCCTTGGAGCGAGCGGTTTCGACGCCGGTGAAATCGACCTCGATGGCCTGGAAGACATGCGGGATGGTCTGCCAGTTCTTCTGAAGGCGCTCGCCGGTGCGCTTGCGAATGGTATTGAGCTGGAAGACGCCGCCGGGCGACGGCAAGGCAGGCGAGGCCGCCACTGGAGCCGCAGCCAATGCCGTGCGCACGTCGCTTTGCGAAATCTTGGCGCGTCCGGCATTGGAAACGGTCATGGCGATCGCTTCGACATCAAGCCCGTTCTGGGCGATCAGCCGGCGGGCCAGGGGGGTGATGCGCACACCTTGCGGCCCCTTCGCCCTCCCGTAGATTTCCTGAGGGGTCGAAACCTCTTCGAAGGGGGACCGCATCGCCGCGGGCTCATGCCTTGCGGGGGGAAGGGCAGGGGCGGCTTTCGGTGATTCGACGGCAGTCTTTCCGCCGTCGGCGCCGATCACCGCCACGATGGCGCCGACCTTGGCGACCTCGCCGGCCTTGACGCGGATTTGCCCCAGCTTGCCGGCGGCGATCGCTTGCACCTCCATGGTGACCTTGTCGGTTTCGATCTCGAACAGATTGTCGCCTTCCCTGACCTCGTCGCCCTCCGACTTGAGCCAGGCCACGATCTTGCCTTCGGCAACGGTCTCGCCGAGCTGCGGCATCAGGACGTCGATGCTCATCTTGCCGATCCGTTCATGACGCGCGCGATGCGCTCGACGATGCGCGGTGCGTTGGGCAGCGCCAGGTCCTCGAGGTGGTCGGCGGCCGGCAGCGGAATATGTGGCGTGGTGATGCGCACGATCGGCCCGTCGAGGTCCCAGAAGGCTTCATCGGCCACGATCGAGGCGATCTCGGCGCCCCAGCCGCACAGACGTGGATTCTCCTCGACGGTGAACAGCCGGCCGGTCTTGGCGACCGAGCTCAGGATCGTATTGGTGTCGAGCGGCACGAGCGAGCGCACATCGATGACCTCGCAGTCGATGCCATGCTCGGCGGCGAGCGTCTGCGCGGCCTCGAGCGCTCGCGGCACCATGAGGGCCAGCGCCACGATGGTGGCATCCTTGCCCGGCCGCAGGATCTTCGCCGTTCCGAGCGTGTCGACGATCTCGCCCTCCGGAACCTCGCCTTTCACCGCATAGAGCGACTTGTGCTCGTGAAAGATCACCGGATTGTCGTCGCGCACGGCGGCCGCCATGAGGCCGATGACATCGACCGGCGAGGAGGGCGCCACGACCTTGAGGCCGGGGATCATCATCGTCCAGTTCTCGATCGACTGCGAGTGCTGCGCACCGAAGCGCGCGCCGCCGCCATTGCCGGTCCGCACGACGAGCGGGCAGCCGAGCTGGCCGGCGGTCATGTAGCGCAGCTTGGGGAATTCGTTGGCGATGAAGTCGAAGCACACGGCGGCGAAGTCGGAGAACATGATCTCGGCGATCGGCCGGAGACCGGTCATCGCGGCCCCCATCGCGGCGCCCAGGATCGCCTGTTCGGAGATCGGCGTATCGCGCACGCGCAAGCCCCCGAACTGTTCGTAAAGACCGACCGTCGCCTTGAACACGCCGCCGGCCTTGGCCACATCCTCGCCAAGGAACACGACTTTCGTGTCGCGCTCCATTTCCTGTGCGATGGCACGTGTGACTGCGTCGCGATAGGTCAGTTCCGCCACGACCAGCCTCCATCGGCATAGACATCGGCGGTGAGCTGGTCGACTGGCGCCGGGGGAGCCGCCTTGCAGGCCTCGGTCGCGGCGTCCACTTTGCGCTTGCTCTCGGCTTCGATGGCGGCGATCTGCTCCTGGCTTATTCCGAACTCGAGGAGGCGCTTGCGGTAGAGCTTGATGGGGTCCTTCTCCAGCCATCTCTCCAGCTCACCGGGCGGACGGTATTTCGCCGGATCGGCGCGCGAATGACCGGAATGGCGGTAGGTGAGGCACTCGATCAGCGAGGGTCCTCCGCCGGAGCGTGCCTTGGCGAAGGCCTGGAGTGCCGTGCGATGGACCGCATCGGCATCGTTGCCGTCGATGATGATACGCTCGAGCCCATAGGCCGAGGCCCGATCGGCCGCCGGATGCTCGACGGCGGTCACCTCGCCGATCGGCGTATATTCCATGTAGAGGTTGTTTTCGCAGATGAAGACAACCGGCAGCTTCCAGACCGCGGCGAAATTGAGCGCTTCATGGAAGGCGCCGATATTGGTGGTACCGTCGCCGAAGAAGCAGACCGACACGTCCTTGTCGCCGAGATATTGCGCGCGCCAGGCCGCACCGCAGGCGATGGGCAAATGCGCGCCGATGATGGCATAGGAGCCCATCACGCCATGTTCGGCCGATGTCAGATGCATCGAGCCGCCCTTGCCGCGCATCAGTCCGTTGTCGCGCAGCATGAGCTCGCCGAGAACCTTTTCCATGGAGACGCCGCGCGCCAATGTGTGAGCATGCCCGCGATAGGTGCAAAACGACTTGTCGCCGGGCTGCATGGCCGTCGCCACGCCCGCCGCGACCGCTTCCTGCCCGAGCGAGAGATGGCTGGTGCCCTTGATCAGATTTTGGAAGAAGAGGTCGTTGGCGCGCTTTTCGCAGTCGCGGATTTCGACCTGCAGACGGAAGATTTCCAGGCGGACATCCTGGCCGATATCGTCATTGGCCAAATGCTCGGTTGAAACAACTTTCGTTTTTGATGCCATTTGGTGACGTCCGTTCCCCGCTTGTCGCGGACCATGCCAAAGTCGCATGGTCAAATCGCCTCAAAAGATTCTCAATTTGGACATCGATTTGCGACGGGCGAGGGGGCCACCCCATTGCTCATTCTGGATAAATTTGATCTTTCGGTACCCGCATAACTGTGTTTGAAGGTCCTGCGACCGGCTCGAGGAGGAAGGAAAAAAGGATGGGCAAACTTGACGGCAAGATCGCGCTCGTGACGGGCGCCGCACAGGGAATCGGCCGCGCGGTGGCGGAACTTTTCGCAGAGGAGGGTGCCACCGTCTATGCGGGCGACGTCAAGCCCGTCGCCGCCGCACAGCGGATCACGCCGGTCACGCTCGACGTGACCAGCGCGAAGGGCTGGGCAAGCGCCGTCGATACGATCGTGGCGAAGCATGGCAAGCTCGATATTCTCATCAATAATGCCGGTATCGTGCGCGCCTACGGCCAGGTGCTCGACACCGAGCTTGACGATTTCACCACTGTGGTTTCAGTCAACCTGACCGGGACATTCATCGGCATGAAGGCGGCCATCCCCGCCATGCGCAAGGCCGGCAAGGGCTCGATCGTGAATTTCTCCTCGATCTGGGGCAATGTTGGCGTCGGCGGTGCTGCCGCCTACAGCGCCGGCAAGGGTGGGGTGCGCAACCTCACCAAAAACGCCGCCGTCAGCTATGCGGCGGAGAACATCAGGGTGAATTCGGTCCATCCGGGACTGATCCGCACGCCGCTGGTCGAAGCCCAATCGGACGAGATGAATGCCGGCATCATCGCGGCGACGCCGATGGGGCGCATGGGCACCCCGCGCGAGGTCGCCAATGTTTGTCTTTTCCTCGCCAGCGACGATTCCTCCTTCGTGACCGGCAGCGAGCTGGTTGTCGACGGCGGCTATCTCGCGCAGTGACGGTCACAGAGAGGATAAACACCATGAATGTCATGAATGCCAAGGTTGAGCCGACCATCGAGCATGGCGGCACGTGCCATACTTATTTTATGATCCCGAAAGAGGCGATGCGTACCGAAACCGATGGCTCTTACCTCGAATATGTCGCAGAGTTCGAGATTGCGGCAGGCTCGCATCTCGAGCCGCACCGTCACGATACGCATGAATTCTACTATGTGCTCAAAGGCAAGGCTCTCATGCAGATTGGCGCCGACAAGCGTGAAGTGACGCCGGGCGACCTCATCCATATTCCAGCGAACGAAGTGCACTCGATTGCGCCGGTTGGCGGCCCGGTGCGCTGCCTCGCTTTCGCCGCGAGCTTCCTGCCGCCGGGTGGTGCCGGGACGGAAGCGGAGAAAGCCGAATTGCCGACCTGATGAATGCCATCACCCAAGGATTGCCTAGGTGCGGGCCTGACGAAGCCAGGCCCGCACCTGTCACTTGGGATAGTCCACGCTGAAGGTCGAGGGATCGTAGTCCGGCCCGAGTCCGGTTGAGAGAATCAAGTCGTTCGGCCGGTCAAGCCGTGCGTAATCCTCCACCCAACGGTCAGCCTTCACCGAAGCGGTTTCATCACCTTTGGAAACCGCGATATCCGCGTTCACCTCATACTGCTTGGGTACCGGCGTTCCGGCGAGCACCTTCAGTGCGACAGCTACAGACACGCCGCCCATTGCCGGCGGATAGTCGAAGCTCATGACCGGTACCTTGTGCTGCACGGCGAGCTTCACACAGCCATTCAGATCGGCGCATGTGATCGGCGGAATCTTGCCATCGGCCCAACCTGCCTCGACAAATGCCTCGAGGGCGCCTGAGCCCTGCAGCCCCGAGTCGTTCCATACCCCGTTGATCTGATCACCATATTTCTGGATCATCGCGGCCATGACCTGCTTGCCCTTTGCAGGACTCCAGTCGGAATATTGCACGTCGAGGATCCTGATATCCGGGAACTCGGCAAAGACCTGCTTGGCTGCGGCGATGCGAAGCTCGGCAGGACTGGCGCCGGCAATGCCTCCGATCATGATGATGTTGCCTTTTCCGCCCATCCGCTCGGCCATCCATTGCGCCATGGTGCGGCCGAGCGCCTGATCCGAAGCGGTAACGAAGGAGACGTAGTTATCGCCGGATACACGACGGTCCACCAGGACAACGGGCACGCCTTGGTCCATCGCCTGCGAGACGATGGGATCGAGAGCCTGCGCTGTGGCTGGAGATACGATCAGAAGATCCACCTGGCGCTGCAACAGGTCCTGCACGTCGGATACCTGCTTGGCAGGGTCGTCATTAGCGTCGGTAATGATGAGTTGTTTGATCTTGTCCTTATTGTCGGCCGCGGCTTTCTCGATGGAATGCAGGAGGCCGACGCGCCAGATATTGGAGATCGAGGCATTCGAAAAGCCAATGACGAAAGGGCCGTCCTTCTTGTATTTCGATGTGTCGACATATTCGAGATCACGGCTTGCCCATAGAAGCGTGCGAGGCTTTCCTTTGTATCCGTCTTTATTCTCATCCGCCGAAGCGTACGATACGGCCATCAACATGCTCGAGAGCAATGCCAAAACTTTGAGAGTCTTTGCAGTTCTCATTCCCACCTCCTGTCGGGATGCCCAAATTCTCGGCTATTCACGCGACGGCAAAACGCCCCCTTTCCGTCACGTAGCGGTGTCTAGGGTAACAGGCGCAGTGTCGCCGTCCGCTGTCATTATGTTCAGAATGGGAGTCCTGCGGTGAGGTACCTTGTCATTTTACCGACGCGAGCCGCGAACGATCGAGCGTCAGCGTTACGGCGATGATCACGATCAAGCCGGTGATGCCGATCTGGGCATAAGGATGGACGCCGGCGACGTTCATTCCATTCTTCAACACGCTGATGACGAGGACGCCGAGAATCGTTCGATGGACGCCCCCGGCACCGCCGGACAGAGCCGTTCCTCCCATCACGACTGCCGCGATCGCTTCCAGGAGCAGATCATCGCCCATGCGTGCGGTTCCTGTCGACGTGCGGGCGACAAGCAGCAGGCCCGCCAGGCCGCAGAGGATGCCCGACACGATGAAGGCAATCATCTGGATGCGCGATACATCGATTCCGGACAGCCTGGCGGCGGTCCCGCCGGCACCGATGGCGTAGAGCGCCCGGCCAAATGTAGAGCGGGCACCGACGAAAGCCGCGGTCGCGAAGATGACCAGCGCCCAGAGGCCTGAGTTGGGGATCTGCCAAATGAGCTTGCCGGAAGCAAGCCAGGTCATTTCGGCGTTGCGGAACGTAACGTTCGCTCCACCCGCGACCCAGGTCGAGATGCCGCCGAACACGATCATGGTGGATAAGGTCGCGACGAAGGAGGGGACTCGTGTGTAAACGACGAGTGCGCCGTTGATGGCACCACAGACCGCGCCGATGGCTGCGCCAATCGCCACAACCTCGATAGCGTTCATGCCTGCTTCTCTCAATAAAAGAGCTGCCGTAATTGCCACCACCGTCACAATCGAGCCGACAGAAAGGTCGATCGCGCCCATGAGGATGACAAACGTCGTTCCTGTGGCGACGAGCAACAGGATCGAGGACTGGCGCATCAAATTGAACACGTTCACCCAGGAGAGGAAACGCTCGTTGAACGATGTGAACACCGCTATGAGGAGAATGAGGAAGGCAAGCGGTATGAGGACTCCCAGTGTTGTTCGGTGGGTTTGGTAGAATGCGCCGATCGCGCCCATGACGGCCTCCTCAGATCATAAAGCCGACGAGCTCCTGCTCGGTCGGCTTTGCTTCCGGTGGCGCCGGCCGCTCAGTGACGACCTCGCCATCTCGCATTATGAGGATACGGTTGGACAGGCCGATCAGCTCGAGCAAGTCATCGGTGACGAGCAGGATCGCGACGCCCCTCGCCGTGAGATCGCGCATCAACGCATAGATCTCCTCCTTGGCGCCGACATCCACCCCGCGCGTCGGATTATCAAGCACCAAGACATTCACGCTCTTGGCCAGCCATTTGGCCATGACGACCTTCTGTTGGTTTCCGCCGGAAAGATACTGGCAAAGCTGGCCGGGACCGGTGGCGCGAATATGCATGAGCTTGATGTAGTCCCGCGCTAGTCGTGATTCGCGTACGGCGGAGATGAAGCCCGGCAGAACAGTTACCTTGTTGAGCGCAGCGAGGGACATATTGGCCGCGACGGAGAGGTAAGGAATGATACCTTCGATCTTGCGCTCCTTCGGCACGAATCCGACATTTGCGGCGACGCAGGATTTTCCGCGATTGCGGACCGGCAGTCTGTTCCCTCTGATACTGACGGTACCGCCAGTCGGGAAAGGCTCGAACCCTACGACCGCGCGCGCCACCTCTTCCTTGCCGCAACCGACGAGCCCTCCGACGCCGAGAATTTCACCCTGTCTCAGCGCAAACGAGACGCTTTTGACATGACCGCCGGAAAGGTCATCGACAGAGAGCGCGATTTCGTCGGAGTCTGCGACTGTCCGCTGGCGTTTTTCCTTATAGTATTCCTCATCGCGTTCGCGGCCGACCATAGCCTGATGGATGCGCGGCGTGGAGAACTCTCCCCTGGCCATCTCGGCGACCATGCGGCCGTCCTTCATGACATAGAGGCGGTCGCAGAGTGTCATGTATTCGGAAAGGCGATGCGTGATGAGGACGAAAGACGCGCGATCGCGGAAGCGCCGGATGCTCCCGAACAGGACGGCCACCTCCTTGTCGCCGATGGCAGCCGTAGGTTCGTCGAGCAGCACGATCGGATGCTCGACCTCGAAAAAGTCCGCCAGCACGAAGGCCTTGGCGATTTCGATCATTTGCCGGTCGTGGAATTCGTAGCTTGCAGTCACCTTGCGCGGATCGATGTGGCCGAGCCCAAGCTTTCGGAGATGTCGTTCCGACAGATCAATCATGCGGCCTGCGTCGACGAGACCACCGGCACGTGAAAACCTGCTCTCATGTGAGAGAAAGAAATTCTCATAGACGCGCAAGTGTGGCACGAGCGCCTGCTCCTGGAATACCATGGAGACGCCAGCGCGCACCGCGTCGGTATATCGTTCGGGAGCAAAGGCGCGCCCGAAGAGAGCCATCGATCCCTCGCTCGGGCCGTAGATGCCGGCGATCATCTTCAATGTGGTCGACTTGCCGGCACCATTCTCGCCGGCGATGCCGACAATCTCATTCGCGAAGATATCGAGGTCGACGCCTTCGATCACTGTGACGCCGGCAAATCTCTTGGCGGCGGCACGCATTTGAAAGATTGGCTTGCGGCCATCGCTCACGAGAGGTTCCTCGCCGAAAGAGAGCGGCTCGTCGCGATGACGGCCAGGAGGATGACACAACCTTTGATAATAGTCTGGAGATAGGGATGCACTGCAAGAATGTTCATACCATTCGAAAGCATCGCAACGACCAGAACACCGAGCAGAGTGCGCGCGACGCCGCCAATGCCACCGGCGATCGCCGTGCCCCCGACGACGACGGCCGTAATGGTTTCCAGCATCAGGAAGTCACCCATCGTGCCCGTGGCCGTGCCGAGCCGCGAAGCCAGGAGCGCGCCGCAGAGGCCGCAGAGGGCCCCGGAGAGCGCGAAGGCCTGAACCTTTACATAGTCGACGGAGACACCGACGAGCTTGGCGGTCTCCTCGTCGCTGCCGATCGCCAGTGTCATTCGGCCGAAGCGTGTCCGCTCGCCGATCAGAACGCAGAGAGCGTACACAAGGATGGCAAAGACGACGATCATGGGCAAATAGGCTATGAATTCATACTGTGTGACGGCGATGTATCGGGCGTCGCGGATGGGGATTGAACCGCCATCGGAGAGGAAGAGGATGACGCCGGTAAGCGACGTTCCCACCCCAAGTGTCACCAATATCGAGGGAATTCGCAAATAGACATAAAGGAGGCCGTTGATTGTGCCAATGGCGAACCCGACGAGCGTTGCGACGAAGATTGAGCCATAACCGAGGCTCGGCACCAGCAAGGCCGCCACAACTCCCGCCAGCGTGGCGACCGCACCTACCGACAAGTCGATCGAGCCCATCAGGATCACGAAGGTGGCCCCACAGGAGGCCACCAGCAGAACCGAGGCTTGGAAGAGAATATTGCGAGCGTTCTCAGGCGTGACAAAAGCCGGGTTCAGCACACCGAAGACGACGGCGAGCAGCGCGAGCACCAGCAACGGAGCGAGGTGTCGCAGTCGCGTCATGTCTAGCGCCGCGCGAGTTGGGCTGGTTGCCGTCAAGGGATGGAATTCACAGCGTTTCATGAAGGTCGAAGGATGGCAGGCCAAGCCAATGGCCCGCCATCTCCACCGTCACTCCGGGATCCGTGACTTATAGTGCGACTCATAGTCTGCTTTGAGCTTGTCGACGCAGCCTGCGCCAAACTCCGCTGTATATTCCTTGGGCAGCTCATAGCCGGCGGGCTTCTCAGCAGTACGCCACATTTGGGCGGCATCGATCGGCCATACGTGATTCTGCGGATCCCAGTTGTCTGGATTGAGCGTCCGCGACATCTTCTTCCAGTCGAACGGAAGCTTGTCGCCTTCCAGAAACTTTGTATAAGCCTCGACATTCTCGGCCGTTATCAGCGTCGCGCCCATGTACATCATGCGCTCGCAGGCGCCCGGCTTCCATCCATGGGCAACGTCATAGGCGCGGACCAGCGAGAAACCCGCCTGCCAGGCCGGGGTGAAGCTCATGGTGGCGAAGAAGCGACCCTCCTTGATCAGGTCCATGGTCTCGGCGTTGCCGTCGAGACCAACAACCGGAATGTCCTTCAGTCCGGCGTCCTCGAGCGCCTGCATGGCGCCGACTCCGACCGAATCGTTCTGGCCGAATACGCCGTCGATCTGCGGGTTTGCGACGATCAGGTCTTCCATGACCTTTCGCGAGTCGATCTGGTTCCAATTCCCGGGCTGACGGGCAATCAATTTGATCTCCGGGTATTCCTTCAGCGCCTTGTCGACGCCCAGCGTGCGAGAAATCTCCGCCGAAGAACCTGGATAGCCGGTGATGTGGACGAGATTGCCCTTCTTGCCCATCTTCTCGAACAGAGCCTTGGCGATGACATAGGCGTTATCCTCGCCGTCGGGCGCAAAGAAGGTGGCGTAGGCATAGTTGTCGGCGCCATTGTCTATGGGGTGAAACCACGGCAGCGCGTCCCAGATACCGACATAGGTGCCGCCGGCAGCCTTTACCTTCTCGGCCATCTGCTTGACATTGCCGACGTCCTGGGCATTGCCGAAGAACATCTTTGCACCAGCCGTAATCTGTGCTTCGTAGTTGCCGATCTGCTTGGAAGCGTCACCGCCATTTGTAAGGACGCGGTATTCGAGGCCAAGCGCCTCGGCAGCCTGGCGCGCACCTTTGTCGAAATTCGACCAGTACTCATTATCGAGACTGGTGAATTCGGCGACGCTCACCTCAGCGGCCCGCGTCCAGGACGCCCCCGTGAGTATGGCGATAGCGCCAGCCAAGCCTAGAAGCGATTTCATGTTCATAAGGTTCCTCCCATGATTGGTTCGAGGACCTCGCGTATTCTCGGATTGCTCGATCTCGCTCAGCCCTGTCGACGTCCGTCAAATTTGGCGCAGCATGCTTCTCAGCCACTAAAGGGGGTCGCTGGCCTGTTATCGATGTTCTTCACTTGCCGGATTATCTTGATGCAAGATCATGGAGCCCGTCACGTGAGAGTATATTCATTTTGAGAATACCGTCGCGCCGTCATGTCCGGAATATGGGGCATCCTTCTGCGATGAAACACAGTCGTGAACTCGAATGCAATGGAAGCGAGATTTTGCCAGAGCGCGTCAACAGACCGGGGTCGAGTGATGGGCATTCTCAGCGAAGTGCTTAACGTTCACGATACAGTGGACGTGCTGCGAATTCTGTGTGGTCTGTTTTTCATCCCGCATGTTGCAGGAAAGCTCTTTGAGCCCGCGGCGTTGGGGTTCTTTCAGACGGCCGGATTCAAACCACCCAAATTCTGGATGTATACGGCCGGTGTCGTTGAAGCGATTCTGACGGTTCTTCTCGTTTTCGGGCTTTTTAGTCCATGGGCCGCTGTCGTCGCGACTGTCCATTTGTGCATTGTAGCAGGCGCCATTTATCGCGTGTCGCACGGGAAATGGTTGTGGAATATCGGCGGAAACGAATATGCGGTTTTTTGGGCTTTGTGCTGTGCCCTTGTCGCCATTCACGACTGAGCTGAATTGCCGTTCCGACGAGGCTGCGGGTTCGATTTCCATTTTGAGAATGTTGCCGCGTGTTCTCGCGGCTCCCTTCTGCCATTTTCGCGCATCTTGGGAGGATTGACCTGCACCGACGGCTGGCGCCCGCTTTGTCGGCAGGCGGACGATTTCTCGTGTCAGCGCTTTGTCGGGCAAGCCTCCACCGACCGCAGAAAGACTGGAAGCACTGGATGACAAGCACTCTTTTCACCCCGATCACTTTGCGCGGCCTGACGCTCGCGAACCGGGCGATCGTATCGCCCATGTGCCAATACAATTCAAACGAAGGCTCGGCGAATGACTGGCACATTCTGCAGCTCGGCCAGTTCTCCCTCGGCGGAACCGGCGCGCTGGTCATGACGGAATCGACCCATGTCAATCTGCAGGGTCGCATCACGCTCAAATGCGCGGCTATGTGCAGCGACGCCAACGAGGCGGCGATGAAGCGTGTCATCGACTTCTGCCGGCAATATGGTGTCGCCAAGCACGGCCTTCAGCTCGGGCATGCCGGACGCAAGGGCTCCACCTTGCCGCCGGCTCTCGGCGGAAAGCCGCTGTCCGGCGAGCAGGGGGCGTGGGAAACGGTGGCGCCGTCGGCCATTTCCTATGATGAAGGTTGGCATGTGCCGCGCGCGATGACGGAGGCGGATATCGAGCAGGTGAAAGCCGACTTCGTGAGCGCCGTGCGGCGCGCCGAGCGCATCGGCTATGATCTGGTCGAGCTCCATTTCGGCCACGGCTATCTGGTGCATCAGTTCCTGTCGCCGCTGTCGAACAAGCGTAAGGACGGGTATGGCGGCAGCCTCGAGAACCGCTTGCGCTTTGGCCTAGAGCTGTTCGCCGCGGCCCGTGCGGCCTGGCCCGAGGACAAGCCCATGGGCGTGCGCCTCTCGGCGTCGGACTGGCTCGAGAACGGCTGGTCGGTCGAAGACTCGATCGTGCTCGCCAAGGAGCTGAAGGCGCTGGGTTGCGATTACATAGACGCCTCGAGCGGTGCGCTCCATCCGGCGCAGAAGATACCGCTCGCGCTCGGCTATCAGGTGCCGTTTTCCGAGGCGATCCGCAAAGAGGCGCAGATTCCAACCGTCGCGGTCGGTCTCATCACGTCGGCGCGCCAGGCTGAGGATATTCTCGCCGGCGGCAAGGCCGATTTCGTGTGCCTTGCGCGCGGGGCCATGTGGAATCCGCGCTGGATATGGCACGCCGCGGAGGAGTTGGGTGCGGAGGCTCCCTATGCCCCGCGCACGATGCCGTGCCATCCCAGCAATCGCCCGGCGGCCTTTCCCAATCACCGGAAGCCTTCATAGGCCCGACAAAGCTATGGTATCGGGGATTCAGATAAGGATGACGGTGAGGTTTCCGTGATGAAAGCGCTGCGTTTCCACAAGGCTCGTGACCTGAGGCTCGAAGACGTTCCTCCGCCACCCAAGCCGGTCGGCGATGAAGTGATCCTGAAGATCTCGCATTGCGGCATCTGTGGGACTGATCTGCATGAATATGTCGCCGGGCCGATCATCCTGCCAATTGAGCCCCATCCCGTGACCGGTGCCAGGATCCCCATCATCCTGGGCCATGAATTCTCGGCCGTGGTCACGGATGTCGGAAAGACGGTAACGACGGTCAGGCCGGGTGATCGCGTGGCGATCCTCCCGCATCTGATGAAGGCCGGGGACTACTATGCGCGCCGCAATCTGGGCCAGTTCAGCGCGGCGACGGGCCTCGTGGGCCTCACCTGGCATTGGGGCGGCATGGGTGAATACGCCCTGGTGCCGGAGCAGAATGTCGTCAGGCTTCCGGACAATGTGAGCGACGAGCAGGGCGCCGTGCTCGAGCCTTCGGCCGTGGCGGTGAATGCCATCGACAATGCCGGTATCGTAGCGGGAAGCACCGTGCTGATCACCGGCGCCGGTCCCATCGGCGCACTGACCGCGCTTGCAGCGCGCGCGGCCGGCGCCTCGAGGATCTTCGTCTATGAGCCGAATGACGGTCGCCGCGCGCGGCTCGCGGATTTCGAAGGCTTGTCGCTTCATGGCGGATCGACCGACGATCTGGTCCAAAGAATCGAAGCCGAGACGGAATCGGGCGTCGGCGTCGATGCCGCCATCGAATGCGCTGGCCATCCTGCGGCACTCGACCTGTGCATCAGGGTGACGAAGCGCACCGGAACGATTGCGCAAGTCGGCCTCTTTGTCGAGAAACCCGAGGTCGACATGTTCAAGCTGTGCGAGAAGGGGCTGAGGCTCGTCGGCTGCTGGGGCAATGACATTACGCTCGGGCCGCGCCTGGTTGCCATGATCGCGAGCGGCAGATTTCCGGCGGAGCGGATCATCACCGGACGCGTGAGCCTGGAGCAAGCCGTCACAGAAGGATTCGAGACGTTGACAGAGGCCGGCAACGATCATCTGAAGATTCTGATAAATGTTGCGGGCTGAGCCATAACTCCAATTGTGGATTGGAACGACAATTGCTGAGGCCATAAACACCCATCCTTTTTGCTCACGGCTGGTGACGCAGATATATAGTCGTATCAAGCCCGGGGAGGACGGTCGCCTGCATCGACGATCGTGTGTTGAATCGTTGGTGAAAGGTGGTCAACGATGGCCGGCCGTTTCGCCATGACCATGCATCGAAGCGGAAGTCCAGATAGGCAAGTGCGACGGCGACAGTGATCGAGCCAACATTCACTTGGCAGAGCTCGCGCTGCCAGCGAGCTTCGAGTGCATCGAGCGCACGCTCCACCCTGAGCTTCTGGCGGTCGAGCCAGGTGTGCCAATGCAAGCGCTCAGGCCGCTGTGCGATTTCATTGCGATATGCGACGGCCGCATCGGCAATCCCGATTCCGATGGCCTGCAGCGTCAAGGTGCGGTGACGTTCGTCCCCACCACGGGCGAGCAGTTTCTGATCGCACGCCTGGTTGAGGTGGTCGACAATGACGCGGGAATCGTGAAGCACGGCTCCGTCCGGTGTAACCAGGACGGGTATCTGGGCGATCGGAGAAAGAGCGGCAAGCTCCTCATTCTCGGTCGCCACTTTGACGTCGGTCGCAATGAGCTCCAGCTCGCCGCCCAGCCCGGCTTCATGTGCAGCCACGAAACATATCCGGACGTAGGGCGAGATCATATCGCCGTAGATCTTCATGTGAATCCGTGGAGCTTCAGACCGCGTGCCGCGCGAGAGCCGCCAGGCTGCGTTCGAGCGTTTCGGTTACATTCGCCAGGTGACTGCGCATCGCTTTGTCGGCACGGTCCTGATCACCGGCGCAGATCGCCTCGACGATCTCGGTATGCTCGCGGATGGACTGGTGGATGCGGCCCGGAAACAGGATGGTGCGGAACTGGAAGCGCACGATCTGCGAGTTCAGCGTCGCGAGCAACCGGCTCGCCGTCTGATGCCCGGAGATCTTACGGATCTCTGCATGCAAGGCGCCATTCTGGCCGGAATAGGTGGTGAAATCTTCCTTGTCGATCGCTTCCCGCATGGTTTCGAGAATGTCGCGCAGCCGCTTGCGGTCGGCGGCATTTGCCTTGGCGGCCGCCTGCCGGGCGATCAGCGATTCGAGCGAGGCGCGCACTTGCAGGATTTCCAGCGCCTCTTGCTCACTGATGACCCGGACGCGGGCCCCGCGATTGGGCTCGGAGACGACCAGGCCTTCCTGCTCGAGCTTGCCCAGCGCCAGCCTGACATTCGACCGATTGGTGCCGAGCCACGCTGCCAGATCCGCCTCGACCAGCCGCTGGCTCGGCATGAAATGACCAGTCTCGATCGCCTTGCGCAAGACCGCTGTCGGATCGCTCTTTTCCTTGCTGCGTGCCACGTCCCTCGTTCCTTTCCGCTTGTCCCCGTGCTCTCGTTACGTGCCGGTTGCACGAACGTGATCGCCTGCGCCCGCTGCCAGGATCAGGTCGAGCGTTTCAAGCCACTCGTCATCGTGTCTCTTTTTCAGGGCGGGACTGCCGTCAGAAAGGTCGGCGGCCCAATCCTGACGAAGCGCTGTCGCCATGGCCATGAGCGGCTCGAGCCCTGCTTCCCTGACCGTGGTCGCGACTTCGCGCATCTCGGCGGCGCGTCTGCGCCCGTGCACCAGCGAGCGCCCCACTTGATGGCCCGCATACTTATTCCAGTCGGTTCCCGGAAACGTATCGTTCAGTGAAGCCAATACGCGACTCTCGACGCCATGCGCGCGCGCCGCGAGAAAAGCTTCCGAGCACAGGGCCTCGATACCCTTGATGATGATGCTCCGGCACATCTTGGTCGCGGCGGCAATGCCGACCTGGTCCGCGACGACTTCGAGATTCATGCCATAGCCGCAGAGCCCGTTGACAACGGAGGCAGCATGGCTGCCGGCCAGCAGGATTGGAACGGCGAGCGCGCGTGACGGCACGGGCGCCATGATCGCGCCATCGACATAGGCGGCTCCTGATCGCTCGATCACAGCGGCGCTTGCCTTCTTGGTGCCGGGCGAGACCGAGTTGAAGTCGAGGAAAATCTGTCCGGGCTTGAGATAGGTTGCGGCTTCTCTCGCAACATCGAGCGATGCGGCTGCGGTGACCAGAGACAGAACGATTTGCGCACCTTGCGCGGCTTCAGCAGCCGACACCGCGAATTCGATCCCACTGCCTGTGAACTGCGCCGCCTTCTTCGTGAAAGCAGGCGTCCCCTGAAGAATGTCGTAGCTGCGGACAGGCACGTGGCTGGTGAGCGCAGCACCGAAAATCGCTCCGGCTTCGCCGAAGCCGATGATGCAGAGACGGTGGGTCATGCCGATCGAGCTCAGTGTTTGATTCGCACGATTGTCATCAATTTGGGCGACAATGTCAATTGATTAACTTGTGGAGAATATTGCGCAAAACTCATTAACAGAGCTGGCTCTATACTATTTTGTTGACAAAATTGATAACAGTTATAAGCGAAGGTATCCGAGGTGGGAGACGCCCGATGCCACTGCATTTCACGGACCAGGAATTCGCCGCCCGCAAAGCGGAGACGATCGCCCGGATGGCGCGGGACGGCCTCGATGGTCTGCTGATGTTCCGCCAGGAAAGCATGTATTACCTGACCGGCTACGACACCTTCGGCTATGTCTTCTTCCAGTGTCTGTATCTTGGGGCCGATGGGCGCACGACGCTCCTGACACGCGCACCCGATGCACGCGCCGCCCGCTACACGTCAAATATAGAAGACATCCGCATATGGGCGGATCGACCGGACGCCAATCCCGCTGCCGAGCTCAAGACGATACTGGCCGAGCATGGCTGCGCGGGGCACCGTCTCGGCGTCGAATGGGAGGCCTACGGGCTCACGGCGCAGAATGGCCAGGCGCTTGCCGCAGCCCTCGAAGGCTTCTGTCGGCTGGTGGACGCTTCGCTCCTGATCACGCGTCAACGTGTCGTGAAGCGGCCGGCCGAGATCGCCTATGTGCGCAAGGCTGCGGAACTGGCGGATGCTGCTTTGGCCGAGGGTCTGCGGCTGGCGAAGCCCGGCGCATTCGAAGGCGACATTCTTGCCGCCATGCAGGGCGCCGTGTTCAAAGGCGATGGCGACTATTCCGGAAACGAATTCATCATCCAGTCGGGCCCCGGGTCGCATCTCGGCCGCTACACGTCCGGCAGGCGCCATGTCGCCGCCGGCGAGCAACTCACGCTCGAATTTGCCGGCGTCTATCGGCACTATCACTCCTGCCTGATGCGCGTGGTGACCATTGGCAAGGCGAATGCGCGGCAGCTCGAGATCCACAAGCATGCCATGGCTGCACTGGAGGCGAGCTCCAATGCGCTACGCCCTGGCGATCCGGTCGGCAATGTCTTCAACGTCTATATCCGGACGCTCGAGAAGGCCGGCTTCATCGAGAACAACCTGAATGCTTGCGGCTACAGTCTCGGCACCACCTTCTCGCCGAACTGGATGGACTGGCCAATGCTCTATCGCGACAATCCGGTGATCGCCGAGCCGGGCATGGTGTTCTTTATGTTCCTCGCCATCACCGACAAAGGTGTGAGCGGGATTCCCGGCGAAACCTTCCTCGTTACCGACACCGGCTGCGAGCGGCTCGGCAAGGCGCCGATCACTTGCGCCACTGAAAGCTGATCTTCACCGAACAAAGGAGAGCCCGCAATGCCCGCGAACTATCCCTTCAGCCGTGTCCACCACGTCCATGTCATCGTCCGCGACATGGCGAAGGTCGAATCCTTCCTGCGCGCCATCGGCATCGAGCTCACCGACTACGATCACCCGGGTAACTACACGCTCCTCGAGGGCAATGACGCCGAGACGCTGGCCTCGATCCACTACAAGTTCTGCCGCATCGACGGCGTCGATCTGCAATTCATGTCGCCCAAGGATGACCGGCCGAGCCGGCACAAGACCTTCCTTGAGATTCGCGGGGAAGGGGTGTTTAGCATCGGTTTTCTCGTCGATGACGTGGATGCAGCCGAGGCCAAAGGCAAGGAACTCGGCCTTGAGGTGCAGCAGAAGGGACGGCATGAAGACGGTTGGGGCTTCACCTATTTCGACACCGCCGACACGCTCGGCATCAATCTCACCGTGCGCCAGAACCCCTTTAGTGAGCGGTGATCGTGGGCCGCATCAAGGCGGCCCCATCAATCATGCCAGCCACCAGCGCTCGGCGATCTTCAGACCGTCATTCTCCCAATTGGCGGCGACATCGCCATGGGCAAGCTTCCTTGAATTGGCGGTCACGAAGTTGTTGAAGACGAGGACGATGACACCGCCATCATCATGCACGAGCTGCTGCATCTCGGCGTAAATGGCCGCACGCTTGGCTTCATCCAGCTCGGCGCGGCCTTGCAGGAGTAGCTCATTGAAGCGCTTGTTCTTCCAGAAGGTCTCGTTCCAAGCCGCATCGGCGGCATAGACGGTCGAGAACATCCAGTCGGCGGTCGGGCGGCCGCTCCACGACGCCACGCACCAGGACTTCTTCATCCAGATATTGTCCCAATAGGCATCATCCGCCTCGCGCACGACATTGATGTCGATACCGCATCTGGCCGCCGTCTCCTTGATGAGGATGGCCGCATCGACGGCGCCTGCAAAGATCACATCGGCGGCGGAGAGATCGACCTTCAGGCTGTCAAGGCCTGCCCTCTTCAGATGGAATTTGACCCTGTCGGGATCGTATTTGTGCCTGGGCTCGGGGTCGATCGCATATTTGACCGACTTGGGTATCGGATTGTCGTTGCCGACCGTCGCATGGCCGCGGAAAATCTTCTTCTGGATCTCGTCACGGTCGATCGCGTATTTCATGGCCATGCGCACATCGTTGTTGTCGAAAGGCGCCACCGTCGTGTTCATCGGCAGAACATAATGGCCATACCCCGAAAGCTCGAGGAGCTCGACGTCAGGATTGCGCTTCAAGAGGTCAAGCGTTTTTAGATCGGCGCGACCGATCCAGTCCACCGCGCCCGTGGTCAACGCATTGGTGCGCGCCGTCACATCGGTGATGGCGATGAACTCGACCTCATCGAGATAGGGCTGGTTCGATTTGTGGTAGTTCGGGTTGCGCTTGAGTCGTGCGGACAGGCCCGGCTCGAATTTCTCCAGTGTAAAGGGGCCGGTGCGAATGCCGGACTGCCAGTCTGACTTGCCGTCGTTGGTCGGCATGATCGGGATGTGATAGTCGCTTACCAGATAGGGGAAGTCGGCGCTGCCGTCCTTGAGCGTGAAAATCACATTCTCCGGACCATCCGCCTTGATGTCGGTGATCGGCTCGAGCAGCGACTTGGCGGCTGATTTGGATTGAGGCCCCATATGATGGCGGAATGAAGCCACGACATCATCCGGTGTGACCGTCTTGCCATGGTGGAAAGTCACGCCCTTGCGCAGCCTGAATACCCATTTCCTGGCGCCATCGGAAGGCTCGAAGGATTCGGCGAGATCGGCAACGATATCGCCCTTGGCGTCGATTTCGGTGAGGCTGTTCGACAATCCACCCCAGAAGGCACATTGGGTGAAAGTGTCGGGGTAACCCACTGGATCGAGTGTGTCGGTGGTGGCGCCGTGCGCGAGGCCGAAGCGGGCTGAGCCGCCCTTCTTTGGTTCGGCGCGCACCGCTTTGATGAACATCGCATTGCCGGCGGCGGCCGTGAAGCCTGCCGCCAGGGCGAGTTGGACGAAGTCGCGGCGTGAGACCTTGCTCTTGCCGGCAAGGCGTGTCGCTATCTTGAGCTTGTGCTCGAATTCGCTCATTGCGGGTATCTCCTTCGAAGTCCCTGTTCAATCAGTTGCGAATCGGTAGGAGAGCGTCATCTCTGGCGGTCGGAAATGATCCTGTAGTGAGCATCGCGCGGCGTGCGCGCCGGGCCGTTGACGGGCGTGATATCTTGCGGACAGCTCGAGAACACGACGAACAAGTCCATCTCAGCGCGGAGCGCGACCAGATCGCCCGGCTTGGTGACCGGCGGCTGGCGAAGGACCTCGCCTTTCGGGCCGACCGTCACGTTGAAGAACAGGTTGAGCGGGCTCGGCGTCGTCGGTGGCGTGACGTCGAACTCCTGCAAGGCCTCGGCGAGATTGTCCTGGCAGTTCCGGTGGTATTCCTTGGCGCCGAGCTCGGTATAGACGGACTGGTTGCAGGCACAGAGAAGAGCATCGTGCCGGCCGGGAGTGGTATCGTTGACGATCGTGAGCATCGGGCGGCGCAGATTGCTGGAGAGGGTGTCGCCTTCATTGACATAGACGCGGCTGTTGACGGAACGGGTGTGCTCCATCGACATCATCTCGCTCACATCGCTGGCGTTGAAGGCCCAGGTATCGACCGCCTGATGGCCATGTGTATTGATGACTTCGATCGTCTCGCCTCTGCGCAGCAATACCGCTTTGCCGTGCCGCGCCGGAATCAAACCTAGTTCTGACATATATGTTCCTTCCGTCTGCCGGTTTCTCAGGCTAGCCCGCGCAAATTTTCGTGGTCGTCACACCCGCTGGAATCATATCGTCTTTGGTGAAGCCATACTTCTCCATGATCGCCATGAATTCCGGCCGGGTCCGCAGCTCCGCCAGATGCTTGTTGATCTCGGCAAGCAGGTCCTGATCTTCAAGCCGCACCGCGAAGCTCGCGAAACCATAGCGCGGTTTGCCGTTCTCGGAGGGCTGCTCGAAGGGCGAAGCGCGCTCGAGGCCGGAATCACCGAGTGCCTTGAGCTGGCCTTCGAGGATGGTCGCCGGATTGGCGAAACCATCGGCGCGGCCCGCCTGGACCGCGGCATAGCCGCCAGGGTCGTCGGTGACCGCGACAAGCTGCTCGTCCTTCACGCCCATCGCCTTGGCGTTGTCGGTAATACCGGTGCCGCCGACCGTATAAGCGAGCTTGATCGTCGGATCTTTTGCGATGTCGGCATAGCTGTGGATCTTCTTCGGATTGCCTGCCGTCACGACAATGCCGTCTCCCAGAATATAGAGCGGTTCGGCGAAGGCGACCTGGGCGCAGCGGTCAGGCTTTATGTAGATGGATGAGGTGACGAGGTCGAAGCGCTTGGCTTTCAGGCCAGGAATGAGGCCGCCGAAGGTGGTGAGACCGCCGTCGAATTCCTTGACGCCCATCTTGTCGAAGATCTGATGCAGGACATCGATGACGACACCGGTCAATTGGCCGTCCGGCGTCGCATAGGCGAAGGGCGCTTCATTGGTGAAGCCCATTCGGATGCTGCCTTGTGCCTTGATCTTTTCGAGGGTCGTCTCGGCGAAAGCGCCACCCGAGAATCCGCTGACAAGCATCAGACCGACAAAAGCGGTTCTCATGCGCAATAAGGCTCGACGCATGTTCTCTCCCCTTGAATGCGCTGGTGGGCGTCATAAAACACCTCAACCCAACGTAGCTTTTTTGATAACTATTATGACATCTATATTGTCAACAATATTGCCATCAGTCAAGGGTTGATGTGAGCAAATTCGTCACGCCGTGAGCGTGACGAGGCGCTCTTCGGTGTATTCCCGGACGGCATATTTCGGGCCCTCATGCCCGAAGCCGCTGTCCTTGACCCCGCCAAAAGGCATCGCATCGGCCCGCGCACTTGAGGTCTCGTTGATATGAACCGAGCCGAAGCGGAGCTTCATGGCGGAGGGAAGGGCGGTGGAGAGATCTTGCGTGAACAACCCGACGGAAAGACCGAATGGGGTGGCGTTGGCGGAAGCGATGGCCTCATCGAGCGACTCGAACGGAAGGATCGACAGCACCGGGCCGAAGATCTCCTCATCCAGTACCCGCAGCCCCGCCTTTACATTCGTCAGGATTGTCGGGGAGAGCACCGGTCCGGTTCGGACGCCGCCACAGCAGATCCCGGCACCGGATGTTTCGGCTTCGCGCAACATGCCTTCGACGCGACTTGCGGCCTCATCGGAGATCATGGGGCCGATGCGCGTTGCGCTGTCACGCGGATCGCCCGCGGGCATGTGCCGGGCAAGATCGACAAGACTGTCACGTACCTGCTCGAAGCGTTTGCTCTGGACATAGAGGCGTTGCACGGATGTGCACACCTGTCCTGCCTTGCGGAAGCCGGCGTTGGCGATCTTGGGCAGTGCGCGTTCGAGATCGGCGTCGGCGCAGACGATGGTGCTGGCGATGCTGCCGAGCTCGAGTTGAGTGCGGCGCAGGCCGGCGGCATTCTGGATCAGCCTGCCGACGCGGGTACTGCCGGTGAAGGTATAAAAGCCGACACGCTGATCGGCGAGCAGTGCGCGTGCCGCCTCTCCCTTGCTGTCATGCAGCACCGAGATCAGCCCCGCCGGCAGGCCAGCTTCGATCAAAAGCTCCGCGATCATTTGCGCAGTGAGGGGTGTCAAGCCCGATGGCTTCAGGATCACGGCATTGCCCGCCGCCAGGGCCGGTCCGATCTTGTGCAGCACGACATTCAAGGGCGAGTTGAACGGCGTGATCGCGCAAACGACGCCAATGGCGATGCGGATGGTGAAGGCGACGCGGTTCTCCTGGCGCGGCGAGGCGGCGAGCGGGACCATCTCACCCGCGATGCGGCGAGCCTCGTCCGCGCAGAGGCTGAGAGTCAGCACGGCGCGATCGACCTCGTTGGCGGCGTCTGCGAGCGTGAAACCGGCCTCGGCCGTCAGCATCGCGGCGAAAGCATTGCGGCGCTCGCTGAGTAGTCGGGAAGCAGTCGACAGGATCTCGAAGCGGCGCGCGGGGGCCGGGACATCGGTGCGAAAGGCGCGCTCGGCGGTAGATAGGGCAAGCTCGACGTTAGCGTCGCTCGCCGTGTTCACTTCCGCGAGCCGGGTCCCGAGATACTTGTCTTTGACCTCGAATCTTTGGCCGCCCGGCACGAAGCCACCGCCAATGAACGAGCGCAGCTCCGCCGCCTGAGACATGGATGCCCGCTCCTAGTTTCGCGTGCCAAGGCCGCGCATGAAGCTGTCGCGGATCCAGGCCGGATCGCGATCCGTGGTCTCGCGACCAGAAGCCCCGTCGATTTTCGCGGCGATCACATGCGGGCGATCGCCGGCAAGCGCGGTGCCCAACAGGTCTTCGAATTCTTCCGTATCCGCCGCCCAGTTGCTGTCGGCGATCCCGCAGCCGCGAGCGATCGTAACAAGATCGGCGCCGTGATGCGTCGCAGTCTTCTGTCCGCCCGTGATCTGATAGGTTCCGTTATCCATGACGAGCAGGGTCAGGTTGGATGGTGAGCGTTCCGCAATCGTCGCGAGACAGCCGAGTTGCATGAGCAATGAACCGTCGCCCTCGATGGCGACGATGCGGCGATTGGGTTGCGCCAAAGCCAGGCCGAGAGCGATGGGGAAGGCGAGCCCCATGCTGCCGAGCATATAGAAATTCTGCGGGCGAGGGCCTGCGGCCCAGAGATCGAAATTGCTGTTGCCGATGCCGCCGACGACGGCCTCGTCATTCTTCAGCCGGGACACGAGCCTGCAGGTGAGATCGAAGCGGCTCAGTCGCGGCTCGGCTATTGCGGCATGGACGGTCATCGTCAGGCCTCCTGACGTCTGGCGTGGGTGAGCAAGGGTGAAAGGATGAGGGCCGCCGGGGCATGCGTGGCGAGCGCCTGACTGATCGTTCGGTCGACCATGAAGTCGAGCTCGTCGCGCCGCGACAGCGTGTAGGTTTCGATGCCGAGCGAAGAAAGGAGCGGCCGCATGGTGCGGCAGACCATGGCCTGGCCGAGATTGAACTCGCCAAGCGTGCCGCGTTCCGAGATCATCATGAGAAGCGGGATCTGATAGGGCACGGCGAGCGAGGCCAGAACATTGGCGAGCGTGGCAAAGCCGCTGGTCTGCATGAGCACGATGCCGCGCATGCCGCCCATCCAGCCGCCGCAGACGATGCCCAGCGCCTCCTCTTCGCGCGCCGGGATGAAACTCGTGAAATAATCATCCGCCTCGATGGCCTTGATAAGCGGCGCCAGCACCTTGTCGGGCACATAGGTGACAAGGCGGATCTCGTTGCGCTTGAAGACCTCGATGACGGTCTCGTACCAGTAAGGCATTATGCGTCCTTCCTATTAGGGCCTTCAAGCGCGTTCGCATCGTCGAGATAGACGAGGCCCGCTTTGGCAAGCGCATCGCGCATGCCATAGATATCGAGTCCGAGCTCGCCCTTGGCGAGCCGGGCGCGGACCGAGCTTTCCTTGGCAAGCCGCGCGTCGCATTTTTCGGCGATGTCGCTCGCCGTCAGGCGCGGCACGAACACCACGCCATCATCGTCGGCGATGACGACGTCACCGGGATCCACCAAGACGCCGGCGACCACCACGGGCACATTGACGGCGCCGAGCGAGGCCTTGACGGTGCCTTGCGCGCTGACGGCGCGGCACCAGACGGGGAAGCCGATCTCCTTGAGCGCGAAGACATCGCGGCAGCCGGCATCGATGATGAGCCCGCGCACGCCGCGCGCCATGAGCGATGTCGCCAGCAACTCGCCGAACATGCCGTCGGCATTGTCGGAGCTGAGCCCGACAACCAGCACATCGCCTTCCTTGCAAAGCTCGACCGCGACATGGATCATCCAGTTGTCGCCCGGCCGCGCCAGAACGGTGACGGCGCTGCCGAAAGCCGTTCCGCCGGGCCAGGCAGGTCGCAGATAGGGTTTGGCGAGTCCGGTGCGTCCCTGGGCTTCATGAGCCGTGGAGACGCCGGCGGCGCCAAGGCGCGCAATGACATGGGCATCGGCGCGCGGGATATTTCTTATCGCGACGGGCTTCATCAGAAGTGCTCCACGAGATCGGGGAATACGCGCTGATAGGCTTCGCCATAGATGACCTTCCGGCCGGTATTGCGCGCCGCCTGGTTGCCGCGCTGCAGCGCCGTGCGGGTATAGTATTCCCAGAGGTGTTCTTGCGCGGCCATGCATTCGAAGGCCTTGCGCTTCTTGTCCCAGACCGGGCCGATATCGAGGAACACTTCCGGCCGCCACTCGCATTGCTCGGGCTGGTGCGGCTCGAAGAGATAGACCGGCGGCGCGCCGAGGACGCTGCCTCCGGGCTTATGGCCGTGGGCTTGGGCGATGATCCGGGCTTCCTGGGCCAGATGCGTCGCCAACGGATGGTCGAAATTATAAGGATCGGCGAGCGAATGCGAGAGCACGAAGCTCGGCATGAGCTCGCGGAAGTGATCGACCAGCGTGAAGAGCAGCTCCTTGTCGGAGGTGAGCGGATAGTCGCCGCGGTCGAGGAACACCACCTCGCAGCCGAGGATTTGCGCGGCAGCCAGAGCCTCCTTGCGCCGCTCGCGCTTGACGATTTCCTCCGTCATGTCCTTTTCGCGCCAGAGCTTGGCGGATTCACCGCGCTCGCCGAATGACAGGCAGACGACACGCACATGATAGCCTCGCGCAGCGTGGAGCGCGATGGCGCCACCGGCACGCCACACGAAGTCGGCGGAATGCGCGCTGACAATCAATCCTGTTTTGGCCGTCATGCGGCTTCTCCCTTCATAGTTCTTTTCAACTGATCAGCACCCGCCCAGAGCGAGCGCGGCACGGCGACCGAGCCCGAAAACAGCCGGCGCGCCGTCCTGATGAGTGCGGCCTTGATGATTTGTGGTCCTTCAGGTCCTTCGCTCATGTCGAGATCGACCGTGAATTCCCCACTTGGATGCTCGATCGACATCGGGCCGGAGGAGGATGCTGCGGCAATGCCTTGGGCCACCGAGCGCTTCAGCACGCAGGCGGTGGCCACGGTCACCGCACCGAGCACGCCAATGCTCGCATGGCATACATGCGGGATGAAGGTGCGTGTATTGACCACACCGCCGGCACGCGGCGGTGAGATCAAGGTCATCTTGGGAATGGGTTTCGCTGCGACATCGCCGAGGCCCATCAGCATGCCAGCCTTGAGGCGGATGCGCTCGAGCGTGGTCTTGAGGTCGCCATGGGCATTGAGCGCATCGCGTGTCTCATGGCCCGTGATGCCGAGCCGCTCGGCCGGCAATATGACGACCGGCATGCCATTGTCGATCAGCGTGCATGGCACGTCATCGATGACATCGAGCGTATTGCCAGTCGGCAGCAGCTTGCCGCAGACCGAGCCTGCGGTGTCACGGAAGGCGATCGAGATCGGCGCATGCGTTCCAGGAACGCCATCTATACGGGTGTTGCCGACATAAGTGAGCGCACCGGCCGGTGTCTCGACGGTGATGTCGGCAATAGTACCGGTATTGAGAGTCAATACGCGAACCGTCGTCGAGCCGTCACGCGCTGCGATCAAGCCACGCTCGATCGCGAAGGGAACGACCGCGGCGAGCATGTTGCCGCAATTGGGCGTGGTATCGACTTGCGCCTTGTCGACGCTCACTTGCGCGAAGAGGAATTCGAGATCGACATCGCTGCGCGATGAGCGCGAGACGATCCCGACCTTGCTGGTCAAGGGATCAGCACCACCGACACCATCGATTTGCCGCGTGTCCGGTGAGCCGAGCGCCGCCAGGAGGACGCGGTCGCGCGTCGCGATATCGGATGGCAGATCCTGGGCGAGGAAGAACGGGCCCTTGGAGGTGCCGCCGCGCATCAAGGTGCAGGGGATTTCGGTGAGGCCGCTGCTCATGGCCGCCTCACGCTACGCCCGCTGCCGCGATGCGAGAGAGCGCCTCATCGATCTCCTTGTCCGACGCGGTCACGGTCAGGCGCAAGTGGCCTGACCCTGTGCCGCCGAAAGCGGAGCCGGGGACGGTTGCCACATCATGTTGGTCGAGCCAGCGTGCAGCCAGCGCGCGGTCGTCGGCCGCGACAGAAGGGAAGAGGTAGAAAGAGGCGTTCGGTGCTGCGCATTTGATGCCGGGAACGGCATCGAGCCGGGCCGCCGCGTCGCGCTGACGGCGCCGAAACATCTCCCGGTAGCCGGGCAGGACCTCGTCGTAGATTTGCAGAGCCTTGAGGCCGGCCGCCTGGACCGCACCGGGCACGCAATAGATCGAATGCTGAATGAAACGGCTGATAGGCTTCGACAGGCCCGGCGGCACCGCGAGATAGCCGAGCCGCCAGCCCGTCATGCCGAAGGTCTTGGAGAAGCTGTCGACGACGAAGGTGAAGGCGCGGCCCTTTGCTGTCCCTTGCGGGGTCGGAAAGGAAGTGTCGTGGACGAGATCCGAATAGACCTGGTCGAAGACGATCCACAGTTTGTGGCGTTCGGCGAGATCGACAAGGCCGTCGATCTCTTTCTGGGTGATGACGCGGCCAGTTGGATTGACGGGGGAGTTGACGATGACCGCGACCGTGCGCTCGGTGATGGCGGCTTCGAGGGCCGGAAGGCCGATGCGATCGAGCATGGGCAGGAGCACCGGCTTGCCGGCGCAGAGCTCGACGCACGGACCATAGCTCACCCAGCCGGGTTCGGGCACCAGCACCTCGGCACCGGGTTCGACAATACCCATGAGAGCCGTGAGCAGGGCGAATTTGCCGCCGGGCGTGATGATGATGTCGGCTTCTTCATATTGCGCGCCGGAGCGACGTTGCTCATGCGCGGCGAGCGCGGCGCGCAGCCTCGGATCGCCGAGCACGGGGCCGTAGCGGGTGTCACCGGCTTTGAGTGCCGCATGCGCCGCCTCGATGATGCGCGGATCGGTCGGGATGTTGGGGTCGCCGCTTGCCAGCGAAAGGATGCGGCGGCCGGCGGCCTTCGCGGCACGGACTTTCTCCGTCATCTCGACCGTTGCGGAAGGGCGAAGGCTCGCTACGCGGTGAGCAATGGCGCGGTCTCTCGGCATCGTCTTCTGTCGTCCCTTGGATGCTGTGCTTTCCCTCTTTCGTAGAATGCGGTCAGCATTTTTGTCAACAATATTTTGAATCGCAGTTTCGCATGGCTGGTCCGTTGGATAAAATTTGTAGTTTAATATTGTATATGTTAAACAGTAGCTTAAGTGAACAATAGAATGAGGATGCGATAACTGTCTTGACAAAGATGACAAAATTGTTGTCAATTATTCGCCAGGTTAACGAGCGCCGAAACAGGTGCCAGCAACAACGGGGAGAGACATCAATGCTGAAGGCAGCAGCACGACGTACAACTCGGCACCTCGCAGTGGCGGCCATTTCGGCGCTGTCACTACTGTCCGCCGCGGCAATCGACGCTGAGGCCGGTGACACGCTCGCCAAGGCGAAAGCGAGCGGCACGCTGCGTGTCGGCTTCGCCAATGAGGCGCCGCTCGCCTATGCCACACCCGATGGCGAGCTCACCGGTTTCGACATCGAAGTGCTGAGGCACGTCCTCGCGGATATGGGCATCAAGAACCTGGAAGGCGGACTCACCAATTTCGGCGGTCTCATTCCCGGTCTCGCCGCCAAGCGCTTCGACATCATCCCCGCGATCTATATCCGGCCCAACCGCTGCAAGCAGGTGGCCTTTGTCGAACCGCTTTATGTCGTGGGTGACGCGATCGCGGTGCCCAAGGGCAATCCCAAAAAGCTGCACAGCTATGCCGACATTGCCAAGGATCCGTCACTGAAGCTGGCCAATACGGCAGGCGGTACGGGCTTGCGCGACAATGCCAAGGCCATGGGAGTCAAGGACGAGCAGATCGTCACCATCCCCGACGATACGAGCGGCTATGCGGCGGTCAAGGCCGGGCGCGCCGATGCTTATGTCAATGTCGCCATCATTCTCGAGACACAGCTGCGTCATCTGAACGACGACAGCCTCGAACGGGCCCATCCTTTCGCGCAACCGGATTTTGGCGACGGCAAGCCCCGCGGCCTCGCGAGCTATGCGGTTCGCCTCGACGACCAGGATCTCCTCGCTGAGATCAACCAGCGGCTTGTTGCCTTCCGCGACACGCCTGAATTCGCCGCGCTGATGGACAAATACGCGCTGACCAAGGACGAAGCGGTCAAGCCCGGCATGACCACCGAAAAAGCCTGCACCGAATAACAAGGGAGGAAGACCGATGTTGAACACAGTAAAAAGATTGACGGCCCGCCATCTGGCGGCCGCCGCACTATCGCTTGCATCTGCTCTCGCCATGATGACGATCGCGGCGCATGCCGGAGACACGCTCGAAAAGGCGAAAGCGAGCGGCACCATTCGCGTGGGCTTCGCCAACGAAACGCCGTTCTCCTATGCGACGCCCGATGGTGAGCTCACCGGCTTCGATATCGAAGTGCTGCGCCATGTCTTCACCGATATGGGCATAAAGGATCTCGATGGCGGGCTCACCAATTTCGGTGGCCTCATTCCGGGCCTCGTCGCCAAGCGTTTCGACCTGGTGACGTCAGCGATCTATATTCGTCCCGACCGCTGCAAGCAGGTGGCCTTCGCCGAGCCGCTCTATGTCTTGGGTGACGCCATTGCCGTGGCGAAGGGCAATCCGAAGAAGCTCCACAGCTATGCCGATATCGCCAAGGACCCCTCGCTCAAGCTAGCCAATACCGCAGGTGGCACCGGCTTGCGCGACAACGCCAAGGCGCTGGGCGTCAAGGACGAGCAGATCGTCACCATTCCGGACGAGCTCAGCGGCTATGCTGCGGTGAAGGCCGGCCGTGCCGACGCCTTTGTCAACGTGGCGATCGTCCTCGAGACGCAACTGCGCAATCTTAAGGACGACAGCGTGGAGAGGGCGCATCCCTTCGAGCAGCCGGTCGTCGACGGCAAGCCCAGATACGGCATTGGGAGCTTCGCGGTCCGGCTCGACGACCAGGACCTGCTTGCCGAGATCAACAAGCGGCTTGTCGCCTTCCGCGATACGCCGGAATATGCCGCGCTCATGGACAAGTATGCCCTGACCAAGGATGATATGGTCCAGCCCGGCATGACGACCGAGAAGGCGTGTGCTGAGTAACGGGTGAGTGCTGGCGGTGCGCTGTTCCGTTGCCGGCACGGCGCCCGCAGGCACAGGTCGAAGGGTCGTTTGATGTCGCTGATCTACGAGGCGCGCTGGGTGCTGCTGGAAGGCGCGCTCAACACCATCGAGATAACGCTGGCGGCAGGAGCGCTCGCTTTCGTGCTGGCCTTCGCGGCAGGCCTCGCACGGCTTTCCCGGTTCGCCATCGTGCGCTGGATAGCGCTCATCTACATCGAGGTGTTCCGCGGCGTGGCGCTCCTGGTCCAGCTCTTCTGGATGTTTTTCGTGCTGCCCTTCTTCGATATCCATCTCGAGCCGATCACGACGGCCATTCTGGCGCTCGGCCTGTGCAGCGGCGCCTATGGCGCCGAGATCGTGCGTGGGGCCGTTGCTGCCGTGCCCAGGGGGCAACGCGAAGCGGCCTGCGCGCTCAACTATTCGAGACTCCAGACACTATGGTTGATTGTCGTCCCGCAGGCGATCCCGCTCATGCTGCCGCCTTTCGGCAATCTGATGATCGAGCTCCTCAAGGTGACGGCTCTCGTCTCGCTCATCACCGTGCATGACCTTTCGTTCCAGGCCTTGACCTTGCAGCAGACGACGATGCGCACGATGGAGCCCTTCACCGTGGTTCTGATCAGCTATTTCCTGATGGCGCTCGTGATCACCGGATTCTTCCGGCTTCTCGAGAGGTGGGCGAGCACGGGGCTCGACAGGGGAGGGCTGCGCTAATGCCCTTCGATATCGAATATGCGCGCGCGATTCTGCCGCTTCTCCTCAAGGCCTCGATCATCACGGTCGAAGCGACATTCCTCGCGATGTTCGTCGCGCTGATCGGCGGCTTGATCCTGGCTCTTGCCTTGCGGTCGCATCTGCGGCTGATTTCCTGGCCGATCTGGGCGGTGGCCCAGTTCATCCGTTCGACGCCGCTCCTGATTCAGATCTATTTCCTGTTCTTCGTGCTGCCGGATTTCGGCATCACGCTGCCCCCCTTCACGACGGGCGTGATCGCGCTTGGCATTCACTACAGTTGCTATATCGCCGAGGTTTACCGCGCCGGGCTCGAATCGGTGCCCAAGGGACAGTGGGAGGCGGCGGTGGCGCTCAACTACTCCAAGCCAAGGGCCATGGCGGAGATCATCCTGCCGCAGGCCTTGCCGCCAATGGTGCCTGTCCTCACCAACTATATGATCGTGATGTTCAAGGATACGCCGATCCTTGCATCGATAACCGTGATCGAACTGATGCAAACGGCCAACATCATCGCTTCGGAGAGATTCCTCTATGTCGAGCCCATGACGCTCGTCGGGTTGATCTTCCTGGCCATGAGCCTGATTGCCTCCGCCGGCGTGCGAATTCTTGAAGGGAGGCTCGCGCGATGAGTCCGATCGTCAAACTTACCGATGTGCACAAGAGCTTCGGTCCGCTGACCGTTCTCGATGGCCTCAATATGGAAGTGGCGCAAGGCGAGAAGGTAGCGCTGATCGGTCCGAGCGGTTCGGGCAAGTCGACCGTGCTGCGCACGATCATGACGCTTGAGCGCATCAATGGCGGGGAGATCGAGATCGATGGCGAGCCGCTCTGGCATATGAAAAAGGGCGACAGGCTGGTGCCGGCCAATGAAGCGCATCTGCGCAAGATGCGCTCTAAGGTCGGCATGGTCTTCCAGCAGTTCAACCTCTTCCCCCACTGGACGGTGCTGAAGAATGTCATGAACCCGGTCTGCTCCGTGCTCGGCCTCCCTGCCAAGGAAGCCAAAGCGCGGGCGGAGGAGCTCCTGGCGCTTGTCGGGCTCAAGGACAAGCATCACGAATATCCGGGCCGGCTCTCGGGCGGGCAGCAGCAACGTGTCGCAATCGCACGCGCGCTGGCGCTCCGGCCACGCATCATGCTGTTCGACGAGGTAACATCAGCGCTTGATCCTGAGCTTGTCGGTGAGGTGCTCAATGTCCTCAGAATGCTGGCCCACGAGCATGATCTGACGATGATCATGGTGACCCACCAGATGGGCTTTGCCCGCGAGATCGCCGATCGCGTGTTGTTTTTCGAGAACGGGCGCATCGCCGAGGCAGGCAAGCCTGAGAAAGTATTCACCCGGCCCGACAGCGAGCGCACACGCGCGTTCCTCAATGCCGTATTGCAGGGATAAGAACAGCATGAAGCCTGATCAAGCTGACGACGGCATGCCCGGACTGCAAGGTTTGGGCAGAACCGACTGGCTGTCACCAGCCACCGCTCTTTTGGCGCGTCAGACCAATGATCTCGTGCGGGAATTGGCGGCGCAAGAGATGGAGCCGGACCTCTCGGCTTCCGATTTCACCAAGCTGCTGATCGAAGCGGCGCAAAAGGCGGAGGCCGAGGCAAATGCTTGAGCTCGAGCTCTGTGACCTGGCGGCTTTGCTCGCGGCCGGCGATGTGAGCGCGCGGGACGCGACGCAAACTAGCCTTGACGCCCTCGAAACGACTGGGCGCAAGTTGAACTGCACTGTCGCGACATATCGCGATGAGGCGATGGAGGCGGCCGAAAGGGCCGACAAGGATCGCGCCCGCGGGGCGAGCCGCGGCCCCTTGCACGGTGTGCCGATGGCGCACAAGGATGCGTTCGATGTTGCGGGCCGCATCGTGGCGGCGGGCTCGAAAGTGAGAGCCAATTACCGCGCGATAGGCACGGCCAGCGCCATCAGCAAGCTGGAGCAGGCGGGGGCGATCAATCTCGGCAGCCTGCATATGTCGGAGCTCTGCCTCAGCCCGACCGGCTACAACGCGCATCTGGGCTATTGCCGCAACCCATGGAACACGGACTTCATCACCGGCGGATCATCGAGCGGCTCGGCCGCCGCGGTCGGCGGAAGACTTGTGCCGGCATCACTGGGCTCTGATACCGGCGGATCGGCCCGCGCGCCGGCCGGCGCCTGCGGCATCACCACCATCAAGCCGACTTATTCCCTCATTGCCAAGGATCGGGTCCTGCCGCTGGCCTCATCGCTCGATTGCATCAGCCCGATGGCGCACAGTGCGGCCGATTGCGCGCTGCTGCTCGATGTCATTGCCGGACCGGATGTGTCCGATCCGGTGACACTGCATGCGCCGCATGTGAATTATTCGGCGGCGATCAGGCGGCCATGGAAAGCGCCAATCATCGGTGTCCTTCCTCAATCCTTGCTCGCGCGTGTCGATGCCGAGATTCTGGCCATCCTTGAGCGCAGCCAGGCGGTCTTCAGAGATCTGGGGGCACGGATCGTCGAGGCCGACATCGACGCGTTCGAGCCTGTCAATGTGCTGAACCGCACCGTGCTGGTGGTCGAGGCTTCGACCCAGCACCGGCGCGAAGTGGCCGAGCGGCCCGAGGACTTCTCGCCTCATGTGCTGAGCCGGCTGCAGACCGGCCTGCATTTGCCCGCGACACGCTACGCTGAGGCATTGACGCTGCGCGGCAAGATCGCGAGACGCTTCGTCGAGCGGGCTTTCGCCAAAGCGGATCTGCTGCTTCTGCCCTGCATTCCGGTTCCCGTTCCTTCGATCGCTGAGGATAAGGAAGGCGAGGCCGGAACCGGCGCCAGCGACATCATGGACTTCACGCGCGCGATGAATTATCTGGGACTGCCCGCGGCCAGCATTCCGGCGGGCTTCACCGCCAGCGGCTTGCCGGCGAGCTTCCAGCTCATCGGTCGGCATTTTGCCGAAGCGGGCGTGCTCACGGCGGCTCACGCCTATCAACGCGTCACCGACTGGCACAAGCGACAGCCCTCGCTGGGCTAGATCAGCCGGAGAAATTTCTCGACCAGCGGCGATTGCCGGCGCGAATCCCACAAGACCCAGGCGGCAATCGTTGCCTTCGGCTGCTTGAGGGGGCGGATCGCGACATCCTTATGCGCAAGGTGGGCCAGCGCGCGCGGAATGATGGCAATCCCGACGCCCGCCGCGACCAGGCCGAGCATCGTCGTATTGGCATTGGCAAGCTGGCTGACGCGCGGCTCATAGCCGGCACTGCGGCACAGTTCGAGCACGATCTGCGGCAGCACGACGCCCATTTTGTCGCCATAGAAGACGAAGGGCTCGTCCGCTAATTGCTCGATCGAGATGACGCGGCGCTTGCCGAGCGCGTGATCGGCGCGCAGTGCCACGACCAGAGGCTCCTCGGTGATCAGCCGCGAGACAATGCCCGCCGGCAGGATCGGGGCGGTGATGCTGCGCACCACGGCGATGTCGGCGCGCTCCTCGGCAAGAGCGATGATCTGCTCGCGGCTTTCGAGCTCGTTGAGGATGAGGCTGACCCCGCTGTTCTTCTCGCGATAGGTCCGGATCGCCTTGGCGATTTCCGGAAGCAGCGGTGCCGAAGGGAAAAAGCCGATGCGCAATTCGCCCAATTCGCCGAGCTCGGCTTTCCGCGCAACTTCGGCCGCGTGCTCTGCCTGCGCGATCGCAGCGCGCGCCTCGGGCAGGAACAAGCGGCCGGCCTGGGTCAGCGCGACGCGCTTGTTGGTGCGCTCGAAGAGTTCGGTGCCGAGCTCCAGTTCGAGAAGCCTTATCTGCTGGCTGAGCGGCGGCTGCGAAATATTCAGGCGCTCCGCCGCGCGGCGGAAATGCAGTTCCTCGGCGACGGCCACGAAATAACGGAAATGACGAAGTTCCATATGCAGAACATATCATAGCGGTCGTAACATGTATTGTACAATATCAATGGGGTGAAGCACTCTCGGGAGCATCAGAGCCTTCCCGGAGATTTGCGATGCTCGACAGCCCGACCAAAACCTTCGACCCGATCTCGCTCGAGATCTACTGGAGCCGGCTGATCTCGATCGCTGACGAGGCCGCGACCAGTCTGGTCCGGACGGCCTTCTCCACCATCGTGCGCGAGTCGAACGACTACGCAACCGTCATCATGGACCGCAATGGCGACAGCATCTGCGAGAACACCGGCGGCATCGCGTCCTTCTCTTGCATCCTCCCGCGCACCACCAAGGCGTTCCTCGAAAAATATCCGATCGAGACATGGCGCCCTGGCGATGCCGCCATCACCAACGATCCGTGGCTGGCGACCGGCCATTTGCCTGATTTCACCGTCGTCTCGCCGATCTTCCATGACGGGCGGCTCGTCGGCTTCGCCGGATCGATCGCGCATTCCCCGGATGTCGGCGGCGCGCTGTGGTCGGCCGATTGCCACGAGATCTTCGAGGAAGGGATCCGCATCCTGCCGAGCCGGTTGCTGCGCGCCGGCGAATGGAACGAGACGCTGCTTGATGTGCTTCTCGGCAATGTTCGCGTGCCCGACCAGGTGTTCGGTGATCTCGGCGCCCAAGTCGTCGCCAATGACGTGGCGGCGCGGCGTGTGGTCGAGTTCCTGAAAGACACGAAGCTCCCTGACCTTCAGGCGCTTGCAGCGATCCTGCATGAGCGCGCGGACACCGCGATGCGGCGCGCCATTGCCGTGGTGCCCGACGGCATCTATCGCGCGACACTGGAAGCAGATGGCTTCGATGACAACATCACCCGCATCGTTTGTGCCGTGACGGTCGCCGGCGAACGCATGCATATCGACTATGCGGGCACCTCGCCGCAGCTCAATCGCGGCATCAATTGCGTGATGAAATACACGCATGCCTATTCCGTCTATCCGATCAAATGCGCGCTCGATCCGCTGTCGCCGCGCAATGAAGGATCGTATCAGGCGATCACGGTGGCCGCACCCGAACGCTCGATCCTCAACCCGGTCTTTCCGGCGCCCTGCAGCGCCCGCCAGCTCACCGGACATCTGCTGGCGGGCGTCATCTATCAGGCACTGGCCGATGTATTGCCCGACAAAGTGATCGCCGAGAGTGGTGGTGCGCCGACCATGCGCGCGTTGTTCAGCGGCGTGCGCCGCGACGGGTCGCCCTTCTCGCAAGTGCTGTTCGCGAGCGGCGGCATGGGCGCGACACCGGTGAAGGATGGTCTCTCGACGACGGCTTTCCCCACCAATGTCGGCGCGGGCAGCATCGAGGCCTATGAAAGCGTGGCGCCCCTGCTCGTATGGAAGAAGCAGTTCCTGACCGACAGCGGCGGCGCCGGGAAGTACCGCGGCGGGCTCGGCCAGGAGGTCGAGATCGAATTGCGCACACCGGGCGCCGCCCGGCTCTCGCTGCTCTCCGACCGGCACGACCATCCTGCCTCCGGGATGCTGGGCGGTCTTGCCGGTGCGCCCTCGCTGATCGTCTTCGAGGACGGCACGAAACCTCATCCCAAGTCGCGCAGCATCGTTCAGTCCGGCCGTCGTGTTCTGCTCCATTATGCCGGGGGAGGCGGCTATGGCGATCCGAAGACGCGTGACCGCGATGCGGTGCGGGCGGACATCGCCGATGGCTACATATCGCAAGCAGCGGCACGCCAGCTTTACGGGATGGAGTGACGAATATGGCCAAAGAAGTACGTTCCACGCGCATTGGCGTTGATGTCGGGGGCACTTTCACCGACCTCGTGCTGCATGATCCGGTGCGCAAGCTGGCACTCACCGGCAAGCTCCTCACCACGCCGGAAGATCCGAGCGTCGCCATTGTCAGCGGTATTACCCGCGTCCTGGGTGAGGCGGGCCTCATGCCCGCCGACCTGCACAGCGTGGTGCATGGCACGACCCTGGTGACGAACACGATCATCGAGCGGACCGGAGCAACGGTCGGCTTGATCACGACGCAAGGCTTCCGCGATACGATCGAGATCGGCCGCGAGACGCGTTATGACCTCTATGATCTGTTCCTCGAGCGCCCACCAGTGATCGTGCCGCGCTCGCGCCGGCTCGAAGTGGCAGAGCGGGTGAGCGTCGACGGCGCAGTCCTGGTCAAGCTCGACGAGCATGCGGTTGCCGATGCCTCGCGCCGGCTGGTCGAAGAGGGAGGCGCCGAGGCGCTCGCCATTTCCTTCATGCACTCCTATGGCTCGCCGGCGCATGAGCGGCGCGCGGCCGAGATCGTGCGCAATCTCTACCCCTCGCTGCCGCTCAGCCTGTCATCGGAAGTGGCGCCCGAGATCCGCGAATTCGAGCGGACGACGACCGCCTGCGCCAATGCTTATGTGCAGCCCTTGATGCATCGCTATATCGACAAGCTCGAAGCCAAGCTCGAGTCGCTGGGCTTTGCCGGCCGGCTCTATATCATGCTGTCGAGCGGCGGCATCACGACACCGCGCGACGCTAGGGACTTTCCGATCCGGCTGATCGAGTCGGGTCCGGCGGCGGGGGCGATGGCGGCGTCATTCATCGCGAAGACCGCGGGCATCGACAGGGTGATCTCCTTCGACATGGGCGGCACGACCGCTAAGATCTGTCTCGTCGAGGACGGGAGGCCCGATCACAAATTTGACTTCGAGGCTGGCCGCGTGCGCCGTTTCCAGAAGGGCTCCGGCATGCCGCTCAAGGTCTCGGTCGTCGACATGATCGAGATCGGCGCGGGTGGCGGCAGCCTTGCCCGCATCGATCCAGCCTCGCGGCTCCTGAAAGTCGGGCCGCGCAGCGCCGGCTCGGTGCCAGGTCCCGTCTGCTATGGCAGAGGCGGCGAGCAGCCCACGGTCACCGATGCGGATCTGGTGCTCGGCCGGCTTGATCCCGACTATTTCCTGGGGGGCGAGCTTTCACTCGACGTCGCTCGCGTGCGCAAGGCCTTCGCCGGGAAGATCTCGGCGGCGATCGGCATTGGCGAAGAGGAATCGGCGCTCGGCGTCCAGCGTATCGTCGATGAGATGATGGCGGCAGCAACCCGCATGCATCTGGCCGAGAAGGGCAAGGACCCGCGCGAATATACGCTCATTGCTTTTGGCGGAGCTGGGCCGGTCCATGCCTTCAATCTTGCGAGGCTTCTCAAAGTGAAGAAGATCGTCGTGCCGCTTGGTGCCGGCGTCGCCTCAGCCCTTGGCTTCCTGGTGGCCCCGCCCGCGACCGATATGGTGCGCTCGCATGTGGCTCGGCTCGACCGTGTCGACTGGGCGGTGGTCAACGCTCACTTTGCGGAAATGAAGGCCGAGGGTCTGCGGCTCCTCACCGAGGCTGGCGCCGAGCCTGAGACCATCTCCTTCCGGCCGACGGCTGAGATGCGGCATACGGGGCAAGGTTTTGAGATCTCGCTCGACCTGCCGTCACTCGTTCTCTCTGATGCCGATCTCGACGTCATCCGGGCCAACTTCTTCGAAAGTTACCGGATGCAGTTTGGCCGCGCGCTCGAGAACAATCCGATCGAAGCAGTGAATTGGCGCCTGTCCTGCACGGCGCCAAGCATCGACATCGACATCAGCGAGGGCCACAAGCAAACGAAGGCGAGCCTCACCGCCGCACGCCGTGAGACGCGAAAAGTGCTATTCGAGGGGGAAGGATGGAAAGACTGCGCGGTCTATGATCGCTATTTGCTTCCCCCCGGGACAGCCTTCGCCGGTCCGGCTCTCGTCGAAGAGCGCGAGTCGACTTGCGTCATTGGGCCCGATGCGCAGGCCCGGATCGATGCCTCATTCAATCTCGTGATCGAAATGGATTGAGGGGGCTGCGTATCGGGCGGGCTTGGTGAAAGGTTGAACATGACCAAGGATGGAACGCTTCCTTTCTATCTCGTCGATGTTTTTGCGGTCGAACCGCTGACGGGCAATCCGCTTTCGGTTGTTGATGGCGGAGCGGACTTGCCCCTGGAAGTCTTCCGGCGCATCGCGCGGGAATTCAACCAGTCGGAAACCACCTTCGTGCTTCCACCCACGCGGCCAGGTGCAGATTGGCGGTTGCGCTCCTTCTCGACAGAGGGAGTTGAGGTGTTCGGCGCCGGCGGACACAACACGCTTGGCGCATGGTGGTGGCTGGCGGAGTCGGGCAGGTTGACGCTCTCAGAGGGCGGGACAGGTTTCCATCAGGAGATCGGCGATCGCGTTCTGCCACTGTCGATATCGGCAGCCGGCGGAAAGCCCGAGAACATCATCATGGACCAGGAAGCCGCTGTCGCACACAAGCGGCTCGAGAATGTCGAAGCCCTGGCAGCCGCACTGGGTCTCGCCGCAGAGGATATTGTTCAGGCGAAGGTCCCGGCCCAGGTTGTCTCGACCGGGGCGGAGCATTTATTGGTGCCGATCAGAGATCGCGAGACAGTCGATCGCATCAAGCCGGACACGAAAGCCCTGCTCTCGGTGCTCCAGAGCGTGGCCGGTGAGGGCTGCTATGTGTTCAGCCTGGACACCCGGCTGGCGGACACAACCGCCTATGCGCGGTTCTTCAATCCGACGATTGGCATCCTCGAGGATCCAGCCACGGGCACGGCAGCGGGTCCGTTGGCCTATCACCTCGTTTCTCATGGTCTCGCACGTCCTGGGAAAATCAGGATAGAGCAAGGCACTGCCATGGGTCGCCCCAGCATCATTCAGGCCGACATTCACGGCAGCTCGGTCAAGATCCACGGTCGTGGTGTCATATCTGCCAGTGGCAAGCTGCGGTTCAGGACGAAATAGCCGGAGGAAGCATGAACGATCGCGATACTGACATTGTTGTCGTCGGAGCCGGCAACGCCGCTCTTTGTGCCGCCCTTGCCGCGCGCGAGAAGGGCGCCCATGTCATAATGCTCGAAAGCGCGCCGGAAGCCGAAAGCGGCGGCAACACACGGTTCACCGCCGGAGCAATGCGGGTCGTCTATAACGGCGTCGATGATCTCTCCCAGCTGATGCCGGATCTTTCGCAAGCGGAGAAGGACCGCACGGACTTCGGTAGCTACAGTGCCGGCGACTTCTACGATGATATGGCGCGGGTGACGCAGTACCGTACGAGTCTTGAGCTTTCCGACCTGGTGGTGAGTCGCAGCTTTCCAACCTTGTTGTGGATGCGTGAGAAGGGTGTTCGTTTCGCGCCGATCTACGGCCGCCAGGCCTTCAAAGTCGATGGCAGGTTCAAGTTCTGGGGCGGATTGACGGTCGAAGCCTGGGGTGGCGGTCCGGGTCTGGTCTCTGCCTTGACTCAAGCCTGCCGGCTGGCCGGGATCGAGATCCTCTATGATTGTCGCGCGGAGCGGTTGTTGCGCACCGGTGACTCGGTAACCGGCGTTGTTGTCCGCGCCATGGGCAGAGTGGTGACCATAGCGGCAAAAGCCGTGGTGCTCGCCTCCGGTGGATTTGAGGCCAATCCCGAATGGCGCACGCGCTATCTGGGGCCGGGCTGGGATCTCGCCAAGGTGCGCGGCACGCGATTCAACCAGGGCGATGGCTTGCGCATGGCGCTCGACATCGGTGCGGCGGCGTGTGGCAACTGGTCAGGCTGCCATGCGGTAGGCTGGGAGCGCAACGCGCCCGATTATGGCGATCTTGCCGTTGGGGACAATTTTCAGAAGCACAGCTACCCGTTCGGCATCATGATCAATGCGCGCGGCCGCCGCTTCGTCGATGAGGGTGCCGATTTTCGCAACTATACCTACGCCAAATATGGCCGCGTCATCCTCGAGCAGCCCGAGCAATTCGCCTGGCAGATATTCGACAGCAAGGTGACGCATCTCCTGCGCGATGAATATCGGATCAAGCAGGTGACGAAAGTGACTGCTGACACAATTGAGGAACTGGTTCGTAAGCTTGGCGACGTCGATCAGGAGCAAGCTCTTCGGGAGATCCGCGCCTATAATGATGCCGTCGATACAGCGACCCCGTTCAATCCCAACGTGAAAGATGGACGCGCCGCCAGAGAATTGGATGTTCCCAAGTCGAACTGGGCCAATCGGCTCGATACACCACCATACGAAGCCTATGCCGTCACCTGTGGGATCACTTTCACTTTCGGCGGCTTGTCGATCGACAGCCATGCGCGGGTTCTCGACGTCGGCGGCAAACCCATACTTGGTCTCTTTGCGGCGGGCGAGCTGGTTGGGGGCATTTTCTATTTCAACTATCCGGGCGGGACTGGCCTGACATCAGGCGCTGTCTTCGGACGCATAGCGGGCGCTTCGGCGGGTTCGTTGATCGCTGGCGTCGATATCGAAACGGCGGCCTGAACGATGACGTACCCGCATTTGCCCGCCTTTTCCAATTGAGAGGGTAAGGCAGGCAGGCTAAAACGCTCCGCATGTTAGGAACAATTGAAACGGAAGCGAAGACGCCGCTTCCCGGGCACCGGTTTTCCGTGGCCCCCATGATGGATGGGCACGACAATCAAAAGAAATCAATGAGTTAGAGATCGTCGTGTGCGCAGCGTGTGCAGTAACAGACAGTGCACTACGTGAAGCGGAGTGATCTTCTCAAAGTGACCAACTCCAATGTCACGCAGAGCTTGCTATGAAGGCAACGAGCAGACACGCAGCGAAGCGCCAATCCGACAATCAGGCGGGTCTGTCGCCGCGAGTTGGGACTGCCGGACGAGAAATCAAGCAAAGTCTACAAGTGATTTTTCTCAAGGTAAGGTCGTGAACTCGACTCGATAACTCAACCGTGATCAGTGGGCTACCTTGCGTTTCTAGCCAGAAATCGCGGTCCCCAATCTCCACGGTGATCGGTATCCGAATTGCTCGGTCCAAGAACACCTATGGCCGCTGTAACATCTGCTGTTGCCAAAGCGTATGTGCTGCATAAGTTATTAAGAGGTCATATTGGGATGTTCCACACTCGCAGAAACATGTTAGCGATGATGGCCGCGGCTGTTGCAGCAGGCAGCGGAGCCGCTGCAACTCCGGAGCAGCCGATCAGAGCGGTTGCGTTTGACGGTCTTGCCATCCTTGATCCGCGCCCGGCTCTTGTCTTGGCCAAACAATTGCATCCACAAGCAGGGGACGCGTTCGTCAGCATCTTTCAATCCCGCCTTTTCGAGTATCAGTGGTTGCGTGCGCTCGGCGCGCACTACAAGGACTTCCTGTCCATTGTCGACGACGCCCACATATTTGCTGCTGCGCAAACCGGAGATGTGGCAAGCAAAGATGCGCTCAAGCTGTTGCGGGGCGCCTTCCTGAACCTCAAGGCTTGGCCCGATTCAGCGGCAGCGCTGAAGGCCCTCAAGGCGAGAGGATACCGCATTGGTTTGTTGTCGAACATGACTGCCAGTATGCTTGAAGCCGGGCTGGTGAATTCAGATCTGACGAATGTTTTCGATCACGTGCTGAGCACCGATGCTATCAGGTCATTTAAGCCGGATCCGAACGCTTATCGGCTTGGTGTTGAAGCCTTCCGCCTCCCAAAGGAGCAAATCGCCTTTGTGGCTTTTGCCGGATGGGATGCTGCAGGTGCCTCGTGGTTCGGATATCCGACGATTTGGGTTAATCGACTAGGCGGCGCGCTGGAACAGCTTGATGGGGAGAAGGTAATCGTGAGCCGGAACCTCACCGATCTCGATCAATGGATGACGGGGCGCAGCTGAACCATAGCTGCCTCCACTCGAGCCTCACGAATTGACCGAGGCCACACGCCGAGTCCGCGGACACATGATACGCGCCTGTTACAGGTTACCAGTAGACATCTCATTGCGTTCGGAAATCTGATCATCTGGTGGCCCCCCAAATTCGGCCATGGCAAAAGAGATGAAACTGCGCAGGCGGGGAGTCATGCGCTGATCGCGATAGTAAAGTAATGACATGCGACGTTGGCGCAGGCTCCAGTCGGGCAAGAGCTGTACAAGCTTGCCTGACTGGACATCCGGGGCGAGTAGAACAACCGGCTGCATGACAACGCCCAGTCCGGCAAGGGCTGCGGCTCTTACGGCCTGGCCGCTGTTGACGCTGGTGATCTGGAGAGGTGTGACTTCCACCGTCTCATTGCCTCTCGACAGCTTCCAGGGCGACCTCGCGGCGGGTGTAAAAGCAACGATCTCGTGATGCGAGAGCCCAGTCGGATGGTCCACTGCGCCGTTGCGCGCCAGATATTCCGGGGCCGCGCAGATCATCATTCCATAGGGAGCAAGTCGGCGCGCGATCAGGCGGTTGTCGGGCAGCGTTCCGATTCGAAAGGCGACATCAATTCCTTCTTCGATCAGGTCTACGTTGCGATCGGTCAGAATGATGTCTAGCTTTACCTTAGGGGCGAGTTCACGATAGCGGCCCAAAGCCGGAACCAGAACCTCGGTCCCAAACGTCATCGGTGCGGTGATTCGCAACTGGCCTCTCGCGTCGATTTGCGAAACTTGCGCTTCCTGTTCAGCGACGGCCACGCGGTCCAATATGTCGCGGCATTGCTCGAAATAGCTCGATCCGAAATCCGTCAGGCTCTGCCGACGCGTCGTCCGGTTCAGCAAACGCGTGCCTAACCGCTCCTCCAATGCGGCTATGTGCTGTCCGACCATGGCTGGCGAGATGCCAAGTTTGCTGGCAGCGGCGCTCATTGAACGCGCCTGTGCCGTCGAAACAAAGACCTGCATGGAGCGGAAGAGGTTCATTCAATAGAGTTTCTTTAGAAAGATCCATATATCTCCCCCATTATCATGGAAATGCCATTGATTACAGTAGCTGCCGCCTTGAGAAGGAGTGCGGCATGGCGCGATCACGATTTACGGGGAAAACGGTTCTCATCACCGGTGCCGGCACCGGGATTGGACGGGCCGCCGCCCTGCGCTTGGCTGAAGAGGAGGCGAAACTCGTCCTGGTAGGGCGACGGCAATATCCGCTCGATCAACTGGTATCGGACATCAGGGCCGCCGGCGGCTCGGCCATCTCAATTGCCTGTGACATCTCGCAGGAGAGCGCGGTTTCCCGCGCCATGGCGGAAGCCGTCGCACATTTCGGGCATTTGCATGCGCTCTTTGCCAATGCCGGTGCATTGGGAGAGTTCAAGTCACTCGCCGATGCCGAAGTGGAGGATTTCGATTCTCTGATCGCCACGAACCTGCGTGGCACCTTTTTGACAATCAAACACAGCCTGCCCGTTCTGGAAGGGGGCGCAATCCTCATCAATGCCTCGTGGACTGCAAATGCCGTGATGCCAGGGGCCGGTGCCTATGCCGGCACAAAGGGGGCGTTACTGGCCATGATGCGCACCTTGGCGGTGGAGCAGGGGCCTCGCAAGATTCGGGTGAATGCTATCAATCCTGGCATTATCCTCACGCCAATGGCCGATGCGGCACTGAGCCCGGAATTGGCCGCCCGTCTTGCCGCGCATACCGCATTGCGCCGCAATGGTACGCCCGAGGATGTGGCGGGCACGGTCGCCTGGCTTCTGTCGGACGATGCCGCCTTCGTGACCGGCCAGGAAATCACGGTGGACGGCGGTTATACGATCGGAGGCCTGCGACTCTGAGAAAGGGTGAGCGACTCCGATCATGCCGCCCATTTATGAAATCGAACGGTTTTAGGCATTTCATACGTTCCCGACAGTGAGCGAAGTTGTGCTCGGTGGGAATGAAATTTCCCCATTGCCGATGTGAAAGCAATTTCCGAGGGCCTGAGGAGCGTGGGACTGACAGTTGCCATTCAGATGGACCCCGTTGGATCGATCAACTTCGATACCGATTCAACTCTCATGCTCGGCCTGGAAGCCCTTTCTCGCGGCTATACGCTTTATTACTTCAATCCGAATTCGCTCAGCTTGGCCGACGGCAAGGTCGTCGCTCAATCGCAGCGGCTTGAGCTGCGTCCAGTAAAGGGAGATCATTTTCGCCTCGGCCCGAGCGAGCGTCTGTCGCTGGATCGATGCCAGGTCGTATTGGTACGTCAGGATCCTCCTTTCGACCTGGCCTATATCACCGCGACGTACCTGCTCGAGCGCCTGCCGCCGACAACCGTGGTCGTCAATAACCCTACTCAAATCCGCAACTCACCGGAAAAGCTCATGGTGACACAATTCCGGGACTTGGTGCCGCCGACATTGATTTCATCGACTGTCGAGGAAATTGCCACATTCCGTCAACAGCACGGCGCGGTTGTCATCAAGCCGCTCTATGGGTTTGGTGGCTTTGGAGTCGTGCACCTGGAGCCGGATGATCGGAATTTACCGGCCATATTGGAATTGCACGCCGCGCGCGGCCGCGAACCGCTCGTGATCCAGAAATACATTGCGGATGTGCGTACCGGGGACAAGCGGATCATCCTGGTCAATGGCAAGCCGATCGGCGCAGTCCTGAGACAACCGGCCGAGCATGAAACCCGCGCAAATTTCCATGCCGGGGGACGGCCCGTCAAATCCGACTTGACCAGCCGCGATAAGGAAATCTGCGCGGTGATCGGCCCGATCCTGGTCGATCGCGGACTGCTCCTGGCCGGAATTGATGTGATTGGCGGCTATCTGATCGAGATCAACGTGACGTGTCCCACTGGCATTCAGGAAATCAACCGGCTCAACGATGCTCGGTTGGAGGCGATTGTATGGGATGCCATCGACGCCGAGGTCGAGCGTGTTGGACGGGCTGGCTGACTGCGAAGCGCAGCGCGGGGCGGGACGGGACGGCGCCAATCATTCACAACTTACCCATCGACACAGACTTCGACGCTGTGGACGGCATTGCGATATCCGTGCATGGGTTGAACTGTTCCCGTTGCGTCCGTCGCGCGGGCTAGGATCGCTTTTCGACCCGGTTCAATGGGCGTCCAATCCAGGTTGAACCTATGCCATGCCCAATCGGCTCGCCGATACAGCGCGGCGCCCGTCCAGGAGCGGCCCTGGTCGAAGCTGAGCTCCACCGTCTCCAGCGGGTGCTCCGACCAGGCCCAGCCCCAGATGCAGATTGCTTGGCCGAGCTTCACTGTTGTTCCCGGTGCCGGCGCGACGATGAGCGATTCCGGAGCTATGCCCCAGACGGGGCGTCTCTGATCGTGACCGCCTTCGCCGGCATCGAGGATCTGGTCGTTGTAGAAATGTGTTGTGAAGGGCGCGTCGGCCCTCCGGTCGCTCAAGGTGAGCCGGTAGAGCCATTTGACCGAATTCGTGCCGTAAAAGCCGGGAACGACCAGCCTGAGCGGGAAGCCATTCTCGCGGGGAATTGGGGCCCCATTCACCTCATAGGCGAGGAGCACATCACCCCGTATAACCCGGTCCATCGGCAAGTCCTTCAGATAGAAATCGCAAGGAAATCCCGCGAAGTCGCCGTAGTCCGCGCCATAAGACCAGAGAAATGAAGCTGCATCGTTGGGTTGGCAATGGGCGAGCACGTCGCGCAGATCGACGCCGCGCCAGATTACATTGGCGACCCGTCGCGCCGGAATATGCGGCTCCAGGGGATTGCCTGCACATTGATGGACCGCTTCCACCTGCTTCGGCGGCAGTTGCTTCAGGTCGTGCAGGGTAAGTCGGAGCGGCTTGCGGACAAGGCCATCAATTGTCAGCGACCATGTGGTGTCGTTGATATCGGGAATGCCGCAATGCGCCAGGACGAAGAGATCGCCTGCGGGTGTTATGGGGTCCGACATCTGATGCGGCAGGAGTGGAACCCGACGGACGATGCCTTGTGGCCTTAGCGGCGGACGGGGGTTCATGCGGCCTGACCTTTGCAGTCATCACTGTTGGCGAATCTAGGACGGCGGCAGCCGAGGACCTACTGGGATTGATGCAACCGGTGTTGCGCCGAAGTGCAGTCCCGTGTCTCTCAGCCTGAATCAGGAGTTGCCCATCAGGAATGCCTGCCGCCGCTCGACCAGCTCGGCGACGAACTTCATGACCGCCTTGATACGGGCAATATATTCCAGATCCTCATGGACGCAGAGCCAGAGGTCTCGCTTGGGCGAAGCCTGATCGGGCAGGACGGATACAAGGCGCTTGTCAAGGGAACCCGAAAATGCCGGCAATAGGACGATGCCTACACCGTTCGCCGCCGCATGCTGCTGGGCAAGCATGGATGATGTACGGAAAACGACAGTCGGATCCTTGATGACATCGAGCAGCCAGTGAGTCTCGCGGACGATCACGATATCCTCGATATAGTCGATGAAGACGTGGTTCACGAGATCGCTGGCACTGGCCGGCGTGCCGCGGCGCTCGAGATAGCCGGCGGATGCGTAGAGCCGCAGCGCGAACTCACCGATCTTCTTCACCACCAGACGAGGACTGTTGGGACGTATGAACGACAACAAGATGTCGGACTCGCGCTTGGGCAGGTTGGCGACGTGGCGTTCGGTGAGGAGTTCGACCAGCACGGCGGGATGGCGCTGATGGAACTCATGGAAATGCTCGGCCAGGAACATGCTGGCAATGCCTTCCATCGTGCCGAGACGTACCGATCCGGAAATCTGCGCCGGCTTGCTGCTGACATTCTGCGCGATCGCCAGCACATTGGCTTCGATCGATTCGGCATAGCTTAGCAGGCGCTGACCGGCATCCGAGAGAGCGAAGCCGGAATTGTTGCGATCGAAAAGCTTGCAGTCGAGCGATTTCTCCAGTTCCGCAATGCGGCGGCTCACCGTCGTATGGTCGACGCGAAGGCGCTTGGCCGCAGGCATCAGCCTGCCCTGCCGGGCCAATTCGAGAAAGTATGAAAGATCGTTCCAGTCGAAGCCGGACATCGCTTCCTCCCTGTTCGTTGCAGGAAATCTGGACCGGGCGAGCGCCGGAGGCAACAGGGCCCCCGATTTGGGAGGCTAGTCCGGGCAGGAGCCCTTTGCTGCGCGCTGCGTTCTTCCAAAAAATGAAAGAGTGAATTCGCTTCTTCTCGACTTATGGCTGGCAGTGGAATCGATATGTTTGGCTGGTCAGACTTTCGAGAGTGAGGAGCGAGCCATGGAACAGAAGCTGAATGCCCGGCCATCGCCTTTCCATCGGGGCGAGCAGGAAATGCAACGGCGGATTGGCAGCCGCGACTATAGCGAAGCGCAAGGGCAACGCTCGATCCGCGACTTCATGCCCGACCAGCACCGCAGCTTCTTCTCGCTCCTGTCCTATGTTTTCCTCAGCGCGGTTGATGCAGATGGGTGGCCCATCGCGACCATGCTGCACAGATCTCCGGGCTTCATTTCCAGTCCTGATCCGCGGCTGCTGCATATCGGTGCGCAGTTTGTACCGGAGGACCCCGCAGCAGCCGCCCTTCGTGTTGGCAGCGCCGTTGGCGTGCTCGGACTCGATCTGGCAACGCGTCGGCGCAATCGCATGAATGGACGGATCATAGAAATGTCCAGGGTCGGTTTCATGATCCAGGTCGATCAGAGCTTTGGCAACTGTCCGCAATACATTCAGACGAGAATATGCAGTCCTTTCAATATATCGGCGCAGTCCAGGCCCGCAGTCGTTCAGCGGTTTCCTGGCCTCGACGACAGCATGCGCGCCGCTGTCGCGAGAGCAGATACATTCTTCGTAGCGTCTGTCAGCGGCCTTCCAGGCGATCCAGCGGTCCACGGCGCCGACATGTCGCACCGCGGTGGCAAGCCGGGCTTTGTAGGCGTCGATGGGAATGACCTCGTAATCCCCGATTTCAAGGGGAACGCCTTCTTCAATACGCTTGGTAACTTCCTGATCAACCCGAAAGCGGGCCTCTTATTTCCCGACTTCTCGACCGGCGACCTGATTTATCTTGCCGGTACGGTACAGATCGTCTGGGATGGTGCCGAACTGAGAGCCTGGCGTGGCGCCGAGAGGCTATGGCGGGTCAGCATCTCGCATGGCTGGCGGCTGAAAGGAATGCTGCCTTTTCGCTGGGCCTTCCAGGAGAGCGCACCCTCCATCCACCTGACAGGGTCCTGGCCCGAGACGAAACAAGTGCTCGAGGAGACGGGGGGCAGGGAGATCTACCGATCCTATCGCGTGGAATCTGTCGTGAGCGAAACTCCGCTTGTCCGCTCGATCTACCTTGCGCCCCATGACGGTAGGCCGCGGCCAGCCTTCAAGCCAGGACAGTTCCTCCCGATCAGGTGGACACCGGCGGGCAGGGCCCGACCGCTCAACGGCGTCTACACCATTTCCGCCTCGCCGTTCGCCGATCAGCTGCGCCTGTCGATCAAGCGAGGCCATAATCTGTCGCGGCAAATCCACGACCAGCTTAAGGTTGGGGATGTCTTGGAAGCGCTTGACCCACACGGCGATTTTTACCTCGACCCGTATCTTGACAGGCCCTGCGCCTTCATCTCGGCCGGTATTGGCATTACGCCGATGATCTCGATGCTGGGCTATCTGCTGGCGGAAGGAAAACGGACCGGACAAATGCGCCCGACCTTGTTTGCCCACGCAACCCCCGATGCCACGGAGCAGCCGTTTCGCACCCAACTCGAGGACTCGGCACGCAGTGCCGGCGGTAAGCTTCAGCTCCATTTCACACTGAGCCGGGCGCGCTCGGGCGCGGCAGCGGCACAGCGCTTCCATCAAACCGGCCGGCTGACGGCTGAGACACTGTATCCGCTCCTTCCCGGTCCGGACCGCGAAATATATCTCTGTGGCCCTCCGGGCTTCATGCAGGATCTCTACGACGGCTTTCGTGCACTGGGAATCGGCGATGATCGCATCCATGCCGAGGCATTCGGTCCCTCGTCATTGCGACGCGGCGGAGAGGCGGTGTCCGAGTCCGAAGAGACCGGGGCAGGAGATACCGAGGTCGTATTTGCCCGTCATGGGCTGCGCGTCGCCTGGAATGCAGCAAGCAGCAACTTGCTCGATTTTGGCATCGACCGGGATGTGCCCCTGGACTCCGGCTGCCGACGTGGCGCCTGCGGCACCTGTGCGGTCCGGGTTTTGTCTGGCACCGTGAAATATGTCCAGGCACCGGCCATTTCTCCCGTACCGGGCACGGCGCTGCTGTGCTGCGCACGCCCGGCGCCTTCCGGTCTCGCCGGGCAGTCCCAATTGATACTCGACGCTTGACGCTGGCGCGCCGGCGCTGCGAACGAAGCTGCAAGGGGCGTTGCATATTTGGGGTGTTCAAGAAGCGCCGTCCTTGGATGCAGTTTATGTCGGGCGAAGACGACAGGACCTTCGGAAAACCATGCAGGAGTTGCACGCGAATGATCTCATATCCAAGCTATAAGGTCGCAGCGGCCCATGTTGCTCCGATTTTCCATGACACCGACCGCAGCGTCCTAAAGGCGTGCGCGACGATCTCCGAAGCAGCCGCCCATGGTGCCAGCCTGATCGTCTTCCCGGAAGGCTTCATTCCCGGATTTCCGATCTGGTCAGGTGTCGTGGCACCGATCCGCACGCACGACCATTTCAAGGAGCTTGCCGCGGCGGCCATCGAAATCGATGGGCCGGAGCTCGACCGCATTCGCTCCGCCGCACGCAAATGCGGCGTCTTCGTTTCGATAGGCTTCACCGAGGCCACGAAAGCGAGCGTCGGCTGCCTGTGGAACGCGAATGTCCTCATCGGAGAAGATGGGACGATCCTCAATCATCATCGCAAGCTGGTCCCGACCTTCTATGAAAAGCTTGTTTGGGCGAGTGGCGATGGTGCAGGCTTACGCGTCGTCGATACCAGGCTCGGCCGCCTGGGTGCGTTGATCTGCGGCGAGAACACCAACCCGCTCGCCCGCTACACGCTCATGGCGCAAGGCGAGCAGGTCCACATCTCGACCTATCCGTCGGTTTATCCGACCCGGCCTCTGGAGGAAGATGGCAACTACGACCTGGAGAACGCCATCCGCATTCGGGCCGGTGCCCATTCCTTCGAGGCAAAAGTCTTCAACATCGTAGCCTCTGCCCCTTACGACCGGACCGCGAGGAAAGCGGTGGAACGGCTGGGGAATGAGGCGCTGGCGCTGCTGGAAGCGAGTCCCAAGGCGGTCTCAATGATCATCGACCCGACCGGCGTCGTGATCAGCCCGACGCTGTCGGCCGAGGAAGGGCTTGCTTATGCCGATGTCGATATCGCCCGCTGTGTCGAGCCAAAGCGTCTCCACGATGTCGTCGGTTACTACAATCGTTTCGACGTGTTCAAGCTAACCGTCGATCGAACCTCCAACCATCCGGTTCTCTTCGAGGACGACAAGCCCCCCGCTTTCCTGACGACGCCGAAGGCCTCCACCGTCGCCCCTACAGTGAATGGAAAGACGAATGGAGCGCAGGGCCATTCGGACGCCGTGTCCGGCGCGCCGGCGCTCGTGCCCGAGGACAGCCGCGTGGAGTGATCGTCGATTAACAGCAGGACGGGTCCGATGATCGACTACGAGGAACTGCGCATCATCCGCGAGCGGCGACCAGCTTCGTTCGAGCCTCCGGTCAAGCGGTATTCGATCCGCTGGGAGCGGAGTGTGGATCTGGCGATCACCGCCTACTACGGAGCTCAGGCGCCGACGAAGGAGGCGGTCGAGCAGGCCGATTTCAAGCAAGTGATGCTGGCGGCGTTTGCCAGCGACTGCGGGCCTGCATCGGTAGAGCAGGGCTTTTTCGTCGATGCCGCCGGCCAGTACAATTTCGTCTTTGTCGCCTACTGGCTTGATCCTCTGCGCCATGAGCGCTGGGAGGCGGACTCACAATTGCACGCCTGGTGGAACGACCCGATCCGGCTTGCCGGAACTATCGGCCTGTGGCGCGAAGTGCTCCGCGTCCCGATCGAACGGATGGAAACGCTCTACGCTTATCCAGATTACAAGGTCGGCATTGCCCGCTGCCCTCCGTCCACTTTCACGCTTACCCGGAATAGCGGCTATTTCGGCGCGATGCGCGACCGGATTCCGGCGAGCGCCGTGGATAGCCTTGCGACAGCGATGGCCTTTCCGCAGCCGGTAAAGCGCCACAGCGCGGGCACCCGCTGGCTGGTTCATGTGCCGAAAAATCTCACGGTAATCAGATCGGGACAATACTGGGCCAAGTGCGGGGGTGAGCAGCGCACGGACTATCTGGTCAAAATGCGGCCGCTGCTGGAAAAGGGCACAGCGCATCTCGGCCAATATCCCGAAGAAACGGGTTGCCTGAGCATGCGGCTGAGCCGCTGCGTCGAGGCGGGCGGTCGAGAACGCGACGAGTCGTTCAATCATGCCTATTTCCTGTCGCTCGCCCATCTCGAGGAATGGTCCGCGTCGCACCGGACTCACCTCGCCATCTGGCGGCATGCGATCGAGATGATGAAGGCCTATGGCGAGAAGCGCGAATTGCGGACCTGGCATGAAGTGTATGTCCTGCCGGAAGGCGGGCAGCGATTCGAATACGTCAATTGCCATCCTCGAACCGGCTTGCTGCCTTATTTTGAAGGGTCCCGACTCGAATGAGTGATAGTGGTCTCGATGGCTGGCTGGCGCGAGCCCGCGCCGAACTGAAAGGAGCCGATCCGTTCGCCGCTCTGATGCGCGAGACAGTCGACGGATTGCAGATCAAGCCCCTCTACACGGCGGATGATCTGAGCGACATCGACCATATCGATACACTTCCGGGCCTGCCGCCATTTGTCCGCGGTCCACGCGCCACCATGTACACCAACCGGCCATGGACGGTCCGGCAATATGCCGGCTTCAGTACCGCGGAGGAGTCAAACGCTTTCTATCGGAAGGCCCTCGCTGCCGGCCAGGCTGGCCTGTCGGTGGCATTCGATCTCGCCACCCATCGTGGCTATGACAGCGACCATCCGCATGTAGTTGGCGATGTTGGCAAAGCCGGGGTAGCGATCGATTCCGTCGAGGACATGACCATCCTGTTTGCAGGAATTCCTCTCGACCGGATCAGCGTCAGCATGACCATGAACGGTGCGGTGCTGCCGGTGCTTGCGAGCTTCATCGTCGCCGCCGAAGAGCAAGGAGTGCCGGCGCAAAAACTGTCGGGCACCATCCAGAACGACATTCTCAAAGAGTTCATGGTGCGCAACACCTATATCTATCCGCCCGAACCTTCGATGCGGATCGTTGCCGACATCATCGAGTTCACCGCTGCGAATATGCCGCGGTTCAACGCAATCTCCATATCCGGCTATCATATGCAGGAAGCCGGCGCGACCGCGGTGCAGGAGCTGGCCTACACGCTCGCGGACGGCCTCGAATATGTGAAGCTGGCCTTGTCGCGAGGCCTCGCCATTGACGATTTTGCCGGACGGCTGTCTTTCTTCTTTGCCATTGGCATGGATTTCTTCACCGAGATCGCGAAGCTGCGTGCCGCTCGACTGCTGTGGGCGGAGCTCATCCGGCCTTTCGGGCCCGCGAGACCGGAGAGCCTCGCGCTGCGGACCCATTGCCAGACCTCAGGTGTCAGCCTGACCGAGCAGGATCCTTACAACAACATCGTGCGCACCGCTTTCGAGGCCATGGCGGCCGTGCTTGGCGGCACGCAATCGCTCCACACCAATGCCTTCGATGAAGCGTTGGCGTTGCCGACGCAGTTCTCGGCCCATATCGCGCGCAACACCCAACTCATCCTGGCCGAGGAGACCGGCGTAACACGCACCGTCGATCCGCTTGCCGGCTCCTACTATGTGGAAAGCCTTACGGATCAGCTCGTCCGATCGGCGAGAAAGCTCATCGCCGAGGTCGTGAAAGCCGGAGGCATGACAAAGGCGATCGAAGCGGGCATTCCGAAACTGCGAATCGAGGAAGCGGCAGCCAGACGCCAGGCGCTGATCGATAAGGGAGCGATTGCCGTTATCGGGGTCAACAAGTACCGGCTCGAGCACCAAGAACCCATCGCTGTCCTCGATATCGACAATGCCGTGGTGCGGCAAAGGCAGGTCGAACGACTGATCGCGCTGAAGGCTTCGCGTGATCAGGCTCGGGTAGACGAATGCCTCACCCGTCTGAGTGAGGCCGCTGCCAGCGGCCGCGGTAATCTGCTCGGCCTTGCCGTTGATGCGGTTCGCGCCCGTGCGACGGTCGGCGAGATTTCGGCAGCTCTCGAGAACGCATTCACACGGCATAAGGCCGTGATTAGATCGGTTGCCGGAGTCTACCGCGCGGCCTTCGGCGATGCGGCCGCCTTTCGCGAGGTCGAAGAGGACATACGTTCCTTCACCTTCGAGGAAGGGCGCCGGCCGAAGATGCTGGTGGTTAAGCTCGGCCAGGACGGTCACGATCGCGGCGCCAAGGTCATTGCCTCGACCTTCGCCGATTTTGGCTTCGATATTGAGGTCGGGCCTTTGTTTCTGACGCCGGTGGAAGCCGCGCGACGAGCCGTGGACAATGCCGTTCACGTGATCGGTGTGTCCAGTCATGCGGCCGGTCACCGGACTCTGGTGCCGCAGCTGATTGCGGCGCTAAAGGATCTCGACGGGAAGGATATCGTTGTCGTGTGCGGCGGCGTCATACCGCCCAAGGACTACGATGAACTTTACAAGGCCGGTGTCTCGCTCATTTTCGGTCCAGGGACGCAGATCTTGGAGGCGGCGAGGCGCGTCCTGGCGGTGGTCAGCGAAGCGCGGCGGACGTCGCGCGAAATGACCCGCTGGCCGGCCAACGGATAGTGGCGGCAGGCGTCCAATTCGTACTCCTTCAGAGGCATGGGGGTCGCGCTTCGCGCTCGGCGTGCCTGCCGTCGCGCGCAAGAATTCATCGCCTTGGATCGATCTCGTTCCGTCTTGTGGAATTTTGCATTGGGGTTTGCGTTTTTCGTCCCTTGCTCAAAGCCATGCTCGGAGATGAACTGCAGCGAGTAGAAGAGCAGATAATCTGGTGAACTGGGAGAATGAAAATGATCTTTACACGTCGCAATTTTCTGAGCGCCACGGCTCGGGTTACGGGCGGCATCGCTCTGTCACGCGGATTTCTCGGACGTTCGTCCTTTGCAGAAGAGCAGTCCATACTTGTGGGAAGCCTGCATGATTATTCGGGGCCGATCGCGAGCTCAGGGCAACAGGGCGTAGCTGCGCTCACCATCGCGATCGACGAGTTGAACGCGGCGGGCGGGTTGCTGGGTCGGCCTCTCAAGCTTGTGCACTACGACACCCAATCCTCGATCCAGCTCTATTCGCAATACGCGCAGCAGCTGGCCCTCAGCGATAAGGTCGCGGTCGTCCATGGCGGCATCACGTCCGCTTCGCGCGAAGCGGTTCGTCCTGTCTTTGACAGGTATCGGACCCTTTATTTCTACAATACGCTGTATGAAGGTGGGGTGTGTGACCGCAATACATTCTGCACCGGAACCACGCCGGGGCAGACGGTGCAGAAGCTGGTGCCGAGCGCCCTCAAGCGGGCTGGCGGCGGTAAGGCCTACATTATCGCGGCCGACTACAATTACGGTCAGATCACCGCGAAATGGATGGCCAAGTATTGCCAGGACAGCGGCGGAGAAATTCTGACTACCGAGTTCTTCCCACTCGACGTCACCAATTTCGGACCGACGATCTCGAAGATCCAGGAGCGAAAGCCCGACATCGTCCTTTCGGCTCTTGTTGGTGCGAATCATGTGGGTTTCTATCGCCAATGGGCGGCGGCCGGCATGAACGGGCGTATTCCGATTGCCTCGACCACGTTCGGCCTCGTCAACGAGCCCAAGACCCTGGAAGCCCATGAGAGCAACGGCCTGCTCGGCTCCTATGGCTATTTCGAAGAGCTCGACACGCCGCGCAACGCGGCATTTGTCAGCGCCCTGAAGGCGAAGTTCGGTGACGACATTCCCTATATAAGCGAGATCGGCGCAGCCACCTATGAAGCCATGCATCTCTGGGCCATGGCCGTGAAACAGGCCGGCACGGTCGAACGTGAGAAAGTCATCGAGGCGCTCGAGACCGGAATTGCCTTTGATGGGCCAAGTGGCAAGGTCGTGGTGGACAAGCAGACCCACCACACGACGCGCAACGCCTATCTGGCGGAAGTTCAGGAAAAGCGCTGGGTGGTTGCGGAGCGCTATGAAAACCAATCACCCTCCGATACGGCGGCCGTCTGTGACTTGGTCAAGAATCCGAACGACAACCAGCAGTACGTGATCGGCCTTTGAAGGCTGGCGGGAGACCACGATGGACTACGCCATCATCATCGCAGTCGACATTCTAGGGGGCATAACGTCCCTCATTTTGATCAGCCTCGGCCTCGCCGTGATCTATGGAATGATGCGCATCATCAACCTGGCGCATGGCGAGTTCCTTATGCTTGGGGCCTATGCAACCGTCGTGGCAACCAATGCTGGCGTGAACATATGGATCGCCATGTTGCTCATCTCGCCGCTCGTCGTCGGTGCAATAGGCATCCTGGTCGAGCGTACCGTCATGCGCTTCCTCTACGGGCGACTAATCGACACGATGCTGGCGACTTGGGGGTTGAGCCTCTTGATCTCCGGGCTGGTCACCACGGTCTTCGGCAACAACATCAAAGGCGTGCCGACCCCGCTCGGCGGTTTTACCGTCGGCGCCTACACGTCGAGCCTATATACGCTGTTCCTGGCGGCGATGGCGGGCGCGATGCTGATCGGGCTCTATCTGCTGCTGCGCTGCACCCGGTTCGGCCTGGTGGCGCGCGCCATGATGCAAAACGCCAATATGGCTGCCGCCCTGGGCGCCAGCCCGCCACGAACCTACATGATCACATTTGGCATTGGTGCGGCTATCACCGGGCTTTCCGGTGGTCTCCTCGCTCCTGTGACGGGGGTCGGGCCAACGATCGGGGCGGCGTTTATCGCCAAGGCATTCATAACGGTCGTCGGCGGCGGTCCAGCGATCCTCACCGGCACCGGTGCTGCCGCCATTCTCTTTGGCTTCATCAATCAGACCGCGACCTACCTCAGCACGCCGGTATTCGGTGAGGTTGCGCTTTTTCTTGCTGCCATCGTGCTCATCCGGCTTATGCCCGCCGGCATTACCGGCAAATCTCTGCGAGGTGCTCGGTGACCATGGACAGGACACCCGCTATCAGGGACATTTCATTCGCAGCGATCGCGGTCGCGGCGGTAGCGGCATTGCCGGCTCTGCTGGATATGTTCAGCCTGCTCCAGCTCACCGCCTTTGTGTGCCTGGCGATCCTGTCGCTCAGCCTTGGCTTCATCTGGGGCTTCGGAGGGATCCTGTCCTTCGGCCAGGCCGCTTTCTTCGGCATTGGCGGCTATGCTTATGCCGTAGCCGTGATCAACATCGGCGATAGCACGCTGCCATTGGTCCTTGCCCTCATTCTGCCTGCGGCGTTTGCGGCCCTGCTCGGTTATCTGATGTTCTACGGGCGGGTCAGCGATGTCTATGTCGGCGTTATCACCCTCACGGTCACGCTCATCCTGTACAATGTCATGAACAGCACCGCAGGTGACCGGTATCGCATCGGTCTCGCACCCCTGGGTGGCTTCAACGGCATACCTGCGGTGCCTGGCATCAACATTCCGCTTTTTCCTGACATGCCGCTCGATGTGACCGGCAACTGGTATCTCTCGGCCGGCTGCCTGGCGGCGATCTTCTTCGGGATGCGCTATTTCTTGCGCACGCATGTCGGGCGTGTCGTGGTCGCGACGCGCGAGAACGAGGGGAGGGCCGCCCTGCTCGGCTATGACACGCGTTTCTACAAGTTGCTCGTCTTTGTAATCGGGGGCGCCGTCGCCGGTCTCGGCGGGGCTCTCTATACCGCCTGGGGAGCGTTCGTCAGCCCCACGGTCTTCGGTTTGGGGATGTCGGCGCAGATCATCGTCTGGATCATTGTCGGTGGCCGCGGAACACTGGCTGGTCCGGTCTTGGGTTGCATCGCCATGCAGTATGTCGTCACGAATCTTGGCACACAGCAGACCGTCAATGTGAACCTGGTGCTCGGAATTGTTCTGCTTGTATCGGTGCTGCTGCTGCCGCTTGGTGTGCTCCCGGTATTCGCCGGACTCATGCGGAAGCTGCCGTTTTCGCTTGCCACTCGCATGCGTGGTCACGCGATGCCGCGGGAGGGCCGGCGATGACACAAGTACCGTTGCTTGATGCGCGTTGTGTCTCGAGGCGGTTCGGCGGCGTCGTCGCCGTGGACAGTGTTGATTTCACTCTGGCCGAAGGCGAGCTGCGCTGCCTTATCGGCCCGAATGGCGCCGGCAAGAGCACGTTCTTCAAGATGCTGACGGGTCAGCTGCAGCCGAGCGCGGGCGCGATCCTCTTCCGCGGGCGCCCGATCGCATCGGCGCTGCCGCATCAGATTGCGCGGCGCGGTATTGGCATCAAGACTCAGACGCCGAGCGTCTTCAACGGCCTGACTGTCGGGGAAAATCTTTGGCTGGCGGCCCGCCGTCTCAATCCGGACCGGCGCGCCAAGGAGATCGTCGCCGAGATGCTCGACCTAATCGGCTTTTCCGGCCGATCGTCGCGGCTCGTTGGCGAACTGTCACACGGTCAGCGGCAGTGGGTGGAGATCGGCACCGTGCTGGCCGCCGAGCCGGAGCTGATTCTGCTCGATGAACCCGCGGCTGGCATGACGCATGACGAGATTGCCCGTACCGCGGAAATCATCCGCACTGTCAACCGGACGAAATCATTGATCGTTGTCGAGCATGACATGCAGTTCATCAGGATGATCGCCCGGACGGTAACGGTCTTCAATCGCGGCAGCGTACTTGTTGAGGGTTCTGCCGATGAGGTGATGCGTGACCAGCGCGTGCGCGACGTCTATCTGGGCAAAAGGGCTGTGGCATGATGCTGAAGGTGCTTGGATTGTGCGCTGGATACGGCGACATACCCGTCCTGACCGATCTCAGCCTGTCGCTCGGCAAAGGTGAACGGCTCGGCATACTGGGCCACAACGGCATGGGGAAGACGACGTTTCTCAGGTCGCTGATGGGCTTCGTTCGCGCCGTGGGTGGATCGGTCGTCTTCGATGGCCAGGACATCACGACCCTGCCGGTGCATCGGCGGGCCCGGCTGGGGTTGAGACTCGTGCCCCAGGGCAGGGAGATCTTCCCGGACCTGACGGTCCTGGAAAACCTGCGCATGGGTGAGTTGTCGTCGCCGCGCGCGCGGGCGGACAGCGTTGAGGAGGTGCTGACCTATTTTCCTCGCCTGAAGACGCTGCTCGAGCGGGCAGGAGGCCGTCTTTCCGGCGGCGAGCAGCAGCTGCTGGCACTCGCCAGATGCCTGTGCGGCCATCCTTCGTTGCTTCTCCTCGACGAGCCAACGGAAGGTGTTCAGCCCTCGATCGTGGAGGAAATCGCCGAGTCGCTCGTCGTGATCAGCCGGGATCGCGGCGTCGCTGTCGTCGTGGTGGAGCAGCAATTGGACTTCATCTCGGCAGTGTCCGACAGGGTCCTCGTGATCCGGAAGGGTCGATTTACGAGGCAGCTGGGGAAGGCCGAGCTGCGGGATCCAAACGCCGTTGCCCAACTCGTCAGCATGAACGCATAGTGGTGCCAGTGGCCAGGGGGTAAAGGAGAGTGCTCACATGACGGTCAAGAGGCCAACGCACGGACAGATCGCAGACATCGCAAGAAGGCTTGGCATGCACATGGAACCGGCGCGCATCGACGAATTCATGACGCTGATGCATTCGAGTTTCGCTGCTTATGACGTTGTCGATGCCATGCCCGACAATGTCCCGCGCGTAAAGTATCCGCGCTCGCCGGGCTATCGTCCGGTGGGCGAGGAGAATAGATATAATGCTTGGTACGTCAAGACGCGGATCGAGGGGACTCCCGGCGGCAAGCTCACCGGAAAGACAGTGGCGTTGAAGGACAATGTTTCGCTCGCCGGCGTACCGATGATGGTGGGCGCCTCGACGCTCGAGGGTTTCGTTCCTGATCTCGACGCTACAGTGGTGCCGCGTCTCCTCGACGCCGGAGCCACCATACTCGGCAAGGCGCATTGCGAGTATTTCTGCCTGTCCGGCGCCAGTCATACCAGTGCGGCGGGCCCGGTCCATAACCCGTTGCGCATGGGCTATTCAACAGGCGGCTCGTCGTCAGGGAGCGCTGCATTGGTCGCAGCCGGCGAGGTCGATATGGCCATCGGCGGAGACCAGGGAGGTTCTATTCGCATCCCGGCCGCCTTCTCGGGGATTTACGGCCTGAAGCCAACCCACGGCCTGGTTCCCTACACCGGGGTGATGCCGATCGAGTCCACCATCGATCATATCGGCCCGATGACGGCGACAGTTGCCGACAATGCCTTGATGCTCGAGGCCATGGCGGGTGAGGACGGACTCGATCCCCGCCAATATGCGCCGGAGATCAAACCTTACACCGAAGCGCTTGGCCGTGGAGTCAAGGGGCTTCGCATCGCCGTCGTTAAGGAAGGGTTCGGCCTGCCAAGCAGCGAAGCCGATGTCGACGCCAAGGTGCGCGAGGCGGCGAAGCGCTTCGCGAAGATGGGCGCGACCGTGAGCGAAGTTTCCATTACCATGCACACTTTGGGCACTTCGATCTGGATACCCGTGGCTCTTGAAGGGCTGCAGATGCAGATGATGCATGGCAACAGCATGGGCTTCAACTGGAAGGGGTTGTATTCCACCGCTCTCCTCAATGCCCATTCGGGCTGGAAGAGCCGTGCCGATGATCTTTCCGACAGCCTGAAGCTTTCCATGCTGGTGGCGGAGTATTCGCTCACCCACTATCGCGGCCATTACTACGCCAAGGCGCAGAATCTTGCGCGCGTGCTGCGCGACGCTTACGACGCCGTGCTGGCCGAACACGACCTCCTGCTCATGCCTACGGTTCCGATGAAGGCGACGCCGATCCCGCCGCCCGATGCTTCACTTGCATTGTATGTACAGCGTGCCCTCGAGCTTCTGCCCAACACGGCGCCATTCAACTTGACAGGTCATCCATCGATTTCGGCACCGTGCGGCATGAGCGACGGTCTGCCGGTCGGCATGATGCTAACCGCCAGGAACTACGACGAGCCAACCCTCTATGCCGCAGCCGCCGCGTTTGAGGCGAGCGGAGATTGGAGGACGCTCTGAAGTCAATCGATCCTGGATCCGGCTGGAGCCGGTAGTCACCTCAACCCCCAGCAAACGCTATCCAGCCGGGACCGCATGGTCTCTGGATCGGAGAAGCTTTGTTGAAAACGCGGATGCAATGAAAGGAAAAGACGATGATACGACTTCATGATGTCGAGGTTTCAGGGAACGCCTACAAGGTTCGGCTCCTGCTGTCGCTTCTGGGCCTCAAACACCAGATCGTTCCGATTGACTTTGCCGGAGGGCAGCACAAATCTACAGCCTTCCTGAAGCTCAATCCGCTGGGCGAGATTCCGGTCCTCGAAGATGGCGACGTCGTGCTGCGCGATTCCCAGGCCATCTTGCTCTACCTCGCGAGAAAATACGGCTCGGAGAAATGGCTTCCGACAGAGCCCGTCGCGCTGGCGCGAGTAGGCCAATGGCTCTCGACCGCCGCCAATGAAATACAGAATGGCGCAAGCGCCGCACGCGCCTACGTCAAGTTCGGCTACAAGCTCGACATAGACAAGGCGCGAGACCTGTCCAATCGAGTTCTCGGCATCATGGATGAGCATCTCTCGCAGCGTGACTGGCTGGAGATGGGGCATCCGACGGTCGCCGACATCGCCTGCTATCCTTATCTCGGGCTGGTGCCTGAAGGTGGCGTCGCCCTGGATCGGTATAAATCGGTGATGCGCTGGATGGATCGAATCAAGGACCTGCCGAACTACGTGCCGATGCCCGGAATCTACTAGGTGGCCTCGATGCAAACCAGCGTTTCACCACCTCTGCGCGGCGTCACCGTCCTCGATCTCTCGCGCGTCCTGGCCGGCCCATACTGCACGATGCTTCTGGCTGAGCTCGGCGCGCGCGTGATCAAGGTGGAGCAGCCGGGAACGGGCGATGACGCCCGGGCCTATGGTCCTTTTGTCAAGGGCAAGTCGGCCTACTTCACATCGATCAATCGCGGAAAGGAATCGATTGCGCTTGATCTCAAGGACCCGGCGGACGCCGCCGTGCTTGCTTTGCTGATAGGCAAAGTCGATGTGCTGGTAGAGAATTTCCGCCCCGGCACAATGGAAAAACTGGGTTTCGGGGTCGAACGCATCCGCGATCTCAATCCGGCAATCGTCTATGCCAGTGCGTCCGGCTTTGGTCAGACCGGACCGCACTCCCCGCGACCCGCCTATGACATGGTCGTTCAGGGCCTGAGCGGTATGATGAGCGTCACGGGCCATCCGAATGGCGAGCCGGCGCGGGTCGGTGTCTCTATTGGTGACCTTGGCGCCGGGCTTTATACGGCTATCGCCATCAATGCGGCGCTCTACCGTCGGGCACGAACGGGTGAGGGCGCGCGTATCGATGTGGCGATGTTCGACTGCCAAGTCGCTCTGCTTGAAAACGCCGTAGTTCGCTATCTAACGACCTCTGAGATTCCCCATGCGCTCGGTTCCCGCCATTCCTCGATCGCTCCGTTCCAGTCATTTCGCGCTGGTGACGGACAGCTCATCATCGCGGCCGGCAATGACGACCTTTTCGTCAAATTGTGCGATGTAATGGAAGTCAGCCACCTATCCGGCGACCCGCGGTTTGCGACCAATGCACTGCGATGTCAGCATGTGGCGGAATTGCAATGTACCATGGAGGCTGTGCTGGGCCGCCATCCGGTATCCCGGTGGCTGGAACGGCTCGACAAGGCGGGAATCCCGGCAGGGCCGATCAACCGGATCGACGCCGTGCTCGACCATCCGCAGATCAGCGCGCGTAACATGCTGGTAACCGTCGATGACTCGCGGATGGGGCCGATACGAGTGGTCGGCAATCCAATCAAGTTCGATGGTGTCGTCGATCCGCCGACGCGAACTGCGGCGCCCGAGATCGACCAGCACCGTGAGGCAGTGCTGCGCGAATTTGGCGTCCTTGGTCGAGAGCTTTTAACCGCGGCCACGTAGGATGGATAGCAAGAAATGATGGGTCGATTGGAGGAACTCGAGGTTTTTGCAGCGATCGCTGACTTGGGTAGTCTGATCGGAGCCGCGCGGCGGACACGCCGATCGGCGCCTGCGGTTACACGAATCCTGCGTGACCTGGAGACCCGTCTGGGCGTTAGGCTGGTCGAGCGGACGACGCGTAGTCTCGGATTGACAGATGCGGGCTCACGCCTGGCCGAGAATGTCAGGAGGTTGCTATGCGATCTTCGTCACGCTGAAGCAGAGGCGTCCGGCGAGGCTCTGGTTCCGCGCGGTTGCTTGCGGATTTCAGCGCCACTTGTCTTTGGCAGGCGCCACGTTGCGCCATTACTGATGAAATTCCTTGATGACTTTCCTGAAGTAACTGCCGAGCTTTCTCTTGCCGACCGTATCGTCGATCTCGTGGAGGATGGGTTCGATCTGGCTCTGCGTATTGGCGATCTCGATGTTTCCTCATACATACGGCGAAAAGTCGGAAGCGTGCGCATGGTTCTGGTTGGAAGTCCTTCTTACCTCGAACGGAGGGGGCGACCCATAGCTCCCGACGATCTCGCCGATCACCATTTTGTCATCTTTTCGCGCGGGCGGACTCGACCCGAGGTCCAACTTCAAGATCGCGATGTGATCATCACACAGCCGCTTGTTGGTCGTTTTCATGTTGACCAGGCAGAGGCGGCGATTGCCGCGGCCGTCGAGGGAAAAGGACTCTTGGCGACTTTGTCCTACCAGGTGACAGAGCATGTCGCGGCGGGCCGGCTTGTGCGGTTGCTCGAAGCGTATGAACCACCTCCGCTCCCTGTGCAATTCGTGTTTCCGACGGCACGTTTGATGACACCAAAAGTCAGGGCGTTTCTTAATTTCGCCGTGCCCAAGCTTTCCGCCTTGGACGATGTTCAAGACTGTGGCTCGCAAGGTCTACTCAAGCCGTCAACGCCGAGTACCACTTCCCCGATCAATCGCCGTCCTGCTCGCGGAGGTGATTGAAGAGTTCGAGTGCGCTGCGCTCGACCCAGCATTCAGCCAGGCGCTCCTTTTCAACCCGCCAGATTGCGATACCGGTGAACGCGATAGGTCGGTGATTAGCCGACAAGCCGAACATGCCGTTGTTGTATCCCCGCGTGATCCAGCGCGAAACTACGCGGGTTCCCGTAGCGTTGGTGATGAGCTCAAGGTGCTCATTCGTTGCGTCGCTCACAAGCCTCTGCATATCGGCAACCCATGCCTTGAACGCGTCCCGGCCTTCGACGACTTTGCCGGCGGTGGTAATTCGATAGTCGGGCGCCATCAGTTCGTCGATCGCCGTAAGATCGTGGGGAGGAGTCCAGACCCTTCTGAAAAACTCTCGAGCGAGATGTTCAGCGTTAGCAGCACTCATCGTTCGTACGTCTCATTCTGTATTAGATTGACATTTCCGAATCTATTTCTTTTCCCACCATGCGGCAAATGAATGTTTGTGAACGGTGCAATAAGCATTCGTAATGGCCTAAACTTTGGGAAATCTAGACATCGCTTTCCTTTGCATCGTCGACGCGGGCAACCTGATGGTTACAGGCGTCATGAGGCAGCAACCATCGCCATCCGCGGTTCTAAATCGTGCAAAGCTTTCGGCGATAAATGGCGACTTGCGACGGAATCCGCAGAAGCGCAAAAGATCCTATGTTGACTGGCTTTCGTATTGTGGATTTCGATAACAGTCCGGGGAATCAAAGAAGCCGCAGTCGTTGTTTGCGCTACGTATGTAGTCGCAGAAGATCGGGCTTGTTTCTGATTGTAATTTTGCGCGGATGGCCTTGGATCAAAGTAGAATAGTGTCGGGTAACGGCGAAATGCTCATTCTGCCATAAGTGCCAATCCAGTTGCGGATTGGAGCAACAATTGTTGTGACCATAGATCAGCCTTCCCGCCAATTCCGCCTTTTCCAATTGAGAGGATGGAGCAGGCGGGTTAAAACGCTTTGCATGTTAGGAAGAATTGAGATGGAAGCGAAGACGCCGCTTCCCGGGCACCGGTTTTCCGTGGCCCCCATGATGGACTGGAGCGACCGGCATTGCCGGTTCTTCCATCGCCAGATGACGAAGCGCGCTCTGCTTTATACGGAGATGGTGACGGTGCAGGCGATCCGTCATGGCGACCGCGAGCGCCTGATCGGCTTCGACCCCCGAGAGCAGCCCGTCGCCTTGCAGATCGGCGGCAGCGATCCGAAGCTCCTTGCCGAGGCCGCCCGCTGGGGCGAGGATTTCGGCTACGCGGAGATCAATCTCAATGTCGGCTGCCCGTCGGACCGCGTGCAGGAAGGCCGCTTCGGCGCCTGCCTCATGGCCGAGCCCGATCTCGTCGCCGAAGGGGTCGCGGCGATGCGCAGTGCCGTCGCCGTCCCGGTCACGGTCAAATGCCGCATCGGCATCGACGACCAGGACGAGGATGAGGATCTCGACCGCTTCATCCGCAAGGTGGCTGAGACAGGATGCTCGACCTTCATCATCCATGCCCGCAAGGCCTGGCTCGAGGGCCTCTCGCCCAAGGAGAACCGCGAGATCCCGCCGCTCAATTATGAGCGCGTCTATCGCATCAAAGAGGCCCATCCCGAGCTCACCGTCGTCGTCAATGGCGGCATCGGCTCGCTCGCCGAAGCGAGCACGCATCTCGCTCATGTCGACGGCGTGATGCTGGGCCGCGCCGCCTATCACACGCCCTGGATCCTCTGCGACGTCGATCGTCTCATTTTCGGCGACGCCCCCGCCGTCCTGAGCCGCGCCGATGTTGTTGCGCGCATGAAACCCTATATCGCGTCCGAGCTCGAAAAGGCGCCCGGGCTTGCGCGCATCACCCGGCACATGCTGGGGCTGTTCCACGGCGAGCCGGGCGGCCGCGCCTGGCGCCGGATCATTTCCGAGAATTCCCATCGCCCGGGCGCCGGCGCCGATCTCCTGGACGTAGCGCTCGCCGCCGTGGCGGAGCAGGTGAACCGGTTGCAAGCGGCGGAATGATCTTAAGGGTCGCGCTTACTTGCCACACGGCCCGGATTTGGTGTTAATGGATCCAAGACGGCTGATTGACTGGGCCAGCGGCATGAAACGGCGCTTTTCCCGCGGTGCTTTTCTCGGGCTTTCGCTCTTTGCGGCGCCCGCACTCGCTGGCTCGGCATGGGCGCAGGCGGCGCCTGAGGATTGTGAGAGCATATCCGGAGTGAACGAGCCCTCGCGGACCGAAGTGGGCGGCTGCCTAAAGCCCATCATCGACTATCATGCGCTGATCGCTGTTTCCGATGCGGTGCGCAGAGTGGTTGCGGGAAGGCTGGCCGGGGGCAGTGACGAGGAGGTCGAACCCGCCGGTCTCGCTTTGGACAGCCCTGAGGAGATTGCCGCACGCCTGGCGGGAAACGGCGCCATCGTCGTCGAGCCCGTGGCCGACATTCCCGCCACGATGGTGACGGAGCAGAGGCGGTGGAACGCCTGGGTCGACGGCAAATACAGCTGGATCAAGGGCAAGAGCGAGGTCGACCACAGCAAGGGCCCGCTCACCAATGTCATGGCCGGCATCGACTACCGGCTGATGAGCAATGTCGTCCTGGGCGTCCTGGGCACCTATGAGGATTCACGCCTCGAAACCCAAGGCGTTTCTCCGATCGAGCAGAAGACGGAAGGCTATGGCGGCGGTGCCTATATCGGCATCACGGTCACGCCCAACATCATCTTCAGCGGCATGGCCACCTATGCGGCGATCGAGACCGAGCTCGGCGGCGCCAGCGACGGCGACACCGATTCGGACCGGGTTCAGCTTTCCGGCGCCTTCACCGGCTACTGGTATTTCGGCACCACGCGTCTTTCCCCCTCGCTCACCCTCGCCTGGTCCAAGGAATGGCAGGATGAATATTCCGACGGCCTGACCCCGGAGCAACGGTTCGAAACCGGCGTTCTCTCGCCCGGAGCGGTGCTCGGCCACACTATTGCGCTGACGGATACGATGTCGGTCGAGCCATGGGTCGGCGCCTACTTCGACTACACGTTCATCAATGACACCGACACCGATGGCGCCGTGGACGACAATTCATACGGCGAGCAGGAGGACGTGCGCCTGCAGCTCGGGCTCAATCTCAATCTCGCCAGCAACGTTCAGCTGGCGCTCACGGGCGAGACATCGGGCCTCCTTCTCGATGAGACCGATACCTATGCCGGCGAAGCCAACCTCGCGATCCAGTTCTAGATGAAACAGCTCTTCGCCGCGGCACTCCTGCTGGGCGGGCTCGCTTCGCAGCCTTCGGCGGCGGAGATAGGCTGCGATCCGCCGACCAGCATGATCTGCACCGATGCGCAATTGCGCGCCTTGAAGGACGATCTCGACGCGCGCGCCGATCTCATCGCCGAAGCGCCGATGCATCAGGCTTTCCGCAGCGAGCTCGAAGCGGCGAATACCGAATGGGAGGCGGCGATCGATGATTGCGCCGCCGCCGCCAATGCCGCTTTCTGCTACCGTCGGCGCCTCGAGCAGCGCATCGCCGTGCTCGACCTCCTGAAGCGGCTGTTCGCCGGCCCGCATCTGCCGGTGAGTGCCGTGAAAGCCTGCACCGCGCGCGGTGAACCCGCGAGCGCCTGCTATGAGGGCCTGTTCGCGGCGGCCGACACCGTCTATGCGATTGCGGCGCGCGCCTTCGAGACATCGCTCGCCGCCGTCAACATCCAGACGCCCACCGCTCCCGATGCCGCCAGCGAGGCGTCTTCCGCCGAGGAGGCGTTCAGAACCTGGCGCACTGCCGAATGCAAGGCGCTGAGCCAGAGCCCGATGATCGAGCAGGGCGAGGCGGGCGGACTCCTGGCTTGCCAGATTCAATTGACCTGGAAAGAACTCGCGACCCTGGCGGAATTGTTGGGCCGCAAGCCCCATTGGTCGGAGCGCGTCCTCGCTTATGCGCCGCGCTTCCGCGCCTGCTTCGACCGCGGCCGCGACGAGGATGTCGATCTGCGCATCATCGATGTGTTTTCGGGCGATGCGGGCGAGATCATCCGTCTGATGGGATCGCGCGGGCGCTATGATTGTTCGGCAGTCGAGGCCACCGTTTCATCCTTCCTGCCGGCGCAAAGCCGTTCAGCCCGGCCGGGCGAGGCCGAGGCGATCTTCGTTCCGGTCCAGGGATCACGCCCGCCCGAGGCGGTGCTGGCGGCACCCGGCGGCAGGAAAGCCGATTGCTATGAGACGCAGGCCATCATTGCCGCAGAAGCCAGGCTTTCGGGTTGGATTGCTGTCTCGCATTGTGATTAGGCGCCTCTTGGGCATGCCTAGAATGATCGGGCAAAGTGCGAGACTTTGCCCATCAGTTCGATCGGTACTTAAAGCGGCTTGAGATTGACGGCGGAGCTTTTGCCCCGCTTGGGATCCTGTTGCAGCTCGAAGGAAATCTTCTGGCCCTCATTGAGCCCGGTCAAACCCGAGCGCTGCACTGCCGAAATATGTACAAATACGTCAGCCCCCCCACTCTCCGGCTGGATAAAGCCGAAGCCCTTGGTGGTGTTGAACCATTTAACCGTGCCAACCGGCATATTCGTCCTCCACTCCTCGACAGCCTCCCTAGGCTGCGACCGCGTTAAGATAAGGAAATTTTTGAACAGTGCAACTTGATACTATTTAAGGCTGCCGGGCATATGATTTTGACCCGGATTGGTATTGTCAAAGGCCGAGCCGGCCGCGCCGGCCGCCTTTGCGGCGCTTGCGCAGTGTGAGGGTCGAGACCCGTTCCGGCAAAGCCGATATGATCTCGCGCCTTTCGGCCGGCGTCAGGCCGAGCCAGCTGCCGATTTCGCCCCGCGTCCGGCCGCAGCCCACGCAAAATCCGGTGTCCGGATCGATCACGCAGACCTTGATGCAGGGTGTTTCGATTTCTTGCGACGTGAGCGCATTCATGTTCGGCAGGATAGGCTTGTCTGGGGGTGCAGCAGGCATGGAAACGGCATCGTTGTGCTGGAAAACGCCATGCGCCGCAATGCTTTTCAGCCCTAATCCTTCAGATAAAGGACGCCGTTTTCGATCCGGAAACTCGACAGGCGGCTCAGGAAGCTCATGCCGAGAAGCGATCCCCTGAGCGCTCCTTCGGGCAGCACCACACCCTCGACATCACGCACCCGGACATTGTCGACATCGACGCGGCGCAGCTTCACCCGGGCCGCCTTGACGATACCATTGGCCGTGTTGATCGGCGTGTCATAATCGAGGCCGTGCGGCCTCAGGCCCACTTTTTCGGCATCCTCATAGGAAAGCGCCACGCCTGATGCTCCGGTATCGACCATGACGGCAATGGTCGTGCCATTGATATCGGCCTTGGCGAAATAATGCCCGTTGCTGTCCGCCTTGAGCTCGGTGGCGCTGTAGAGGGAGGGCGCATCGAGGGAAGGCTTGAGGCCCGCGATCGGGCGGGCTTCCTGGTGCAGGCTGACAGCTGCTGCCATGACGATCATGGCAAGCACGGGCAGGGCGATGCTGACCCGGCTGATCAGGCGCGTGGCGATCAGCAGGGCGGCCACCAGTACGAAGCTCGCAATCCAGATCATCATCCTGAAACATCCCGACCCAATGGACGGAGAAGTCTTTCACAGCCTGTGATCAAGGAGCGGTAAAGGCGAAAGGCTCGTCGGTTTCTTGGTTAAGAAAAGCTTGCGGCAGCGGCGATCATCGCCGTCTCGACCAGGAATTGCAGCGCGCCGCATATGTCCCCGGTATGGCCGCCGATCTGGCGCATCGCCAGGAAGCGGGTGAGCCCGGCCACCAGCGCGCCGGCCCCCAGGATCACCAGCGCCGGACCGAGTCCCCAAGTGGCGAGGATGAGGAGGGCGGCGATGATGCCGCCCAACAGGAGAGCTTTCCTGGACGTGAAATCCGAGGGCTGGCCCGCCCCGTGCGCCAGACCGTCGCTGCGGGCAGGGGGCGTCGAGGCCATCAGCCAGACGATCAAGGCGCGCGAGAGGGCGCCAGTGGCGGCGAGGAGGGCTACGACCGCCGTTGCCGGTCCCTCAGCCAGCGCGCCGAGGCAGGCCGCCTTGACGAGGAGCCCGAGAACCAGGGCCATGACCCCATAGGCGCCGATATGGCTGTCGCGCATGATGGCGAGCTTGCCGTCGCGGTCTTGGCCGCCGCCGAAGCCGTCGGCCGTATCGGCGAGGCCGTCCTCATGCAGGCCGCCGGTCAGGACCGCCAAGGCGGCAAGGGTGAGGCCGGCGGCGGCAAGGCCCGGCAGGCCGGTCGAAGCGAGGCCCGCCAGCACGAGCCCCGAAGCCGCCCCGATGACGGCCCCGGCAACGGGGAAGGCCCGCATCGCCTCAGCCAAGGGGGCTGAAGGCACTCCTCCCGGTATCGGCAGCCGGGTCAGGAAGCCGAAGCTCGCCGCGAGATCGGCGGTCCAGCTCTTCGCCATGTCGTTTCCGGAATTCAGGGAGGCCATGGCGTAGTCATTATGCGGCGGCTATGGACTGGGCAACCTTCCCGACAACCCCATACAGGAAAAAAGATGACTGCGACGACCGGCCTGCCCTTTGACGATATCCGCCGCCTCATCGCGGACCTGCCGCCCCCCGATGAGGAAGCGGCGGCAGCCGTCCGGGCTCGCGACAGCCGGTTGACCAAGCCGCCAGGGTCACTAGGGCGGCTCGAGCATATCGCCGAATGGCTGGCGCGTTGGCAGGGCCGCCATGCCCCCCGGGTCGAGCGTCCGGTCGTCGCCGTCTTCGCCGGCAATCATGGGGTGGTGAACCAAGGGGTTGCCGCCTATCCCCAGGCCGTCACCCGCCAGATGGTGGCCAATTTCCAGGCCGGCGGCGCCGCGGTGAACCAGATCTGCAAGAGCTTCGACCTCGGCCTCAAGGTCTTCGAGCTGGCGCTCGAAACGCCGACCAAAGACATCACCGAGGCCGCCGCCATGGAAGAGGCCGAATGCGCCGCGACCATGGCCTACGGCATGGAGGCGGTCGCCGGCGGCGCCGATCTTCTCTGCATCGGCGAGATGGGCATCGGCAATACGACCATCGCCGCCGCCATTTGCCATGGGCTCTATGGCGGCGATCCGGCCGACTGGGTGGGGCCCGGGACGGGTGTCGACGCCGAGGGCCTCAGGCGCAAGGCCGATGCGGTGGGCCGCGCCGTCGCCTTCCACAAAGCGCATCTCAAGGACCCGCTCGAAGTGCTGCGCCGTCTCGGCGGCCGCGAGCTCGCCGCCATGGCAGGGGCGATCCTGGCCGCCCGTCATGCCAAGGTGCCAGTGCTGATCGACGGCTATGTGGCGAGTGCCGCGGCGGCGACCCTGCACGCTTTGGCCCCCCGCGCCCTCGATCACTGCCTTGCCGCGCACCGCTCTGCCGAGCCGGCGCACCGCCTTCTTCTCGAGAAGCTCGGACAGGAGCCCTTGCTCGATCTCGGCATGCGGCTGGGCGAGGCTTCGGGAGCAGCCCTCGCCGCCGCCATCGTCAAGGCCGCGGCCGATCTCCATAACGGCATGGCGACCTTCGAGAGCGCCGGCGTGAGTGACAAAGCATGATCCGGAAAAGCTTGTGGCTGGGCTTGACCCGGCCATCTCCCGGTTTTCCGATAAGATCATGCGCAAGAAATGAAGCGCGTCAGCTCGTGATGGCGATGAGCTTGCGCTGGCTGGGCGAGGTCGCGGCCTCGGCGATGACCTCGGCCCTGGGCCCGCTGAGCACGCGCGCGAAGGGGAAGACCACCGTCGCCTCGGTGCCGTGACCGGGCTTGCTGCGCAATTCGAACGAACCGCCATGCATGTTGATGAGGCCTTTGACGATCGGCAGGCCGAGGCCGGCGCCGTCGACCGCCTTCTTCACCGCGAGCGATCCGCGGGCGAAGGCCTGCATGGCGAGCTCGATCTCCTCTTCCGGCATGCCGGGACCATTGTCGATGAAGCTGACGGCGATCTCGCCGCCTTCGCGCTGGCTTGCCATGACCAGGATCTCGCCGCCCACGGGGGAGAATTTCGCGGCATTCGACAGGAGATTGATCCAGATTTGCCGCACCGAGCGGTGATCGACCAGGACCTTGGGCAGGTTCGCCGGAATATCGAAGACGAGATCTTGCGACTTTTCCCTGAGCTTGAAGGCGACGAAGTTCCGCACATCCTCGAGCGAGTCGGCGATGGCGAGAGGCTCTTCGCGCATGTCGCGCCGTCCCGCCTCGATGCGGGTGAGATCGAGGATGTCGTTGACGAGGCTGAGCAGATAGCTACCCGAATTGTGGATGTCGTTGGCATAGGTCTTGTAGGCCGAGATCTCGTGGCGGCCGAACATCTCGCGGCTGATGATCTCGGAGAAGCCCAGGATGGCGTTGAGCGGAGTCCTGAGCTCATGGCTCATGGTGGCGAGAAATTGCGACTTGGCCTTGCTCGCTTCTTCGGCGCGAAGCCTTTCGCGCTCGGCTTCGGCCCTGGCACTCTCGGCCTTGTCGCGCTCGACGACGAGCTGGGAGAAGAGCTCGTCCTTCTGCGCCTTGAAGATGAACATGTCGCGCGCCGTTTCCTGCAGCTTGCGGGCGACGAGCGCGAAGAAGATCTGGCAGCCGATGGCGAGGGCGCCCAGGCCCGAATAGAGATAGCTCTGTTCGGCGGTGCAGCGCAGCGCCAGGGCCAAAGTGATGAGGCCGGTGCCGGCGACGATGATCGGCATGAAGTTGGCGGAGATCATGATGCGCACCGCGACGATGGCCATGAGACTCGCCACGATATAGATATGCTGCAGGTCGCTGGCGTTGTCCCATAGAAGGAACAATGGCGAAGACCAGCAGGCGGCGATGAAGAACTCGGATGCCGTCATCATGCCGAGCCAATCGTGGAACTGTGACTTTTTCGGCTTGCTCTTGTGCTGCTGATGGCAGAGCTGGAGATATTGCCGGCAGAGATAGACCTGGATGGCTTGGCAGCCGACGGCCGCGACGAACCATGCAAGCGATTGCTGCCACGGTGCCCATTGGAGCGTCATGAGCGCGAAGAGGGCGGCGAAGAGGGGCAGAGCGTAGACGACTTTCAACTGGTTCTTGACGAACATGGTCAAGAGGTCGCGTTCCCAGGGAATGGTCTCGCTGTCGCCGATGACTACCCCATTGGCCGCAGCCGCGGGCGAAATTGCACCGGCGGCAGGAACTGTCGTGGCATCCGTTGTGAGCATGACGGTTCGCTCAATTCACCCATTAGTCGTCCCATGGCGAGGATAGGAAAAGCGGTTTAAAGCCCTGTTCGCGAAAACACTAAAAATGCTCTTATGTATTAACCATGCCGGAAACTCTGAAACGCCTGAGCGCCAGAATAAAGGCCTGCCGCATCTGCCTGGAGGCCCCGAAAGGACGACCCTTGCCGCATGAGCCGCGGCCGGTTTTCCAAGTGAGTTCAACAGCGAAGCTCCTCATCGTCGGGCAGGCGCCGGGAACGCGCGTCCACGCCTCGGGCCGGCCCTTCACCGATCCCTCCGGCGTCAGGCTCAGGCAGTGGCTCGGCATCGATGAAACCCTGTTTTATGATGAACGCCACGTTGCCATCGTGCCCATGGGGTTCTGCTTTCCCGGCCAGAACGCGAAGGGCGCCGATCTGCCGCCGCGCCCTGAATGCGCGCCGGCCTGGCGGGCGAAGCTCCTGTCGCATTTGAACGCCGTGCGCTTCGTCATCTGTCTCGGCCGGCCGGCCCAGCACTGGCATCTGGGCGAGCTCGCCGGAGCGGATTTGACCGAGACGGTGAGGAACTGGCGCAAGAGTTTGGCATTGCATCCCAAGGTTCTGGCGCTGCCGCATCCGTCCTGGCGCAACAATGCCTGGCTCAAGAAGAATCCGTGGTTTGCGGACGAGCTGCTTCCGGTGCTGCGCAAGGAGATGCGAGACCTCTTCCCGGCGCATAGGACGGGCCGACTTAGCATTTGACCTTTGCCGTTCATGCAGTAAGCGAGACCCATGGAAAAGATCACACGTGAACAGATATTGGCCGCCCTCGGCAAGCTCAAGCTCCCGGGCTCTGCACGGGACATCGTCTCGGCAGGGCTCATCAGCGACATCGTGATCGCCAACAACCGGGTGATGTTCGCGATCACCGCCGATCAGGGAAACACGGCTGCGGTGGAGCCCGTGCGCCGCGAGGCCGAGCGTATCGTCGCGAGCATGCCGGGTGTCGAGAAGGTGATGGTGGCGCTGACCGCCGAGCGCAAGCAGGCGCCGCCCAAGACGGCCAATCTCAAGAGCGGCATCCCGGGCCTGCGCCATATCGTTGCGGTGGCGTCCGGCAAGGGCGGTGTCGGCAAGTCGACCATGGCGGTCAATCTCGCGCTGGCACTCAAGGCCAACGGGTTGCGCGTGGCGGTGCTCGATGCCGATGTCTATGGGCCTTCCATGCCGCGGCTGCTCGGCATCACGGGCAAGCCCAGAGCCGCCGATGCCGAAGGCAAGCTCATGCAGCCCATGGAAGCGTATGGGCTCAAGGTCATGTCGATGGGCTTCCTCGTTCCCGAGGACACGCCGATGATCTGGCGGGGCCCGATGGTGATGTCGGCTCTCATGCAGATGCTGCGCGATGTGACCTGGGGCGAGATCGACATCATGATCGTCGACATGCCGCCGGGCACCGGCGATGCGCAGCTGACGCTGGCGCAGCAGACGCCGCTCTCGGGCGCCGTGATCGTCTCGACGCCGCAGGATCTGGCGTTGCTCGATGCCCGCAAGGGACTCAACATGTTTCGCAAGGTGAGCGTGCCGGTTCTCGGCATCATCGAGAATATGAGCTATTTCATCTGTGGCAAATGCGGCGAGCGTCATGAGATATTCGGCCATGGCGGGGCGCGCGAGGAAGCCCGGCGCCTGGGCGTCCCGTTCCTGGGCGAGGTGCCGCTTGACATGGAGGTCCGCGCCCGCTCCGATGCTGGCGAGCCCATTGTAGCGTCTCTGCCGGAGGGGGCGCATGCGGCGATTTTCAGGAAGATCGCCGCTGAGGTGTGGTCCGCGGTCGAAGCTGGAGGTGTCCGGAAGTCGCCTCGGATCGTGATCGAAGATTAGGGGGAAACGGCCGTAAATGCTTGATCTTACAGGCCGGTAACGCAAGATTTACCATATGTTCGCTTTAATCGGCGAATCGTGCAGTCGGGGAAGGGGTCTGTCATGTCGAAACTGATGATCATTCTGGGCATCATCGTCGCCGCAGCGGGCGCGGTGATCGGTGCCCTCATCTATGTTTCACCAGGCCAGATGCAGGTTCTGGGGCTGACCCCCGAAGTTGCCGCGGTGGCGCTGGTCGGCGGCTTGGGCCTTATTGGCCTCGGCGGCGTCATTGGCGCCTTGGACAAGACCACTGCCGCCACGCGTGGATTGCGCGACTGGCTGGTGGCCGGCCAGGACAGCGGCCAGATGGCGCCGGTGACATCGCCCGCCGTCGTGTCGGATTTCTCGACCGCCACCATCGCGCCGCCGCCTTTCCCGGTTCCCACACCGCCCGTCGAGCCGCCGCCGTCGCCCACCAGCAAACTCGATGCCCTGCTCAGGGAATCGAAGGCCGAGACGAGCCGCGTGGTAGCCGAGAGCAAGGAGACGATCTCGGCGATCGACAAGGCCAAGGAGCGGCTCGAAGAGGTGTTGAGCCCGCGCCAACCGGAACCGCCGCCGCTGTCACCTCCGCCGCTGTCACCTCCGCCGGCCGTCGAGACCGTGGCCGAGCCAGCCGCCGAGACGGTGGAAGTAGCCGAGACGACCGAGGTCGTGGCCGAAGCGGGCGACGTCATCGAGACCGCCGAAGAGGGCGAGGACACTCAGCTCTTCGTCGTCGAGGAGCGCCTGATCAGAGGGCGCCCGGCGCGGGTCCTTTCCGATGGCACCGTCGAAGCGGAGACCGATGACGGCTGGATGCGGTTCGAGAATCTCGAGCATCTCGAGGAATATCTCGACGCCATGTCGCCCGGGCAAGCTTAGCGCACGTCGAGGACGCTGGTCCTGGCGTTGTGCACGACCTGGCTCGCGGTCGAACCCTTGAAGATGCGCTGCAGCCGCGAGCGGCCCTCATCCGTCACCACGATGAAGCGGTAGCTCGAGCCGGTCTCGATGATCTCCTCGGCCGTATCGCCGATGGCGGTGCGGGTGTCGGAGACGGTGATCTTCATCGCCTTGAGCAGCGCCTTGGCATTGGCGACGGCTTCTTCCGCCGCGGGCCTCGCCGCTTCGTCCGGCGCCACCGAGAACAGCGTGATCGAGGCGCCGCTCATATGGGCGAGGACGGCGGCCCGGCGCACCGCCTGCATCGAGCGCGATGAGCCGTCGGTGCAGATGAAGAAACCTTCCTTGTCGAGGCTGGGCCGCGCCACCAGCACCGAGCAGGGCGCATGCGTCACCACTTCCTGGACGACGCCGGTGCCGAACCAGGCCTTGAATTCGCTGCGCCAGCGCGACGGCTGTCCCAGGATCATCAGATTGTAGGGGCCGAGCTCATATTGATCGAGGATGCCGTTGGCGGCATCGGGCGCGGTCTTGAGCTTGAGCACGACGCTCCTGCCCTTGTCGCTGCGATATTCCACCTTGGTGTCGCCGGCGGGGTCGCCCCAGGCATCCTGGTGGCTCGCCTCATTGGACCAGCTTTCGACGTCGATGCCCTCTTCCTTGAGGATGGCGAGGGAACGCTTCAGGTCGCGCACGCCGGGCAGCTCGAAGCCCGAATCCATCATGTTCTGGCGGGCGATCCGCAGTTGCAGGCCTCCCGACCACAGCGCCTGGTCGATCGGGCGCACATAGAGCACGATGATGTCGCATTCGTCATTGATCGCGAGGCGGGCGGCGAACTGGACGGTGATGAAGGATTCCTCCGAGCCGTCGATGCAGGCGAGGATGCGGAAACGGTTGCGGCGCTGCTGGCGCAGATTGTGCAGCGTCTTTTGCACCGCGCGTTCCTGCCGGTCGCTGAGCTTGGTGCGCTTGAACAGGTTCTCCAGCACTCGCGGGGTCACTCCTCTTCTGCGATTCGGAGTCTAGCTCGCGATGAAGGGCCAATAAAGGCTGGCGAGGGCCAAGAGGATGATCACCGACACGATCATCATGCGCATGCCGACCTTGAAGAAGTCGCGGCCCTTCAGATAGCCCGACGCATAGATGATGGTGAAGGCGGGCTGCGCCGCCGGCGTCAGGTAGCCGAAGGCGGACGAGATCGCGGTGACGAAGCCGGCGATGAGCGGATCCTGGTGCGCGGCATAGGCGGTGTTGAGCAGGATCGGCGCCAGGACCGCGACCGCGGCGCCGGCCGTCATCGTATTGGAGACGGCAATGGTGAGGAGCGAGATGGCGGCATTGAAGCCGAGGCCTGAGCCGGCGCCGATATTGTCGAGGAGCGACAGGAAGCTCGACGCGACCCAGGCCGCCGCCCCGGTTTCGGTCATCTCGACGCCGAGCGATATCGCCGCCGCATAGAGGAGCACCACACCCCAGTTGACGCCCGAATTGATGTCCTCCCAGCGTACCAGGCCGAAGACCAGGAAGGCGGCGACGCCGATCAGGGCAATGACGCCGAGGCCCAGATGCTGCGACAGGAAGATCCAGCCCAGGATGGTCAGGACGAAGATGAAGATGGTGAGCCAGCCCGACGGCTTGAGCGGCCCGTCCATGATGACCTGGGTCCTGAGTTTCGACACCGCGCGCGACATGTCGGTGGTTTCGGGCTTGAAGGTAAAGACCAGGATCGCCGCCACGATCGGCAGGCGGATCAGGAACATCGGGAAGGCATAGACCGCCCAGGTGAGGTAATCCATGAGATAGCGGCGGCTCTCCGCGTCCAGGGGATCGTAGAACAGGTCCTTCCAATAGGAGATGATGATGGCGTTGCGCGCCCCGCCGGAGGGGGTGGCGACGCCGGCGATCGAGCAGCCATAGGAGATCGAGAACAGAATGACGGCCGCGAGATTGTGTACCTTCTTGGGGTCTTGCGAGGTCAGCGTGATGAGTGTCACGCCGACCGGCAGCATCATCGCGGCGACGGTATGCTCGCCGATGAAGGCGGCGAGCGTGCCGCACACGGCGGTAATCCCGAAGCTGATCCAATAGACGTTGGTGCCGGTCATCTGCACGATCGACCAGGCGATGCGCCGGTCGAGGCGCTGTTTCACGATGGCGACCGCGAGCATCAGCGAACCCATGATGAACAGCACCGAATCGGTCATCAGGCTCTGTGCCACTTTCGTGGGGTCGACCTTGAGGAGCACGACCTGGCCTATGATGATGAGCAGCGGCACTGTGGGCAGCGGCACCGCCTCGGTGACGAACAGGATGGTCGCAACCACCGACATGGCGAGCACGATCTGGCCTTCATCGGTGAGGCCGTCGGGCGTCGGCGCGACGATCAAGAGGAAGCCGACCAGCATGGCGATGAAGAACCAGCGCCTGGTCCAGAAGAAATTAAGGTCGACATTCTGCCTGACAATGAGGTAGCGCTGGTAGCCGCGGCGCTGGAAACGCGTCAGCCGCTGGCTGATCTCATGCGCCTGCAGGCTGTCGCGCGGGAGCGAAAAAGTGGCTGCCGCTTGCGTCATCCTGGGGCCCTTGCCGAATGATTATGGCACATGAGAGACTGCATCGACCACACCGGGGAACTCTTTCAGGTTTTGTAAATGAAAAGTCTTGACGATGTTTTGCAGGGCATCGATGGCGCCCTGGACGAAAGCGTCGCGCGCCTGTTCGAATTGCTGCGATTTCCGAGCGTCGGCACGGATCCCGCCTTCCATGGCGCCTGCCGTGACGCGGCGGCATGGCTGAAGCGGCTGCTTACGGAAATGGGCTTCACCGCGCGCATGGACGAGACCACCGGCCAGCCGGTGGTCGTGGCTGAATATGCGCCTAAGGGCCTGCCGTCCCATGCGCCCCACATCCTGTTCTACGGCCATTACGATGTTCAGCCACCCGACCCGCTGGACTTGTGGGAAAGCCCGCCTTTCGAGCCCCAACTGCGCAAGGGTGCGGATGGTGAGGAACGCATCTTTGCCCGCGGTGCCTGTGACGACAAGGGCCAACTCATGACCTTCCTGGAGGCCAGCCGGGCGTGGCTCAGGGCCAGAGGCAGCCTGCCTTTCCGCCTCACCGTCCTGATCGAAGGCGATGAGGAAGGTGATGCGAGCCATCTCGACCGCTATGTCGCGAGGAACCGGGACAAGCTCAAACCCGATGTGGTGCTCATTTGCGACACCGGCATGTGGAACGCGAAGACCCCGGCCATCACCACCAGGTTGCGCGGCTGCATCGCCGAGGAGGTCGCCATTTCCGGCCCCTCCAAGGACCTGCATTCGGGCTATTATGGCGGGCCCGCCCGCAACCCCATCCGTGTGCTGACGAAGATCCTGGGCGAGTTGCATGACCGCAATGGCCGGGTCAGGCTCAAGGGTTTCTATGATGGCGTCGACCCGGTGCCGTTGTCGACCCGCCGGCAATGGAAATCACTCAACTTCCCGGCGAAGAAATATCTAGGGGATGTGGGGCTGGCGATCCCGGCGGGCGAGAAGGCCTATGCCGTATATGAGCAGCTCTGGAGCCGGCCCACCGCCGAGATCAACGGCATCTATGCCGGCTATACCGGGACCGGCTCCAAGACGGTGGTGCCCGCCGAGGCGATGGCCAAGCTCACTTTCCGCCTGGTCGGGCGCCAGACGCCGGCGCAGATTCGGAAGGGCCTGCGCCAATTCGTCAAGGAGCGGCTGCCGGCCGACTGCAAGGCCCGTTTCAAGTCGCACGGGGGCGATGCGATGGCGGTCACCGTTACTGAATCGAGCCCCTGGGTGCGGCTCGCCGAGGGCGCCCTCAAGCAGGAATGGGGCCGGGATCCGGTGCTCATGGCGGATGGCGCCTCGATCCCGGTCGTCGGCACCTTCAAGTCGCTGCTCAAGGTCGACAGTCTCCTGGTCGGCTTCGGCCTCGAGGATGACAGCGTCCACAGCCCCAACGAGAAATACAATCTCAAGAGCTTTCACAAAGGCATCAGAAGCTGGGCCCGCCTCATCGGCGGGCTTGCCCATCAGCAGGAGTCCATGACGTCATGACCGATGTAAGCCGTGTTCTCGATGTGGCCGACAAGGGACTGGAGCAGAGCCTCGACCGGCTGTTCGATCTCGTCCGCATTCCCTCGATCTCGACCGACCCCGCCTACAAGGCCGATTGCCGGCGCACCGCCGAGCGCATTGTCGCCGATCTCACAAGGCTGGGCTTTTCCGCCTCTTTGCGCGACACGCCCGGCCACCCGATGGTTGTGGCGCATTTCGAGCCCAAGGCGGCCCAGGGCAAGGTCCCGCATTTCCTGTTCTATGGGCACTATGACGTGCAGCCGCCCGATCCACTCGACAAATGGACGACACCGCCCTTCGAACCTGAGAAGCGCACCGGCAAGGATGGCGTCGTGCGCCTCTATGGCCGCGGCACCGCCGACGACAAGGGGCAGCTCATGACCTTCGTCGAGGCGATGCGGGCCTGGATCGAGGCGACCGGTACGCTGCCGATCAAGGCCACGATCCTGATCGAGGGCGAGGAGGAATCGGGTTCGCCGAGCCTCGTCCCCTTCCTCAAGGAGAACAAGGCGGAGCTCACTTGCGATGCCGCCTTCGTCTGCGACACCAGCATGTGGGACGCGAAGACGCCGGCGATCACCACGCGGCTCAGGGGCATGGTCAAGGACGAGATCACCATCTCGGGGCCGCGCATCGACCTCCATTCCGGCGCCTATGGCGGGCCCGCCGCCAATCCGATCCGCATCCTCTCCAAGCTCCTGTCGAAGCTCCACGACAAGAACGGCAAGGTCACCATTCCGGGCTTCTATGAAGGCGTCGGCGAAGTCCCCAAGGAGATCAAGCAGCAGTGGCAGAAGCTCAAATTCTCCGACAGGAAGTTCCTGAAGGAGGTCGGTCTCTCGGTCCCCGCGGGTGAGAAGGGCAAGGGCGTGCTGGAACAGATCTGGGCCCGTCCGACCGCCGAGGTGAACGGCATATGGGGCGGCTATACGGGTGCCGGCACCAAGACCGTGATCCCGTCCCAGGCCCATGCCAAGCTCACCTTCCGGTTGGTCGGCAAGCAGAAGCCGGAAAAGATCCTGAAGGCCTTCCGCGCTTTCGCCAAGGCGGAAGTGCCGAAGGACTGCCGAATCGAGTTCGCATCCTATGGCTCGGGAAGCCCGGCGAGCGAGATTGCCGAGACCTCGCCCTTGATCCGCAAGAGCGCCAAGGCTCTGAAGGACGAGTTCGGCCGCGAGACGGCGCTCGTCGGTTCCGGCGGCTCGATCCCGATCGTGCGCTATTTCAAGGACGTTCTCGGCATGGACAGCGTGCTGATCGGCTTCGGCCTCAATGACGATGCGCTGCACAGCCCGAACGAGAAATACAACCTCTCGAGCTTCCACAAAGGCATCCGCAGCTGGGTCCGGGTGCTGGACGCGGTCGGGCGGTGAATGCTACGGCTCCTGGTCAGGGATTCTCCATCCCTCACGGGTGGTGATGGAGGCTCCCTGACAAGGGCTGGTCATGTTTTCTCTTCAGACGATCTTCGGCTCGGGCAAGCAGTTCTACGCTTTGCTGGAGGACGCCGCGGTTGCGGCGCATGAGAGTGCCGAGGCGCTGCACGAGATCTTGAGCCCGAAGGCGGAAGCGACCGGGCTCGAGGCGATCAAGCTCGCGCGGCAGCGCCAGAGAGAGGCGACGGGCAAGATCAGCCAGGCGCTGGTCGACAGCTTCATCACCCCGATCGAGCGCGAGGACATCGAGGAATTGCGGGTGGCGCTCTACAAGATATCCAAGCAGGCCGAGCGCTTCGCCGACCGTTACGCTTTCGCCGCCCCCAAGCTCGAAGGCGTCGATTTCGCCCCGCGCGCCGCCATGCTGGTGAAGGCGACGGGCATCGTCCTCGACATGGTGCGCGAGCTGCCGCGGCTCCGGCTCGAGACGATCAAATCGCTCGAGGATCAGCTCCATGCCATCGAGACCGAGGCCGACCGCCTGCTGCTCGAATTGTACCGCGAGTTCTATGCCGGCGATCTGGACGCCGTCCGCATGTTCCTGCTCAAGGAATTCTTCGAGATCCTGGAAAAGGCGATCGACCGGTGCCGCGACGCCGGCGCCGTGGTCTACCAGGTCGCCCTGAAGAACAGCTAGCCCATGCTGCTCCTTGTCCTGATCGTCGTGCTCGTGGCGCTTACCTTCGAGTTCATCAACGGCTTTCACGACACGGCCAATTCCATCGCCACCGTGGTGGCCACCAGGGTGCTGTCGCCGGGCCAAGCGATCGCGCTCGCGGCAAGCACCAACCTGATCGGCGCCTTCTGGGGCACGGCGGTGGCCAAGACCATAGCGTCGGGCCTGGTGGATACGGGCGTCGTCGATGTCACACTCCAGGTGATCCTGTGTGCACTGCTCGGCGGGACGGTGTGGAACCTGATCACCTGGTGGCGTGGCCTGCCGTCGTCTTCCTCGCACGCTTTGATCGGCGGACTGTGCGGTGCCGCCCTTGCCGCGGCCGACAATAACTGGGGCGCCCTGATCTGGTCCGAAACGGTCGGCGACTGGACCAAGAACGAGGGCCTGTTGTGGAAAGTCTTGCTTCCCATGGTGTCCTCGCCGGTGGCGGGCTTCACGCTCGGCGTCTTCATGATGGTCTTTTTGTGGGCGATCATCTCCGGCATGGCTCGAGCCGGCGGAGCCTTGGGCCGCCTGGCGCGCCCGCTCTGGGTCAACGCCATTTTCGGCAAGGCGCAGCTCGCGTCCGCGACCTATATGGGCCTCGCCCACGGCCGCAATGACGCACAGAAGACCATGGGCATCATTGCCCTGGCGCTGTTCGGTGCTGAGAGCTCGGGTGCCCTCGATGGCCTGCCGGCCTGGGCCGAGTTCCTGCGCCCGGATGGCGGCGGTGAAGACATAGATGCCTGGATCATCGTCGCCTGCGCTCTGGTGATGGCGGCCGGCACCGCTGCCGGCGGCTGGCGCATCATCAAGACGCTCGGCCACAAGATGGTGCGGCTGCATCCGATCCACGGCTTTGCCGCCGAGACGAGCTCGGCGACGATCCTGACGATTGCCGCGCATTTCGGCATGCCGGTATCGACCACCCACAGCATATCGACCGCCATCATGGGTGTCGGCTTCGCCAAGTCGTCGCGGGCGCTCAAATGGACGGTGATCGAGCGCATCGTCTGGGCGTGGCTGCTGACCTTCCCGGCGGCGGGCGGCCTCGCTTATGGCCTGCTGTGGCTGCTCGGGCTCATCGGCTGGGCCTGATCACTTCGCCCCCGTACGGCATCCAGACTTGAGTCCGGACGCTAGGCGCGGTCCGGCAGGAATTTGAAAAATACCTAAAAGTAGCATATATTGGTATCAGCGATTGGAGGCCCCGATGTCAAAAAACACATCGATTTCTCTTGGTGACCATTTCGCCGAATTCATCGACGCCCAAGTACAGACGGGCCGCTATGGTTCGGCCAGTGACGTGGTGCGTGCAGGTCTTCGTCTGCTCGAAGAGCATGAAGCCAAGGTTAAAGCGTTGCAGGACGCCCTCATCGCTGGGGAGGAGTCTGGGCCTCCGCGTGCTTTTGACAGCGGAGCCTTTCTGAAAAAGATGCGGGCGAAGCATGGCCGTTAAGGGCCGTGTTTACAAACTCTCACCGCTAGCCGAAGCGGATCTTGAAAATATTTGGCTCTACACCTTCCAGCGATGGTCGTTGGAACAAGCCGATAGCTATCATGCTGCCATAGTGTCGGCCTTCGAGGGATTGGCAGCTGGCACGAAGCGGGGCCGAACAGTCAGCATTCGCGAGGGGTACTTCAAATATTCTGTTGGATCGCATCTCGTCTTTTATAAACTCTCAGATACCGGCATCGATGTAGTCCGCGTCTTGCACCAGAGGATGGACATCGATAGCCATCTATAGACGCAGCAATCGAGCCCTGCACAAATCTCTTTCCAGACGCAGAATCCGACGGGGCGGCCTCGCTTACGACCTGCTGCGGCTGCTCGATCTCACTTCGCCGCGGCCGGCGCCGTGACCGCCATGAAGTTGCGATAGAGCCGCCTTGCATTGGCGATGAAGCCGGGCATCAAGGGCTCGGCTTCCTTCGCCAGGGCCTGCAGCGCGTTGGGGCCCCGCACCTTGGCGAGGGCGGCCTCATAGGCCGGCACCTTGCCCCAATCGGGTATGGTATTGGCCTCGAGCTCGACGTGATACTGCATCGAATAGGCATGCCGGCCGATGCGCATCGCCTGTATGGCGCAGACATCCGAGCGCGCCAACACCACCGCATCATCGGGCGCCTGCGCCACTTTCACGCCATGCCACTGCAGGGCTTTCATCCGGTGGGGAAGGCCAGCGAAGACCGGATCGTTCTGCCCTTCCTTGGTGAGCTCGATATCGAGAATGCCGACCTCGGGCGGGCGCTGCGGCCCGCAGGTGCCATTGAGCGCATCGGCGAGGAGCTGATGCCCAAGGCATACGCCGAGGAACGGCCGCTTCAGGTCGCGCACCCAGCGGCGGATGGCGCGCTTCTCGGGGATGAGCCAAGGGTGTTCCTCGACCTCCCACACATCCATGGGCCCGCCCATGACCCACAGCATGTCGTAGGACTCGAGCGGAGGGATGGCTTCACCCTCATCGAGCTCGACCTTGTCCCATGAGATGCCATCCTCCGTGAGGAAGCTGCGGAAGACGGCGGGATGCTCGCAGGCGAGATGCTGAAAGACGAGGAGTTTCATAGGCACTCATCCATGTTGGCTCGGTGAAGCAGTCTATCCATGAGAAGAGGCTGACGCAAACGACTGCGCTGTCACGATATGGCGATCGATATCCGCGACGTCGTCGACATGGTTTCCGTCGAGATCGAGGCCTCCCCAGGTCTCCAGACGGTGCTCCACTTGGTGCCGGCGCTTGAAGTCCTCCGCTTCTTCATTGGGGTCGAAACCCAATTCCCGCGCCAGGCGGATATTGGGGCCACGCCCGGAAGGGCGCGTGTGAATGACCGGCGTTGCATCGACGATGGCGATCGAGCGTTGCGGATAGCCCAACAGCTTCGGAAACAGTATGTCGGGTCCCCATGATGTGACGGTGGCGCCGAAATAGGGAGCGCAGACCCGCAACGCTTCCCGCGAGAAGCAGGCCGCCATGATCTCGACGAAGGTCGTGTATCTGAGCTTCATATGCGGCCGCTGAAGTGTGATCCTGTGGGAGGCATAAGATCCAGCACCAAGCGCCGGCTGCGCGAGGTCAAGCCCAAATTTCGCGACGATCTCGAAAAAGCGGTTGAGTGTCGGCAGGTCGGCCGCGAGATCGTCATCCGGCAGCCATATCCAGTCATAGTCATCGATCCTTTGGCTGAGCTTCTCGAGACAGGCCATGGTACCGATCGACTTGGTGCCCTTCTCGAAGGACAAAGTGATATCGGAGCTGCGGATGCGATAAGGCCGGGTGAGCCCGCCGAAATAGCTGATATGCAGATCCCAATTGCGGCTTTCGGCGCGTCCGTTCAGGAACCATCGCGGATGCAGCGACTGGTCGCCGGCGCGCAGGATAACGAGGACGCGCCTCTCCCCTGGTGTGACCGGCAGGATCATGCGGCGGCATATTCAAGAAAACCGGCCGGGCTCGGAAATTTCTCGTTCATTTTTGCAACGCTCGATCGGCACATCAAGCGGCAACAGATAGTCTATAGGCCGGATGGCTTCAACCGCGCATGGACGACGTAGCGTAATGGCCCTCTGAATGTGCCATCGAGCGGCCAGCAGGTGGCGAGCGCCAGATTGTATCCGCCGGCCTGAGCGTCGATATTCGAACGGTCCCAGCGCACGATTTCCGCAGCCGTCATCTCATAGGTGAAGGTGAGGCCGTCACTGCGGGTGACCTTGATTTCATCGCCGGGCTTGAGATCGCCGAGGAAGCGGAAATGCGTGTCACGATGCGCGGCGAAGACGGACGTGCCGCGCTCGCCCGGCTCAGCCGTCTGATCGAGATGGCCGGGACCGAAAGCAAGCGCTTGCCCGCTGCCGCCGGCAAGCACGATCGATGACGCGGCAAGGCGCGGCACACGGATGCGTGCGACGGGCCAGGTGTCGGCCCAGCGCCAGGGCTTGACCGGCTTGCCTGTGACGACGCTTTGGGTGAAGGCGCGTTCGAGCAGGATTTGCGCGAGCTCCGCCTTCGCCTTGATCCACAGGCCTTCGCCGAGGAAGGCAAGGCCCAAGGCGGCGCTGAGGAAAGCCATCAGGAGCCACACACTCGCCGGCTTCGGCCTCTCCTCCGGGGGAGAAGAGGCCTGTGTCTGCACCTGGAACTTCCGGAATCCCATCCGGGCGCGGCGCGAGCGCCGCATCCAGAAGGCGGGAAGCGTGTCGAGCTCCGCTGTCATGCGAGCCTCGCACGCCGGGCGAACAACGCGAAGATGAGCGCGAGGAGCGTGAACAGCGCACCGAGGAGCATCAGGAGCTCGGACGGCGTCGCCGTCGGCGGCAGATCGACGGTCTTGATCGCATCCTTCTGCGCGCTGACCGGGTTCTTGGTCATGGCGATCAGCGTGACATCGAGCTTGGCGTCGCGTTCGAGCACCGGGGGCGCGCTCTGCTCCGTGCCGAAGACCTTGTCATAGTCCCAGCCGGCCGGGAGATTGAGCGGGATCTCGGCGCGGGTCAGCTTCTCGCCGGGTTGGCGCGCCGGGGTCTTGTCGACCGCGACGAGGCTCGAGACGCGGCTGACCAGATGATGCTCGAGTGCCAGAGCGAGGATGCGCTTGTCGGCTTCCTCAGGCGTGATCGTGCCCATGGTCTGCGCCACTTCGGCGTCATCGATCTTGCGCCTGGCCCACAGCTTGGCGATTCCTTCGCCTTTCTCCGCTTTGTCGAGCGGCAGTGCCAGCGTCCAGTCACGCCCCGCAACCTCGGCCCTGAGCTTGAGCATGCCTTTGCGGTCCGGCATTTTCATCAGGACCATCACCGGCTCGCCCTGATAGACATCGGGCAGCGGCGATGGCGTCACTTCCGCCTGAGCCTGGTCGAACTCGGCTTTGAGATTGGTCACCGCCGGATTTTCGAGCTTGGCGAAGAGCTCGCGCATGCGGTCCTCGACCTGGCCGCCTTCGCCGATCATGGCATAGGCGCCGCGGCCGAGCTCGGCGGCGCGCGTCATGAGGAAGGAATTCGGCGCCGAGCCGATGCCGACCATGAAGACGCGTGACCGCCCGCGCATCATCGACAGCACGTCGAACATCTCCTGTTCGTTGGCGATGGCGCCGTCGGTGATGAAGACGACCTGGCGCAGCGTCGTCCGATCGTCCGGCCGCGCGTCGCGCAAGGCGGCGCGCAGAGGTGGGATCATCTCGGTGCCGCCCGAGGCCTCGAGCCGTCCAACGAAGCTCTTGGCGGTCTGCACATTGTCGCGGCTCGCCTCGACCGTGTCCGGGAACAGGATGTCCATCGTGTCGTCGAAGCGCACGACATTGAAGCGGTCCATGGGATCGAGGCGGTCGAGTGCATAGATGAGGCTCGCCTTGGCCTGCGACATGGAGGGCCCGCCCATCGATCCTGAATTGTCGATGACGAAGACGACATCGCGCGGCTGGCGCTTCTCGGTCGCGGGCTGCACCTGCGGCGTCACATAGGCCAGGGCATAGTCGCTGCCATTGATGCTCTCGGCAAAGAGGCCGATCTGCGGCTCGGCACCCGGCAAGGGTTTCCAGGTGAGCTCGAAATCGCGGTCCGCGAATTCGGGGTTCGACAGGGCGATGCGTTTCGCGCCATTCGCCAGCGCCTCGGCCGTGACATCATGGAAGGAGCTCTGCACGTCGCCCAGCGCGAAGCCGGGATTGAGATGGACGGTGAGCGTCAGCGGATTGACCGGCGCGGATTTACGCGGGTCGAGCACCGGGGGCATAATCCTGTCGCGATCGAGCACGCTGTCCTTGACGGTATAGAATTGCGCGTTCTCGGAGACGACGATCCTGGGGTCCGGCACATAGCGCGGCGCCACCACGGTCGGGACGCGCAGCGCGAACAACCCGCCCGACTGGCGGATTGCTTCCTGATATTCGATCTGGATGACGATGGTCTCGTTGGGGCCGATATTGGCCACTTGGTTGGTGAAGATATTGGGACGCTCCTGGTCGAGGAGGGCGACCTTCTGGCCCTTGGCCTTCGCCTCCTCATAGATCTGCTTGGCTTCCCGGCGCTCCTTGATGTCGCCCATGATGATGCGCTCGCCGATCACCATCTTCAGCGTGTCGACGGCGGCATTCTCGGGTAGGGGGAATACATAGGTCCCCTCGATCCAGCCATTGGTCGGATTCCTGAAGTGCTGGGTCAAGCGGGTGCGGGCGATGGGCCCGGTTATGGTGATGTCGAAGTCGGTGGCGACCCGGGGCGCTTCGACATACTTCCCGGGCTCGTTGGTTTTGAGCAGCAGGGCGCCGGTGCCCATTTGCGATGGGGATACAAAGCCGGCGGAGGCACTGAGCGTCATGGCGATGACGCCCAGCAGTGTGAGCAATATTCGGTACATGGGATTCCGCTCCATAACGGCCTGTCCGCAATCGGGAGGCCGTGGCTTCATCATGTGGGATTGCCTGCCCATGCGTCGCGAGCGGGCAATCCGCCATTCTTTGGCCGCCGGTTGCCGCTATGGAGCGGTCCTTGCCTTGTTTTAGACAGGGCGATGTGGAAATGTACGGTTTTGTACGGCCTGGATCCTCACCTTCTCATAGCCATGCTGTTTCAGAGTTGATCCCTCCATGACCGACCAGACCCTCTCGGTTGAAGACAACGACGCCGTGGCGGACATCGTGCGCGAGGCGTTGGCGCGGCGGCGCATCACCCGCCAGTATCTCGCCGACCAGGCGAAGATCAGCCTCTCGACCTTGGAAAAGGCGTTGTCCGGCCAGCGCCCCTTCACCTTGGCGAGCATCGTGCGCCTCGAGGCGGCGCTCGGTCTCACCCTCAGGAAGCCGTCATCCGCCAAGCAGGCCGCCGCCGCACGCCACGCCGGCATCGCGCCGGAAGAACTCGGCTCCTATGCCAGGCGCGCGGTGTCCTGGATCGAGGACGACTATGTGACGGTGAGGCCGTCCTTCTCCAATCCCGATTCGATCTATGCCTACCGCACCTCGATCGCCTGGCATGACGAGAGATCACATCTCGTCTTCCGCGAGAGCGAGCGCGTCGATGCCGCCTTCACCCAGAACGGCAGCGTGTCGATCCCGCATCAGTCGGGCTACATCTATCTCATCACCAACAAGTCCGGGCAGTATCGCTTCATCATCATTTCGCGCCCGACGATCGCCGGCGAGATGTTCGGCATCCTCACGACCTTGCAGTCCGGCCGCGGCATGAGCCTGATGCCGGTCTCGACTCCCATCGTCTATGTGCCGGTCAAGACCATCGGTGGCGATCCGGCCTTCGGGCGGATCGAGAAGGGCCACCAGGCCTATGGCAAATACCGGGGCTTCGTGACCCGGGCGCTGGAAGAGCCTTTCGCCCTGCTGATCACGAAATAGCGAGTCAGTGCCGGCCCTGCGCGTGCAGCTCTTCGGCAATGGCTGCGATCTCATTCGTCCAGATGCCGCCGGAATAATTCGATGGCAGGCGCTTGAGCTCTTCGGTCGAATCAATGCCGGTGGAGAATTCGCCGCCATGATAGGGGCCGAGAAGGAAGACCTGCGTGCCGGCTTCTTCCATGCGGTCGAGGAAGCGGTCGGGCCAGCCCCACAACCATGGCGCGATGTTGACCGGTACGAGAAGCGCCGTGTCGCGGCAGGCGGCGGGTAGCAACCCCGTCCAGCCATAGGACCAATAGCGAAAGACGCAGTCTTGCAGAGTCTGGCGCGACAGGATCGTGATGTCGGGCAGGCGTTGCTTCACTTCGGTCAGCGGCCTATGCCCGCCATAGACGATGAGCGCCTTGCGTCTTTCCGGCGTCAAAGTTGTGAGTGTCTCGGCGAGCTTTCTGCCTTCGTCAGGATCGTTGCTCTTCACATTGATGATGAAGCGCTGCGTGGGAAACGTGCCGAGAACCTCGGTGAGCGTCGGCATAAGGCCCAAGCCCTTGCCGCGGAACGGATAGGTCTTGCCGCCATCGGCGGTATAGCCATAGCCGATATCGAGCGCCTTGAGTTCCGTCATGCTGTGCTCGCGCGTGACGCCTTTGCCGTTGGTGCGGCAATCGAGCGTCCAATCGTGGAAGACCGCGAACTGGCCGTCGGTCGTCGGATGGACGTCGAATTCGACGATGTCGGCGCCAGCATCGAAGGCGGCCTTCATCGAGGCGATGGTATTCTCGAGGAATTCGTGCCGCGGCGGGAATATCCGCGTCGCCGTGCAGGTGTCGTTCTGAAGCCCGGCCGAATCGAAACGCTGCGCCATGCCGCGATGGGCGAGAAGCGTCGGCTTGCCGCTTCGCAGGCCCGTCAGGAGATTCGTATTGGCCATGAAGACAAAGCCGGCAAGCCCGGCAACGGCGACAAGCGCGCCGCGCAGCCATTTCCGCATGCGAGACTCTCAGAGCGAGGTGAATTTCGCTCTGTACTGCTCACGCAATTGGGCTTCCGTATGGCCGATGTCGTAGGCCGGCGACAAAATGAGGCTCGCCGTTTCGATATCGACACGCACCACGGCCTTCATGATGTCGGTGTAGCCCTTCCAGCTGCTGAAGACGGCGAAGAGGGGCGCGAATTCGGGGGCACTCCTGGCGAACATGTGAGCGCGGCCGCGTACCCTGACCGCCTTGCGCGCCAGCACGTCGAGGAAATTGATCTCGACCGTCGGACGCTCGGCGATATTGCCCATGGTTTTGGGCGAGCGGATATGGCCGAAGGCGAGCTGCCGGTCGTTGAGCACGACGAAGGTGCCTTTGGGCGAGAGATTGGGCGTCCCGTCCTGGTTGACGCTGGCGACGAAGCCCAGAGGGTAGGTCGTGATGAGCGATTTCATGTCGTCGGTGAGCATGCGCGGATCCTATCCGATCTTGAGGCCTCTGTTCAGCGCCCGATGCTTGTGGCAGAAGTGGACTGATGAAAAGAGCCACATCACACAGAGAGGGACAGTCCACTTTCGGCGAGGCGGCGCTCGCCGGCATCAGTCTCGACCGGGTCGACCGCGAGCCGCTGCACCGCCAGCTCGCCAGCGAGCTGAAACGCCTCATCCTGGCCCAGGCCATCGCCCCAGGTGCCCGCCTGCCGTCGAGCCGCCTCTATGCCGAGGAGCTCGGCGTGTCGCGCGCGACCGTCGTCGCCGCCGTGGATGAGCTCATTGCCGAGGGCTATGCCGAAGGCCGGCATGGCTCCGGCGTCTTCGTGGCGCCCGATTTGCCGGACCACGTCCTGCGGGCGGCGGAGCAGGTCGCGCCCTTGGCCGAGACGGGGCTGCCGCGCCCCGACGAGGTCAGGCCTTTCCAGCCGGCAGCGCCGGAGCTGGCGCTCTTCCCGCACGAGCAATGGGCCAAGCTCATGCTCAAGACCTGGCGCAACCCGATCCGCGAGCTCCTGGCCTCACCCGATCCCTTGGGCTGGGCGCCGTTGCGCCTGGCGATCGCGGACCACTTGCGCGCCTTTCGCGGCATGCGCTGCGCGCCGGAGCAAGTGGTGATCACCAGCGGGGCCGGCGAGGGGCTCGAGCTTCTGGCCCAGAGCATCCTGAAGCGCGGCGACAAGGTCCTGATCGAGGAGCCGGGCTATGTCCTGATCCGCCGCACCTTCTCCGAGCTCGGTCTCAAGACCGTCTCGATCCCGGTCGATGAGGGCGGCCTCGACATCGCCAAGGGACCCAAGGACGCACGCGCCGCGGTGGTGACGCCCGCCCGCCACTATCCCCTCGGCATGACCATGCCGCTCGCCCGCCGCCTGGCGCTGCTCGACTGGGCGCGCGCGCGCCGCAGCTGGATCATCGAGGACGATTACGACAGCGAGTATCGCTATCACGGCAAGCCGCTGCCGGCGCTGATGGGCGTCGACGACGCGGGCGTGGTGATCTCGCTCGGCTCCTTCTCCAAGACCATGCTGCCGGGCCTGCGCATCGGCTATCTCGTGGTCCCGCATGATCTCCTGCCGGGCCTCTCCGCTGTGATGCGCGAGAGGGGTGCCCGCGTCTCGCTCTTCCTGCAGCCGGTGCTCGCCGAGTTCATGCGCCACGGCCACTATGCCGTCCACATAAGGCGCATGCGCCGGCTCTACACCAGACGCCAGCTGGCGCTGCGCGAGGCGATCGCGCGCCATGCCGATGATGTGCTGGCGACGACGCCGGAACCGGCCGGCATGCATCTGATCTGCAGCCTGAAGAACGGCATGAGCGACCGCGACGCATCGAAACGCGCAGGCAGCGTCGGATTGCTGGCGCCGGCACTTTCCGACTATTTCGCCGGCGAGCCCTTCCGGCAGGGATTGGTTCTCGGCTATGCCGGCTTCGATGAAGCCGTGATCGACGGATCGATCAGGAAACTCGCCGAAGCCTTGCGTTGAACGGAACACGATATGCTCTCACCTGCACATGACACCGCCTTTGATTTTGTCGACAAGCGTCATGGCGACTGGTCGCAATGGAACGCCCATATCTGGGCGCTCGCCGAAACCGCTTGGCGCGAATATCGCTCGGCCGAATGGTATGTGGCGCGCTTGCGGGCGGAAGGCTTTACCGTCGAGGCGGGCTCGGGCGGCATGCCGACGGCTTTCTCGGCGACCTGGTCGAACGGCAAGGGCCCTCGGATCATGGCCTATGCCGAATATGACGCGGTGCCCGGCAACTGCCAGGCAGCCTTACCCTATCGCGCGCCGCGCAAGGGATTGTCGCGCTTCGCCGGCGGCCATACCGATCCGCATTCGGCCCTGGGCATGGGCGCGCTCGTCGGCGCCTTGGCGGCGAAAGCGGCCATGGAGACGCACGGCATCGAGGGCACCATCCGTTTCATGGGCGAGCCCGCCGAGAAGGTGAGGGGCTCGAAGCCTATTCACGCGGCCAAGGGCTATTATGACGGGCTCGATGCCATCATCTCCTTCCATCCTTTCTACATGCTGCCCTATTGCAATACCTGCCGGTGGGATACGCATTGCGGGCCCTATTATGCGGCGATCTACGAGTTCCTGTGCGATGCTCCTGAGACCTGGCTCAAGCATGCGGCCAAGGGACCGATCCCCGCCGCCCACACCTCGGCGCGGGCCCCTGGCGCCAATGACGCGGTCGTCGCCATGTACACGCTCTCCAAGATGATGCGCGACCACATGCTGCCGCATACCGGCACCTGGACGCTGAACGAAACCATTCTCGCCAGCGGCCAGGCGACGGCCGACAATCTTGCCGCCCAGATGGCGCAGATCATGTTCGCAGCACGCACGCCCGACCGCGCGATGCTCGACAGCATCTACGCCGTGCTCGACCGCAATGCCGAGAGCGCGGCGCTCGCCGCGCATTGCCGCTGGCGCCGGCATTGGGTGTCGAAATCGCGCCCCGGCCTCGCCAATCATGCGCTGGCCGAGATCACCTACCGCAATTTCGAGCGTGCTGGCCCGCCGCGCTTCGGCGCCGAGGCCATCGAGGTGGCGCAGGCGATCCAGAAGGAGCTCGAGCTCGAGCCGATGGCGCGTCCCTTCATTCCCGAGATCGAAGAGCTCATCTCGCCGCAAGAGGCCGAGCGAAAGGTGCGCGCCACCATTCCCTCCTGGCAGACGCATTATACGTCCGACGACTATACCGACATGACCTGGCATGCGCCCTCGGTGCGCTTCTATGTCGGCCGCGCCACGCTGAAGGCGCCCCAGGGCTTCGCCTATCCCGACTGGGTGATGAACGCGCTGGGCGGCATCCCTGCGACCATCGATCCGACGGTTGCGACCGCCGCCCGCACGATTGCCGGGACGATGCTCGATCTCATGACCGACGGACCGGCGCTGGCGCGAGCCAAGGCGGAGTTTGCCGACCGTCTCGCCGCGGCGGGCGATGACGTGAAGCCGTGGTGCGACTATGCGCCGCCGCTCGATTTCCCATGGCCCGACTATGTCGAAACGCCGCGCGGACGCGAATGGTGGATACCGGCGACGGCGGAAGACCGAGCTCTGGGGCGGGAGTGACTACGCGCCGCGTTGCGAGCCATTCCGAATCAAAGCGCCGAGATCGCCGCGACCCTTAGCCGCTGGTTTCCCTTCATAATCATGCCCATATCGACGCGCACCACATGCACATGCGTCGCATCATCCTCGAGCTTGCCATCGCCACCGGCCTTACCGTGGCGGCCGTCGTCGCCGTCGTGGTGGCGGCGCATGCCGGCGAAGTCATGGTGTCGGGCGCCTTTGCGCGTGCCTCCGCCACACCGGCGGCGAAAGCGGGCGCGGTCTATTTCACCATCCGCAACGAGGGTGCTGCCGCCGATACGCTCACCAGTGTCGCGACCGACGCCGCGCAGTCGGCGATGCTGCATGAGAATGTCGAGGAGAACGGCGTGGTGAGCATGCGTCACCTCGAAGCGCTTGCGATCGCGCCCAAGGAGACGGTGACGCTCAGCCCGACCAAGCTGCATGTGATGCTGATGGGACTGAAGGCACCGCTCAAGAAGGGCCAGCATATTTCGCTCACCTTGACTTTCGAGAAAGCCGGCCAGGTCAAGGTCGATGTGCCCGTGGGCAGTGTCGCCGCCAATGCGGTGGAGTAGAAACAGCAGGACGCGACGGCTCAAGCGGGGCGATTTCGGACGGCCGAATATCAGGGATTATCAGGGATTATCAGGGAATTTTCGAAAAAATTGCCCGGCTTTAGTGATATCAAGGGGTTAGACTTCCGAGCAGGGAATTCACCGTTCCGGGCGGCGCTAGCCCACAGACGCAATTCTCACACTGGTATTTCCCAAATCCCACGGCTTGGCCCGCGATTGCAACAGGATTCTGCTATCCGACCACGACACCCTTGGGCACCGAGAAGCCGCGCAGGAATTCCTTGACGCCCATGGCGCTCTTGCCTTCCCGTTGCAGGCTGAGGAACCGCACCGCCTGATCGCCGCACGCGATGGTGAGCTCGCCGTCGATCACCTCGCCGGGCTCGCCTTGGCCTTCCACCACTTCGCACCGATGCACCTTGATGCGGAAGGTACGGCCCTCCTGGGCGAGCAGGAACCAGGCGCCGGGGAAGGGCGACAGAGCATGAATATGGTTGCGCACCGCGATGGCGGGCCGCGCGAAGTCGATCTCGCTTTCGGCCTTGTCGATCTTCTGGGCATAGGTGACGCCTTGATCGGGCTGGGCTGAGCAGTCGAGACCGCCGCGCTTGAGCTTCTTCAGCGCCTCGACCATGAGTGCAGCTCCCATATGCATGAGGCTGTCATGCAACTGGCCCGCTGTCGTCGACGGCAGGATGGGCCCGCGGCCCTGAAGGCAGATCGGTCCCGTATCGAGGCCTTCCGCCATGCGCATGATGGTAATGCCGGTCTCCGCATCGCCGGCCATGATGGCGCGCTGGATGGGGGCAGCTCCGCGCCAGCGCGGCAGCAGCGAGGCATGGACATTGAAGCAGCCTTTGCGCGGCGCATCGAGAATGGGCTTCGGCAGAATGAGCCCATAGGCGACGACGATGGCGGCATCGGCCGCGAGACCCGCGAAAGCCTTCTGCTCTTCTGCTGATTTCAGGCTCAGCGGCGTGTGGACTTCGAGATTGTGGGTCAGGGCATAATGATGGACGGGTGTCAGCCGCTCGGCCATGCCGCGGCCCGCGGGCCTTGGCGGCTGCGAATAGACGGCCGCGATCTCATGGCCCGCCTCGATGAGGGCGGCCAGCGTGGGCACGGCGAAATCGGGCGTGCCCATGAAGATGAGGCGCAAGCGTCAGGTCTCGCTGCGCTGAAGCTTCTGCGCCTTGACGAATTTCTTGACCACCCGGTCGCGCTTCAGCTTGGAGATATAGTCGATGAACAGGACGCCGTTGAGATGGTCGATCTCGTGCTGGACGCAGGTGGCGAGGACGCCCGCGCAATGCTGCTCCTTAGGCTCGCCCTGGCGGTCGAGATAGCGCACTTTGATCTCCTTGGGACGCGTCACCATGTCGAAGAATTCCGGGATCGACAGGCAGCCTTCTTCGTAGTCCGACTCCTCCGGGCTCGACCAGGTGATCTCGGGGTTGACGAGGAACAAGGGCTGCTTTTCCTCGCCCTCCTTGGAGATGTCGATCACGACCAGGCGCTTGGGCTCGCCGATCTGGACGGCCGCGAGGCCGATTCCAGGGGCGTCATACATGGTCTCCAGCATGTCATCCATGAGCTTGCGGGTCGCCGAATCGACCGTTTTCACCGGTTTCGACACGGTCCGGAGCAAGGGATCGGGCAGGACGATGATCTCGCGTTTGGCCATGGTGCTTGAGATAGGCGATGGCCGGGAAGGGGTCAATGCGGGGGCTTGGATGCCCTGATTTCAGGGTTTACGGGCGAGATCGAGCAAGGAGCGGGTAAGCCCGAGCTGACGCTCGGCCCCCTGGAGGTCCACCGGCGTACCGGCGATCTGGAAGCCTTCGATGGCGCTCTGCGTGCTCCTTATGGCTTCCTCGAGATCGGCGGTGCTGTTCTTCCGGTAGCCGATGATCTGCAACACCCGACCAAGCTCGTCCTGGGTCTTGGCCCAGGCCAGCGTGGTCGATTCCTGCCGCTGCACGCTGAGGGACTCTCGGAAAGCCTTGACGGCTTCTTCCAGACGGGCCGTTCCGCTCTCACGCCGGCCGAGCTTGTAAAGCGCGCGGCCCAGATTGTATTGCGCCTCGGCCCAGCCCTCTGGATCGGTTTCGCGCGAACGGATCTCCAGCACGACGTGGAAGGCGGCGATGGCTTCTTCGAGCCTTTCCGCTGTCAGGTCATTCCCGCCAAGCGCAAGAAGGCCGGTCCCGACTTTATATTTTGCACTCGCCCAGGCATCGGGGTCACGCGCGCGCAAATCCCCGCTGAGCGCATTGCGAGAGGCTGCCTGCTTCCGCCTCGCGTCGTCGGAAAGTCGCGACGCCTCGCGCAGCGCCTTGTCGATCTTGGTCCAATATACGGGGAATCGTGTCTGCGGGGTTGCATCGAGCGCCGAACGGAACACGGAGGCCGCGTCATCGAACAGAGCGGGATCGCTCTTGAGCTTGCCCAGGGACTTGAGCACCAGCCCGAGATTATATTGGGTGACAGCCCAATCAATCGGGGCGAGGTCGGATCGGCGCACCTCGAGTGCCGCCCGCAAGGCGGCTGCCGCCTCGTTCAGGAAGACTTCGCTGTTCTCGCGCGTCCCGATCGCATAGAGCGCTCCACCCAGATTTTGCATGGTCTGTCCCCAGCCTTCGGGGAAACCTTCACGGGTGCGCTCCGTCAACGCCGCGCGATAGGCGGCAACCGCCTGGTGCAACTTGGCGGTCCCTTGCTCTTTCCTGCCCAGCGTATGCAGCACGGTGCCGAGGCCGTGTTGCACGGCCGCCCAGTCTTGCGGCTTCGTTTTGTGATCGTACACGGAAAGCGTCGCGCGAAAGGCCTGAGCAGCCTCTTCATATCTTGTCGCGCTGTCCTCGAGGATGGCGAGCTCCAGCAGCGCGTTGCCGAGATCATATTGTGTTGCCGCCCACTGGCCCTGCGGATCGCCAGCGCGGCTTGTGAGCGCGAAGGCTTGTCGATAGACCTCGATCGACTTTTGCAGGGTTTGTTTGTCGCCTGTTTCATAGCCCTGATGTTGCAGCATCGAGGCGGCGTTCATCTTGTACTCCCAGGCCTTGTCGACATCCCATTTCTGGGCCAAGTCGAATGCGGCTTCATAGTCCTGGGAGGCTGCGAAATAATCGAAAGCAAGGCCACCTGCACTGGCGCGCCGCGCATAGACGGCGGCATCGGCGAGGCGCTTTGCCTTGAGCTTCGCTTCCGCCCGGTCGACGGCGCCTTGCGTGGCGGCGACGCGAGTCACCGCCTGGTCGAGGAACTGCCTTGCCGTCGCGATGGCGCCTTCGGCAATGGCGCGGTCCGCCGCGGCGGCGAGACGGGTGATCTCGGGGTCATCGGCTTCGAGTGCCTTGCGCTCCGCCATCATCGTCTTGAGCTTATGGGCCTGATCGCGCAGGAGCTTCTCCAAAGCTTCCGGATCTTGCGGCATCTGCTTCTCGCCGAGAGCCCTGAGCACGCCATAGAGCGCATCGAGCGGCACACCGCCGTCCTTGGCGATGGTCTCGACCTGCAGCCGGCCGGCATCGGGCAAGGCGGCGATGGTGAGCAGCAGCTGGCGGCGCTCGCCGGTGATCAGCGCTTCTTCGCCTTTGGGTTCCTCAGGCGTTGCGCCGAAATAGAGGAGTCGCCTCAGGCTCTCATTCACCCAGGGCCGCTGCCGGCCTTGCGTCTTGAGATAGACCTCTTCCGTCACCATGCGCATGACGGTGCCGAATTCGGCCCCCTTCATCGCCGAGAGGTGGCGGATGAGGGCCGCGGCATAGGGGCTGTTGGCCCCTTCCGCGCCGTCGAGCGCCGCATGGCCGGGCTCGGCGGCATAGCCGATGACGATGCCAAGCGTATCCGTCGCGGCTGTCGCTTCAACCGGCACGGCGCCCTTGGGCGCGCCGAGGCCGGTCGCGCCGATGGGCACGCCCGGCGAGGCAGCTTCCGTCTTGACCAGCGTGCCCGGCGGGAACGGATTGGTGCGGCAGGCATCGATGAGGAGGATGGTGACCGGCACGCTCTGCCTGATCTTCTCGATCGTCGCCGACAAGGGGGCCAGGCGCTCGCCGGCATCCTCGAGTGCTGCAAGATCGGCATCGACGGGGAGCAGGTAGTTCTCGCCGCCAGCCTCGATGCCATGGCCGGAATAATAGATGAGCGCGACGTCGGCACCTTCGGCATCCTCGGCGAAGCGCTCGAGATCGCGCTTCAGTTTCACCGCATCCCGGTCGGCCACAGTCCTCGCCTCGAAACCGAGACCGGTCAGAAGTTGGGTCAAAGCGCGCGCATCATTACCGGTATTGGCGAGCGGTGGCAGATGGCGATACCCCGATTGCCCGATTACCAGGGCGACGCCGTTCAGCCGCGGCGCCTCCTCGGCCAGCGCGAGCGAAAAGGCGAGGCCGAACCACAGCAGGGCTGCGCAGAGGAGGGCCGGGATCTTGGGTCTTGCCGTCATGGACCGATCCGCCATCAGAGGAGCGGCTATTGGCCATCCTTGCCGTGGCGTCATCATGACAGCCCAAAGGCGCGGTCAAGGCAAGAGCGAAGGAACCCTCTCCGTTGCCGGAAAGGGCTGCAGGTCGGTTCAGCCTATCGAGCGATCAGACCCCGGGCGGGCAGCGCTTCTCATGAAGGAGTATATCGGTCTTGATGCAGTCTTCGGGTGCGGCGGCGGTCGGCGTGACCGCCGGTTCGACGGCCTCCGGCGCGCTGGCTTCAGGCGCGCTGGCTTCGGGAGCAGCGGTGGTTTCAAGGGTGACGCCTTCCGGACACCGTTTCTCATGGAATTGCACCAATGTGACGATGCAGCCTTCCTGCGCGGATGCGCCCGAAAACTGAGCGCTTGCGCCGGTGTAAAGCAGGGCTGTCGCCGCTCCGGCGAGACACATTCCTAAGAATGAGCCTAAGAATGAGAGTTTCATGTTTTTTCCTCCTTTATGAGCACATGGACACCGCGCTTACCCTGGGGCAGCGAGGCGGTGCGATGGGGAGTCAACGGCTATCTGAGCCTCTGGGTCCAACCGACTTGCCTTTTGCCGGTCAAGGCCCGATATAGGCGGCGGGAGGTTGGCGGCGGACGTGTCGCTCGCCAACCGGGTCAGGTCCGGAAGGAAGCAGCCCTAACGAGTTTGGTACGGGTTGCCCGTCCAGCCTCCCGCCTAACCATAACCGGCAGGCTCGCCAGTGACCGAAGAGACAAGCGGCGCGAGCGCCCACGGTTATCGCGTTCTCGCCCGCAAATACCGCCCCCAGACCTTTGCCGACCTGATCGGCCAGGAAGCGGTCGTGCGCACCTTGTCCAACGCCTTCGCCACCGGCCGCATCGCCCAGGCCTATATGCTGACCGGGGTCAGGGGGGTGGGCAAGACGACGACCGCCCGCCTCATCGCCCGCGCCCTCAATTACCCGGGCGGTCCCTCGATCGACATGCCGGAAGTGACGCCCGACTGCGAAGCCATCCTCGAATCCCGCCATATCGACGTGATCGAGATGGACGCCGCTTCCAATACCGGCGTCGATGACGTGCGCGAGATCATCGAGGGCGTGCGCTATGCCCCGGTCCAGGCGCGCTACAAGGTCTATATCATCGACGAAGTGCACATGCTGTCGAAGAACGCCTTCAACGCGCTCTTGAAGACGCTGGAAGAGCCGCCGCCGCATGTGAAATTCATCTTCGCCACCACCGAAATCCGCAAAGTGCCGGTCACCATCCTGTCGCGCTGCCAGCGCTTCGACTTGCGGCGCATGGAGACGCAAGTGCTGATGCAGCTCTTCGCCAAGGTCGCCAAAGCCGAGAAGGTGGCGATCGAGGACGAGGCCTTGCGCATGATCGCCCGTGCCGCCGAGGGCTCGGCCCGCGACGGCCTGTCGCTCCTCGACCAGGCGATCGCCTATGGCAGCGAAGAAGTGAAGGCGGCCGAGGTCGGCGCCATGCTGGGCCTCATCGACCGGGCGCGGGTCATCGATTTGTTCGATGCGGTGATGCGGGGCGACGCCGCGGCCGCGATCAAGGAGATCGAAGCGCAGCATGAGGCGGGCGGCGACCCGCACACGATGCTGAGCGACCTCGCCGATTTCGTCCATTGGGTGACGCGCCTCAAGGTGGCGCCCAGTGCCGCGGCCGATGCCTCGCGCAGCGAGGCCGAGCGGGTGCGCGGGCGCGAGCATGCCGAGAAGATTTCCATGCCGCATCTGACCCGCGCCTGGCAGATGCTGCTGAAAGGCCTGAAGGAGATCGAGCTCCATTCCGATCAACTGATGGCGGCCGAGATGGTGCTCATTCGCCTGAGTTACGCGGCAAGCCTGCCAACGGGTGAGGACCTGGTGCGGCTCGCACGCGAGACGGCGCCGCCCTCGCGCGACGAGCGCCCGTCGCCGCGGCCCGAGCGGGACATCCCGCCACCCACTGTCGAGGATGGCCAGCTCGCAGTGGCGTCAGAGCCGCAAGAGCGCCAGCCGGCGGAGCGCCCCCGAGAGACCCGTCCCTTCGCTCATTTGCGCGACGTCGTGGCCTATATCGGCGAGAAGCGCGACATCAAGCTCAAGAACCAGGTCGAGACGCTGATGCGGCCCATAAGGGTGAGCCCCGGCCAGATCGAGGTGGCGCTCGAGGCTTCCGCACCGCCTGGTCTCCCGGGCGAGCTCGCGCGCAAGCTCGAAGCCTGGACGCAGATGCGCTGGATGGTGCTGGTGACGAAGGACGGCGGCGAGAAGCCGCTCGCCCAGCAGAACAAGGACCAGCGCGACACGATCTTCCGCGAGACCCGCGAGCATCCCGATGTGCAGGCGATCCTCAAGCGCTTCCCCGGCGCCGAGATCGTCGATGTGCGCGATTTTGATGCGGCCGCACCCCTGGCCGATGACCCAGCAGCTGAGAAGGATTGAGACGAGAGATGAAGAATCTTGGCGCCATGATGAAGCAGGTGCAGGAGATGCAGGCCCGCATGCAGGACATGCAGGCGAAGCTCGGCCAGATGACGGTCACCGGGCAATCGGGCGGCGGTCTGGTGAAGGTGACGCTCAACGGCAAGGGCACGCTGACCGGGACCGAGATCGACCAGAGCCTGCTCAAGGCGGAGGAGAAGGAGATCCTCGAGGACCTGATCGTCGCCGCCCATGCCGACGCCAAGGGCAGGCTCGAGCAGCTTTTGGCCGAGGAGATGAAATCGATCACCGGCGGGTTGCCCTTGCCGCCCGGATTCCAGCTGCCGTTCTGACCCAGGGATCCATATGCGGCGCACCACCGGCCCCGAGATCGAGCGGCTCATCCAGGTCCTGGCCAAGCTGCCGGGGCTCGGGCCGCGCTCGGCCCGCCGCGCCGCCCTCCATCTCATCAAGAACCGCGAGAAGCTCCTGGTGCCCTTGACCTCGGCGCTCGAGGAAGCGCTGGACAAGGTCACCGTCTGCTCCGAATGCGGCAATGTCGACACCAGCGATCCTTGCACTCTGTGCCGCGATCCGCGCCGCGACCGAACCGTGATCTGCGTCGTCGAGGAAGTGGGCGACCTGTGGGCGCTGGAGCGGGCGGGCGCCTGGAGCGGGCTCTATCATGTGCTGGGCGGAACGCTCTCGGCCGTCGAGGGGGTGCGCCCTGAGGATCTCTCCATTGCCCGGCTCGTCGAGCGGGCAGGGCATGAAGGCGTCAAGGAAGTGGTGCTCGCCGTCAATGCGACCGTCGAGGGCCAGACGACGGCGCATTATATCATCGACCGATTGAAGGATCTGAACGTCGCCACATCGAGGCTCGCCCATGGCGTGCCGGTCGGCGGCGAGCTCGACTATCTCGACGAAGGCACGCTCACCCAGGCGATGCGGGCAAGGCGGCCGTTTTGACTTACCACCCTCTCCCCGCAAGCGACCTTGCTCCGCCGAAGCGAAGCACCTTGCTCCATCGAAGCGAAGCACCTTGCTCCATCGAAGCGAAATCTCGGCTTCGCGAAGGCGAGAGCGCCGCGGGGAGAGGGTTAAAACGTCAGCTCTGCTCGGTCTTTTCCGCTGGCGGCGTTGCTTCCTTGAAGGTCTCTTCCTCGATGCGGATGCGCCAATAGAGGATGGCGGCATTGGCGATCGAGAAGCCGATCGCATACCACAACATGCCGAAGACCATGGGCAGCACGAAGATCTCGAGCGCCACGACGATGTAATTGGGATGGCGCAGATAGCGATAGGGGCCCCGGGCGACGAGGGGCTCGCCCGGCATGACGATGATGCGCGTCGTCCAGCGATCGCCGAGCGCCGCCACCACCCAGCCGCGCAGGGCTTCGATCGCCAGATAGACGAAGAGCCAGGTCCAGTTCACCTCATTGTCGCGCGCATAGATCCACAGGCCGATGATCCAGGCGGCGTGGAGGACGACGATCAGCCAGTAATGGCCGCTGCCCGCCTCATAGCCGCCGCGCGCGAGGAGGCGATGGGTATTGCGCCGCGCGATATAGAGCTCGACCAGGCGCTGCAGCGTGACGAGCGAGAGGATAGTGAAATTGAGCCACATCAGGAGGAAACTCTAAAGGTAAGGCGCCTCACTTCACTTCCCTTCTCCCGCGCGCAGCGTGGGAGAAGGTGGCCGAAGGCCGGATGAGGGCTCTTTCGCGCAATGCACTCAGATTTCAACGGGTATTCCTTGTACAGACAAAGAGCCCTCACCCGCCCTTCGGGCACCCTCTCCCATTGCTTCGCAACGGGAGAGGGGGGAAGATCGGAGATGGCTTGCTCGCTCGATGATCAGGCATTAGCAGACCATCGTGGCGAAGCTCGAGGTGAAGCCGGGGCCCAAGGCGCTCAGGAAGCGCCGGCCGGTGAAGGGCTTCTTCAGCGCTTCATTGAGGACGAAGAGCAAGGTCGGCGCCGACATGTTGCCGTGATCGGCGAGCACCTGGCGCTCGAGCTCGAGCGTTCCCTGGTCGAGATGGAAAGCCTGTTCGAGGGCCGCGATCACCTTGGCGCCGCCCGGATGGAAGACGAACTGGTCGATGTCCTCGACGTCGAGGCCGTTGCGGCCAAGGAAGGTGTCGGCAGCACCACGCAGTTCCTGGGTCACGAAATCGGGGATGCGCTGCGAGAAGATGGCGCCGAAACCTTGCGGGTCCATGCGCCAGCCCATGATGTCGAGCGTGTCGGGCCAGCTGTGCTCGCCCGAGAACTCGATGGCGCCGAGACCGTCCTTCGCCTTGCCGGAGAGGACGCAAGCCGCGGCACCATCGCCGAAAAGGGCGGTCGCGATGATGTTCGACTTGGTCATCTCGTCCGGGCGGAAGGCCAGGGTGCACAATTCGATAACCACCAGGAGCACATTCGAGGCCGGCGCCTGGGCGAGGCGCGCGGCGAGCGAAAGCCCGGTGGCGCCGCCGGCACAGCCAAGGCCGAAGACCGGGATGCGGCTCACGGTCCGGGGGAAACCCAATTCATGCATGACCCGCGCCTCGATCGAGGGGGTAGCGATGCCGGTCGAGCTCACGGTCACGATCGTGTCGATCTCGCCCGGATCGATATCGGTCTGCTCGAGCGCCGCCTTGGCGGCCTTGCGGAAGAGATCGGTGGCGCCCTCGATATAGGCGGCCGTGCGCTCGGGCCAGCCCTGTTCCTGGCGGAACCAGCTATAAGGCCTTACCGATTGCCGCTTCCTGATGCCGGTATTGGCGAAAACCGGCATGAGGCGCTCGAAATCCTGATGCCGGCCGGAGAAGATCCTGGTCGCCTCACCGATGACATCCTCGGTGCGCAATTCGAAAGGTGGACTTGCAGTCGCTACGGCCATCAGCTGGCTGCGCATGAGTTGCCTCTCTGTTTTGGACGGATTCGCCCCATTGGTTCCCGCCTCTACTCTAGCGGAAACTATTTCCTGCGCCACATTCCTATTACGCCCCCGGAGCATGGCTTGTTTCCTTCTCCACAAACTTTCATTTTGGCAGAAAGTTGAGGGAATTCAGGGGCGACCCGGGTAGCATGGGCTGGGACGAGATAGCGCTTTTGTTCGCCGGCGGCGTTCTGGCCGGCTGCATCAACGTCGTGGCCGGTGGCGCCGGTTTCATGACCTTTCCGCTCCTGGTTGCCGCCGGCATGTCGGAAATCGAGGCCAATGCCTCGAATTTCGTGGCCCTCCTGCCGGCCAATGTCGCGAGCCTCTTCGGCTACCGTTACGAGTTACGCCGTCCCAATCTGAGGTTGAGACCACGACTGGCTCTCGCCGCCATTGGCGGAACCTGCGGCTCCCTTGCCCTTCTGGGGTTGGGCGAGGCCTCCTTCCGCTCGGCGATCCCCTGGCTGCTCACCTTTTCGACCGTCGCCTTCGCGCTGGCGCCCACGATCAAGCGCTGGCTCGAGCACAAGCATGGTTTTGACGGCAGAAGCTGGATCTGGCTGTCCTTCCTTCTCGAATTCATCGTCTATGTCTATGGCGGCTATTTCGGTCTCGGCATGGGCGTCGTGCTTCTCGCCCTCTATGCCATGTTCGGCCATGACGACCTGCATGAGGCCAATGCCATCCGCAATGCCACCATCACCTTGATCACGCTCATCGGCATAGCCCTCTTCGCCCATGCCGGCGTCATCCGCTGGCTGCCGTCGCTCATCATGATGCTGGGCGCCTTCATCGGCGGCTATGTCATGATCAAATTCGTCCGCAGTGTGCCGCAGAACTGGGTCAGATGGGGCATTCTCGTCTGGAGCGTCACGCTCACCGGTATCGCCTTCTGGCGCTACAGCTGATTCTCGCGCGCGGCACGCATCTCGCGCAAGAGCGCATAGATGCCGGAGACGACGATGAGCGCGATGCCGAGGAGCGCCCACCGGTCGGGGAACTCGCCGAAAACCAGCGTGCCGGAGAGGAGACCGAAGAGCACCACCGAATAGCGGTAGATGGCGGTTTGGGAGATGTCGCCCATGCGGATCGTCAACACCATGCAGACATAGCCGATGCTGAGAAGGATACCGCCGCAAAAAATGAGGAGGAGATGCCGGGAGCTGAGCGTGACCCATGTCTCGAACGGATAGAGCAGGAGTCCGCTCAGCATCACGAAGGCCGCATTGGCGAAGACGATGATCATGGTCGGGACATCGAAATTGAGCCGGCGGGTGAAGATGTCGCGCAGCGCGATCGCCATGATGAGGCCAAGCGACAGCGCGTCATAGACGGTGAAGCTCGCGGGCGAGGGCTTGACGACGAACAGCACGCCGGCGAGGCCCAAGAGGATGGCGAGGACGCGGCGCCAGCCGACTGTCTCGCCCAGGAACAAGGCGGCGAAGGCGATGACCAGAAGGGGCACGGCCTGCATGACCGCGTTGAGATTGGCGATCGGTATATGCATCAGGGCGGTGATGAATAATATCGTGCCCGCCACGTCGCTGAGGCTCCTCACCAGCACGCCCTTCTGGAAGACGAGCATGGCCCGGGCCAGGGCCTTGCGGGCGAGGAGGGCGGTGATGGCTGTCGCCACCACGCCGCGGAAGAAGATGATCTGGCCCACCGGCACTTCGCCTGCCATGAGCTTGGTCATGGTGTCGCCGGCGGTGAAGCTGGCCATGGCCAGGATCATGACGAGGCCCGCCCTAAGGGCGGGAGAAGCAGGGAGAACCGTTGTAAGGGACATGGAGGCGCCGTAGGCCTGCCTAGACCAGAATCGGATGGCAGGAAAGGACCTCGCGTCGAAACCCTGCCTGGAGCCTGCCCCGGACTCGATCCGGGGTTGAAGACTTTGGCGCCCACATGGGTGTCAGCCATGGAACATGTCCTATGTTAAGCGGCGCTGACCAAGGCCGTGCTAGGCCAGTTCATGGAAAAGACGGCACTCCTTGAAAACCTTGCGGCGGCCAAAGGGCTGGCCAGCCAAAGCAAAGCCCATGTGGAAGCCCAAAAGGCTATCATTGCGGCTCTTGTTGCCATGGGCAAAGACCCGGCAGCAGCGGAGCGCATCCTCAACAAGCTTGAGACAGCTCAGACCGACAACCTCTCCGATATGGAGAGCATACTGAACGCTCTGGACGGTGAGCCGCCATAGCGGCTTGGTGCGTTTGCTGCGTCATGCCGCGAATGTTTGTCGGCGAAGTGATTCCACTTCGCCGGGATGCACGCTGGAAGCCTATGGCAGTCTTTCGGCGATGATGTGCCAGTGCCAGGAGCCGGGCTTGCGGTGCAGCCGGTCCTCGATCGCCATGATTTCGAATCCCTGGAGCAGGTCGAGGGCCCCTGCCGCGCTGCAGTAGAAATGCGGATGATCCTTGTCATCGATGTCGTCGATGACATAGCTGTCGGGTGCCACCTCGCGGCCCTTGCCGTAATTCTGGTTGCGCTTCGACAGCATGGTGCACTGGAAGATGGCGCCGGGCTTGAGCACGCGCCGGATCTCGCTCAAGGTCTTTTCGACGATGGCCCTGTCGCCGTGATAGATCACATTGAAAGCCAGCACATAATCGAAGGTCGAGGCCTGAAAGGGCAGGTCGGTCATCAGTCCGGTCTGGGCGGCGATGGCAAGGCGCCGCGCCTCGGCTTCCCGCTCGAGATGGGCGATGCCGCTGGCGCTGCCGTCGAGCGCATGGGTTTGCCAGCCGATCTCGGCGAGGAGGAGGGCATGCCGGCCGACGCCGCAGCCGAGATCGAGGGCGCGCGTCCCACCCCGCGCATAAGCGGCACTGGCGCACTCCTCCACATCGGCCTCGGGTTTGAGCCAATCCTGCCGGCCTTCCGGGCTTTGCCAGCGCCTGTCCCAGGCATGATGAGCGGTATCGGTGCGGTCCATGTTTCCCTCTCAGATGATCTTGCGCCTGATCCAGCCGCTGAGCTGTTCGACGGCGATGACCAGAGCGAAGATGGCGATGATCACGGTCAGCGCCTGGTCATAGTCGAAGAGGTCGAAGGCGGTCTTGAGTTCGATGCCGATGCCGCCCGCGCCGACGAGGCCGAGGACGACCGAATTGCGGACGGCCTTTTCGAGGCAGAACAGCGTGGTGGCGGTGAAGGCCGGCAAGGCCTGTGGGACGACGGCCGAGAAGATGAGACCGGGCCGCGTCGCGCCGATGGCGGAGAGCGCCTCGCGCGGCCCCTTATCGGTCTCTTCCATGGCTTCGGCGAAGAAACGCCCGGCAAAGCCCATCGTATCGACCATGATCGCGAGCACGCCAGCGGCAGGACCGAGGCCGACCGTGATGATGAAGATGATGGCCCAGACGAGATCGGGCACGGTGCGGAACACCGCGACGACGGCACGGGCGAGGCCGCGCAAGAATGCGTTGGGCGACAGGCCTTCGGCGGCGAAGATGGCCAGAGGGAAGCTCAGCACGATGCCCAGCACCGTTCCCGTGATCGCCATCTGGAAGGTCTCGAGGAGCGATCGCCCCACTTGCGGAAGACGGCCGAGGTCGGGTGGAAACATGCGCGCCAGCATGCCGTCGGGCGCGAACAGACGGTTGGCGCCGCGCATCAGCCGGTCGAGCGAGGGGGCGGTCTCGGCGAAGGACCAGACGATCATGGCGATGATGAGCGTCCAGAGCAGCACGCCGGTTACCCCCGGAAGGGCGAAGCGCCGGACCGCGCGCGATCCACCCGTCGTCATGCGGCCTGGTCGATGAAGAACGAGCGCAGATTCTGCGGGCTCGCTGCCGCCGAGGCCTGGTCGAGCGTCATGCGTCCTTGGGCGAGGCCGATGATCCGATCGGAGAAGTGGCGGGCATGTTCGAGGCGGTGCGAGCTCACGATGAGGGTGAGCCGCTTCTCCCGGGTCAGCCGGTAGAGGAGCCGCATGATCTCCTCGCCCGATTGCGGGTCGAGGCTCGCATCGGGCTCGTCCGCCAGGACGAGCTCGGGCCGCTGCATCAGCATGCGCGCGACCGCCACCCTTTGCGACTGCCCGCCGGACAGGCTGTCCACGCGCTGCAGCGCGACATTCTCGAGCCCAACCGCCGCCAGGCAGTCGAGCGCTTCCTCGCGGTCTGCCTGCCGTGCGAGGCATTGCAGCCAGCCACGCGGTCCCTTGCTTCGCGCCTGGACGCCGTGCAGCACATTGCTCAGCGCCGACAGGCGGGGCACCAGGTTATGGCGCTGGAACACGAAGCCGACACGCGAGCGCAGGCGCGCGAGGTCACCTGCGGCGAGCGCCATGACGTCCCGGCCCAAAAGCTCGATCTCGCCGCTCTTGGGCTCGACGAGACGCACCAGGCTCCTGAGCAAGGTGGACTTGCCCGCACCGTTGGCGCCGATGAGCGCAACGGCCGATCCTTCAGCGATTTCGAGCGAGATGTCGCTCAGGATGCGCCGCGGGCCGAAATCCTTGCACAGTCGTGTGAGCTTCAGGACCGGGCCAGGATGTTCGACTTCATGCGCGCGCCCGTGCATGGCGGCTCAATTCCCGATGAACTGGGTGAATTCCGTGATGCCGACATTCGTGTACATCTTGCGGACGACATCGTAATTGGCGTCGGTGACATCGGCAACGAAGGAGCCGCCGAGATATTTGGCATTCTCTTCGGCCGAGGTTATCGCCGCGAGCAGAGCCGGACCCTTCTCGGCGAATGTCTTGCGCACGATCTCGATGGTTTCGGGCTTCACTTTGTCGCTGGCGAGCAGGACGTCGTTGGGCAGCTCCGGTCCCTTGCGGATGACATAGAATTTCTGCGTCGGGAAGTTCTTGGTGATGCGCTCGAGATGCGTCCGGTTCATGCCGATGGCGGCGATGTCGCCGGCGATCATCGCTTCGACGGCGGCATTCACCTTGAGGAACACGGGCTCATAGTCGGTCGAATAAACGAGGCCCTCTTCGGCGAGAATGGTCGCGGGGCCCAGATGCTGCGAGGTCGAGCCGATCTCGCCGAAGGAGATCTTCTTGCCCTTGAGATCGGCGGCCGACGTGATCTTCGCCGTTTCGAGGCTGACGACTTGCGGATAGTAGTCGGGCCTTACCCAGCTCACCACCGGCTGCGCCTTGAGGCGGGCGTTGAACACGACATATTCCGCCGGTCCGGTGAGCACGAAGTCGACCTGGTCGGCGGCCATCGCCTCGACGGCGGCGGTGCGACCGGAGACCGGGAAGAACTCGACCTCGAGGCCCGACTCTTTCGCCAGCACGTCGCGGAAGGCGCCGAAATCGCGCTGCAGGGTTTCGAGCCCGTCGACATCGGTGATGGCGAGCCTGATCTTGTCGGCCGCCGCGGCGGGCAGAGTGGCCAATGCGGCAAAGGCCAGGATCAGGAATGACAGCCAATATCTTTTCATCGTTGTTCCCCTGCGGTGTCTCACGGCATTGAGTCGTTCCTTTGAAAGCTGATCATCGCGACATGACAGATATGTGTAAGGGCGGTCATGCAGCTGTCATCAAACTGGACAAAACCGGCGCTTCTCATCGGGTTGACCGGCATGACAGCATTCGTGATTCGTGGTGGAAAAGTCCTTCGCCCGGCCCTCGGCCTTGTCGAAGCGGAGATCAGGATCGAGGCCGGCGAAATCGCCGACATTGCGTCGGTCGTGCCACGGGACGATGCCGCGGTGATCGACGCCGAGGGCGCCGTCATCCTTCCCGGCATCGTCGACATTCATGGCGATGCCTTCGAGCGCCAGATCCTGCCGCGTCCGCAAGCGCGCTTTCCGCTCGACGTCGCTTTCATGGAGACGGATCGCCAACTCGCCGCCAATGGGATCACCACCGCCTATCACGGCATAACCGTGTCGTGGGAGCCGGGCTTGCGCGGCCTCGCCAGCGCCGAGGAGATCGTCGCCACGCTCGATGCCTTGGATGGCCGTCTCGCCTGCGATCACCGCCTCCATATCCGCTGGGAGACCTTCGCGCATCGGGAGATGGAAACCGTCGCGGACTGGCTGGAGCGGAGGCGCAAGCCGCTTCTCGCCTTCAACGATCACACGACACCGAGCCTCAACGGCACGCGGAAGCTTGCGAAGATCAAGACGTCCGCCGACCGGGCGGCGGTGACGGCCGAGGAGTATGGACAACTGCTCGAGGAGGCGGCAGGCCGCGGCCATGCCGTGAAAGAGGCGATCGGCCGCATGGCGCTGATCGCCAGGAGCAATGGCGTGGCCATGCTCTCGCATGACGATATGACGGCGGAAGAGCGCGGCTTCTATCGCGGCCTCGGGGCGGGCATCGCCGAGTTCCCGATGACCGAGGAAGCGATTGCGAGCGCCACGGAAGCGGGCGATCCGATCGTGCTCGGCGCGCCGAATGTCGTGCGCGGCGGCAGCCATAATGGCGCCCTCGATGCGACGTCGGCCGTCCTTGCCGGCCGCTGCACCATCCTGGCCTCGGACTATTACTATCCAGCCCTCCTGCATGCGGCCTTCCGGCTGGCGGCAATTGGCGATCTCGGCCTTGACGAGGCCTGGTCCCTGGTGTCGCTCAATCCGGCGCAAGCCTGCGGCCTCTATGACCGCGGCAGCCTCGACATCGGCAAGCGCGCCGATATCGTCATCGTATCCGCGCCATCAGGCGAGCTGCCGGCGGTGCGCACCACGATCGCCGGCGGGCGCGTGGTCTTCGATGCGCCGGGATTTCGGAGAGGCGAAGCCCTCCAACCGGCTTTCCGCCAATAAGGCGAGCGAGGCGTTTGGGGGCTTTGCAAGGCTCATCAGAGTGATACCATGCATTCCGCCGGGGCAACTGATTCAAGGGGCCCCCCATGAGTCGAAACAGCACAAAGCCGCACGGCGAGTCTCATACGATCGGCGAGCTGGCGGCGCTTTCGGGCGTCCGCGTCGAGACGATCAGGTATTTCGAGCGCATCGGGCTTTTGACCCCGCCCGAGCGGACAACCGGCGGTCATCGGCTGTTTTCCGCCGCCGATCTCGCCCGGCTGAATTTCGTCCGGCGGGCGCGGGAAATAGGCTTCTCGCAGCGCGAAGTGCGCACGCTCCTGTCGCTGTCCTCAGGCGAGCTGACATCATGCGACGAAGTGAAGACCCTTGCCGAGAATCACCTGGCGGTGATCCGCGGGAAGATCCGCGACCTGCAACGGCTCGATCAGCTGCTGTCGTCGACCATCGCACAATGCACCGGCGGCAAGGTGCCGAAATGCCCGGTCATCGAGGCGATCGCCCACGGTTAGTGGTCCATTGCTGGAAGGGATTCACGAACGGGCGCAAAACCGCACCGGCTGTTTACGTGGGGACATGCATGCCTCTCGCTTCCAATATCCTTTCAATATCCTTTGCCTCAGTATCTTAGAGATCATGAGCTCTTCCTCGGCATCACCAATTGCAGCGACTTGGCGGGTTTCGCGCATCCATGCGGACAGAGAGACCAGGGAGACATCGAGATCGATCCTGCGGTTGCCGGTGATCCGCGCGAGCGCTGCCCCGATAGCAGCAGTGAGCACACATCTGACGGCGTCATTGAGTTCGGGCGAACGCTCGCGCGCGAAGCTATGGCGCACACTTGCCGAAGGCAGCAGGAACCCAAGCTTCGGCATCATCGGGCGAGACAGCACCGGCCGCAGCGCCGGGAGCCGCGGTCCGGCCCTCCAGCAAGAAGTGCTTAGCTCATGCAAGGTGTCGTGGACATTTTCGGCAATCGTCAGGATGGTTTCGACGATGACGGCGAAGAACTCGGCGATCTTCGCCGCCCATGACACGACGATGCGGTCGAATGCTGCGCTTTGGCAGGGCGTACTCGTCACGTGACAGTTCCTTCTGGGACGGGAAGTACCGGTCCTTTGGCCACCGGGAAAAGCAGGAGCGGCAGAAAAGCACCAAGTCCGGCTCGCGGACCTTTGCAAGTGCGGCAAGTAAAAAACAATGTGCCTGGCAGCAGCTGCGGTCGGATCAAGGCCGGCCATGAACTCCGGGCATACGGTTCTCGATTCTGATATTTTCCAAACTACGCTTTGGCCCACGATGTCAAGAGGCATTCTGCTGTTCGGTCATGACCGGACACATTCAAGGCTGCCAGTGAACGGGTCAGCCGCCGGTGACGCTCATATGGCGCGACAGCGCCGGCTTGTTGTGGCGCCGGTCGATGATGAAATCGTGGCCCTTGGGCTTGCGCGAGATCGCTTCGTCGATCGCCGCATCGAGAAGCTCGTTACCTTCCGAGGCCCGCAACGGCGCCCGCAGGTCGGCGGCGTCTTCCTGGCCGAGGCACATGAAGAGCGTGCCGGTGCAAGTGAGGCGCACGCGGTTGCAGCTCTCGCAGAAATTATGGGTGAGGGGCGTGATGAAGCCCAGACGTCCGCCCGTCTCCTTGACCTGCATATAGCGCGCCGGCCCGCCGGTCTTGTAGGGGATGTCTTCGAGCGTGAACTGGTCCATGAGGCCGGCACGCAGCACCGACAGCGGCAGATATTGCTCGGTGCGGTCGCCGTCGATGTCGCCCAAGGGCATGGTCTCGATGAGCGTCAGGTCCATGCCTTCGCCATGCGCCCAGCGGATCATCTCCGGGATCTCGTCGTCATTGACGCCCTTGAGCGCCACCACATTGATCTTGATGGCAAGCCCGGCCTTCCGGGCGGCGGCAATGCCTTCTTTCACCTTCTTAAGGTCGCCCCAGCGGGTGAT
>JAKATG010000036.1:0-45622 GCA_021828105.1 Pseudomonadota bacterium
AGGCACATGTCCTCTCCTGGTGCTCGCAGCAACGCGGAGGGCTTGGTGGCTCCCGGCAGAGCGACCCGTCCTGCCAGTCTAATCCCCGGCACAGGACACCAGAAGGGTACAGGGAGGGGCCCAATGCGAAGCAATGGGAGGGTGAGGAGCATCTGCGCCATTATGCTCCGCTGAATGGAAATTGCATCGCTACATGTGAGGGAGCGAGATGTTAGCGCCATGCCCCTCACCCTTCCCGCCGCTCCGCGGCGGGCCCCTTCCCTCTCCCCGCTTCGCGGGGCGAGGGTGTGAGCGTGCAGAAACGCAACAGGAGTTTGACCATGTCGCCCACCGCCTTCTGGCCCTCGCTCTTCGTCTCGTCATGGCTGGGGGATGCTCCCTCGATCCCGGCGCCGAGATTGGTGATGACCGAAAGGCCCGCCACGGCGAGGCCGAAGCGGCGCGCCAATATGACCTCGGGCACCGTCGACATGCCGACGGCATGGGCGCCCCAGGACTGCGCCATGCGGATCTCCGCCGGCGTCTCGAAGCTGGGCCCCGAGAACCAGACATAGACGCCTTCATGAAGCTTGACCTTCTCGGCCTTGGCCGCCTGCCGAAAGTCCTCGGCCAGTGCCGCATCATAGGCCCTGGTCATGGGCACGAAGCCCTTATCGCCCTCTTCGCCGATCAACGGATTCATGCCGGAGAAATTGATGTGATCGGTGATGAGCATGATGCTGCCGGGGCGCATATCGGGTTTGAGCGAGCCGGCGGCATTGGTGAGGATGAGTCGCGTGACGCCGAAAACCTTGAGCGCCTCGATCACCGGCCGCATCACCGCGGCATCGCCCTTTTCGTAAGGATGGCCACGCCCGCGCAGCACCAGGATCGGCTTTTCGCTCAGATGGCCGGCAAAGACCTCGCCCGAATGGCCGGAGATTTTCGGCACCGGAAAGCCCGGCAGATCCCGATAGGGGATGCGCACCGGTGCTGCGACGGCTTCCGCCACCGGCCCCAGGCTCGAACCCAGGATGATCGCGGTCTCGGGACGCAGCGTGCCGAGCCGCTCGCGCAATATGTCGACCGCCCTGATCATGCGAGATTGTCCGGGCCGAAGGAGGACGGCAGCAGCTCGCCCAGCGTGAAGCTGCGCTTGATCAAGCCCCGCTCGTCGCAGACATGGATGACGAGATCGTTTCCACCGAATTCGCGCAATTTCTGCCGGCAGCCGCCGCACGGCGTCACCAGCGCATCGCCGGCACCCACCACGGCCGCCTCGGTGATCCTTTTGCCGCCGCCCATGATCATCGCGGCAATGGCGCCGGCTTCGGCACAGGTGCCTTCCGGATAAGCGGCGTTCTCGACATTGCAGCCGGCATGCACCTGGCCATGCTCGTCCTTGACCGCGGCCCCCACCAGGAAGCGCGAATAGGGCGCGTAGGCATGGGAGCGCGCCTTAACGGCCGCAGCGATGAGCGATGTGTCCGCCACTATTTTTCCTTCACATAAGGCACGCCGCCCGCTTTCGGCGCCACGGCATGGCCGATGAAGCCCGCGAGCAGGATGACGGTCAATATATAGGGCACCGCCTGCATGAGCTGCACCGGCACGACGCCGATGCCGGCGATGGGAACGCCCTGCAGGCGGATGGAGACGGCATCGAGGACGCCGAACAGGAGGCAGGCCCACATGGCGGGGATCGGCCGCCATTTGGCGAAGATGAGTGCTGCGAGAGCGATGAAGCCTTTGCCCGCCGTCATATATTCGATGAAGCCGGCGCTCTGAGCGATCGACAGATAGGCGCCGGCGAAGCCGCACAAGATCCCACAGCAGATCACCGCGGCATAGCGCATCGCCTCGACCGAAATGCCGGCCGTGTCGACGGCGGCAGGGTTCTCGCCGACCGCGCGGAGCCGCAAGCCGAAGCGCGTGCGATAGAGGAGCCACCAGGTCAAGGGCACGGCGAGGAAGGCGGCATAGACCAGGATATTCTGGCCGGAGAGAATCTGTGAGTAGACCTGGCCGATGATAGGCACGCCGCGCAATGCCTCGGCAAAGGGCCATGCCGAGCCCAAGAAACGCTCGTCGGCGGTGAGCTGCGGCGTCTGGCCGCCAATCTTGAACCAGGTTTCGCCCAATTGCGCGGTGAGGCCGGCGGCGATGAAATTGATCGCCACACCGGAAACGATCTGGTTGCCGCGATGGGTGATCGAGGCGAAACCGTGGATCAGGGCGAAGAGCACCGAGGCCAGCACCGCGGCAAGGAGACCGAGCCAGGCGGAGCCGGTGAGCGCGGCGACGGCGCCTGCGGTGAAGGCGCCGATCAGCATCTTGCCTTCGAGGCCGATATCGAAGACGCCGGCGCGCTCGGAATAAAGACCGGCAAGGCAGGCGAAGAGCAGCGGCACCGAGAAGCGGATCGCCGAGCCCGAAACCTGCGCGATGAGATCGAGCCATGCCATCTCAGGCTTCCTTCGCTTTGAGCCGCGAGCCCTGGAAAAATCTCGCGATATGCGGGCGGAACATGTGCTCGAGCGCACCCGCGAACAGGATGACGAGGCCCTGGATGACGACGATCATGTCGCGGGTGATGGTCGGCTTCTCGAAGGAGAGATCGGCGCCGCCCTGGTAGAGCGCGCCGAACAGGATCGCGGCGAGCACGATGCCGAAGGGATGCGAGCGCCCCATCAGCGCCACCGCGATGCCGACGAAGCCGTAGCCCGAGGTGAATTCGAGCAGCAGGCGGTTCTGCGCGCCCATGATCTCATTGAGGGCGAGGAAGCCCGACAAGGCGCCCGAGATCAGCATGGCGATGATGATCAGCCGCTGCGGCTTCATGCCGGCATAGGCGGCGGCGGCCGGATTGGCGCCGAGGACGCGCAATTGATAGCCGAGCGTCGTGTGCCACATGAGCAGCCACACCGCGACGGCGCAAATGAGCGCCCAGAGGAAGGCAAGATTGAGCGGCGAGCGCGCGACAGTGATGCCGAGGCCCGCCAGCACATCATGGATGAGCGGCAGATGGGCGTTGGGATCGAAGGTGCGCGTCTCGGGATTCATCGAGCCCGGCGGGGAGAGCACATTGACGAGCAGATAAATCATCAGCGCCGAGGCGATGAAATTGAACATGATCGTCGTGATGACGACATGGCTGCCGCGCTTGGCCTGGAGATAGGCGGGGATGAAGGCCCAGCCGGCGCCGAAGAGGGCAGCACCCGCTATGGCGAGCGGGATGATGATCACCATGGGAAGCGCGCCGAGCCCCAGGCAGACGAGGGCTACGCCGAGGCCCCCCAGATAGGCCTGGCCCTCGGCCCCGATATTGAACAGGCCGGCATGGAGGGCGACGGCGAAGGCAAGCCCCGTGAAGATGAAGTTGGTCGTGTAGAACAGCGTATAGCCGAGGCCTGAGCCATAGCCGAAGGCGCCGTTCAGCATGATCCCTAGGCTTTCCAGAGGTGATTCGCCGATCGCCAGGAAGACGAGGCCGGTGATGATAAGGGCGGCCAGGAGATTGATCAGCGGGATGAGGCCGATATCGACCCAGCGCGGCAGCTCTCGCTGAGGGCCGCTCACGCCGCCGCCCCCGCCATCATCAGGCCGATCTGCTTCTCGGGCGTCTCCGGCGCGCATTCGCCGGTGATGCGGCCGCCGCACATGACCAGCACGCGGTCGGCAAGCCCCCTGATCTCGTCGAGCTCGACCGAGACGAGGAGCACCGCCTTGCCGCGGTCGCGCATGGCGATCAGCCGCTTATGGATGAATTCGATGGCGCCGATATCGACGCCGCGCGTCGGCTGGCCGACGATCAGGAGATCGGGATCCTGCTCGATCTCGCGCGCCAGCACGATCTTCTGCTGGTTGCCGCCGGAAAACAGGCCGAGCCGCAAATAGGGATCCTGCGGCCTGACGTCGAAATCCTCCATCTTCTTGGCGGTGTCGGCGAGGATGGCGCGGCGATCCTGGAAGAGGCCCTTCTGATAGACCTCATCGCCGTGATAGCCAAGGATGACATTCTCGCAGGCATCGAAGGAAGTGACGATGCCGAGACGATGACGGTCCTCCGGCACATGGGCGAGCTTCTGGGCCCGGGCTTCCGCCGCATCGCAGGGCAAGAGCTTGCCATTGAGCAGGATCTCGCCCGAAGCCCTCGGCCTGATGCCGGTGATCGCTTCCAGAAGCTCGCTCTGGCCATTGCCGGCGACACCGGCAATGCCGACGATCTCGCCGGCGCGCACGATGAAGGAGACGTCGTCGACCTTCACCGTGCCGGCCGAATCCGTCACCACGAGGTTCTTCACCTCGAGCACGGTGCGCTCGGGGACGCGCTCGGATTTGACGACGCGCAGCAGCACGCGGCGGCCGACCATGAGCTCGGCCAATTCTTCGGGCGACGTCGCCTTCGTCTCGACCGTCGCCACCATCTCGCCACGGCGCATGACCGAGACGCGGTCGGTCACCGCCATGATCTCCTTGAGCTTGTGGGTGATGAGGACGATGGTCTTGCCCTGGGCTTTCAGCTGCTTGAGGATGCGGAACAGATGCTCGGCCTCGCTGGGGGTGAGCACGCCTGTCGGCTCATCGAGAATGAGCACCTCGGCGCCGCGATAGAGAGCTTTCAGGATCTCGACGCGCTGCTGCAGGCCAACCGGCAGATCGTCGATTTGGGCGTCGGGATCGACCTGGAGCCCATAATCCTTCTCCAGGCGCTCGAGCTCGCGCCGCGCCTTGCCAAGCCCCTGATTGAGGATGAAGCCGCCTTCGGCGCCGAGCACGACATTCTCGAGCACGGTGAATTTGCCGACCAGCATGAAATGCTGATGCACCATGCCGATGCCGGCCTTGATTGCATCGGTCGGGCGCGTAATCGGCGTCGGCTTGCCGTCGACGCTGATCTCACCCGAATCGGCCTGATAGAAGCCGAAGAGGATCGACATCAGGGTCGATTTGCCGGCGCCGTTCTCGCCCACGATGCCGTGGATCGTGCCCTTCTCGATCTCGAGCGATATGTCCTTGTTGGCGTGGACCGGGCCGAAGCGCTTGTCGATATGGGCAAGGGCGATGGCGGGAGGTGCCGCCATCGCTCGTCCGTCAGTCATGATCAAGGCCCGGTCAGTAGGGGCAAGCGGAATCCGCCATATAGTCGTGGACCTGAACGGTGCCGGCCTTGATGTCGGCTTCCGCCTTGTCCACCGCCGTCTTCATCTCGGGCGTGATGAGTGACTTGTTGTTGTCGTCGAGCGCCCAGCCGACGCCGCCTTCGGCAAGACCCAGAACGGTGACGCCCGGCTTGAAGCTGCCGTCCTGCCCGGCCTTGAAGACATTGTAGGTCGCGACATCGACGCGCTTCAGCATCGACGTCAGCACATGTCCCGGATGCAGCATGTTCTGATTCGAATCGACACCGATGCCGAGCTTGCCGGCATCCGCCGCCGCCTGCAGCACGCCGATGCCGGTGCCGCCGGCGGCGTGATAGACGACATCGGCGCCACGGTCGAATTGCGACTTGGCGAGCTCGCCGCCCTTCACCGGGTCGGTCCAGGCGGCACCCGTGGTGCCGGTCATGTTCTGGAACACCTCGGCGTCCTTCTTGGCCGCCTTGACGCCGCCGACATAGCCGCAGGCGAAACGACGGATCAGCGGGATGTCCATGCCGCCGACAAAGCCGACCTTGTCGGTCTTGGAAGCAAGTGCGGCGAGCACGCCGACGAGATAGCTGCCCTCCTGCTCCTTGAACACGATCGAGGCGACATTCGGCGCTTCGACGACCATGTCGATGATGGCGAATTGCGTGTTGGGGAATTCGGCCGCGACCTTCTTCACCGCCTCGGCATGGCTGAAGCCGATGGCGACAACGGGCGAGAAGCCGCGCTCGGCGAATTTGCGCAAGGCCTGCTCGCGCTGGCTGTCATTCTGGATCTCGAAATCCTGATAGGCGACGCCGGTGTCGGCCTTGAACTTCTCGGCACCCATGAAGGCGCTTTCGTTGAAGGACTTGTCGTTGCGTCCGCCGAGATCGTAGACGACCGCGGGCTTGACATCCGCCGCTAAGCTTGCGCCCGCCATCAATGCCGTCATGGCAACGGCCGCAAACAGCTTCCTGATCATGAAAACCTCCCTGTCGGTTTTTTCGTTGTCCAACCCTAGCGCGAAACCGGACAAAGGGGAATTATCCCCTCCGGTCACGTGCCAAATTTCATCTCTGAGCCAAAAGCCCCGGCCAGCGATGGGTCCAGTTGACGCCAGTCGGCTGTCATTTGCAAGGCACCGAAAGGATGAGCCTTAAATCCCGCCCGCCTTGAAATAAGGGCTTGCGCGCAACATATTAGGGAGGCCTCCGGTGCCCTTGGGGCCGGACGGATGAGCTGCTTTCAAAAGGGCCCGTCATGACTCGCGTTTCGCTGTTTTCCAGCCCCTATCTGCTCGGATTCGACGATTTCGAGCGCATTATCGACAGGGCCGCGAAATCGGCCAATGACGGCTATCCGCCTTACAACATAGAAAGGGTGGCGCGCGGCGAAAACGCTCCCGAAAAATTCCGCATCACCCTCGCGGTCGCGGGATTCTCGCGCGACGAGCTTGAAATTACGCTCGAGGAAAACCAACTCATGATTAGGGGCCGTCAGGTTGACGACGGGTCCCGCGCCTACCTCCACCGCGGCATCGCCGCCCGCCAGTTCCAGCGTGCTTTCGTCCTGGCGGAGGGTGTCGAGGTGAAGAGCGCGCAACTCGAAAGCGGCCTGCTCGCCATCGATCTCGAGCGGCCCGAACCACAAAGGATCGTGCGTAAGATCGACATAAAAGGAGTCTGAGCCATGACCGGACCCGAAACCGAAAAGAAACTCGAAGTCGCCACCGAAGAGCTGGCCGTGCTGGGCAATGGTGCCCTGGGCTATATCCGTGAAATCGAGCCCGACCACGCCGCCAAGCTTCTCGGGCCCCAGATCAACGTGCCCGGAGACATCAGGCTCTACTGCCTCTATGGCGCCGACGGCACCCCGATGTCGATTTCGGCCAGCGTCGAGGCCGCCTTCGCGGCTGCGCGTGAGCACGAGCTGACGCCCGTCACCGTCCACTGACAATTTCAAATTCCGGAGAGCAAAACGCCCTTGCGAGAGATCGGAAGGGCGTTTTCCTTTGTCCTCGTCCGGCATCGCTCGGTTGACAATACTTCGCAGCAAATGCGACCTTCCCGAGGCTAGTCCGAGGGGCACGGGTCAACTCGATCGCATGGGAGAGCATATTGAGTCCGGTGACGCTTGTGACTGGAGCCTCGCGCGGGATTGGCCGGGCCATAGCCGAACGACTGGCCCGAGAGGGGCATGAACTCATCAACCTGTCTCGCTCATATCCGGGGAAGGACTTTCCCGGGGTGAGCTATTCCGTCGACCTCAGCGACGCCAAGGCGCTCGGGAAGGTGCTGGAAAAGCTCTGCGCCGAACATTCAGTCGACAACCTCGTGAACAACGCCGCACCGGGAGAACGCGCCGTCCTGGAAAAAATTGCAATGGCCGAGCTCGACCGGATGGTCGATACCAATCTGCGCGCCGCAATTCTCCTCGCTCAAGCCATCGTTCCCGGAATGCGAACCAAGGGACGCGGCAGGATCGTGAACATCGGCAGCCGGGCGGCGCTGGGATTGGCGGGCCTGTCAGTGTATGGCGCGATCAAGGGCGCGCTCGTCTCGGCGACCCGAAGCTGGGCTCTTGAACTGGCGCGCGACGGAATAACGGTGAATGCGGTCGCGCCGGGACCGATTGCCACGGCGATGTTCGATAAAAATTTTCCACCCGACAGCCCGCGCAGGAACACTATCCTTGCTTCGATTCCCGTCGGCCGCATCGGAGCGCCGGCCGACGTCGCAGCGGCGGTGGCTTTCCTGCTTTCCGATGATGCATCCTTCATCACCGGCCAGACTCTCAATGTCTGCGGCGGCCTCAGTATTTCGTCCACGCCCTTCTGACGGTGAGGCTGGCCGAACCGGGACGGCCCTTGATTCTGGCAACAGCCGAACCCAGGTCCTAGAACGCGAAGCGCACTTCGCCGAAACCCGACCAGCTATCGTAATCCTCGCGATCCTCCCAATCGACGCTGAGCGCCGCCGAGAGCGCATCCGACGAGAAGAAGCTCAATCCACCGCCGAGATTGAGCACGTCGCGGCCGGGCCGCACACCTTTGGTCACGAAGCTCGCCTGCGGCGCGCCCAGATCGCCGCCGAAGGTCGAGGTCGTCACCTGGCGATCGCCGATGACATCATACTGGTAGCTCGCCCTGAGCCACGGCACCACCGCATGGCCATCGCCGATGATGGGTGCCGCGAGCCTGACGCCGATGCCGGGCAGGAGCTGCTCATAATCCTGATCGTCCACCTCGAGGCTCAAGCCCTCGTCGCTGTCGCCGTCTTCGTCATAGGCGCCGATGTCGATATAGCTGTAGCGCAGACTGACGAAGGGCGCGATGTTCGGGCCCGCCACATCGCCGATCACCGTGCCCACCATGGCTCTCGCCGTCACCTGCCAGCCGTCATAGTCCGACGTCTTGGTGTCGCTGAAATCGCCGCCGGGCGTCGAAACGTCGATCGAGCGCCTGCCGTCATAGTCGTTCCATCCGCCGCCGACGACGCCCGTTGCCCACCAGCCATCGCTCTCCCAGGCGCCGTAGAGCGAGCCCTGGTAGCTCTGGATCTCGAGCCTGGAGTCGTTGACATCGTCGCCATCGAAGGTGCTGTCGACATAGGCCAGCGTGGCGCCGAGGCGCAGGCCTTGGCTCACTTCGGCATCGGCGCCGACCACGCCATACCAGCTGTCGCCATCCCAGCCCGCGACCGGACCGCCGGGCCCGTCCTGCTCATCCTGCTCGCCCGTACCACCGCCGATGCGGACCCACAGCGCGCTTTGCGGCGCATAGGGCTCGACGACATCCGCAGCGGGACTGACCCGCGTGCCGCGGGCGAGCTCCGCCGCCATGGCCATCTCGTTGCCGCTGCTGCCGGGATTGAGACCGGCAAGCCGCGAGTCGATCGACTGCAGCACCGAATCGAAGGCGATCACCGAGCCCATGAGAGCCGCGCCATTGGCGATCGGCAGCGTCTGCTCCAGCGCATTGGCGAGCTCGTCCTCCTCGGTGATGCTGTCGAGCAGGCCCAGGAACGCGTTGAGCTGGCCCGAGGCGTTGCCGTTCTGGCCGATGCTTTCGAGCGCGCTCGCCGCATTGCGCTGGTTCGGCGTCAGGCCGAATGAAGCAGCGTCGAGCGGCGTGCGAATCACGTCGAGCAGCAGGTCGTTATCGTCGGGGCCGCCGACATAGGCGATGAACCGCAGCGTCAGCGTGTCGTTATAGGCCGTGTCCATGTCCGCCAGCGTGCCGGCGACATTCGTCGCGCCATCGATGGTGAGATCGTCCTCCACATCGGCCAGCACGATCCCTGTCGCCGCCGGTGTGAAGCCCAGGAAGTCGTTATAGATGCGGATGCTGGTATCGGTGTCGGTGACGAGGTCGCCTTGGGTGATGCCGAGGAAGCTGTTGACGTTGAGCTTGCCATAAGTCGCGGCGCCCGCCGTCGGATGCGCGATGCCGAAGCCCAGCATGTTCCCGGCTCCCGCCGATGAGACCGGGGCGGAGATCGTCGCCGTGTCGCCGCCCGCCACGAACAGCAGGCCGTTATTGTCGAACCCCGAGCCCGGGATAAGCCCCACCTGGACTGTCACATTGTCATCGAGCCGCATCACCGCGCCCGCGGCGATCAGAAAATCCGCCGCCTGCATGTTCTGATGCACGAACAGCGCGCCGCTATTGACGTTGATCGACGATGGGCCGGAGTTGGGATTGAGTGAATGGATGCCGTTGGTCTCGAAGCCGAATGGGCCGGTCAGCGGGTTGAAGCCGCCATCGCCCGGCGTCGTCTCCAGCGTCACCGCGGCGAGGTCGTAATCGACCTTCGAGCCGGACAGACCAATGATATTGCCGTTGATGATGCCGCCCTCGATGGTGAACGTGCCGTGGCCGATGGAGACGCTGCCGGAAATGATCCCCGTGTCCCGGTTGATGATGGTGGTGGCCGTGCCGATATCGGCGAAAATGGCCCGGCCGTTGTCGGCGGTGCCCAGAAACTCGAGATTGCCGCCAGTGCCGCCGCGGATGATGCCCGCATTGTCGAGCACGCCATCACCGGCAAGCGTGCCGTTCAAAAACACGGCTGTTCCGTTCGATGCGGTGTGCTGGATCGTTCCGAAAAACTGGTTGACGATCGATCCTTCCATGGACTCGATGAAGATCGTGCCCCCGCCGGCCGCACTGGTGATGACCGAATTGTTGGTGATGTCGCCGGTGCCGCTGGTGATGAGTACAGCCCGACCGCTGCCGCCAACGATGGCGCCGAGGCCGTCGCCCAAACCGTTATTGATGGTGAAAGCAGCGCCCCCCAAGATCTCGATGGCGGCGGTGCCCGAGCCGGTGTTGCTGATCGTGCCGTTCTGGTTGTCGATCGTCACCATGCCCGTGCCGAATGACCCGTCGACATTGATTGCGCGCGAGTTTCCATTGCTCGACGCGTTGGTGATGAAGCCGTTATTCGTGATGTTGACGGCGACGTCAGGACTGAGCACGGCGATGGCGCCGCCGGTCGTGCCGGCGCCCCGGATCAGGCCGCCGGTGGTGTTCGCGATGCTGAGCGCCGCGCCGTCAATGCTGTCCGCCTTGATGGCGAAGCCGTCGGCAGGGCCCGTCGCGTCGGTCACCTCGATCGTGCCGGCATTGGAGATGGCGCCCGAGAGCGAGGCGCCGGCCTCGAAGCTGATGGCGCTGGCGCCCTGGCCGGTGGCGCGGATGACGCCGTCCGCCTGGTTGTCGACGGCGCCGGTCACGTTGGCGAGCGAGTCGAAAACGATCGCACCCGAATCGGAGCCGGTGGCGCTGGCCTGGATCAGGCCGCTGTTCGTCACCGTGCTCGTCGCATCCAGGAAATAGAAAATCCCCTGGCCGTCGGTGCCGCCATTCACCTGGGTGATGGTGCCGGCATTGCTGATATCGGCGCTGCTGCCGGTGCCCGCGAACTCGATGCCCCTGCCGCCGGCATCGCCCTGGATGACGCCCGTCACGTTGTTGGTGACGCCGCCGGTCAAGGTGGAGTTCAAGAAGCGAATGGCGCCGCCCCCATAGAAATTCTGATTGCCGGTCACGATGAGCCCGTCATTGGTGATGGCGCCGGTCACGGTTCCGGAGCCGACGAGATGGATGGCCGCGGCCGCCGCGGCGCTGATCGTGGGCGTCGGATCGCCGGGATCGAGCTTCGTGTTGTCGATCGATACCGTGGCGCTGCCGGCGATATGGATGGCATTGGCGCCGGTGGTCGCGCCCAGATTCGCGATGGTGCCGTGGTTGTCGATGTCGAGGCCGGCGCCCGGCAGCACCTCGATAGTGGCCGACGTGGCATCCGCGTCGGCGCGGATCGTGCCGTTGCTGTTGACCAGGATGTTCATCCCGGTGAAGGCGTTGGCCAGCACCGCGCTTTGTCCTATGCCGGTCACCGTGCCCGCCCCGACATTCGGGGGTGTGCCTGTGGTCAGGCCGACCGTAAGCGACGTGTTGTTATTGCTCATGGTAACGGCCGTAGCCGTGGACACCTCGAGTTCGGCGCCGCCGGTCACCGTCAGAGTGTCGCCATTTCCGGCGATCGTTTGCGGCGTGGAGGTGTCCGTGATGATGAATGTGTCGATGGCCCATGCAGTCCGGTCGACGGTGGCAGTGCCCGCGAGCACGGCAAACGCCGCCAGAGAGGTCGTCGACAACAGCGACGTCAGCGAATTGCGGCGCATGAGTAACCCCCGTCGTCTGAGACGCCGGAAAACAGCCACACCCAGGGATGCGCGCTGGCGGCGTTCTCCCCCCAAGAAATACCGCCCTGGATATTACCTTAAATAAATTCAATCAGCAGTGGAAAATTTGGCTCCAGGCGGATTTGTCCGCGCTGTTGCCGAAACATCACATGGGGCAAGCCACAATGCACGGCATTTGCACGAAACAGACGGGAAACGCGCTCATCCAGGATGACCGGGCTGGAGGGGCTCTAGGCGGCGTGCGGGGTCGCGGCGGGCTCGGTGAGGATGGCGTAGAGGCCCTCGGCCGTGTCGGTGCCGCGCAGCTTCGCCACCACGTCGTGGTCGCGCAGCAACCGCGAGATGCGGGCGAGCGCCTTCAGGTGATCGGCGCCGGCATGCTCGGGCGCCAAAAGCAGGAAGACGAGATCGACCGGCTCATTGTCGACGGCATCGAATTCGACCGGCGCCGCGAGGCGCGCGAACAACCCATAGACGCGCGTCAGCGTCGGTATCTTGCCATGCGGGATGGCGATGCCGTGACCCAAGCCGGTGGAGCCGAGCTTCTCGCGCTGCAACAGCGTCTCGAAGATCACCCGATGATCGATCGCGGTCAGCTTGCCGGCCGCATGGGCGATCTCCTGCAGGAGCTGTTTTTTGCTCTGCACCTTGAGCGACGGCAGGATGGATTGAGAATCGATGATCTCGGCGAGGTTCATGATGTTCGTATTTCCTTGTTGCGCGCGCGTGAGGCTCAGGGAGCCGCGCCGAGATGAGGATCGATCCACCCGATATTGCCGTCGGGCCGGCGATAGACGACATTGAGGCCGCCATCACGCGCGTTGCGGAACAGCAGGAACTGGCCGGTCGAGATGTCGAGTTGCATCACGGCCTCGCCCACCGAAAGTTCCGGCACGTCGGCGGAACTTTCCGCAATGATGACAGGATTGAGATCCTTCGGCTCCTCGGCATCGTGCTCTCCTGCGCTCGCAATGACGTAGTCGGCGGCAGCGCGCCGACGTACCGGCTCGACGCGGCTGTCATTGTGATCCTTGAGCCGGCGCTTGTAGCGCCTGAGCTGCTTCTCGAGATGGGAAGCCGCCTTGTCATAGGACGGCATGGCTTCAGAACCGTGACCATGGGCTTGAAGAACGAGACCGGTCGCGAGATGCAGCGTGCAATCGGCGGTGAACTGCGAACGCTGCTTCTCGAGCGTGACATGCCCCGAGACGGTGCCGTTGAAATACTTCTCGGCGATATCGAAAAGGCGATTCTCGATATGCGCCCGCAAAGCTGCGCCAATGTCCAGATTTTTGCCAGTGATCTTGACCTGCATTTTACCTGACAGTGTTTATCGACTTGGCCCATCCAATGTGGGCGGTGCGGCGTCCGGCGTCAACTGCCGAAAAGCTTCTATGACCGTCTTTCGGCTGCCGCTATGTCAGAGAGGACCAGCCCCCTCTAAAACGGCGCGGAAACTAGTCGCGGGCGGAAGTGAAGTCAACCTTATTCGGCGGCTCAAAGGGAGGCTTACGAACCGAAGGCGTTCTTTTCCCGCCGGTGCTGCACCGATGATGGAATGCCTAAGGATTCCCGATATTTAGCGACCGTTCGGCGGGCGATGTCGATGCCCTCGGCCTTGAGCATCTCGACCAGCGTGTCGTCCGAGAGGATGTTCGCCTTGGTCTCGCGCTCGATCATCTCGCGCAGGCGATGGCGCACGGATTCGGCCGAATGGGCCTCGCCGCCCATGGCCCCGCCGATCGCGGTGGTGAAGAAATATTTGAGCTCGAAGATGCCGCGCGGTGTGGCCATGTATTTGTTCGAGGTGACGCGGCTCACCGTCGATTCGTGCATCTCGATCGCATCCGCCACCGTCTTCAGATTGAGCGGCCGCAGTTGCTGGACGCCATGGACCAGGAACCCATCCTGCTGGCGCACGATCTCGCGCGCCACTTTCAGGATCGTCTTGGCGCGCTGGTCGAGGCTGCGCACCAGCCAGGTGGCATTGGCGTGGCATTCGGACAGATAGGTCTTGTCCTGATCGCGCATGGGCCCGCGCGAGACCTGCACCATGTAGCGGTTGTTGACGAGAACGCGCGGCAGCGTGTCGTTGTTGAGCTCGATCAGCCAGGTGCCGTCGGGTGCGGGCCGCACCGACACATCCGGCACCACCGGCTGCACCGGATCCGCGCCGAAGACGTGGCCGGGCTTGGGATTGAGGCGGCGCAATTCGGCGATCATGTCACGGATGTCGTCGGCATCGACCTTGCACAGCGACTTGAGTCCGGCGAAATCGCGCTTGGCGACCAGATCGAGATGCTCGACGAGGGTCCGCATCGCCGGATCGAGCCGGTCCAGCTCCTTGAGCTGCAGCATCAGGCATTCCTTCAGGTCGCGGGCAAAAACGCCGGCGGGATCGAAACCCTGAAGAACGCCGAGCACGCGCTCGACATGGGCGATGTCGGTGCCCAGCATCTCGGCCACTTGCGCCGGGTCGCTGGTGAGGTAGCCCGCTTCGTTCACCATGCCGATCAGATTCTGCCCGATCAGCCGGTCGGCCGGATCGGCAATGGTCAGCATCAATTGCTCGGTCAGATGCTCGGCCAGCGTCTTCTCGCGGCTGAGCGTGGCGCCGATATCGAGCTCATCCTGATCGAGCGATACGGCGCGTGAAGGTTTGAGCGACGCCCAGCCGGAATCGGCCGGCGCCGCGCCGGCGCGATTGGCGGCATCGGCGCGGCTCTCGCCCTGATAGACGTTGTCGAGATCGGTATCGAGGGTGGCGAGCCGTTCCTCGGCACTGGCGCCGTCCTTCATGGCGCTGGCGACATCGCGTTCCTGCGCTTCGGCGCCAGGCCCTTGCGCCTCGCGCTTCTCGTCACGCTCGAGCAAAGGATTCTTCTCGAGCTCGCTTTCGACAAAAGCCTGCAGCTCGAGATTGGACATTTGCAGAAGCTTGATCGCCTGCTGCAATTGCGGCGTCATGACCAGGGACTGGCCCTGTTTCAGCTCTAGTCGCGGTGACAGCGCCACGTAGCGCTCCTTCCCTGCCTCTCAAATTTGGGGGAACATTCCCATTGCGGATCGGGATGCGCCCTCATAGGCCCGGGCGTAGCATACACGGTCTTAAAATGCACTAAAACCGCAGCTTTACAGGCTGAAACCTTCGCCGAGATAGAAGCGCCGCACATCGGGATTGTTGACGATTTCCGAAGGCGTGCCCTCGGTCAGGACCTCGCCCTCATGGATGATGAGGGCGCGGTCGATGAGCTCGAGCGTTTCGCGGACGTTGTGATCCGTAATAAGCACCCCGATTCCCCGAGCGGTAAGCTGTCGCACCAGCTGGCGAATATCACCGATCGCAATCGGATCAATTCCGGCGAAGGGCTCGTCGAGGAGCATGAATTGCGGGTGGGTGGCAAGGGCGCGGGCGATTTCCACGCGGCGACGCTCACCGCCAGATAGCGCCACAGCTGGCGAATGCCGTAGATGCGAGACGGAAAACTCATCGAGTAACTCACGCAACTCACTTTCGCGCCGCTTGCGGTTGGGCTCGTGGAGCTCCAACACGGCTCGAATATTGTCCTCAACCGTGAGACCGCGAAAGATCGAGCTTTCCTGGGGCAGATATCCGATGCCGAGCCTCGCCCGCTGATACATGGGCAGGGTGGTGATATCCGTCCCGTCGAGGCTGATCGTGCCCTGGTCGGCGGCGATGAGGCCGGTGATCATGTAGAACACCGTCGTCTTGCCGGCGCCATTGGGTCCAAGCAGCCCCACGGCCTCGCCACGCCTGACGGAGAGGTTGACCCCCCTGACCACCGGCCGGCGCCCGAAGCTCTTGCGGAGCCCTATGGCAACCAGCCCGTCATCCGGCGGCAGATCGCGCGAGCGGGGCTGAGGCGCCCGCTCCACCATCCGATGGCCGCGCCCTGAAGCCAAATCCTGCTTGCGGGGCCGCACGGCCGTCATTGCCTCACCGTTCTGCGTCACCTGATTACCGCCCATTTAGATTAATATTGGGTGAAACATGATCTGTCACTGCCCGGGCACGAAGCTGCCCTTGACCCGCCCGCCGGTCAACTCGCTGCGGTTGGTGTTGAGATCGACGAAGAGCTGCTCGCCATTCATCACCGTCTTGCCCTGCACCACCTTGGCGCCGCCCTTCACGGTGAGCTTGTTGGCCTTGACGTCCATATGGGCCGTCCGGCCCGTGACCGTCTGGGTGCCGCTGACGATCACCACATTGCCGGCGGCATCGAGGAAGGTGACCTCGGTCTTCTTCTCGCCCTGAGCGTTCGGCTCTTCGGTATAGGTCACATCGAGCGTGTCGCAGGTGAGCGTCACCTTGCCGCGCACCGCCTTCACCTTGCCCTTGAAAACCGCCTTCTTCTGCTGATCGAGAATCTCCATCTGATCGGCTTCGATATCGACATTCTTCGGCGTCTTGGCTTCCGCAGGCTTGGTGTCGACGGCTTGGGCTGTGGCCGGGAGCTGAGCCAGGGCCAGACCGGCAAGCACGGAAAGTACAGCTAGGCTGGCACGAAGGATCATTGGTCGTCTCCTTGCGACTTGGTGTTCGTCTTGGTGTTCGTGAAGTGTGCCTTAACACCGTTCAGGAACAATATATTGTTGCCATCATTGGTTATTTCCACCCCATTGGCATTGATCGTGCCCGTGGTGAGCTCGACGGCCACCGGAACATTGCTGGTCAGCCGCTTCTCGCCGACGACCACATGGGCCTTGTCCATGCGCGCGGTGAAGCGGCCGGCCGACTTGACCACCACGTCGGTGTCGAGATCGAGCGTCTTGACGTCGGAATCGTAGAGCCCTTTCTTCGACTCGAACGTGATCGCTTCGCCGTTGGTGCGGTTGGTGGCGCCCGAGACCTCGTCGAGCGCGATGAAGTTGGGCTTGTCCTTGTCCTGGACCGCGTTCCTGGCGGAGATCGAATAGGGCCGGTTCTGGCTGTCGAGACCGGTGATGGTGGAATCGACGACCGTCACCTGATCGTGCGAAACGGCGGTCTGGTCCACGGGCTTGGGCGCGGACGTGAATGCGCCGGTCTGATAGAGGAAGATCAGGAGCAGGAGCACGACCACGCCAGCGAAGGCGCCCGACACATAAGGCGCCAAGCGGGCGCGCGCGGCAGCCTTGGCGGTGCGGCCGCGCGGCACGCGATGTACGGCGTCAATGCGCAAAGACATCGTCTTCCGTCCAACCCATGAGGTCGAGCTCGGCCCGCACCGGCACGAAATCGAAACAGGCCCGGGCGAGGCCTTTGCGCCCTTCGCGCTCGAGCATCTGATCGAGCCTGGATTTCAGCTCGTGCAGGTAGAGAACGTCCTGCGCGGCATATTGCTTCTGCGAATCGCTCAACACATGGGCGCCCCAGTCGGAGCTTTGCTGCTGCTTGTTGATCTCGATGCCGAGCAGCTCCTTGACGAGATCCTTGAGGCCATGCCGATCGGTGTAGGTGCGGGTGAGCTTGGATGCGATCTTGGTGCAGTAGAGAGGCCCCGTCTCGACGCCCAGATAATGCTTGAGCGTGGCGACGTCGAAACGCGCGAAATGGAAGATCTTGAGCGCCTGGCGATTCTCAAGCAGCGCCTTGAGGCGGGGCGCTTCGTAGGTCGAGCGATCGAGCTGGACCAGATGGGCATTGCCGTCGCCCGAGGATAGTTGCACGACGCACAATTTGTCGCGCAGCGGATTGAGACCGAGCGTTTCGGTATCGATCGCGATCTCGGACCCGAGGTCGAGCCCCGCCGGCAAATCACCCTTGTAGATTTTTATCGCCATCCGTCAATCGATCGCCGCGCATCACCCGTCACGCGGCTGCCCAATGTCTCAATGTCGTTTCGGTCAGATAACGGGCTCGCCGGGCCGAAGCTCGGGGAGTGCAAATTGGTGCCCAGAAGAGGACTCGAACCTCCACGCCTCTCAGCGCTAGTACCTGAAACTAGTGCGTCTACCAATTCCGCCATCTGGGCATTGCGGGGGTTCATAAATGACCCTATGCGTCAGTGTCAACTGATCGGCTTGTGCCGGGTGATTTGGGCTTTGCAAAGGCGGGACCCCCCGGTAAAAAGCCCAAATCCCGCCAACATGATGGATTTGACGGCCTTGACCCTCGCCCCTTCCGAGACCCTGATCACCCTCATTGGCGGCTCCGGCTTCCTCGGCCGGCACATCGTGCGCAGCCTGGCGAAGCGGGGGTATCGCATCCGGGTCGCCTGCCGCAGGCCCGATCTCGCCGGCTATGTGCAGCCTTTGGGTGTACCGGGCCAGATCATGCCGGTCCAGGCCAATGTGCGCTATCCGGATTCCCTCGCCGCCGTCTCGGAAGGCGCCCATGCGGTCGTCAACCTGACCGGCGTCCTCACTAGCGCCGGGGCGCAAAGCTTTGATGCCATTCATGTCTTTGGCGCCGAGGCGTCCGCCAGGGCGGCCAAGGCGGCACGCGCCAAGATGTTCATCCAGATGTCGGCGATCGGTGCCGACGCCCATTCCCCGAGCGCCTATGCGAAGACAAAGGCCGCGGGTGAGCAGCGCGCCCGTGCCAATTTCCCCGGCGCCATCGTGCTCAGGCCCTCGATCGTCTTTGGGCCTGAGGACAATTTCTTCAACCGTTTCGCCGCCATGGCCCGCTTTTCGCCGGCGCTTCCCCTCATTGGCGGCGGCACCACCAAATTCCAGCCGGTCTTCGTCGGCGACGTTGCCGAGGCAGTGACCCGCCTCATCGATGCGGGCCTAGCTTCCGGACGCACCTACGAGCTGGGCGGGCCTGAGGTGATGAGCTTCCGCGAGCTCATGGAATTCACCCTCCAGACCGTCGGGCGTAAGCGCCTCCTCGTTCCCCTGCCCTGGCCGGTGGCCAGGGTCCAGGCCATGATCCTCGAGCTCCTGCCCAAGCCGCTCCTCACCACCGATCAGGTCGAGCTGCTCAAGACCGACAATGTGGTCAGCGCGGAAGCCACGGCCGAGCACCGCACCTTCGAGGGCCTCGGCATCACGCCGCGCGGCATCGAAGCGATCGTACCGGCCTATCTCTATCGCTATCGCAAGGCGGGCGAGTTCTCGGCGCCGGCTTTCTGAATCCAGCTCAGGTGCTCGCCACGCTCAGCGGAAAGCCCCAATAGATCAAAGCGAGCAGGATCACGCCGAGCGCGATCCGGTAGATCACGAAGGGCAGGAAGCTCATGCGGCGCAGAAGCTGCATGAGAAAGGCTATGGTCGCGAAGGCGACCACGAAAGTGAGCGCGCCGCAAATGATTGAATCCCAGGTGATCGCCACACCGCGCTCGAGCGCATCGCCGATGATGAGAAGGCCCGCCGCCGCCGTCGCCGGTATCGAAAGCAGGAAGGAGAAGCGCGCCGCTTCCGGACGCTCGAAGCCCAGGCCGCGCGCCGCCGTCATGGTGATGCCGGACCGGCTGGTGCCGGGATTGAGCGACAGCGCCTGAGCGCAACCGACGATGACAGCCGGGACCCATGTCATGTCCGAGACCTTCCGGCGCATGAGCCCATAGGCATCGGCGATATACATGAGGATGCCGAAGACGATGGCGTTCACGGCGACGAGGGTCACGCTGCGCAGCTGGTCGCTGAGGCCGGTGAATTTGAGAAAGGCGCCGACCAAAATGATCGGAATGGTTCCGATCACCACATAGAAGGCAAGCCTCCCTTCGGCGGTAATCCGTCCCCTGAGCGCATCGAGTGACCCGCGGAGCATGGCCACCACGTCGCGCCAGAAATAGACGAGGACGGCGAGGAGCGAGCCCATATGGGTCATGATGTCGGTGAGAACGCCCTGATCGGCCCAATGGAAAAGCGCCGGCGCCAGGATGAGATGGCCGGAGGACGAAATCGGCAGGAATTCAGTGATGCCCTGGATCAGGGCGAGAAGGATGATTTGTTCAATAGGCATAACCAGACCTGTCGGATGAGCTTCCCCGAGAATCGCTTGCCGCCTGAGCCCGAGGGTTCTATATGCCGACTGACGGCACGGCAATGGCGGCGCGGTATTTGGCCGCTGTCTTTACGTAGTCTTTCCAAGGGTCCTGATGCCTCGTCTGCACCATTTCACGCTCGATCCCTATTCCCGCCGCATACGCCTTGCCTTGAATGAATATGGTACCGCGGTCGAATTGCGCGACGAGCAGCCCTGGGCGCCGTCTCCCGAGCTCTACAAGCTCAACCCGGCGGCGACGCTGCCGGTCTTCGTCGAGGACGACGGCAGCGCCATCAATGGCGTCGAGGCGCTCGGCGAATATCTCGAGGAGACGCGCAACGGCGCCATCGCCCTGATCCAGGGCGATGCCAAGGGGCGGGCCGAGGTGCGAAGGCTGGTCGGCTGGTTCGACACCAAATTCTATGCCGAGGTCGCCGAGCCGGTGCTGACCGAGAAGGTCATCCGCCGCTTCATGCCGCGCGAGCATGGCGGCGGATCGCCCGAGATGCCGCGGGTGCGCAAAGGGCTCGACCTGCTCAAGGCCCATCTCGATTATATCGGCCGGCTCGCCGACGGCCGCAACTGGCTCGCCGGCGACAATCTTTCGCTCGCCGATCTCGCCGCCGCCGCGCATCTCTCGGCGATCGACTATATCGGCGATGTTCCGTGGGCTGATTTTCCTTCCGCAAAGGCATGGTTCCAACGGCTGAAATCCAGGCCCTCCTTCCGCCCGCTGCTCGCCGACGTCGTGCGCGGCATCCCGCCCTCCCAGTCCTACACCGATCTCGACTTCTGACATCTCTTCGGCGTCTTTGGTATAATCGGGCGTCATGACAGCGCTCGAAGACAGACTGCGCCTGAAGGCCCGTGCAGAAGGCTTCGCCCAATTGCGCATCGCCGATCCGTCGGCCGCCGCAAAGGCCGGTCAGCGGCTTCAGGAGTTTCTGTCCTTCGGGTACCAAGGCGACATGGGATGGCTCAAGGAAACGGCCGAACGGCGCGCCGATCCGCTGGCGCTCTGGCCCGCGGCGCGCTCGGCCATCATGCTCGCCATGAGCTATGCGCCCGACATCGATCCGCTGCAGAGGCTCGAGGCCAAGGACTCAGGCGTCATCTCCGTCTATGCGCTGGGGCGCGACTATCACGACGTCGTCAAGGGCAAGCTCAAGCATCTGGCGCAATGGCTGGCGCGCGAGACGGGGCAAGGCGTCAAGGTCTTCGTCGACACGGCACCCTTGATGGAGAAGCCCTTGGCCGAGGCCGCGGGCCTCGGCTGGCAGGGCCGGCACACCAATCTCGTCTCGCGCGAGCTCGGCTCCTGGTTCTTTTTGGGCGCCATATTGAGCGCGGCGGAGCTCGCCCGCGACGCGCCTGAAAGCGATCACTGCGGCTCATGCCGCGCCTGCCTCGATATCTGCCCGACCAGGGCTTTCCCCAAGCCCTATCAGCTCGATGCGCGCCGCTGCATCTCCTATCTCACCATCGAGCATAAGGGCCATATCGACCGCGAATTCCGCGAAAGCATCGGCAACCGCATCTATGGCTGTGACGACTGTCTGGCGGTGTGCCCATGGAACAAATTCGCCCAAACTGCCCGCGAGTCAAAGCTTCAGGCGCGTGACGACCTGGTGGCGCCCAAGCTCGCCGATCTCGCCCGCCTCGATGACCAGGCCTTCCGCAAGCTGTTTTCGGGCTCACCCGTGAAGCGCACCGGTCGCGATCGCTTCATCCGCAATGTGCTGATCGCCATCGGAAATTCGGGTGACCGGTCGCTGGCCAAGGAAGCAGAGCGGCGGCTCGACGATCCTTCCGCTCTGGTACGCGCCATGGCGGTATGGGCGCTCGCCCGCCTGCTGCCCGCTGCCGACTTCGCGGTCTTGCGCGCCAGGCATGCTGTCCAGGAAACAGATGACGCCGTCAGCGCCGAATGGCAGAAGGCCTGAATGTCCCATCTCTTCTGCTTCGGTCTCGGTTACTCGGCGCTAGCCCTGTCGCTGCGCCTCGCGCCGCAAGGCTGGACCATCACCGGCACCAGCCGCTCCGGCGATGACGGCGCCATCGCCTTCGACGGCACGAGGCCGCTTCCCAATGCCGTCTTCGACGGCGTCACCCATCTCCTGATCTCGGTGCCGCCAGGCGAGAGCGGAGATCCCGTTCTCACCTGCCACCGCGACGACCTGGCGCGGCGCGCTCCGTCATTGCGCTGGGTGGGCTATCTTTCGACCACCGGCGTCTATGGCGATCGCCACGGCGAATGGGTGGATGAGACATCGCCGCTGGCGCCCTCGACGGCGCGCGGCGAGCGCCGGCTTGCCGCCGAGACGGCGTGGCGGAAGCTCGGCCTGCCGCTTCACATCTTCCGCCTGGCCGGCATCTATGGTCCGGGACGCAACCAGCTCGTGGCGCTTCGCGACGGCACGGCGAAGCGCATCGTGAAGCGGGGCCAGATCTTCAGCCGCATCCATGTCGCGGATATTGCCGGCGTCCTCGCGGCCTCGATCGAAAAGCCGCATCCGGGCCGGGCCTACAATGTGTGCGACGACGAGCCCTGCCCGCCGCAGGACGTCGTCACTTTCGCGGCCGAGCTTCTGAACGTGCCGGCACCGCCCGAGATCGCGTTCGATGACGCCGATCTCTCGCCCATGGCCCGAAGCTTCTATGCCGAATCGAAACGCGTCTCGAACCGGCGCATCAAGGACGAGCTCGGCTACAGGCTGATCTACCCGAGCTACCGCGAGGGGCTCAAGGCGTTGCTCGCGACGTTGTCCAGATAGTCCGCTGCCGGATGTCAGCTGATAACCCTTCGACTACGAAGCCGATTCCACGTGCCCGTATCAATTCACATAGGAATGTCAGGCGTGCTCGAGATTGTTCGTCTTGGATTTACCGCGCTTCGGAAAGGTAAGTTCGACCGGCTGGCCGAGCTTCTCGAGGAAATCGATCAGCATTTCCATTGAAAACAGGTGGATTTTTCCCTGCTGAATATCGGAGACTCGCGATTGTCCAACGCCCAAGTGGCGAGCGGCCTCTACCTGGGTCCACTTCTTGGCTTTCAGTCGCTCTTGCACCTTCATCAGGAGCACGGATTTCCTTTCCATTCTCCGCGCTTCGACTGGATCTTTGATCAGAGCGTTCCAAACACTCCCGGTCGTTATGCGACCCACATCAAACCTCATTCTTTCTTTCGACGACCCTTCGTCGTCTTCTTCATCTTACGGGCAGCTGCCATAGCCGCCTCAACCTCACGATACGCCGCCCGCCCCTTTTCAATGTCCCGCTGCGACGTCTGTTCCGTCTTCTTATGGAAGCAGTGAAGAACATGGACCAAGCCCGCGATCTTCACGACATACATGACCCGGTAAGCACCGGCTTCGGCGAAGATTCTTATCTCTCGCACACCTGGTCCGACATTCGGCATCGGCTTCCAGTCATCCGGCTCCTCGTCCTGTTGAACCTTCCTTAGTTGAAACCCGGCGGCGTTTATCGCGTCGTCGGGGAATTCCAATAGATCCTCATACGAGGACCGAACCCAGTTGATATCTCGGTCGGCCATTTTTCTTTCCTGTCGCTAAGTCCTGTCTCATGTTCTTTCTCCGTTTCCATTGATTCGCGCTTTTAATTCGCGCACGAATGCATTTATCAAAGTTTTTAGATATTTCAAGAGGCCTTTTTTGCGGCTGTTCAAGGCACTGATGGGACAGCACGAAGGGCCCGATTTTCAGCCGCATCCATGTCGCGGATATCGCCGGCGTCCTCGCGGCCTCGATCGCAAAGCCGCATCCGGGCCGGGCCTACAATGTCTGTGACGACGAGCCCTGCCCACCGCAGGACGTCGTCACTTTCGCGGCCGAGCTTCTGAAAGTCCCAGCACCGCCTGAGATCGCGTTCGATGACGCCGATCTCACGCCCATGGCCCGAAGCTTCTATGCCGAATCGAAACGCGTCTCGAACCGGCGCATCAAGGACGAGCTCGGCTACGAGCTGATCTATCCTACTTATCGCGAAGGACTCACCGCGTTGCTCGTGGATTTGTCAGCCTAGCTCTGCGCCAATTACGTATATACGTTTATTTCGTTGACATTTATACGTCAAGAGCGTACATAACAGCAGATTTGGAGTTTGGATGAATGAACGATTACCCAAAAGACCTATCAGATCTGCTGCCACCCGACCTCGCCGCGCGCGCCGATTTTCCAATCAGCAAGAAATCTCCGATTGGGACGGGACTGTGGCGAAGCCGTGTACCGACAGCCCGCGAGCGCTTGGCCGATGCGATATACCGGAATCTCTATGGTGAAGACCCTGGAAGGAAGAAATACAGTGATCGGTTGACAGAAGCACTCGAGTTCACGCCCGTGGGAGCGTTGCTTCAAGCCTACGACACGGGACGAGCGCTTGGTGAAGGCCGTATTAATGATGGGTTGACAGCAGGCGCGATGGCCGGTCTGCCGCCTGCGAGGAAATTGCCCGTCAATCGTCTCTTTAATCCGAAGCCAAAACCTCAGCGCTCTCTCTTCGAAGATTATCCCAATCGTCCAAAGTTGTATCGGAACGGGGATATCAAGAGAGATATTGAAGGCAGACCATTGAAGGCTATTTATGTCGCGGGAAGAGCACGAGCCGACGAGCCCGACCATGCCCTGACTCCTATCGATATCCAGCGCGTTGGAGAATATGGCATCCAAGGACCAGTGGAAAAGGTTCCGAGCAGCCAGCTCGGACCGGGAAACCTGGGAGAAACCCATCTGATGCTGGGCCGGCCAATGAGAATGAAGGTTCTGGACACACTGCCCAAAGACCAGATGGAGATAGCCACGGCTCATGAGGTTAGCCACGTCGTAGATGCCCTCGCTGGACAAATTCCAACAAAAGGCCTGGGGAAGGAGTTGGATTTTAACTACAGCGCTTTGAGGACGGGTGAAGAGCGCACAGCCAATTTAGTGAGGCCGCAGGATTATGGCTACCGAGGGCGGCACCTCGTTGACCGAGAAAGGATGGCGGAAGCGATCCGCGCCTATATGGTAGATCCGAATTACTTTAAGACGATAGCGCCGAAGACTGCCGCCCGCATAAGGGAGTATGTCTACAGGTATCCGGAGCTTAGAAAAATCATCCAATTCAATAGCCTCGCAGCTGCAGGGGCCGGACTGGCGTTGATGGGTCAAAGCGATGAATCCCAGGCGGCCTCGCAAGGAAATGCCGTCGATGGTGGACACTCCAGTATTGGACCAACAATCCCGTTCGAAGTGGGAGACGGCGCGATAAAAGCCACCGCCAATAGTATCACAGGACTCAGGGGAGCTTTTGCCGGGCGAGACCTCTCAAAGCCCACAGAGCGGAATAATCTCGTACGCGCGCTCCGTGACCTTGAGATCCGGAAAATGCCATACTCCTATGGCGGGCCACGATGAACCCTGGATGGTTGATTCAATTTCCGCAGAGGGGAGGCACATCGCAGCCGATAATGATCGTTCCGCGACCTTCCCACTCCTCAGGAGGTGGACATTGAACTCGCCAAGGACTCCTGCTGATCAAGAGCCAGTTAATGCCAATAATTGGTTTGAAAAGATGCATGCGGCCGTAAGAGCTCAGTCCGGCTGGTGGCGCGACAAGTTCACGCCCGAGGAACTAGAAATAATAGAACGGGAAATGAAGCCCGAAATCGAGTGTGCCCGGAGAGCTGCGATACACGATCTGCCTGGCCCGAGGAGATTTGATGTATTCGTCGATTGAGCAAGGATGCGAAACCTCGGGCAAGCGGTGTAAATCCTGAACACGAATAAGGTAGCGCACAATGCAACAAGATCCCACTGGAGCGCGCAAGGCCGAAGCCTGACGCCAGTATGACTGTTACGCCTCATCATCCAAGCCGGGAACGAGATCGCGTCCGGCCTTGAATTCGATCGTCGATCCCTCGAAGTCGTCGCCGACAGGCTGACAGCGCCCGCCGAGATGAGTTGCGAGAAAGGCTTCCGCCACGGCGGCGAAGGAGCGCCGATTTTCCGGCCTGCCGAAGCCATGGCCCTCATCGGGATAGAAGACATAGGTCACCGGGATGCCCTGCCGCTGCATCGCCGCGACGATCTGCTCGGATTCCGCGGCCTTCACCCGGACGTCATTGGCGCCCTGACCGATCAGCAATGGCCGCACGATGCGATGCACATGATTCAATGGCGAGCGCTCCTCGAGGAAACGGCGGCCGGCCTCGGTAGTGTAGTCGGCCAGCCGCACCTTCCACTCGGATTTCCATGTCACCCAATAGTCCGGAATCGTGTCGAGAAACGTCACGAGATTCGAGATGCCGACGATGTCCACGGCGCAGGCGAATTTCTCCGGCGTGAATGTGAGCCCCACCAGCGTGGCGTAGCCGCCATAGCTCGCGCCCATGATCGCGATCCGGCCGGCATCGGCGATGCCTTCGGCAATCGCCCAGTCGACGGCATCGATCAGATCGTCGTGCATCTTGCCGGCCCATTCGAAATTGCCGGCATTGACGAACGCCTTGCCGAAACCGGTAGATCCCCGGTAGTTCACGCTCAGCACGGCATATCCCCGACTGGCGAGCCATTGGTGATCGGGAATGAGACCCCAATGGTCCCGCGCCCAGGGACCGCCATGCACCAGGAGCACCATCGGCAGGCGCTCACCGCTTGGCGCGTTTCGCGGGCGAGACAGATAGCAGACAAGCTCGAGTCCGTCGCGCGCGCGGACGACGACGGACTCCATCTTCGTAAAGCCCACGTTCTCCCACGCCGGGGCTGAAGAAAACAGCCTTCGAACCTGCCGCTTGTCGCGATCATAATGGAAATATTCCAGCGGCGCGTCGTCAAAGGCATAGGCGGCAATCCAGCTCCGCCGGTCCTGCGATATGCCGGTGACAAAGAGGTCGCCCGGCAATAGCCGGGTGAGATAATCGAAATCCGCCTTGTACTCCGGGTCCAGCACATGCCACCGGGCGCGCTCGACCACATTCCTTGCCGCGATCGGCCGCTGGGCGACGGGATCCAGCAGGAGATCGGTGAAATCGGCGCGGGGATCTTCGGCCAGCACCCGGAGCGCGCCGCTTTCCATATTCTGGACAACGACTGCCGCGGTATCTCGACCGCGGCTGTCCAGCCAGTAAAGCTCGCTTCCGTCGTCACTGAACTCGACGGGACGAACCCCGGACGTATCCTCGGCCGCGATATGGGTGACCGGGTTCCAATCTCCATTCGGGCCGCGTTGCAGATAGTCGAGATCGCCATTGTCGGCCTGCCGGGCGGCAAAACGCACATTGAGTTGCCGGTCGCTGAAATATCCCACGAAGCCGTCATTGACGTGCAGCAACGCGCTGTCCCCGGTCGCGACATTCACGCGCCAGATGTCGAAATACCGCTTGTCCCGCTCATTGTGCCCGATCAGCAATTCGCTGGGGAAATGAGGTGAATCCTGCTGAATGTAGCAGGTCACGCCGGGACCCTGCGTCAGCGACCGGATATCGCCGGTCCGAAGATCGATCCGCCACGCGCGCCAGTTCTCGTCACCGCCCTGCTCGCGGAAAAACACGATATGGCGGTTGTCGTGCATCCAGAGAATCCATGGGCCGAGATTGCGGTCGGCCACATCGGTCACGGGCTGTGCTTTGGTCACATCTCCAAGCGGCGCAACCCAGAGATTGAGGACACCGTTGACGGGCGCGCGGAAAGCGATCCGCGTGCCATCCGGGCTCAGGCGGACGACGCTGCGTTCGGGGTTTGCAAAAATCAGGTGACGCGGAAGCAGCTCGGATTCATGCGCTTCAGTCATGGCGAACTCCTTGCAAAGGTTCACGGGTTGGAAATGTCAGCCCGCAAGCCTGGCGGATGGCGATCTGAACCGGCGCGGGCGGCAGCGCCGGATCAAATTCGCCTTTCGGCAGCAATGGCGGCTGCGCCATGAAGCGGGGACGTGTCCCTTGGTGGGGTTGCGCGGCATGGACAAGGAATGGATGGCACAGATAGACCGTGCCTGCCGGGCCCGTCGCCCGTTCAACCTCACACTCTTCCGTGGAAACGTAGCCCGTGGCAGAGAGCTGCCTGAGCGTCGCGCCCGCTTGGCCATAGGGCAGCAACTGCCGCGCAATGGCGGCATGCGAACCCTTGCGTATCCGCGTGGGCGCATCATCGGACCCGACATCGGAGAACAGGAAGAGCATCAGCAATGCCCGTCCGCTGCTCTTCACATTGACCCGCCATTCCATGAAATCTGCGGGATTGTCGCCGAAACTCATGTCCACATGCCAGCCATCGTCACCCGGAGATTCTGCTGACGGAAAGCGGATCGGAAAGGTTCCGAGGCCCTTGGGCGCAAGCCAACGGTCCACGCCGACGAGTTGATCATAGGCCTTGTGCAAGTCCGGCGTGTTGGCAGCTGCAATGAAGGGAGGCGAAGACTTGGACGCCACACGGACAACGGGTCGAATCCAGTTTTCGGGCGCGTCCGGCGACAGGTCAATATCCGCCCACAGCTCGTCCCTGCATTGCTGCGCAAGCTCGGTGCTGAAGGCACTTTCGATTTTGACGAAACCATCGTCGATGAAGGCCCGGACCTGACTGGAGGTCAGGCCGATAGAATCGGTTTTGGGCATTGCACATTCTCCGTTTCAGCCGCCGCATAAGCGGAGCCGTTTTTTGATCTGATCGGCGCGGATGCGCCGGAACGGCTTGGGCCGTTCAGATCGGCGGGAGGAATGTGGGCATGAACATCATGTTGCGAATTTACACAAGGGCGGCGGACGGAATCAAGACAAGCAGGACAGTGACTCTAATCCGCCGCCAGTTCCTCGGCGGCGCGCCGGATCGCCAGGATATCCTGATCACGTGACAGGCGGTGATCGCCATCCTTGATCAAGATGAATTGCGCATCGGGCGAGCGGATCGCATCGAAGGTCTTGCGACCATGCTGCCAGGGCACATCGGGATCGCGATCGCCATGAAGGATGCGCAAGGGGCAAGCGAGATCGAGACCTTGCGGCAACAAGAGATGCTGTCGCCCGTCCTCGATGAGGGTGCGGGTGATCGGATAGGGCTCGCCATAGAGGCTGGGCCTCAGCCACACGCCGTCCCGCGCGATGGCGCCCAGGGCTTCCGCATTGGCGGCGATCTCGGGTTCCATCAAGGCCTCTGTCATGTCCGCCGCAGGGGCCACCAGGACGAGCCCCTTGATGGAACCGGGGCTCTCCCTCGCCAGCAGCAGGGCCAGATAGCCGCCCATGCTCGATCCGACGAGAATCATCGGGCGATCCCTGGCCAGCGCCAGGACCATCCTCGCTTCCGTGAGCCACAGCGACAGCGTGCCCTCCTCGAACCGCCCTTCCGACGCGCCATGGCCCGAATAATCGAAACGGATGAAGAAGCGGTCGGCGGCTTGGGCCCAGTCCATCAATCTTGTCGCCTTGGTGCCGGTCATGTCGGAATTGAAACCGCCCAGCCACAGGAATCCGGGCTTCCTGTCATCGGGGTGACGGGGCTCATGCCGCTCAAGAGCAATCCGAATGCCGGGACGAGCCTCCATCATTTCGAATTGTAGCATTCTTTTCTCTCTCCTTGACTTGCCCCCCATCTTCACGGTCTATACAGGGCTCGCAACAGCGCCCCGGGGGATTTTGGGATACCCCAGCGCCATCAAGGAGACGACCACCACTTGAGCATACCACCCCGCCGGCCAGCCACTAGCCGCTCGGCTCAGCCCCAGCCGAACAAGGAAGAGGGCCACAAGATCAACAACCGCATCGAGGCGCGCGAAGTCCGCCTCATCGACGCCCAGGGCGAGAATCGCGGCGTCGTCCCCACCCGTCAGGCGCTTATGATGGCCGAAGAAGCCGGCCTCGATCTGGTCGAGGTGTCGCCCGATGCCAAGCCGCCCGTCGCCAAGATCCTCGATTACGGCAAGTTCAAATATCAGGAACAGAAAAAGGCCAACGAAGCCCGCAAGAAGCAGAAGGTCATCGAGATCAAGGAGATCAAGATGCGCCCGATGATCGACGATCACGATTACGACGTGAAGATGAAAGCGGTCAGGCGCTTCTTCGAGGAAGGCGACAAGGTCAAGGTCACGCTACGCTTCCGCGGCCGCGAGATGGCGCATCAGGAGCTCGGCCGGCAATTGCTCGACCGGGTGAAGGGCGACACGGTCGAGATCGCCAAGGTCGAATCGGAACCGCGTTTCGAGGGTCGCCAGATCGTCATGGTGCTGGCGCCGAAATAGCCCGTCTGTTATTGCAAGGGGAGACGTGGACCGCTCCATCGTCACGATGGGGCGGTCTTCATTTGGGGCAACCACCAAGATGAACGATGACAGAGATGCGCACCGCCGCCAGTTGTGGGGTGTTGCGTTCATGTGCGTCGGGGTGTTCGCCTTCACCTTCCAGGATCTCATCATCAAGGGCATTTCCTCGACCTATCCGGCGCATGAGATCGTCTTCATCCGCAGCTTCCTGGCTCTGCCCTTCACCTTGCTGATCGCCTGGTTCGAGACCGGACTTCATCGCCTCAACACGCCGCGCCTTCCCGCTCACATGCTGCGCGGCGCTCTCTTCTTCCTCGCCTACACGCTCTATTACCTCGGCATCGCCGCCCTTCCCCTCGCCATGGCGGTGGCCATCTCCTTTGCCGCCCCCTTGTTCATCACGGCCCTCGCCGGGCCGCTGCTCGGCGAGAAGGTCGGGAAGATCCGCTGGCTCGCCGTCATCTTAGGCTTCATCGGCGTCGTCATCGTCATGAAGGACGGTCTCGGCCAGCTCGAATGGGCGGTGGTGCTGCCGGCGGCTTCGGCCTTCTGCTATGCGCTCGGCCAATTGCACGGCCGCCATATCGGCGCCACCGAATCGGCATCGACCATGTCGGTCTATGTGAATGTCGTGTTCTTCCTGCTGTCGGGGCTTGCCGGCCTCATCATCGGCTCGGGCGAGTTCGCGCAATGGAGCCATCCGAGCCTCGCTTTCCTGCTCCGCGCCTGGATCTGGCCCTCGACCCACGACCTCCTGCTCATGCTGGGCTGCGGGGTCGCCGCGACCATCGGCATCTATTGCCTGGGCCAGGGCTATCGCATGGCGGAAGCCAATCTCGCCGCGATCTTCGAATATACCGCTCTGCCCTGGGCGATCCTCTGGGGCTTCCTGTTCTTCAGCCAGCTGCCGGGCTTTTCGACGCTGGCGGGCGTCGGGCTCGTCGTCTTCGCCGGTATCGTCATCGCCATTCGCGAAAGGCCGCGGCGCACCGCCTTGCGCGGCAACGAGACATAAACCCGATAGAACGTCACCAGCCGCTCATATGGGCCATGGTCCAACTATCGGTTCCCTCATCCTCCCGCATAGTCTAACCTGACGTCAAACAGGCGGGAGGCGGGAACTCCATTTGGAATTGCCGCCGCATCCCTAGAGGGCCAGTGCCATGCGTCGCAGGATAGAACCCGAAGACCGCGAGGCGCATGCTCCAATCGCCACCTCACGGGCCGCGCCGAAGAACCCCATCCGGCGCCTGACCGGCATCGTGTTGCTGTTATGCGCCGCCTTGTTCGTCTACGGCCTGTTCGCCGACCGCTTCACCCCCTATACCGCGCAAGCCACGGTTCAGGCCTATGTCGTACGCGTCGCCGCCGATGTGGCGGGCCGGATCAGCGCCGTCAATGTAATCGACAATCAAATCGTCAGAACCGGCGAGGTCCTGTTCGAGATCGACCGCGAGCGCTATGCGATCGCCGTCGAGACCGCCGAGGCGCAGCTTGCGGCCGCCGGGCAGGCGGTCGGCGCCTCGACGGCAGCACTCGCCTCCGCCGAGGCCAAGCTCGCCGAGGCCGAGGCGAAGCTCACCAATATCCAGGAGCAGACGGCGCGCATATTCGAGATGGTCAAGAAGGGCATCTATGCCAAGGCAAGGAGCGACCAGGCCACCGCCAGCCTGGATGCGGCGATCGCCGATGTCGATCGCGCCAAGGCCGATGTGGAAGAGGCCCGGCAGAATATGGGGCCGCAGGGCGCCGACAATCCGCAGATCCGTCAGGCGCAGGCAGCCTTGCGCAAGGCACGGCGCGACCTCACCGACACGATCGTGCTGGCGCCGTCCGACGGTGTCATCACCAACCTGCAATTGGCCACCGGTCAGTATGTCGCCGTCGGCCAGGCCGTCCTCACCTTCATCGATGCCGAAGTGATCTGGATCGACGCGCAGTTCCGCGAGAACAGCCTCGAACATGTCGCGGCCGGAAACGCTGCCGACGTCGTCCTCGATATCCGCCCCGGTCGCGTCTATCCGGCGACGGTCGAAAGCGTCGGCTGGGGCGTCGACAGCAAGGACATCGATCCCACCACCGGCCTGCCGGTGATCAGGAACGATACCGGATGGATACGCGACGCGCAGCGCTTCGCCGTGCGCGTCCAGTTCGCTCCGGACGAGCAGCCCAAGGGAATCAGGCTCGGATCGCAGGCGAATGTCGTCATCTATACCGGCCGGGCACCGGTGACCGACGCCATCGGGCGGCTGTGGATCGTGCTCGTGTCCTATCTCAGCTATCTCAGCTGACATGGCGGGCGCCAAGGCAGCGGCAAGCGACAAGGGGGCCACCCGCCATATCCTGCGGATCGCCATTGCCGCCACTCTCGCCTTCACCATAGCCGAGCTGGCCAATTGGGACTTCAGCTTCCTCGCCCCGATGCTCGCGGTTCAGCTCCTGGCCTCGGCGCCCAGCGCGCCGTCCTTGCGGCAAGGCCTCGCCATGCCGCTCGTCATCCTGATCGCGACTGCGCTTGCCTTCGGCGTCTCCAGGCTGTTCTCGCTCAGCCCCTTGGTCCTGCTTGCTCTGGTCGGGCTCGTGATCTGCTGGAGCTTCTACGGCCAGCGGCGCGGCGCGCCGGCCGCTATCATGCTGCTGGTCCAGATCGCCTTCTGCTGCATTCCGGTGATCTCGACCATCTCGTTCGATCTCGCCTGGCTGTTCATGATCGAGCTGCTGCGCGGCAGCATTGCCGCCGTCGTCACCGTCTGGATCGTTCATCTGCTCATCCCGTCGCCATCCGCTCCTGAGGCAAGCGCAACACCCGCGCCAAGCCCGGCGGGCCATGAGCCCGCTTTGGCGGCGCGCATCGCCATTTCCGATACCCTCATCCTCTATCCCGTGCTCATCGCCTTCATCGCGCGCGGCGACATCAACAACATCGTCATCCTGATGATCGCGCTCAATCTCCTGCGCGCGGTGGAACCGGAACGCAGCAGCCGCGTCGCGATGGCGATCATCGTCGGCAATCTCCTCGGCGGCGTCGTTGCGATATTCGCTTATCAATTCGTCGTTCTCTCCGGCAGCATTCTCTTCTTCATCCTCATCGTGCTGGCGATGGGCTTGTGGTTCGGCGAGCGGATGGTGCGGGGCGGAGAGCGGGCACCCGTCTACGCCATTGCCTTCACGACCTTCCTCCTGATCCTTGGCCTCGGCATCGCGCCGCTGCCCGGCGGCTCGGAGGAGCTGCTCGCGACCCGCATCATCAAGATTCTCGTGGCGAGCGCCTATACGATCGGCGCGCTCAGCCTCTTCGGGTGGCTGCGCCGGCAGCCTAAATCCCCTGCCAGCCGCGCCATAGGGTGAAGAGAGCGGCGGCGACGAGCAGGAGGCCGGCAATGCGCCCGGACCAGATGGTGAGCGTCGGATTGCCGACCATCGCGTCACGGCCTTTCGCCGCCATTAGGCCGAGCCCGCCATAGACGGTGAGCTGCATCGCCGCCACCATCACGCCGATCACCAGCGCCTGCGTCCATAGGGGTCCGAAACTGGGCTTGATGAATTGCGGATAGACGGCAAGGACGAAGAGCCAGGCCTTCGGATTGAGGATGCAGGTGACGATCGCCTGGGCGAATATCGCGGGCAGCGGCCGTGACGCCAGACCCCTGACCGGATCGACGGTGATCGAGCTCCGGATGAGGGTCCAGCCGATCCAGATCATATAGAGCGAGCCCACGATCAGCATCGGACCATAGAGCTGAGGCACCAGCCGGCTGAAGCCCACGACGGCGAAGGCGCCGAAGGCGGTGTGGAAGGCGCCGCCCAGCATGATGCCGAAAGTGGCGGCGATGCCGGCGGGCCGGCCGCCGGTCAGCGCATTGGCCAGGACGAAGATCATGTCCATGCCCGGCACGATGATGATGCCTGAGAGCAGGATGAAGAATATCCATAGGGCTTCCGGATAGCTCATGTCAGTATGTTCCTCGGCAAGGTCGTTTTACTGCGGTATAAGAGGCCGCAACTGACAAGGCTGTGTCAGTTGCGAGGTGCACCATGCGCAAGGCGTCCAGGCTGTTCGAGATCATCCAGATCCTGAGGGCTCAGCGCCGCCCGATCACGGCGGCCGCCATCGCCGAGCGGCTCGAGGTCACGGTGCGCTCGATCTATCGCGATATCTCTGCCCTCCAGGCGATGCGGGTGCCGATCGATGGCGAGCGCGGCATCGGCTACATATTGCGCCCCGGTTTCGACCTGCCGCCCTTGATGTTCACCATCGAGGAGACCGAGGCCGTCGTCCTCGGCCTGGCACTGATCGAGCGCACCGGCGACAAGGAATTGACGGAGGCCGCCAAGAAAGTGTCCGCCAAGATCGCCGCTGCGGTGCCGCCGCCGCTCAGGCAGACGATCCAAGCGCGCTCGCTCCATGCCTGGGGTCCCATCGCGCCCGAGCCGCAGAATGTCGATTTCACTTTGATCCGGCGGGCGATCCGCGATGAGGAAAAGCTCGACATCAGGTACAGCGACGAGCAGGGCCGGATCACCCGACGCATTATCAGGCCTCTGGCGCTCATCTATTACCTCGATGCCCAGGTCATCGTCGGCTGGTGCGAATTGCGCACCGCCATCCGCAATTTCCGCCTCGACCGGACGCAGAGCTGCCGGGCGACGGGCGCGCATTTCCGCAACGAAGGCGATGCGCTGAGAGACTTGTGGATCTCGGGCTGGAAGACGAAGCCCGCGGCGTGATTACCCCTCGCCTCTATCGGGGGAGAGGGAGGGGCCCAATGCGATTGATCAGAACTTCTCCACCCAGGGCCTGAGCTCGACTTCCCAGGTCCAGGTGCTTCTCGGCTGCATCAGGATGTTGAAATAAGTCTCGGCGATCGCATCGGGATCGAGCATGCTGTCGGGCCGGTCGGCCGGCTCCTCGCGGCCGGGATTGCGGATGCCGCCGTCGATGACGAAATGGGCGACATGGATGCCCTTCGGCCCCAATTCGCGCGCCATGCTCTGGGCGAGGCCGCGCAGCGCGAATTTGCCCATGGCGAAGGGGGCGGAGAGCGCATAGCCCTTGACGCTCGCGGTCGCGCCGGTGAACAGGATCGCGCCACGTCCGTGCTTCAGCATGCGCCGCGCCGCCTCCTGGCCGGCGAGGAAGCCGCCAAAGGCCGTCACCGCGATGGCCTGCTCCACTGCCTTCGGATCGAGCTCGGCGATCGCCCCCCTGAGGCGGCCCGAGGCATTGTAGATGACGACATCGGGCTCACCGATGGCCTTGTCCGCATCCTCGAACAGCTTCGCCATCTGCTCAGGATCGGCGGCATCGCAGGCAAAGGTCCGGGCGCGGGTGTCGGCGGCAAGACTCGCCAGTTTCTGCGGGTTGCGGGCGGCAAGCCCGATCTTGAGGCCCTGGCCCGCCAGGAGCCTCGCCAGCGAGGCGCTGAGGCCCGCGCCCGATCCGATGATGAGAGCGCTGGTATAACGGAGCTTGGACATGGGGGCCTCATGGAGAATGGGGAGTTTAAGGAATGTGGGGCCGGGGCACCCCTCCGATCAAGCCATGCCGTTGCGTAATGGCAGGGGCGCCGGACCGGCGGACTTGCAATTTATCCCGCCTTCCGCCATAACCCGGCCCGTTCAAGCCGCCTGGCCTGTAAAGGGCATGCCAGGGCGGTCTTTTATTGTGCACCGAAAGGATAGCGAAATGCCCAAAATGAAGACGAAATCGTCGGCCAAGAAGCGATTCAAGGTCACGGCGACGGGCCGCATCAAGGCCGGCCAGGCCGGCAAGCGCCACGGCATGATCAAGCGCAGCAACAAGAATATCCGCAACCAGCGGGGCACCATGATTTTGGCCGAGGGCGATGAGCGCCTGGTCAAGATCCATATGCCTTATGCCCGCTAAGTCGCTGCAAGGAGTTCAGACATGTCCCGTGTCAAGCGTGGTGTGACGGCGAGGGCCGCCCACAAGAAAGTCATCAAGAGTGCGTCGGGCTATTTCAACCGCCGCAAGAACATCTTCCGCGTCGCCGTCCAGGCGGTCGAGAAGGCCCAGCAATATCAATATCGCGACCGGCGCACCAAGAAGCGCAATTTCCGCGCTTTGTGGATCCAGCGCATCAATGCGGCGAGCCGCGAACTCGGCCTCACCTATGGCCGATTTATCAACGGGCTCGGCAAGGCCGGTATCGAGATCGACCGCAAGGTTCTGGCCGATCTCGCCGTGCGCGAGCCTCAGGCTTTTGCTGCTCTCGTCGAAAAGGCGAAAGCGGCTCTCTGAGCCTCGCACGTATCCATCGGTTCAGGCCGGGCCTCGCTTGGCGCTCCTCATGAGCGCCATCGGCCCGGCCTTTTCGTTGAAAGATTCGGAAAATGAGTCTGCAAACCCTAGAACAATCGCTGATCGACGGCATTCAGGCCGCGGCCGACGAGACCGAGCTCGAATCCATGCGCGTTTCGGCGCTGGGCAAGAAGGGCGCCCTCTCCGAGCGCATGAAGACGCTCGCCGACATGACGCCCGACGAGCGTAAAGTCGCGGGCGCCGAGCTCAACGCGCTCAAGGAAAAGCTCACCCAGGCGATCGCGGCGAAAAAGGCCGGACTCCAGGCCAAGTCGCTCGAGGCCAGGCTCGCGACCGAGAAGGTCGACGTGACGCTCCCGGCCCGGCCCGAAACGCAAGGCAGCATCCATCCGGTGAGCCAGGTATGGGAAGAGATCGTCCAGATCTGGGGCGATCTCGGCTTCTCGGTGGCCGAAGGCCCCCATATCGAGAACGACTTCTACAATTTCACCGCGCTCAACATGCCGGCTGAGCATCCGGCCCGCCAGGAGCACGACACCTTCTACTTCCATCCCAAGGGCGACGGCACGCGCATGCTGTTGCGCACCCATACCTCGCCGGTGCAGATCCGCACCATGCTCGAGCAGAAGCCGCCGATCCGCATCATCGCGCCGGGGCGCACCTTCCGCTCCGATTCGGACCAGACGCATACGCCGATGTTCCACCAGATCGAGGGCCTCGTCATCGACGAGGAGACGCATTTGGGCCATCTCAAATGGGCGCTCGCCGAATTCTGCAAGGCGTTCTTCGAGATCGATGATGTGAAGATGCGCTTCCGCGCCTCGCACTTCCCCTTCACCGAGCCCTCGATGGAAGTCGACATCAACTGCTCATGGGAAGGCGGCCAGGTGAAGATCGGCCAGGGCACGTCCTGGCTCGAGATCCTCGGCAGCGGCATGGTGCATCCCAATGTGATCAAGGCCGGCGGGCTCGATCCCGACCGCTATCAGGGCTTCGCCTTCGGCATGGGCCTCGACCGCATCGCCATGCTCAAATACGGCATCCCGGATCTCCGCGCCTTCTTCGAAGCCGACCTGCGCTGGCTCAGGCACTATGGTTTCCGCGCCTTGCACATCCCGACACTCGCCGGAGGGCTCTCGTCATGAAATTCACCCTCGGCTGGCTCAAGGATTATCTCGACACTCAGGCCAGTCTCGATCAGATCGTCGAAGGCCTCTACGGCATCGGCCTCGAGGTCGAAGCGGTCGAGGACAAGCGCAAGCCGCTGCAGCCCTTCACCGTCGCTTTTGTGAAGGAAGCGCGCAAGCATCCCGACGCCGACCGCTTGCAGGTCTGCGACGTCGTCACCCGTTCCGGCCTCGTCCAGGTCGTGTGTGGCGCGCCCAATGCCAAGACCGGCATGAAGGCGATCTTCGCGCCGCCCGGCTCCCATATTCCAGGCACCAACATGACGCTCGAAAAGGGCGTCATCCGCGGCGTCGAATCGAACGGCATGCTGGTCTCCGAGCGCGAGCTCATGATCTCCGACGAGCATGACGGCATCATCGAAATCGACAAGACGGTGCCGATCGGAACATTGGCGGCCGAGGCGCTCGGCCTCGCCGATCCGATGATCTACATCAAGGTGACGCCGAACCGGCCCGACGCGCTCGGCATCTATGGCATCGCCCGCGATCTCGCCGCCAAGGGTCTCGGCAAGCTCAAGCCGCTCAAGGTGCCCACCATCCAAGGCAAGTTCCGCTCGCCGATCGGCGTCTCGCTGCTCTTCGACAGTGGCGATGACGCGCCCTGCCCGTTGTTCATCGGGCGCTATGTGAGAGGTGTGAAGAACGGCCCTTCGCCCAAATGGCTGCAGGCGCGGCTCAAGGCGATCGGGCTTCGGCCGATCTCGGCGCTCGTCGATATCACCAACTACATCACCTATGCCTATAACCGGCCGCTGCATGTGTTCGACGCCGACAAGCTCAAGGGCTCGATCCATGCGCGCCTCGCACGGCGCGGCGAATATCTGAAGGCCCTCGACGGCAAGACCTATTGGCTCGATGCGGCCATGACCGTCATCGCCGACGAACGGTCGCCCGAAGCGCTCGGCGGCATCATCGGCGGGTCGGACAGCGGCTGCTCGAACACGACCGTCAATGTCTTCCTCGAAGCCGCTTATTTCGATCCCGTCCGCACCGCGGCGACGGGCCGCAAGCTCGGCATCCAGTCGGATGCGCGCTATCGCTTCGAGCGCGGCGCCGATCCGGCCTTCACCCAGAACGGCATCGAGCTCGGCACCCAGATGATCCTCGATCTCTGCGGCGGCGAGCCGTCGGAGCTGGTGATCGCGGGGCGCGTGCCCGACACGTCGCGCAGCTATCTTTTGCGCCGCGGCCGGGTCGCGAGCCTCGGCGGCGTCGAGGTCTCGGAAGCCCAGCAGAGGGAGATCCTGACCCATCTCGGCTTCGACGTGATCGAGAAATCGGACGGCCTCATGTGCTTCGTGCCGTCCTGGCGGCCGGACGTCCAGGGCGACGCCGATCTCGTCGAAGAGGTCTGCCGCGTCTATGGGCTCGACAATGTGCCCTTCGCCGAGATGCCGCGGCTGTCGGCGGTGGCGAAGCCGGTGCTCAATCCGCTGCAGCGGCGCATGATAGGAGCCCGGCGCACGCTCGCCGCGCGCGGCCTCAACGAGGCGGTGACCTGGTCGTTCGTGCCCGAAGCGCAGGCGCGGCTGTTCAACAACGGCCAGCGCAATCGCGCTTTGGTGCTCGCCAATCCGATCTCGTCGGAACTCTCCGACATGCGGCCTTCGCTGCTGCCCAATCTGATCGCCGCAGCGTCGCGCAACATGGCGCGCGGCTTCCTCGACGTGGCGCTGTTCGAAGTGGGCCAGGCCTATGCCGGCGACAAGCCGGAGGACGAGACGCTCAGGGCCTCAGGCATCCGGCGCGGCGATGACGTGCCGCGCAACTGGCAAGGCGGTCAGCGTCCCGTCGATGTGTTCACCGCCAAGGCCGATGCGCTCGCCGTGCTCGACGCCGCCGGCGCCTCCGTCGCCACGATGCAGGTCGTGGGCGAGGCGCCCTCCTGGTATCATCCCGGCCGTTCCGGCACGATCCAGATGGGGCCGCAGAACAAGATCGCCACCTTCGGCGAGATCCATCCGCGCGTGCTGGCCGAGCTCGATGTGAAGGGCCCGCTCGTCGCCTTCGAGGTGATCCTCAGCGCCATCCCGCAACCCAAGGGCAAGGGCAATACGCGGCCGGCACTCAACGCCTCCGATCTCATGGCGGTGAAGCGCGATTTCGCCTTCGTGCTCGATGCGGGCATCGAGGCCGACAAGGTGGTGAAGGCCGCCAAGGGCGCCGACAGAGAGCTCATCACGGAGGTGATGGTCTTCGACCGCTTCGCCGGCGGCTCGCTCGACCAGGGCAAGATGTCGCTCGCCGTCGAGGTGACGATCCAGCCGCGCGAGAAGACGCTGACCGAAGAGGAGATCGAGGAGCTCTCCCAGAAGGTCGTGGCGCAAGTCCATAAGGCGACCGGCGGCGTGCTGCGGAGTTAGCCAAACCCCTCACCCCGCGAAGCGGGGAGAGGGAGGGGCCCGGGGCCCATTGCGAAGCAATGGGAAGGTGAGGGGCCTCTTGATCGTGAATCCCAGTTTGCCAATGCATTTGTGCAAACTGAAGTGACCATCGTTTCCTTGGTGCAAGTGCCCCTCACCCTCCCGGCGCTGCGCGCCGGGTCCCTCCCTCTCCCCGCTTCGCGGGGCGAGGGTATTTCACAAATACCGCGACACCCGCGCTTCGAGGATGCGCACGAGCATCGGGTCCATGAACGCGAAATCGTCCGGTATGCCGAGGCAAACGACGCGGGTGTTCTTGAGCTGCAGCCGAAAGCGCTGCTGCAGCTTTCTGCGATGCGCCTTCTCCATAACGAAGATGATGTCCGCCCATTCGACCAGCTCGGCGGTCAGTGGTTGATCGGCATCATTGTTGGTGCCGGCCGAGTCGACCTCGATATCGCGCCGCTTGGAGAATATCTGCTCGGCGGTCGGGCTGCGCAGACGGTTCTGGCTGCACACGAAGAGTATCTTCTTCATGCGCTTCCGATGAATATCCCTGTCAGGAACACCAGCGCCCCGCCCACCGCCACCTGGAAGGCGGCGCGCAGGAAAGGCGTATCCATGTATTTCCAGCGGATCCAGGAGATCGCCCAAAGCTCGATGAAGACCACGATCGTGGCGATGATGGTCGCGGTCCAGAAATCCGGGATGAGATAGGGCAGCGCGTGGCCGAGGCCCCCGATCATGGTCATGATGCCGGAAGCAAGGCCTCTGATCAGCGGCCGGCCGCGGCCGGAGAGCTTGCCGTCATCCGACAGGCCCTCGGCGAGGCCCATCGAGATGCCGGCGCCGAGCGAAGCGGCAAGGCCGACGAGGAAGGTCTGCCAGGTGTCATGGGTGGCGAAGGCCGCGGCGAAAAGCGGCGCCAGGGTCGAGACCGAGCCGTCCATCAGCCCGACGAGGCCCGGCTGGATCACCTGCAGGAGGAAGAGCTTCTTTCTCGCCTCTGCCTCTTCGAGCCTGGCATCGGGCGTCAGATGCTTGAGGCCCAGGCGGTCGGCCAACGAGGTGTGGTTCTTCTCGGCTTCCGCCAGATCGCGCAAGAGCTGGGCGACCTTGGGATCGCTCGCCTGCTCCGCCGCCTGCTTGTAGAAGCGCATGTTCTCGAGCTCCAGCACCTCGGCGCGCTGGCGCATGGCATCGAGCGTCATCTGCTTCGACAGCCAAACCGGCGTGTGCTGGACGAAGCCCCTGACATCGGTCCTGCGGATCAAGGGGATGAAATCGCCGAATTTCTTCTGATAGGCGTCGGTCAGGCTGCGCTTATGCGCCTGCTCCTCCTCCGCCATCTCTATAAAGACCTTGGCAGAAGCCGGGAACTTGTCCATGAGCTCATGGGCAAAGGCCAGATAGGTGCGGGAATCGTCCTCCTCGCTCGATATGGCGAGAGCGAGGATCTCTTGTTCGGTCAGATCGGAAAAGGCTTTCATAGATACCGTTTAGAATAATTCTAAACTATAATCCAGCCCTTGAATTATATGAGATTTTTCCAGCGCTTGACGGGGCAAGGGGGCCCTGTCACAAGCCCCCTTTCAAAGCCATCGTGATTGAATGACCGACCTTCGCCATATCCGCAACTTCTCCATCATCGCCCATATCGACCATGGCAAATCGACCTTGGCCGACCGGCTGATCCAGCTGTGCGGCGCCGTCTCGGACCGCGAGATGGTCGACCAGATCCTCGATTCGATGGAACTCGAGCGCGAGCGCGGCATCACCATCAAGGCCAACACCGTGCGCCTCGATTACACCGCGAAATCGGGCGAGAAATACGTGCTGAACCTCATCGACACGCCGGGCCATGTCGACTTCGCCTATGAGGTGTCGCGTTCGCTCGCCGCCTGCGAGGGATCGCTCCTCGTCGTCGATGCGAGCCAGGGCGTCGAGGCCCAGACGCTCGCCAATGTCTATCAGGCGATCAACAACAATCACGAGATCATCCCCGTCCTCAATAAGGTTGACCTGCCGGCGGCGGAGCCCGAGCGCATCCGCCAGCAGATCGAGGATGTGATCGGGCTCGACGCCTCCGACGCGGTCGAGATTTCCGCCAAGACCGGCCTCGGCGTGCCGGATGTGCTGGAAGCCATCGTCAATCGCCTGCCGGCGCCCAAGGGCAACCGCGACGCGCCCTTGAAGGCGCTCCTCATCGACAGCTGGTACGATCCCTATCTCGGCGTCGTCGTGCTGTTGCGCGTCGTCGATGGCGAGATCCGCAAGGGCCAGAAGATCAAGCTGATGTCGACGGGCGCCTCCTACCAGGTCGAGCGCCTCGGCATTTCGCGGCCCAAGCGCGAGATGATCGACAAGCTCGGGCCGGGCGAGATCGGCTTCTTCACCGCCGCCATCAAGCAAGTGGCCGACACCCGCGTCGGCGACACGGTGACGGACGAGAAGAACCCCGCCACCGCAGCCCTCCCCGGCTTCAAGCCGGCACAGCCCGTCGTCTTCGCCGGCTTCTTCCCCGTCGATGCGGCGCGCTTCGAGGATCTGCGCGACGCCATGGGCAAACTGCGCCTCAATGATGCGAGCTTCTCCTATGAGATGGAAACCTCGGCAGCGCTCGGCTTCGGCTTCCGCTGCGGCTTCCTGGGGCTCCTCCATCTCGAGATCATCCGCGAGCGCATCGAGCGCGAATTCAATGTCGATGTCATCACCACCGCGCCGTCGGTCATCTACAAGGTCAATCTCAATGACGGCACCCAGATCGAATTGCACAATCCGGTCGACCTGCCGGAGCCCAATCATATCTCATCCATCGAGGAGCCGTGGATCGAGGCGACGATCCTGGTGCCCGACGAATATCTGGGCTCGATCCTGAAACTGTGCGAGGACCGGCGCGGGCGGCAGAAGCAGCTCACCTATGCCGGCACGCGCGCCATGCTCGTCTATGACCTGCCGCTCAACGAGGTGGTGTTCGACTTCTATGACCGGCTGAAGTCGGTGAGCCGCGGCTATGCGAGCTTCGACTACAAGATGATCGGCTATGAGGAAGGCGACCTGGTGCGCATGGGCATCCTGGTCAATGCCGAGCCGGTCGATGCGCTTTCGATGATCGTGCACCGGGGCCGGGCCGAGCAGCGCGGCCGGGTGATGTGCGAGAAGCTCAAGGAGCTCATCCCGCGCCATATGTTCCAGATCCCGATCCAGGCGGCGATCGGCGGCAAGATCGTCGCCCGCGAGACCTTGTCGGCGCTGCGCAAGGACGTCACCGCCAAATGCTATGGCGGCGACATCACCCGCAAGCGCAAGCTTCTCGACAAGCAGAAGGAAGGCAAGAAGAAGATGCGCCAGTTCGGCAAGGTCGAGATCCCGCAGGAGGCCTTCATCGCGGCGCTCAAGATGGATGAGAATTAACGCGACCAGCCGCGCAACGGGCGGAATATTCAACAAAATGCCATGAGCTGGGGCATATCAGGCGGATCGGACGCAAATTCGGAACAATCCGTTGCGATCTTGATTTTGACGGTAGGACAGACGCACATTATCCGTATGACAGGGCCCTGGGTCTTCGGGATCATTATGCTCATTGCCGGCGCGCTCAGCGCGGGGACCGCCTTGGCGCGTCCGCCGCTCGATGAGCTCGACAGCGGCAAGGCGCTCTATCAGCGCATCGGCAAGGCGGAAGCTTCGCGCAACAAGATCCCCTTCGCCATCGTCGACGCGGTGATGCGGGTCGAGAGCGGCTACAGGCCGGGGGCCCGCGGCGATGTCGGCGAAGTGGGCCTGATGCAGATCCTGCCATCGACCGCCGACATGATGGGCTTCAAGGGCTCGCTTTCGGCCCTGGCAGAGCCCGAAACCAACATCGCCTATGGCACGCAATATCTGGCCGAGGCCTGGCGCCTCGCCAACCAGGATATCTGCACCACGGTGATGAAATACCGCGCCGGCCACGGCGAGACGCGCTTCTCGGTCAAATCCGTCGACTATTGCAAGCGCGTGCGCAGCCACCTCGTCAGCGTCGGCTTTCCAGTGACCGGCGAGGTGCCGAAGCCCACTTTCGGCTTCAATGAGGGCGGCGGCGGGTCGATCCGCGTCAAAGGCCGCATCCGGGTCAGGCTCGGCGGCAGCAAATGCTTCGCCAGGGTCGTCCAGCCGGGCCGCAATTTCGGCGGCTGCGTGTCGCGGGCGCTCCTGAAACAGAAGGGCCTCTTGAAATAGAAGCTCCGGCCGGGGTTTCCCGGCTATACGAGGGGGACATGGGCGAGAAGGCGAACGGTTCAGAGACCTTCAATGTAGCGGACTATCTGGCCGATCGCGATGGCAAGCCGGTGATGCAGGTTGCCAGCATGCCCGACCTCGTCAACGCGGACCCCGTGGCGGTCTTCGAATGCAACCCCTATCGCCTGCTCCTTCTGGAGAATCCCAGGACAATCAAGCATAGCCGAACCGGCAGGCCAGGCTTTATCAGTTATCAGTTTTCCTTGGCCATTCTCAATATGGCAACAAGGCGGCTCGATTGGTTTATCGGCATTGAAGAGTCATCTCTGTCGGGCACCAGAATGCTAGGGGTTTTTGATACGTCCAAGTTCACCCATTCAGTCATGGACGAGATCGGACCGGCAACTCGTGAAGAGTTTCTCGAGATCGCGATCAAACTATTTCGGAAATGGACCGGATGTTCCACGGACCTGGTGCAAATCGCATGAACCCGCTGAGATGGCGATGCTTACTTCCGCGCAAGGCCGAGGCTCAAGACGGCGATCAGCACGCAGGCGATGCCGATCATCTGGCTGGCACTCACCGCCTCGCCCAGCAGGATAACCGCCAGGAGCACCGCTGAAACCGGCGCCACGGAGGTGAACAGGGACGCCTCCGCGCCCGAGACCCGCGCCAGGCCGCCATACCACAGAAGATAGCCGCCGACCGTCGGCACCAGTGCATAATAGACCACCGCCAAGAGGGCGCTTGTGGTCACATTCGCCAAGGACGGGATTTCGAGCAGGGCGGGCAGCAGCGCAACGACGAGGCCGATGCCGGTCATCAGCGTCGATTGGGCCAAAGGCGGAATCGGCACCTTGAGCCGCTTGTTGAGAAGAATGAACAAGCCCTCGCACAAGACGGCGGCGAAGATCAGGCTGTTGCCGAGGAGCGACGAGGCGGCGCCGTCGCGCGATTGAACGGCGATGGCGAAGACGCCTGCGGCAGCGAGGCCGATGGCGAACAGAACCATGGGCCGCGGCCGCTCGCCCAGGATCAGGACGGAGATCGTGGCGGAGACGACCGGCAAGGTGCCGACGATCACACCGGCATCGGCCGCCGAAGTGAGGCGCAGGCCCGAGATCAGCAAGGCGGTGTAGCCGACACTGCCGGCCGTCGACTGGACGAGGAGCAGCAGCCCGTCATGCAGGCTGGGGCGCGGCCAGGCGGTCCCGCTGATATGCATGATAGCTACGAGGAACGGCAAAGCGATGGCGAAGCGCAGCGCCGCGGCGGCGAAAGGCGGTAAGCCGCCGCCGATGATCTTGCTCGCGATCACCGTGCTGCCGACCAGGATCATGGCCGACGTCAGACAGGCACAGCCCGCGAGCTTCTGCGACATCGCCGCAGATGAGCCGATATCGGGCAGGCCCGTCTTGAACGGAATTGCGGGCTAATACACTCGCCCCAACGGGGGAGAGGACCTCCCACCAACAAGTCAAGGTCTTGCGGGGCGGTAACCCCGCGAGAAGAGAGGACGAGAAGGTTCCGTGATTGTCGATTGTAGCGCCGTGCTCGCACTGTCCAGGACG
>JAKATG010000017.1:0-53263 GCA_021828105.1 Pseudomonadota bacterium
GGGTCGCTCTTGCTCACAAGCTTCTCGTCCGCCTCAATGCCAAAGCACGCGATGCGCGAGCGCAATATGCAAATGCAACTTGACACCCCAGATAGTCGCTCCCCGCGCTTCGCGCGGCGGAGGGAGATTTCAGTGTTCGCGCATTCATCGATGACTTAGGCTCCGTTCTTCTTCTTATGATTGAGTTTCGCGATCTCGGCCTCGAGATCGACCAGCTCTTTGCCGCCCGCCATCAGGTTCAGGAGCTGGTCGCGGCTGATGTCCGCTCTCGCATAGGTGCCGGCACTCTTGCCGCGCTTCAAAATGGTGAAGCGGTCGCCCACCACATAGGCATGATGCACATTATGCGAGATGAAGATCACCCCGATGCCGCGCGCTTTGGACTGGACGATGAGCTTCAGCACGATGGAGGCCTGGTGCACGCCCAGAGCCGAGGTCGGCTCGTCGAGGATCAGCACCTTGGCGCCGAAATGGATGGCGCGCGCAATGGCGAGGCACTGGCGCTCGCCGCCCGACAGCGTGCCGACCGGCTGCTCGGCATCGCGGAGCTCGATGCCCATGTCGCGCAATTCGCGATAGGCGGTCTTGTTGGCGTAGTCGACATCGAGCTGCGTGAAGGGCCCGACGCGCCTCACCGGCTCGCGTCCCAAGAAGAAGTTGCGCGCCACGCTCATCAAGGGCACCAGCGCCAGATCCTGATAGACGGTGGCGATGCCCTTATCGAGCGTCTCGCGCGGCGAGCCGAAGCTTGCAGGCACACCCCCGACGCTGATCGTGCCTTCATCGGGGCGGTGCACGCCCGACAGGATCTTGATCAAGGTCGATTTGCCGGCGCCATTGTCGCCCAGGAGGCAATGCACTTCGCCCGCTTCCAGATCGAAGGACACGTCCTTCAGCGCGATGACGGTGCCGAAATATTTGCTCACCCTTTCGAGCGCGATCAGGGGCGCCGTCATCAGCGGCTCCGCATGGCGCGGTTGCGCACATAGGAATTGAACAGCACCGCCGTCACCATCATGGCGCCCATGAACAGCTTGAACCAGTCGGTATCGATGCCGGTATAGAAGATGCCCATTTGCACGACGCCGAAGATGAGCGCGCCGAACATGGCGCCGATGGCCGAGCCATAGCCGCCGGTCAAGAGCGTGCCGCCGATCACCACCGCGATGATGGCCTCGAATTCCTTGAGATTGCCGCGCAGCGTGTCGGCCGAGCCCGTCACCAGCACCTGGATCGCGGCGAAGAGGCAGGCGGCGAGTGCCGTAAAGACGAAGAGCGTGATCTTGGTGCGCGCCACCGGAACGCCCAGATTGCGGGCCGCATTCTGATCGCCGCCCGAGGCGAAGATCCAGTTGCCGAAGCGGGTGCGGGTGAGGAGCCAGGTGCAGACGAGCGTGAGCGCGATCCACCAGATGATCGACATGGGGATGCCGGAGATCATCGGCAGGCCGTCGGCGCGCTTGCCGATGATGCCGAGTTCGGCGAGCCAGGCTATGGGCGTCTGGAAGATTTGCCCCGAGAACAGCGGCGTGATCCAGGCATCCTTGGAATATTCATGGATGCCCGAAGCCTGGGTGCGGCCGGTGACGCCGCGCATGATGCCGAGCGTCAGGCCCCTCAGCATGAACAGGCTGCCCAGCGTCACGATGAAGGAGGGCAATCCGGTCTTCACCACGATGAGGCCGTTCAGATAGCCGAAGAAGCCGCAGACGATGAAGCTGAGCAACAGCGAGAGCTCGATCGGCCAGCCCCACACCACCGTCGGTATGGCGATGACGATGCCGGCAAAGCCGATCATCGAGCCGACCGAGAGATCGAACTCGCCGGCGATCATGAGCAGCGCCACCGGTGCCGCGAGGATGCCGAGCTGGGCCGAGACTTCGAGGAAATTGACGATGCCCTTGGCGCTGAAGAGGCCCGAGCCGCCGGCGGTCACGGCGAAGAAGACGAGGACGAGCAGCGTTCCCGCCATCGCGCCGAGCTCCGGCCGGGCGAGCAGCCGGCTCAGGCTCGATACGGAGCGGACCCTTTCGTCGCTGGTCTGGGTGGTCATGGCTCTTGATTCCGTTTGTCCGGGTCGTGCATCATTTTCCCCTTCTCCCGCTTGCGGGAGAAGGTGGCCGAAGGCCGGATGAGGGTGTTGGGACGATGATAACGCGCATCGTTGAGCCAAAGCGTCTGAGGCAGGCTCGCCGTCTGCGCCGTGAACAGACGCCGGCTGAGATCCGGTTGTGGTCCGGACTGCGCGGCCGGCGCTTGTCCAACTATAAGTTTGTACGCCAGCATCCCATCGGGCCCTTCACTGTCGATTTTATCTGTCGCGAAGCAGCGCTCATTATCGAGGTCGATGGGGCGACCCATTCCAACGACTACGACATCGCCTATGATCAGCGCCGCACTCACTATCTCGAATTGCACGGGTATAGAGTCCTTCGCATTTTGAACGATGACATCTATCACCGCCTTGATGATGTGATGGACATGATCCTCCTGGCGCTCACGGATAAGCTGCCGCAAGACTGACCAACACCCTCATCCGCCCTTCGGGCACCTTCTCCCGCAAGCGGGAGAAGGGAACCCCGATGGGCAGTGGCGTTTCTTACCTCTTCCCCTGCTTCGCCAGGTCGATCACCGAAGCCGCGGTCTCCTTGGTCACGAAGCCCGGGCCCGTCGGATAATCGGCGATCGGGGCGATCTTGTATTTCTTCCACAGGTCGAACATCACCACCGGGATGTAGCCCATGGCATATTGCTGCGCGTCGATGCCCCATTCCATCTTGCCGTCGGCCGTCGCCTTGAGGATCGTCGGCGACAGATCGAAGGTGCCGATCTTCACCTTGCCGGTGAGGCCCAGCTCGTCGAGCGCCATGAGGCCGGGCTCGGCGCCGCCGATGCCGACGGTCAGGATGAACTCGGTGCCCGGATTGGCATTGAGGAAGCCGATGAGGCGGTTCTTCATCTCGGTCGGGTCCATCACGCCGTTGAGCACCGGCACTTCGACGCCCAAGCCCTTGGCGAAGCCGGCGCAGCGGTCATCGAGGCTGACATTGCCGACCTCGTGATTGGCGCAGACCGCCTTCTTGACGCCGAGCTTGGCGACGCGCTCGCCCGCCAGCACGCCCGCTTCATATTCGCTCTGGCCGAGATAGAGCAGCCCGCCCAGCTCCTTCGTCAGCTTGCCGCCGCCCGAATCGATCACGATCACCGGGATGCCGGAAGCGACCGCGTTCTTGACCGGCCCGCTCAAGGCGGCGGGATCGGCGATCGACACCACGAGACCGTCGGGCTTCGAGGCCGCGGCCGCGTCGATCATCTGCGCCATCTTGGCCATGTCGAAGGTCTCGGGCGCCAGATACTCGGCCTTTACCCCTAAGGTCTTCGCCGCATCGTCCATGCCGTTCTTCACCACCGACCAATAGGGATCGCCCGACTGGCCATGGGTGACGAAGACGACGCGGGTCTCGTCCGCCGCGGCGACACTGGCCGCGGCCGACATCAGCGTGAGCGCGGCCATGAGGCCGAGCACGGGTTTCAGCACTTTCCTAAGCATGGTTCCTCCTTCTCTCTTTATGTAACCCCCTATGCATACCCTCATGCTGAGGTGCGAGCGTAGCGAGCCTCGAAGCATGATCCAGGTACAAAGGTCCTGCCGCTTGCCACCCTTCGAGGCCCGGCTTCGCCGGGCACCTCAGGGTGAGGGTAGTATTGGTCCTCACTCCATCACCTTAAAACCCACCTCCTTCGCCAGACGCGACAGGTTCTTGAAGCCCATCGTCGCGTAAGTCAGCGGATGCGCCTTCTTCGGGTCCTGCTCGGCCTCGACCACCAGCCAGCCTGAATAGTCGTTCTCGGCCAGCACTTTCAGGATGGCGCGATAATCGATGCAGCCGTCGCCCGGCACGGTGAAGATGCCCGCCATCACCGCGCCCATGAAGCTCATATCCTCGGCCCTAGCCTTCTCCAGCACGGCCTTGCGCGCATCCTTGCAATGGACATGGACGACGCGCTTCACATGTTTCCTGATGAGCGCCAGGGGATCGCCGCCCGAGAAGATCGAATGGCCGGTGTCATAGAGAAGGCCGACCGCATGGCCGGTATGGCGCATCAGGAGGCCCACTTCCTCATCCGTCTCGACGATCGTGCCCATGTGATGATGGAAGGCCATGCTGACGCCAAAATCTTCCATGCGCTCGGCAAGGTCGGTGAGCTTCTTTCCATAGGCCGGCCATTCCTCGGCGCTCAATGACGGCCGTTGCGAGATCGGCCCCCAGATGGCGCCATGGCGGCCCAGCGATGTGTCGGCATAGACGACGTGGCTCGCCCCCATCTCTTTCAGCAAAGCGAGATGCGGGCCGATCGCCTCCATCTCGTCCTCGACGTCCTTCTCGGCGCAGCGCCCGTCATACCAGCCCGAGATGACGGCGAGCCCATAGCGCGCCATGATGGGCTTCAGCACTTGCGCGTCACGCGGAAACTTGCCGCCGAGCTCGCTCCCGGCATAGCCCGCCTGCTTCGTCTCCGAAAGGCAGGTCTCGAGCGGCGTGTCGCCGCCCAATTCCGGCACATCGTCATTCGTCCAGGTGATGGGATTGATGCCGATGCGGACGTTCACGGGGATGCTCCGCTGCGCATACCCTCGCCCCTCTTTCCTGCTTTCCCCTTCTCCCGCGCGCAGCGTGGGAGAAGGTGGCCAAAGGCCGGATGAGGGCTCTTTCGCTCAACGTATTCCGACGTCGACGAGTATTCCTTGCTGAAGCAAAGAGCCCTCACCCGCCCTTCGGGCACCCTCTCCCATTGCTTTGCAACGGGAGAGGGGGAAGAGTTGGGATGTGGCTCACGTCGTCTCATAGGCTTTCCTCGATACTTCGCGGGGCGAGGGCCTAGACCGCCACCGCGCCAGCCCGCACAGCAGATCCATATCCTGCGCCGCTTCCTCGGCGCTGTTGCGCCGCGCTTTCCCTTGCGCGACCGCGTCGGCGAAACCTTTCAGTTCCTCAATGAAGGCCTCGGCATAGCCGACGCGGATATCCTCGACATGCAGGCGATGCTTGCTGCCACGCTTGACGGTGAGCCTGGTGGTGTGGTGGTTGAGCCACGGCGAGGGGAATTCGAGCTCGATCGCCGCATCGTCGAAATAGAGCGTGATGCGCTCGCGATAATCGGGGAGATGCGGCACGGTCAGATGCGTCATGGTCAGGAGCGCCTGGCCGTCGAGCAATCTCACACTGCCATGGCCGCCATCGCCGCCGGCATAGAGGCAGGCGCCGACGATCTCACCCTCGGCGACGCCCAGCCGGTCGAGCATCCCATGCACGGCATTGACGTCATGCACCAACGCCGATGCATAAGCGGTGCAGAAGCCGCGGAAGGTCGTTTGATCGGCCCCCGGCCCGATGGCGCGCATGACTTGCGCCTTCTGCTTTTCTGCCACCTCGGCGATCAGCGTCTTCGGCACATCCTCGGCCTTGCGCCAGTCGTGATGGCGGATGAAGGGCCAGGCGTCGGGATCGTTCACCTCGACCGAGACATGGCGCAAGGTCGAAGGTGTCTTGGGCAAAAGGTCGAGCGCTGCCTCATAGGCGGGATCGAAGCGCTTCATATAGCCGACCTGCAGCACGCGCTCCACCTTGTCGCGGGCGGCGATCAGCTCCTTGATGTCATGGCTTGAGTAGCAGAGCGGCTTTTCGCAGAAGACATGCAGGCCGCGCTCTAAGGCCTTGAGCACATGCTCCTTGTGCAACGCGTCGGGCGAGGCGATGACCACGGCATCGAGCGGCTGATGCAGCAACTGCTCGACGCTCTCGAAGGTGGCGATGCTGTAGCGCTCGGCGATGAAGGCGCGGGCCGTCTTCGAAGGATCGCACACGCCTCTGACCTCGAATCGGTCCTTGAGGCGGAGGAGATTGGGCACATGCTCGATCTGGGCGATATGCCCAGCGCCGATCACGCCGATCCTGATGCGTCCCATCCCTGAGTTCCCGGCTTCTTATCCCTCCCCCTTTGCGGGGAGGGTCGGCCCGAAGGGCCGGGGTGGGGATCAGAGTGGGCCAAAGACCCCCATCCGGCTCGCTATGCTCGCCATCTTCCCAAAGGGGGAAGGATGACGACGGCGTAAACTAGCGCTAAAGTGGTTCCCTGTAGAGAACCAGGCAGATGAGATTTTGAGGAACCACCTATGGCCGTCGGCTTCCGCCTCGAGACCCTGCCGCTCGACCGCGCTTCCGGCATCAATCTCGACCGGCAGATCTATCTCGGCCTTCGCGACCTGATCGAGCGGCGCATGCTGACCTCAGGCAGCGCTTTGCCCTCGACCCGCATGCTGGCGCGCGACCTGGGGCTCGGCCGCAATACGGTGATCGCGGCCTATGAGCAACTGGCGCTCGAAGGCTTCGTCGCCATCGCGCGGGGCTCGGCGCCGGTGGTGAAGGGCCTGCCGGCCGCGCCGCCCTCGCGCGGCCCTGAGAGTCCCAAGGGCGGCAGCGCCTTGTCGGAGCGCGGGCGGGTGATGAGCGCGCTGCCTTTTCATCACGGCGTGCCGGGCATCACCGCCTTTCACCCGGGGCTCCCCGATGCCGACAATTTCCCGTTCAACACCTGGTCGAAGCTCGTGGCGCGGCGCACCAGGCTGGCGCGCGCCGATCTCTTCGGCTCCTATTACATCATGGGCTATCCGCCTTTGTGCGAGGCGATCGCGCGCTATCTCACCGCGTCGCGCGGCGTCGCCTGCGCGCCTGAGCAGATCATCATCACCACCGGCGCCGGTGCCGCCTTCGATCTCCTGGCGCGGCTCCTCACCGATCCGGGGGAGCCCGTATGGATGGAAGAGCCCGGCTATTACGGCGCCGGCGCCGCCTTCCTGTCGGCCGGCGCCAGGCTCGTGCCGCTCAGGGTCAGTGAGCGCGGCTGGGATCTCTCGGCCCCCGCGGCGCGCCCGAGGGTGATCTTCGTCACGCCCTCCTGCCATCAGCCGCTCGGCCTCACCATGGCGATGGAGCAGCGGCTCAATCTGCTGCGGCTGGCGGCGGAGGCGGATGCCTGGATCATCGAGGATGATTATGACAGCGAGTACCGCTTCCAGGGCCAGCCCATTCCGGCGCTGCAGGGAATCGCCCGCGACGGGCGCGTCATCTTCGTCGGCACTTTCGCAAAAATCCTGTTTCCGGCGATGCGGCTCGGCTACATCGTCGTGCCGCAGGACATGCGCGAAAGGCTCACCGCCGCGCTCAGCACCACCGGCCAGTTCGCCCCGCTCATCACGCAGGCCGCGCTCGCCGACTTCATCACCGAAGGCCATCTCACCCGCCATCTGCGCCGCATGCGCCGGCTCTATGCCGAGCGCCGGCAATATTTCATGGAGCAGTTCGACCAGCATCTCTCGGAGTGGATGGAGCTCCGCCGCACCGACAGCGGCATCCAGCTCGTCGGCCTGTTCCGCGACCAGTCGCGCGACGATGCGGCGATCGCAAGCGAGGCGAAGCGCCAGGGCGTCAATGTCTCGCCGCTGTCGCTGCAGTATCGCTTCGAGCCGAAGCTTCGCGGTCTGCTGATGGGTTTCGCCGCGGCGGATGCGAAGGCGACGCGCAAGGCAATCGAGAAATTGGCGAAAGTGGTCGACCCGACTACGCGAGCTGGGCCGCGGCGACGAATGCCCGGAGATTCCGATCCGGTCCCGATTTCCGCAGCACCGCTGCCACATCGGGACTTCTGATCCGCGATTTGAGATAGGGCAGGCCCCAGTGAAGCTGCTCGCTGCGGCCGGCGCTGCGCAGCTGATGGATCTTGCGGATGGCGCGGCGCGTCAGGAATTCGACCGTCCCGCGCTTGTCGCCGCTCGGGCCCGAAAGCCAGAGGGGCCGAAGCTGCTGCCAGCGCATCAGCAGATCGACGAAGCCGGGCAGTCCGGCATGGAAGCTGCCGAGACCCACATATTTTTCCAGCGTGATCACCTTGTGGGTCAGATGCGCGGGAATGAACATCGTCTGTCCCGGTCCGATCAGGATCCAGCACGCGCTCGCCAGGCGGGCGAAGGCGGCAAGATCGAAAGCCGCCCGCTCGCCCGTCACATTCTGATGCTCGACGTCTTCGAGACCATGCTCGAAGCCTTCGACCGTGTCCCACAGGAGCCAGATCTTGGCGCCAGTGAAGGAATGATTGCTGCCGCTGTGGTCGTCCGAATGGGAATCGGTGATGGCGCCCTTCGAGCTGATGACCAGCGAATCCTGCGACTGGAAGCCGTCGGTGCCGCGCGGCAGCAGGTTGAAGTCATTGAGCCCGCTGGTATCGACAATGCGGTCGAAGCGCGTGCTGATATAGTGAAGATCGGTGACGCCGAAGACCGACCGGGCGGCCCGCCATTTGGCCAGCACCTCAGGGATCGGAAGATAGGTGACCGTGCCGCGCGTCCTGACCCGGGCCCGCTTCGCCCGTGGAAAACCGAGCTCGATCGACTCTTCCAGCGACAGGGCGGCGCCAGCGCGGCCGGTCTTTCGCTGCCTGATGGGAAAGTTGGAGAACAGCGTCGGCTGGCAGCGCTCCATGCGGCTGAACAGCTGCGTGCGCGAGAAGTCCATGGGCAGCAGGCGCTTTGCCGCCAGCCTGTCGATCAGCGCCGGCGATGGGCTGAGCGTGCCGTCATACTGGCGCGCTTCGCCCCAAAGGCTCTGCGCCTCGAGCCGGCTCATCGTTGATTTGCGCGCCAGGGCGCCAAAGTCTGTGTGGTTCATCAAAGGCCTCGCTCAGTCGACCTTCAGCCGTCGACAGCTACGTGGGAACGGATTGCCTGCAGATTTCCCGCTGCAACACCAGCACCAGGGCCCTCACGCTTACCTTAAGGCAGACGCCGCGCTAACTCCAGGAAAAGTTGCCGGAATTGCCCCGCGCGTCGCCTGATTCCTGTATCATTTCTGCACAGAGCGCCGCTCATCCGCGGCATCATCTCTCAACACCCTCATGCTGAGGTGGCCGCGTAGCGGCCCTCGAAGCATCCATCAGGATGGAGCGAGAGTACTGAAACACACCCTTCGAGGCTCGCTTCGCTCGCACCTCAGGGTGAGGGAGCTGGTCGACCTCCGTCTCACTTCTCGACGAATCCCCCCGGCTTTGCCTCATGCGGCAATGACCAGCCGAAATAGACTTCGACATTGGCGATCTTGTCGCCGCGCAGCGTCATGATCTCGGTGTTGCGGAAGCGCTGTCCGTCCGCATTCGTGGCGATGTAGGTGACGAACACCTGCGCACCGTCGAGGCTCACCAGATTGACGAATTCGAAATCGCGGATCTTCTCGCTGTTGGGCCAGCAGCGCGCGAAATAGGTTTTCCGGTCGAGCCGGTTGTCGAGCGGGCTGGTGAAATGGAAATCATCCGCGAGAATTCTTTCGAGCGCGGCGCGATCCTTGGCGACATAGGCGGCGTAGCTCGCCTTGACGAGGGCGAGCGCCTTGTCGCGATCGGCGCCGCGGACGGGGCGCGAAATGTCGTTCATGGCTCGCCTCGCTTCTCCTTGATCTGGAGAAATGAGCGGGCAAGCCGATGGTTCCCTTGCATCCGCCGCCGGCGGAATGGCGCTCGTCCGTGGACGGCAACGCCACGCCGCGGGCCGCTCGATTTAGGAACCTTCGCGGTTTCCCCGGGGTTGGGTTCCGTTACTGGGTGTTAGTTGCGTTGCGTAGCCTGTACCCTTAGGGGTTAGCCCCTCGGTTGACCTTCAGCACGGCCCGGTAACCGGCCGAGGGGTCATTTCCAGGATAAGACATTGCACGCGGCTTTCGTTCACCCTCCCTCCACCACGCCGCAGGCGTGGGGAAGGTGGCGCGCGTCAGCGCGACGGGTGGGTGCCGCCTGAAGGGAGGTCTCCCAAGCTAAAGTGCTTGCAGTCTCCGCAGGCCATTCGTTGAACATCTCCCGGCGGAGACGGTCTTATCATCTCCACCGGCGATCCCTTGGCGGCTCCATGGCCGGGCTGGATGGCGGGTTAACCCGGCCATGTACCCGGCTATCAGTTGCTGCCCGAGCGGAGGAAATCCAGGAGAGCGTCGACCTTGCCGTCATTGCGGCGGATGATGCCGGTGAATTTGGAGCGAAGCTGGATGGAGAGCCACACGCCGCTGACCCGGACGTCCCTGATCCTTCCGCCCGTCAGGCGCCACACCATCTTCGATCGGCCGCCGAGAGACGTCTCGATAAGGGCGCCCCGGCAGCTCTCGATGATCAGGTCCCGCTGAGTGCGGAAGGGCCCGGAATATCGCAACAGGAACCGCGCCATGAAGGCATGGGCACCGCTCAGGAACTCGCCCTGGCGGGCGCGCGGCAGATCCTTGCGATATTGGCCGAGCGCGAACAGGGCGGCGCTTCGCGTATCCGTATGCCGGGCAAGGGCGGAGGAGAAGGCGGCCGCGGTGTTCCGCGCGGCGGCCGCGATAAAGGCATTTCCGGCACTCGTCACAGTACCCGCCCCGGGACAGCTCGCGGCGTGCGAGCGCGGCGCGGATAGTCCGACGACGGTCAAAAGCGCAAGAGCCGCGGCCAAAAAGCGGGCGGCGCGATAGGCCAAGCCAAGTGTGCTCATCTGTGCAGTCCCCGTATGTGGTCCCCCTCTCGGCCTGCGACGCTCTGATAGTTTGGCCGGTTCGTCAAGCGAGATCAGATTTCAGAATGTTCCAGGGTTCCGGACCCCTTGGAACAAGAGGCCGGCTGAGAATATGACGAATTCCTTCCGACTGCAAAAGAAGGAGCTCCTATAGACGGGTGGTCCATGAAACGTCAGCGGATATCGGGAGACCATGCGACACGGATTTGTGGAATGCCCCTCACCGAGTTCCGTTCCGAATGGAGCTAAGCAACGCCTGCTGGCGCCGGCATGTCACGCGGTCTCGTCGGCGCTTTCGCCAAGATCCTATTTTCGGGATGCGTCTCGGCCACGTGATGGTATCGATCGAGGTGTGCGACCACCGCACGCCGCGCTCAATGCTTGCGGCCAGCTCGCGCCGCTCATCACCTAAGCTGCCTTGGCCGACTTCATCACCGAGGGCCATTCACCGAGTGGATCGATCGGGAATCGAAGAGCCAGATCCTGCTCTCTTTTCTGTTTCTCTTTTCGTAACATGTTAGTGGAAAATTTTTTAATAATATGCTTCCTAACGCGAAACGACTTTATTGACGAATCTCTGGTGCTCCTTTATGGGAACTCTGTCGCGCCTCACCAGGCAGACTTTCGATGAACAAAAGGAGTGTTGCCATGGGCAGTCACGACCACCTGAACGTCACCGTTGCTTATCCTGCGGCCGAAAAGCCGTTTCATGACCATCACGCATCTCTGACAGAAACCTTGGCGGCGCTGAAAGCCCGGGTGCTTGCTTTCTTTAGTATCCAAGAGGGCAGCAGTGACGGAAACCAAATCACATATCGGCTTTACAAAGGCAAAGACCCGCTGAACGATCTGACCGTCACCCTCGGTTCGATTGCAGGCCATGCTCAAGCGTTGTCACTCAAGTTGGCCCAGCAAATCGAACAAGGCCAGTGAAGCAGCTCTCAAAGCTCAATCTCGACGACGATTTTGCTGCGGCACTTCGCGCCGAAGATGCTGGGCGTTGGGAACTAGGGCGGGAGGGAGATCTGGAAGTCTGGATAACGCTTTCACCCGGCGACCACCCGGAAGAAAGATTCACTGCTCGGCTGCTTTGGAATACCTATCCAGGCGATCTTCCCCCCTCGGTCTTGTTCGTTGACCCGACGAATGGAAGCCTAGGCGTTCCCTCTGCATGGCCGATTGCAGCTGGTTTTCGACCTCCAAACGATATTTGTGCCACCTGGACCGCGGAGGGCTATGTCGCCCATCCCGAATGGGTCGGAGATAAAAGCAAGAGATTGATCATCCGAGGCAACGTCCTGCTGCTGATTATACGCATTCTTCAGGACGAGCTTGATCGGAGTTTCGCAGGCAGGTTCAGGCAATGAGCCAATTCCCAATACCGAAAACTTGGCGCCTGCCGCGTGAGGCCCTGGTCGTTTCGTTCCAAGAAATGGCCATTGATGGCGCTCGAGGTTGTGAGGGTGTAGCGCTTTGGCTTGGCAGAAGGGCAAAATCTGTGGTCACGGTGAGCCACGTCGTAACATTGCGGGGCCCCGGCATTCGAAAAGAACCTGCCTACCTGTCCATTTCCACCGACCTAATAAATGAGGTAGCTGACGCAGCCTTGAACAACAACGCCTTTCTGGTCGGGCAGATCCACTCGCATGGCGAGGGTTACGGGGTAAATCTATCGGACACCGATAAACGCCATGGCTTTTCAGTGCCCGGATACCTTTCTGCGGTGGCCCCCGATTATGCCATGCGACCAAATACTCGCATAGGAGATTGCGGCTTTCATCTCTATCAGGAAGGAAAGTGGCATCGGCTTAGCACAATGGAGGTCTGGTCCAGGATTCAATTGGTCGATGAGCCGACAAGGATAATCCAGGTCGTGGGATGACAGACTAATGCATGAAGAGCTCCGCTTTAGCCGGACGACAGCCACCGCACAACAATTGGCAGACGATCTCCTTGAGCCGAGGTTATCGATCATCAAGATTACGGTGAAGAGAACTGGGGTACCGGCTTTAGAGTGACACGTGATGCAGTTCCAAAGTCGAAAGCAGGCTTCATTGCCACGCTCTTAAGCAATTTTGTGGTCAGACCCCACAAGACGCTAATCGAATTTGTCGAATTGGATGAGCATTGGCAAATGGCACCTATAATACTTTGTGGTTTCGACAGCATTGAGGCTCGTCATGCAGCTCAAGACCTGTGGCCTGATCTAATCATCGATGGGGCAATTGGCGGGATGCTTGAGTGTCAAGTTAGCTGCCATCCTTGGGGACAGGATGTCGCTTGTTTGCGATGTCTATTTGAAAATAGAGAAGGTGAGCGCGCTGAAGTCGTTCAGCAGAGGTTGACCGGCCTCGCCGCCAGCGCCCTCGACAATTTGTTGGCGCCTCTGAACGAAGCGCACCTCATTGACGCGACACCTGAGAGTCAAGAGTGGCTTCGACAGCGTATTGGTAAGCCGATTTGCTCAATCCTAGAAGAGGCCTATGGGCTTTCTGACGAAAAGCAGCGGTCTGGTTTCAGACCATCAGTTCCATTCGTTGCTACGATGAGCGCTTGCATGATGATAACCGAGCTTGTGAGATATTTGACCGAACGTAGGACCGAAGTAAGCCCGCGCTTCCAATTCAGTTTACTTTGGGGCCCAGCGCGAGGCGAGCTTTATCCTGAGAGCCGGCATGCAAATTGCCTCTGTACTACGAGGTCAAAAAATATCGAACATGCTCGTCTTGATCGAGCAAATCAGATCGAGTAGCAGCACATTGGGTTGCATGTCCTAGCACAATAGTGTTACCATTCGCGAAACGATTCGCCAATTATGGGTGCCGGGAAGAGTGGACATAAGCTTCTGTGACGCCCGGCTTTGCGCGGTGTTCAACAGCTTCAAACTCCTTAAAGCCCAATATGGGCCTGTCGTCGCACAATCCATTTCAGTGCGTATGGGAGTCTTGAAAGCAGCCCCGAGCTTGAAGGCCGTTCCTAGCAAACCGCCAATTAGCTTAAAGACGGAACCCCCGACATTTACCGTGAACCTCGCCCGATCCCGACGTTTGCGGTTTCAGCCGATAGCCAAAGAAAATAGCTCAGTGCTAATTGATCTCGGTCTCATTTCTGAAATTGAAATTCTTGGAGTCGAGACTGATGCAATTCAGTAGCAACTTGGATCTGAAAACCTGGTCATTCCCAAGATGACCATTCGGCATAAGTATGATCCTGACCACGCCGCTGCCCCTGGTCAATTGATTCAAGAGCATCTGGATCACCTTGGCATTTCAGGACGCGAATTAGCACGTCGATGCGGACGGTCAGCGAAGCTCATAGCTGAAGTTATTTCGGGGAAAGCGGCCATAGAGCCCGAAACTGCTTTGCAGCTGGAACGGGTCCTTGAAATTCCAGCCGTCATCTCATTGACAATGGAGGCCCAATACCGTCTGTACTTAGCGCGTGCTGAGGAAGATGAGAAGCTTGCAAGCTATATCAGTTGGGCAAAATCCTTTCCACTCAAGGAGCTTAGTGAGCGCGGTCATCTTAACGTAAGTAACAAGCCAGCTGTTCAGGTGCGCGAACTTCTACAGTTTTTTGGTGCTGGTAGCATTGATGCCTGTAAGGAACGATTTGACGAATTATTGACAGGCACATATCGCCATTCACCGAGTTTCAGCAGCGACTCCCACGCGCTTGCCGCATGGTTGCGTTTGGGCGATATAGAGGCCGATCGACTAAACCCGACCGATTTTGATCGGGCAAAGTTCGTGCAGGCACTGAAAATCATTAGAACACAGACAACTGAACCAATCGAAAGATTCATACCAATAATAACGAACCTATGCGCCGAGGCTGGAGTTGTATTCGTTCTCGAGCGCGCCCTACCAAAAGTAGCCTTGAGCGGTGTGTCGCGCTGGTTGAGTCCTCGTCGAGCACTAATTCAACAAACACTTAGACATCGCTCGAATGATCATTTTTGGTTTACATTTTTCCACGAGTGTGCCCACCTCATTCTGCATAGTCGCAAGTCCGTATTCTTAGACGAAGAGGGGAAAGGGAATGCGGGTCCAGAGTTGGAAGCGCAAGCAAATGACTGGGCCGCAGATTTTCTGGTCCCAACACAGGAAATGACGCGGTTTATAACGCGTTTCACTTACGCCGAAGAGGAAGTAATGCGGTTCGCATCATCGCTTGGGGTGGCACCTGGCATCATCGTCGGACAACTTCAGCACCGCAAAGTACTGAACTATAACCAGATGAACCGGTTAAAAGTACGCTACGAATGGCGAAATTAGGCGATCGAACGAGCAACCACTCCCTCAATGCAATGCTGATTTGGCACTTCTAATTTCCATGGGAGTAATGTTTGTATCTTGCCCTTTCCGAAGCGCTATGTCGTTCACCTCAAAGACAGCACCGTATATCTTCTTGTATGCATTTTTGAATTGATCCGTTTTGCGAAATGTTTCGAAAACAGGCCATTCATGATAGTCGTTTTTCTCAACAGAACCATTCTTGCCAATTCTTAGCATCAGTTCAGCAGCTTGATCGAACTTGTCCAATACTGCGGCAACAGAAATCTGGAACGGCAGATCGCTCGCACTCCAGTCAATCTTGTTCAGTATACGGTATCATGATTTTGCTTGCGTATTGGCCGCTAGCGGACAACACAATTGTCCACAGGTTTTTATAATCTCTTTCTTCAGCACCCTGAATAGGCGCGACTGGCGGATTCCAAATGTTGAACCAGGCCCCCTCCAATCGGCGCCGAACATAATCCTCCTAGCGGATCCCGTTGACACTCTCTTGCCCATATGGGCACTCTCGGTCCCTGTGAGATTGCCCGAACAGGCAGAGGGGAGGTATCCATGAGACCCGCGGAGCGGCGGCGCAAGATCCTGGAGCTGGTGAACCAGACCGCCCGGGTGACGGTCGACGACCTGTCGGATAGCCTGAAAACCTCGCGCGAGACGGTCAGGCGGGACCTCTCCCTCTTGTCGGAGCAAGGGCTCCTGCGCAAGGTCCATGGCGGCGCCAAGGCGGCGCAGCAGCAGGCGCAGACGGCCCAGGAAGGCACGCTCGGCGAAAGGCGCGCCAGCGCCCGGCCGGAGAAGATCCGCATCGGCCGGACGGCGGCAAAGCTGTTCAAGCCCGGCGACAGCCTCCTCATCAATTGCGGCACCACCACCATCTTCTTCGCCGAGGAGCTCGCCCGATACGGCCCCTTCACCGTCATCACCAATGCCACGATGGTGGCGCAGGAATTGTGGAACGCCAACCATCGCGGGCCGATCCATCTCCTGGGCGGCGGCTATTTCGGCGATGCCTTCGAGACGTTGGGGCCGCAAGTGGTCGAGCAGGTGCGCGAGATCCATGCCGATCACGCCGTCCTCACCATCGGCAGCCTCAGCGGCGCCGCCAAGTTCATGGATTACAATGTCGATGAGGCCTATGTCTCGCGCGCCATGATCGATGCGGCCCGCACCGTGACCGTGCTCGCCGATTCGAGCAAGCTCAACCGCAATGCGCTCATCCAGATCTGCGGGCCGGAACGGATCGACCGGCTGGTCACCGACAAGGCGCCGGAGCCGACGCTGGCGAGCCTGCTGACGCTTGCGGGCGTCGAGATCATCATCGCCGAGGACGACGCGGCTTAGGCGTCCTGCTACGCGCTTGGCGCTTCGCAGGACCGGCTGCAAAAAGCCCTTGCTATCGTGGGCCAGGCCGTGAGATTTGGGAAATCTCAGCATGGAGGATCGAGCCTCGGGCAAAGCGGCGCCTCGTGAAAGTCCCTGCTCGCGGATCGATAAATCCCTGCTCGTTTTCCTAACCCCTTGATATTGCTCAGACCGCCAATTTTTTCCGAAAAATCCCTGATAATCCCTGAAAATCCCTGATATTCGCGACTCTCCCCGATGGACTGCACCCGCCAGCGGGCTGGCGGCGCGGCCGCGAGGCAGCGTTCGGTGACAGGCTTATGACCATCCAGTCAATTTAATTATGACCGAATAGTCATTTCGGGCTTGACGCGGCGACCATTTGGGCATTCACTCACCGGCCTGAGGGCGAATACCGACTACAGAAAGCGGCGGCTTGCCGTCGCCGATCTCGAGAGCAGTCGCTAACGGGGGGTGAGGCCCGCCGGCGACGAGTTCGATCACAGCGGGCGAAATTTTGGCCCGCAGAGATCCGGACTCGCCGGCAATCGCTTTCCACACTTCTTGAAGCACGACCGCAACCGGATCGGCGGCATCACGAGTCACCGTCACCGAACCGGCACATGGACGACATGTGCCGGCAACAGGGTCTTACCGCTTCAACCGGAGTCACTCAGATGCCGATCACCCGCAGGACCTTCACTCAGGGACTTCTCTTAAGTTTCGCCATCATTCCCGCTCTCGCCTCCGCCCCATCACCCGCCTTCGCCGAATCATTCGCCGAAATGGAAGAGGCGGCGCGCAAGGAAGGCCAGGTGGTGAGCCTCGGCCTTCCCGACAACTGGGCCAATTGGGGCGGCCAGTGGAAGGACATCATGGCGAAGTACAACGTCACCCACACCGACACCGACATGTCGAGCGCCGAGGAGCTCGCCAAGTTCGAGGCCGAGAAGGCCAATGCCTCGGCCGATATCGCCGAGGTCGGCATCGAATTCGGGCCGATCGCCCTGAAGAAGGGCCTCTCCGCCCCCTACAAGCCCGCGACCTGGGACAAGATCCCCGACTGGGCCAAGGACAAGGACGGCCACTGGATGCTGGGCTATACCGGCACGATCTCCTTCATCGTCTCGAAGAAGGTGCAGAACCCGCCCAAGACCTGGAGCGATCTGTTGCAAGGCGACTACAAGGTGGCGGTGGGCGACGTCGGCAAGGCGGCGCAATCCAATGCGCTGGTGCTGGCCGCGGCGATCGCGCTCGGCGGCGGCGAGGAGAACCTGCAGCCGGCGATCGACCTCTTCGCCAAGATCGCCGAGCAGAAGCGCCTCCTCACCATCGGCGCCAATCCCGGCAATATGGAGAAGGGCGAGATCGAGGTCGGCATCGTGTGGGACTTCAATGCGCTCAACTATCGCAACCTCGTCGGCAAGGACAAGTTCGACGTGTGGATCCCCTCGGAAGGCTCGGTCGTCTCGGGCTATACGACGACGATCAACGCTTTCAGCAAGCGCCCCAATATCGCGCGCGTGGTGCGCGAATATATCTTCACCGAACAGGGCCAGATCAATTTCGCCAAGGGCTTTGCCAGGCCCATCCTGATCGATCACATCACGCTGCCGCCCGAGGTCGCCGAGAACGTGCTGCCGTCCGAGCAATATGCCAAAGCGCGCCCGGTCAATTCCGACTTGTGGATGGACGCCGCCAAGCAGCTCGGCCGGCAATGGCAGGAGCAAGTGCTGTCGAAAATGTGAGGTCTTTTTGCTGCGCATCGGATTATCCGAAAACCGGTCCGATGCGACGGAATACCGATAGGCCGCAACGCGCCCTCCGGCCTCTCGGTCCCCCTCTCCCTCGCATCTTGGTGCGGGAGAGGGGGAAATTTTCTTCCCCTCGCACTCCGCCATCGTTCCCCTTCTCCCGCTTGCGGGAGAAGGTGCCCGAAGGGCGGATGAGGGTGTTCGTGACAATGAGAGCTGTGGCTGATTTGCACCACGGTGGAGAATTACATGCGATGAAATTCACCGCGATCTATCAGCGGCACCAACACCCTCATCCGGCCTGTCGGCCACCTTCTCCCGCAAGCGGGAGAAGGGGAAACCTGGCTAGGGCGGTAAGAGCCGCATGATCGACATCTCCGCCAAAACGAAGCTCCTCGCCTGGCTCGCGGCCTTGCCGTTCCTCATCGTCATCTTCATGTTCGAGCTCCTGCCCTTGATCGCGGTCGCCGCCAACAGCCTCATGAAGGAAGACGCGACCTCGATCGGCAATTATTTCGAGATCCTCACCAGCCGCTTCTATCTCGGCTCCTTCAAGGTGAGCTTCGCCATCTCGATCGCGACCGCGCTCATTGGCTTGGGCATCGGCCTCCCCGCCGCGGTGATCCTCAAGCGCATGCCGGGCAAGGTGCAGCAATTCGTCGTCATCTGCTCCAATATCGGCGCCAATTTCACCGGCTTCCCGCTCGCCTTCTCCTTCGTCATCCTGCTCGGCGTCTCGGGCTCCTTCACGCTCCTCATGCAGCGCATGGGCCTGTTCGAGGACTTCAACGTCTATTCGACGACGGGCCTCGTCATCGCCTATTCCTATTTCCAGATCCTCTTCGCCATCCTCCTGGTGCTGCCGGCGCTCGCCGCCTTGACCTCCGATCTCGAGGAGGCGGCCCATATCGTCGGCGCCAGCCGCTTCGCCTTCTGGCGGCGCATCGGCCTGCCGATCCTGATGCCGAGCCTCTTGGGCGCCTTCCTCCTCCTCTTCGCCAATGCCATGGGCACCTATGCGACCGCCTGGGCCTTGGTCGGCGGCAGCGCCAATGTCGTCACCATCCGCATCGGCGAGCTCACCGCGGGCGATGTCTTCTCCGATCCCAACCTCGCCGACGCGCTTGCCATGCTGCTGGTGGTGAGCCTCGTCATCCCGATCATCGTCGAGCAGCTCTTCCTCAAGCCGAAGCAGCCGGAGCCGTGAGGTGCGTCAGATGCTGAACGTCCGCACCATTCGCCCTTCACCCTCGCCCCGCAAAGCGGGGAGAGGGAGGGGCCCATTGCGCAGCAATGGGAGGGTGAGGGGCCACGGCGCAGAAATCAGCAGGTCGTCGAAGGACGCGAGCACATGCGTGGCGAAGCACATTGCCTGCAAAGAGCCCCTCACCCTTCCCGCCGCTCAGCGGCGGGCCCCTACCCTCTCCCCGCTTCGCGGGGCGAGGGTAAAGAGCGCCGCCCATGCTTGAGCGCAGCAGACAGGACTGGTTCTGGATCGGCCTCCTCGCCATCCTGCAGCTTCTGCCGATCGTCGCCGTCTTCCTCAACAGCCTGGCGGTCGACTGGGCCGGCACCATCCTGCCCGACGGCTACACTTTCGCGCATATCGCCAAGATCATCCAGGACCCGCGCTTCACCCAGGCGATCATCAATTCGCTCATCGTCGGCTTCGGCTCGCTGGTGGTGACGCCGCTCATCGTCGTGCCCGCCATCCTCGTCGCCCATTGCTATTTCCCAACCCTCGACCGCGTCATCGCCGGCCTCGTCATCCTCCCCTATGCGGTGCCGACCATCGTGCTGGCGCTCGGGCTCTTGCGCCTCTATTCCGGCAATCACGGCATCGTCCTCACCGGCTCGCCCCTGGTGCTCATCTTCGGCTACATGCCGCTCGCCGCTCCTCTCTATTACGTGCCGATCAAGAACAATCTCAGGGCACTTCGCGTCACCGAGCTCTTCGAAGCGGGCCGGCTCCTGGGCGCGTCCGACGCCCTCATCCTCTGGCGCGTGGTGCTGCCCTCGATCCGGCAGGGCCTCATCATCGGCCTCGTCATGAACTTCACGCTGGCAATCAGCGATTTCGTCTATGCCAATCTCCTGGTCGGCGGCCATTTCCCCACCCTCCAGATCCATATGGCGGTGCTCAATGGCGGCTCGGGCCGGCAACTGAGCGTGCTCATCTCGACCTATTTCATCGTCATCTTCGCCGCGACCGCGATCGTGGTCTGGGCGACATCGCGGAGAACCGAAGCATGAGCTATGTCGAGATCCGCAAGCTCACCAAGCGCTTCGACACGACGACGGTGTTCGAGGATATCGACCTCGATGTCGAGCAGGGCCGCATCTGCGTGCTGGTCGGGCCTTCGGGCTGCGGCAAGACCACGCTGCTGCGCGCCGTGGCGGGCCTCGCGCGCCCCGACAGCGGCCATATCCATATCGACGGGCGCGATGTCACCCATCTCGAGGCGAAGCATCGCGGCGTCGGCATGGTGTTCCAGCATTATGCGCTCTTCCCCAATATGACGGTCGAGCAGAATCTCTCTTTCGGCCTCGAGCAGAAGAAGCTGCCGAGACCTGAGATCGCGAAGAAGGTCGCGGCCGTCATCGCGCTCATGGGCCTCGAGCCCCGCGCCAAGGCGAGGCCCGCGGCCCTTTCGGGCGGCCAGAAGCAGCGCGTGGCGCTCGCCCGCGCTCTCGTGCTCGAGCCCAAGCTCCTGCTCCTCGACGAGCCCCTCTCGGCGCTCGATGCCCAGATCAGGAAGCGCCTGCGCGATGAGCTGAAGCGCCTGCAGCAGGATGTGGGCTTCACCGCCATCTTCGTCACCCATGACCAGGAAGAGGCGATGATGCTGGGCGATACCGTCGCCATCATGCAGCAGGGCCGCTTCGCCCAGATCGGCGCGCCGGCCGACATCTACAACCGCCCGAAGAGCCTCGCGGTCGCCAATTTCATCGGCGACTTCAACATCATCGAGCCATCCGCGGTCGAGCGCCTCTTCGCCATCCGCCCCGACCATGCCTGGGCGATCAGGCCCGAGGCGATCGACATATTGAAGCTGCCGCTGCCCCCCGGCAGCAAGGCCAACGGGCTTGCCGCCGAGGTCACCGTCACCGCCGTGCAAGTGCTGGGCGCCATGGTGCGGCTCTATACCAGCGCCCAAGACGTCACGATCAAGGCCGACATGGTGAACAAGCCCGACGCGCCCCGCTTCCATATCGGCGACAAAGCCGAGATCCACATCGCCAAAAGCGCCATCGCCGAGATGAAGGAATGAGGCGTGGTTCGCTCCCTCTGCGAATTTCCCCCCTCTCCCGTTGCGAAGCAATGGGAGAGGGTGCCCGAAGGGCGGGTGAGGGCTCTTTGCTTCAGCAAGGAATACTCGCTGAGATCAGAACACATTGCGCGAAAGAGCCCTCATCCGGCCTTCGGCCACCTTCTCCCACGCTACGCGCGGGAGAAGGGGAATGGTTGGAGAGGGGATGCATAGACTGGAACAGTGTTCAATGAATCCTCAACAACCTAACATCCTTCTCATCTGCGCCGATCAATGGCGCGGCGACTGCATCTCAGGCCTTGGCCACAGGCAGGCGAAGACGCCGCATCTCGATGCGCTGATGCGGGATGCCGTCACCTTCACCAGGCATTTCGGCCAGTGCACGCCTTGCGGTCCGTCGCGCACCAGCCTCCTCACCGGCATGTATCTGATGAACCACCGCTCGGGCCGCAACGGCACGCCGCTCGACAGGCGCCACACCAACCTGGCGCTCGAGGCGCGCAAGCTTGGCTACGAGCCCGCGCTTTTCGGCTATACCGACACGACGCCCGATCCGCGCGGCCTTGCGCCGAAAGACCCGGCGCTCACCGCCTATGACGAAGGCGTGCTGCCGGGCTTCATCACGCCCTTGCATCTGCCGGAGGATATGGGCCGCTGGGTGGCGGAATTGATCGCTCTCGGCTACGACCTGCCCAAGGGCCGCGCGGACGTATTCCGCCCGCGCCAAGGTTTTCCGCAGCCGAAAGACCGCGGCTTCCGCTTCATTCCCACGCAATACAAGGCTGAGCACAGCGAGACCGCCTTTCTCACGCAAGAATTCCTGAAATGGTTGACGCTCAAGCGCGACAGATCATGGTTCGCGCATTTCGTGTTCTTGCGCCCGCATCCGCCGATCATCGCGCCCGAGCCCTACAACGAAAGCGTCCATCCGGCCGAAGTCGATTTTCCGAAGCGCCAGGCGAGCCCGGATGCGGAAGGATCGCAGCATCCGCTGCTCGCGCATGAGATCGCGAATGTGGCGCGGCCGGGGAGCTATGACGAGCACAATCCGCTCGATCTCGTCAAAGCCCCGGATCTCGAGATCCGCCAGATGAAGGCGACCTATCTGGGCCTCATCCAGGAGATGGACCATCATCTCGGCCGCATCATCGCCCGCCTGAAAGAGACCGGGCAGTATGAGCGTACGCTCATCATCGTCACCAGCGACCATGCCGAGATGCTGGGCGATCATTATATATGGGGCAAGGAGATCTATTTCGACGGCTCCTTCCATGTGCCCATGGTGATCCGCGATCCGCGGCCCCAAGCCAAGGCGGCGCGCGGCACGAAGGTTGCGCAGTTCAGCGAGGCGATCGACGTCATGCCGACGATCCTCGACTGGCTGGGCGCCCCGATCCCGCGCAGCTGCGACGGGCGCTCGCTGCTGTCCTTCCTTTCAGGCGAGGCCCCCGCGGCTTGGCGCGATGCGGTGTTCTTCGAGCACGACTTCCGCAATGTCCGGAGCCAGCGCGTCGAAACGGCGCTCGGCATCGCATCGGACGAATGCTCTTATGCCGTCATCCGCGACGACAAATACAAATATGTGCATTTCGCCGCTCTGCCGCCGCTCCTCTTCGACATCGCCAACGATCCGCATGAGTTCATCAATCTCGCCGGCAGACTTGAGCATCGCGACACCGAATTGCGCTACGCCAAGCGCCTCCTCTCCTGGCGCCTCGTCAACCAGGAGCGCCTCCTCACCAACATGCATGTCGGCGAAGGCGGGCTGTTCGAGCGGAGGTGATGATTTCATCCCCGCTCTCTCAATCTATCCCCCTCTCCCGTCCGAAGGATGGGAGAGGGTGGCCGAAGGCCGGGTGAGGGCTCTTACTGGCGCAGCTTTCCCACACGCGATAAAGTGACTCCTATGGCCATCACTCAGCAGAAGCGCCTTGAGCAGGCCCGCCGCCTCCGCCACAGCCAGACTCCGGCGGAAGAGCGTCTGTGGTCAGGCCTGCGCGGCCGCCGTCTGCAGAGTCACAAGTTCACCCGGCAATATCCGATTGGGCCTTTCACTGTCGATTTTCTCTGCCGTGAAGCCCGCCTGATCATCGAGGTCGATGGCGCCACTCATTCGGAAGATCACGAGATCGACTACGACGAACGGCGTACGGCATATCTCAGATCGCAGGGCTATCGGATTCTGCGCGTGATGAACGACGATGTTTACCGCCGTTTCGACGACGTCATGGACATGATCCTTCTTGCACTGGAGCATAAACTTCCCGAGGCCCGATAAGAGCCCTCACCCGCCCTTCGGGCACCCTCTCCCATTGCTGCGCAACGGGAGAGGGGGATAAACTGCTCTAGCAGCAACTGTTGCAACCTGCGCCTACTCATCCCTGAAACTCCGGCGCACCGATTCCGATAGCGGGCGGATGATGTAGTCGAGCACCGTCTGCTTGCCGGTGAAGATCATCACTTCCGCCGGCATGCCGGGCATCAGAAAAAGGAAGACGCCGCCCAACATCAAGAGAAGGGCGGCGGCGAAGACTGCCCGCGACGAGGCCGGATCCGTCCAGACCAGCCGCGCGAGGTACTGCTTCGCAAGAGTAATCAGCGGTGACGCATGGTTCTGCCAAGCTGATCGAGCGCTCCATCTGCCGTCTGATGGAGATGAGTGCTGTATCGTAAAGTGTGCTTTTCATGGCTGTGGACGATGATGAGCTTCAGCGATCCTTGAACGCGCGCGACATCTGTTCAGAGAGCGGCTTCAGAAGGTATTCAAAGAACGACCGCTCCGTCGTCTTGATGAAAGCCTCCGCCTGCATGCCGGCCACCAGACGGAGACCACCGAGCCGGCTGATCTCGCTCTCCGACAGCGACAGGCGGACCACATAATAGGAGATTTGCAACTCCGGATCGGTGGTCACGTCGGCCGAGACCTGGGCCACTTGCCCAGCGAGCTCAGGCGTGGTGCGCTGATTGAAGGCCTGGATCCGGACAATCGCTTCCTGCCCGACAAAGAGCTGGTCGATGTCCTGAGGCGCGACCTTGACCTCGAGCCGCAGCGGATCGTTCATCGGAACGATCAGCATCACCGGTTCGCCGGCGATGATGACGCCGCCGACGGTGTGGACCACCAGCTGATGCACATAACCGGTCTGCGGCGCCCGGATCTCGGTTCGCTTCAACTGATCTTCGGCGGCGATGCGCTGCTCGGCCAGCTCGGCGATCTTCGGCTGGACCTCGGTCAACTCCTTCGAGGTTTCGGCGCGGAAGTCCTCGTCGATATTGACGATCTGCAGCTCGGTTTCGACGACCTTGCCCTGCGACTGCGCGATGGAGGCCTCGAGCTGGCCCCTCTGGCCCTCGAGATCGACATATTCCCGCTCCAGGCTGTTGAAGCGCTGGGTCTGGATGAGCTTTTGCGCCTTCAGCTTCTTCAGGCCCTCGAGCTCCTCATCAGCAATGGCGCTCTGCTTTGTGCGCGCCTTCTTCTGCACCTCGAGGCCTTCGATCTCCTTGCCGAGCTGCAGGATGCGCTGCTCGAGCCGCTTCTTGACGCTGGTGCGGGCATCGCGGCGTGCTTCGAAAAGCGCCCGCTCGCTGACGATGAGCTGAGTCACTTCCGGATCATCCGAACGGGCCATGAGATCGGGCGGGAACTGCGGTTCGTCACAGCCGGCACGCTCGCAGGTGAGGCGCGCGGCGCGGATACGCAACTCGTCAGCCTGCTTCAGAACGACCTGGAGGTTGGCGCGCAGCACCGTTTCGTCGAGCCGGATCAGGAGGTCACCGGCCTGGACGAGGTCGCCTTCCTTGGCCAGGAGCTCGCCGACAATGCCGCCGGCCGGGTGCTGCACCTTCTTGACGTTTGACTGAACGACGAACTGGCCACCCGCCACGACCGCGCCGGAAAGCTGCGCGGTCGTGGCCCAGGCGCAGAGCGCGACAAGGAGCACGGTCGCTGTGCCGATCCCCAAGACGCTCTGGCGCCGGAGCGAACGCAGGTGGTGAGATGCCGGTTCGGTTGCCGGCTTTTTCTGGATGGTCATGACACTTGTCGCTCCGGTCTATTGAATTCCACGACGGTATCCTCCGGTTTTGCCCGAGGTGCCGAGGCGGCGCGTGCCGGCGCGATGCGTGCCGCCGGGGCCAGGCGCGCAAGCTTATTCGCCACCTCATCCTTCGACCCGAACTCCACGAAGCCTCCGTCGCGCATGAGGCCGACGACATTGGCGATTTCGATAGCGTGGCCGCTATGCGTGATCATCACGACGATGCCCCATCGCCGGCGCACAGCTTGGATCGCGCTCGCCAGAGCGCGCTCGCCTTCGGCATCGAGGTTGGAATTGGGCTCGTCCAGGACCACCAGGAACGGGTCGCCGTAGAGCGCGCGTGCCAGAGCAATCCGCTGGCGCTGTCCGCCCGACAGTTTCGCTCCGCCCTCGCCGATCAGGGTATCGTAGCCTTGGGGGAACCTGACGATCAGATCGTGGGCACCCGCCGTCTGCGCCGCCGCGACGATCGCATCGGGCGATGCGTTGGGGTCGAAGCGGGCAATGTTCTCGGCGACCGAGCCGTCGAAGAGCTCGACATCCTGAGGCAGGTAGCCGATGAAGCGGCCGCGTTGGGTCTCCTCCCACTGGTCGAGTGCCGCGCCATCGAGACGGACAGTGCCAGAGGCCGCGGGCCACACGCCCACCAGCGTCCTCGCCAGCGTCGATTTGCCGGCCCCGCTCGGCCCGATGATGCCGAGCGCCGAACCGGCCGCGAGCCTGAAGCTGATATTTTGCAGGATCGGCCGCTTCCCGCCGGGTGCAGCCACGTAGATTCCCTCGACCGCCAAGCTTCGACGTGGTTTCGCCAGGGCCAGGGGTGGCGCGACGGAGGCCAGGCTTTCCAGGTTTTCGCGCAAGCGCACATAGCTCTGGCGGGAGGCCACGAATGACCGCCAGTGGGCGATGGCGATCTCGATCGGCGCCAAGGCGCGCGATGACATGATCGCGGCGGCAATGATGGCCCCGGCCGAGATCTCCTGGTGAATGGCATAATAGGTGCCAAGCCCGAGGATCGCCGATTGCAGCATCAGCCGGAAGATCTTGGCCGCCGATCCGAAGGAGCCCGCCGTGGCGGCGACCCTGAGCGAGCCCGCGACATAGCGGGCGTTGATGTCGCTCCAGCGGCTCTGCACCGCATGCCGGAAGCCCATGGCGGCGATGGCTTCGGCATTGCGCCGCGCCATGTCGACAACGACATGGCGCTCCAGCGCATGCGACTGCGTCTCCTTCGCGGCGATGCGGGAGAGGAGGTCGACTGAAAGGGTCAGCACGATGATGACCACGCCGCCGGCAAGCGCCAGCCAGCCGAGCCCCGGATGGAGCAGGAAGCAGGCGGCGAGGAACAACGGCATGAACGGCATATCGAACAAGGCCGTCGGTCCGAGACCGGAGAGGAAGCCGCGGATATTCTCGACATCGCGCACCGGCTGGATCGACTGGCCGGATGTCGCGCCCTTCAACGACAGCATGGTGACGGCGTCGAAGGCGCGCGGCGCCAGCATCTCGTCAAACCGCGCGCCGATGCGCACCAGCATCCGCGCGCGGATGGCATCGAGAACCCCTTGCGCGCCGAAGGCGGCGAGCGCGATCAGAGAGATCGCCACGAGCGTCGCCAGGCTGCGGCTGGTCAATACGCGATCATACAGCTGCAGCATATAGAGCGCGCCGGTGAGCATCAGCAGATTGATGATCACCGAGAAGAGACCGACCCCGTAAAGCCAGGGTCGGATCTGCTGCAAAGCGAGCGCGGCCTCGCCCGGCGGGCGAGGGCCGCCTCGAACGGAAGACGCATTCACTTCCTACACCGAACTCGACAGCGACTGCAGGTAAGTCTGCATGGCGGCGTCCGCCAGTAGTGTCGTCGGATCGCCGTCAGCCTCGATGTGCACTTGAAGCGAATCAAGGTCCCCGTCGGTATCGGAGTCGGCCAGTTGCAAGGTCGCGGTGTCGCCATCGGCGTCCGTGGCCTCGATGTCGAAGGCCAGGTTGACGTCCGGCGTATCGGGCGTGAACGAGAAGCCCTCCAATCCAAGCTTGGCCTTGTCGTTCTGGTTGCCCACCACTTGCAGCTGGATATCGGTGAACCGCTCGCCGCTCGCAAGCTCCACAGTGGCGATGAGATCGCCGCTTCCGACTGCGGTATAGGTCACGTCGGCGCCGCCGGGATTGTTCGCGCCGCCATCGTCGAGTAGGGCCACCACCGTCCCGTCTTCCAGGATAGCGGACCAGACGTAATCTGGATTGCCCGCGTCGTCCTTGATGGTCACCGTGAACTGAGACGCGGCGACCTCGTTTCCGCCCGAGTCCTCGAACGAAAACGTCACCGATTCCTCGTTCTCGATGGTGTTCTGGACAACACCAATTCCACCGCCCGAGGCCTGGCTCACCTGAAGAGTGGTATCGGCCCCGGCAGCGGTCTCGGCATCGATAACCAGCTGCAACCCGCTATTCGAGAGAGTCAGGTCGGGGTAATCGCCGGAGGCAATCCCCGCCGCGCTGAAGACCACTGGGTCGGGTGGCGGCAGCTCGGCCAGGAGCTCAAAAGTATAAGCACCTGTGTCGTCGATGGTGAACGTATAGAGGTCTTCACCAGGTTCTATAGTCCCGTCACCGTCGAGATCCATGTGACCAGTTACGGTCTTGCCGTCGAGACTGATGGTGTAGTCGACCCCTTCCTCGCCCGTCGCCTCGGTGATGATGAAGCTCACCGCCTCATCCGCACCGACCGAGAACGTGGCCTGACCGCTTGCCGTTCCCGCCGATCCCACGACATTCTCTACGCTCAGGTCTTCGGCGCCGGTGAGCTCGGGGATGTCGTCCTCCACCGCAATGGTGAAGTCGTCCGCCACCAGCACATTCACTGTGTCGCCGTCGGCGTCCGTCACCTGGATGATCGAGGAGAAGTCGATGGCAGGAACCGACGTGCCCGTGGTGACCAGATCGACGTTTTCATCGTCGGCCCCGTCATCCACATGGTCGAGCTGGTCGTCGAGATCGAACTCCCATGTCCCATCCGGGTTTACCACCAGGGTGAAGACGGTACGTCCGTCGGCCGTGGCCACAAGCGTGTCGAGGGTCCCATCCAAGTTCTCGTCACTCGTCGCATAGGTGACAGCGTCGCCCTTCGAAAAGAGCTCCGGCAGCGCTGACGTGTCGCTGTCAAGGCCGAAGGCAGCCGGTGCATCCGCTCCCACGGCCACCAGCGCTGCCAGCGACCCTGCGACGAGGCTCGACTTCTGGTCGTCGTCGTTGGTCTCGCCTGACTCCTTGTTGCCTTCCGACTGGTCGGCGCCGTTCAGGCCTCCCGGATCACCTCCGACTATCGACATGCCGTCCTCCAAGACCGTCGCCGCGATTGGTGTCGCGTCAGCGGCCCGGATCGGGATGTCGTCGTCGATCGTGATCCCGAGCGTACCGAGCGCCTCATCGCCGTCGACATCCGTCGCCACATAGCCCAAGGCGAGGTCGATGTTCGGATTCTCGGTGTTGGGTGTGACTCCTTGCCCATGCTCCAGCGCTTGCTGCAGCGTGAAGACAAAAGAGCCACTTTCATTGCCGATGCCGGGATTGGTGACTTGCAGCGTAAATGCCGCGGTGGCCGCGGCATCAGTCGGATCCGTCGAGCCATAGAGCGTATTGGTCGCCCCGTCCCAGACGTAGGTCAGGGGAAGATTGCCATCGGACGTCATAACCGCATTGCTCGAGGTGTCCGTGACCGCTTGACCGTCCAGTGCGGCGAAGCTGATCGTCGCCCCGTCGAAATCCGATTCGAAGTCGATCGGGAAGTCGTCGGTCACACTGTCCGAGCCACCGTCGTCGCCCGGCGATGGGCTCGGCAGGTCTTGATTGCCGGCGGCGAGGAAGTCCTCGTCGACGAAAACGCCAAGCTCGCCAACCACAGGAGCATCGTCGTCCAGCGGCACCGTCTCGTCGTCGCTCGCCGGATCGCTCTCGTCGGAATCCGCCGTCGCCAGGTTGTCGACCTGTTCGGCGTCGATGTCTTCCTGGGTGAGCACATAGGTGCCGGTGAAGGTCGTCGTGTCGGTCTCGCCCACATCCAGCGTGGTCGGTCCGCCAACCACCGTCACCTTGGGATCGGTCACCGTCACATTGGTCAGCGTCACATTGCCGGTGTTGCTGACCGCGAAGGCGTAAGTGATCGTCTCGCCGACATCGGCATCGCCGTCACCGTTCTCGTCGTTGAACGTCCCTGTCTTGACCAGGGCGATCCCCGGGTCCTGCCCCAGGTCCACCGTCTCGTCGTCGTCGTCAGTGACGTCGCCGCCCGCCGGCGGGGAGCCGGTGGCCAGCGCCAGATTGTCAACCTGACCGGCATCAATGTCGGCCTGGGTAACCACGTAGCTGCCGGTGAAGGTCGTCGTGTCGGTCTCGCCCACATCCAGCGTGGTCGGTCCGCCAACCACCGTCACCTTGGGGTCGGTCACCGTCACATTGGTCAGCGTCACGTTGCCGGTGTTGGAGACCGCGAAGGCATAGGTGATCGTCTCACCGAGATCGGCATTGCCGTCACCGTTCTCGTCGTTGAACGTCCCTGTCTTGATCAGATCGATCCCCGGGACCTGCGCCAGCGGCACCGTCTCGTCGTCGTCGTCTGTAACATTGTCGCCCGCCGGCGGGGACCCGGTGGCCAGCGCCAGATTGTCAACCTGGCCGGCATCAATGTCGGCCTGGGTGACTACGTAGCTGCCGGTGAAGGTCGTCGTGTCGGTCTCGTTCACATCCAGCGTGGTCGGTCCACCGACCACCGTCACCAACGGATCGGTTACCGTCACGCCGTTCAGCGTCACGTTGCCGGTGTTGCTGACCGCGAAAGCGTAGGTGATCGTCTCGCCGGCATCGGCATTGCCGTCTCCGTTCTCGTCGTTGAACGCCCCTGTCTTGACCAGAGCGATCCCTGGGACCTGCGCCAGCGGCACCGTCTCGTCGTCGTCGTCGGTGACGTTGTCGCCCGCCGGCGACGTGCCGGTCGCCAGCGCCAGATTGTCAACCTGGCCGGCATCGATGTCGGCCTGGGTAACCACGTAGCTGCCGGTGAAGGTCGTCGTGTCGGTCTCGCCCACATCCAGCGTGGTTGGTCCGCCAACCACCGTCACCTTGGGATCGGTTACCGTCACGCCGTTCAGCGTCACGTTGCCGATGTTGCTGACCGCGAAGGCATAGGTGATCGTCTCGCCGACATCGGCATTGCCGTCGCCGTTCGCATCGTTGAACGTCCCGGTCTTGACGATCTCGATCGCCGGGTCATCCGGCACCACGATCGCTGCCGGCGAGAGCTGAATCGACGTCGCGCCGGAACCGCCGATGTCGACAGTCGTTTGCAAGGAACCGCCGGTCCAGGCCGAAGCGCCATTCGTCGGTCCTGATCCCTGATCCGGCACATCTCCGGGAGCGGCAATCTGCAGGCCGTAATAGATCTCGGCAATCCCGTTCGTCGTGGTGGGGCCGGTGTAGATGAAGGTAACCGTAACTTGCCCATCTTTGGTGCCGGTTCCCGTGAAGGTCACATCACTGACCTCCGTGATATCGGCGTCGACCGTGTAAAAACTGCCCTGGATGCCGCCGCCGTTGGCGAACGTGCTGTCTATCACGGGGTCTTGACCAGGGGACGCACCCGGTAGCGAGCCCGGAGTCCGGCTTGTGTTAAAGTCGGTAATGAAGGCAAAACCGCCCGCATTGGTGTTCGCCTGGTAGAAATTGTAGGTGATCGTGAATGTATATTCTTGTCCATTTACGAGTGGGGCCTGATTGGAGGCCTTGAAGACGAAGACATGAGGGATCACCTCGCCCTCGGAATATTCGGATTTGTTCGCCGACAGGATGTTGTTGTTCCACGCGCCAACCTCATCGGCCCAGTGCTGGTAGACCTTGCTGATCTTTCCTGTAGCCATCGTAATGTCCTCCCATGCGAAATCTGCGTTCACAGTTTTTCGCCCCCGCTGCGTCAGTCATGTCAGATGAAAAGCAAAATTCGTCCCTTCGCCGCCGATCGATCCGGCATGCGCAAAGAGGGACGGAATTGTTGGGCTTCAGAAGGTCACTTTTTCGGGATTTATATACTCAGCATCCGTAGCGACAGGCGTGACTGTTGCTGAGTTTCGATCAGGGGGATGGACTCAAGTCCACTTCACCTCCCCCGCGTTTACGCGCGGTACCTACACGCAAAGCCTTACTTGATGAGGAAACACGATAACAAAGTTGTTAGAATTGTAAAGAAGGAACTTGACGATACGGAATAATTATGCGGATGGCAAAGGTTCCCTCGCAGTGGGAACAAGCTGTGAGATAGAAACCAGTCACCCGAAAATCTCACCGCCCTACAGGTTTCCCGATCCTGTTTTATATTTGCAACTCTACTCCTCGGCTTCTCATGGCAAACGTCCGGGCTTGGCTTCCCGGCTTAAAACGCTAAGGTGCCGTCAATGATTCCCGCCATAACCTTCGCCGTCGGCGACATCCATGGATGCGAGCGCGCCCTGCTCGAGCTTTTGCGCCTGTGCACCGACTACGCTTCCGGGCGGGCGCATCGCTTCGTCTTCATCGGCGATTATGTCGACCGCGGCCCGGACAGCCGGTCCGCCATCGCGACGCTCCGCGCTTTGCAGCAGCGCATGCCTGGCGACGTCGTCTGCCTGATGGGCAATCACGAGGAGCTGATGCTCGGGGCGATCGACAGCGGCGATCCCAGCTGGTGGTTCAACAATGGCGGCATGCAGACGCTGCTCAGCTACGGCACGCGCGATCCCGCGGGACTGCCGCAAGACGACATTGCCTGGGTGAGGTCGCTCGGCCTCTCCTTCGATGACGGCAAAAGGTTCTTCGTCCATGCCGGCGTCGATCCGGATCATCCGCTCGACCGGCAGCCGCGCGAGGCGCTGCTGTGGATCCGCGGGCCTTTCCATCACAGCGATCGCGATTATGGCCGGCTCATCGTGCATGGCCACACGCCGACGAGGAACGGACGGCCGGAGGTCAGGCCCAACCGCATCAATATCGATACCGCTTGCGTCTATGGCGGCGTGCTCACGGCGGCGGTATTCACGGCGAGAGAGACCGCGCCGGTCGACTTCCTCACGGCGCGCGAATAAGGCGCCTTCGTTTCGCAAGGATTGCGATTGTGCTATGGCCTTTTGAGGGGGTTCCCATGATCACGCTCTTCTCCTACCCGAAGCTTTTCGGAGTCGCCGACAACAACGGCTACGGCCTCAAGGTCTATGCGTTTCTGAAGCTGGCCCAAATACCCTTCGTTCATCAGAACATCTTCGATGCCGCGCAGGCGCCGCGCGGACAGCTGCCCTATATGGTTGATGACGGCGAGACGATCGGCGACAGCGACACGATCATCGCCCATCTCAAGCACAAATATGATCCGCCCATCGATCAAGGGCTCGGCACGGCGGAGCGCGATACCAATCTATTAGTCTCGCGGCTGCTCGATGATCTCTATTGGGTGATGTCCTACTCACGCTGGCAGGACGAGGCGTTCTGGCCGCAGTTCCGCGACGCGCTCATCCATGAGCATCCCCCTCAGCGAAGCGGATCTCGGCAAGGCGCGCGAGTTCAATTTCAAGCGCTATCATTTCCAGGGCATCGGCCGCTTTCAGCCACCCGCCGCCTATGCGCGCGGCATCGCCGATCTCGAGGTGCTGGCCAATCTCGTCCCGGCGACCGGATATGTGCATGGGGCGAAGCCAGGCAGCGTCGATGCCGCCATCTACGGCTTCATCGCCAATATCCATTTCTATCCGATTGGGACTCCGCTGAAGAAGTTCGTGGCCTCCAGCGCAAAGCTCGTGCGCCATTGCACCCAAATCCATGGCTTGATCGGTTCCTGATTGTACATTCAGCCAGGCTCTGGCCTCACCACAAAAGATAACTGGTGCTATGACGCGGGTGACGCATCCGCTTTGATCATCTTCGGCGCGCCCAACCACGACCCCCCGGATGTGAACAAGCGCGCCCTTGAGGGCCCCGCAGCGCGAGCTTCGGGGCTCTTTCGCTTCGCGGGATATTCGGCCGGCACGCAACTCCTCCTTCCCCCTTGGCTTCCCCCGCTCTCGCCTTCGCGAAGCCCAGGCTTCGCTTCGGCGCAGCAAGGTCGCGGGAGAAGGAGGAAGTTCCGGTTCGCTATCCACTTTTCCCGGCCACGCCCGCGCGCTAAGGTTGCCCGGATAGGGGGAGGGGACGGTCATTCACTCGCTGCCGATAGCGCATCCGGATGAAGCGAAGGCCGCGGCGGTTACGGCGACACCGCTCGCTTACGCCATAGCGGTGTCGGGCTGGCTGCTGTCGGCCGGCGTCTATATCGCCGCCAAATGGGCCGGCCCCGAATTGCCGCCCTGGACGCTCTGCTTCGCCCGGCTGGCGCTCGCCTGTCTCATCCTCGTGCCGGTGGTGCGCCCGCATCACGGGAAGATGATCGCTTTGCTCAAGACCCGGCCGCTCGCGGTGCTCGCCCTCGGCGCGATCGGCCTGACCTTCTGCCAAGGCACCCTCTTTGTCGGCCTCACCTATACCGATGCGACTACCGCCGGCATCATCATGGCGCTGTCCCCGGTCATGACCGTGGTGCTCGCCCGCTTCGTGCTCGACGAGCCGCTCGGCCTGCTGAAGGTCGTCGGAGCGTTCATCGCTCTCGCCGGAATGCTGGTCATCGTCGCGCATGGCGACCTGGCCGCGCTGCTCAAACTCCAGTTCAACATGGGTGAATTGTGGATCGTCGGCAGCGCCCTGTCCTGGGCTCTCTATACGGTCCTGCTGCGCCGGGCCAAGTTCGGACTCGACCTCCTGCCCACGGTCGTCCTCCTGCTTGGCGCAGGGGCGCTCACATCCCTGCCCTTCGCCATATGGGAATTCCTTTCCGGCAAGCACACTTCGCTGGAGCTCGAAGGACTTCTGGCGCTGGCCTATATGGCAGCACCCGGCGGCGCGCTCATGTATTATATCTATAACCGCAGCGTCCAGGCGCTGGGCGCCGGTCGCGCCGGCATGATGCTCTATTTGCAGACCGTCTTCGTCGCGGCGCTCGCCTATCTGTTTCTCGGCGAGAGCCTGCACGACTACGACCTCGCCGGAGCGGCTTTCATCGTCGTCGGTCTGGTGCTCGCCGCCATCAAGGCGAAGCCGCCACGCGCCGAGAAGGCCGCATAGCATTCGAGGGAAATGGGAGGCTGCCGCAATGCATCCGGATGAGGCGAGACCCAAGACAGACTCGGCGACACCGACCGCTTACACCATAGCGGTGCTGTGCTGGCTGCTGTCGGCCGGCGTCTATATCGCCGCCAAATGGGTTGGCCCCGAGATGCCGCCCTGGACGCTGTGCTTCGCCCGGCTGCTCATCGCCTGCGCGATCCTTCTGCCGTTCGTGCGCCACCATTACGGGACAATGATCGCGCTCTTACGGTCGCGGGCCATCGAGCTCATTATCGTCGGCGCCCTCGGCCTCGCCTTCTGCCAGGGCCTGATCTATACCGGCCTCAACTTCACCGATGCGACCACCGCCGGCATCATCATGGCGCTCACCCCGGTCATGACGGTCGTGCTGGCGCATTTCGTGCTCGGCGAGACGCTCGGCCTGTGGAAGGCGCTCGGCGCGCTCCTGGCTCTCATCGGAATGATGGTGATCGTAGGTCACGGCGATATCAGCGCGTTGCTCAGGCTCGAGTTCAATCTCGGCGAACTGTTCATCGTCGCCGGCGCATTGTGCTTTGCCATCTATACGGTGCTGCTGCGCCGGGCCAAATTCGGCCTCGAGCTCATGCCGCTGCTGGTGCTCCTGCTGGCGGCGGGCGCGCTCACCGCTTTGCCCTTCTTCCTGTGGGAGCTCCTTTCCGGCAAGCATTCGGCCCTCGAGACGAATGGCCTGCTGGCGCTCGCCTATGTGGCAGGCCCCGGCGGCGCGCTGATGTATTATCTCTACAATCACAGCGTCGAGTCGCTCGGCGCCGGCCGCGCCAGCATGATGCTCTATCTGCAGACCATCTTCATCGCCGTCCTCGCCTATTTGCTCCTCGGCGAGAGCCTGCATGGCTATGACCTCGCCGGAGCGGCCTTCATCGTCGCGGGGCTTGGGCTCGCCGCCATCAAGACGAAGCCGCCGCGTGCCGACAAGGCCGCGCAAGCCGGCTGACGACCGTTAACGGATTTCAAGCGGCGGTTCGCACGGAGCGTCGCGCCCTGCCGGCAATGGCGTGAATGGCGACATAGAAGACCGGCACGAAGGGGATCGCGATCAATGTCGAGGCCAGCATTCCGCCGAAGACGACGGCCCCGATCGACTGCTGGCTCGCAGCCCCTGCGCCATCGGCCGTCATCAGCGGCACCACCCCCAGGATGAAGGCGAAAGAGGTCATGAGGATGGGGCGGAACCGCCGGCGCGTGGCTTCGATCGCGGCATCGCGCGGCGATGAGCCCTGCTCCGTCAGCTCGCGGGCAAACTCGACGATCAGAATCGCATTCTTCGCCGCCAGCGCCACCATCAGCACGAGGCCGATCTGCGTATAGAGGTCGACCGGCAGCTTCTTGGCGGCGAGCGCGATGATGATCCCGACCAGCGATATCGGCACGACCAGGATCACCGCGACGGGATCGGTCCAGCTCTCATACTGGGCGGAGAGCACCAGGAACACGAGCGTGATCGACAGACCAAAGATGATGAACATGGAATTGCCGACGAGCTCTTCCTGATAAGAGACGCCGGTCCAGTCGGTATCCATGCCTTGCGGCAGCGTGCGCGCCGCAATCTCGCGCATGATGCCCATCGCCTCGCCGGTACTGTGCTTGATCGTCGGGACGCCGATGATGGTCGCTGCGGGATAGAGATTGTAGCGGGTCAGGAGCTCCGCACCCAGAACCTGGCGGACCGAGACGAACGAGCCCAAGGGCACCATCTGGCCCGATTGATTGGGCGCCGTCAGATGGCCGATATCGGGGATCTGACGGCGGTAGTCGCCGCCCGCCTGAATTCTGACCTGATAGCTCTGATTGAACATGTTGAACATGTTGACATAGGCCGAGCCGATATAGATCTGCACCGCCTCGAATACGTTGTTGACCGGAACACCGAGCGATCGCGCCATGTTGCGGTCGATGTCGAGAAAGAGCTGCGGGCTCCTGGCGCTGAAGGTCGTGAAGCCGGTGCGCAGGAGGTCGGGCTGGCTCGTGGCGTCGTTCACCATGGCTTGAACGGTCTTGTCGAGAGTGGTTATGCCGCGGCCGCCGCGGTCCTCGACCACCATCGAAAAGCCGAAGGCGGCGCCGAGACCCGGTATGGGCGAGGGCGGCAGCACCGCGACAGTGGCCGACTGAATCTGTTTCACCCGCTCCTGCAGGCTCGCCATGATGGTGAGCTGGGTGACGCCCTTGGGGCGTTTGCCCCAATCCTCGTAGATGACGAAAGTCGTCAATACGTTCGAGAGTTTTGCCGAATCGAGCGCGGAATAGCCGCCGATCGTCACCCAGCCCTTGAGGCCGGGTATGTCCTTGTAGATCTTGTCGAGCTCGGCCGAGACCTCTCCCACGCGCCGCTGCGCGGCGCCGGGCGGCAGCCTTGCGGTCACGATGCAATAGCCCTGATCCTCGAGCGGCATGAGGGTCGATGGATATTTCATGAGCCCGAACACGCCGAGACCGACCAGGACGAAGAACAGGCAGGCCATGGAGCGGCAATGGCCCGTCATCCAGCGCACCAGCACCACATAGAGGGCCTCGATCCTGCCATAGGCCGCATTGAAGCCGCGAAACAGGATGTTGGGACGGCCCTGCTTGCGCGGCCGGAGCAGCAGCGCGCATTGCGCGGGGTTCAGCGTCAAGGCGTTGAGCGCGCTGATCATGGCCGTCGCCGCCATGACGAGAGCGAACTGGCGAAACATCTGGCCGGTGATGCCCGGCATGAACGACGCCGGCAGGAACACCGAAACGAGGACCAGGGTCACGCCGATGATGGGCCCGGTGAGCTCGCGCATGGCGGTGATGGTGGCGTCCTTCGGCGTCATCCCCTGCTCGATATAGTGCGACGTGTTCTCGACGATGATGATCGCATCATCGACCACGATGCCGATGGCCAGGATGAGCGCGAACAGCGTCATCAGATTGACGCTGAACCCCATGAGCGCCATGGCCGAGAAAGCGCCGATAATGGTCACCGGCACCGTCAGCGCCGGTATGAACATCGCCCGGATGTTCTGCAGGAAAATGATGATGACGATGAGCACCAGCACGCCGGCCTCGAGCAGCGTCGAATAGACGGCATTGATCGACTGGTTGATGAACAGCGTCGTGTCGTAGACCGATGAATATTTGAGACCTTCGGGAAAGGTCTTCGACGCCTCGTCCATCAGCGAGCGCACGCTGCCCGCGACTTCGAGCGCATTGGCGCCGGGCAGGGCGAAGATCGCCACATTGGCCGCCTTTCGGCCGTTCACCGTGGAGAATATCGTATAGACCTGCTGGTCGAGCTCGACCTTGGCGATGTCCCTGATCCTGACCAGTGCCGCGGTCTGGCGATATTGATCCGCCGCAACCTCTTCGCCCTCGGTCGATGGCGGCAGGCTCTTGACGATGATGTCCTCGAACCCGGCGATGTCGGAGAGCCGGCCCAGCGTATTGATGGTGAGCCGATAGAGCTGGCCGTCGGGGGACGGCGCGCCGCCGATGCTGCCCGCGGCGACTTGAATGTTCTGCTCCTCTATCGCCTGCTGGACCTCGGCTACCGAGATTCCATAGGTCTTCAAGAGATCGGGATCGAGCCAGATGCGCATGCTGTAGGGACCGGCGCCGAAGACGGTGACCTGGCCGACACCCGGCAGACGCCCGAGCGGATATTGCAGATTGATGACCGCGTAGTTGCTCAGGAACTTGTCGTCATAGCGGTCGTCGTCGCTGTAGAGGCTTTGGATCAGCAGGATGTTCGTCGATACTTTCTTGACGTTGACCCCTTGCGCGCGCACCGGCTGCGGCAATTGCGGCAGCGCCGCGTTGACGGCGTTCTGCACGAGGGCGAGCGAGGTATTGAGGTCGGTCCCGATCTCGAAGGTGACGGTGAGCGTGTAGCTGCCGTCGCTGCCGCTCGACGACTGCATATAGACCGAATGCTCGACCCCGTTGACCGCCTGCTCGATCGGGATGCCGACGGTGCTGGCGATCACATCGGTGCTCGCTCCGGTGTAGCTGGTGGTGACCTGGATGGTCGGCGGCACGATGTTGGGATATTGCGCGACCGGCAGATTGAACAGGCAGACGGCGCCGAGCAGCACGATGATGATGGCGATTACATTCGCAAAGATCGGCCGCTCGATGAAGAACTTAGACATTCATCTCAACGCCTCGGCCTTCCCCTCATGGGGCCCCTGAGGCGCCCAGCGTCCGAGCCTCCGCCGCTTCCCGCCGCCATGCACCGCCACGAAGAAGACCGATACGAAGGGGATGGCGATCAGCGTCGAAGCCAGCATGCCGCCGAAGACGACGGTGCCGAGAGATTGCTGGCTTGCGGCACCGGCGCCCGTGGCGGTCATCAGCGGCACGACGCCCAGGATGAAGGCGAAAGAGGTCATGAGAATGGGACGGAACCGCCGGCGGGTCGCCTCGACCGCGGCATCGACGACCGACATGCCTTCGCCCTTGAGCTGGCGAGCGAATTCGACGATCAGGATGGCGTTCTTGGCGGCCAGCGCGATCATCAGCACGAGCCCGATCTGGGTGTAGAGATCGGTCGGAAAGGCGCGAACCATGAGCGCGGCAATGACGCCGACGAGCGCCATCGGGACCGTCAGCACCACGGCGGCCGGATCGACCCAGCTCTCATACTGGGCGGCGAGCACCAGGAACACCAGCACGATCGACAGGGCGAAGATGAGATAGGCCTGATTGCCGATGAGCTTCTGCTGATAGGACAACGCGGTCCAGTCATAGCCGACACCGAGCGGCAGATTCGCCGCGACGATCCCGTCCATGATGTCGAGCGCCTCTCCGGAGCTGACACCCGGAGCGCCCGAACCTACCACCGGTATGGTGGGATAGAGATTGTAGCGCGTGAGCAGCTCGGAACCCAAGACGTCGCGCACCTTGATGAGAGAGCCCAAGGGCACCATGGCGCCTTGCTCGTTGGCGACCGTAATCCTGGTGATGTCGGAGAGCTGGCGCCGGTAGTCGGCATCGGCTTGCAGCCTGACCTGAAAACTCTGATTGAATTTGGTGAAGAGATTGACATAGGCCGAGCCCAGATAGGTCTCGAGCGCCTCGAACACGTTGTTGACGGATACGCCGAGCGAGCGCGCCATAGTCCGGTCGATATCGATATAGATCTGCGGGCTGGTGGCGCTGAAGGTCGTCGACACCCCTTCGAGCTTCGGATCGGCATTGGCCTTGGCGAAGATCGCATCGGCCGTCTTTTCCAGCTCCGCGAGGCCGACGCCGGTGCGGTCTTCGAGCATCAGCTGGAAGCCGCCGGCCGAGCCGAGCCCCGGGATCGGCGGCGGAATCAGCACTTCCGTGGTGGCTTTGCGAACCGCGAGCAGCCGCGTCTCGAGATCCGCCACGATCTTATCTTGAGTGAGACCAGCCGGGCGCTTCGCCCAGTCCTCGTACATGACATAGACCGTCACGACGGTCGCGAGATTGGCCGAATCGAGCGCCGAGAAACCACCGCTCGTCACCCAGCCCTTGACGCCGGGTGTCTCCTTGAAGATCGCATCGAGGCTTGCGGCAACCTCACGCACGCGCGATTGCGATGCTCCATCGGGAAGCTTCGCGACAACGATGCAATAGCCCTGATCCTCGGTCGGCAGGAAGGCCGTGGGATGACGCGCGAGCAGCGTGCCGGCCGCCGCGACCGCGCCGACGAAAACCAGGACCATCATGCGCGGACGGCGCACCATGAAGCGCACCACGCCCATATAGACGCCTTCGATCGCCTGGTAGACGCGGTTGAAACCGCGATAGAACCAATTGGGCTTCTTGTCGCTGTGGGGGCGCAGATAAAGCGCGCATTGCGCGGGGCTCAAGGTCAAGGCCGAGATGGCGCTGATGATGGCGGTCGCGGCGATGACCAGGGCGAATTGCCGGAACATCTGTCCGGTGATGCCGGGCAGGAAGGACGCCGGCACGAACACCGCGGTCAGCACCAGAGTGACGCTCATGATCGGCCCGGTGAGCTCGGACATCGCCTTGATGACAGCATCCTTAGGTCTTTGTCCCTGCTCGATATAGTGCGAGGAATTCTCGACGACGACGATGGCATCGTCGACCACGATGCCGATGGCCAGGATGAGCGCGAAGAGCGTCATCAGATTGACGGTGAACCCTAAGAGCGCCATGGCGGTAAAGGCGCCGATGATCGTCACCGGTACTGTCGCCGCCGGCACCAGCATGGCCCGCAAGTTCTGCAGGAACACCATGATGACGATCAGCACGAGTATTCCGGCCTCGATCAATGCCTTGTAGACGCCGTGGATGGAATCCTCGATGAACACCGAGCTGTCGAGCAGCGCGGTGTAGCGCAGGGCTTCCGGAAACTTCTCGCTCATGCTGTCCATGAGCTTCTTCACTTCGCTCGCCACCGCGAGCGCGTTGGCGCCGGGGGTGGTGTAGATGTTGATCTGCGCCGCCTTCTTGCCGCTCAGACCCGAAAAGGTGGAAAAGCTTTGCTGGCTGAGATCGACGCGGCCGATGTCGCGAATGCGGATGACGCTCGCCGACTGGTCGCTGGCCTGGCCGGGCTCCTTCACGGTCGCCTGCGGCGGATCGCTTTTGACGATGATGTCCTCGAACTGTTCGACATCGGAAAGGCGGCCGAGCGCATTGACGGTGAACTGAAAGATCTGATCGGAAGAGACCGGCGGCCCGCCGAGCTGGCCGGCGGCAACTTGAGTGTTCTGGTCCTGGATCGCATTCTGGACATTCGATACCGTCAGCCCATAGGCCTTGAGCTTTTCCGGATCGAGCCAGACCCGCATGCTGTAGGGGCCGGCGCCGAGGATCTGCACCTGGCCCACGCCCGGCAGGCGCGCGAGCGGGCTTTGCAGGTTGATGATGGCGTAGTTGCTGAGAAAGGTTTCGCTGAAGCGGTCGTCGTCGGAATAAAGGCTGCCGATCAGCAGCACATTGGTGCTGACCTTCTGGACCGTGACGCCTTGCACCTGCGCCTGCTGCGGCAGTTGCGACAGCGCCCCGTTGACGGCATTCTGGACGAGCGAGATCGAGGTGTTGAGGTCGGTTCCGACCGCAAAGGTGAGAGTGAGGATGTAGCTGCCGTCGCTGCCGCTCGTCGATTGCATGTAAAGCGAGTTCTCGACGCCGTTCACGGCATGCTCGAGCGGTATGCCGACGGTCGCGGCGACGACGTCGGCGCTGGCGCCGGGATAGTTGGCCGCCACCTGAATGGTCGGCGGCACGATTTCCGGATATTCCGAGATCGGCAATCTGAGCATGCTCACCACGCCGAGCAGTACGATGATGATCGCCAGGACATTGGCGAGGATGGGTCGTTCGATGAAGAATCTGGACATCCTCGGAGCCCCGCCTCGCCTCAGCCGCCTTGCGAGTTCGTCGCGTCCGCCGAGTCGGGCGCGCTTTGCACCTGCTGCGGATCGACCTTGCGCCCGGGGATCGCCTGGAGCGCCCCCTCGATGATCACCAGGTCGTCGCGGGTGAGGCCGTCCTTCACGACGACGTCCTTGCCTCTTTGCGCGCCGGTCGTGACCCCCTTCCGCGCCACCACATTGTCCGCGCCGACGACCAGCACATAGGATCCTTGCTGGTCGAAGCTGATGGCATCGCCCGGAACGAGCAGCGCATCCGCGGGCTTCCCGGCAGGCGCCCGCACCCTCACGAACAGGCCGGGCAGCACGGCACCGTGCGGGTTGGCAAAGATGCCACGCAAGGTAAGCGTGCCGCTGGTGGGCGACGCGCTGATCGAGGCGAAGTCGAGACGGCCGCTGTGGGAGTAGGTGTCCTCGTTCAGGAGGGCGTACTCCAGGGGGATGTTCCTCTCCACGACAGGTGTCGTATTGGCTGGATCCTTGGCTCTTTCATCGGCCACGATCTTAAGCAGGTCGCGCTCGTTGATGGTGAAGTAGACATAGATCGGGTCGATCTGGTTGATCTCGGCGAGCTCCGTCTGACCCGTGGCGCCGACCACATTTCCCGGATCGACGAGATGGGTGCCCATGCGGCCGTCGAACGGCGCCTTGACCTTCGTGTAGCCGAGATTGAGCTCGGCAATGACGACTTGCGCCTCGGCCGACAGGAGATCGGCCGCAGACTTGTCCTTCTCATATTGCCAGCGGTCGACGTCGGTCTGCGGCGCGGCATGCTGCTTGAAGAGATCGGAATAGCGCTTCAGCTCCGTCTCGGCGTGCACGAGGGCCGCTTTCGCGGCCAGGACCTGGGCTTGAGCTTGCTGCAGCTGCGCCTTGTACTGATCGTCCTGGATCGAGACGAGGAGATCATCCTTCTTGACCGGCGCGCCATCCTTGAAGTGGTTCTCCTGGAGATAGCCCTCGACCCGCGCCACGAGCTTGACGGTGTTGCTCGCCACCGTGTTGCCGGTGAACTCGAAATAGTCGATGACGGTCTCGACCCGCGGCGTCGCCACGGAAACCTTGGGCGGCGGTGGTGGTGCGGTTGCCTGCTTTTCGTCGCATGCCGCCAGCGCCGCGGCCATCATCAGGCAGGCAAGGACATGCGCGGATATGCCCGATCCGGACCGGTTTACCCGATCAGGCCGCATAGTCGATTTCGTCAAGATGCTTCTCACTCACGATCACCAATCGGGCGGTGGGATCTTCACCTTGTTGGCCTTTTTCGACGATGGCAGTCCCGGAGCCCCCGGGCGCAAGAGAACCGAGTCGCTGCCGCCCGGTCCCCAGTCGGTCCGGTCGGCCATGGCCTCGCGCGTTGCCGGCGGCACGAAGTCATGACCTTGCCTGATCTGCCAGCCCCCGCCCAGACTGCGGTAGACCGCGATCAGCCCCGTAGCGACATCGCCCGTGGCTTCGGTGAGGTTTATCTGGGCCTCGTAAAGATTCTGCTCCGCCAGCAGCACGGTGGTAAAGTCGGCGATGCCGCCCTGGTACTGGGTCATGGCGATCCTGAGCGCGCCATTGGCGGCCGCGACACTCTTCCTCAGGAGCTGGGCCTGGGCCCGCGATTGAAGAAACTGCGCCAGCCCGTCCTCGACCTCCTTTTGCGCCTTCAGCACGGTATTCTGGTAGTTCAGCAGCAGCGCCTGAAGGCGCGCGTCCTGCATGCGCACATTGTTGGTGATCTGCCCATAGTTCAGGATATTCCACTGGAAGGACGGGCCGACCGAATAGGCAATGCTGTTGTTGGTGAAGAGATTGCCCAGATTGTTGTTGCCAAGCGTCGTCGCCGAGGTGCCGATAGTACCCAGCAACGTGAAGGACGGGTAGAGATCGGCCTTGGCAATTCCGATCTGGGCACTCTGCGCGGCTGCGGCAAGCTCCGCGGCACGGACATCCGGCCGGCGGCGCAGGAGATCGGCCGGGATGCCGACAGCCACTTCCTTCGGCGCGGTCGGAATGGGGCGGCGGCCTGCGATCAACGTGTCGAGCCGTTGCGGCGGAAGGCCGAGCAGCAGGCTCAAGGCGTTTCGTGCCTGCTGCAGCTGCAGCGTCAGCTGCGGTATCGACGCTTCGGTAGCATAGAGGACGTTCTTGGCCTGGAAGACATCGCGCTCCGCGACAGCGCCGCCCTTGTACCTTGCCTGGGCTATGGCCAGGGCATCCTTCTGCTTGCGGATATTGTCATAAGCGATGGCGATTTCCCGCTCGATCGTGCGGATGGCGACATAGGTCGTGGCGACGTCGCCAATGAGAGAGACGATCACGTCATCGTAATTCGCCACACTTTCGAGGAATGCCGCGTCGGCGGACTGGATGGCGCGGCGGAACTTGCCCCAGAAATCCAGCTCCCAAGCGATCCGCGCGCCGAGCGAGACTTTCCAGTATTTGGGCAACAGGCCGAGAGACGAGGTCGGATCCTTATTGTAGTTGAGCTCGCCGACGGCCTGCTGCTGCTGGGGATAGAACTCACCGACGACCAGGCCCAGCTGCGCTCTCGCTTCCAGGACGCGCACTCCTGCGATCCTGAGCGTCAGGTTCTGCTCGAAGGCCTCTTGCACCAACCGGTTCAGCGTCTTGTCGTTGAATACCGTCCACCAGTCGACATATTCCTGGCGCCTCGTGTTCACGGTGCGGTTGCGCGCTTCAAGCCACTGCGCTGCAACAGGCGCGTTTGGTTTCATCCAGTCGGGTCCGACCATGCAGCCCGAAAGCGCCGTCAGCGATCCAAGGAGCAAGACCCGCGCGCTTCGGCCTGCCCAGTCCCGCAAATTGGGTTTGGATCTCTTTCTTGTGTTTCCCCGCCTCATAGTTCCAATCAACAACAGATTTGACGTAAAGGCAACAATATTGCGATGCACCCTTGCCCAAATGGTCCTGTTGAATGAGCGGCACCGTCGCTTCGCCGCCTCCTTTGTGGGAACTCCTGTGCCGAAGAGCTTCCAGCGCTCACCTGTATTCCAGCCCCGGACGATGCGCTGACGTATTATTTCTACAACGGCGGCCCAATGTTCCGTTTGCTCACAGGAACTCACAACGGGCGCAGCCTGCGCGAGCCTTTTACGTGAGGGCATGCCTGCCGCTCGCTTCCCGTATCGTGAGCCTCAGGCCCTTCGAGGGTCCGCGTCCCTCTCGACTTCGGGTGAGCGTTTGCGCGCATGGACATGGAGCGCGCTTGCCGAAGGCGCCAGGAAGCCTTGCCCGTGACGCAGCAGAGCGGCATGCCGGCCCATGATCTCGAGCTTCGGCGTCATCGGGCGAGACGGCCCCGGGCACAGCGCCGGAAGCCGCCGTCCGGCCTTCCGGCAACAGGTGCCAAGCTCACGCAAGGTGTTGCCGACATTTTCAGCATTGGCCACGATGGTTGCGACGATGACGGCAAAGAGCGCGACGATCTTCGCCGCCCATGGCGCGATGATGCGGCCGAGCGCCGGGCTTTGGCAAAGCGTGCTGGTCACGTGACGGTTCTTTCTGGGGAGAGAGCCCGGTTCTCGGATCTTCGCAAGAGCCAGAACAGGGAATTACAAAAGCAATGTGCCCGGCAGCGGCTATGGCCGGATCAAGTCCAGCCATGAACTCTGGGCACAGGTTTCAACTCTGATATTTTCCAAATCACTCTTTGGCCCACGATGTCAAGAGAAAGAAAAGGTCCCCTATGCGGAACAGCGACAGAGTCACGACGTCTGGCCGGAACGATCGCCGCCGATCGAGATCGTCCGCTTAAGCTCAGGCCCGAGCGGGCCGATGGCCGCGGGCTGCGTTTTCCCCCGCAGCACGGCGACATCATAGAGCTCGCTCACCACGCCCTCCATGGTCAGGGAATGGACGACGCTGCCGGATTTCGTGTCGATGAAATAGAGGCCGCAGCGCGGCTCCATCTTGCGGTCGGCGAGCTGCTGATCGAGCGCCAGACCGGAGAAGGTCTTGTTGTCGCGCGGCTTGGACAGGCCGACGACCGCGATATCGCCGATGAAATCGAGGCCGCGCAAATAGCCGGGGCAGAAGCACAGCGCCTCGAACCGGCCGGCGGCCAGATCGACCGTCCCCAATTCCCCGGTGCCGGAATTGAGCAGCCATAGTTTGCCGCCATGCCAGCGCGGCGAATGCGGCATGGAGAGGCCCGAACAGACGACCTCGCCCGATGCCACGTCGATGACGATGCCGCCATTCTGGCGCTGGTCGCGCCAGCCATCGAAGGTATCGCTCCTGGCCACCGCCGTCACGAAAGCGGGCTTGCCGTCCTTGAGCGCCAGGCCGTTGAGATGGCAGCGGTCCTCGGCGGCGAGCCTGGTGATGAAGGACGGCTGCCACACGGGCACGAAGCTGTGGGTGGCGCTCGGCCGCGCGAGGCCGTTGAACAAGGTGTTGACGAACAAGGGGATGCCGTCGGGCAGGAGGGCGAGATCGTGAATGTCGAGATCGCCCGTGAAGAAACTCATCTGCGGGACATAGAGCGCGTCGTGGCCTTCGCTGCTGCGCTGGCCCGGCTCCATCGCATCGACGAATTTGAAGATCTGGGTGTCGGCCGTGGCCCAGAGCTCGTTGCCCTTCACGGCGAGGCCGAGGCAGCGGCCGATATTGCGGTTGAAGACCCAGAGCTGCCCGTCGGCCTTCACCCCGAACATCAGGAGCTTGCCGACCTGGTAGGTGGTGACGGCGAGGCTTGCCTTGTGCTGCTTGAGCCAGGCGGCGAAACCGCGCGAGGCATTGACGGCGAAAATGGGATCGCCTTTCGCCACGGTATCTACCGTCTGCCGGTCGTCGCTCACGGATGCAGGTTGGAGCTTTCTGTCACTCACGCGAGAATCCCGGCGCTGTTGATGTCGGTGTCGATGATAAGCTGGGCCTGGCCGTTCTGGAAGACGGTGTAGCTGTTGGCGCCGATGGTGACGGTGCCGGTGCTGGCCCAGCCGCTGTCAAGGGTCGCGACGCTGTCGCTCGCATCGCCGTGAATGGTGAAGCCGGTGAGGCCGCCCTGGGTGTCGTCCGAAAGGTCGAACACGTCGAGCGCATTCAGCATCAGGCTGTTGTTGCCGCCGGCGCCGAGATCGATCGCCTCGATGCTCGACACCCTGGCCGGCAAGATGGCCGAGAAGTCGAACGTGTCATTGGCGCTGTCGATGCGGAGCGTGTCGAAGCCGGCGCCGCCGTCGATATCGGCGAAGTCCGTGCCGGTGATGGCGAGAATGTCATCGCCGGCCCCACCGCGCAGCACGTCGGCACCGCCGCCGCCCGTCAGGGTGTCATTGCCGAGACCGCCGATGAGCATCTCCGCAGCAATGCCGCCAGTTGTTGTGACGGGCGTCGAGCCGAGGCCAAGTGCCCCGCCGAGCACCACATAAGCCTCGCCGGCGTTGGTGCCGCCATCATCGCCAAAGTACGCCCCGACGATCAGGTCGTCGAAGCCGTCGTTATTGACATCGCCCGCGGAGGACACGCTGAAGCCCGCCTGGTCATTTGCCGTATCGCCCTGGATGATGAAGCCCTGGGCAGCGGTGAGGGTGGTTAGATCGACGGTGCCGAAGCCGGATGCCTTGCCGAACACCACATAGGCCTCGCCGGCATCGGTGCCGCCATCATCGCCACCGGCCGCCCCGACGATCAGGTCGTCGAAGCCGTCGCCATTTACATCGCCCGCCGAGGACACGCCGTAGCCCGCCCGGTCATTTGCCGCATCGCCCTGGATGATGAAGCCCTGGGCGGACGTGAGGCCGGTCAGATCGATGGTGCCGAAGCCCGACGCCTTGCCGAACACCACATAGGCCTCACCCGCCTCGCTGCCGCCATCATCGCCAAATAGCGCCCCCACGATCAGGTCGTCGAGACCGTCGCCATTGACATCGCCCGCAGAGGACACGCTGATGCCCGCCTGGTCACCCGCCGCATCGCCCTGGATGATGAAACCCTCGGCGGCGGTGAGGCTGCCGAGATCGACGGTGCCGAAGCTCGACGCCTTGCCGAACACCACATAGGCCTCGCCGGCCGAGTTGCCGCCATCGTCGCCATGGGTCGCCCCGACGATCAGATCGTCGAAACCGTCGCCATTGACGTCGCCGGCCGATGACACGCTGTTGCCCGCCAGGTCAGTCGCCGCATCGCCCTGGATGATGAAGCCCTGGGCAGCGGTGAGGCCGGTGAGATCGACGGTGCCGAAGCCCGACGCCTTGCCGAACACCACATAGGCCTCGCCGGCATCGGTGCCGCCGTCGTCGCCAAAGAACGCTCCGACGATCAGGTCGTCGAAGCCGTCGCCATTGACGTCGCCCGCCGAAGACACGCTGATGCCCGCCAGGTCAGTCGCCGCATCGCCCTGGATGATAAAGCCCTGGGCAGCGGTGAGGCCGGTGAGATCGACGGTGCCGAAGCCCACCGCCTTGCCGAACACCACATAGGCCTCGCCGGCATCGGTGCCGCCATCGTCGCCACGGAATGCCCCGGTGATCAAGTCATCGAAGCCGTCGCCATTGACATCGCCCGCCGAGGACACGCTCCATCCCGAATAGTCTGCCGCCATATCGCCCTGGATGATGAAGCCCTGGGCAGCGGTGAGGCCGGTGAGATCGACGGTGCTGAAGCCCGCCGCCTTGCCGAACACCACATAGGCTTCGCCGGCATTGGTGCCGCCATCATCGCCAAGGGGCGCTCCGACGATCAGGTCGTCGAAGCCGTCGCCATTGACATCGCCCGCCGAGGACACGCTCCATCCCGCCCGGTCATCCGTCGCGTCGCCCTGGATGACGAAGCCTTGCGAAGCAGGCAGGCCCGAGAGATCGATGGTGCGCGCGAAATTCGCCGTCACGCCGTTCTCGACGCGAAGTTCGGCCGCGCCGTTGGCGTAGCGCTCGAAGGTCACGCCGCCATCGCTGATGCTCCCCTGATAGAACCAGCCTGCATCGGCAACATCGACTACATCGCCGGCATTGCCCAGTACGGTCAGAACACCTGTGCCGTCGGTTCTCTCCTCGGTGATGTCGAGGACGCTGAGCTTGTCGACAGTCAGCGTGTTGTTGCCGCTCCCGGTGAGGTCGATCTTCTCGATGGAGGTGATCTCGGCCGGAAGGGTCGCCGCCAGGTCGAGCGACAGGCCGGCACCATCGAGGCGCAGCGTGTCGATACCGGTGCCACCATCGACATCGGCAAAGCTCAGATCCGAGACGCCCAATACATCACTGCCGGCCCCACCGCGCAGCACGTCGGCACCGCCGCCGCCCGTCAGGGTGTCATCGCCGAGACCGCCGATGAGCATTTCGGAGGCGGTCGTGCCGGCTGTGGTGACGGGTGTCGAGCCATGGCCGAAAGCGCCTCCGAGCACCACATAGGCCTCGCCGGCGTTGGTGCCGCCATCATCGCCAAATCGTGCTCCGACGATCAGGTCATCGAAACCATCGCGATTGACGTCGCCGGCCGACGAAACGCTAATGCCTGCATGGTCATTGTCCACATCACCCTGAATGATGAAGCCTTGGGCCGAGGTGAGGCTGGTAAGATCGATCGTGCCGAAGCCCGATGCCTTGCCGAAGACCACATAGGCCTCGCCCGCATAAGCGCCCCCGCCATCACCGTAAGGCACGCCGACGATCACGTCATCGAAGCCATCGCCATTGACGTCACCCGCCGAGGAGACACTGGCGCCCGCGAAGTCACCCGCCTCATCGCCCTGGATGATGAAGCCCTGGCTCGCGGTGAGGGCGGAAAGGTCTATCGTGCCAAAGCCGGACGCCTTGCCGAAAACCACATAGGCCTCGCCGGCGTCGGCGCCGCCGTCGTCACCCAGTCGTGCTCCGACGATCAGATCGTCAAAGCCATCACCATTGACATCACCGGCCGAGGATACCGAGTAACCCGCCTGGTCACCCGCCGCATCGCCCTGGATGATGAAGCCCTGGGCGACGGAGAGGCCGGTGAGATCGACGTTCACCGGGCTTGCCCCCCCGAACACCACATAGGCCTCGCCGGCGTAGTTGCCGCCGTCATCGCCCCCGTGTGCCCCGACGATCAGATCGTCGAAGCCGTCGCCATTGACGTCACCCGCCGAGGAGACTCTCACGCCGGCCTGGTCCAAAGAGACATCACCCTGGATGACGAAACCCGCGGCAGGGGCCAGGCTGGCAAGATCAATCGTGCCGAAGCCCGAAGACTTGCCGAAAATCACATAGGCCTCGCCGGCATAGAAGCCACCACCGTTGCCATGAGGCGCCCCGACGATCAGGTCATCGAAACCGTCGCCATTGACATCGCCCGCCTCAGAGACGCTAAAGCCCGCCCAGTCATTGGACGCGTCACCCTGGATTATGAAACCCTGGCCTGAGGTGAGGCCGGTCAGGTCAATCGTGCCAAAGCCGGTCCCCTTGCCGAACACGACATAGGCCTCGCCCGCATTGCTCCCGCCGTCATCGCCAAGCCATGCCCCGACGATCACGTCATCGAAGCCATCGCCATTGACGTCACCCGCCGAGGAGACGCTCCAGCCCGCCTCGTCACCAGCGACATCGCCCTGGATTATGAACCCTTCGGCAGAGGCGAGGCTGGAAAGATCAATCGTGCCAAAACCCGAGGCCTTGCCGAAAACCACATAGGCTTCGCCGGCATCGGTGCCACCATCGTCACCCAACCGCGCTCCGACAATCACATCGTCGAAGCCATCGCCATTGACGTCACCCGCAGAGGATACCGAGAATCCCGCGTGGTCAACGGCGGTATCGCCCTGGATGATGAAGCTGAGATTGCTGGAAATACCGGTGAGATCGATAGTCCGCGCAAAGTTCGCCGTTACGCCATTCTCGATCCTGAGCTCGGCCGCGCCATTCACGTAGCGCTCGAAGCTAACGCCGCCATCGCTAATGCCGCCCTGATAGAACCATCCGCTGTCGGCGACATTGACGCTATCGCCACTGTTGCCACGCACGGTCAGGATTGCAGTGCCGCTGCTTCTTTCCTCCGTTATGTCGAGCACGCCGAGCTTGTCCACCGTCAGCGTGTTGTCGCCGCTGCCGGCGAGGTCGATCGTCTCGATGGAGGTGACCTCGGCCGGAAGGGTAGTCGACAAATCGAGCGCCAAGCTGGCGCCGTCGAGGCGCAGAGTGTCGATGCCGGTGCCACCGTCGACATCGGCGAAACTAAGATCCGAAACACCGAGAATGTCATTTCCAGCGCCACCGCGCAGAACATCGGCGCCGCCCCCGCCCGTCAGCGTGTCGTTCCCGAGACCGCCGATGAGCATTTCCGCGGCGACCGTGCCGGTCGTGATGACCGGCGTCGAGTCAAGGCCGAAGGCGCCGCCCAGCACCACATAGGCCTCGCCGGCATTACCACCGCCGTTGTCGCCATACCGCGCGCCGACGATCAGGTCGTCGAAACCGTCGCCATTGACATCGCCCGCAGAAGACACGCTGAAGCCCGCCCGGTCAAAGGCCGCATCGCCCTGGATGATGATGCCCTGGGTGGCGGTGAGGCTGGCGAGATCGACGGTGCCGAAGCCCGACCCCTTGCCGAACACCACATAGGCCTCGCCGGCATCATAGCCGCCGTCATTGCCAAAGGGCGCCCCGACGATCAGGTCGTCGAAACCGTCGCCATTGACATCGCCCGCCGAGGACACGCTCCAGCCCGCCCTGTCATCGGCCGCATCGCCCTGGATGATGAAGCCCTGGGCGCCGGTCAGGGCGGCGAGATCGACGGTGCCGAAGCCCGATCCCATGCCGAACACCACATAGGCCTCGCCGGCATTATAGTCGCCATCATCGCCACGATACGCCCCGACGATCAGATCGTCGAAACCGTCGCCATTGACATCGCCCGCCGAAGACACGCTGAAGCTCGCTTGGTCATATGCCGCATCGCCCTGTATGATAAAGCCCTGGGCGGCGGTAAGGCTGGTGAGATCGACGGTGCCGAAGCCCGACGCCTTGCCGAACACCACATATGCCTCGCCGGCATCGGTGGCGCCATCGTCGCCAAAGGGTGCCCCGACAATCAGGTCGTCGAACCCGTCGCCATTGACATCACCCGCCGAAGATACGCTCCTGCCTGCCAGGTCATTTGCCGCATCGCCCTGGATGATGAAGCCCTGGGTGGCGGTGAGGGTCGTGAGATCGACGGTGCCGAGGCCCGACGCCTTGCCGAACACGACATAGGCCTCGCCGGCCAAGTTGCCGCCATCATCGCCAAAGGGTGCCCCGACGATCAAGTCGTCGAAGCCGTCGCCATTGACATCGCCCGCCGAGGACACGCTCCAGCCCGCCCGGTCAGATGCAACATCGCCCTGGATGATGAAGCCCTGGGTGGCGGTAAGGCTGGTGAGATCGACGATGCCGAAGCCCGACGCCTTGCCGAACACCACATAGGCCTCTCCGGCATAGCCGCCGCCATCATCGCCATAAGGTGCCCCGACGATCAGGTCGTCGAAACCGTCGCCATTGACATCGCCCGCAGAAGACACGCTGAAGCCCGCATAGTCATTTGCCGCATCGCCCTGGATGATGAAACCCTGGGAAGCGGTCAGGCCGGCGAGATCGACGGTGCCGAAGCCCGACGCGTTGCCGAACACCACATAGGCCTCGCCGGCATTATAGCCGCCATCATCGCCAAGCAGCGCCCCGACGATCAGGTCGTCGAAACCGTCGCCATTGACATCGCCCGCCGAAGACACGCTCCCGCCTGCGAAGTCACCCGCTGCATCGCCCTGGATGATAAAGCCCTGCGTATGCGATAAGGTGCTCAAGTCGATGATTGTTGAATTCTCTACAGTGTAGCTCTGGCTGTCGTTGGCGGTGGTGCTGTTGCCGGCGGTGTCGTTGGTGGTGACGCTGGCATCGACCGTGACGTCCTCGTCTGCCACAAGCGCCGAGCCCGGCACATCGATGCTGAAGCCGCCGCCCGAGACAGGGCCGGTATAGGTCGCGCCGTTGATCGTCAGAGTGACCGTATCGCCGTCCTGGACATCGCCACCCACCGTGCCGGTCACGGCAACCGTGCCGCCAACCTCAGCCGCATTGACGATGTTGTCGGCGGTGATCGGCGCCAGGGTAATCGAGGCCGGAGGCGGCGTCGTGTCGACGCTGTAGATCTGGGTGTCATTCGCCGTGGTGCTGTTGCCGGCTATGTCCGTAGTGGTGACGCTGGCATCGACGGTCACGTTGTCGTCCGCAGCCAGGGCCGAGCCCGGCACATCGATGCTGAAAGCGCCGCTCGAAACAGGACCGGTATAGGTCGCGCCGTTGATCGTCAGCGTGACGGTGTCGCCGTCCTGGACGTCGCCACCCACCGTGCCGGTGACGGCCACCGTGCCGCCGGCTTCCGCCGCATTGACGATGTTGTCGGCGGTGATCGCATCAAGCGTAATCGAGGCCGGAGGCGGCGTCGTGTCGACGCTGTAG
>JAKATG010000017.1:53273-175613 GCA_021828105.1 Pseudomonadota bacterium
GACGTCGCCACCCACCGTGCCGGTGACGGCCACCGTGCCGCCGGCTTCCGCCGCATTGACGATGTTGTCGGCGGTGATCGCATCAAGCGTAATCGAGGCCGGAGGCGGCGTCGTGTCGACGCTGTAGGTCTGGCTGTCATTCGCCGTCGTGCTGTTGCCGGCCGTATCGGTGGTGGTGACGCTGGCATCGACGGTCACGTTGTCGTCCGCAGCCAGGGCCGAGCCCGGCACATCGATGCTGAAGCCGCCGCCCGAGACAGGGCCGGTATAGGTCGCGCCGTTGATGGTCAGAGTGACCGTATCGCCGTCCTGGACATCGCCACCCACCGTGCCGGTCACGGCCACCGTGCCGCCGGCTTCCGCCGCATTGACGATGTTGTCGGCGGTGATCGCATCAAGCGTAATCGAGGCCGGAGGCGGCGTCGTGTCGACGCTGTAGATCTGGCTGTCATTCGCCGTGGTGCTGTTGCCGGCCGTATCCGTGGTGGTGACGCTGGCATCGACGGTCACGTTATCGTCCGCAGTCAGGGCCGAGCCCGGCACATCGATGCTGAAAGCGCCACTCGCGACGGGGCCGGTATAGGTCGCACCATTGATCGTCAGCGTGACCGTGTCGCCGTCCTGGACATCGCCACCCACCGTGCCGGTGACGGCAACCGTGCCGCCGGCTTCCGCCGCATTGAGGATATTGTCGGCGGTGATCGGCGCCAGGGTAATCGAGGCCGGAGGCGGCGTCGTGTCGACGCTGTAGGTCTGGGTGTCGTTAGCGGTCGTGCTGTTGCCGGCTATGTCCGTGGTCGTGACGCTGGCATCGACAGTGAGGTTACTGTCGCTGGTCAGGGACGAGCCCGGGACATCGATGCTGAAAGCGCCGCCCGCGGCGGGGCCGGTATAGGTCGCGCCGTTGATCGTCAGCGTGACCGTGTCGCCGTCCTGGACATCGCCACCCACCGTGCCGGTGACGGCAACCGTGCCGCCAGCCTCTGCCGCATTGACGATGTCGTCGGCGGTGATCGGCGCCAGGGTAATCGAGGCCGAAGGCGGCGTCGTGTCGACGCTGTAGATCTGGCTGTCATTCGCCGTCGTGCTGTTGCCGGCCGTGTCCGTGGTGGTGACGCTGGCATCGACGGTGAAGTTACTGTCGCTGGTCAGAGCCGAGCCCGGGACATCGATGCTGAAGGCGCCGCTGGCGACAGGGCCGGTATAGGTCGAGCCGTTGATCGTCAGAGTGACGGTGTCGCCGTCCTGGACGTCGCCGCCCACCGTCCCGGTGATGGCCACCGTGCCGCCGGCTTCCGCCGCATTGAGGATGTTGTCGGCGGTGATCGCATCGAGGGTAATCGAGGCCGGAGGCGGCGTCGTGTCGACGCTGTAGGTCTGGGTGTCGTTGGCCGTAGTGCTGTTGCCGGCTATGTCCGTCGTCGTCACGCTGGCATCGACGGTCACGTTGTCGTCCGCAGTCAGGGCCGAGCCCGGGACATCGATGCTGAAAGCGCCACTCGCGACGGGGCCGGTATAGGTCGCACCATTGATCGTCAGCGTGACCGTGTCGCCGTCCTGGACATCGCCACCCACCGTGCCGGTGACGGCAACCGTGCCGCCAGCCTCTGCCGCATTGAGCACATTGTCCGCCGTGATCGCATTGAGCGTGATCGAGGCCGGAGGCGGCGTCGTGTCGACGCTGTAGGTCTGGGTGTCATTGGCCGTGGTGCTGTTGCCGGCTATGTCCGTCGTCGTCACGCTGGCATCGACGGTCACGTTGTCGTCCGCCGCCAGGGCCGAGCCCGGCACATCGATGCTGAAAGCGCCGCCCGCGACAGGGCCGGTGTAAGTCGTGCCATTGATGGTCAGCGTGACGATGTCGCCATTGTGCACATCGCCGCCGACGGTGCCGGTCACCGCGACCGTGCCGCCAGCCTCCGCCGCATTGAGGATGCTGTCGGCGGTGATGGTATTGAGTGTGATCGACGCCGAAGGCGGCGTCGTGTCGACCAGAACGATGTCTGCCGGGTTCGATACGACGCCCGAGAGATCGGCAGCGTTACCCGCCACGTCCTTGATGCTGGCCGAATTGAGAGCGAGCCCGGATATTGCGAGATCGGCCGTGTTCTGGCCGGGCGCCACCGTATAAAGGAAAGTGAGTGATGCGGTTCCGGAGCCCGCCTGATAGATCGCCGTGCCGCCGCCGCTCAAGGAGAGGGTCGGAACACCGCCGGTGACTACGACGGCCTCCGAGAAGGTCAGGGTCAAGGTGATCGTGTCCGAGGCCTTGAGGGCGCCGTCATTGGCGCCATAGGCCGAGCCGGAAACGATCGGCGCGATCAGGTCGGACGGGCTGAGGCCCAGAAAATCGCCGGCGCCCAGACTTTCTCTCGAATTGATCCTGATGACCATATCGGCCAGGCCGTCGCCGGTCGTGTCGATGTTCACCAGGGTGGTGCGCGAGGAGGCAGAGTACCAGACGCCATAAGGTGCGGGCGACGTGCCCGCCCAGGAAAGGCTGTGGCCCGCGGAAGCGGCGAGGCCGGTGAGGTCGATCTTGTCGCGAAGTCCGGCATTGGTGGTTTCGGCCGTGGAGGCGAAGCTGTCGATCGTGTCGCCGGTCGTGGTGCTGAAGCCACGATTGGCGGCCGCCTGAGAATCACCCACAGCATCGAACACGTAGCGATCTCCGCCCGCGCCGCCGTTCAGCGCGTCGGCGCCGGCCCCACCAACGAGGACATCGTTGTTGTCTCCCCCGGAAAGGGAATCGTTGCCGGATTCGCCATAAAGGGTGTCGTCGGCCGTGTCGCCGCGCAGCACATCGTCGCCGTCGCCGCCGTAAATCGTGTCCCTGCCGGTACCGCCGCGCAGCTCGTCCTTTCCGGAACCCGCTGCATTGGCCGAGGCCGTGCCGCCATAGATGGTGTCGTTGCCGTCTCCGCCATCGACGGTATCATTCCCGGCTTCGCCATAGAGACTGTCGTTACCGGCGTCGCCGCGCAGCCCATCGTCCCCGTCGCCGCCGTAAATCGTGTCGCTGCCGGCACCGCCGCGCAGATTGTCCTTTCCGGAACCCGCGGCATTGGCCGAGGCCGTGCCGCCATAGATGATGTCGTTGCCGTCTCCGCCATCGACGGCATCATTTCCGGCTTCGCCATGGAGGCTGTCGTCGCCGGTGTCGCCGCGCAAACTGTCGTCGCCGTCACCGCCATAGATCGTGTCGTTGCCGGCGCCGCCGCGCAGATCGTCCTTTCCGGATCCGACGGCGTTGCTCGCGGCCGTGCCGCCATAAATGACGTCGTTGTTGTCGCCACCGTCGACGACATCGTTGCCGATGCCGGCGACGATCAGGTCGTTGCCGGCCTGACCGAAGAGCTGGTCGTTTCCACCAGCGCCATCGATTTCGTCATCGCCGGCGCCGGCATTGACGATGTCACCCGCGGAGGTGGTTGCCGACGGGCTGGTCAGGACCCAGGCCGTCCCGTTCCAGGTAAAAATTCCTAAAGTATTGAATCGCTCGCGAAGCGCCGTTCCCGTGAGCTTGGCCATATCGAGATCCCGCTGATTTTGAAGTCGCCGTCAGATGCTTGCAGAGTCGGATCAGAGGAACGCTAGGCAACCAGTTTCTTGTCCGCCACCCCCAAATGGGGGATGACATAATTATTAACCGAAGGTAAGCATATATCTTACGCTGCGCAAGGCAGCTCCGACACAAGGACAGGTTGCTCTGACGAAACTCGGGACGGCGGCCGATTCGGACAGGTCATTCCACGCGTCCGGGCGATTGTCCTGGGCGGGATGCGGTTTGCTTGGCCGGTCGCGCCTGGATTTCCCTAGCCGGCGCGAAGCCAAATGAGCCAGGCACCACTAGCCAACGGCAAGATGGCGCCGAAACCGGTGCTGGCGGCGGCCCTTGCCCATTTCAGAACGGCCTTCACCGCCATCGGCCTCATCAGCGGCGCCATCAATATCCTGGCGCTCACGGGCTCGTTCTTCATGCTGCAGGTCTATGACCGGGTGCTGCCCAGCCGCAGCATCCCCACCTTGCTGGCGCTGGCGCTCCTCGCCGGAACCCTGTTCCTGTTCCAGGGGATATTGGAACTCATCCGATCACGGCTTCTCGGCCGCATAGGCCTCGCCCTCGATCGCCGGCTGAGCGGACAAGTCTATTCCGCCCTGCTTCTTGCCCCGCTGAGGGCCAGATCGTCGGGCGACGGCCTGCAGCCGCTCAGAGACCTGGATCAAGTGCGATCCTTCATGTCGAGCGTCGGTCCGACGGCGCTCTTCGACCTGCCCTGGGTGCCGCTCTATCTCGCCATCTGCTTTCTCTTTCACTTCTGGATCGGTGTAGCGGCCCTCGCAGGGGCAATCCTCTTATGCGGCCTGACGCTCCTGACGGAGCTGCGCACGAGAGAGCCGACCAGGCTCGCCGGCAACCATGCGGCGAGCCGCAACGCGTTCGCCGAGGCGAGCCGGCGCAATGCCGAGGTCGTGCACGCCATGGGCTTCGGCGAGCGGATCGCGGAGCGATGGTCGGCGATAAACCGCGAATATCTCGATGCCCAGGCCAGGGCCAGCGACGTGACCGGCGCGCTCGGCACCGCCTCGCGGGTCTTGCGGCTGGCGCTTCAGTCCGGGGTGCTCGGCATCGGCGCCTATCTGGTGATCCACCAGGAAGCATCGGGCGGGATCATGATCGCGGGCTCGATCATCCTGAGCCGCGCCCTGGCGCCGATCGAACTCTCCATCGCGCATTGGAAGGGCTTCGTCTCGGCGCGGCAGAGCTGGGGCAGGCTGAAGTCGCTCCTGGCGGCGTTCCCGGCGAACGAGGTCAGCGTCGCCCTGCCACAGCCAGGCTCGGCGCTGACGGTCGACGGCATCAGTGTCACGCCGCCCGGGGAAAGACGCCTCGTCGTCCATGATATCAGCTTCATGCTGACGAAAGGCGCAGGGCTCGCCATCATCGGACCGAGCGCATCGGGCAAGTCGTCTCTCGCGCGCGCCTTGGCGGGCGTGTGGCAGCCGGCGGCCGGCCATGTGCGCCTGGATGGCGCATCCCTCGACCAATGGGATCCGGCCGAGAGAGGAAAGCATGTCGGCTATCTGCCACAGGACGTTCAGCTCTTCGACGGCACGATCGCGGAGAACATCGCCCGCTTCGAGACGAATCCGCCGGCCCGCAAGATCATCGATGCCGCGAAAGCGGCGGGCGTCCACGGGCTCATCGTCGGCATGAGAGAGGGCTACGACACGCGCGTCGGCGAATCGGGATCGGCATTGTCCTCCGGGCAGCGGCAGCGCATCGCCCTGGCGCGCGCCCTCTACGACAATCCGTTCCTCGTCGTGCTGGACGAGCCCAACTCCAATCTCGATGCCGATGGCGAGGCGGCGCTCACCGAAGCCATCAAGGGCATTCGAACGAGAGGCGGCATCGCCGTCGTGGTCGCGCATCGCCCGAGCGCGCTTGCGGCACTGGACCAGATACTGGTGCTGGCCAACGGGCGGGCACAGGCCTTTGGCGCGAAGGACGAAGTAATGGGCGCCATGAGCCGGCCAAAGACCGGTCACGCTCCGCCCTTGAAGATCGTCCCCTCGACGGAAGCGGCGGGCGCGTCATGACGGCCGGCAAGCCCAGCGCCGATCCCGATCGGTCCATCAAGAAATACATGCTGGCCGCGGCGGCGACCCTGGTTCTGCTTGTCGGCGGCATGGGTGGGCTTTCGGCGATGACCGAGCTGTCGGGCGCGGTCATCGCGCAGGGAACGCTCGTCGTCGATTCGAATGTCAAGAAGGTGCAGCATCCGACGGGCGGGGTCGTCGGCGCCATCAATGTGCGCGAAGGCGACAATGTCAGAGCCGGAGACGTCCTCGTCCGGCTCGATGAAACCGTGACCAAGGCCAATCTCGCGATCGTGGCGAAGAGCCTCGACGAGCTCAGGGCGCGGCTCGCAAGGCTCGAAGCCGAGCGCGACGGAAAAGACGGCGTCCGGTTTCCGGAAGATCTTCTGGCGCGCCGCGACGATACCGGCGTCGCCGGCATTCTGGCCGGCGAAACATCGCTGTTCGCGCTCAGGCGCGATGCGCGCCATGGACAGAAATCGCAGCTGCGCGAGCGGATTTCCCAACTGGCCGAGGAGACGGCCGGGCTCAACGAGCAGAAGACCGCGAAGACCAGAGAGATCGAGCTCATCGGGCGCGAGCTCGAGAGCATCCGCACCTTGTGGCAGAGCAAGCTGGTCTCACTCGACCGCCTGACCGCGCTCGAACGCGATGCCACGCGCCTCACGGGCGAGCACGGGCAGCTGATATCGGCGATCGCGCAGACCAAAGGCCGCAGCAGCGAGATCGAGCTGCAGATCATCCAGGTCGACCAGGATCTGCGCAGCGAGGTGGCAGGCGAGCTGCGCGAGGTCCAGGCCCGGATCGCCGAGCTTGTCGAACGCAAGGTCGCGGCCGAGGATCAATTGAAGCGGATAGACATACGAAGCCCGCAAAACGGGATCGTCCATCAGCTGATGATCCATACGATCGGCGGGGTCATCACTGCCGGTGAGCCTATCATGATGATCGTGCCGGTCAGCGACGAATCGACGGTCGAAGCCCGCATCGCCCCTCAGGACATCGATCAGGTCGCGCATGGCCAGAAGGCGCTGGTGCGCCTTTCGGCCTTCAACCAGCAGACCACGCCCGAGCTGATCGGCCTTGTCGCGAAGGTCGCGGCCGATCTCACGGTCGATCAGAAGTCCGGGGCGGAATACTATTCGGCCCGCATTCAACTGCCCAAGGAAGAAGTGTCGAAGCTCGGCGATTTGTCCCTCGCAGCTGGAATGCCGGCGGAAGTATTCCTGCAGACGCGGGAGCGCACCGTGCTGTCATATCTGGTCGAGCCGCTGTCCGATCAGATGAACCGGGCGTTCCGCGAAGATTAGCCGCAAGTCTCGCTTCCAGGACCCGCACCGCGACGATCCGCAAGGGCCATGCCCCAGCCTGTTCGGCGTCCTGAAACTTTATGCCCGGCTCATCCGTCAATAGGAATGTCCCCGAATGAGGGGGACACCGCAACTGAACCTCAAAAACGGAACAGTCCCATGATGACCCTTCGCGCTGCGCTTTGCGCCACCCTCCTGTCTGTCTGCGCCACGTCGGCATTCGCCGGCAATCCCAATGTGGGCGGTGCGCCCATGTTCGAAAACAAGAACATCATCCAGAATGCCGTGAACTCCAAGGACCATACGACCCTCGTCGCCGCGGTGAAGGCGGCAGGCCTCGTCGACACGCTGCAGACGCCTGGGCCCTTCACCGTGCTGGCGCCCGTGAACAAGGCTTTTACGGCGCTTCCCGCCGGCACGGTCGACAATCTGCTCAAGCCCCAAAACAAGGCCACGCTGGTCAAGGTTCTCACCTGCCATGTGATCCCGGCCAAGGCGCTGAGCTCGGCCATCAAGAAGATGGTGAATGACGACGGCGGCGTGCATGTCGTCGAGACGGTGGGCGGATGCCAGCTCAAGCTTTCGCTGAAAGGCAACAAGGTGCGCATCACCGATGAGAATGGCGGCGTAGCCCGCGTCACGATCGCCGATGTCAAGCAGTCGAACGGCGTCATCCATGTGATCGACAAGGTTCTCCTGCCGAAGAGCTGAGTCACACCGGAAACGAGCCTCTCCGGCGCGCTCGATGGCGCCGGAGAGGCCTCATGCACAGGGACCACCACCATGCCGGATCGGCCATACAATCCCGGACGACTGATCAAGCGGCAAAAGCTCGCGACCCGCGTGACGCATTGGACATGGGCGGTGTGCCTGTTCTTCCTGCTGCTGTCCGGTCTGCAGATCTTCAACGCGCATCCCGCCCTCTATCTCGGCGATCAATCGGGCTTCACTTACGAGAACGCGATCCTCGAGATCGAAGGCTTTCCGTCCTGGCTGATCATCCCCTCGACGCAAGACCTGGCGACGGGCCGCGTCGTGCATTTCTTCTTTGCCTGGATCCTGGTGATGACGCTCGCTTTATGGCTCGTTGCATCCCTCTTCAACCGTCACTTGCGCAAGGATCTCCTGCCCACGGCGCGCGATGCCAAGAACCTCGTCCCCGATATTCGCGACCACCTCAAGCTTCGCTTCATTCACGCGGTGCGTTACTCGCCCTTGCAGAAGCTCGCTTATGGCGGCGTGCTGTTCGTGCTCTTCCCCCTGATCATCCTCACCGGCCTTGCGATGTCGCCGGGCATGAATGCCGTGATGCCGTGGCTGCCTGAGCTCTTTGGCGGCCGGCAGAGCGCGCGCACCGTCCATTTCGCCGTCATGGTCCTGCTGGTCCTGTTCTTCGTCGTGCACATGGCGATGATCCTGCTCGCGGGACCTTTCAACGAATTGCGCTCGATCGTCACCGGGCGCTATCGCCTGTCGCCGCGACGCAAGAGCGAGGCATCCCATGGCTAGGCTGGTCCTCACGCGGCGGTCCCTGCTGCGCGCCGGTCTCGCCTCGGCCGCGGCCCTCCCCTTGGGCGGCTGCGACGCCTTTGATTTCTTGAAAGACCGCGAGAACGCCATGCGCGACTTCATGATCGGCATGAACAAGCTGACCTACAGGACGCAACGCCTCCTGCAATCGCCCGACCTGCTGGCTCCGGAATTCGCCGAAGCGGATATCAGGCAGGACCAGCATCCCAACGGGTCCATCGAACCCGATACCGATGACTATCTGACACTGCTGCAAGGGAATTTCACCGACTATCAGCTCATGGTGGACGGCCTCGTCGAGCGGCCCATGCGCTTCACGCTCGATGCGCTCCGCGCCATGCCGTCACGGACACAGATCACCCGGCATGATTGCGTGGAAGGCTGGAGCTGCATCGCCAAATGGCAGGGCACGCCCTTGCAGCACATCCTCGATCAGGTGGGCGTCAAGCCTCATGCCCGCTATGTCGTCTTCCATTGTTTCGATGCGATCGAGAGAAGCCTCAGCGGCGAAATTCTCTATTACGAGTCCATCGACCTCATCGATGCCCGCCACCCGCAGACGATCCTCGCCTATGTCATGAACGACAAGCCGTTGCCCGTCGCCAATGGGGCGCCCTTGCGGGTCCGGGTCGAACGCCAGCTCGGCTACAAGATGGCCAAATACATCCGCCGCATCGAGCTCGTGTCCGACTTTGGCCAGATCGGAGAGGGCCACGGCAGCTATTGGGCCGATCGCGGCTATGAATGGTATGCCGGCATCTGAGCCGCGGAGATCACACCGGTTTTCGCCAGAGAGTGAGTGGTGGAGCCAGACGGAATCGAACCGACGACCTCTTGAATGCCATTCAAGCGCTCTCCCAACTGAGCTATGACCCCACACTGGGTTTTCGAACGGGCGGCTTCTCGCCCTCGAATTGGGATGCCGCGCAGGCTCGTCTCAGCCTTGCGAAGCGGGCGGAAACTAGTGCCGCCCTCGGCATTTAGCAAGCAAAACTTGCCGCCCTCTGCGCTAAGCGGGGAGAGGCAAAAATCAGACCTCTTCCTCGCCTTCCTTGCCGCCGCCGCCCGGGCCGCCGTCGAGATAGCCCGAGACGTCGGAATTCTCTTCCTCGTCCTCGACCAGGAAAGTCGAATCCTCTTCCGATTCGGACGCTTCCTCCTCCTCGCCCAGATCGACATCGGCGATGGCGGCAGTCTCGTCCTCCTGATCGCCTCCCTCCTCGACCTCCTCGAGGCTGACAAGCTCGACATCGGACACCTCCTCGGCATCCGCGGGGGCGGGCTTGGGAGCCTCGCGCACCGGCTTGGCCACGGCGGCCTGCGGCACATCGCCCTTGGAGGGCAGCAAGGGGGCGGCAATGAAGCTCACCCCGCATTTCGGGCAAATGATCGGCGACTTCAGCAGATCATAGAATTTCGACCCGCAGGACGGGCATGTACGCTTGGTTCCGAGTTCAGCCTTGACCACGGTTGATCCTCTTAAGGGGCTTGAAATTGCGGTGATTGCGGGCTCCATGCCATGCTCGGACCCGCTTGTCAAAAGCAAAGGTGACAGGCGAAAAACCCCATGATAGGAGCCGACGCCAACACCCCGACCCCCATAAAATTGGACTTTCCCGTGCACGGTTCAAGCCCCGCACCCCTCCGTTCCCGCAAGGCCCAGGCGCTCAAGGGCCTGATCCGCGTGCCGGGCGACAAATCGATCTCGCATCGCTCCTTGATGCTGGGCGCCATCGCCGTGGGCGAGACCCGGGCCCAGGGCCTCCTCGAAGGCGAGGACGTGGTCAATACGGCCAAGGCCATGCAGGCGCTGGGCGCCAAGGTTTCGCGCGACAAGGACGGTATCTGGCGCATCCAGGGGGTGGGCGTCTCCGGCCTCACGAGCCCCAAGGGCGATCTCGATTTCGGCAATTCCGGCACCGGCGTGCGCCTGGCGCTGGGCCTGATGGCCGCAACCCCCTTGACCGCCCGCTGCATCGGCGATGCCTCGCTGTCGAAGCGGCCCATGGGCCGCGTCACCGTGCCGCTCTCGCAGATCGGCGCCCGCTTCGAGACCGAGGAGGGCGGCCGCCTGCCGCTGACCCTCCATGGCGCACGCGATGCCGTGCCCATCACCTACCGGCTCCCGGTCGCCTCGGCCCAGGTCAAATCGGCGGTGCTGCTCGCCGGCCTCAATACGCCCGGCCGCACCACCGTCATCGAGCCCCAGGCCACGCGCAATCACACCGAGCGCATGCTGAAAGCCTTCGGCGCCGAAATCGCGGTCGAGCAGAAAGACGACGGCCGCCATATCCATGTCATGGGCCAGCGCGAGCTCAAGGCACAGGCGATCGACGTGCCGGGCGATCCGAGCTCGGCCGCCTTCCCTCTGGTCGCCGCCCTCATCACCGAGGGCTCCGACATCACCATAGCCAATGTGATGCTGAACGAAACGCGCACCGGCCTCATCACCACGCTCATCGAGATGGGCGGCGATATCGAAATCGAGAACCGACGCCTTGCGGGCGGCGAGGAGGTGGGCGACCTGCATGTGCGCGCATCGAGGCTCAAGGGTATCAGCGTGCCGAAAGCGCGGGCGCCATCGATGATCGATGAATATCCCGCACTTGCCGTGGCCGCATCCTTCGCCGACGGCATCACCCATATGGAAGGTCTCGATGAGTTGCGGGTGAAGGAAAGCGACCGCCTCGCGGCTGTCGAGGCGGGGCTGCAGGCGAATGGCGTCACCACGCGCTCAGGCCCTGACTGGCTCGCGGTCGAGGGCGGTTCGCCCAATGGCGGCGGCACCGTCCCGACCCATCTCGATCACCGCATCGCCATGGCCTTCCTGGTGATGGGGCTGGCGGCGAGAGACGCGGTCAGCGTCGATGACAGCGCCATGATCGCCACCAGCTTCCCGAATTTCATCGCGCTGATGAACGGCATGGGCTGCCGCATCGAGCCCGTCGCATGATCATCGCGGTCGATGGACCCGCGGCCGCCGGCAAGGGCACGCTGGCGCGCGCGCTCGCCCGGCATTACAACTATCATTTCCTCGATACCGGGTCGCTCTATCGCATGGTGGGGTTCGCCGTGCTGGTCCGGGGCCATGATCCACGCGATGAAGCGGCGGCGCTCAGGGCGGCACAGGCGCTCAAGCCCGACCTGATGCATGAGCCGGACCTGCGCAGTGAAAAGGTGGGCGAAGCCGCCTCGATCGTCGCCGCCAATCTGAAAGTGCGCGAGGCGCTCCTCGGCTTCCAGCGCGATTTCGCAAGTCGCGCCCCCGGCGCGGTGCTCGACGGGCGCGATATCGGCACCGTGGTCTGCCCGGACGCCGAAGCGAAGATCTTCGTCACCGCGAGCCCGGAGGTCAGGGCCCGGCGCCGCCATGCCGAGCTCGCCGAGAGGGGCGAGGTGGTGCCGTTCGAGACGGTACTCGCCGAGATCAAAGCGCGTGACGAGCGCGACCGCACCCGTGCCCATGCGCCGCTCGTGCCGGCGAAGGACGCTTATGTGCTCGAGACATCGGCCATGACGCGAGAAGACGCGCTCAGGGCGGCGATCGAGTTTGTGGACGGGAGAGGGAAGTAGTTCCCTCGCTCAGCGGATCATTGCGCCGGATCCCCGTTCTGGAGCCTCGCATAGTCGTCCATCGCCCGGACGATGCCTTGCTTCAGCGCATCGATGCGGGCCCGATAGAGCTGGCGCAAACAGGCGAGATCGCCGCCGCATTGGGCGCGCTGTTGCAGGAAATTCTGCGCATCGTCCATGCGGGCACCATTCGAGCCCATCAGCATCGGCACCTTGCTGAAGGCGAACCACAGGCCGCCCATCTCGCTGTCGAGGGCGGAGAGATCGGGGGTCGCGCAAATGGCGCGCTCATCGGGCTTTGCCGCCTTGCTGCAATCGAAGCTCGCGGCCTCTACAGGCGAGACGAAGAGGATCAGAGCGCTGAGGAGAAGAAACAGATACCGGGTCATTTCGCCACATCACTCGTTTGAAAACCGCACCATTGGCCGAGCTTGCGATAGGAAGCGGTGAAGCCTGCAAGCGATAGCGACGGCGTCGGCTTGCCGGCGAGCGTCACCGTGACCGCGCTGCCGGCGGCGAGGCCCTTCAATAGAGCGAGGCTCGTCGCCTTCACATTATTGATCATCGCTTCCTTGCCATCGCCCGAGACCTTTGCCTCGAGCTTCTTGTCGCCGAAATCGAAGCTCGCGGGCTGGTTCTCGCCCTTGGGCAAGCCGCCCGCCGCCGAGCCGACGACAATGGCCGGATAGCCATCGGGCGGCAGGACATCGCCGTTGCTGATCGCGAGCTTGAGCGTCCAGTCCTTGCCGGCGGCATCCTTAGCGGTGGTCCAGGCGCTGCAGGTCTTGCGCAGATCCTCGCCGGTATTGACCTCGTCGAGGCTCGCCGTCCAGTCCTTGGACGTCTCCTTCTGGGACGCGGCGTGAGCACTTGTTGCCAGCGCGGCGGAAAGGATCAGAGATGAAACAAGGCTTCGGAACGTCATGCGGGCCTCCTGTCGGCACTCTCATAGCAGAGGCCGCGCCGCCTGTCGCAGGGCTTGGCATGGGAAGGTTTATGCATGACTTTACCCTCCCCCTCATGCACAGTCGTTCCATGGGAAGAAACGCCAAGACCGGCAAGACCGCCTATGTGGCCGGCACATTCGACACCAAGGCGCGCGAGCTGCTCTATCTCAAGGATTGCCTCGAGCACCAGGGCATCCCGGTCACGACCGTCGATCTGTCGACCTCGGGCGGCACGGCCGCATCCGCGGCCGATATCGGCGCCCTCTCCGTCGCCACCTATCATCCGATGGCCGCGGCCGCCGTCTTCACCGGCGAGCGCGGCAGCGCGGTCGCCGCCATGGCGGAGGCCTTCACCTACTTCATCCGCGCGCGCGACGATGTCGGCGGCATCATCGCGGCCGGGGGCTCCGGCGCCACCGCGCTCGCGACACCCGCGATGCGCGCCTTGCCGGTCGGCACGCCCAAGGTCATGGTCTCGACCATCGCCAGCGGCGACGTCCGGCCGCATGTCGGCTCCTCCGACATCGCCATGATCTATCCGGTCACCGACATTGCGGGCCTCAACCGCATCTCGCGCCGGGTGCTGGCCAATGCCGCGGGCGCGCTTGCCGGCATGATGCGGGCCGAGCCGATCGCCGGCGAGGCCGAGAAGCCCGCCATCGGCCTCACCATGTTCGGCGTCACCACAGCCTGCGTGCAGCAGGTGACGAAGCTGCTCGAGGCCGATTATGACTGCGTCGTCTTCCATGCGACGGGAAGCGGCGGACAATCCTTCGAGACGCTGGCGGCATCGGGCTTCTTCTCAGGCGTCATCGATGTCACCACCACCGAGATCGCCGACGAGATCGCGGGCGGCGTGCTCTCGGCGGGACCCTCCCGTCTCGATGCCTTCGCCCGCCATGACATTCCCTATGTCGGCTCGACGGGGGCGCTCGACATGGCGAATTTCTGGGGCATGGACACGGTGCCGGCCGGATTGCGGCAACGTCTGCTCCATGTCCACAATGCCAATGTCACGCTGATGCGCACCAGTGTCATGGAGAATGAGCGCATCGGCCGGTTCATCGCGGAAAAGCTCAACCGCATGAAAGGCGAGGTCCGCTTCCTCTTGCCGATGAAGGGCGTGTCGGCGCTCGACCAGACGGGCAAGCCTTTCTTCGACGAGGCCGCCGACCGGGCGCTGTTCACGACGATCGAGGAGAATTTCGCGGCCAGCCCCGGGCATCGGCTGGTCAAGCTGCCCCATCACATCAATGATCCCGACTTCGCCAAGGCCCTGGTCGAGGCCTTCCGCGAGATTGCCGAGAAGGAGAGCCTGCCCGCATGAGACGCTTCACCCGAGAAGAGCTGCTCGCCCGCTTCGGCGACATGATCCGCAAAGGCGAGCCGATCATCGGCGGCGGCGCCGGCACCGGTTTGTCCGCCAAATGCGAGGAGGCGGGCGGCATCGATCTCATCATCATCTATAATTCCGGGCGCTACCGCATGGCGGGTCGCGGCTCGCTCGCCGGCATGATGGCCTATGGCAATGCCAATGACATCGTGCTCGACATGGCGCGCGAGGTGCTGCCGGTGGTCAAGAAGACGCCGGTGCTGGCGGGGGTCAACGGCACCGATCCCTTCTGCCTGTTCGACGATTTCCTCGACCGGCTTGCGGCGCTGGGCTTCGCCGGCATCCAGAATTTCCCGACCGTCGGCCTCTTCGACGGCAAGATGCGCGCCAATCTCGAGGAGACCGGCATGGGCTATGGGCTCGAGGTCGATCTCATCCGTCTCGCCCACGCCAAGAACATGCTGACGACGCCCTACGCCTTCACCGTCGATGAAGCCGCCGCGATGACGAAGGCCGGCGCCGACATCCTGGTCTGCCATATGGGGCTGACGACGGGGGGCGCCATCGGGGCCTCGACCGCCTTCACGCTCAAGGACAGCGCCAAGCTCATCAACGAGATGATCGCCGCGGCGCGGAAAGTGCGCGACGACATCATCGTGCTCTGCCATGGCGGGCCGATCGCCGAGCCCGAGGACGCGGAATTCATCCTCAAGCATTGTCCCCACTGCCACGGCTTCTACGGCGCCTCGTCGATGGAGCGCCTGCCGGCCGAGCGTGCGCTCATCGCGCAGACGCAGAAGTTCAAGGGGATCGGGAAAAGGGCGCTGTAAGGGAAACTTCACCATTCTCGGATCAAATCGGCGGTGCGACAGATCGCCGGCGCCATGCTGCGAGCGATCCGGCAATGAGGGACCCTCGCGCCATGATTAATTTTTCCTTACCCGGCCTTGCAATCGCCGCGGCTCTCTTGTCCCTTGCCGGCCCCGCATTGGCCGCGAACGACGTCACCATCTATGCCGACCAGGCGAAGATCATCCAGCTGACGGACCAGCCGGGCACGGTGGTGGTCGGCAACCCCTCTATCGCCGATGTCACGGTGCAGGGCGAGCGCGTGGTGCTGATGGGCCGTACTTACGGCGTCACCAATGTCATCATCCTCGATCGCGAGGGCAAGCAGCTCGCCGCCCTCGACGTCACGGTCCAGATCACCGACAAGAACGCCGTCCATGTGTTCAAGGCCGGCGGGCGCATGAGCCTCGCCTGCGCGCCGATGTGCGAGCAGACCCTGCAAGTGGGCGACGAGCTGGTCCGCGTCTTCGATCCGCTGGCCAAGGAAATGCAGACCAAGAGCGACCTCGCTGCCGGCGGCGCGAAGGGCGACTGACCGCCGCCGCGAAGGGCAATCATTAAAATTTGAGTGAATATTTTCAATTCACCGCAATAGCGAGTTGCTAAGGCTGCCGCATGACCGCGGGAAACGCAGCACACGCCAAGGGACGGCGCAAAATCACAGGCGCGCGACTGCTCATTGCCGCCTTCGCCCGTAAGCAGGATGGCGCGGCCGCCGTCGAATTCGCCCTCGTCGCCCTGCCGTTCTTCTGGCTGCTTCTGGTCATCTTCGAGACCGCCGCCGTGATCTTTACCGACATCGCGCTGCAGAACGGCCTCACCGAGACTGCCCGCCTCATCCGCACCGGCCAGGTCCAGACCCAGAATATCAGCGAGAGCAAGTTCAAGGAACTGCTGTGCAAGAATGTCGCCTCCTATATCAATTGTACCAATATTCGCGTCGACATCACCAAATCGGCGAGCCTGGCGGCGATTACCGGCCCTGACATGATGACCGTCCAGGACGCCACGGCGCAGTCCTTCCAGCCGGGCGGGCCGATGGAATGGGTGCTGGTGCAGGCGCGCTATGACTGGCAGCTCACCGTGCCGGGCATCAGCCAGCTCGCCAATATGGGCCCGAACAGCTCGGTGCGCCGCCTCGTCGCCGGCGCCATGTTCCGCAACGAGCCTTACGGCGGCTGAGGACCCATGCGACAGCTTCACGCCAAGATCCGCCGGTTCATCCGCGACCGCCAAGGGGTCGCCGCCATCGAGCTCGCTCTCATCGCGCCCGTCCTGCTCCTGCTCTATTTCGGCACCGTCGATCTCGGCAACTGGTACATGGCGCATCGCCGCCTGGTGGTGGCCGGCAGCACGGTCACCGATCTCACCACCCAGAGCAACGGGCAAGTGACGAAGGCCGAGATCGACGCCTTCTGGAACGGCATCGGCCGGATCATCGCGCCCTTGAAGCTTGCCGATGTCAAAATGACGATGCGCGATTTCCGCAAGAAGAACGGCGCCGTCCAGCAGCAATGGTCCTATTCCGCCAATGGCGGCAGCGCGTGCGGGGCCGCTCTTACGGCCGCCGACATGCAGGCGCTCGGCACCAACGAGATGACCGACGGCAATGACATACTGGTCGCGTCGGTCTGCACGACGATCGCCCCCATCGCGCTCCAGATGTTCGGCTTCACGTCGATCGACATGAAATACCGGATCAGCATGCGCCCGCGCATCGGCAAGACGCTCGACTGCACCAATTGCTGAGCCATTTCTTTATTCGCTTTACTGGGTTATAGAGCCCGGCATTCGGCGATTCCGGGCGGGTCTTCGGGGACCCGGTGAAATAAGTGGACCTTCATATCTTCCTGGCCGTTCTTCTCGCGGCCCTCCTGCATGCGAGCTGGAACCTCCTGGTCAAGCTCGACCTCGACCGCTTCCTGGCGCTGCTCCTCATCTCCTGCGTGATGGGCCTCATGGGGATCGCGATGCTGATCGCCTTCCCCTGGCCCAGCCTGGCAAGCGCTCCTTATTTCATCACCTCGGGACTGCTGCATGTGGGCTACAACATGTTCCTGGCGCGCAGCTACCGCACCGGCGACCTCAGCCAGGTCTATCCGATCGCGCGCGGCACGGCGCCGCTCATCACCTTCATCGCCGCCTGGGCGCTGGCGGGCGAAACCGTCGGCGGGATCGGCGCCCTCGGCATCCTTCTTCTGGTCGGAGGCATCTGGCTCACCGCGCGGCCCGGCCATCAATCGATCCGGCTCGACGGCATGACCTTGTTCTTCGCGCTGGGCACCTCGGGCTTCATCGCCGCCTATACGATCGTCGACGGTTTCGGCGCGCGCCTGTCGGGCTCGGCTTCCGCCTATGCCGGCATGCTGTTCGTGCTCGATGCCGTGTTCATGATCATCGTCGCCCTCCTGACCCGCGGGCCTGCCGCCTTCCGGCAGATTCTGCCTTCCTGGAAGAGCGGCACCGCCGGCGCTGCCCTCTCGGCCGGCGCCTATTGGATCGTCATCTGGGCGATGAGTCTTGCTCCCATCGCCGCGGTCGCGGCACTGCGCGAAACCAGCATCCTCTTCGTCATGCTGATGTCGGCGGTCTTCCTGAAAGAGAAGGTGACGGGCTTCCGGCTCATGGGCGCGGTGCTGATCGTCCTCGGCGCGGTGGCGCTCAGAATGTCATGAATCACCCGGCAGAACCGTCATTGGCGTGTCATAAATTAAAGCCAGGTTAAGTTCACCAGGAGGCGTCAGTCGCGTTCCCTTTTCCTGGCATCACCCGACTGCCCAGCCATGCCGGCGCCACCTTCCCATCCTCAGCCCCTTAAAGGTCCGCGTCCGGCATGGCCCTTTCTTCCACCGAGTGTCGGTTCGATACCTAACCGAGAAGATTCTTCATCCGGCCCAGCGCTTCCTTGAGCTCGGCCTCGCTCGCGGCATAGGAGAGGCGCAAATAGCCGGCGCCATTGTCGCCGAAGCTCTCACCCGGGATGAGCGCCACATGGGCTTGATTCAGGAGGTCGCGCGCCAGATCGCGCGAGGCGCGTCCCGTCGCCTTCACATTGGGAAAGGCATAGAAGGCGCCGCCCGGCATGCGGCAGGATACACCTCTAAGCGCGTTGAGCCCGTCGACGACTAACCCGCGGCGCTTCTCGAAACTCCTGCGGAAACCCTCGATCTCGTCCATCGGCCCGGTCATCGCGGCGAGCCCCGCCATCTGGGCCGCGACATTGACGCAGGAATGATCGACGGTGATGAGCTTCCGCACATGATCGACCAGCGCCTTGGGCCAGATGCCGAAGCCCAGCCGCCAGCCGGTCATGGCGAAGGTCTTCGACCAGCCGTCGAGGATGATGGTGCGGTCACGCAGATCGGGGAAATCGAGGAAGCTCGTGAATTTGGCTCCCTGGAAAGTGAGGTGGCTGTAAATCTCGTCCGACAGAACCGCGACCTCGGGATGGCGCGCGAGGCCGTGGGCGAGCTTCGTGATCTCCACGCTATCTACGACGCCGCCCGTCGGATTGGCGGGCGAGTTGATCATGATGAGGCGCGTGTTGGGGGTGATGAGAGAAAGCACCTCATCGGCATCGAAACCGAAATCCTTCTCCTCGCGGATCGGGTAGGGAACACCCTTGGCGCCGCCCGAGCGGATCGCCTCGCGATAGGGCGGGAAGCCCGGATCGGGATAGAGGATCTCCGCCCCCGGACCGCCGAAGAGCAGGCAGGCGAAATAGAAGGTGACCTTGCCGCCCGGCACGATAACGACCTCTTCGGGCGAGACCGGCACTTTGAATCGACTCGAAACATGGGCGGCGACCGCCTCGCGCAAGGGCAGGATGCCAATCGGCGTCGTATAGCCATGCGGCCCATCGCGCACCGCCTTCTCGGCCGCTTCCAGTATATGGCGCGGCGGCGAGAAATCCGGCTGGCCGATGCCGAGATTGATAACGGGCGCACCCTTGGCTTTCAGAGCGAGGGCGCGGTCGAGAACGGCGAAGGCGCCTTCCTCCTCGATGACGGTGATATTGGGATTGAGCTTGAGCATCGGAGCCTTGCGTTCTGGTTTACGTCACATCGTCGATGGCCGGGTCGAGCAGGTGGCTGACATTGCGCCCGCCGTGACCCGTGGCGACCGCCTTGGCGAAGATCTGCTCTACAGCCTCGGTGAGCGGCGTCAACTGCTCGAGTTCCTGGGCGAGCGCCGAATAATAGCCGATGTCCTTGGCGGCATTGGTGAGGGAGAATTTATAGCCGTCGAAATCGCCGGCGAGCGCTGCCTCCATCATCTTGCGCAAGACGCCGGAATTGCCGGAGCCGTTGAGCATCACCTCATAGAGGTCCTTCCAGTCGACTTGCGCCTTGCGCGCCGTGGTGAAGGCCTCGGTGACGAGGCCGATCATGCCGATCACCAGATAATTGGAGATGAGCTTCGCCACATGGCCCGAACCCGGCGGACCGAAATGCTTCAGGCGGCTGGCATAGCAGGAGACAAGCGGCGCGATGGCCGCAAAAGTCTGCTCGTCGGCCCCGATCAGGGCGCCCACTTCCTTCTTCGCCACCTGCTCAGGCCCGCCCGCCATGGGCGCATCGGCATAGGCGACGCCTTGCACCTTCAGCTCGCGCGCCAGGCGGCGCGTCGTCTGAGGATCGGTCGTGCCGGTATCGATGATGATCTGGCCACGGCGCAAATGGGGCATCAGCCCCAAAATCGTCTCCTCCACCACTTTCGCGGTGGTGAGGCACAGGATGATCACCTCGCTTTCCTTGGCGAGGGTGCCCAGATCCTTTGCCTCATGGGCGCCTTTGCCAAGCAAGGGATCGATGAAACTGCGGTTGCGATGCGCCATCAGCCACAACTCGTGGCCCCTCTCCATCAGATGGCCGGCCATGCCGGAGCCCATCAGCCCCAGACCAACGAAACCGATCCTCATCTTCTCATCCTTTCCTGCGAGGCCCCGGGCATGCTAGAGCCGAACGCGAAAAAAAGGGAACCCGCAATTTCCGGAGAGCCGCTATGACACTGAACAAGAACTTCATCAATGGCGAATGGGTCGGCAGCGACCATGCCAAGGACAACATCAACCCGTCCGATCTCTCCGACATCGTCGGCTCCTATGCGCAAGGAAGCGACACCGATACCGAGGCGGCCATCGCCGCCGCCAAGGCCGCGGCACCGGCCTGGGCTCAGACGACGCCACAGCAGCGCGCCGATATCCTCGAAGCCACCGGTCAAGAGCTCCTGGCGCGCAAGGACGAGATCGGCAAATTGCTCGCCCGCGAGGAAGGCAAGACCCTCGCCAATGGCATCGCCGAGACGATACGCGCCGCCCAGATCTTCAAATTCTTCGCACAAGAGACCCTGCGGCTCGAAGGTATCGCCATTCCCTCGGTTCGCCCCGGCATCGACGTGGTGGTGACGCGCGAGCCCCTGGGCGTCGTCGGCCTCATCTGCCCGTGGAATTTCCCGATCGCCATCCCCGCCTGGAAGATGGCGCCGGCGCTCGCCTTCGGCAATACGGTGGTGTTCAAGCCCGCCGACCTGGTACCGGGCACGGCCTGGGCGCTGGTCGAAATACTCTCGCGCACCGGGCTGCCCAAGGGCGTGGTCAATCTGGTGATGGGCAAGGGCTCGGTGGTCGGCCAGAAGCTCCTCGATTCGCCCGACGTCAATGCGATTTCCTTTACCGGCTCGGTGGCGACGGGGGCGCGGGTGGCGCAGGCCTGCGCCGCGCGCGGCGCCAAGTTCCAGCTCGAAATGGGCGGCAAGAATCCCTTCATCGTGCTCGACGACGCCAATCTCGACGTCGCGGTCCAGGCCGCCGTCGACGGCGCCTTCTACCAGACCGGCCAGCGCTGCACCGCCTCCTCGCGCCTCATCGTGCAGAGCAAGATCCATGACGCCTTCGTCGACAAGACGATCGCGGCGCTGAAGGCGCTCAAGGTGGACAATGCGCTGAAGGAGGGCACCCAGATCGGCCCGGTGGTCGATGAGAACCAGCTGGCGCAGGACCTTTCCTATATCGATATCGGCCGGCATGAGGGCGCCGAGCTCGCCTGGGGCGGCGAATTGCTCAACCGCGACACCAAGGGCCATTATCTGAGCCCGGCTTTGTTCGTCGGCACCGACAACAAGATGCGCATCAACCGCGAAGAGATCTTCGGGCCCGTGGCCTCGGTGATCAAGGTCGAGAGCTATGACGAGGCGCTGACGGTCGCCAATGACACGGCTTTCGGCCTTTCCTCCGGCATCGCCACCTCATCGCTCAAATATGCCAATCATTTCCGCAAGGCTTCGGCGGCCGGCATGGTGATGGTCAATCTGCCGACGGCGGGCGTCGACTATCATGTGCCCTTCGGCGGGCGCAAAGGCTCGAGCTACGGTCCGCGCGAGCAGGGCCGGCATGCGGCCGAGTTCTATACTTCGGTCAAGACGGCCTATATCAATCCGGTGTGAAATACCCTCGCCCCTAGCGGGGGAGAGGGGATTACGTCACCACCACGTCGAGCGGGGCAAGCCTGGCGATCTCGCCATGCAGCCGGTCGCCGCGCTTGACGGCGCCGACGCCCGACGGCGTGCCGGTGAAGATCAGATCGCCCGGCGCCAAGAGAAAGAGCTGCGACAATTCGGCTATGATGTCGGCGACCGGCCAGACCATGTCGGCGAGATCGCCCGTCTGGCGGCGCTCGCCATTGACATCGAGGGTGATGGCGCCCTTGGTCAGGAAGCCCGACTGCTCGATCGGCGTGATGGCGCTCAAGGGCGCGGCCCGGTCGAAGGCCTTGGCAGCCTCCCAGGGCCGGCCCTGCTTCTTGGCCTCGGCCTGGAGATCGCGGCGCGTCATGTCGAGGCCCGTGGCATAGCCATAGACGATGTCCTTGGCCTTGGCGGAAGGAATGTTCTGGCCGCCCGCCTTCAAGGCGACGACGAGCTCGATCTCGTGATGGACGTCGGATGTCAGCGGCGGATAGGGGAAGACGCCGTCGGTGACGATCGAATCGGGCGCCTTCTGGAAGAAGAAGGGTTTCTCGCGCTTGGGATCGCCGCCCATCTCGCGTGTATGCTCGGCATAATTGCGCCCGACGCAATAGAGCCGGCGCACCGGGAAGGTGCGGCGCGTCCCGACCACCGGCACGGCGGGCAAGGGCGCGAGATCGACCACAAATTCATAGACGCGTTCGCGGAGATTCATCTGAGCTTTATCCCTCTGTCGCGAAAGGAGGCCTTCGTTGCAGCGGCGCTGCCGGCAAGATCGATGGCCCGGCAGGCTTCTTCGATCACGATCGTGTCAAAACCATGAGCGACGGCGTCCTCGGCCGAATAGCGCACGCAGTAATCGAAAGCGAGACCGACGCAGACGATCCGCGTGAGGCCGCGCTCGCGCAAATAGCCGGAAAGACCCGTCGGGGTCGTGCGGTCGTTCTCGAAGAAGGCGGAATAGGAGTCGATCTCCTTGTGGTAGCCCTTGCGGATGACGAGCTGGGCCTGAGGGATGTCGAGATCGGCATGGAAGGCGGCACCCTCGCTCTCCCAGGTGCAGTGATCGGGCCATAGAGTCTGCGGGCCATAGGGCATCTCGATCTCGGAGAAGGGCGCTTTTCCGGGATGGCTCGAGGCAAAGGAAGTATGGTCTTCGGGGTGCCAGTCCTGGGTCAGGACGACATGGCGGAATCGGCTGGCGAGACGGTTGATGACCGGCACCACCTCGTCGCCTCCGGGCACGGCAAGGCGGCCGCCCGGGCAGAAATCATTCTGCACATCTGTGACGAGGAGCACTTCGCCGTCGCGCATAGGTCGCCTCGCAAATGAACGGACTTCGCTCTATGCTAGATTGTCCTTCATCGCAATGATTAATAGCTTCCATGGGCCTCCTCGCCATCGATCACATCCAGCTCGCCATGCCGGAAGGCCGGGAAGAGGCGGCGCGCCGCTTCTATGGCAGGCTCCTCGGCCTCAGCGAGGTGGAGAAGCCGGAGAATCTCAAGAAACGCGGCGGCTGCTGGTTCGAGAAGGAGGGGATCAAGATCCATCTCGGCGTCGAGAAGGACTTCCGCCCGGCCCTGAAGGCGCATCCGGCCTTCCTGGTCGAGGATCTCCGCCGTCTCGTGGCAAGGCTGGAACAGGCCGGTGTCGCGGCCCGCCGCGACGAGCCGCTACCCGGCTATGACCGTGTCTATGTCGATGACCCGTTCGGTAACCGGATCGAGCTGATAGAGAAAGTCCCCTCGGCCTAAGAGCTCTCGGGATCCCTGAACGCCATCTTCAGTTTTCCCGGAGACTCTGGCAACCAGACACTGCCGTCACCGCTGGCATCAAGAAACCCGGCACCGTGCTTTGCGGCAAGCCGGAAGGTCGCCTCATAGGCCGCGCCGGGATCGGACCAGGAGAACGCAATATAGATACTCTCCTTTTTGATGAAGTAATCCGCCGCGCGCTCGGTCTGCTCCAGCTCATCCAGGTCCGGGGCATAGGCACCATTCATGGCCGGAAATTCCTTGATCATCTCCAAGAACCACGCCCGCAAGAGGGGCATGGTTTGTGCCGGATCACTATAATCCTCGAACATGTCGCCGGCGGCGGCAGTATCCGCCTCGGCATCGGCATCGGCGTCATACCAGGCAAAGAACGCGGTCGGACCATCCGGCACTTTTGCTGGATCAAACACCATCAGATCGTAGCTCATCCCTGCCCCCGATCGATCTCTAAACCTTCGTCCACTTCCCGTTCTTCGCCGAAGACTTCTTGCAGGCCTCGATGAAGGCCATGCCGGCGACGCCGTCCTCGATGCCGGGGAACATGACCTCCTTGTCGGGCTTCTTGCCCGAGCGCCTGGCCCTGATGGCGCGGGCGGCCTCGGTATAGATATTGGCGAAGCCCTCGAGATAGCCTTCCGGATGGCCAGGCGGCACCCGGGTCATGCGGGCGGCCGAAGCGCCGGAGCCGGCACCGCCCCGGGTGATGAGCCGCATCTCTCCGCCGAAGGGGGTGAACCAGAGATAATTGGGATCGGCCTGCGTCCAGTCGAGCCCGCCCTTGGTGCCATAGACGCGCAAGCGCAGGCCGTTCTCATTGCCCGGCGCCACCTGGCTCGCCCACAGCATGCCGCGGGCGCCGTTTTTGAAGCGCAGCAGCACATTGACATTGTCGTCCACCTTCCGGCCCTTGACGAAGGTCGTCATGTCGGCCGCCACCTCGTCCAGCGTCAGGCCGGAGACGAAGCAGGCGAGCTGATAGGCATGTGTCCCGATATCGCCAATGGCGCCGCCGCCCGACTGCTTGGGATCGGTGCGCCAGGCGGCCTGCTTCTGGCCGCCCTTCTCGATGTCCTCGGTCAGCCAGTCCTGCGGGTATTCGGCCTGGACCAGGCGGATCTGGCCGAGCTCACCCTTCGCCACCATCTCGCGCGCCTGGCGGATCATCGGATAGCCCGAATAATTGTGGGTGAAGGCGAAGATGACGTCCTTCCTCTTGCCGAGCAGGCTCGCGAGCGACTTCGCCTCCTTCAGCGAAATCGCCAGGGGCTTGTCGCAAATGACATGGATGCCGGCTTCGACGAAGGCTTTCGCCGCCGGGACGTGGACATTGTTGGGCGTGACGATGGCGACCGCCTCGATGCCGTCCTTGCGCTTGCCCTCCGCCTTCGCCATCTCGCGATAGTCCGTATAGATGCGATCCGGGGCGAGACCAAGCTCGACGCCGGAAGCCCTGGCGCGCTCCGGCGATGACGAGAGCGCACCGGCCACGAACTCATACTGATCGTCCATGCGCGCGGCCAGGCGATGCACCGCGCCGATGAAAGCGCCCTGGCCGCCGCCCACCATGCCGAGCCTGATGCGTCCGCCCTGCTTGGCGTCGCTGCGCCCTTCGATAGACATGTCATTTCCTCCGGTTTGAACTCGATCCTGGTACTAGATGCCCAGCATGCGCCGGACCTGCTTCTCGTCGACCTCGCGGGCGGTGAAATCGTCGAAGGATTTCTCCGTCACCTTGATGATGTGGCTTTCGATGAAGGGAGCACCCTCGGCCGCACCCTGCTGCGAATCCTTCAGGCAGCATTCCCATTCGAGCACCGCCCAGCTGTCATAATCATAGGCGGCAAGCTTGGAGAAGACCGCGCCGAAATCGACCTGACCGTCGCCCAGCGAGCGGAAACGCCCGGCCCGGTCGACCCAGGGCTGAAAGCCCGAATAGACGCCCTGGCGACCGTCGGTGTTGAGCTCGGCATCCTTCACATGGAACGCCTTGATGCGCTCGTGATAGATGTCGATGAAGGCCAGGTAATCGAGATGCTGCAGCACGAAGTGGGAGGGATCGTAATTGATGCAGCAGCGCTGATGGCCGTTCACTTGCGCCAGGAACATCTCGAAGGTGGCGCCGTCGAAAATATCCTCGCCCGGATGGATCTCGTAGCAGACATCGACGCCATGCTTGTCATATTCATCGAGGATGGGCGTCCAGCGCTTCGCCAGTTCCTCGAAGGCCATGTCGATCATGCCGGCCGGGCGCTGCGGCCAGGGATAGAGGAAGGGCCAGGCGAGTGCGCCTGAGAAGGTCACATGCGCATCGAGGCCGAGATTGCGCGAGGCCTTGGCGCCCGCCATGACCTGATCGACCGCCCATTTCTGCCGCTCCTTCGGCTTGCCGTGAACGGCAGGCGGCGCGAAATTGTCGAAGGCCTCGTCATAGGCCGGATGCACCGCGACGAGCTGGCCCTGCAAATGGGTCGAGAGCTCGGTGATCTCCACCCCATGCTTCTTGGCGATGCCCTTGATCTCGTCGCAATAGGTCTTCGATTCCGCCGCCTTCTTGATGTCGAAGAGACGCCCGTCCCAGCTCGGGATCTGCACGCCCTTGTAGCCGAGGCCCGCCGCCCATTTGCAGATCGCGTCCCATGAATTGAAGGGTTTCTCGTCGCCGGCAAATTGGGCAAGAAAGATCGCCGGCCCTTTGATGTTCTTCGCCATTCCGTTCCTCCCTAAGTATCGAATCGACTCGCTACCCTCACCCTGAGGTGCGAGCGAAGCGAGCCTCGAAGGGTGTGTTGCAGCATGTTCACTTCATCCTGGTGGATGCTTCGAGGGCCGCTACGCGGCCACCTCAGCATGAGGGTGTTGAGAGAGATGGTCCACCGCTTTCTAAAAATAGGTGTTCACCAGATTCTCGAGAGCTTCCTGCCGGCCAGAGCGGGGCTTGGGATCGATGCCGTCCTTGAGCACGCGCCCGGCGATATCGGCGAGGCTCTCCTTGCCCGCAAGCATCGCCTTGTTCTTCGGCTCCTCCCATTTGGCATAGCGCTTGTCGACCTCGGCCTTGAGCTTGCCGTCCTCGACCATCTTCGCCGCCATGATGAGGGCGCGGGCACAGGTATCCATCGAGCCCACATGAGCATGGAGCAGATCGTCGGGATCGATCGACTGGCGCCTGATCTTGGCGTCGAAATTCATGCCGCCCGTGGTGAAGCCGCCGGCTTTGAGGATCTCATAGAGAGCGAGCGCCAACTCGGGCATATTCGTGGCGAACTGGTCGGTGTCCCAGCCCGACTGATAGTCGCCGCGATTGAGATCGATCGAGCCGAAGATGCCGAGCGCCGAAGCGAGCGCGATCTCATGCTCGAACGTATGGCCGGCCAGGATCGCGTGATTCTGCTCGATATTGACTTTCACTTCCTTCTCGAGCCCGTTGGCTTTCAGAAAGCTGTAAACCGTCGCTACGTCATAATCATATTGATGCTTGGTCGGCTCCTGCGGCTTGGGCTCGATCAGGATCGGACCCTTGAAGCCGATCTTGTGCTTGTAGTCGACGACGAGATTGAGGAAGCGGCCGGCCTGGGCGAGCTCGCGCTTGAGATCGGTGTTGAGCAATGTCTCATAGCCCTCGCGCCCGCCCCACATGACATAGTTCTCGCCGCCCAATTCCCGCGTGACATCGAGACAATGCTTCACCTGCGCCGCGCAGTAGGCGAAGACGTCGGGATCGGGATTGGTGGCGGCCCCCGCCATGAAGCGGCGGTTGGAGAACATGTTCGCCGTGCCCCACAGGAGCCTGACGCCGGTCTCGTCCATCTTCTTGTGGAGATAGGCGGCAATGGTCGAGACATTGCGGTTGAACTCCTTGAGGGAGGAACCTTCGGGCGCGATGTCGAGATCGTGGAAGGTGAAGAACGGGACGCCGAGCAGCCGCAAGGTCTCGAACATCACATCCGCCTTGCGGCGGGCATGGTCCATCTGGTCGCCCGGCTGATGCCAGGGCCTCAAGAAGGTTTCGCCGCCGAAGGGATCGAGGCCCGGCCAGCACAGCGTATGCCAGTAGCAGACAGCGAAGCGCAAATGCTCCGCCATGGTCTTGCCGAGAAGCTTGCGCCTCGGATCATAGAAGCGGAAAGCCAAGGGGTTGGTGCTGTCCGGTCCTTCATATTTGACCGGCTCGGTCACGGAATAGAAATTCATGGATCAGATCTCCCTGATGGCCGGATAGATTTGCACATAGCGCTCATAGGCATGTTCATAGGCCTCGCGCGCTTTCGCTTCCGGCTTGATGCTTTTCGCGATCCTGGGCGGCGTGCAGACCTTGCGGAAATTTTCACCCGTCGCCGCGATCAGGCCGAGCCGTGCTGCGCCAAAGGCGCCGCCGAAGTCACCGTCGGCCGGGACATCGACGGTGAGATCGAGTGCCGTGGCGATGATCTTGAGCCACAATTCCGAGCGCGAGCCGCCGCCCACGGCGGTGACCCGCTCGACCGTCGTACCCGCGGCCCTCAACGCCTCGAGACTGTCGCGGAAAGCAAAAGCGACGCCGTCGAGCACCGCATGGGTCAATGTCTTGGCGTCGGTCTCATGGCCGAGCCCCATCACGAGGCCGCGGATCTGCGCATCCGCCACCGGCGTGCGCTCGCCCGAGAGATAGGGGAGGAACAAGGCCGAAGACGGGCCTGACAGTGTCTTGCCGAGCGCCGCGGTGAGCTTGGGCGCCGGAATCTTGAGCAGGCCCGCCAGCCATTCGAGGCTCGCCGCCGCCGACAGGATCACGCCCATCTGATGCCAGGTGTCGGGCACCGCATGGCAGAAGGCATGCACGGCGCGCGCCGCATTGGGCATGAAGCGCTCATTGGAGACGAAGAGTACGCCCGAAGTGCCGAGCGAGACGAAAGCCTCGCCGGGCTTGACCGCGCCGATGCCGCAAGCGGCCGCCGGATTGTCGCCGCCACCTCCCGCCACCACCGGGAGCTTCGGCATGCCCCAGCTCTTGGCAACCTGCGTGGTCAGCCGTCCGGTCGCATCCGTGCCTTCGAAGAGTTTCGGCATCTGGTCGCGCGACATGTCGGTCGCCTCGAGGAGCTCATCCGACCAGGCGCGCTTTTCGATATCGAGCCAGAAGGTGCCGGAGGAATCGGACATGTCGGAGGCATACTCGCCCGTCATGCGCAAGCGCACATAGTCCTTGGGCAGCAGCACCTTCTTCACGGAATCGAAGACGCGCGGCTCGTGCTTCTTCACCCAGACGAGTTTCGGCGCGGTGAAGCCGGCGAGCGGGATGTTGCCGGCGATCTTGCGGGCCCGAGGCTCGCGCTCCTCGATGTCGCGGCATTCGGCGAAGGAGCGGGCATCGTTCCACAGGATCGCCGGCCGCAGCACCTTGTCGTCCTTGCCGAGCAAGGTCGCGCCATGCTGCTGACCGGAGAGGCCGATGCCTTCGACTTGCGCAATCGCTTTCGGCTTCTGGCGGGCGAGCGCCTTCACCGCCTTGCCGCAGGCCTTCCACCAGTCTTCCGGCGCCTGTTCCGACCAGCCGGGATGGGGCCGCGACACGCTCAATGCGGCAGAGGCCGAAGCCACGATCTTCTGCTTCTCGTCGATCAGCACGCCCTTGACCGATGAGGTTCCTATGTCGAGCCCCAGATACATCCCTCACCTCATGGCAGATTGTCGCGCAGGAATATGTCGATGCGGATGCGTTCCTGTGCCTCGATCAAGGGCGCATTGTCGGCCTTGGCGAGAAGCACGCGCACCGCACTTCTGACTTCGTGGCCGGCATCCTGGTTGATGATCGCATCGACCGTGCCCTTGATCAGCGCCTTGCGCGCATGATTGGTGAGCTCATGGGCGATGAAGACGATGTCGCGCTCACGCCGGGCCTTCTCCAGCGCGACGATGATGCCGCGCGTGCCGCCGCCGGCATTGTAGATGCCGATGAGATTGGGATGCTCCTTGAGGAGCTGGGCCGTCACCTCCTCGACGCGCTGCCAGTCGTCGCGGCCCTCGCGTACGGGGAGAATCGAGAGATGCGGATATTCATGGGTCATGATCTGCTCGAAGCCAAACTGGCGCTCGATGTGATCGCGCAGCGCCAATGATCCGGCGATGAGGCCGACCTCGCCCCTGCGTCCGCCTAAGAACTTGCCCATCAGGCTCGCGGCGGTGCGCCCGGCCGAGGTGTTGTCGATGCCGGCATAATGCACGCGCTTCGAGCCCGGCACGTCGGAGACGAGGGTGACGACCGTGACGCCGCGCTGGCTGAGCCCGCTAATCGCCTCACGCACACTCGGGTGATCGAGCGCCACGACGGCGACGCCGTCATAGATGTCGCCGATCTGGTCGAGGGTCTGAGCCAGCACATTGCCGTCGAAGACATCGGTCAGGCGCATGTCGATGACAACGCGCTCGGGCGCCATGCGTTCGGCGGCGGCGCGCACTTCCTCGCCGAGCTGCACCATGAAAGTATTGTTGCCGGTCGGCAGCACGAAGCAGAAACGGTAGTCGCGCGAGCGGGCGAGCCTGGCGGCCAGCCGGTCCGGCTGGTAGTTCAGCTGGCGGATGGCGGCTTCGACGCGCTCGACCGTGACCTTGCGCACGCCGGTACGGTGATTGAGCACGCGGTCGACCGTGGCGACGCTGACGCCTGCCGACTGCGCGACATCGAGGATCGTGATTTTTCCCATCTCGCGAAGCAGCTTGGACCACAAGCGGCGATCTTGTCAATTTTTGATGTGCGCCTATCAGGCTTTATGGCGAACTGTTAGAAATCCTCTAATGGTTCGATCTCATGTTCAGCTAGAGAGGCGGTTGATTAAGCGCGGCGGCGCAACCCTTGAAGGCGGGGAAATCGTCCATGATCACGTAAAGCGGCACGGCGTTGAGATCGAGGCGGCCCTTTTCCTCGAAGACCCGGCGGAACGACCCTTCCTGCAGTTTCTTGACGATCGACGGCGCGATGCCGCCCGCGAGATAGACGCCGCCTTGCGCCTGCATCATCATCGCCGCATCGCCGGCAAGGCGCGCCAGCCAGGTGATGAAGTGATCGAGCGTCTTCACCGCATCGCGATCGCTGCCGTTAAGTGCTGCCTGCAGAACCTGCTCGGGCGTCGAGAGTCGCGCCGGGCGACCGGCGAGGCGGGTAATCGTCCGGTAGATCAGCAGGAGGCCGCCGCCGGTGACGGCGAATTCCGATTCGAAGACGGTGCCGGGCTCGGTCATAGCTTCGCGCAGGTCGAATTCCTCCCGCGTCGCGACGGGCAGATTGACATGCCCGAGCTCGCCCGGCAGCGCCATCCACCCGCCTTGCGGCAAAGGCGCCAAAGCCGCCATGCCGAGGCCGGTGCCGGGACCCAAGACGATCTTCAGCCGGCGCGGCGGCAGTGCGGCGCCGCCGATCTGCACCAGATTGACCTCTTTCAAATGCGGGAGTGACAGCGCCAAGGCCTCGAAATCATTGAGAATGATCAGCCGCTCGGTCCTGAGACGGCCCTTCAGCTTGGGGCGGGAGATGATCCAGTCGCGATTGGTGAGCAGGAAGTCCTCTTCCATGACGATGCCGGCGACCGCGATCGCCGCGGCGGCGAGCTCGTCGATGCCCTGGCGGTCGAGGTAGGCGCGCGCCACGTCCTCGAGCGAGCCGAACTCATCGTTCTTCAGCCGCTCGATGCGCGTGATCTCGACCGAGCCTTGCGCGACCAGGCCGAAGCGCGAATTCGTCCCCCCGATATCGCCCACCAGATTGAGCTTCGCCATTCCGCATTCCCATCTTCGATGGCCGGAGCCTTAAAGCCATATTTTGCTGCAGACAACCCGACCCCGCCAATTGACAGTGCCGGAAGGCTTTGATCAACTGGTAAAAACCATAACAGTGGAGGGAACGATGCGTCTGTCACGGCGAGAGCTCATCAAATATGCAGGTTCGGCGGCAGCCCTGCCACTTCTGGGCGGAGCGACGGCTTCCGCCAAGGATGTGATCAAAACCGCGGCGATCTACACGGTGCCGGTCGAGCAGCAATGGGTGAGCCGCATCCATAAGGCGGCACTCACCGCCAAGGAGCGCGGCGACATCGACTACACCTTCTCGGAAAAGGTCGCCAATACCGACTATGAGCGGGTGATGCGCGAATATTGCGAGGCGGGCCATCAGCTCATCATCGGCGAAGCCTTTGCGGTCGAAGACGCGGCGCGCGCCGTCGCCAAGGATTATCCCGACCGCGCCTTCCTCATCGGCTCGAGCTTCAAGCCCGATGCCGCGGCCAATCCCAATTTCTCGGTGTTCGACAATTATATCCAGGATGCCTCCTATCTCACCGGCATGATCGCCGGCGCCATGACCAAGGGCAATATCGGCATGGTGGGCGGCTATCCCATCCCGGAAGTGAACCGGCTGATGCATGCCTTCAAGGCGGGCGTCGCGGAGACGAAGCCCGACGCCAAATTCCAGGTCGCCTTCATAGGCTCCTGGTTCGATCCGCCCAAAGCCAAGGAGACCGCCTTTGCCCAGATCGATGCCGGCGCCGACCTCCTATATGCCGAGCGTTTCGGCGTCTCGGACGCGGCCAAGGAACGGAAAGTTCTGGCGATCGGCAATGTGATCGACACCCAGGCGGATTATCCCGATACGGTCGTCGCCTCGGCCTTGTGGCATTTCGAGCCGACGCTCGATGCCGCCATCAAGGCCATCCAGGACAAGGCCTTCAAGGCCGAGGACTACGGGCAATATTCCTTCATGAAATTCGGCGGCTGCAGCCTGTCGCCGCTCGGTACATTCGAGGGCAAGGTGCCGGCCGATGTCATGAGCAAGGTCAAGGCCAAGGAAGAAGCGATCAAATCCGGCGCCTTCACCGTCACGATCGACGATTCGGAGCCGAAATCATCCTGATGAAACCCTCGCCCCGCTTCGTCATGCTCGCAGGGCGAGGGTAGAGAATGACCGACACCGTCCTCAAACTCGAGCGCATCTCGAAGCGCTTCGGGCTGCTTCTTGCCAATGACGCGATCTCCTTCGACCTGAAGCGCGGGGAGATCGCGGCCCTTCTCGGCGAGAACGGCGCCGGCAAGACGACGCTGATGAACATCCTCTTCGGCCATTATGTCGCCGATGAGGGCGCCATCAGCGTCGGAGGCCGAACGCTGCCGCCCGGCCAGCCGCGTGCCGCGATCGAAGCCGGCATCGGCATGGTGCATCAGCATTTCACCCTTGCCGACAATCTGACCGTGCTCGACAACATCATGCTCGGCACCGAGAAACCGTGGCGCCTCCATTCGGCGAAGGGTGACGCCCGCCGGCGCCTCACCAGATTGGCCGAGGATTTCGGCCTCCGGGTCGCGCCCGACAAGAGCGTGGCCGAGCTCTCGGTCGGCGAAAGGCAGCGCGTCGAGATCCTGAAAGTGCTCTACCGCGAGGCCCGCATCCTCATCCTCGACGAGCCGACCGCGGTGCTGACGCCGCAGGAAAGCCAGACGCTGTTCCAGACCCTGAAGAAGCTCACGCAAAAGGGCCTCTCCATCATCTTCATCTCGCACAAGCTCCATGAGGTGTTGAGCGTCTCGGACCGCATCTTCGTCCTGCGCTCGGGCAAGCTCGTCGCCGAACGCGCGACGCAAGCGACGACCCGCCAGGAGCTCGCCGAATTGATGGTCGGCCGGCCGATCGCCGAGCCCAGGATCGAGCCCCAAGCGCCGGGCGATGTCCATGTCGATGTCAGATCCGTCACGACAAGCGACGGTCTCGAGCGCGCCGATCTCACGCTCCATGGCGGCGAGATCCTCGGCCTCGCCGGCGTCTCGGGCAACGGCCAGACGGCGCTCGCCAATCTCCTGAGCGGCCTCACCCGCCCGCACAGCGGCTCTTTGCATATTTTCGGCGAGGATGCGGCCCACTGGACGCCCGACATCGTGACCCGCCGCGGCATCGCCCGCATCCCGGAAGACCGCCATGCCGAGGGCCTCATTGCCGACATGTCGGTCACCGAGAATGTGATCGCCGAGCTCTATCGCGAGGAGCGCTTCAACAAGCGCGGCTTCCTTGATTGGCGCGCCGCGGAAGGTTTTGCCCGCGATATCATCGTCAAGTTCGACGTCAAATGCCCCTCGCCTGTGGCGCGCGTGCGGCTCCTTTCCGGCGGCAATATGCAGAAGCTGATCCTGGGGCGCACTCTGTCGCTGACGCCGCGCTTCATCCTCGCCTGTCAGCCGGCGCGTGGATTGGACATAGGTGCCGTCGCCTATGTGCATGAGCATCTGATCGAAGCGCGTAAGCGCGGCGCCTCGGTGCTCCTCATCTCGGACGATCTCGACGAGATCCTGAACATCTCCGACCGCATCGCCGTCATCTATCGCGGCCGCATCTCTAAAGCCCTGGCGCGCCGGGACGTCAGCATCAAGGAGCTGGGCCTGATGATGGCGGGCCATGGCTTTGGCGAAGGAGAGGCGCATGCGGCTTGAACCGCGCGAGCAGCCTTCGCTCTTCGTCACCTTGCTCTATCCGGCGCTGGCGATCCTCGCCACGCTCGTCTTCGCCGGCATATTGGTGAGCTTCAGCGGCGCCAATCCCTTCTCGGTCTTCTTCCTCGTCTTCAAGGGCGCCGCCGGCTCGCAATTCGCCTTTCTCGAGACGCTGACCCGCGCCACGCCTTTGATCTTCACCGGCCTTGCCGCGGCCGTCGCCTTCCGCGCCAAGTTGTGGAATATCGGCGGCGAGGCGCAGCTCTATATGGGGGCGGTCGCCACCATCGTCTTCGGGACCGGGCTTCTGCCGTGGCCTTCGCCCATCCTGGTCCCGATCCTGCTCGTCGTCGCGGCGCTCGCCGGGGCACTTACCCTGCTCGGCCCCGCCTTCCTCAAGGTGCGCTTCGGTGTCGATGAGGTGGTGACGACCCTGCTCCTCAATTTCATCGTCATCCTGTTCGTGAGCTTGCTGCTCGAAGGTCCGCTCAAAGACCCGATGGGGCTCGGCTGGCCGCAGACCAAGAAGGTCATCGCCGAAGCGCAATTGCCCAAGCTCATCCAGGGCAAGCGGCTGCATTTCGGCTTCATCCTGGCGCTCGCCGCCGCCGTCGTCGTGTGGATCATCAATACGCGCATGGCGCTCGGCTATGAGATGAAGGCCGTGGGCTTCAACCCGCGCGCCGCGCGTTTCGCCGGCATGAAGGTCGACCGCATCACATTGAAGACGGCATTGCTCTCGGGCGGGCTTGCGGGCCTCGCCGGCCTTTCGGAAGTGGCCGGCCTCAAGGGCAATCTCACCCTCGATCTGTCGCCGGGCTTCGGCTATGCCGGCATCGTCGTCGCCATGCTAGCGCTGCTCCACCCTCTGGGCGTCGTCGCCGCGGCGATCTTCGTCGCCGGCATCTTCGTCGGCGCCGATGCGATGAGCCGCAGCGCCCAAGTGCCGAGCTATATCGCGCAGGTGATGGTGGCCACGGCCCTTCTCGCCATGGTCACGGCGCTCATGTTCACTCGCTACCGCTTGCGCTGGAAATAAGCGATGGACGCGCTCGAGATCCTGTTTTCGGCGACACTCTGGGCGGCGGCCATCCGCATCGCCTCGCCCCTGATCTTCGCCACTTTGGGCGAGCTCATCTCGGAGCGCGCCGGCGTCCTCAATCTCGGCATCGAAGGCATCATGACGGTCGGCGCCTTTGCCGGATGGTACACCGTCTATCAGGGCGGCGATCTGTGGCTCGGCGTCGTGGTGGCGGCACTTGCCGGCGCCGCCTTCGGCCTCCTCCATGCGGTGCTGGTCGTGCCGCTCGGCCTCTCGCAGCATGTGACCGGCATCGGCATCACGCTCTTCGCCGCGAGCCTCACTTATTACACCTACCGCCTGGCTTTCCCGGAAGTGACATCGCCGCCCAAGATCGAGCCCTTTGCGCCCTGGCCGATTCCGATCCTTTCCGACATCCCCTTCTTGGGCGAGGCCCTGTTCCGACAGACGCCGCTCACTTATCTCGCTTTCATCGCCGCGGGACTGGTCGGCTGGTTCCTTTACCGCACGCCCGCCGGCCTTGCGGTGCGCACCGCGGGCGAGAACCCGGCCGCGGTCGAGGCGCAAGGCATCGACGTCACCAAGGTGCGCATCGCCGCCGTCGTGGCGGGTGCCGCGCTGATGGGTATCGGCGGCGCCTTCCTGACGCTCTCCGCTTTCAACTCCTTCTATTTCGAGATGGTGAACGGGCGCGGCTGGATCGCGATCGCGCTCGTCGTCTTCGGCTCCTGGCGGCCGGGCAAGGCGCTCTTGGGTGCCTTGCTCTTCGCCGCCTTCGATGCCTATCAGTTGCGGCTCCAGCAGCTTGCCGGCAGCTTCGTGCCCTATCAGGTCTTCCTCATGCTGCCCTATGCGCTGTCGATCCTGGCGCTCATCCTCATGTCGCGCCGCGCCGCCTATCCGCGCGCCTTGATGATCCCTTATCGCAAGGGCGAGCGCTGAGCCGCGAGGTGATCAAGCGTGAGCCAGATTGACCGTTTTTCCCGGCGTCCGCCCCCGATAGGGTAATGAAAAAGGGAGGACACCATGCTGAGACTATTCTTCGCCATCTCGCTCTTTGCTTTCACAGGTGCGGCGCGAGCCCAGGACGCGAGCATCATCAATCCGCGCGCGCTCTTTCCCGAAGGTCCGGTGATGATCGGCGATGTGCTCTACTACACCGAATATGCCGGCCATACGGTGATGCGCTGGGACGGCAAGCAGAACACGCAGATCTGGAAGCAGGATGGCTGCGGGCCCTCCGCGGTGATTCCGATGGGCGAGAACTTCGCCGTCACCTGCTACGATTCCGGCAAGCTCGCCGTCATCTCGAAGGACGGCAAGGACGTTGCAAGCTATGACAAGGACGACGCCGGCGCCGCACTTGTCGGCCCGAATGACGGCACGCCCGACGGCAAGGGCGGCGTCTATTTCACGACATCAGGCCCTTGGGAGGCGGGACCGATCGTCGGCCGCGTGCTGCATCTCTCGGCCGGCGGCAAGGTGAGCGAAGCCGCAAACGATCTGCATTATGCCAACGGCATCACCTTCGGGCCCGACAAGCGGCTCTATGTCAATGAATCGGAGGCCGGCCGCGTCATTTCCTTCGCGGTCGATGACGCGGGCCGATTGTCCGATCGCCGCCTGTTCGTCAGGCTCTATGCCCTGGGTGAGCCGGCGGATGCCTATCCGGACGGCATCAAGCTTGGGCCGGACGGCAATTTCTATGTCGGCGAGTATAGCGCGGGCAACATCCTCGTCGTGACGCCGGACGGCAAGCTCGCGGCCAAGCATACGGTGCCGTCGGCCGCGTCACCCAATCTCACCTTCAGCGCCGACGGCAAGACCATGTATGTCATGGCCGTCGACAACAAGAACGGCGCGCCCTATGAGGGCAAGGTCTATGCGGTGACGCTCAAATAGGCGGCAAGAGGACATCAGCGGGCGCTCTTCGGAAAGGCCGGCAGCCGGCCGATATGCGTTTCGTCATGCTGGATGATGAGCTTGGCATGGAGGCTCGCGACGATCGCCGTGAGACGCTCCATCGAGGCCAGGCTTTCGCCGCGATCCCAGTTGAAAGGCGGCACGCCCCGGTTGGCGAGCTGCTCATGGAAATGCACCACATCGCCCGACAGCACGACAGGGCCCGTCTTCTCGAGCTTGACCAGCAGGCTCATCTCGCCAGGCGTGTGGCCCGGCATCTTCAGCATGACCACACCGCCATCGCCGAAGACGTCATGATCGCGATCGACTGGCTCGGCCTTGGCTTTGCCCTCGAGCCACGGCGCCAGCAATTTGGGCTCGACGCCAAAGGGCGGCGGCGGCAGCTTCAGCGCATCGAAATCCGCCTTGCCGATCAGGAGAGCGGCAGTCGAGAAGGAGACGGCCTGCCCGACATGATCGAAATGACTGTGGCTGATGCCGAGATAGGAAATCTGCGCCGGAGTGACGCCGATCCGGGCGAGCTGGGTCGGGATGTCGACCGCGAGCGTCGGCGAGAGGACGGCTTTCTCATCCGGCTTCGCACCGATAAGGGCTGAGGGCAGGCCGGCGTCCCACAAGAGATACTGAGCGTCGTGGCGAATGAGATAGCAGCTGTCCGTCAGTGACCGCTTCTTTCCGGCATAGGCGAAGCTGTCGGAGAAGAAGGAGAGGTCGCGCACCTCGATGCGGCCGCAATCGAGCCGCCAGAGTTCGAGATCGGCCCCTTGCGCTGCGGCCAGGGGAAAGGTCAGGGTGAAGGCGAGGGCGGCAAAGAACTTCATGGGCTTCTCCTTATGCGCCGCTGGTCTTGCCGGAAGGACGCCCTTGGGATGGGCCTGATTTTCGCGTCCTTGAGCCCGAAACGCTCACTTGCGTTGTTTTTTGCGGGCAAGCCCCGCGCTAAGATCGGCCATGGACTTGCCCAGCCCCCATCCGCAGGATCGCCTGCGCGCCAGATTGCATGAGCGCCTGCGCGGCTTCATGGCGCCCGCCGGCGCGGGCGTGCACAACCATGCCAGGAACCTGTTCTCCTACTGCGCCCTCCATCGCGAGCGCCTCGCGGCGATCAAGCTGCCGCATCCGATCATCGGCATCGTGCTGCGCGGCAGAAAGGAAGTCTGGCTCGGCGATGTGAGCCAAAGCTTCCCGCCCGGATCGGTCATCGTGCTGCCGCGCAACGTGCCCATGGACGTGGTGAATATCCCGGGCGAGACCGGCATCTATGAATCGCTCGTCCTGGAAGTGCCCGTGCTGCCCGAAGGCGTGGCCCCGCTGACGCTTGCCGAACGGCGCGGCCGCGAGGCGGTATCGCGCGCCTTCGGCATCACCTTGAGCGATGACCTCATCGAGGCCTTGAGCCATGCCGCGGCAACCATACGCGATGAGGCGATGAGCGAGACGGTGCAGGCGCTGCGCCTCACGGAAGTCCTGACGTTGCTGCGCCAGCTGCCTGAGGCGCGGGCTCTGTTCACCGCGAGCCTTGCCGAGGAAGTAGCCTGGCTCATCGGCAGCGACCCGACACATGACTGGAGTGTCGGCCATGTCGCCGGCGCGGTCGGGATCGGCGCTTCGACCCTCAGGCGTCGCCTGGCGGCGGAAGGAAGCTCGTTCCGGGCCATCCTGCGCAGCGAACGCCTGCGCGCCGGACACTCCGCCCTGGCGGCGGGCGCCTCGAGCCTCACCGCCGCCGATGCCGCCGGCTATGTTTCACGCTCGCATTTCGCCCGGCGCTATCGCGAAAGTTTCGGGCGATCGCCGAGCGGACGCGCGCTGCGCAGACATGCTTAGAGCGCGGTGGAGCTTATCGAGCTCCGATCATGACTGATGTCTCCTCGGTCGATCCATGAACAATATCTCACGGAGCTTGTTGCCGCCAACGGCGGCACCGAGTTCCGAGATGGCCAGATACGGAACGAGTATCAGCAATATGACCAGACACGTTGCGAGAAGCTCCGGCAACCTGTCGCCACCGAGCTCCGCGAATATTGCAGCGATGGATTTCCCATGAACCATGCCCATGATCGTTTCTTCAGCGGCTGAAAGCACGATCAGCAGGGCAAGATAGGCCAGCGCTTTGTATGCGATGCGGAAGGCTGTCCTGGAGCTTTCATGCCGCTCACCCACATGGGCAACTCGTCCGAGCAATATGAACTTCGCCAGGATCAACGCCTTGATGAGAGGCAGTCCGAATGGCAGATAGCTGATGCCTTGGGCACCAAGTATTGCCACTTTGTAGAGAACGAGCGCGCCGAAGCAGATGTAGAGATACACAGACAGAAGTGCGTAGTCGCGCAGCTCCTTCTTCACTCTTTCGGCGATGGTTGCAGAACTGTCGGCAGGCATGTTTCCCTTCCTCGGCTCGCAAGCTTCAGGTCGCGCCCGACGGGTCGCAGTCCTGGAAAAGTCATTCCCCGTTCCCCGCGGATTGCTCCGCCGCCTGTTTTCGTTTCATCATTTGCTGTCCGGCCGCCGCAGCCTCCCCACCACCCTCGACATGAACGGTCGGCATGGCGATCTTGATGCCGTTCTCGTCGAAAGCCTGCTTGATCATCATATAGGCGCGTCGCTTGATGGCGAACTGCGTGCCGGGCTTGGTCATGAGCTTCAGCCTCAGCACGATGGCAAAATCGCCAAAACTGTCGACGCCCTGCATCTTCAAGGGCTGCAGCGTATTGGCCGCAAATTCGGGATCGGCGGCCAATTCCTGGCCGATCTTCTTGATGAGCTTGCGGGCCAGCTCGATGTTCGAATCGTAAGTGACATTGATTGTCATCTTGTCGATCACCCAGTCGCGGCTCGCATTCTGGACAGCGCCCAGCTCTCCGAAGGGCACCGTGAAAATCGAACCACGGTGATGCCGCAACCTGACCGAACGCAGGCTGAAGGATTCGACCGTCCCTTTATAGCTGCCGCTCTGAATGTATTCGCCGACCCGGAATGCGTCGTCGAGCATGTAGAACACGCCGCTGAGAACGTCCTTGACCAGGGTCTGCGAACCAAACCCGATGGCGACGCCGAAGATGCCGGCGCCGGCGATCAGCGGCGCGATCTGCACGCCCATCCCGGCCAGGATCGTCAGGGCTGCAACGGCGGCGATGAGGGCTGCGAGAGTATTGCGAAAGATCGGCAACAATGTGCGCAACCGGCCGTTGCGCAGCTGCGCGTCGGGATCATTTCCCGCAGCAGCCACAACATCGATCCGGTGCGCGATCAAGGCCTTCGACAATTGCCAGACCAGGTCGGCGACGAGCAGCACGATGATGCCGTTGAAGAGGCCGGACATGACCACCGAGCCGGTCGCGCCCGCGCCAAGGGCGGCTTCCCTGATGCGCCAGATATAGGCAAGCCAGGCGACCGCCAGTCCTATGACAACCGCTCTGGCGCCCCGCACGATGAGCACCTTCATCATGACGCCAAAAGTATCGTTGCGCTGTGCTCTGTCGGCGAAGATCTGAGCGATGTTGCCGACGCCTCGGACCACGAAGGGCAGCACCAGGGCGTAGAGGCCGAGCCACAGCAGGCCAAGCAGCCCCGCCACCCAGGCCAGCCAAAGCACGATCAGATACAGGGTCATCAGCGCCTTGCGCGTGGGCGACGCACTCGCTGCGGGCCTGCGCCAGACGATCTCGATGGCGATTGCCAACATGCCCAGCCCACATAGAAGAGCCGTGAACCTCGCCGTGTCCACCGAAAAGCCCACGCTAGGCATAAGGCTGACAACGGCCCAGCCAAAAAGCAGGAGGCTCCCGATCAGGGTTACACGTTGAACCCAGAAGCCTCGTTTGATTTCGACTTCCGGCGACGCGTCGCCCGCGCGATCGACAAATGGCAGCAAGAGCAGAGTGGCGGTGCGCGCGGCGCGGAGGGCAATGAACGCCAGAAGCAATGTGAGCACGATCCGGCGCAACAACGGAGGCCAGTCGAGCACCAGGAACGATCCAACGCTGGCCAGTGCAAAGGTCGCAATGCCGACGACCTCGACGAGCGGCGCTCGCCCGGGCTCTCGCAACCGCATCATGGCGCGGCGAATGAGCCACTCGGCGCCGAACCCGACGGCGATGAGTAGTGCGAGAATCCCGGCAACGAGACCCGGTCTGCCCGAATTCACATCCCGTGAGATGACATCGGCCGCATTCGAGAATTCCTGAGGAATGCGCGGAAAGACACCGGCAAGCGCCGCAAGCCGAGCGCGAACCGTTGCCTCCCAGTTCGATATGGCGTCATCCAAGGATGCAGCCGGCTGTTCTGCTTGGCCGGAAGCGACTTTTCGCTCCAGCCACGCTTTCACCTCCGGGTCAGACATCAGATGCAGGAATTGCTGGGCTTTCTCGGGCGTCAATTCGGCCGGATCTGCCTGCGCCACGGCCATGCCGCTGAGAACCCAAAGGAAGAGCAGGCTCGCCAGCGACAACAGCGCTAAACGCGCGGATGAGAGGAAACTCGTCGTGACCGTCCCCTATGCCCAAAAGCCGGAATAGATGCGCTCGATCAACCAGAACGACGCGATGCCGCCGATGCAGTAGGCGCCGGCGAATCGCAGCCATGCCTGTGACCAGTACGCCCGGGGCCCGGGGAATGCCACTGAAATCCGATGGAGGATCGCGAAGAGCGCCATCGCGACCGCAACGAAAAGAAGCTGCCCGAGCTCGACGCCGAGATTGAAGAACAGCAGCGCCGCCGGAATGGCATGGGCCGGCAGGCCGACATCGCTCAGCGCGCCGGCAAAGCCGAGCCCATGCAGGAGCCCGAAGGCGAAGGCGATGAGCCACGGGAACCGAGAGGCAAGGCTTTGCCGGCCGCGCTCGGCATTCACGATTTCCACCGCGACGAGTGCGATGCTCAAGGCGATCAGGGCCTCGACCGGGGGCCCCGGCACATCGAGATAGCCGAGCGTCGCCGCCCCGAGCGTGATGCTGTGCGCCAGCGTGAAGGCGGTGATCGTCAAGGCGATGCGCTTCCAGCCCCGCACAAGCATGATGAGCGCCAGGACGAAGATCAAATGGTCGACACCAAGGAGGATGTGCTCGACGCCCAGCCACAGGTAAGCGACGGCCACCTGTTGCCATCCGGCGGCGGCGGGAACCTCGAATGAGGGGGCAGCCGGCGTGAGCCGCACCGTGCTGACTTCCCCGTTCAGTCTCTCAATTCGCACCAGAACGTCGGTCCGGCTCTCGGCCAGGCCGTCGATCGCGATCGTATCGCCGGTCAAGCCGGCCGGTGCGCGCACCGCCCAGCGTTCGACATAGGCATCGGCGAGAAAAACCCCTTCGCGCGGTGTCGACTCGATCGCACTGCGTGGCAGTTGCGGGGCGATCGCCAGCCGGCGCTCGCCCATGGCCGGAACCTTCCAGAAAACCGCATAGGCATCCGGCGCGGTCTCGGTGAGGGCGAGATAGGCCGGGCGCAAGTCGTGCGCCTGGGCTTGCCCAACGACGATGACCGCAAGAGCCCAGATGGCGAGGATCAGGCGGATCATTGCGCCGCCTCGGCGAGCTTGGAACCTTCCACGCTTATGACGTAACGGGCCCGCAGCCTGGCATAGAGCGCGTCGTTGGCGGTGATCTTGCGGCCGTGCAGCAGTTCCCGCCGCGCGACCTCGCGAACCTCCGCGAAGGGAAGCTCACGCGCCTCAATGCGCTCGCTTACGCGAACCAGATGCGTGCCATAGGCGGAAGCCACCGGGCCGCCCCATTCGCCGGGTCGGGCGCGCCCGATCCAGGTCGCGAAGCTCTCGCCGAAGGTTTGCGCCACATCCGATCGCGCGACGTGAGTGAAATCGAAGCCCGGGAGGAACGGGCTGCCGACCTTCGATGCGTCCGCCGCTCCGCCATTCAACGCCTGGCGCAGGCTATCCAGCTCCGCGACAGGGAGACCGGTGCTGAAATAGACATGGCTGAACGAGAAGCGCGGCTCGGACCTGAACCGTGCCGGGTGCTCCGCCACGAAGGCCTTCAATTCGACGTCCGTCGGCTCCGCATCGGCCGCCAGATCGGAGATGAACTCCATCTTCTGCCGCATGCGGCGGCGGATGACGGCGTCGTCGCGGTCGAGGCCCATGGCCAGAGCTTCCCGGTAAAAGACCTCGTCGCGAACGTAGTCGTTCACCAGTGCTTGCGATTCGGCGGCGGTCGGCGGCCGTTGCCAGGTGCGGCTGAAGATCGCCTCCATGCTGGCGATCTGCCCGGCGCTGACGACGATCTCGCCCTGCGCGGTTTCGCCGTCGCCGCTACGGGTCAGCTGAAAGGCGCCGAACAGGACGGCGCCGATCAGCAGGAAATGCAGGAGCGGTTCGCGCAAGAGTTTCATCATCGTCTCCGTCAGCCCGGCGTGTACCAGATCGGCGATGTGTAAGCGCGCTCCTGGCCGAACAACGGCGTGTCGGCGGGCATCTTGATGTTGAAGCGCACTGCATCATAGGCGGTCCAGCGCGGCGTCGGGATTTCGAGCACCCGCGCATAGTATACGGCGCGCAAGGCCGGATCGAAATCCGGATCGGTCCAGGCCTTGATGAGCTCGGAGGCGCCGATCGTGTTGGTCCAGGTCGCCGTCGCCACGTCGACGGTGTTGCCGACCGGCGGCAGCTTGCCGTCGGGACCCGGCACGCGGCCGTCCGACCAGACGACGTCATAGACCTTTTCCTGCCGCTTGCCGGCGGCGTCGATCCAGCCCTTGACGATCTGGATCCGGTCGAGATTGCCGCCGATCGGATCCTTGAGTGCCGCGACGAGGAAGGTCGGCGCCTTGCCCGCCGGAGCGGCGCGCAGGTCGCCGCCCATCGGCACGCCCTTGGCATAGCCGGCAAAAGCGGGGCTGCGCGAGCGTGCATCGGCGTCGGTGAAATCCCAGCCGCCGAAGAAGCGCACGAGCATGCGCGGGCCGGTGGTGGCGTAAACCTCCTTGCGGCGCATGGCGTCCCAGATCGCTTCACGCGTGTTCTCGCTCGCCCACACGCCGGCATAGCCCGCGGCGACCATCTGCCAGCCCATCAGGAAGACATCGCCATTGCGCATGAATTCATGGGCGGCGCGATGCGGGCTGGGCTCGGCGCCGGAATGCTTGCCGAAGAAGTTTTCCTCCTCGGCGGTGGTGAGCGACGTGTGGCTGTCGGTCGAGCCGACCATGCCGAACTTGTAAGGATTGACGCCGAGCTTGGCCTCGAGCTGGAGGCCGGTCTGCAAGGCGGTGCGCGCATATTCCCGCTCCAGCATCTCCGGCTTCTTCACTTCGCTCAGATTGAGGTTGCCCTTGTCCCATAATTCGTAGCCGGCGAACTCGTCGGTGGGCGAGAGATAGGGATGAGCTTCGCCGTCGCCCTTGATCTGGGTCACCTCATAGAGCGGCTCCCAGCGGGCGCGCGTCTTGGCGTAATCCGGCGACAAGGGCTGGCCGGTGACCGGATTGGTCTCGGTCGGAAACATCCAGCCGTTCGAGAGATTGCCGTTATGCGGGATGGCCAGCACGCGCCCGCCGGTCTTGTCCTCATAGGCCTGGAGGTGTTTCCACAGATCCTCGGGCGTCGTGCTGCCGAGCGGCGGATAGGTCGTGAAGGGAAGCGTCTGGCTCGCCCGCGCACCGCCATCGCGATAGATCACCACACGGTGCAGATTGTTGCCGGGCGGGACCTGCGAGGTCCACTCATAGCCGATGAAGGCGCTGAACCGACCAGGCTCGTTGTATTTTTCCGCCGCCGCGACGATCTGGTCCCAGGTCGCCTGAAAACCCTCGGAGCCCGGCAGAAACTCCAGCGCCGGCGGGAATTTGCCGCGTGAAAAGCTGTCGATGATCTCGAGCGCGGCCCTGACGCCGTCCTCGCCGCCCTTCTGCACCAGATCGTACCAGCGCCGGCCGGTCGGATCGGCGAGCATTTCGGGTTTTCCGGCGAAGAGTGCCGGGAAGAAACCCATATTGTCGGAATGATCGGAGATGACCAGGAAATCGAGCGGGCGCGACAGCTTCACCCGCTCGCCGCCGGAGGCAGTCAGCTCCTCGCCGCGGGCGAAGCGGTAGGCGTCCTCGAAGCCAAGCCTTGTGCCGAAGGCGCCGGCATCCAGTGACGCGCTGGTGTGCAGATGCGTGTCGCCCCAGTATACGCGGCTCGGAAAATTGCGCCCGGCATAGGGCGAATAGCCCGGCGGCTTTCCCGGCAGGACGGTCGCAGCATCGAGCGTGCCGATGTCGGTGATCGTTTGCGCCGCCGCCGGACAGGCGACGAGCGAGCAGCCGATCGCCAGAGCCAGGCGCAGCTGCTGCTTGCCGCGGACCGGTCGCACCCGGGCTGCATTGTCATCATTCTGCATCGCTTCCTCCTGTCCATCGGTTTGACGTACGGACAGTCTCTAGCAGCGGGAGATGACGATCAATTGCCCCAAGGTCCATGGCTAGCCAGCGGCGGCAGTGAACGCAAATGCGGGGATCTCAGCGGTGGAATTTGTCGGCGGTGAGCCAGAAGACCTCGCCTTCACTCTCAGCTGTGTCGAGCCAGAAGAAATCGAGCTCCGGATAATCATCTTCCAGAAGCTCGCGGCCGCGGCCGATCTCGCACAAGAGCCCGCCACCGGGATTGAGATGGCGCGGCACCTCGGCCAGGATGCGGCGCACGATATCGAGGCCGTCCTCGCCGCCATCGAGCGCCATGGCTGGCTCGTGCCGGAATTCCGGCGGCAGTTCCTCCATCGCCGCCGCATCGACATAGGGCGGGTTGGTGATGATGAGGTCGTAGCGCTCCTGCGCCACCGGCTGGAAGAGATCGCCCTCATAGAGATTGAGCCGGTCGGCATGGCCCGACTCCGCGATATTGAGCCGCGCCACTTCGAGCGCTTGCGGCGACAATTCGACCGCATCGATCAGGGCATTGGGAAAGACATGGGCGGCGAGGATGGCGAGGCATCCCGAGCCCGTGCACAGATCGAGCACGCGGCCGACTTGCGAAACGTCGGGAACGAGCGTGAAGCCTTCGCCGCCGAAGAGGTCAGTGAACAGGAGCTCGCCGATGAAGGAGCGCGGCACGATCACCCGTTCGTCGACATGGAAGGGGATGCCCTGGATATAAGCCTTCTTGGTGAGATAGGCGGATGGGCGGCGCTTCGTCACGCGCTCCTCGATGCGGGCGAGCAGCAGCTCGCGCTCAGGCAGCGTGAGCCGCGCCTCGGCCCAGGGGTTGATGTCGTCAACCGGAAGATGAAGCGTCTCGAGGATGAGGAAGGCCGCCTCGTCGACGGCGCTTGCCGTTCCCTGACCAAAGGCCAGGCCCGCCTCGCCGAACCGGCTCACCGCGAAACGCAGCAAATCGCGGATGGAAATCAGGTCCTCGGCATGGTTTTTCATGAGGAATCCCATAGCGGGGCCGGGCAGCCGCGCCAAGGGGTCGCGGCTGCCCTGCAATGGCCAAGGAAAGCTTGCCTCCGGCGGGGGTGGTCATGCTATTTGTATGACATGAAAAAATCCCCGCCCAAGCTCAGGTCGCAGGCCTGGTTCGACAACCCCGACAATATCGACATGACGGCGCTCTATCTCGAGCGCTATCTGAATTACGGCTTCACCCGCGCCGAATTGCAGTCCGGCAAGCCGATCATCGGCATCGCCCAGACGGGTTCCGACCTGTCGCCCTGCAACCGCGCCCATCTGGAGCTCGCCAAACGGGTGCGCGACGGCATCACCGCGGCGGGCGGCGTGCCGCTCGAATTCCCCACCCATCCGATCCAGGAAACCGGCAAGCGGCCGACCGCCTCGCTCGACCGCAACCTCACCTATCTGAGTTTGGTCGAGGTCCTGTTCGGCTATCCGATCGACGGCGTGGTGCTCACCGTCGGCTGCGACAAGACGACACCCGCGGCGCTGATGGCGGCGGCGACCGTCAATATCCCGGCCATCGCGCTCTCCTCGGGGCCCATGCTCAATGGCTGGTACAAGGGCGAGCGCACCGGCTCCGGCACGATCCTGTGGAAGGCGCGCGAGCTCCTCGCCACCGGCGACATCGATTATGAAGGCTTCGTCGAGCTCGTCGCTTCTTCCGCCGCCTCGACCGGCTTCTGCAACACCATGGGCACCGCGACCTCGATGAACTCGCTGGCCGAGGCGCTCGGCATGACGCTGCCCGGCAATGCCGCGATCCCGGCACCCTATCGCGAGCGCGGCCAGATCGCCTATATGACCGGCAGGCGCATCGTCGAGATGGTCAAGGAAGACCTCACCCCGTCCAAGATCCTCACCCGCAAGGCCTTCGAGAACGCCATCGCGGTCAATTCGGCGATCGGCGGATCGACCAACTGCCCGATCCATCTCAATGCCATCGCCCGCCATATCGGCGTTCCGCTCGAGGTGGCCGATTGGGAGAAGCATGGCTATGACATCCCGCTGCTGGTCAATCTGCAGCCGGCCGGCGAATATCTGGGCGAGGACTATCATCGCGCCGGCGGCGTGCCTGCGGTCGTCGGCGAGCTCATCAAGGCCAAGCGCATTCACGAGGACGCGCTCACCGTCAACGGCAAGACGATCGGCGAGAATTGCAAAGATAAGCTCTCGCAGAATCACGAAGTGATCAAACCTTATGACGCGCCGATCAAGAAAGAGGCCGGCTTCAAGATGCTGAAGGGCAACCTCTTCGATGCGGCGATCATGAAGACGAGCGTCATCTCGGACGAGTTCCGCCAGCGCTATCTCTCCAATCCCAAGGATCCCAATGCCTTCGAGGCGAAAGCGATCGTGTTCGACGGGCCAGAGGATTATCACAAGCGCATCGACGATCCGAAGCTCGGCATCGACGAGCATACGGTCCTGTTCATGCGCGGCACCGGACCCTTGGGCTATCCGGGTGCGGCCGAGGTCGTCAATATGCGCGCCCCCGGCGAGCTCCTGAAGAAGGGCGTGCATTCGCTGCCCTGCGTCGGCGACGGGCGCCAGTCCGGCACATCGGGCTCGCCCTCGATCCTCAACGCCTCGCCCGAAGCCGCGGCCGGCGGCGGCCTCGCTCTCTTGAAGGACGGCGATCGCGTGCGTATCGACCTCAACAAGGGCACCGCCGATATCCTCATCTCCAAGGAGGAGCTCGAACAGCGACGCATTGCCTTTAAGTCGAATGGCGGCTATCACGTACCGGAAAGTCAGACGCCTTGGCAGGAGATCTTCCGCGCCAATGTCGAGCAACTATCGGAAGGCATGGTGCTGAAGCCCGCCGTCAAATATCAGAAGATCGCGCAGACGAAGGGCCTGCCGCGCGACAACCACTGATGGCGACGCGCGTCGCCGAACTCGAAGCGGGAACCTTCGAGGGCGAGGCGGCACGCAATTTCGAAATCGTGAGCGAGAGCGGCTTCCGCGCGACCTTCAATGCGGTGGGCGCGCGGCTGATGGCGCTCCATTATCCGGACGGCTTCGACATCGTCGCCGGCCCCGAGCGCATCGAAGACATGCTCGAGAGCGACATCTATGCCGGGGCCATTTGCGGGCGTTTCGCCAACCGCATCGGCAATGGCCGCTTCATGCTCAACGACAAGGAGCGTCAGCTCACCCAGAATCTTCCCCCGCATCACCTGCATGGCGGCGTCAACGGCTTCCACCGCAAGAACTGGGTGTCCGAGATCGAGGACGATGCGCTCGTCTTCTCGCTCGTCTCGAAGAGCCAAGAGGAAGGCTATCCCGGCAGGTTCAGGGCGCGGGCGGTCTATCGCTTCGATGACGACATTCTGAGCCTCGATATCGAGGCGCGGACGCGGCGGCCGACCATCGTCAATCTCACCAACCATGCCTATTGGAATCTCTCGGGTGCTAAGACCATCACCAATCATGTGCTGCAGATCTCGGCCCAGGCCTATACGCCGACCGACCAGACCCTCATCCCGACCGGGGCGGTCAGCTTCGTTTCGGGGACAAATTACGATTTCCGCGAGCCGACGCTGCTTGAGGAGGCCTTTGGCGACGATCAGGGCTTTGACACCAATTTCTGCCTGGAAGGCCCGCGCTACGAGCTCCATCATGCGGCGACGCTCATGGCCCAAGGCCGCGAGTTCGATCTCTTCACCACCGAGCCCGGCCTGCAGCTCTATACGGCCGGCCATCACGGGCCGGAGCTCAAAGGCAAGAACGGCCAGCCTTTGAGGCGCTTCGGATCGATTGCGCTCGAGCCGCAGAACTGGCCCGACGCGCCCAACCATCCGAATTTCCCCTCGGCGGTGCTGAAACAGGGCGAAGTCTACCACCATCGCATGGAATGGCGGTTCAGGCAGGTTTAGGCACGGCGTTGCGCGGCGCGGCATTGGCGGTAGACTGCGGCCCAAAGGACAGTTCATGAAGGACATTGTGGTTGTCGGCGCCGGCAAGATCGGCTCCACCATCGCCCGGCTGCTCGGCGATACCGGCGATTATCGCCTGACCGTCGTGGACCGCGCCGCCGACCAGCTGCGCCTGGTCGAAAAATCGAAGAAGGTCCGCACGAAGATTCTGGAGATATCGGACAAAACACTCGAGTCCGTTCTCGACGGCTGTTATGCCGTGCTGAGCGCCGCCCCCTACCAGCTGACCACGACGATCGCCAAAGCCGCGGCGCGCGCCCAGGTGCATTATCTCGATCTCACCGAAGACGTCCGCTCTACCCGCAAGATCCGCGCGATCGCCGCCAAGGCGGCTTCCGCCTTCCTGCCGCAATGCGGTCTCGCACCTGGTTTCGTCTCCATCGTCGCCCATGATCTCGCCAGCCGCTTCGAGACGCTCGACAGCGTGCGCATGCGGGTCGGCGCCTTGCCGCAATATCCCTCCAATGCGCTCAACTACAACCTGACCTGGAGCACCGACGGCGTCATCAATGAATATATCGAGCCCTGCGAGGCCATCGTCGATGGCCATTTCATGGAAGTGCCGGCGCTCGAGGAGCGCGAGGAGTTCTCGCTCGACGGCGTGACCTACGAAGCCTTCAACACCTCGGGCGGGCTCGGCACGCTGGCCGAGACGCTGAAGGGCAAGGTCAACACGCTCAACTACCGCACCATCCGCTATCCGGGCCATGTGGCGATCATGAAGGCGCTGCTCAACGATCTCGGCCTCAGGCACCGCCGCGACCTGCTCAAGGACATATTGGAGAATGCCCTGCCGACGACGACCCAGGACGTGGTCATCATCTTCGTCACCGTCAGCGGCCGCCGCGAGGGTCGGCTGATCCAGGAGACCTATGCCAACAAGATCTACAGCCGTGAGATCAGAGGCAAGATGCACAGCGCCATCCAGATGACCACGGCGGCGAGCATCTGCGCCGTGCTCGATCTCCTGGCGCAAGGCACGCTGCCGCAAAAGGGCTTCATCCACCAGGAAGACATCCGCTTGAGCGACTTCCTCGCCAACCGCTTCGGCAAGGTATTCGCCAACTAGGGCTGGGCTGGATGGCCGCCTCAAGGGCGGCCATGACGGAGCTGAGAAGCGGAGCCGCAGTCACTTTTCAGCCCTAAGTCGGAGTGCCGGCTACACCCACCCGCCGTCGACGGTGAAATCCTGATTGGTGCAGGCGGACGCCTCATCCGACGCCAGGAACAACGCCATGCGGGCGATGTCGAGCGGATAGAGCTTCCGCTTGAGGCACTGGTTCTTCATGATCTCCTTCTCGCCCTCGGGCGTTACCCAGAGCTTCAGCTGGCGCTCGGTCATGATCCAGCCGGGCGAGATGGTGTTGACGCGGATATTGTCGGGTCCGAGATCGCGCGCCAGCGAGCGCGTCAGGCCGGTGACGCCCGATTTCGACGCGGTATAGGCGGCCATGCCGCCCTGGCCGATCTTCCACGAGGTGGAGCCGAGATTGATGATCGAGCCGCCACCCGATTTCTGCATCATCGGGATCACCGCCTGGGCAGCGAAGAACTGATGCTTGATGTTGACGGCGATGCGCTGGTCCCAATAATCCGGCGTCATCTTGTCCCAGGCGTGACGCTCGTCATGGGCGGCATTGTTGACGAGGACGGTGATAGGCCCCAGCGCCTTGGCAGCGTCGGCGATCGATTGCTGCAGCGCCTTGATGTCGGTGACGTCGCAATGACCGAACCACACCGCGCCCGAGAGCCTGGCTTTCAGTCTCTCGCCCGCCTCCTTGGCGATATCGATGAAGGCCACCTTCGCGTCCTGCTTTGCGAATTCCTCGACGATCGCTTCGCCGATGCCCATGGCGCCACCGGTGATGAACACCGTCTTGCCCTTGAGGCTCGGATAGATGGCTCGAGTCATGACTGCTCCCGTTTTGTATGACTTTTGCCGGTTGGTTACAGGGAAAACTGCTGCTATGGCAAGCTCTTCTGACGGAGAGCCAGATGCCGATCACACGCCCCTATCTCGTGAGCATGGCGGCTTACAACAGCTGGATGAACGGCAAGGTCTATGACGCGGCCGCAAGATTGCCGCCTGAGGAGATCGCTCGCGACCGCGGCGCCTTCTTCAAGTCGATCCTCGGCACGCTCAATCATCTGCTCTATGCCGACCTCGTCTGGATCGGTCGCTTCAAGGACGGCCGGCCACGCATCACTGATCCCGACGTCCTGCTGCTGCATGAGGACCTTTCAGCCTTGCGGCAAGCCCGCAGGGCGCTCGACCGCGAGATCGAAGACTGGGCAAAGACGATCGATGAGACCTGGCTGGCGCGGCCCTTCACGTTCAAGACGCTCAAGGGCGATGCCGAGTTCACCTTCCCGGCCTCCATCCTGGTGATGCATATGTTCAATCACCAGACGCATCACCGCGGCCAGATCACGACGCTTCTGACTCAGGCTGGAGAAGATGTCGGCGTGACTGATATTCTCATGCTGCCGGGGCTGAAGGAGATGGTCTAGCGCGGTGGAGCGCATTCTTAGTTTCGCATCATCTTATCCGAAAAGTCTGCAACTTTTCGGGATGATGCGCCTAATGCGCCTCTTCCCAATTGAGGGCGGCGCGGGCGTCGACGGCAAGCGGCACGGCGAGCTTGATGGCGGGCTCGGGCGCCTTCTCCATCACCTCTTTCACCACCTTCTTCACCGCCTCGACCTCTTGGTCGATGCTCTCGAAGATCAGTTCGTCATGCACCTGGAGGAGCATGCGGGCGCCGAGCCCCGCCTTCGCTAAGGCGTCCGGCATGCGGACCATGGCGCGGCGGATGATGTCCGCGGCCGCCCCCTGGATCGGCGCATTGATCGCGGCGCGCTCCATGAAGGAACGCTCCGATGCATTGGGTGATGTAATGCGCGGGAAGTGGCAGCGCCTGCCGAAGATCGTCTCGACATAGCCCTTCTCGCGCGCCGCCTTCCGCGTCGAATCCATGTAATCCTTGATGCCGGGAAAGCGCTGGAAATAGGTCTTGATGTAATTGCCCGCCTCCTCGCGCGAGATGGTGAGCTGGTTGGCGAGGCCGAAGGCCGAGATGCCGTAGATGATGCCGAAATTGATCGCCTTGGCCTGCCGGCGGATCAGCGGATCCATGCCTTTCACCGGCACGCCGAACATCTCCGATGCCGTCATCGCATGGATGTCGAGGCCTTCGGCGAAGGCCTTGCGCAATTGCGGGATGTCGGCGACATGCGCCAGCACGCGCAATTCGATCTGGCTGTAATCGGCGCTGACCAGCTTCGAGCCCTTGGGCGCGATGAAGGCGGTGCGGATCCGGCGGCCTTCCTCGGTCCTGACCGGGATGTTCTGCAGATTGGGTTCGTTGGAGGAGAGACGCCCGGTCGAGGTCGCGGCCAGCGCATAGGAAGTGTGGACGCGGCCGGTATCGGGATTGATGTAAGCCGGCAGCGCATCGGTATAGGTCGAGCGCAGCTTGGAGAGCTGGCGCCAGTCGAGCACCTTGCGGGCGAGGTCGATCCCCTGGCTCGCCAAATCCTCCAGCACATCGGAATCGGTGCTCCAGGCGCCGGTCTGGGTCTTGCGCCCGCCCGGCAGACCCATGCGGCCGAAGAGGATGTCGCCCAGTTGCTTGGGTGAGCCGATGTTGAAATTCTCACCCGCGAGCGCGTAGATCTCCTTCTCGATCTTGCCGCCCGCCGTGGCGAATTCGCCGGACAGCCTGGCAAGCACGGCGCGATCGACCAGGATGCCTTCGCGCTCCATGCAGGCCAGAACCTGAACCAGCGGACGCTCGAGCGTCTGATAGACGGTGGTCTTGCCCTCGCGCGCCAGGCGCTCGCGGAACAGGAGCCAGAGCCTGAAGGTGATGTCGGCGGCTTCCGCGGCATAATGGGTGGCGCGGTCGAGCGGCACCTTGTCGAAGCTCACTGCCGATTTGCCGGTGCCCGCAACATCCTTATAGGCGATGGGCTTGTGGCCGAGATGCTTTTGCGCAAGCTCGTCCCGGCCATGGCCGTTGAGGCCGCTTTCGAGCGCATAGGACATGAGCATCGTGTCCTCGATCGCGGCAATCTCGATGCCGAGACGGCGGAAGACGAGGGCGCCGGATTTGAGATTCTGCCCGATCTTGAGGATCGCCGGATCTTCGAGCACGGGTTTCAGCAGAGTGATGAGATCGGCGAGCGGCAATTGCTTGATCTCATTGCCGCCGAAGTCGAGCCCGTCGCCGGTACGATGGCCGACCGGAACATAGCCGGCCTCGCCCGGCGCCACGCTGAGCGCCAGGCCGGCAAGGCTCGCCTGCATGGGATCGAAGGCCGTCGTCTCGATGTCGAGCGCCACCTGGCCTTCTTCATAGATGCGGGCCACCCAGCGCTCGAGTCCGTCCTTGTCGATGACCGTCTCATAGTCGTCATATTTGACCGCGGTGGCCTTGAGCCTCTCCGCCACCGAGACTTTGGGCTTCTCCTCGACCGCGGCGAAGACCGTCCTGGTCGCCTCATGCTGGGGATCGGCTTTGCGCTTCTCCGGCCGCTGCGGGGCCGCCGATGCCGGCGCCGGAGTCGTCCCCACGGCCGATCCTTCCGGCGGCCAGCCCTTGACCACGACGGGGACGGCATCGATCTCGGCCGCATCGGCCGCGAGATCGCTGGCGACGCGGCGCATCAGGGAGGAGAATTCCATCGTCTTGCAGAAGCCGATGAGATCCGACGCGCGCGGTTCCTCGACCAGAAATGAATCAATCGCATGCTCGACCGGTACCCGATCCTCGAGCGTCACCAGTTTCTTCGAGATGCGCGCCTGCTCGGCGAACTCGATGAGATTCTCGCGCCGCTTGGCCTGCTTGATCTCGGAGGCTTTGGTGAGAAGGGTTTCGAGATCGCCGAATTCGGTGATGAGCTGGGCGCCGGTCTTGACGCCGATGCCCGGCACGCCCGGCACGTTGTCGACCGAATCGCCGGCCAGCGCCTGGACATCGACGACCTTGTCGGGCTTGACGCCGAATTTCTCAAAAACTTCCGGCTCGCCGATCTCCTTGTCCTTCATCGTGTCGTACAGCTTCACCTTGGCATTCACGAGCTGCATGAGGTCCTTGTCGGAGGAGACGATACGGACAGTCGCTCCCACCTCCGCCGCCTGCCGCGCATAGGTGGCGATGAGGTCGTCGGCTTCGTAATCGTCCTGCTCGATGCAGGCGACATTGAACGCGCGGGTCGCTTGCCGGATCAGGCCGAATTGCGGAATGAGATCGGCCGGCGGGTCGGGCCGGTGCGCCTTGTAATCGGCATAGATGCGCTTGCGGAAAGTCTGTTCCGACTTGTCGAAGATGACGGCGAGATGGGTGGGCTTCTCGCCCGCCTTCATCTCCTTCATCAGCTTCCACAGCATGTTGCAGAAGCCGGTGACGGCCCCGACGGGCAGCCCGTCGCTCTTGCGGGTCAGGGGCGGGAGCGCGTGATAGGCGCGGAAAATGTAGCCGGAACCGTCGATCAGATAGACATGATCGCCGGATTTAAGGGGGCGATGTTGGGACATGCCCCCTATATGCCACCCTAATCCTCAGGCTTCCAGCCTTCCCCGCCGGCTGCTGACAAGTTCTGGCTGAACGGCTTTCTGACGCGGCGTCGCGGGGATCTTGACCCATTGCGGGCGGCGGAACAGGAAGCTCAAGGGCGTATGGCGCACCGCCCAGAAAAGGAGCACCGGCCCCACCACGCCAGCCGTCGTGACGATGATGGAGACGGTGCCCAAGTCCTGGATCACGCCCGTCTTGAGGAGGAGGGTGCGGGTCGCCGCCATGAACATGAAGAAGGAGAGATAGATGACGATCGAATTCTCGCCGCAATAGCGGATGGGCGAAGCGATCTTGAAGCGCGAGAGGAAGACGCCCATGGCGATGACGGCGCCGGCGCCGATGAAGCCCAAGATGAGGCCGATGCCCGGCAGATGCGATGCGCCATTGTCGACCAGGATCGCATTGATGACCGCCCAGATGGCGAGGCCGCCCAATATGCCGATGGGGTTGAGACCGCTCACTTCACGCGCATAGGCGAAGACATGATTGGCGAGCCAGTAGCCGGTGAAGAAATAGACGAAACGGTTGGCGAACTCATCGATGACGAGCCAGCCGGTATGGATGGAGACCAGCTGCAGCACGCAGCCCATGGCGAAGACGAGAACGGGCGGCAGCGGGCGCAGGAGCTTCGTCACGACGAAGAAGATGGCGAGGAGATAGATGAACCACAAAGTGCCATAGGGCTGGATGAGCCCCATTGCATAGGCTTCGAGGGTCGCCATCGCCCCTTCGCTGGAATAGAGGCCCCAGCATTTCATGCCGAACTGGATGGTCATCCACAGGATGTAGAAATAAGCGAAATGCACGAGCTTGGTGTCGAGATACTGGCGCCAGGGGCGGTCGATGCGGCTCGCGAGGAACAGTCCCGAGATCAGAAAGAAGTCCGGCATGCGGAAGGGCCTGGCCCATTCGACGAAGCCGTTGAGCCAGGAAAGCTCGCTGGCCGCCTTCTCGACGCCCAGCGTCGAATGCATCATCACGACCAGAATGATACAGATGCCCTTGGCGTAATCGACCCAGTCGACCCGCTCCGCCTTTATTCCTGCTGACATGTCGCCTCTCCCTGTGCCAATGCGGCACGGTCTTTGGCCCTGTCCGGCAAGGACCGTGCCGAGAGACCTCGCCCTTTGTTGCCCTTGCGACAATTTTCTTTATTTCCGGGCCCCGGGAGCGCAGACTGAACGGGGGCGAGGGCCTGTGCCATGCGGGGTATCCGAGGTCTCTTCACCGTCTTTCTGTTATCCGGGCTGGGATGGTCGGCCGCGCAAGCGGAAGACGAGCGCGCGAGCCCATCGCCTTCCCTCACTTTGGCCGCGGTCGAGGCGGGCACCGGTTTGGCCGCGGCCAGCAAGGGCCATGGGCTGCATGCGGCCGCGATCTACAACCGGCCCAAGGCGGCGAAACTGCTGGTCGCCCGGGGCATGCCGGTCGACATGCGCAATGAAGGCGGCCTGACGCCCCTGATGGTCGCCGCCACCTTCGGCAATGTCGAAGTGGCCGAGGTGCTGATCGCTGCGGGCGCCGACCTAACCCTTCGCAATCCTGCCGGCCATGCGGCCCTCCATATCGCCGCCCTTGCCGGACAAGCCCCTGTGGCGCAGCTGCTTCTCGCCCATGGCGCCGACAGCGCGCTGCGCGCCGAGGCCCAGGGCGAGACACCGCTCCATTTCGCCGCCTCGCTTGGCCGCGCGAAAGTGATCGCCGTGCTGGCGGCCCATGGCGCCCCGCTCGATGCCACCGACAATGACGGCGTGACGCCACTGCAATATGCGCGGCGCCGCCTCCAGATGCGCGCGGTCGAGGCGCTGACCCAACTCGGCGCGCGTGTCGACGGGCTGCATGATGCGGTGAATGCCGGCGACGTCGCGCGCGTCATCGAGCTCATCGCCAAGGGCGCGGATGTGAATGCGCCCGATCTCTTCGGCACGCCCTTGCACCTGGCTGCGGCCAAAGGCCGGACCGGCATCGCGGTGATCCTCATCGATCGCGGCGCCGATCTCGAAGCCGTGGGCGAGCCCGAGGGCGCTCATCCCTTGCACACGGCCGCCCTCAATGGCGAGGACGAGGTGGCGGCCCTCCTCATCGAACGCGGCGCGAAAGTCGATGCGCGTGACGTAGCAGGCCGCACGCCCCTGATGGTGGCGGCGGGCTTTCTCAAGCCGGATGTGGCGCGGTTGCTGCTGGCGCAGGGCGCCGATGTCCGCGCCATGGACAGCGTGTGGGGCGACACCCCGATCCACTACGCGGCCTGTTCCGACGATCTCGAAACGGCGCGTTTGCTCTTGCGCCACGGCGCCGATGTCAATGCCCGCAGCGGTGGCAATGGCGCAACGCCGCTCCACTACGCCGCGGGCAAAGGCAAGATCGAGATGGTCGAACTGCTGCTCAAGGAAGGCGGCCAGCCCGACATTTCCGACAAGGCTGGATGGCTGCCTTACACGACGGCGAACAACAGCCGCCACGAACATGTGGCGCAATGGCTGCGCCGCCTCGCCGACGAAAAGTGAACCTCACTCAGCCGCCTGGCGCTGGCGCAGCAGATTGGCTTCCACCGAACGGAGATGCCGGTCCATGGCCAGAGCCGCCGCCTTGAGATCGCGCTCGGTGATCGCCTCGACCAATAGCTCATGCTCATGGAAGCTGTGGTGATCGGGCGGCGGGCGCATGCCATTGTGGCGCAACCTTCCCCAGACAACGGCGCGCCGCACGGCATTGAGGGTGTCGAACAGGGCGATCAGCACCGTATTGTGCGACGCTTCCGCCACCAGCCGGTGCAGGCGGTTGTCGCAATTCTCATATTGGCGCCAGGTCTCGGCAAGGCGCGAGGCCTCGAGGCACTGACGCATCTCGGCGATGTCGGCGGAGGTCGCATGCAGTGCCGCCTCGCGGGCGAGGATCGGCTCGATCGCCAGGCGCGCCTCCATGATCTCGCGCGGATTGCTGGCGGCGGCGAGATCGGCGACGGTCTTGAACTCCTCGACGGGGCGGGCGCCGATGAACGTGCCCTTGCCGACATGGCGCCACAGTTCGCCATTGCCTTCGAGAACCGCGAGCGCCTTGCGCAACTCGCCGCGCGACACGCCGAGCAGGTCGCAAAGCTCGCGTTCCGGCGGCAATTGCGCGTTCGCCGGCAGATCATGCTGGGCGAGATACGCCCGCAGCTGCGTCAAGGCGCCCCCAACCTCATCGCTCATCGTCCCAGGGTCCCGAGCCCCATTTGTCCGTCCGGCCTGCGCATAGGAGCTTCACCTTTTGCCGTCAATATTCTTGACCAATCTTCTTTTCTTGTCAAACCAATCTAGAATTGGTTAAATTCTCCTCGGGTACCCGAAAGACGCGGAATGCGCGAGCGGTCGCCCCAGCAATTGATCGAGAAGCACATGGGAGGTCTTCAGATGAAACCAATTCCAAGAATCCTGTCAGGCCTCGCCGCCGCAGGCTTCATGCTCACTTTGGCGGTCACGGCGGAAGCGGCCGAGAAAGTGCGCGTGGCGCTGGGCGATGTCGTCTCGGTCGAGACGCTCGCTTTCGTGGTGGCGATGGAACGCGCCAAGGACCGCGGCGTCGATTACGAGCTCACTTCCTTTGCCAAGGAGGAGCTTGCCATCCAGTCGATGATCAATGGCCAGTCGGACCTGGGCGTCGGCACGCCCTATGCCGTGATCCAGAAGTCCAAGCTGCCGCTCAAGAACATCTATCAGATGTCGCGGCTCGTCTTCTTCCCGGTCGCGTCCAAGGAATACAAGACCTGGAAGGACATGAACGGCCAGCCCATCACCTTCCATGCCCGCGGCACCGGCACCGAGGCGATCGGCAATATCATCGCCAAGCGCGAGGGCATCGAATTCGGCGAGAGAAGCTACGTGCCGGGCTCCGAGAACCGCATCATCGCCATGATGAACGGGCAGATCAAGGCGACCGTCGTCGATCTCGCCAACAAGAATGTGCTGCTGGCGAAAGCCGGCGACCGCTTCCATGTGCTGCCGGGGCTCGAGGAGCCGGCGAGCGACGAGCTCGTCTTCGCCAGCGAGGCCTGGCTCAAGGACAATCGCGAGACGGCCAATATCATCGTCGAGGAGCTGCACAAGTTATGGCGCGAGATGAAGGCCAATCCGGCCATCATCGAGACCGAGCGCGCCAAGCGCAATCTGATCGCCGACCAGCCGAAGGAAGTGCTCGCCGAAGTCGTGCCCTTCTATACCGAGGCGACCAAGGAGGGCGTCTATGCGCCCCTCGAAAACCCCGCCGACGTGGCCAAGGTCGATTTCCTCTTCTACACCGAAGCGGGCATGATGGAAGGATCGGCCGAGACGCTGAAGGTCGAGGAATTCTGGGACCTGGGCCCGCTCGAGGCCGCGAAGAAGAAACTCGGCGATTGACTTGATCCTCTCTCCCCCTGCGGGGAAGAGGGTTAGGGTGAGGGGGAAGCAGCGGAAAGGTTAGTCGGCGATGCAAGAAGCAATTCACGTCTGTTCCCCCTCACCCTCCCATTGCTGCGCAATGGGTCCCTCCCTCTCCCCCGGAGGGGGCGAGGGTAATCCATGACTCTCATCGCCGAGACGAAGCTCCATCATCGGGCCGGATCCACCTGGGGAGATCTCCTCACCCATCCGGCTGTCCTGTGGCTCGTCTCGGCGGTGATCGTCGCTGCGAGCTGGGAGATCGCCGGGCGCTGGCCGATCAGCCCGGCTTTCCCGCCTTTCTCCGACACCATGGCGGCACTCTTGGGCCTCATCGCCGACGGCTCGCTCGGCAAGGCGCTGCTCATCACGCTGAAGCCGCTCGCCATCGGCCTCATCGCCTCGATCACTGTGGGTGTGGGCCTCGGCGTCCTGATGGGCCTTAACCGCTTCGCCGAGTGGCTGGGCTCGCCCGTCTTCGTCATCGCGCAATCGGCGCCGCTCGCCGCCCTCATCCCGATCCTCACTTTCGCCTATGGCATCGGCTTGACCGCGAAAGTGCTGACCGTCTGCATCATGGCCATGCCGGTCATCGTGCTGAACTCGCTCAATGCGGTGCGCCACACGCCGCAGACATTGCTCGACATGGGCCATGCCTTCCTTGCCTCGCGCCGGCAGATCATCTTCAAGATCATCCTGCCGGCCGCGAGCCCCGTGATCTTCGCCGGCTTGCGGCTCGGCTGCGCGGCGGGCTTCATCGGCGTGGTCCTGGCCGAGCTCCTCATCACGCCGACCGGCATCGGCGACATCATCACCTACAACCAGTCGGTGGCCGAATATGAGAAGATGTATGCGGCGATCTTCGCCATCATCGCGCTGTCGGTGCTGTTCATTTCAGGCTTGGAGATCATCGAGACCACCTTGTTCCGCCCTGAGAAAAGAGGCCGCTCATGAGCCCGCAAGCTGCCCGCAAGGCTGAGCCCGCATCCCGGCCGATGGTCCAGGTGCACCGCGTGTCGAAGATCTATCCGGGCGGCGTCGAGGCGCTCTCCGGCATCTCGGTCGACTTCCCGGAAGGCCAGCTCACCTCGCTGCTCGGACCTTCCGGCTGCGGCAAGACCACCTTGCTCAAGATCATCGCCGGCCTCATCCCCGCGACCTCGGGTCTGGTCGAAGTGGACGGCAAGACGGTGACCGGACCCGGACCCGAGCGCGCTTTCGTGTTCCAGGATTTTGCGCTCATGCCCTGGGCCACCGTGATGCGCAATGTCGCCTTCGGCCTCGAGCTCAAGGGCGTGGCGCAGAGCGAGCGCGAGGCGGTGGCGGAGAAATATATCGCGAGCGTCGGCCTCAAAGGTTTCGAGCGCGCCTTTCCGCATGAGCTTTCGGGCGGCATGCGCCAGCGTGTCGGCCTTGCCCGGGCCCTCTGCGTCAATGCCAAGGTGCTGCTCATGGACGAGCCCTTCTCGGCGGTCGATGAGCAGACCAGGCGCAAATTCCAGGAGGACCTGCTCGAGCTCATCGCGCGCGAGCACAAGACGTTCCTGTTCGTGACCCATTCGATCGAGGAGGCGGTCTATGTATCGGACCGCATCGTCACCCTGTCGCGCCGACCGAGCCAGGTCTCGTCCATCGTCGAGCCGCAGATCGCGCGCGGTCGCGATCCCGACCAGATCCGCCGCGACTCCGCCTATCTCGATACGGTGGAGACGATCTGGCAGAGCCTCAAGCGCTATCTCGACTGAGGAGGGCCATGATAACCATCGGCAAGTTCCGTCTCCCGATCATGAGCTCGCTCCTCATCTGGGCGCTGCTGTGGGAGATCGTCGGACGGTCGGGCGCTTCCTTCGTCATCCCGCCGCTCTCCGCCATTCTGGCGCGCATGGTCGAGATCGTGCCGACCGCCACCTTCGGCGAGGCCCTGTGGATCACGGGCAAAGCCTTCATCATCGGCACGCTCGTCGCCATCGTCATCGGCATACCGCTCGGCGTGCTGATGGGACGCTCGCTCCTTGCCGATCGCATCTTCCTGCCCTGGGTCAATCTGTTCCTGTCGGCGCCGCTCTCGGCGCTGGTGCCGGTCATCATGGTGATCTTCGGGGCGGGCCAGACCACCATCATCCTTACCGTCGTGCTCTTCGCCATCTGGATCATCGTGCTCGATGCGCGCGCCGGTGTGCGCAGCATCACGCCGTCCCTCGTCGAGATGGCGCGGAGCTTCGGCGCCACGCCGCTGCAGGCCTTCGCCAAGATCTATGTCTGGGCGGCGCTGCCCGAAATCCTCTCGGGCGTCAGGCTCGGCCTCATCCGCGCGGTCAAGGGCGTCGTCATCGGCCAGATGCTGGTGTCGATCATCGGCTTCGGCCGCCTGTTCGAGCTTTATTCCTCGCGCTTCCTGATGGAGCATTTCTGGGCGCTGCTCTTCGTGCTGTTCGCCTTTGCCTTCGCGATCAACGAGGCCCTGGCCTGGCTCGAGCGGCGCTTCGAGTATTTCGCCTCATCACGCAACTGAACCTCATCGCAACAAGGAGCAGATAGAATATGGATTTCGTGATCGTCCAGCCGCGACAGGCGAGCCTCAAGGTGAAGGGCACAAGCTCATCCTTTCCGGTGCACCGCATCTATTGCGTGGGGCGCAATTATGCGGCGCATGCGATCGAGATGGGCCACGATCCCAATCGCGAGGCGCCTTTCTTCTTCCAGAAGAATCCCGACAATCTGGTCGAGGACGGCCGGTTCCCCTATCCGCCCGCCTCGAATGACGTCCACCACGAGATCGAGCTCATCGTGGCGCTGAAGGACGGCGGCAAGGATATCCCGCTCGGCCAGGCCCTCGATCGTGTCTATGGCTATGGCGTCGGCCTCGACATGACGCGCCGCGATCTCCAGGGCAAGGCCAAGGATGCGGGCCGGCCCTGGGAAATCGGCAAGGCGTTTGAATCCTCCGCTCCCGCGAGCGCCCTGGTGCCGGCCGATGAGATCGGCCATCCCGCGCAAGGCGCCATCTGGCTCGATGTCAATGGCGAGCGCAAGCAAACCGGCGACCTCAACCAGATGATCTGGAAGGTACCGGAGATGATCAGCTATCTCTCCGGCCTCTTCGTGCTGCAGCCCGGCGATCTCATCTTCTCCGGCACGCCTTCAGGGGTCGGACCGGTGAAGCGCGGCGACCGGCTCCTTGGCCACATCGACGGCATCGGCGATCTCGAGGTGCTCGTGGTCTGAGCGGGCCGGTGGGCTTCGCTATTCCGTCAGCCGGCCGCCGCGATGGGCGAGGTTCATCACGGCCTTATACGCGGTCGGCGAGCGCTTGCCGGGCATGTTGGCTTCCAGAACGAGTTCGTCGATGAAGCCCTGGCTGACTTCCACCTCCACGCAATGATCAAGCTTGTCGACCAGCCACACCCGATAGCCCTCTGCATATTTGTCCTGGTAGCCTGAATCATCATTCGGGATCCGGCCAACCAGGGGAAGAGAGGGTACCAGCATGATCTTGGGCTTGGGGAAATCATAGGTATGCCCTTCATAGGCATAACCGAACATGATTCCCGACGACAGCTTGTCGCCCTTCGTTTCGGTGCCGAGGAGAACCGTGCCCAGGAGCTTCATGGCCAGCCCCAGTTGAAAGGTGGCCCCGGTTGAGTTGGGAGTGGGTCCGGAAGGCCAGAGGGATTGGATGTCGATCGGCTTCCCGGGATTCTTGCGCAAAGTCGTGAGCACCTTGATGACGCGGTCGATCTCTTCCTTGACCCGCTCCGGTTCGCTGAGATCGAACCTGATATTCATGCTCTTGCTCGCACCTTCATTGAAGGACGAGATGGTCACCTTGGGTCCGTCAAAAACGATACCTGGCCTGCCGGGGATGCCGTACAGCCGGACCTGCGTCGGATTGTAGTGACCATCGGCATTGGTCGGCTTGTTGCTGGCATCGGCGGATGTATAGGTCGGTCTATGGTAATCGCTCATGGCCTCTCCTTCTGATCACAAAATCTCGCGCCACAGGAAATTCGCTTCGAACCGCGCTGCCAGCTCCGGCGAGGCGGCATCGCCACATTCGCACAAGGTCATCGCGGCTTCAGCGAAGCTCAAGCGATCGGGATCGAGGCGCTGCCATGCCTGCACCAGGGCCAGCGCCACTTCATCGCGCGCTTCGACGAGCGCCGTCTTGAACAAATAAGGCCGGGCGCGGAAAGCCCCCGCCGTGAACTGCGACAGGCGCTGCATCTGGGCCGCGTCCACGTCATGAATATCGATCTCGAGAAGCCGCGCATCGGCGAGCTCGCGCTCGGCCAGGCGCGCATGGAAGCCCGAGACGATCGTGTCGAAGACGGCGCCGGTGAAAGGCCGCGACTGATCGTGGATCTCGCCCGAGACCTCGCTCATACGGCGTGAATTCCCGGCGAGCCTGATCTGCCGGTCGCCGGTCAGCTCGGCGATGCGGTTGAGCTCGTTGAGCATCAGGAGATTGCCTTCGCAATGGCGCAACAAGCGGTCGAGGCCGGTATCGAAATGCATGAAGCAGAGAAGCGAGATCAGGTCCGAATTCGATTCGTGGAAGGCACCGAAGTCGCCCCTATCGAGGCCGCTTTCCGGCATGCCGAACAAAGAGAACAGGACGGCATGGCCGACCTCATGGGCGATGACATCGAAATTGAGGGCGAAGGGAGCTGCCTCGCCATCGGCGCCGCGGTCGACACCGAGCTCGAGAAAACCGTAGCCCGATTGGGCGTTGCGCCATTCGACCCAGGGAATGATCTCGAGGCTGTCATAGGTGCCGGCGAAGTGCCAGACGATCTCATGGCCGAGATAGCTCTCGACGATGTCAAGCACGCGCTGGACGGAAGCGAAGGCATGGGCGGCGATGAACTGTCGCGTGCCCGGGCTCAGATGATCGAAATGACCGTCGGGCCCCGCTTCCGCCGGCGGATAGACCTCGCCGACGAAGGGCGGCAGGTAGGGGTACTCGTATGGCTCTTTTTCCAGGAGCGGATCGCGCACATGGAGGCGGCGGTTGGCCGGGCCCGGCCGCAGCCGGTCGGGCGGTGTCGATATCCATACGGGCTCGGGCTTGTCATAGCCCGACACATAGGGCGCCTGCGGATAGAGAAGAAAGCGCGTGCCGAGCGGCGAGCTCACACGGTCTTCGCCCGCAGCAGAGGAATCGTCCATTCTGTAACCCCGCATCCGCGGAACCTACCATACGGTCATTTCGTTGGGAACAGACCCGAGGATCATGCATCGGCCGGCAGAGCAATGTTCGCGTGACGAAGGTCGCGAACAAATGCGGTTGTCCAGGTAAAGGGTCGAGGCGTGGGAGGCGGCATGGCGTTAACCTTATCCAGGAAGCGCAAGGCCTGCACGGCGTCATCGCGCTTTTGCTCGACGATATGCCGCTCGAGCATGGCGTAATCCGCCGCGGTCCCGGCCTCCCTCATCACATTGACAAGCGTGCGCTCGCGATAGTTGAGCCGGCGCGCTGCGGTCTCGAGATGCCGGCGCTGCACGTTGTCGATGACGCCCAGGCGCTCGGCGCGCTTGACCGTCTGCACGAGATCGACAAGGGCCAGCGTCATTGCCGCCGATCCGAGCTCCTCCGGCATATGCAGAACCGCCACCGCGTCATCGGGCGCGAAAGCATGGCGGCGGTACCAGCGATAGATGAGGCCTATGCCGATCATGCCATGGCCGTGGAGCTCGGCCGCCCGCAAGGCGCCCATGCTGGCGGCGCCCAAGACCCTGACGCCGCGCGCCATCGCCCATAGGATCTCCTTGTGCCGGACCGCGGGCGCGGACTGGAAGGTGCCATCGATGATGAGGAGCGCGCGGGGTTCATATCGTTGCACGGCCGAGATGACCGAGCCCTGCGCCGCCGGCGGCAGATAGATCGCATCGCATATGTCCTTCGCGGTGGAAAGCGGCAACGAGGGACCAAGGAATATGATGGGCGGCTGCTCCATTCATCCCTCGCTCAAAGGCAAAAGCTCGGGCGCCAAAACCTTGACCGCCGAGAGCCCGGCAAAGGGATGCGTATCGAGGTGCTTGACGAGAAGCGAGGCGAGACCATCGGCGGAGGCCTGCGCGATCAGAAGCTCGAGCCAGTTCGCTCCGGCTTCCGGCGGTGGCGCAAGTACCGAGAAGTCGATCGGGCGCGGCCCCTCCTTGAGCAACTTGCGATGCGCTTCGATCATCGCCCAATCGGGATAGCGGGGATAAGCCAGCCGGGTGATGTCTTCGCGCGCACCGGAAATGGCGGCGAGCCGCGATTGCGCCGCCTCCTGGATCGCCCGGCAGGCCGCGGCGGCGGGATCGAGGCTCGCGGCCGAGCCTTCCGCGGGAAAAGGAATGAGCGTGCCTTGTCCACGATCCTCTTCGAGGAGATGGCACCAGATGACGGATACGCAGGCGCGGGCCTCGACCCGCCAGAGACCGACCAGGAGCCCGGCGCTTTGAACGCGATCGAGAAGATCGTTGAGGACCGGATCGTCGATGGTCGCGCGATCGATGCGGAAGCGCTGGAAGAAGCCATGGGTGCGGTTGGCGGCGGCCAAGGCATCGCGTTCGAAACATTCGAGGAGCCCATGCAGCACGGCGTCATGTTCATTGAGCGCCACCGCGAGACCCGAGGTGGAGGCCTCGAAATAGGCATCTTGGGGATTGAAGGGATAGGTGAAAGCGGTGTGGACGAGGCTGAGCGGAATCATCCGCGATGTGTCGGAGAGAAGGTCGCTCGCCGCCGTCCAGCCCAGGGCTTCGGCGTGCCAGTCGCGCGGACAGTCATTCGAAAGATGCGGGACGAACTGCGCGGGGGGAATTCCGAGGTCGTCCGCCGAGGCGGTGACGGCCTCGAAATGCGAAAGCCGCTCGGCGAAGAAGCATTCCGCCGCTTCGAGTATAGCCGAGACGGCGGCGGCTTCAGGCGTGAAGCCCTTGCCTTGAGCCACCGAATTCGACAGCGACAGAGGGCGCGTGGCCTGCATGACGGGAATGCCGACCCGGTCGAGGCCGGTGATGTCGCCGATGCGGGTGATGCCCAGGGCGTCGATATCCGGCATGAGCCGACGCAGGATCTCGCCGGCCATGGGGCCTTGTCGGCCGTCGCGGCCCGGTTCAGCCATGCGGCAAGGATTCCGGATTGACGATGAGCGTGCATCCGGCCTCGACCGCGAGCTTCGCCCGTTCCACATGCGGAAGGTAGCGCGCGGCGAGATCCGGCGAGAAGCCGAGCGCTTCGATGGTGCGATAGGCGCTGAGCAGCAGGGTTATGGCGTTCTGCTCGAGCGCGATGCCGAGGCTCGCCTCGGCGGCCTCGGTCATCGGTGCGATGTCGGCACCGCTTTGGGCGAGAAGCCGCAGGCGGCGATGATGCAATTCAGCGAGCCAGTAGCGGTGCCCGCTCTTCTCGACCTCGGCGACGGCCGAAGCGACGAGCTCCAGGGCGCCTGCGACATCGCCGGTGCGGGCCAGCAATTCCGCCAGCATGTCATTGTAGACGGGAAGGTCCTCGGGCGTCTCGATCTCGGCGTGGACGGCAAGCCCCTCTTCCATCATTTTCCGCCCGGCGCGCGGATTGGAACGGGCCCCGAGACACCAGCCTTCGAAGATCGTGGTCTTCGCGGCGAGCGATGGCCTGTTATGCCTCACGGCAAGGTCGCGCATGCGCTGGATGAGCGCGCCAAGAGCGTCGAAATCGCGCCGGTAGCGATGGAACATGGCGGCGATGTCATAGGCATGGGCGATGCTGCCGAGATGTGTCGTGGTCTCGGCCCAGGCGCAGGATTGCCTGACCGATTCGACCGCGCGGTTGCCCTGGCCGGTCAGCCACAGGGACAGGCCGCGCTGGCCGAGGCCGCAGACCTTGGCATCGTGGCCGCCGAAAAGAGTGAAGTTTTCTGCCCCGCGGCCGGCCTCGTAATAGGCCATGCCGCCATTGACCGCGTCGATGCAGCTCGCATGATGGCCAAGGTTGAAATCGATGGCCCACACACAGTGGCGCACCTGCAACTGCACTTCGGCGTCGGCGACCTCCCTGAGGTCGGCGAGGATGATCTGGGCGCGCTCGCGATAACCGGCGAAGTCGGGAGAGGTGAACCACCAGCCCCAATAGACAGGGAACAGTTTTGGCTGGTCTTCGGCCTTCTGACGTCTGGCGAGCGCCACACCTTCCGCATAGAGGCGCGCGACCTCGGGCGATTTCTTGCCCTCGATACCGGCGAGGACGGGGCACAAGGCGGCGATCACCTGGAGCTTCAGCTCATCGCGGCGTTCCGGCGGCGCCGTCTCGATCAGGCCCAGCGCATGCTCCAGCATCTGGCGCGCCTCGGTGAGAGCCGACTGCGCCGAGCTTTCCTTCCCGGCGGTGACGAACGCCTCGACCGCTTCCTCCATCCAGCCGGCGCTCTCGGCATGGGCGGCAAGCGCCGCCGAGCCGATCCACGGCGCCAGATCGCGGTTCTCCGCCACCAGGCGGAAGATGCGGCCATGCACCGCCTGGCGCGTCTTGCGCAGCAGGCTCGCATAGATCGTCTCCTGGATGAGCGCATGGCGGAAGGAGAAGGCGGGATAGCCCGGGATGCGGTTGCGCAGCAGGATGCCGGCATCGCCCAAGGCGCGCAGTGCGTCCAGTATGCCCGCGGCATTGACATCGGGCAGGATGCCGCAGAGCAGCGAATAATCGACATCGCGGCCCATCACCGCGGCATAGCGGGCGATCTCCTGGGCCGGACCCAGATTGGCGAGGCGTGCCGACAATATGTTCTCGAAGGCATCGGGACGCGCCGACGACGGTCGCTTGGTCAGCACTTCCGCCGCCTCGATGCGGTTCTCGCTCATCCACTGGCAGAATTCCTCGACGAACAGCGGATTGCCGGCCGTCACCTGATGGATCGGCTCGAACAGGCCGGAAGGCAGGGCCTCGGCGGTTTCGGGCCAGCTCTGCTCGATGGCGAGCCGCGTCGCCTCGCGATCGAGAGGGCTGAGTGCCAGATGGCTCGTTCCGCCATTGCCTGGCCTCTGCAGCGGCTCGAAGCGGCGCGCGGTGACCACCAGCAGGGCGCGATGGCGCCTTACCGTGCGGGAGAGGGCTGAAAGGATGAGATAGGACGTCGGATCGATCCAATGCGCATCCTCGATGGCGATGAGGAGCGGACCCTCGGCCGAGAGGGCGGCGAGACAGCGCTCGGCGGCGCTCACGGCTTTCTCGCGGATGGCGTCGGGCGTGGCGGAAGCGAGGTCGTCATCCGCCTTGCCCTCGGCCCCGAGCAGGAAGGCGAAGACGCGTACCGCCTCCGGATCGTCGATGCCGTTGCGCCGGAACAACGCCTCGATGCGGGCCGGCGACGGCTTGCGGGCGGCGGTGAGGCCGGTATGCGAAAGGGCATGGAGCAGGGGGTGGAGCGTCTGATGGGCGCCGCCCGGGGCGCATTGCAGCAGCAAAAGGCGTTTACGGGTCGCGCGCGTGCTCTTGCGGATCTCATGCAGCAGGCGGGATTTGCCGATGCCGGCCTCGCCTTCGATCAACAGGACCTGGCCGTCGCCATGGAGCGCCTTCTGCCAGCAGTCGAAGGCATGGTCGAGCTCGCGCTCGCGCCCGACGATGCGCGAGGTCACTTTGCCGAAGGCGAAGAAGCGGTCGATATTGAGCTTGTGGCGCAATGCCTGCCAGGCATTCTCGGGCGCGAAGCCCTTGAGGGCCTGCTTGCCGAGGAAGCTGAAGGAAAAAGACCGCCCGGCGAGCTGGCGGGTGAGTTGCGAGACGACGACCGTGTCGGGCCGGGCGATCGCCTGGAGCCTCGCGGCAAGGGCGGGGGCGACACCGGTCACCTGCTCGGGCGCCTGGCCCGCCTCGGCCGCGGCAATGATCGCCATGGACGTGGCGATGCCGACCCGGACATGGAATTCGGAAAGCTTGCGCGCCTGGGCGAGCTTGCGGCAGCCTTCGGTCGTGTCGAGCCCTGCGGCGATGGCGAGCGAGGCGGTATCCTTGGGATCGGTCGGCGAGACGAACATGGCAAGACCGCCATCGCCATGCAGGTCGCGGATCACGCCCCGGTGGCGAGTCACCGCCTCGTTGACAATGGCATGGAAGGCCGCGATCAGTTCCTGGAAATCCTCGAGATCGAGACGCTGCATCATGTCGGTCGAGCCGACGAGATCGTAATAGAGCGCAGTGACCTGCCGGCGCTCGCCCGCCTTGGCGAGATCCGCTTCAGCGGCTTTCTTGCCGCCGGGGCTCAAGGGATTGACCGGTCGCGCTGCCATGCTGGCCTCTTCAGCGCCGCACCGGCAGCGGCGCGAGGGTCAGCGTTTCCGGCCGCGCAACCAGATCCAACCCATTCTTATTGTGGAGATAAAGGGGCTCGCGCTCTTGCTCCGCCGCACAGGAGCCTTCCGGCGTCATCATTCGAATCTTCAACCTGCCTTCGCCGTCTCCCGACATGAATGAAACCGTTTTGCTGGCTTTCCGCAAGGTTGTTGCGACAGATTTCTGGATAGAAGGGACTTGACTCCATGTATCATGTATACATAATCCATAAATGACTTTGAATGAACCTGTCCTTTCGGAGCCCGGCGGGACGTCTCTCGACCCGATCCGACCCCTGAGCCTGCCGCAAATGGTGGCCGACCGGATCGTCGAAGCCATTGGCGACCGGCGCATCCTGTCGGGCCAGCGCGTCTTCGAACTCGAGCTCGCCGAGCAGATGGCGGTAAGCCGGGTGCCGGTGCGCGAAGCCTTGCGCGTGCTGGAGAGCCAGGGCCTGGTCCGGGCGCAGCCGCGCCGCGGCGTCCATGTCATCGATCTCGACGAGCGCTGGGCGATGGAGATCTATGACACGCGCGCGGCGCTCGAGACGGTGGGCGCCCAGCGCACCGCCCAGAACATCCGCCGCCATCCGCCATTGGCGGCGCGGCTCGACGAGGCACTTGCGGCGATCGAGCGGGCGGCGCTGAAGCAGGATCGCATCGAGATCAATCGCGCCGACCTTGCCTTCCACACCCAGATCTATGCGCTCTCGGATTCGCCCTTGCTGCAAACCTTGTGGGCGGCCATGGCGCGCCATGTGCTGATCATGTTCGGCATCACCACCTTCAGGCGCACCGATTTCGACTACATCATCGAGGAGCACCGGCGGCTGCGCCGCGTGCTCGATCAAGGCTCGACCGAAGAGATCGCGGCCGAGATCCCTGTCCATATCGTCGGCCCGCATAAATCGCGCGAGGCCGCCGCCGCGCACTGGGCCGGCCAGGCCCGGGGCACGATCCAAGCCTGATAAAGATAACAGGAGGAAACAGCAATGAAACAGACCTTGACACGCCGTGACTTCATGGCCGTGGCCGGCGCCACCGCCGCAACACTCGCCGCACCGTCCATCTTGCGCGCGCAAGACAAGGCGCTGCGCATCCTGACCTGGGAAGGCTATGCCGAACCCGACTGGGTCGAGCCCTTCAAGCAAGCGACGGGCGCCAGCGTGAACATCGTCTATACGGGCTCGGTCGATGAGATGTTCGCCAAGATGCAGGGCTCGAAGGGCGCGGATTTCGACGTCGTCGCCTTCGATACCTCTTCCTTCGCGCGCTATATCGACGGCGACCTCATCCAGCCGCTCGACATGGCGAAGATCGCCAATGCGCAGCATATCGTGCCGTCCTTCCAGAAGGTCGAGCCGATCATGCGCGGCGATAAGCATTATGGCGTGCCCTTTGCCTGGGGCTCGCTGCCGCTCGTCTATGACACGGAAGCCTTCCCGTCGGCGCCCGAGAGCTGGGCCGTCATGTGGGACGAGCAATATGTGCAGCAGATGATCGCGCTCGATGACGCCAACAACTCCGTGGTGCTCGCCGCCCTCGTGCTCGGCCTCAAGGATCCCTACAAGCTCAGCGACGATGAGTTCAACCAGGTCAAGGAGAAGCTCATCGCCCAGAAGAAGCTGCTTCTCACTTACTACGCGGGCTTCGACGACGGCGTGAACATCTTCGCCCAGAACAAGATCAAGCTCATGTTCTCGATGGGCGAGCCGCAAGTGCCGGCGCTCCAGGCCAAGGGCGTCAAGGCAGCGCTCACCATCCCGAAGGAAGGCGCCATCGGCTGGCTCGACTGCTGGGTGGTGAGTGCCGGCGCCAAGGATGTCGACCTCGCCCATCAATGGATCAATGCCTGCCTCGACAAAAAGGTCGGCAATATCCTCACCACCAAGAAATCCTATGGCAACACCACCGACGATGCGGCCAACAAGAAGGCGGGCATGACCTATGGCGACCGCCTGTCCTGGCTGCTGACGCCGGAGAATTTCGAGAAGCGTGTCGCCTTGTGGAACGAGGTGAAGGCGAGCTGATCGCAAAAATACCCCTCACCCCCGCTCAGTCTCTCCCCTCTCCCGTTGCGAAGCAATGGGAGAGGGTGCCCGAAGGGCGGGTGAGGGCCCTTTGTTCAGCAAGGAATACTTGTCGAGATCAGCGCACACTACGCGAAAGAGCCCTCGTCCGGCCTTCGGCCATCTTCTCCCACGCATGCCGCGCGGGAGAAGGGGAATGAGGGAGAGAGAAGAGAAAGAAACAACGGGAAGACCATGCCGCTCAAGACGCTGTCGCCGGTGATCGCCGGCCCCCGCCCCAAGCTCAAGATCACCGATGTCGAATGCCATGTGCTGCTGGCGCCGGATTACGATCCGCAATTCACCTCCTCCGCCCAGGACAGCTTCGTCATCGTGCTCAGGACCGATCAAGGCATCGAGGGGATCGGCGAATGCGACGCCAATCCCTGGATGGCGAAAGCCTGCATCGATGCGCCGGGCACCCATACAATGGGATTGTCGATCCGCGAGATGCTCCTAGGCGCCGACCCCTTCGAGATCGGCGAGCTCTGGCGCAAGATCTATCTCGGCACCGCGATGAACGGCAGGCGCGGCATGGTCATCCATGCCCTCTCAGCCGTCGACATGGCGCTGTGGGACCTCTGCGGCAAGGCGCTGGGCAAGCCGGTGCATGAATTGCTGGGTGGTGCCACGCGCGATCATATCCTGCCCTATGCCTCGCTGCAGCCGGCGGGTCACCGCTTCGAGGAATATCGCGACGCGCTCTGCCTCTCGGCAGAAAAGGCGAAGAAGCTCGGCTTCAAGGCGATGAAGACCGAAGTGACGATGAACGGACCCTATGCCCATGGCGGCATGCGCGAGAGCTACGACCGCCACACCGAGGTGCTGGCGGCGGTAAGGAAGACGATCGGGCCCGACATCACGCTGATGGTCGATGTGCAGTATCTCTGGGAGGACGCGAAGACCTGCCTGTCGGTGATCAAGGACTGGCGCGATTTCAACTGCTATTTCCTCGAGACGCCGATCTGGTCGGACAATGTCGAAGAGATGGCGAAGCTCGCAGAGGCAGCGCCCATGCCCATCGCCTGCGGCGAGTGGCTGGCGACGCGCTTCGAATTCGAGGACCTCATGGACCGCGGCAAGGTCAAGGTGGCGCAACCCGATGTCGGGCGGGTCGGCGGCATCGGCGAAGCGAAGATCGTCTGCGACATGGCGAAGGATCGCGGCCTCACCATCGTGCCGCATTGCTGGAAGACCGGCATCTCCATTTCGGCCACCGCGCATCTCGCTTTCGTCACCGACACTTGCGCCTTCATCGAATACCTCCCACCACAGCTCTGCGTCGAACGCCTGCGCCGCGAGCTTGCACAAGAGGAGCTCGAATTCCGCTCCGACGGCACGATCCCGCTGCCGAAGAAACCCGGCCTCGGCGTCGAGATCGATTGGGACGTGGTGAAGAGGTACAAGGTGACGTGAATGGAGTCGCATCCCAATGCCGCTTGAGCTGATCGATCTGTCGAAGCGCTATGGGCCGGTGGAGGTCCTGCCGCCGCTCTCGCTTCAAATCGAGGATGGCGAGTTCCTGACGCTGCTCGGCCCTTCGGGCTCGGGCAAGACCACGGTGCTCAGGCTCATCGGCGGCTTCACCCAGGCGACGTCGGGCCGCGTCGTCTATAACGGCGCGGACGTGACGAAGTTGCCGCCGCATCAGCGGCCCTTCAACACCGTGTTCCAGGATTATGCCCTCTTCCCGCATATGAGCGTCCTCGACAATGTCTCCTATGGGCCGATGGTGCAGGGCAAGCGGAACGACCGGACGCGGAAGCTGATCGAGGAGACGCTCGCCGTCGTCGGCCTCGCCGAGATGAAGGGCCGCTATCCGGGCCAGCTCTCGGGCGGCCAGCGCCAGCGCGTGGCGCTCGCGCGCGCCATCGTCTGCGAGCCGAAGCTCATCCTGCTCGACGAGCCGCTCGCCGCGCTCGATGCGAATTTGCGCAAGCAGATGCAGCTCTTCCTCAAGCAATTGCAGCGCCGCATCAGCACCACTTTCGTCTTCGTCACCCATGACCAGGAAGAAGCGATCACCATGTCGGACCGCATCGTGGTGATGAAGGACGGGCGCATCGAGCAACTGGGCACAGCGAAGGACGTCTATTATGCGCCCAAGACGCGCTTCGTCGCCGCCTTCTTCGGCGAGAACAACCTCATCCCGGGCGCGGTCAGCGAGGCGGGCGCCCAAGGCACGACCGTCGATACGCCCTTGGGCGCGCTCAAAGCCCGCGCCGGCGACTTCGCGTCGGCTGCGAAAGTCATCCTGGCGATCCGGCCCGAGCGGCTGCGCCTCGCCGCCCAAGGAGAAAGCTCCTCCCTCACGGCGCGCATCGAGGAGGTCGTCTTCATCGGCGCCACCACGCGGTTGATCCTGAAGCCGTTGGCCTGCGATGATCTGAGCCTCGATGTCCGCATGCCGAGCGAGGTGAACCTCTCCTTCGCCAAGGGCGATCAAGTCCGCCTCGCCTATGATCCGGCCGACGCCGTGCTGGTCGAGGCCTGATGGAACGGCTGTCGACCAGATGGGCGCTCTTCGCTCTCGTCGCGGCGCTGCCCTCCACACTGGTGCTGGCGCCGATCGCGTCCTTCCTCGTCCTTTCCTTCTTCCGCGTCGAGGGCAACCAGATCGTGCGCGACGTAAGCCTCGTCAATTATGTCAATTTCTTCGGCAGCCCAACCTATTGGGGCACCTTCCTCGGCACGCTGTGGCTCTGCCTCGAGGTGATGGTCTTCGCCATCGCCATCGGCTATCCGGTGGCCTGGTTCGTGTGGAGGCGCCGCGGCCGCTCGCGCTATTTCCTCCTGCTCCTCACCGTGCTGCCGCTGTTCATGAGCTATATCGTCAAGCTCTATACGCTGCGCTCTATCCTGGGATTGAACGGCCTCCTCAACCAGACGCTCCTCGGCCTCAACCTCCTCGACAAGCCGAGCCTGCTCTTCCTCTATAACCAGCGCGCCGTGCTCCTGACGATGACGATCATCTATCTGCCTTTCGCCATATTGCCGATCTTCCTCACCCTGGAGCGCATCCCGCACAACCTGCTCCATGCCTCCTCCGATCTCGGCGCCGGGCCCGGCACCACCTTCCGGCGCGTGGTGCTGCCCTTGTCGCTGCCCGGCACCATCGCCGGCAGCCTCTTCGTCTTCGTGCTGGCGCTCGGCGATTTCGTGACGCCGCAAATGGTCGGCGGCACGTCGGGCTTCACCTTCGGCCGGGTGATCTGGTCGCAATTCGGCCTCGCCTATAACTGGCCCTTCGGCGCCGCCATGGCGGGCATCTTGCTCCTGACGGCGCTCGCCGTCATCGGGCTCGCGGGCTATGTCGCCTCCTTGAGGAGAGTCTAGATGAAGGGCCGCGGTGAAACTCTCGCCGATTGCCTCGCCGGGCTCGTCACCCTCCTGGTGCTGGCAGTGCTCTATGCGCCCGTCATCATCAGCGCGCTGTTCTCGGTCGTCGACATCCACAACGGCAAGATCGACTGGGCGAGCTTCTCGCTCTCGCGCTATGTGACCTTGTGGGACAATCCCTCGATCCTCCAGGCCCTCGCCAATACCGCGATCGTCGCCTTGATCGCGGTCGTCATCGCCATGGCGCTGGCAGTGCTCCTGGCGCTCTATGCGCAATGGGAAGGCGCCATCGGAAGGAAGCTCCTCGAGCTCGTGATCTACCTGCCCTTCCTGTTGCCGCCGATCGTCACCGGCCTGTCGCTGCTCGTCGCTTCGAGCGAGATCGGCCTGGCGCGCGGGCTGATGACGGTCGTCATCGGCCATACCGTCTTCGTGCTCGCCGTCGCCTATCGCCTGGTGCTGACGCGGCTCGAGGCCATGCCGGCCTCGCTTGTCGAAGCCTCTTCCGATCTCGGCGCGAGCCGGCTCCAGACCTTCCGCCATGTGCTGCTGCCGCATCTCGCCTCGGCCATCGTCACCGGCGCAGTCCTGGCGCTGACGCTCTCCTTCGACGAGACGTTGATCACCGTGTTCCTGGCGGGCGAGGTGACGACGCTACCTTTAAGGCTGTGGGCGATGATGCGGGTCGGTTTCTCGCCGGAGATCAACGCGCTGGTGACCCTGGTGCTGGTGATCTCGCTGGCGCTCGCCGGCGTCGTCGCCTGGCGCATGCGGCCCGAAGGACAGACAGAGGAGTGACGATGGCTGCGGCACAGAGACTGAAGGACCGTGTGGCGCTGGTGACGGGTGGGGCGCAAGGCATTGGCGCCGCGATCGCGCGGCGCCTCGCCGAAGAGGGTGCCCGGGTGGTGATCGGCGATGTCGACGACGCAAAGGCTAAAACCACGGCACGCGAGATCGGCGGCGAGACACTGCGCGTCGACATTGCCGATGACACAACGGTCACGGCGCTGGCGCAGGCCATCGACAAAGCGCATGGCCGGCTCGACATCCTTGTCAACAATGCCGCCATCCTCGATGCGACGCCTTTCGATGAGCTCACCATGACGCGCTTTGCAAAGGTGCTCGACATCAATCTCAAAGGCGCGCTCGCCGTGACGCTCGCCACGGCGCCCTTGCTGCGCAAGGCCACGAAGGGCGGACGGGTGCTCAACATCGCCTCCATCATGGGCGTGCGCGGCTCCGTCGCCTCGCTTGCCTATTCGACGGCGAAAGGCGGGCTCGTCAATATGACGCGCTGCCTCGCCTGCGACCTCGCCCCCGACCGCATCACCGCCAATGCCCTCTGCCCGGGGTTCATCAATACCCGCATGGCGCTCTTGCCCGACGGCAGCGGCCATGAGCATGAGACGGACTGGTTCAAGGACATCTATCTCAAATATGGCCGCATCCCCGTCGGCCGCGCCGGCCTTCCCGAAGACATCGCAGGGCCAGCCTATTTCCTGGTCAGCGACGATGCAGCCTATGTGACCGGCCAGGTGCTGCTGGTCGATGGCGGCGTGTCGGCGACTTTCTGAACACCAACGAAAAGAGCAACAACATGAAAATCACCCGCATCACCGCAGCCCCTCTTCTCGGCGAGAGTCCGAAAGGCGGCTGGTCGCACGAGATCCGCCCTGAAGATTCCGTCCACACGCTGATCGCCGTCCATACGAGCGAAGGCATCACCGGCTTCGGCAGCGCCTTCACCAATGGCGGGCTGGTCGAGGCGGCGCTGAAAGTACTGGAGCCCCTCTACAAGGACGAGAACGCGCTCGAGCCTGAGCGGGTGACGGAGAAGCTCAACCAGCACACTTTCTGGATGGGGCGCGGCGGCACGCTGACCCATGCGATCAGCGGCATCGACATCGCGCTGTGGGATATTTGCGGCAAGGCACTGGGGCAGCCGGTCGGACGTTTGCTGGGCGGTGTCTATCGCACGCGCGCGAAGCCCTATTGCTCGCTCCTGATGGAAGAGCCCCGGCAGATGAAGGACGTGGTCCAGCGCTTCCATGCCCAGGGTTTCCGGGCCTTCAAGATCGGCTGGGGGCCGTTCGGCCGCAGCGATGATGCCAAGCTCGACGAGGCGATCGTGCGCGCGGCGCGGGAGGGCATTGGCGATGCGGCCGAGCTCTTCGTCGATGCCGGCGGCAGCGATGCCTATTGGCGCCAGGGCCTCAACTGGGCGGTGCGCACGGCGGAGATGCTCTCCCAATATAATGTCGGCTGGTTCGAAGAGGCGCTGCGGCCCGATGCGCTGGAAGATCATTGCGAATTGCGCAGGCGCAGCAAAGTGCCGATCGCCGGCGGCGAAGTGCTGACAAGGCGGCAGACCTTCCTGCCCTGGTTCGTCAAGGGCGCCTTCGACATCGTGCAGCCCGATGCGACCAAGGTCGGCGGCATCAGCGAGCAGCGGCGCATCGCCTGGATGGCGGACGAGTTCGGCATCCGCTATGTCGGCCATGGCTGGAACACGGCGCTGGGGGTCGCGGCCGATCTGCAGCTTGCCGCCGCGATGCCCAATACGGAGCTCGTCGAATTCATCGGCGGCAGCCCCTATGTCGACGGCATCCTCGCCACACCCTTCACGCTCGACAAGGACGGCTATCTGCCCATTCCGGATGCGCCGGGCCTCGGTGTCGCTCTCGATCCCGACAAGGTCGGGCACTATTCGCCCAAGGCACGCGAGCTCTTCGTACGGTGACGGGTCGAGCTTGGCGTGCCATCTCCACCAGCAAGACTGTCGTCCAGTGCAATCAGTGATGCATGGGAGGACTGTCGATCTGCTCGATGCTCTGGAGGTCTTCGAGAATCTGCTTGGCCATATCGAACAGATCGCGCCGCGTGATGCTGAAGACTAGGGCCAAACCGCCGGTCTGAGCCACCAGCACAGGGCCGGCGGCGGTATTGCCAAAGCCGATCCCGGCGCCAGGGATAAACACCCGAGTAGATGCCAGCTCAGCTCTGCGGGTTGTCGTTTCATCAAGTGTCCGTCCTACTGATGTAATGAGGCTGGCAACCAGATTGCCGGCATCCGTCGAAGCAATGGCGGCCTGATATTCGGCGTCATCGGCATTCCTGACAGTGAGAACAATAGTGCTCGGCTCGCGTTCGAAGCGGCCAATCGCAATTTCTTTGATTTTGGGTAATGGCTTTGCTGGGGAGTTCATTGGCTACCAATTTGATGACGAAAAAGGGGGCGTGGTCGCCACGTTCGGCTCGTTCGTAGGGAAGAGGGGACCGGACCTCAAGGGGGCTCAATGCCCGGCCCCCGCCTGCCTAGGTGTTTCGACCTAAGACAAGCGCAGTCCCTTGCTAGAACTTGGCCTTGCTGATCAAATCGGCGCAGGCTCTGGCAACACCGGGATTTGCATTCGTGCTTCCCGGCATCGTCGCCCATCCCGCCTTTTCTATGAGTGACTCGCGCTCGTAGGTACTTATCTTTTTCAGCTCTTCCTGTTTAGTCGTCGTGTCTCCGGCAACCTGAAACTGAGTGAGGCAGATCGGTGCCAGAGCAGCGACAACAGCGTTCGACGCACGTTGTTCGGCCGTTCGCTCAGCGGTGCCGGCTGTCATCCAGCCGCCGAAGGTAAAGCCGACAAGGGCTAAGAGGCCAGCGCCCAATGCCGCGCCCCATAGTGTGGGTTTAAGATTTGATGGAAGTTGCATCGTCATTTCCTTTCTTGAAATGAGCCTCGCGCTATTCAGCCGGGACGTGCGCGAAATCGGCCGCCCCGAGGCAACGAGCACTCGTGCGTTGTTGAGGGATCTCAGTACTGATAACGCGGTAGCAGCGGTTCAGTCGGGAAAAGCACCGCGTTGCCCCTGAACCGCTTTCTCAGTGGAGACCTAGGCTCCGGAAAATGCGGAAGAAAGACCATCTCATGAGAAAGCCTCCATTGCCGACAGGCGGGAGTCGCTATCTCTCAGTCATCTGCGTGCCAGTGGTCGAAACAGATAATCCCATCACCATGCGCCTCTTCTTCGGTTTGTCCTAGCGAAATCGTCCGCGCAGTGAATAAAAGCCGGAAGTGCGTCATTCTGCTTGCAATAGCGTCCCGAAATCCACATGTGAAATACCATTGCAATCAGGGCGAAACAGTCCATGCAAAATCGTACCACGCGCTTCATCTACTCATTTCCGACGCCATTCAAGCTCACCGGAATGGACGAGATCTGCGCTGCGGGAGATTATGAAGTAATCACTGAAGAGGAGCCGATCGGCGATCTTATCGTGCCGGCTTATCGCCGAATTTCCACGACAATCTATATCCCTCCCCCGGTCGGTCGTCCCGGCATCGGACAGATTGTGGAAATCAACCCGGAAGAATTGATCGCGCCGGTTCTCAAACCCTCTTCGCCATGAACAAGGCGTCATGATGAATGCGGTATTTACAGCTGTTGAGCGCAATCTTCTGAGTGACGTTCTACGACAAGCCTGTGCGGACATCGGACCCGTGAATAACGAGATCAGGTCCAAGATTGCGAACCGCATCCTGAGCATGGCGTGCGACGGTGAGAGGGATTTCGAAACCCTGAGGTGTCGCGCCACCTTGGGTCTTGTCCGTTCCGGATGATGCAATCCAGGTGATGCGATATCGACAGTTCCGCGGCGTGGCTTGCTTGCGCGTTTCGTTGCCCGTCTATAGCGGAGGTGCCAATCTCGGAAGTGGACAATCGACCCATCTCGCGGTTTCCGGGCCGCGTTGCCATGCTATGGTCCACAATCTTGGATGATCTTCGGGCTCCTCATGAAGCCGATAAAATCAAGCGCCGGTCTGGTCGCTCTGGTGGGGGGCCTCTGTCTCCTCGCGGCGCTCGCGGCGGCGCTCCTCGACCCCGGCAAGGTCGTGCGGAATCTGCGCGAGGGCGTCTTCGACCGGCTGCTCCTCTGGTCGCCCCGCGCCAATGAAGAGAGCCCGGTCGTGGTCATCGACATCGGCCGCGACGCGCTCGAGGCCATCGGACCCTGGCCCTGGCCGCGCGACCGCCTGGCCGACCTCGTCAACAAGATCGCCGAAGCTAGACCTGCGGCGCTTGCCATCAACATCCTGCTTCCGGCACGCGAGCCGCCGATAGCGGATCCCGCCGATGACCGCGTGGCGCAAGCCATCGCGCGGGTTCCTACCGTCCTCGCCATGCTGCTCGATCCGGCCCCCGATCCGGAGAGCATCATGATCTCACCGACACCGGTCGCGACCCAGGGCGAGGTCGCGGTGCCGGATCTGCTGCAGATGCCGGGCGTGGTGGCGCCGGCACCCGCCTTCGCGGCCAATGCCAAGGGGCTGGGCGTCGTCTCGCTGCCGGCGGCCGAAGGCCAGCCGGTGCGCTCGGTCTATCTCCTCGCCGTGGGCGCAAAGTCGCTTTTCGCAGGCTTCGCCGTCGAAACACTGCGGGCGGATGAAGGCGGCAGCACGCTGATCGCCTCCGCCCCGCCGCAGGTCCTGCGCATCGGCAGCCACGCCGTGCCGCTTCCGGCCGATGGGACGATGCGGCTTCATTTCACGACGAAGACAAGCCGCGAGGCGCGGACGGTGCCCGCCGAGCTGCTGCTCAAGGGCGGCGCGCCGGCGCCGGACCTTGCGGGCAAGATCGTGATGCTGGGCGCCAGCGCGCCCGAAGCCGGCGGTTTGCGGCTGACGCCGGCCGACCCCTTCATGCCCTCCGTCGAGATCGAAGCCGAGGCTGTCGAGCAGATGCTGAGCGGGCACATTCCGACGCGCCCGCCTTCCATGGACTGGATGGAAGCGGTAGTGGGAGGCCTTATCGGACTCCTCGGCATCTTCGCCGTCATCCGCCTTTCGCCGGGTGGTGCCGCCTTGACCGTGCTGGCGCTTAGCGCTCTCTGGGCGGCGGCGGCGATAGCGCTCTCGACGAAATGGCTCCTCCTCACCGATCCGCTCATCCCCCTGCTCATCGCAGCAATCGCGGTCCAGGGTGCGGCCCTGACCCAGTTTGCCCGGACCTATCGCCAGCGGCTCGCCATCGAGAGACGCTTTTCCATGCATCTGACGCCGGAAATGGTGCGTCGCATCGTCGAGAATCCAGGCGAGATCCGCTTCGCCGGCGAGACGCGCATGATCACCGCGCTGATGACCGACATCGAGGGCTTCACCGCGCTCACCGAACGCGTGGGCGCCGAGGCGACGATCGCGCTCCTCGACCGCTATATCGACACGGTCGCCGGCATCGTGATCAGCCATGGCGGCATGGTGGACAAGATCGTGGGCGACGGGCTGCACGCCTTCTTCAACGCGCCGCTCGATCTGCCCGATCATGCGGAGAGGGCCGTCGCTTGCGCCATCGCCATCGTGAAAGCGAGCGAGGCGCTGCGGCGCGAGCCGGCACTTGCCGCCATCGGGCTCGGGCGCACCCGCATCGGCATCGAGACGGGGCCGGCGGTGCTGGGCGATGTCGGGCGCGGGGCCAGGCGCGATTATACGGCCTATGGCAGTGCGGTGAACCTGGCCTCCAGGCTCGAGGGTGCCAACAAGCGCCTCGGCACGACGGTGCTCATCGGGCCAGGCACCGCCGAGGCGCTCGATGGCCGCATCGCCTTGCGCAGCTTAGGCCCGATCGCCATCAGCGGGCTCGACGAGGAGATCGAAGTGTTCGAGCCGGAAGGCGTGGCGGTGAGATAGACACATCTCTCTCGTCACGCCCTACTGCACCAGGGCCATCGCCTTGGCGATCTTGGGGGCGCCCCATTTCTTGACGGGTCCCGGCGGAGCGCCGGCGCGGGCGATGTCGGTGCCTTCGCCGAGGCTGAGCCGGACCGTGCTGCCTCCGGCCGTGACGTCGACGGCGCCTCTCGCGACGAACACGCCGAATATGCCGTCGATGGGACCGGCGAAGAAACGCGTGCCGCGCACCGCGATGAGGGCGAAGGGGGACTCGACCTCGAGGTGGTTCAGCAGCTTGCCCCTGGTATCGAGCAGGAGCGTGCCGCTGTCGAGCACGAGCTCGCCGCCCTGCTCGACGATGAAGCGGTCGATCCGGATCGAGGTCTCGGCCCCCAGCCGCAAATTCGTCTTGCGCGCGAGCAAGGCCCGGAGCCTGGAGCTCGCCGCCGTCCTCAGCGTGTCGCCGAGAAAGATGGATGATTTGCGCTTCAGCTTGCGGCGCTGATCGTCGATCTCGGCGACGGCATCGCCGGTGATTTCGGACACCGAGCCGACGACCGTTTCGGCCGCGAGAACGGGCCGCACGGCCGTGACTGCAGCACCTAAGGCAAATCCTTGCAGCAACAGTCGGCGATCAAGGACGCGCCGGAGATTGGAACCACGCATGAACTCTCCATCCTTTGGAACTCGGGGACCTCATGCATAGTACAACCTCGGCCCGAGCAGGGCCAGAATTCTGCTTAACCCGCCGACATGATCTCGGCGACGCTCTCCGGCGCAAAGAATTCCGCAGGCCTGATCGTTCCGGCGTTCATTTGCGCAAACCGGTTCATCGCCTTCCGGTTGCCGTGAACGGCCTGAAAGAGCTCACCCATTTCAGGCGGCGGAGGTTCGAGCGTCGCGAGCCCGCAGGTGAAGTCATACATGGATTTCACCTGCGCATCGCGTTGCCGCTGATAGTCCGCCATCGCCGCGTCGAAGGCGCGCTGACCGCTCAAGGCCAGATCCAAAGCGGCGGCGCAGAGCTCGCTGTCGCGGAAGGCGTCGAGGATGCCTTGCCCGGTGATGAAATCCCTGTTGTAGCCGGCATCGCCCACCAAGGCGAAGCCCGGCCCATAGGGCTTGCGGAAATAATTCGGTACCGCGGCGCCGGCATAGCGCGTCATCCGTTTCGCATCCGCAAGCCGCGGGGCGAAGGGTTCCGCCATCGCGATCGTCTTCAGGTAGTTGCCTTCGATGTCCTCCTTGTTGGCCGCGAATTCGGCATAGGGCCAGCCGACAATGACCATGGTCATCCCATCATGCGTCGGGGCCGCGGCAAAGCCGCGCCTTTCGCGAATATAGGTCTCGAACCGACCATCCATGGGAAGCCCGCTCTAGTAAGCATAATAGGCCGCGAGCAAGGGCGGCTTCTCATCATAACTCTCAGGGTTTAGCGCCTCGGCCACGAATGATTGCCTGCCATCGGCGCCGACGACGACCTTTGCTCTTTCACTGACCGGCGCGCCGCCGCGGGAATGGCCCTTGATGCCGACCGCCCGGCCGTTCTCGATCAGCACCTCATCGACGGTGAAGCCTTCGCGCAGCTCGACACCGGCCGCCCGCGCCGCATCGACGAGAATCTTATCGAGGACGGTTCGCCGTGGACAGTAGGCGACGGGAGCCTCCTTGGTACCCGGAGCGCCGGCGATCGTGAAGGGGCCGAAATCGAACGCATAGGTGTCGATGGGCGGGCATCCCGTTTCCTCGAGGGCCTTCAGAAGACCCCAGTTCGACAGCGCGCGCACCGCCAGCGGATGCACCATATGGGTGGAGACCGTGTCGCTCGGAAAGGTCGCGCGGTCGACGGCAAGGACGCGATAGCCCTTGCGCGCCAGGAGCATCGCCGTCGGCGCGCCGGCGCAGCGCGTACCCACGATGATGACGTCAAATGCGTCGGTCATTTTCACCTCGCTTCGCGCCCTGCCCGCTGATCGTCAGGCTAGTCCAATCCCGCAATCCAAACTTTGCCGGAATTCCGTGTTTCTTTGCCGTGAGCTCAATCTCCTGGAGGAGAGGCGGAAGCGAATGGATGCGCTATCCGAGGCATTGCGGTCTGTCCGCATGACCGGCGCCATCTTCTATCACGCCGAATGCACGGCGCCGTGGGGCTTCCGCGTGCCCCATGTCAAGGACGTCGCGCATGTGCTGGCGCCCGGAACCGAAAGGCTGGTCAGCTACCACCTGGTGACCGAGGGCAACGCCATCGTCGGGTTCCCCGATGCGGCGATACCGGTCGCGGCCGGCGATGTCCTGATCATCCCGCATGGCGATGCGCATACGGTCTCGAACGGATCGCCCTCCACATTCATCGACAGCGGCAGCACGCTCGACAAGTTCCTGGCCGGCGATCTCAAGACCATGCGGCTCGGTGGCGGCGGCGAGATGACGCGCTTCGTCTGCGGCTATTTCGGCTGCGAGAAGCATGCCGACAGGCTGTTCCTCGCCGGCCTGCCGCTGATGATCAAGGTCAGCATTCGCGGCGATGCGGCGGGCGAGTGGCTGGAGCACTCGGTGCGCCATCTGGTGTCCGAATCGGGATCGGGCCGGCCGGGGCAATCCGTTCTTCTGTCCAAGATGGCGGAAGCTTTGTTCATCGAGACATTGCGGCGCTACATGGAGCAGCTGCCGGCGGAGCAGACCGGGTGGCTCGCGGGCGCCAGGGACGCGGTGGTCGGCGGCGCCCTCGCCCTCATGCATGCGCGACCCTTCCAGCACTGGACGCTTGCCGGCCTCGCCCAGGAGGCGGGAGCGTCGCGATCGGTGCTCGCCCAGCGCTTTCAACTCTATCTGGACGAGTCGCCGCTCGCCTATCTGGCGCGCTGGCGATTGCAGCTTGCCGCGCGGCTTCTGCAAACGACCCGGCAGCCGGTGCTCCAGATCGCGATGCATGTCGGCTACGAGTCGGAAGCCGCTTTCAATCGCGCTTTCAAGCGCGAGTTTTCCACAGCGCCGGGACAGTTCAGGAAAGCGATGCCGCCTGGCGGAGATTCGCAACGAAGTTCCGGTATCCCTGCTCGTCGGGCAGGCGCAGCGGGAATGAGGGATGCACCGTCACGAAGCCTTGGGACCCGCCGAACATCCGGGAGCCGCGCTCCTTCGTGACGAAGAGGAGCTCGCGCAGGAAGTAGTCATTCCGCTTGGGCTCGCGCTCACACCGCGCAGGGCCGCTCGTCATGCGCTTGGCGCGCATGTCGGCATGACAAGCTCCCCGATCTGATTGGTGACGGTCCTCGCATCCACTCTCCGGCCGGACCAGACCTCGAATTTGCGGCGGACCTCATCGGCAACCTGCGACCGGCGCGCGACGATCAGCTCTTTCGACGTCAGGACGTCGGCGAGGATGTCAGCGTATTTGGAAGCGGTGACCGGATCTGCAAACATGATGAGGGGAACAAAGGGACCCTCTCTGCCGCGCTTCGAGATCACCACCGTGTCCGTTTGCGCGAACGCGGCCGACTTCTCGGCAAGCTTCTTCAGGTTCGCATCGCGCACGCCGCCTTTCTCCGCGCATCGGTTGAGAAGCTTGATCGAAGCGGCAACGAGCCTCGCGTCATCCTCCTTGACCTGCCCGTCCAGAACCACGAACGCGACGAGCGGATTGCTGCCGAAGAAGCCCCGGATGAAACCCTGGAAGAACGTCTCTTCGAGATCGCGGGCGTTTCTGATCTCGACGGATGCCGCGAGCTTTTTCAGCCACTGATCGTGCACGGGGTTCGATGCCAGCTCGAAAGTCCGGGCTGCCCGGTCAAACCAGGGAGACCGCGGCGCATCCGGCACGAGCAGGCTTGCGTCGGTGGGCGCGGCGGGGTCGACCCGTTGCAGCGGGTCGTATATTCCGGCCTTGCCGGCAAAAGCCGTCGTGATCAAGGCGGGGGCAGCAATGCCCGTCACGAAACATTGCCAGTCATCCTGAAGATTGCGGTGCAGATAGACGACGAAGCCGCCGATGATGAACAGCAGGATGCTGCGAATGCCCCAGCCCATGACGACGCTGGTTTTCGGATTTTCGAAGAAGGTGGTAAAATCGGCGCTGAGGGCGGCAATCACGATCGGCATCAGCGCCCCGATCCCGCCCAGCAACCAGCGACGAGAGGCTGCAATTGCGGGTGAGGTTGGTGGCTTGTTCTTCATCAACGACCCTGAATGGCGTAAGCTTACTCTAAGGCAGTGAGTTGATCCAGTTTCTTCTCCGGGAAGACGATTTTCCTGACCGAATATTAACTTGTGCGTAGCGTCAGACGAGAGAACTAAACTGCCGGGATGATTCTCATGAACACGGCGAACGAGTTTCTGGCGCAAAAGAAAATATTCCGGCTCGGCGACCTGCCGACCGAGGCGCCGCATCCCAAAACGGCACAGCTTTCCGATTGGGCGAAAGGCGATCTCGCGCGCGGCCTCAAGGTTTTGCGCGAGGTGGACCTCGACGCCCTCAATCGCATCCTGGACTTGCGCGCCGAGCTCGGCGCTTTCTTCGCGTCCGTGGCCGCGACGCTTGAAAGCGGTGACCGGATCTTCCTCGTCGGCTGCGGCGCCACCGGCCGGCTTTCGCTGTCGCTCGATCATCTGTGGCGGCGGAAATTTCCGGGATCGGCGCAAGTCTCATCGCTGATGGCGGGCGGCGATGTGGCGCTCGTCCATTCGCTGGAGGGCTTCGAGGACTTCCCCGACTATGGCGCGCGCCATCTGCTCGAGCTCGGCTTCGGTCCGAACGACCTCGTGATCGGCGCGACGGAAGGCGGCGAGACGCCCTATGTGATCGGCGCCGTCGAGAAAGCGGCGGAGATGTCGCGGCGCGCGCCGCAGTTCCTGTGCTGCAATCCGCGGCCGCTTCTCATGGCGAAGGTGGAGCGCTCGCGCCGCGTGCTCGCCGATCCGCGCATCTCATCCTTCTGTCTCGACACCGGCCCGATGGCCTTGACCGGCAGCACCCGCATGCAGGCCTCGAGCGTGCTGATGCTGGTGATCGGCCTCGCTCTGGATTTCGGCCGCGACGTGGACGGGGCCTTCGCGGCGCTGGTGCGGTGGATCGATTATCTGAGCCGCCAGGATGTGACGCCTCTCGAGGCTTTCATCGTCCATGAGGCCAACGCCTATCAGGGCGGCGGACACACGATCTATGCGAGCGACGAGTATGCCATCACGGTCATCACCGACACGACCGAGCGGGCGCCGACCTTCAACCTGGCGCCTTTCGACAATCCGCACTATCCGACCGGCCGCCATTCCTTGACCTATCTGACCATCCCCGCAGCGGCGACGGCCAAGGAAAGCTGGCGCCATCTTCTGGCGCGCGAGCCCAAGCCGCTCGAATGGCCCGAGATCCATCCCAAGACGACGAAGGACTATCTCCTCAGCTTCGATTTCGGCCGCAAGGCGCTGGAGATTCGCCAAGGTCTTCCGGGCCCGCTTCAGGTGTTCGAGATCGATACCGCCGAAAAACACCTGCGCCTGCGTTTCATGGGCGTCGAGGAGCGTTTCGCCGTGCCGGATTTCGGCGGCTCGCTTCTCGATCATCTGACGCTGAAGCTCCTCCTGAACATGCATTCGACGCTGGTCATGGGCCGGCTCGGCCGCTTCGAGGGCAATCTGATGACCTGGGTCTATCCCTCCAACGGCAAGCTGATCGACCGCGCCGCGCGCTATACGGAAATACTGTTGCGCCGGCAGGGCCAGGACGATTTCACCTATGACGAGATCGTCCGCGCTCAATTCGCCTGCAAGAGCACGCTCAGCCCGGCGGAGTCGATCGTCCACAAGACGATGGCGAAGTTGCTCGGCGATCGCGTGCGACGGCCTTGAGGGTTTGGGCGGATGCGTGGTCTGACGGGAACTCCACAAGACAGCGCAGGCGCAACGCGGCTGTTGAAGCGCCGGATGCGAGCCTTGTCAGGTGAGTGACGCTATGGCAGGCTCGGTGGCTCGGGGACAGGGAGCGGCACCGTTAAGACTCGTTTCATCTGCACGATCGGTCCGAAGACTGGCGATCAGGACTCTCTTGCGCGCCTCCACGCGGCCGGCATGAACATAGCGCGCGTCAACGGCGCGCATGGCTCGCTCGACGACGTCAAGGCGATGATCCTCGGGCTCAAGCGCGACTTGCCGAAGGGCGTCGAGATCCTCCTCGATCTTCCGGGAAACAAGATCCGCACCGACAATATCGGCGAGCCCTTGGCGCTTGCTGCCGGACAGGAATTCGTCCTTAAGCCCGAAAACCTCACCTACCGCCCGCTCTATAAGAGCCTGAAGCAGGGCGACATGATCTCGGCGGCCGACGGCACCATCCGCCTTCAGGTTCTCGGCGTCGAGGGCGAGGAGGTCAAGACGCAAGTCATCGTCGGCGGCAGGCTCGGCAACCGCAAGGGTGTCAATGTCCGCGGCATCCACGCCAACATCCCCTTCGATTTCGAGCGCGACATCGCGCTCCTCAACATCGCCATCGAGACCCGGATCGACTATGTCGGCCTCTCCTTCGTCCGCAAGGTCGAGCATGTGCGGCGCATCCGGGCCGAGCTCGTCGGCACCGGCATCAGGACGCTGGCCAAGATCGAGACCAGCGAGGCCCTGGAGCATCTCGACCAGATCCTCAAGGAATCCGACCTCGTCATGCTCGACCGCGGCGACCTCGAAGCCGACATCGGCCGGGAGAACGTGCCTCTGACGCAAAAGCTGGTGCTCAGGCGGGCCGAGGTGCTGGGGGTTCCCGTCGTCATCGCCTCGCAGTTCCTGACCTCGATGATGGCAAAACCGCTGCCCTTCATGGCCGAGGTCTCCGATGTCGCCAATGCGGTGCTCGACGGCGCCTCGATCCTCATGCTCTCCGAGGAGACCGCGGTCGGCGACTATCCGTTCGATTGCATCGCCACGATGAAGAGCGTCGCCCAGGCGGTCGAGGGGCGCCTGGCGGGCGAGCACGAGGCGGTCATCCTCGCGGCCGGACCGTCCAAAGGTTTCGGCGCGCTCACGGCGAACAAGCACAAATGCATGCTCGATGTCGGCGGCACGACGATCATCGGGCACCAGATCGAGAATCTGAAAGCCACCGGGATCCCGTCGCGCGCCATCTGCGTGGTCACCGGGCACCATCACCGCCAGATCGAGCATTATCTGCGCGCCGAGGGTTTTGGCGGCACCTTCGCCTTCAACCCGTGGTACCAGACGACGAACATCGCGACCGGGCTCTGGCTGACGAAGAAGAGCGAGTCGAACCTGGTGATCCTCGCGAGCGACGTCATCTTCGATCCGGCGATCCTGAGCGACCTCCTGGCGGCGGAGGGCGACGTGGTGCTCGCCGTCGATCACCGCACGAAATTCGATGAAGAGGACGAGAAGGTCGTCCTCGCCAAGGACCGCGTCATGCGCGCCTCGAAGGATCTGCCGCTCGGCGAGGCGCATGGCGAGTTCATCGGCCTGGCCAAGCTGACGCGCAAGGGCGCGGGGCTGCTCTGGGCGGAGATCGACGGGCTGATCCGGGCCGGCAACATGACGGCCTATCTCACCGAGGCTTTCGAGCAGCTCGCGGCACGGGGCGTCGAGGTCCGCGCCGTCTTCACCAACGGGCGCGCCTGGAGCGACAACGACAATCTGCGCGATCTCGAGACCTCGCGCGAGAGCGTCTATCCGCGCATCCGCGACGCGAAAGGACCACAGTGATGGATACGGACTCGCTGACCCGGTTTCTTCTCTCGCTGGTGATCCTGGTCGTCGCGGCGCATTTCTTCGGCCACTGGTTCGAGCGGCTCAAGCTGCCGCGCGTCATCGGCGAGATCAGTGCCGGGATCTTCCTCGGCCCCTCGGTGCTGGGGGCGCTCTCCTGGGGCGCCTACGATCTCTTCCTGTTCGATGAATTCGTCGGCCACAAGGTGCTGCTCAACGCCTTCTACTGGCTCGGCCTGTGCATGCTGATGTTCACCTCGGGCTTCCACATCCAGCGCCGGTTCCCGGCCGATGAGCGCCGCGACATCAGCCTCCTGGTGATCATCACCAGCACCATCCCCTTCGCGCTCGGCTGGTGGGCGGTCTCCTTCATCCCGGTCGAGCACTACATGCAGCACACCGCCAACATCCTGGCATTCAAGATCGTTTTCGCCGTGTCCGTCACGGTGACCTCGATCCCGGTCATCTCGAAGATCTTTTCCGATCTCCGGCTCATCCAGACCAAGTTCGCCAAGGTCGTGGTGGCGACGGCGACGCTGCACGACATCGTGCTGTGGACCGCGATCGCGGTGGCGACGACGGTGCAGAGCCGGGGCGACGTCCATGTCGGCGAGCTCATCCTCGCCGCCGTCATATGCCTCGTTTTTATCGCCTTCTTCCTGGTGGCGGGGCCCTGGCTCATCGACCTCATCATCCGCCTGGCACCGAGATTCTCGCATGTCTATCCGGTGGGCTATCTCATCATCGTGTGCCTGGCGCTCGCCGCCCTTGCCTCCTATATCGATGTTGGCGCGGTGTTCGGCGCGCTGATCGCCGGGATGCTGTTCGGCTCCCTCACCCAGCCCGAATTCCAGGAAGCGCGAGAGACGATCAGGACCTTCTCGATGTCGTTCTTCGTTCCCGTCTACTTCGCCATGGTGGGGCTGCAGATCAACTTCGCCGGCAACCTCGATCTTCTCCTGACCCTCGAATATCTCGTGTTTTCGAGCGCGGTCGTCGTCCTGACGGTGTGGCCCGCTATGCGGCTCGCCGGCCATTCCGGCATGGCCGCGTGGAATTTCAGCGTCGCCATGACGACACGCGGCGGCCCCGGCATCGTGCTGGCGAGCCTCGCTTACAGCATCGGCATCATCAACCAGATCTTCTTCGTCACGCTGATCATCACGGCGCTGGTGACGAGCCTTCTGTGCGGCATCTGGTTCCGCTTCGTGATCGACCGGCGCCTCGAACTCTATGAGGGGGCGCCGGCGCCCATGGCCCCGGACAAGGCCCCGCGCGAGGCGGGCCACGCTCCGCCGCGGGAAACCGCGGTCCGTCCATAGGAGCCCGCGCCCATGAAAACCGGCATCCTCATCGCCCTCATCATCGTCGCCGCATCGACACTGATGCCCGGTATAGCGCGGGCCCAGGAAGACGAGCGGATCGCCAAATCCATGGAAAGCCTCAAGGCGATGACCGCCAGCCTGGGACCGCCCCGGCTCGAAGGGACGGAAGCCGTCGGCGGCACGGAGGCGCCGGCCCTCTATTTCGGCACGACCAGGATCAACAATAATTTCGACATCGTCGATGCGGTGGGACGCGAAGACGGCAGCGGGATGACGGCGACGCTCTTCGTGAAGAGCGGCGATGACTATATCCGCGTCTCGACCAGCGTGCCCCAGCCCGACGGCAGCCGGGCGCAGGGCACCCTGCTCGAGGGACCGGCGCTCGAGGCGATCAAGGCCGGCAAGGCCTTCTACGGCCAGGTGCCCATTCTGGGCCGCCCCTATATCACCGGCTATGAACCGATGAAGGACAGTTCCGGGGCCCAGATCGGCATTTACTATGTGGGCTATTTTCATTGCTGGTATTGCCAGCGCTGATGCGACAAGGCGCGAGATCGAGAGGACCAACCCATGCCATTCATTCCGGACCGTGACGCGTTCAAGGAAAGCATCGCCTCGCTACCGATAGCGGTTTATGTGCCCGGCGAAACCGTGCTCGATGCCGGGTCGACGAGCGGGCGATTGTTCATCCTCAAGACGGGTCAGGTCGAGGTCCTGCGCGACGGCCAGCAGATCGCCGTCGTTTCCGAGCCCGGCGCCGTCTTCGGCGAGCTCGCCGTCATCCTAGGCAAGCCCCATACCGCCGATGTGCGCGCTATGGAGCGCTCCGAATTCCATGCCGCCGACGCGTCCACGCTCCTGAGCGAGAACAAGGCGGCCTTGCTGTACGTGACCGCGCTCCTGGCCCAGCGGCTCGACACCGCCAATGAAGCCATCGTCGAGATCAAGCGGGATCTGGAAAGCGGCCACCCTCCCGGCGCGATCAGGAAGGCGTTCAGGAAGCTGGAGAAGCTCCTGACCCCCACCGGCCCCATACCGGAATATTACTACTACCCCTATTGAACGCTGCCTGCGGACAGGGCGGCTTGGCACAAACCTGGCGAGGAGGCTGGCTGTGGGTGAAAAGACTGTGACTGAGATGGAGAGCGAGGCGACGGCGAAGCGATGGCGGCCCATCGCCGGTGGGCGTGGTTCAAGCTTTGCCGCGGGATTTCTGCTGGCGCTCGCTTGTGTCGCCGCCGTTCTGAGCCTGGCGCCGGCGCCGCTGCGCGCCTATGACGCGACAGCCTCGCAGACCGACAGCATCTTCACCAGCAACCAGACCATCATCGGGCAGACCATCGCCTATCCCGCCGGCACGCCCATGCTTCGCACCATCATCCTCACCGTCCCGCCCGGCGGTCAGAATGCCTGGCACAGCCATGAGACGCCGGTCTTCGGCTATATGCTCGAAGGCGAGCTCACCATCGACTATGGCTCGAAAGGGGTAAGGGTCTATCGCGCCGGCGACGCCCTGCTCGAGGCGATCGACTGGCCGCATCAGGCGAGCAACCGCGGCACCGTTCCGGCCCGCATCCTCGCGCTCAATATCGGCACCGAGAGCGGCACCTTCGCCGTGCCGGCAGCGGGCGCCAAATAGGCCGCGCGCGGGCTCACCCAAGGGATGAGGAAAAGGGGGCTGGTCATCGCGGCCGGTCCCAAAGTATGCTGGGCCCCTACGTCACTTCGCCAGACCCGTCGAGGCAACCAGGTCCGGAACCATGACCGTCGCGATCTGCATCAACTGTGGCACGCAGAAAGAGGGCAGCTTCACCAAATGCCCCGCTTGCGATTTCGGTCCCGTATCGGATCGCGAGCTCATCTATTCGCTGGCCTTCTCCGACAATAATTACTCGGCCGACACGCTGGCCCGGATCGGCGCCGAGATCGCCGAGACCGGGACCGTTCCGGCTCTGCCGCCCGATCAGGAAGCCGCTCTCAAGAAGAAGGTCTCGGCCTATCCCTTGAAGAAGGTCATCGTCGCCGACAACAAGGAAACGAACGAAGCCGCCATGGCCAAGGCCGCGCTTCCGGCCGAGGCCTATGCGCATCTGCAGCTCCTGCCGCATCTCATCTTCGCGCTCGTCGCCGGCGCCGATGCGAAGATCGACCGCAAGGAAGAGGCGGCGTTCGACAACATGCTGCGCGTTCCGATCTGCCGCGACACCTTCGGCAGCCCGCTCTTCAAATCCCTGATCTATTTCGGCGCCGAGCCCCGGGGCGACAAGAAGAAGCAGAAGCTCAACGATGCCTATCTGACGCAGACGCGCGCCATCCTCCACAAGCACCTCTCGCCCGAGGAATATAACGAGTTCCGCGAGGACGTGCTGACCTTCGGCTCGATCATCGCCGCGGCGTCGGGCGGCATGCTGGGGCTCGGCAACAAGGTGAGCAAGCTCGAGAAGGCGGCGCTCTATCTGCTCGAAAGCTATTTCCCGCAGCGCGCATCGCCCACCGGCGAGTACAGCCCGGTCCTGAGCGTGATGACCGAGCCCTGGGTGCACAAGCTCGACGACACCATGTTCAAGAGCTTCGGCTTCCGGCCGTCCAAGATCCAGATCGGCGTCTATATCTCGTCCATCCAGGATCTGGTCGGCAAGATATCGCTGAGCAAGCCCTCCTATCTCATCGAGCGGGGCGAGATCCTGCATACGACATCGGCGCTGGTCAGCCTTGCCCCCAACGACCTCGCGGCACTGTTGACGAAGCAAGGCCCGCTCTACGCCTCGCTGACCCGCTCGGCCCTCAGGGCCATGTCGACCAGCGACAAGGCGCAGATCGAATCGGCGCTCAAGCAGCTGGCCTGGGAGTTCCACGACAAATGCTACCGGCGTGATCCTTTGGGCCATATGGTCCAGCTCCTGACCGTCCTCGCGCCCACGATGATGGAGTTCACCTTCGAGACACTGAGCAAGGTGAAGACGGGGCGGTAGCGCGTGAGTGATCTGCCATCAGGAGAAAGCGTGTTCTGCTCGATCCTGAGAGGCGCAACGCTCCTGATCCTGCTTCTGCTCTCCGGCTGCGGCATGCCGTCGACCGGAACCCAGATCCAGGCGACGGCGGAGGGCAAGCTTCTGCAAAGCTTCATCGACAAGCTGCAGGCGGGCGATCTTTCAGGGCTCAATATGCTGATCGATCCTCAGGCCAGCAACCGGCCCGATGTGGTGAAGGCCCTCGAGCAATCGGCCGAGATATTGCCGGATGAGTCACCGAAATCGACCGAATTCCTGAACTGGTGGGTGAACACGGACAACACATCCGGCCGGACCTCGGGCGCTTCCGCCCAGCTCGACTACCCGACGCGCTGGGTGCTGGTGACGGCAAGCTTTGCCGGCCAGCCGGAAACCATGAAGGTCACTGCCTTCAGGGTCGACTTTGCGGTCAAGGGTAAGGACGGGGCATCTCCCTTCACGTCCATGGCCGGCGCCGGCGGATCAGCCGGCATCGCGAATCTGGCCGCGGCCTGGATAACCGTGGCCGTTCTGCTGGTGGCCGCCGTCACCTGCGTGCTCGTCCGGGGATTGAACCGGAAATGGCTGTGGATGCTGGTCATCCTCTTCGTGACGCCCGGCATCGAGGTGGAGCCCGCGAACGGCATCTATCGCTTCAACTTCATCGATTTCGGATGGGCGGATGGCAGCTGGTTCCAGCCGCAACCCGGCTGGCACATCGTCGTTCCGCTGGGCGCCGTCGTTTTCTTCCTGAAGCTGTGGAGCCAGAGGCCTGTGGCGAACCGGCCGGCAAGCGGCACATAACTCCTCACCCTGAGGTGGCCGCGTAGCGGCCCTCGAAGGGCTAGCTCGCCGCCGCATTGCTCATGACGACGAAGCCATTGGCGCTCCGCGTCACCGAGGAGGCCGGCTTGTCGGTCAGCACCAGGACCATGCCGGGATGCATTCTTGACTGCATCGCGGTGATGAAGGCGGGTGCGGCGCGGATGCGCTTGATCACATCGATATTGGGCTCAGGCGCCGTGCCGCCCTCATCGTGATGATAGCCATAGGCATGCCAGACCAGCCCCTTCGAGCCGTCATCGGGGCGCGCCAATGTGAACATGTGCGAGCCGAGCGGCGTTCCGGGATTGTCGATGACGACAGTGCCTTCCGCGACCTCGGCGCCGTTCTCGAACAGATAGCCCTTTTTGTCGGCCGAGCTGATGATGGCGGCGAGCGGCACGGGAGTCGGCCCCGTAGACGCATGCTGCACCGGGCTCGGCGTGTTCTTCTTCACATGGCCGGAGACCGCATCGAATTCGTGCTCGGCATAGGCGCTGAGCGTCATGCCGGGATGCGTCACCTCGGCGGGCTGCGTCGCCGCATTGGCGATGATCACCGGCGTGCCGACATGGGTGATGCTGAAGAGCAGAGCGGAGAAGTCGAGCGGCAGCCGCACGCAGCCATGGCTTGCGGGATAGCCCGGCAGGTTGCCGGCATGAAGCGCGATCCCCTTCCAGGTCAGGCGGTTCATATTGGGCATCGGCGCATTGTCATAGGTGCCCGAATGATGATCCTTATCCTTCTCAAGGATGGTGAAGATGCCGGTCGGCGTCGTATGGCCGGGACGGCCGGTGGAGCAGGTCGAGCTCGCGACCCGGATGCCGTTGCGATAGACGAAGACCAGCTGCTCCGGCAGCGAGACGATGATGGCAAGCGGCCCGGCGCCGGTGCGCTCGGGATGCCAGGTGTATTCGCCGGGCTTCAGCGCATAGGGGTCCTTGTCGACCAGCTGGCCGCGCACCGCGGAAGCAGGGCAGAGAGCGACGCCGAGCAGCGCAATCACCGCGCGGCGGGAGATGTGTGGCATGTTGGGGTCCCGGTTGTTGGTTGGGGTCGTCGTCGGTTTCAGGCTACACCACCCCTTACCGCTGGGTAAAGCCAGTCCCCGACCAATCGCTCGCGGTCCATTTTGTCGAGCCTATACAATTGGTTATACGGAAATTCCGATGCGTCTCAACCGATGAGGGCGCGCCGAGCCAAGCCTCGGTTGCGGCGCGCCTCAAGCTTCGGCTATATGGTCTCACTTTGCGGAAGCACCCGTAGCTCAGCTGGATAGAGTGCTGCCCTCCGAAGGCAGAGGTCACAGGTTCGAATCCTGTCGGGTGCGCCATTATTGTTTCGATAGCTTACAAGATATTTTGCTGGGCATTTTGCCTTACTCAATGTTGGCGTGGGGTTGCTCCAGGTCTGAGCTGCCGCCCGACATTTAAGCAGACCTTAAGATCGATGATGGACGCTTAGAATCGCATCTGAGCAGGAGCATTAAGGATGATACTTGCACGACAGGGGCGGCTGATGGGAGTCACAGCCGCTGCAGCGTATCTGCTCCTGCTTCTTGCGACGCCTACAGGTCAAGCTGCCGAATTTGAAACGCTGCCGACAGTGAGCGCCAGGGCGATCCTGGGCGACAAAGTCGGGGGCCCGAACTACTATGTCGACGAGGCCGTGCAAAGCGATGGATATGTGGAGATTTTCACGCTCGTCACTAAATACGGCCGCTTCACCATCCAAGGCCGCGCTCTGCTCGTCCGAAGGCTCGACGAGCTCAGGGCGATAGTGGCTATCGAAAGAATGAGCAAGTCGAAGGCCTTTGTGAAGGCGCTCGCAACATCCGCTATTGCGCCGGCGCGGCTCGCCGTCGAAACGGTGAAGAATCCGGTTAAAACGGTGAAACAGACAGTGAGCGGGGTCGGGGCATTTTTCGATCGCCTGGGATCGGGACTGAGGAATGCCGGCAGCGACGACTCCGACGGCCTAATCGAGGGCGCGCTCGGGGCCAGCTCAGCCAAGCGCCAGATCGCCAATGAACTGGGCGTCGATCCCTATACCGACTTCAAGCCTTTGGCGACCCGGCTCGATCAGCTGGCAGCCGCAACGGCGGCAGGCGGGCTCCTTCCCCAAGCCGCATTTACCGCCATCGGCGGCCCCGCGGGAACAGCGCTCTCGTCGACTAGCTCTGTCGAAGGTGTTCGCGTGCTTGTCCTTGACCAGACGCCGGCCCAGCTTCGCGATCTCAACCGCGCGAGGCTCACGGAAATGGGCGTGGGCAAGGCTGCCGCCAGCCGGTTTCTCAACAACCCATTGTACACGCCGACCGACAAGGTGGCGTTGGTCGCCGCGCTCCGCAGCCTCAAGGGGGTGGAGAACCGCAGCCTCTATATCGATCGCGCCGGGCAGGCGAAACGCCGCGATGCCGCTCTCTTCCTGGTGAAGCGTGCCGAGCTTATTGCCCAATATCAGAGATCGACTGGAGGGATCGTGCGTTTCATATCTCTAGGAGGTATGCCGCTCAATCAACTCGAGGATGGCCGTATCTTGGCGGTGATGCCCTTCGATCGGCTTGTTCTGACCGAAGAGGTGAGCCGCACTTTCGCGACCGCGACTGAAGATATGCGTAAACTCGAGAGACGCCCAACCGGCGAGCTGCGCATCACCGGACAAGTGACGAAGAAGGCGCGACGGAAGCTGAGAGAGTTGGGGTGGACGGTCGCGGAACGCGGACCGTGACGGTGTGGTTCCAGGGCTGAGCGATCATCAGTCGGTGGAACATGCGCGGTGCTGCGGCGCACGGAGGGCGGAGCGATCGTCGGCGATTTCCTGAGCTTTCTGCACGACGCAGGCCACGTGCTCGAGCCCTACATCCGGCACTTCGGCCTGCCGGCGCTGTTTGTCATCGTCTATCTGGAAGCGCTCGGCGCACCGGTTCCGGGCGAAAGCGCACTGGTGGTCTCGTCACTGCTTGCCGCCAACGGCGAGTTCTCCGTGTGGGCCTTGGTCGCGGTCGTCTGGGCCGCTGCAGTGCTTGGCGACAGCACCGGCTACGCCATCGGCCGGTTCGGCAGCCGCCCCTTGCTTCTCAAATACGGCTGGCTCGTCAAGCTCACGCCGAAGCGCCTGGCTCATATCGAAGAGCTTTTCAAGCGCCACGGCCCGCTGATCGTGGTCGGTGCCCGCTTCGTGGTCGTGCTCAGGCAACTCAACGGCATTGTCGCGGGTTCGATGAGCATGGCTTGGCCGCGCTTCCTTGCAGCCAATGCGCTGGGCGGTGCGCTATGGGCGCTAATCTGGGGCCTTGGACCCTATCTGGTCGGAGACTGGTTCGGGCTGAAGCACCGCTGAGCCGGGGCGAATTCCCGTCGCGAGATCATCTGGCTGGGCGAGGAGAAGGCGGTCTTCACCTTCGGCATCGAGGCTCGCGACGCGCGGCGATACGCAGTCTCGCCTCCGTTGTCAGGACGAGCAAGCGCATTCGGCCATAAGGGAAATACTGTGCGGTCTATTGCGCAAGAAGCTCCGTATACGTCTTAAAATCGCTCTTCAAAGCCTGTTTTCGCTTGCTTCCTCAACCCATTTCGAATATGCGCGCCCATCGCAAAATCTGGATGGAGCAATCCCCATGAATCCGAACAAGGCGCTTTGGGAGAAAGGTGATTTCACGCGCATCGCCGCGAGCATGCGCGAGAGCGGCGATGAGCTGGTCGAGAAGCTCGGCATCAAGAAAGGCATGAAGGTGCTCGATCTCGGCTGCGGCGACGGGACCACGGCGGTGCCGGAAGCGAAGCGCGGCGCCGACGTGCTGGGCGTCGATATCGCGCGCAACCTCGTCGAGGCCGGCAACAAGCGGGCGCGCGAGATGGGCCTTGCGAATCTCAAATTCGAGGAAGGCGATGCCACCGACCTGAAGCCCCTCAAGGACAAGAGCTTCGATCTCGTGGTCAGCATCTTCGGCGCCATGTTCGCGCCGAAGCCCTTCGATGTCGCGAAGGAGATGGTGCGCGTGACCAAACCGGGGGGAAAAATCGTCATGGGCAACTGGATCCCCAACGACCCGACCCTCGTCGCGCAGATCCTGAAGATCAGCGGCGCCTATACGCCGCCGCCGCCCGAGGGCTTCGTCAGCCCGATGCTGTGGGGCGTCGAAACCAATGTGGTGGAGCGCTTCGTCCAGGCCGGCGTCAAAAAGGAGAACGTGTCCTGCGTGCGCGATACGTTCCGGTTCAAGAATTCGCGTCCCCCTTCGGCCTTCGTCGATGACTTCAAGACCTATTACGGCCCGACGATGAACGCCTTCGAGGCGGCCGAGCAATCCGGCCGTTCGGTTGAGCTCAAGAAGGAATTGGACAAGCTCTTCGAGAGCCAGAATACGAGCCCGGCCAAAAGCGAGACGTCGATCGCTGCGACCTATCTGCGGGTGACGGTGAATGTAGGATAAGCGAAGCCGAGGCTTCGTTTCGGCGCAGCAAGGTCGGGCAGCTGACCCGGCCTCAGCTTGCGCTTCGCCGCTCGGCATAGGCGCGGGTGATCTCGGCGCCGAAGAGGACGAGCTGCGCCGAATAATAGACCCAGATCAGGACGACGACGAGCGAGGCGGCGGCGCCATAGGTCGATTCGAGGCCCTGCTTGCCGATATAGACGCCGATCAGGAATTTCCCCAGCTCGAACAGGAGCGCGGTGATGAAGGCGCCGGGCAGTACATCGCGCCACAGGACGTCGATGTCAGGCAGGAACCTGAACATCATGGCGAAGAGCAGCGTGGTGACGAGAAGCGACACGCAAAGGCTCACCAGCTGGAAGAGCGCCTCGGGGAAATAGCCCGACAGCGCTTCGCCCATGGCCGACAGAAGCGCCGTAATCAGGAGCGACACCAGCAGCAGAAAGCCCATGGCGAGCACGCCCGCGAGCGAGACGGCATATTTGCGGATGAAGCCCAGTACGCCCGAAGCGGGCTTCGCCTCGGCGCTCCAGACGAGATTGAGCGCGTCCTTGAGCTGGACGACGACGGTCACGGCGGCGATGAGCATGGCGGCAACGCCCACCAGGCCGGTGAGGAGGCCCTCGCGCGGCCGCCCTGCGCCTGCGAGCAGGCTCTCGATGACCCTGGCGCCCTGCTCGCCCACGAGGCTCGCGAGCTGCACGCTCACCTGCCCGCGCACCGCCTCCGCGCCGAAGACCAGACCGGCGATCGAGATCGAGATCAGCATCACGGGGCCCAGTGCGAAGAGCGAATAGAAGGCAAGCGCTGCCCCTTGCGTCGACATGCCATGGGCGAGCCAGCCAGAGCCTGCGTCCTTGAGAAGCGCCCACCAGGCATGGGGCCCGAGCAGGCCAGGCCATGACGGACGAGCGCCGGTCGCGCGCGTCTTCCAGGAGGTGCCTGAGCGGGAGTCCATGATGAATTTCACCTAAAACGATAATCGGCATTCATGCCCGAGAGTTCCGCTCCGTCTCGTCGTGCCGCGATGGGGGTGAACGCTACCCAGGCAGGAACCTTTCCGGCCCGCGCCGCATTGACGTTCGTCAGACGGCGAAATCCTGAAACATGTGAGGATGCGCGCGGCATCCGGGGACAAATCAAGAATCAGCGAAGGAGGAAGCCATGTTCGGGTCTGCCATTCGCATCGCCTTCTTGACTGCATCAGTGCTCATCCCATCCCTCGCCATTGCCGACACGCCCGCCAAGCGCGGCGAATATCTCGTCACGGTCACCGGCTGCAACGACTGCCACACGCCCGGCTATTTCTTCGGCAAGCCCGATACGGAGCGGTTCCTCGGCGGATCGGATGTCGGCTTCGAGATTCCGGGCCTCGGCGTCTTCGTCGGCCCCAACATCACGCCCGACAGGAAGACCGGCATCGGCAGCTGGACGCCGGAGCAGATCACCGCCGCGATCCAGAGCGGGATGAGACCGGACGGCCGCGTCCTGGCGCCGATCATGCCCTGGCATGCTTTTGCCCATCTGACCAAGGACGACGCGATGGCGATCACGGCCTATCTGCAAAGCCTGCCGCCGGTCGTGAACAAGGTCCCCGGTCCGTTCAAACCGGGCGAGAAGGTCACGAGCTTCACGTTCCGGATCCTGCCGCCCGGCGAAACCGCAGCCGCCGCGCCGAAATAGGTGGGGCTACTGCTTCGTGTCACCCGCCATCATGTCGGCGGCGGAGAGCCAGTCGCTCACCACCTTGACGTCCTCATCGCCGAGCAAATGCCCGGCCGCCACCTGGCGCGCATCGACGGTCGCACCCCGGTTGCGCAGCAGGGCTTCGAGCACCGGAGCGAAGGGCGCATAGATCCTGTCCTTCTCGCCGGAGACGGTGAGGAAACGAACCCTACGCAAATCGGTCTCGGGCGCTTTGGTCAGGACCGGCATGGCGCGCAGCAGCACGGCGCGTTCGATGAGGCCGGGATAGAGCAGGCTCACCGCCGCGATCAGATTGGCGCCGTTGGAATAGCCGATGAAGACGGTGTGCTCGAGATCGAGCTTTTCCGCCGCCATCCGACTTTTGAGAAAATCGACGAAGGCCTTCGCCTCCTTGCGGATGTCGGCCTGGTCGAACTCGGTCGGCGTGATGCGCGCATACCAGCGCTTGATGCCCTTCTGCACGATGCGGCCGCGCACGCCCAAGAGCGTCGCGTCGGGCGCCACGCGCAAAGCGAGCTTGAACAGGCTCGCCTCGTCGCCGCCCGAGCCATGCAACAGGACGATCGTCTCGGTCGAGGGCGCCTCGGGGCGCAGCAGGCGATAGACGAAATGCCGGGCATGGGTGATCGGCCCGGCGATGACCGGCGTCGTCGCGGCCGCGTCGTGGCGCAGCACCGGCTGCGCCGCCGAGGCGGTTGCGGGCTCGCCCTTGGCTTCGGGGCAAGGCTCGGGCTTAGCGCCTGCCGCCAGCCCCGTTGGATCCTTTTGCGCGCAGAGAGATGAATCGCGGGCCTCAGCGAGGCCTGCGCATCCCAAGAAGGCGGTCAGGATTAGAACCAGCGCAGCGAGACGATTATTGTCCATGAAGCGATATCCAGCCGTTGCCTTTCCGAAACATCTTCGAGATGCGAGCGGTCCCCGCTCGTCAAACTGGCCGCCGATATCACGGTTCTAGGAGTTCCCCGGCCTCGCGCCGCAGCGCTCGAGTTCGCGGGCGGCGGCGCTTGATAGCAAGTTTCTCGCCGATGTCACGTGAAAATTGCACGGCATGGATGTTCCCCTGCCGGAACTTTCTTGGGCGCCTCTCCTATTGGCGCGACGTCTTGCCTTTGCCCGTCCGCCTGGTGATCTGCTTCAGCCGCTTCGTCTCGACGTCGACGCAATGAGTCTCGGCATCGATGTCGTCCTCGGCCTCGGTCTCGACCGCGAGTAGGCGGGAAACGACGACGCCCTGCGCACGGGCGTTCAGCGTCCGCGCCAGCTCGAGCGCGCGTAGGGCGGCGGCACCTTCGGCCGGACGCGGCGCGCCATCGAGGGTGCGGATCTCGTGCACATGCACGATGCGGCCCGACTTCCCGTCATAGACCACGGCGCGGGCGCGGTGGACCAGGCGCTCGGCGCTCTCGTCATGGATCGGCAGCATGGGGGCCTCCTTCATCATCAGAACTCGTAACGGGTGAAAACCGCTTTCGCGGCCTGGTCCTTGCCGGTCGCGACGCCGACCGTCACCGAGGACATGCGCTGGCGGAACACCGAAGAGCGCCATTGCTCCCAACCGCCGAAAGTCTCCGTCACTTCCTGCCCGTCGATCTGAGGGCGCGAGCGCACCGAGACGATGCCGGCGAATTGCGTGCCCTCGCCGATCGTGCCCGTGAGCGAGGCGATGACGAAGGTCGAGCGCGGCGCGAAATTGATGTCGGCCGTGTGGATCTGGCCGCCCGATTGCTTCCAGGCCGTGGTCGCCATGTTGATGACGGGCATGAGGGCCTCCTCGCTTTCGCCTGCGCAACCACTATCTCGTCCTATCTTGGCGGTCTGTGGGCAAACTCACAGGGCACGCCGGTTACTTGTCGTAACATTCATTGAAGGAACCGGCGGCTCACCCCGCCGGTTGGTTCCGGCAAGCGCGGAGGAGCGGATGCGAAACAAAGCCAAAACCGGCGCCAGCGATGCGCCCTATGCCACGACCGGTGCCGTCCTTCTGTCGGGAACCCCCTCCGCCAGTGTCGCGTTCGTCAGCCGACGGACGGAACCGGAAGCGGCCAACGGCGTCGACCGGCCGTTCTTCCTCTGGCTGCTCGCCGCCCTCATCGCCGCGACCCTCGTCTCAGGCGTCATCGCCATGTCGGCCGTGGTGCGGATCGGACCCTGATCCTGCTTCGCGCCAGGGCGCTTCGCAGGACCGAGCCCTCCTAAGCTTCCTGCTTCGGCTGCTGTCTCAAGCGTCCCCTTCTCCCGCTTTGCGGGAGAAGGGAAACTGATGGAGGAATTTTCCTGTCACGACCGCTTAGATAATCTCACTGGCCGTCCTTCCGCTTTGCTGGCTCTCTCGGCAGAGCCATGGACATGACCACCAACGTGCCGACCCGCGCCTCAGGCCCGGCGCGGCCAGAGGCTTCAGCCTTGCGTATCGCGATCTATCCGGAGACGGCCAAGGTCGGGCTCAGGCTCGAGACCTTGCGCGCTTTCGCCACGGCCCTGGCCCACACACCCCATCAGGTCGATTGGGTGGAGGACAAGACCTACAGCCCGTGCGACGTCGCCATCCTCTATGGCGCGCCCGGCATCGGCGAAGGACGGCGGCGGCAGATCCGCCAGAAGATCCTCAACGAGCACAAGGGCCCGGTGCTCATCGTCGAAACCCCGCTCTTCGGCCGCAAGGTGCCGGCGATCGCCGCTGCGGCAGGCGGCCTGCTGAAAGGCGGGCTTCCCCACTTCCTGGCCAAGGCGCCGGCGGAAAGCTTTGGCCATTTCCGCATCTCCATCGGCGGCTCGTTCCACGACACCGGCCAGTTCTGCAACGAGCCGACCGATCCGCTCCGCTGGGACCGGCTCGCCGCCGAGCTCGGCCTCACGGTCAAACCCTGGCGTGCGACAGGTGAGCATATATTGCTCATCGGCCAGGTGCCGGGCGATGCCTCCTTGCGCGGCCTCGATGTGGTCAAATGGCTCGAAAGCACGGTCATCGATCTGCGCCTCATCACCAGGCGCCCGATCCTCATCCGCCCGCACCCGCTCTCGCCGCCGGCAGCATTGCGCAGCCTGAAACGCCGCCTGAAGCCCGACAAATCGGTGCGCTGGGACATGAAGCCCGGCACGCCTTTGCGCAGCAGCCTCAGCGCTGCCTGGGCGACCGTCACCTATTCATCGAGTGCCGCGATCGATTCCCTCATCTCCGGCGTGCCCGTCATCGCGCTTTCACCCGCGAGCCTCGCCTGGCCGGTCAGCGATCACGGGATCTCAGATGTTTTGGAGCCGACGCTCTACGACAGAAAACCCTGGCTCGACCGCCTCGCCCATTCGCAATGGTCGATCGAGGAGATCGAGAACGGCACGGTGTGGCGGCGTTTCGCCGGGAAGATCGGGGAGCTGGTCGCTGGCCGCTAGAGCGCGGGCGCCACCTTCTTTGCAGGTACTGCCGGCGCCTTGCGCGCATCGGGTGAGACCGCGCCGGAATCGCGCATCGGCCCATGGCCGTTCACCATGGTCGAGGTCTCGGCGAGGAGCCGGCGCGACCGCGCGATCAGCTCGCGCGATTCTTGCTCCAGCTTGCGCGAGGTCTCGATGCACCGCTGCATGCCGGCGAGCCGTCTTGCCAGAAAGACCTCGGCCGCGTGACGCTGACGATAGGCCTCTTCAATGAGGGTGAATGAGCTGTAAGACATATCGTGCTCCACGCTTGAGGCGGGAGCACAGGTCTCTCTCTGCCGTCAGCGCCCGGTTGCATCAAGCACGTGCCGACGATGATCCGAGCATAGGCCCTTTCCGCTCCGGGCCCAAGCTCCAAATCCTTCTTCCGCGAAGCCGCTGCATTTCGATCCGGCCTGATTTCCCGTCATGGACGACGGCTCGGGCGCGATGGGATCTCGCGCAGCCACCGCGAGTCCGAGACCGGCGCTTTCTTCACCAGCAAATGCTGATGCTCGCCGCACGCCCATTTGACGGGCACATCGTCGCTCGGCCGATAGCCGAAGGGCGCAGGGGCCGTGCAGCCTTCGACGAGGCAGTCTCTCTCTGTCATTCAGGGAGAGACCGCAAGCGCTTCCCGTGCCGGGTCAAGCCGTTTCGACAAGCCTGACACCGGCCTCGCGTCCCTTCCTGGTTGACGCTTCCATATTCCGTTCGCAAAGCCTGGCATGCAGTTCCAGCAGCTCCGCCACATGTTCCGAGCCGCATTGCGCGGCAAGCGCGCGCGCCCGCGCCGGCATCGACAGCGACGTGAGACGGCGCACCATGGCATTGTCGTTGCCGGGTGAAGATTTCCTATGCCGCATGGGGTTCCGTCCTCCGGGGCGCGCCGTAGAGCGCAAGGGATAGCAAGGTCGCAAAGTCGCGCTTTCCTTCGTCCACATGGCCAAGGATGCGGGCCGCGATGACGGCTCTGGTTGAATCGTCCGAATTGCCCAGCCGGAGGCAGGCTTGATCGACCACCTCGACCAGCAACGCCATTTCCTGGGGATCGAAAGAGTTTCGCATGGGCGGCTCCTTCCTACTATTAGGCGGGAGCGCACGCATCTCTCAGCCGTCAGTGCCTAGGTTGCAATCAGACCCGCTGACGATGAAAACACCTTCGCACCCGGCGGCAGGACAAGCAAGGTAAATCGGGTTTCCGCATGATTACATATCGGTGACCCCAACGCCGCTTCTTCTCGAGGATGCCAGCGCCGGCTCACAACAACGGATTAGGACAATCGGACGATCCGTGCGATAGGAGCCATCGTCAGGCCTCCCTTCATCTGCAGTCAGCCAAAGGCCCGAGGGAATCCTGCTGTCGCCGCCCGGCAATGCGAGAAGAGCGCCGGTCCCGTCTTGAGCATTGCGTCACTGCCGATTGCGCCGAACCCTTGCGGGATCCGGGCGCCTTGAACAAGGAAACTTGGTCCTCATGGCCACTCATCGCTTCGCCGTCGGCCAGAATGTGCGCCTCCTGCAAAGCGTGATCACGCGCGGCAAATCCATCGCCTGCGAAGTCGTGCAGATCATGCCGTTCGACGGCGCGTGCTTCCAGTATCGCATCAGGGCCGCGGATGAGCGTTTCGACAGGATCGCCAAGGAGCATGAGCTCGCCGAGGCCGCCCCGCCGCAAAGCGAGATGGACCATCCGGAACAGTCCGGATGGACCGACAAATTCACCTCAATCGCCAAAAAAGGAAATCAATGAACTTCTTCAAATCGACAGAAACGAGCAAATCACCGCGCGCCGCCGCCCAGAACGTGCTCAGGCAAAAACGCCTGGCGCATGAGCAGGCGCAAAAAGACGCCGGCGTCTGGGGCGACATGGCGGTCGGGCAGATCGTGGCTGAAAACAAAGTCTTCATGCATCACTGGAAGGGAAATGCGCTGACCGACCTTTTCGTCCTGGCGGGCAAGAAGCCGCGCGAGATGACGCCTGCCGAGCATGAAGCCCTCGTCGCCTGGCTGAAGTCACGCGCCTATGAGGGATTCACGCAAAGCCTAGTCGCCTGGAATATCAATGAAGGCGAGGCGCTCAGGGTCAAGAACGAGCATCTGGAAAAGCACCGCTCGAACGGCCTCGAAGTGATCAATCCGGCCTGAAGCCCGCTCGTCAGCCGGCCCGCTTCGACCGCACGCGCCGGCCGCGGGCGTCGCCCGATGGGGGAGCGGAAAGCGGCGTCTTCGAGCGCGGCAGCGCTACACGGTCGACCGTGCCGGCCTCCGCCTCGGCCGCAAGCCGCAACTGCCGGAGATGCTCGGTCTTGGCGGCGCGCGCACGCGCCTCCATCTCGATGATGCTCATCGCGGCATCATGGGTCGCCTTGGCTCTCAGCACACTGATTGAAGAAGACATAGCAGCTCTCTCTAAGGTTCTTTCAATAACAGTCGGCAGCGCAGCCGGTACATCCGCGGTCTACGCTGCTGACACGGATCTGGGACCCGTTATGATCGATGTTCCGAAATCGGTGATTTCTGCGCTCAAAGGCGCCGGCCCAACTAAGGTGGGGAAAACTTCGACGAACCCAATATGGTGTGCGCGCGCCGGATTACAAGATGCCTATTCCCCCTCCAGGTAATGCTCTTCCAGGAACCTGGAGCGGAAATTCTGCGGCGGGGTATCGAAGTCCGGGCGGCCCTCGGGCGTGAAGTCCAGCAAATTCCAGTAGGGCCACACCGTGTCGACATGGTTCGACGGCAGCTCGCTGGCCCAGAAATGAAAGATCTTGTCCGTTTCCCGCGTGAAGACATGCAGCATCGGCAATTGCATGTCGTCGGATTGGCGCTGGCATTTGTAATCGGCCTGGAAGGGAGAGGCATAGCCGGAGAGAAGTGCGATCTGCGACCAGCCGCGCGTCCTCGCCCAGTCATTGATCTTCTGAGGCGGCGCCTTGGCGATGGCGGCAAAAGCGGCGCTGCGCGTCACCGAATACCAGCTGCGGTCGAAGCCGTCGACCAGCGAGGTGCAGGAAGGACAGGGCTTGTCCCAATTGGGACCGAACATGAAGGAATAAAGCAGCAGCGTGTCCTTGTCGGCGAACAACTCGGAGAATCTCACGCTTTCGCCGACCTTCCCGTCATTGGCCCATTGGAAGACATAGTCTTGCTTCAGCTCGCCGCCCTGCGGCAGCGTGCGGCGTTTCGCGGCCACGGCTTTCACCTTGTCGACCAGCGCCTGCTCCTCCTTCAGCAACTCGTCCCGCGCCGCGCGATAGGCCTTGCTTTCATTCGGATATTGCAGCTCGCTCATCGTCGTCTCCTTGGCTTCTTCGCCGCTCGACTAAGCAAAAAGAGCGCCCGCGCCTTTTGTTCCCCGCCGGGGCTTGCCTTTGTGGGCCAAAGCGTGCGAGTTGGGAAATCTCAGCATGCGGGACTGAGCCTCGGGCAAAGCTGGAAATCCCTGCTCGCGGATCGATAATTCCCTGCTCGTTTTTCTAAGCCCTTGATATTGCTCAGGCCGGCAATTTTTTCGAAAAGTTCCCTGATATTCCCTGAAAATCCCTGATATTCGCTGTTCTTTGCTTTGGACTGCACCCCACGGGTGAGACAGGTTTAATTGAGTGACACGGGTTTTTGAGGAGGGACGGCATGCCCGATCGAACGAAGCCTGAAGGCGAGGCGCTTCCGCCCGCGGCGCAACTGGTGCAGATGGCATCCGGCTATTGGGTGTCGTGCATCGTCCATGCTGCAGCGACGCTCGGCCTCGCCGACAGGCTGGCGGAAGGCCCGAAGAGTGCCCAGGAGATCGCCGGCACGGCGGAGTGCAATCCTCGCGCTTTGCACCGGCTGATGCGCAGCCTCGCGAGCCTCGGCCTCCTCACCGAGACGGAGGGCGGGCGCTTCGCCTTGACGCCGCTCGGTGCGGCGCTGAAGACGGGCGCACCCGGTTCGGCGCGCGCCTCCGTCCTCACCTTGTGCAGCCCGTGGTTCGCGCATGCCATGGAAGAGCTCCCCTACAGCGTGCGCACCGGCAAGACGGCCTTCGAGAAGATCAACGGCATGCCGGTGTTCGATTATCTGGGCCAGCATCCGGAGGCCGCCTCGCTCTTCAGCGAGACGATGATCGGCATCCATGGCAGCGAGCCGCTGGCTGTCGCCGAGGCCTACGATTTCTCACAGCTCGGAACCCTCATCGATGTCGGCGGTGCCAGCGGCAACCTGCTGGCCGAGATCCTGATGCGCCACAAGGGCCCACGCGGCATATTGGCCGACCTGCCGCATGTGGTGAAGGACGCGCCGGCCTTGCTCGAGGCCAAGGGCGTCGCCGATCGCGTCGCCATCGAGGCGCATGACTTCTTCAAGTCGGTCCCGCAAGGCGGCGATGCCTATATCCTCTCGCATGTCATCCATGACTGGAGCGAGGCGCAGTGCCTGACGATTCTCGCAAACCTGCACAAGGCCATGAAGCCCGAGGCGCGCCTTCTCCTCGTCGAGATGGTGCTGCCCGGCAAGGACGAGCCGCATTTCGGCAAGATCCTGGACATGGTGATGCTGGCGCTGCCGGGCGGCGAGGAGCGGACGGCGGATGAATATGCGGCACTTCTCGCCAAAGCGGGCTTCAAGCTGACGCGCGTGGTGCCCACGCAATCGACCGTCAGCGTCATCGAGGCGCGAAAGGCGTGAGTCTTTTATCTGGCGCGTGATCGGACGGAAAACCGGTATCCACTTTTCCTGATCACGCGCTGCCTCACGCCGGCAGCACCGAATCCGACAAGGCCTGCCGCCGGCTCTCATGCAGCGACAGGACCGCGACAACCGATATGGCGGCGCAGGCCGTGATGTAATAGGCCGGCATCACCGGGTTGTTGGTCGTCTCGATCAGCCAGGTGGCGACGGCGGGCGCCGTGCCGCCGGCGAGGCCGACCGACAGATTATACGCCGCCGAAACCGCGGAGCAGCGCACATGGCGCGGAAACACCTCGCACAGGACGATCGGGTTGACCGAGCCATAGGAGCCGATCAGCAAGGTGAAGCCCAATTGGCCGAGGAAGACGTAGAGGCCGTCGCCGGTGCGCATTAATTCGAAGAGCGGCCAGGAGAAGAGCAGCAAGCCCAACGCCGCCGTGGCGAGGATCGGCTTGCGGCCGATGCGGTCGGAAAGACGCGACATGACGAGGACCACGCCGAGCAGGATCACCATGTTGAGCGAGTTGATCCACAGCGCCGTGCGGGCACCCATGTCCGCGGCAAGCTTCAGCCAGGAGATGAGATAGACGAAGATCAGATAGAAGGCGACGGCATTGACCAGGCTGATCGCCACCGCCTGCAGCATGGCGACGGGATGCTCGCGCAAGGCCTGCAGGAGCGGCGAGCCTTTCTTGGCCGCCGGCTTGTCGAAGGGCATGCGCCGTCTCAGCAGGAAGCCGGCGACGCCCACCAGCACGCCGAACAGGAAGGGGATGCGCCAGCCCCAGGCCACGACCTGATCGAGCGGCAGCGTGTTCATGACCAGCGCGCCGACGGCGGAACCGAGCAGGATGCCGCCCGTCGCGCCGAACACCGCCCAGGCGGTGGCGGCGCCGCGTTTGTCCGGATGCGCGGTCTCGGCGAGGAAGACGGCGGAGCTCGTATATTCGCCGCCCACCGCCAGGCCCTGCATCATGCGGCAGGCGAGCATCAGGACCGAAGCCCAGATGCCGATCTGGGCATAGGTCGGCAACAGGCCCATGATGAGAGTCGGCACCGCCATCGCCACCACCGACCAGAGCAAAGCGGGACCGCGGCCGACACGGTCGCCGATATGGCCGAAGAGGATGGCGCCCAGGGGCCGCATGAGGAAGCCGACGGCGAAGACCGCATAGGCGGCGAGCAGCGAGGTGCGCGGATCCTCGGCCGGGAAATAAAGACTGCCGATGGTGCGGGCGAAGAAGCCGTAAATGGCGAAATCGTACCATTCCATCACATTGCCGACGATGCCGGCCCAGACGATGCGCCGGCGGTGGCCGTGGTGGCTGTCCGCCGTCGACACCGGCTGTGCTGTGCTTGCCATGATCAGATCTCCCTCACGACATGCCCTTGCGCGTCATGGACCGGCCGGGCCGAATCTAGACCCCAGGTAAGCATAGGACCAAGGGCCGGGCAATGCGGGCTTTGACGGAACTCTCTGCCATCCTATCTTTTAGTAATCATGAGCCGGCTGCAGCTGAAACGCGTCTATGACGCACCCGGCAGGAGCGATGGCGCGCGTGTCCTGGTCGACCGCCTGTGGCCGCGCGGCATCGCCAAGGACAAGGCCGCCATCGACCTGTGGCTCAAGGACATCGCGCCGAGCAGCGACCTGCGCAAAAAGTTCCACGGCCATCCGGAAGCCTGGGACGATTTCGTCAGCGCCTACAAGCGGGAGCTCACCGGCACCGCGGCGCAACTCGCCGCGGCCGAACTCGAGGCGCTGATGCGCAAGGGGACGGTCACGCTCCTCTATGCGGCGCGCGACGACACCCACAACAACGCCGTGGCGCTCAAGACCTGGCTCGAGAAGAGGAGTTGAGGAACATCATGCTGCTGCACAGAGGCCGGCTCCTCGATCACGTCCACCTCAACGCCCGGGATCTCGAAGCGAGCAAGCGCTTCTACAAGGCCGTCATCGAGGCCTTGGGCAAGGACATCGCGGTGGTGGAAGGTCCGGGCTTCTTCTATGCCGATGAGCTCTGGGTCCAGGCCGTGACGGCGGGCAGCCAGGCGACAAGGGTCCATATCGCTTTCCAGGCCGAAGATCATGACACGGTGCGCCGCTTCCATGAGGCGGGCGTCGCGGCCGGCGGGCGCGACAATGGCGCACCTGGCCCCCGCAATTACCACCCCGGCTATTTCGCGGCCTTCCTCCTCGATCCCGACGGCAACAATGTCGAGGCCGTCTATCACGGCGAAGGCAAACGCTCGGCCGCATCGGTCGAGATCCTCGCGACGCTGCCGGGTGAGGATTAGACATCAAGCCTGAGGCTCGTGCCGATGCGGCGCAGATTGAGGCGCTCGATGACGCGGCGCGAGGCCTTGTTGTCCTGGGCCGCCGAATAGAACAAGGCGCGCGAGGCGAGCGCCGGGTGGTTCGACCAGGCCGCCGTTGCCAGCGCGGCAAAGCCGCGGCCGCGGAATTTGGGCACGGTGGCGAGGCCGAGTTCGGCGCCCTCGCCCGAAAGCCGCGCGGCAAAGGCGATCGAGGCCACTTCGCCCTGGCAAAGGAGCATGCACCAGGGCGGCCAGAGATCGCCCACTTCGCGCATCTTCAGTACGACGAGGTTCTCCGGCATGCCGCCTTCGGCGATCGCCGCCTCGAAGCGCAGGGCTGCGGCGCTGCCGGATGAGACGAGCTCATCGTCGCCAGTGACCGGCAGGTTGCGCGGCAATTCATAGGTGACCTCGAGGTCGCGCCGGGGCACTGCGCCGTCGCGGGCGAGAAGCCGCTCATAGCGGCCGATATGAAGCGGAAGCGTCGCCGGCACATGGAAAGGTGGCTCGCTGCGGCTGAGCGCCAGGAGCTCGGCGGCAACGGCGTCATCGACATCCTGGTGGACGCCCGCGACATTGCCTTGGGCCGAGCCTCCGAGCCAGAAGAGCGGGCCCGCCGACCGGTCGGGATCGTTCTCGCGCAGGATGCGTCCCGGCGCTCCCGGCACGAAGAGGGTGCGGAAGTCGATCGCGACGAGAGCGAGGTCGGCTCGATCTGGTGGTTTCACGTCGCTCCTTCGAGCCTGATGCCTTCCGCCTGAAGCGTCTTCAGCACCGAGGCGCGGCGGGCGAGCGCTCCGGCGAAGCGCGCATAATTGGCGTAAGTTCCGGGCATGTCGATACCGATGACATTGCCCCAGCGATAGAAGACGAGAAGGAAGGCATCGACGGCGGTGAAGCCGTCGCCCACCGCATGGGGCGCGGTGAGCTTCGCATCGATTGTCGCCAGATAGTCGGGGATGGTCTTGGGGCCCTTGGCGGTGATGCTGTCATGCACGCTCGCGTCGTCGGAAAAGCGCTGCGGCCGCCACAGGCAGCCAAAACCTTGCGCATGAACTGTGCCCGAGAGCCAGTTCATCCATTCATAGGCACGCGCCTGGTCGATGAGGCTCCGGCCCATGAGATGGCGCTCGGGGGCGAGCAGCGACAAAGCGGTGGCGATGGCGGGAAGCTCGGTGATCACCTCGCGATCGAGCGCCAGCACCGGCACGCGCCGCTTCGGATTGAGGCGGCCGAATTCCTCGGTCTGAAGCGCCCCCTCCCTGATCGGCACCCTGACGGGCTCGAAAGCAAGGCCGAGCTCGTTGAGGAGCACATGGGGTGCGAATGAGCAGGCGCCCGGCGAATACCACAATCTGATGGCGGGCATGGTGATTCCTCTTTACTAGGTAGACCAGTCTACCTACAGTCTGGGCGTGACGTCAATGAAGCGAAAAACGGCGGGAGACGAGGAAAAGCAAGGGCGGGCCAGGCTCATGGAGGCGGCTTGCCGGCTGTTCACCAGGCGCGGCACCGCCAATGTCGGCATCAACGAAGTGACGGCGGAGGCGGGCGTCGCCCGCATGACGCTCTACAACAACTTTCCCTCCAAGGAGAAACTCACCCAAGCCGTCTATGAGGAGATGGCAAAAGCGACGCTTGCCCGGGTCGATGCCGTCCTCGCCGGCGAAAAGGGCGAGAAGGCCCGCATCGCTGCCCTCTTCGATCATTTCGGCCGCAATGCGAACAAGCCCTCGTTCCGCGGCTGCTCCTTCATCCATGCGAGCCTGCAGGAGGCCGATCCGCACGGCGCCCTGCACGGGGTCGTCCAGGCCTATAAGAAGGCCTTGCGCGAGCGCGTTCTCGGAGCGCTCGACGCCAGGCGGCGCAGGCCAAAGCTCCTCGCCGACCAGATCGTCATCCTCCTCGACGGTGCCGTCACCGAGGCCTATATCCAAGGTGTGCCCGATGCGACGACGGCGGCGAAAAGCGCCGCCTTGACGCTGCTCGCGCATACTGCTTGAGAAAGCCATGACCGACCTTGACCACACCTTGCTGGGGAAACCCGCCGGCATTCCCGCTTCGCCGGAAGAAGCCGTGCTCGACACGGTTCCCAATCCGCAGGCCGGAACGCTCTATCTGGCGCGCTTCACCTGCCCCGAATTCACCTCGCTCTGTCCGGTGACCGGGCAGCCCGATTTCGGCCATCTGGTGATCGACTATGCGCCCGACCGGTTGCTGGTGGAGTCGAAATCGCTAAAACTCTTCCTGCACAGTTTTCGCAACCACGGCGCCTTCCATGAGGACTGCACGGTCTATGTCGCCAAGCGTTTCTGCGACGCGGCCAAGCCCACATGGCTGCGCATCGGCGGCTATTGGTATCCACGCGGCGGCATTCCCATAGACGTCTTCTGGCAGACAGGCGAGCCGCCGCAAGGCCTGTGGATTCCGGAACAAGGTGTCGCAAGCTATCGCGGCCGGGGCTAGGACAAGGTCATGAACGACGCGATCGAAACACTGCGCCGGCGCGAAGGTCTGATCTTCCTCGCGGGGTTCGCCCTGTGCATCCCGGCCGCCAACTGGCTCATCCTCCATGTCGGCACGACCTGCGTGCCGCAAGGGCCTTGCCTCATCCCGGTGGCGCCGAATGTGATGGCGCCGAGCGGCGTCGTGATGGTGGGCCTCGCCCTCGTGCTCCGCGATCTCGTGCAGCGTCGCCTCGGCATCAAGATCGCGATCCTCGGCATCCTGTTCGGCGCCCTGCTCTCCGCCCTCTTCGCACCCAAGGCGCTGGTCCTGGCTTCGGCCGCAGCCTTCCTCATCTCGGAGACCGCCGATCTCCTCGTCTATACGCCGCTGCAGAAACGCGGCCTGATGCGCGCCGTCGCCGCCAGCAGCATGGTCGGATTGGTGATCGACAGCATCGTCTTCCTCACCCTCGCTTTCGGCAGCCTCGCCTTCCTGGAAGGCCAGGTGATCGGCAAGGCCTGGATGGTCCTCCTCGCCCTTCCCGCCATCGCTTGGCTCAGGCGGCGTGACGAACGTATCGGCCTGACACCCGCGTGAGCATCACCCGCCGCCGGCTCCTCGCCTCATCCGCCGCCATGCTGGCGATGCCGGCCTTGAGCCGCGCGGCGTCGCGGCCCGTCATCAGCCATGGCGTCCAGTCGGGCGATGTCGAACAGACATCGGGCATCGTCTGGGCGCGGAGCGACCGGCCGGCACGGCTCCATATCGAGATCGCGACGACCGAGAGTTTCGCCGATGCCCGCAAGCTCAAGCCTGTCACAGCATTGCCCGGCAATGATCTGGCGGCGAAGCGGCTCGTCACCGGCCTCCCTCCCGATCAGACCATCTTCTATCGCCTGCGCTTCGGCGATCTCAGCGACGTCAACGGCATGAGCGAGCCCGTCATCGGGCGCTTCCGGACCGCGCCGGCGACAAAGCGGGGCGTGCGTTTCGTCTGGTCGGCCGACACGGCGGGCCAGGGTTTTGGCATCAACCCGGATGACGGCGGCATGAAGACCTACGCCACGATGGCGGCGCATGATCCCGATTTCTTCCTGCATTCGGGCGACACGATCTATGCCGACGGTCCGATCAGGCCGCAGCTCAAGACCGCCAACGGATTGTGGAAGAACATCGTCGCCGACGGCGTCGACAAGGTGGCCGAGACGCTCGCCGAGTTCCGCGGCCGCTTCAAATACAATCTGCTCGACGACAATCTCCGTGCCTTCAACGCGAATGTTCCCACCTTCTGCCAGTGGGACGATCACGAGGTCCTCGACAACTGGTCCTGGGGCAAGGATCTTACCGCCGATGACCGCTATACGGAGAAGTCGATCGAATTCCTGAGCGAGAGAGCGTCCCGCGCCTTTCACGAGATGATGCCGATCCGGCATCTGCCGGGCGATCCGTTGCGCGTCTATCGCCAGATCGCCTATGGCCCCTTGCTCGATGTCTTCTTCCTCGATCTCAGGCGCTATCGCGGCGCCAATGGGGCGTCGCTGGAAACGGCGATGACGCCGCAATCGCGCATCCTGGGCGCACGCCAGCTCGGCTGGCTCCGCCAGGCGCTTGCCGCTTCCAAGGCGACATGGAAAGTGATCGCGTCCGACATGCCGTTGGGCCTCATCGTGTGGGACGACTGGAAGACGAAGACCGGTGTCGAGGCCATCGCCAATGGCGATCAAGGCGGGCCCTCGGGGCGTGAGCTCGAATTCGCCGAGCTTCTGCGCTTCATCAAACAGTCTGAGATCGGCAATGTCGTGTGGCTCACCGGGGACGTGCACTATACCGCAGCCCATCTCTATTCGCCGGACAAGGCGCAGTTTCAGGATTTCGAGCCCTTCTGGGAATTCGTCTCGGGCCCCCTCAATGCCGGCACCTTCGGCCCCAACGCGCTCGACATGACCTTCGGCCCCGAAGTGAAGTTCATGAAGGCACCGACGGCAGCGCAGGGACAGAACCTGCCGCCGTCCCTGGGGCTCCAGTTCTTCGGCATCGTCGATATCGACAACAAGAGCCGGCAGATGACGGTGAGGCTCATGGACCGCGGCAATCAGGAGCTCTACCGGGTGACGCTCGACCCGAAAGGGTGAGCTAGCAACTGGTAATCAGACGGCCCAGCGCGTAACGTTGCGCGCGACATACGGGAGGCATCCATGTCGCTCTTCACCATCCTCGAGATCCTCGCCATCATCGGGGCGGGGCTCACCGCCGGCATCTTCTTCGCTTTCTCGACCTTCGTCATGGCGGCGCTGGCGCGAATTCCGCCCGACCAGGGGATCGCGGCGATGAACTCGATCAATATCACGGTGATCAATCCGTGGTTCTTCACGGTGTTCTTCGGCACGCCCATCGTCTGCGCCATCCTCGCCGTCATGGCGCTGTTCAGATGGAGCGAGCCCGGCGCGGCACTCATCCTCGCAGGCTGCCTCATCTATATCGCAGGCTCGCTCGTCGTGACGATGGTGTTCAATGTGCCGCTCAACAATGCGCTCGCCGCCGTCACCTCGGCGAGCGGCGAGGGCGGCGCCTTGTGGACGCGCTATCTGCGCGACTGGACTTTCTGGAACACCGTGCGCACTGTGCTGCCGCTTCTGGCCATGCTTCTGTTCATCATCGCGATGAGCCTGCACGCCAGAGCAACCGCATAGATCTCACCGCGGCAATATCCCGTCCAGCATCGCGATCAGACGCCGGAAGGCCGCCGCCTCGTCGGGCGCGTGATCGGGATTGACCTCGGCAATGGTCAGCGTCCGCCAGTTGGGCGCGCTCACGAGGACCGCCAGCGCCGCCTCGAGCTCCGCCAATGTCAGGCCGGGCTGGCGGCGCACATTCTCGGCGATCGGGAAGTCCGTATAGGCCAGCACATCGACATCGAGATGAACGAGGAGACGCTCGAAGCCTTGGCCCCAGTCCAGGGCGCGCCGCGCCGCCGCTGCGGGATCAGCCTTGACGGCAGCAAGGCTGATCACGGCGAGGCCCCGCTCTTTGATGATGCGGGCTTCGACCGGGGTGATCGCATCGGCGGTGAAGAACAGGACAGCTTCCGGCGCCAGCAGCGGTCGGCGCGGCCCAAGGCCCGCAAGCTCAGATGCTGAACCCGGTAAGTCGAGGAGATGGGCGACGCCGGTCCAGTCCAAGGCACCATCGCTCGTCTCGGGTATGTTGAGATCGACATCGAGATCGACATAGACGAGGCCGACCGAGGGCTCGCTCTCTTTGCGCATCGGCTCATCCGAAAACCGCGTACACTTTTCGGGCCGATGCGCCACGGCGCCCGCCACGGTGCCGAGCTCGATGGTGCAGTCGCCGCCGAGCACCAGCACCGTCTCGCCCGCCTCCAGGCTTTTCGCGACCGATGCGGCAATGTCCGTGGCGACGCGCCGCACGGCATCGCGGTTCATCGCCTTGGGGTCATCAGGATCCGGCCGCCAGCGGAAGCCCGCGACATCGCCGCGATCGATCACATGCCGGCCGCTGCTCCGCAGGGCCTCGACAAGGCCATGGCGACGGAAGGCGTGTGGTGCTGACTCTTGCCCCGGCGCATAGGCGCCGGCGCTCGAGGGGGCGCCCAGGATGCAGAGCGGACGGCTCACCCTCTACCGGGATCAGGCGCGCGAGATGCGATAAGGCGCGGAACGGCGCTGGGGCCGCACAGGGGCGGGACGCAACTGCGGGCGGCGGCGCGGCGCATAGCCGTCCTCGAGGCGATCGATGACCCACTGCGCCCCATGGAAGGACAGGACATAGATGATCAATATCCAGCCGAAGCCCACAAGGGCGGCGAGGACGATCAGAGAAAACAAAGCCTTATGCGCTGTCAGAGTCATAGACCCCTCCCGCCTTCGAAACTTGCGAAGTCCAGATTTTCAAGCCGTCGGCCCGCCCGGGAAATCCACGGAGCTTCCCGGGCGGGCCGGGGCTTCAGCCGGCTTTCCAGCCTGGCGAAGCACGTGGCGAAAACGCCTGCCCATGAGAAAGGTTCCGGGGTCTTCCGCCAAGTTACTCTTGATTAATATAGGGGTCCTATGTATTTTGCGGCATGGTCAAATTCCCTTTATCACCGCTTCCCGAAAGGCTGCATGACGGCCTCGAACGCCTGGCGAGCCTGCACCGTCTTGAAGAGCGCCAGGCTTCAGGACCCCACGGGCTCAATCCTACCCAGCTCGCCATTCTCCGTCTGCTCCAGCGCCGCAAGACGGGCTTCAGGGTCAAGACCATCGCGCGCGAGCTGGGCCTCACCCAGCCGACCATCACCGACTCGCTCCTCGCCCTCGAGCGCAAGACTCTCATCGCACGGCTGAGCGATCCCCAGGACGGGCGGGCGCTTCTCATTCATCCGACCGAGGCCGGACGCGCGGCGCTGGCGACGGTGCAGGGCCAGATGTCCTTCATGCAGACAGCACTTGCGGGCTTGAGCCGCAAGGAGCAGGCGGCCCTGCTCCACATCATGATCAAGATGATCCGCGCGTTGCTGCAGGATCAGGCCATGCCGGTGCAGCGCATGTGCGTCACCTGCCGGCATTTCCGCCCTGAGGCGGCGCCCGGAACGGCGAAACCCCATTTTTGCGAATTCGTGAGAGCGCATTTCGGCTCCGCCGACATGCAGGTCGATTGCGGCGATCACGATGCGGCATCTCCCGACCACCAGGCTGCCACCTGGCGGAAATTCATCGGCGAGATGCCGGGCTCCGGGCAAAACCATCATGAGGAGACGATCGAATGAGATTACCTGCTTTGTGCGCCGTCCTGCTGCTGAGCGCAGCCTTTTCCGCCGTTTCATCCGCGCATGACATCACCGCCAAGAGCGACGGCAAGGTAGAGCCTGCCTTCGACATCACCAAGGCCCAGGCTGTGACCGACGGCCGCCTCGCCGAATTCGCCATGGAAGTCTCGGGCGAGGCCGGCAGCGTCAAGCCCAAAGCGACCGGCCAGCTCAAGGGCGCCAAGGTCGAAGCCTATGTCTGGCCGACCAAGATCGACCCAGCCGTAGTCGGCTTCGCGCAAGGCTCCGGCATCCTGGCGCTCGCCATCACCGCCCATCCCGATTTCGACGACACGCCGCTCTATGACGAGAACAATGACGGCGATCCCGCCAATGACGGGGCGAACTGGCATTCGCATTGGGTGGTGTTGGGCGAGGACAAGGCCTGCGGCGCCGGTCTCAAGGTGCGCGACGTTTCGCCAGGCAGCGATGTGCTGCCCGCGACCGGGCCCGGACTGCCGATCGCTCTCGACAGTCCGGGCATGTCGCCGCTCATCAAGGGCTCAGGCGTCAGGATCACGATGCCGCTCAAGGGCCAGCAAGATGCCGCCTTCGATGCCGTCACCGCCGAATTGCAGGTCAATGCTGAAGGCAAGGCGCCGCTGCTCTGCGTCACCGGCGTGCACAAGATCGCCTCGGGCAAGCTCACTTTCCCGGGAACGATCACGCTCAAGAAGTGACGGTCAGAACATGCGCCGTCACCGGATGCTCGATGCCCTTCAGGGTGAGCACCCGCGTCGTGCTTCCGGTGACGAGATCCGCTGCCGCCGCCGCGGCGGCCGGTGAGATGAGGATTTCGCCCGCCGCGGCCTTGGCTTCGAGCCGCGCGGTCAGATTGACCGCGCCGCCAATGGCCGTGAAGTCGCTGCGGAAATTCGAGAACTCGCCGATCTCGACCTCACCCGAATGCACACCGACGCCGGCACCCGGCGCCTTCTCGAGCACGCCGCCAACGCGCTGAGCGAGATCCGCGAACAGGCTCGCGCAGTTGCGCTGAAGTGCCGCCGCGGCCTTGATCGCGGCCTCGGCATGGCGTTCGATCTTGATGGGGAAATTGAAGATGGCCATCAGGCCGTCGCCCATCTGCTTGTTGACGATGCCATCCTCGGCCCAGATCGCTTCGGCGCAGCGATCCTGGAAGGCGCTGACGATCTCGCTCAAGGCCACGGGGTCGATCTCCTCGGAGAGGCTGGTGAAGCCGCGCATGTCGGCGAACAGCATGGTGACGTTGGCGGTAATGCGCCGGCGCTTCTGGACGAAGCGGAAGGAGCGCTCGCACACCGTGCAGATATTCGGATTCATCTTGCTCTGGGTGATGCCGACGACGCGCAAAGGAATGGCGAGCGGCCCGCGGATCGGGATGGGCATGTGCATCTGGTCCCAGCAGCCGCGGCAGATGCGGGCAGGCGTCGGCGAAGGCGATGGCATGGAGGTCCCCGTCAGTTCAGTGACGACGGTCCGCCGGCTGCCACCGGCGGACCGCCTCTTTCAGCCCGCTCCGGGCAAACCAGAGAAGGCGGCACATGATGCCAGAGACCACCTCTTTTTGCATCCTTTGGCGTATTGGCTTCCTCGGAAGCGCCCCTCTATAAGGGTTCTTCCGGCCTTCGCCGCCGGCCCCCATCCCGCACAAGCCAGAGGAAGTTTTCATGGATCGCCGCCGCTTTTTCACCACCACTGGAACCCTTGCCGCTGCCGCAACGACACTCGCGGCGCCTGCGATCGCGCAGTCGGCGCCTGAGCTCAAATGGCGCCTGACCTCGAGCTTCCCCAAGAGCCTCGACACGATCTTCGGCGCGGCCGAGGTGTTCGCCAAATTCGTCGCGGAAGCGAGTGATGGCCGATTCCAGATCCAGTGCTTTCCGGCGGGCGAGCTGGTGCCGGGACTCCAGGCCGCCGACAAGGTGACGGACGGCACCGTCGAGATGGCCCATACCTGCTCCTATTATTACTGGGGCAAGGACCCGACCTTCGCCTTCGGCACCGCCGTGCCCTTCGGCCTCAATTCGCGCCAGCAGAATGCCTGGTTCTATCATGGCGGCGGCAACGAGCTGCTCAATGAATTCTATGCCGCCTATAATTTCGTCGGCCTGCCGGGTGGCAATACCGGGGCCCAGATGGGCGGCTGGTTCCGCAAGGAGATCAAGACGCCGGAAGACCTCAAGGGCACCAAGATGCGTATCGCCGGCTTCGCTGGCGCCGTCATGCAGAAGCTCGGTGTGGTGCCGCAGCAGATCGCCGGCGGCGACATCTATCCCTCGCTCGAGAAAGGCACGATCGATGCCGCCGAATGGGTCGGCCCCTATGACGACCTGAAGCTCGGCTTCAACAAGGTGGCGCCGTTCTATTACTATCCGGGCTGGTGGGAAGGAGGTGCCGCGCTCCACTTCTTCATCAACAAGGGGAAATGGGAAGAGCTGCCGAAGACCTACCAGGCGATCATCACCGCGGCCGCCATGGCGGCCAATGTCGATGCCCAAGCCAAATACGATCAGGTCAATCCCCAGGCGATCAAGCAGCTCGTCGCCGACGGCGCCCAGCTTCGGCCGTATCCGCAAGCGGTGATGGAAGCCTGCTTCGCGGCCGCCAAGGAAACCTATGCCGAGATTTCGGCCAAGAACGCTGCCTTCAAGAAGCTCTACGATGCGATGGTCGCCCAGCGCAACGACGCCTATCTGTGGCAGCAAGTGTCTGAGAACACCTTCGACAGTTTCATGATGAACCAGCAGCGCAAGAAAGCGCTGTAACCGGACGGTCATCGGGTTCAGGTGTCGGGAATTGACACCTGAACCCCGATACCTGATACCTGATACCGGATAAGCCCGCGCAGCAAGACGGGCTGTTCGTTAGCGGAAACGGCCGCGGCGCTGAGTGCCGCTCAAGGGAGGACTTGCCAAATGGATCGCCGGAAATTCATCGCTTCCGCGGGAACTGCGGTTGCCGCAACGACAAGCGTCGCCGCGCCCGCTTTGGCGCAATCGGCGCCGCAGCTCAAATGGCGATTGACCTCGAGCTTCCCCAAGAGCCTCGACACGATCTATGGCGTCACCGAAGTCTTCGCCAAGAATGTAGCCGAGGCGACCGATGGCAAGTTCCAGATCCAGTGCTTCCCGGCTGGCGAGATCGTGCCGGGCCTCCAGGCCGCCGACAAGGTGACCGACGGCACGCTCGAAATGGCGCAAACCGCCTCCTACTATTACTGGGGCAAGGATCCGACCTTCGCCTTCGGCACGGCGGTGCCCTTCGGCCTCAATTCGCGCCAGCAGAATGCCTGGATGTATGAAGGCGGCGGCATCGATCTGATGAACGAGTTCTATGCCGGCTACAACATCTATGCGCTGCCCGCCGGCAATACCGGCGCCCAGATGGGCGGCTGGTTCCGCAAGGAGATCAAGACTGTCGCCGATTTGAAAGGCGTCAAGATGCGCATCGGCGGCTTCGGCGGCAAAGTGATCGCCAGGCTCGGCGTGGTGCCGCAGCAGATCGCCGGCGGCGACATCTATCCCGCACTCGAGAAGGGCACGATCGACGCCGCCGAATGGGTCGGCCCCTATGACGACCAGAAGCTCGGCTTCAACAAGGTGGCACCGTTCTATTACTATCCGGGCTGGTGGGAAGGCGGGCCCATGCTGCATTTCTTCATCAACAAGGGCAAATGGGAAGAGCTGCCGAAGAGCTACCAGGCGATCATCTCGAGCGCGTCAGCGCTCGTCAATGTCGACATGCAGGCGCGCTACGATCATCTCAACCCGCCGGCGCTCAAGAAGCTCGTCGCCGACGGCGCCAAGCTCCGCCCGTTCTCGGCAGAGATCCTGGAAGCCTGCTTCAATGCGTCGAAGGAAACCTATGCCGAGATCAACGCCACCAATGCCGCCTTCAAGAAGGTGCATGACGCGGTGATGGCCTATCGGGCCGATGCCTATCTGTGGCAGCAGGCGGCGGAAGGGACCTTCGACAATTTCATGATGTCGCAACAGCGCAAGAAGCGGCTGTAACCCCATCCCCTCTCCCCCTGCGGGGGAGAGGGTTAGGGTGAGGGGGAAGCGACGGACCAAGTTCTGTGAGAGGCAGAAGACTTCGCCGCCCGTTCCCCCTCACCCTCCCAATGCTGCGCATTGGGTCCCTCCCTGTACCCTTCTGGTGTCCTGTGCCGGGGATTAGACTGGCAGGACGGGTCGCTCTGCCGGGAGCCACCAAGCCCTCCGCGTTGCTGCGAGCACCAGGAGAGGACATGTGCCTCGGCGGAGT
>JAKATG010000002.1:0-453193 GCA_021828105.1 Pseudomonadota bacterium
AGGCAGAGCGCCGCGCGCAAGTGCTGTCCAGGATGCCGCCAAAGGCGGCACCGGCGAAGCTGGCGCGAAGCGTCCTGGACAGTGCGAGCACGGCGCTACAATCGACAATCACGGAACCTTCTCGTCCGCTCTTCTCGCGGGGTTACCGCCCCGCAAGACCTTGACTTGTTGGTGGGAGGTCCTCTCCCCCGTTGGGGGCGAGGGTAGTCTCATCATCACTCGAACGATGGCGGTCCGGTGAGATCGCCATTGTCCTCGGTCGGGACCGTGATCTCGATGGTCGAGGGATCGACCGCTGGTCCCGTTCCCTTGTAATGCATGATCATCGCCGGGAAGGCGATGGCGAGACCCACCATGATGAGCTGGATGATGACGAAGGGCACTGCCCCCCAATAGATCTGGCCGGTGGTCACCGGCTGCAGCGTCGCAGCCGTGACACGGTCCTTGTAGGGCGCGCGCGGCGCCACCGAGCGCAAATAGAACAGCGCGAAGCCGAAAGGCGGATGCATGAAGCTCGTCTGCATGTTGATGCCGAGCAGCACGCCGAACCAGATGAGATCGACGCCGAGCGCCTCGGCCGGCCCCGCGAGCAGCGGCACGATGATGAAAGCGAGCTCGAAGAAATCGAGGAAGAAGGCGAGGACGAAGACGAGCAGGTTGACGAAGACGAGGAAGCCGAGCTGGCCGCCCGGCAGGCTGACCAGCAGATGCTCGACCCATTTATGGCCGTCGACGCCATAGAAGGTGAGCGAGAAGACACGCGCACCGATCAGGATGAAGATGACGAAGGCGGAAAGGTTCGTCGTCTGCTCGAGTGCCTGGCGCAACAGGCCGAAATTGAGTTGGCGGCGCGCCAGCGCGAGCAGCAGCGCGCCCGCCGCTCCCATGGCGCCGCCCTCGGTCGGCGTGGCGATGCCCTGGAAGATCGTGCCCAGCACCAGGAAGATGAGGATGAGCGGTGGCAGGAGATCGGCGATGATCTTCCACACTGCGCCCGCCACCGGCCGCGAGGGCGCATTGAGGAGCGACACGCCGCCGCCGATGAGGCCGAGCAGTGCTACGAAATAGACCCATTCGCCGGCGATCCAGGCGATGATGTCGAGAAGGTAATCGAGGCCGCGTTCGGAAGCGGGCGGCAAGGCGACAAAACCGGCATGGAAGGCCTGGGCGGCTTTCCACAGGGCACCCAAGGCGAGGAGCAGGAAGAGTGCGCCCAGGATCATTGACAAGATCTTCGGCAGATAGCGCAAGGCGGCAACATAGACGAGATAGACCAGGGCGAAGGCGCCGAGCATCGCCAGCATGCGTCCCCCTCCGCCGACGAAGCGCGCCTCGATCGCCTCGCTGACCCCGGGTACGAAGGCGTTGATCAGGTCGATGCCGAGCTTGGGCGCGAACAGCACGATCATACCCCACAGCACCAGCACCAGCGGGAAGGTCACGGCGGTGAGGACCGAACGGTAGTCGGCGCCTTCGCCGAAGGAGCGCGCCTCGGCCGGCAGTGCCGGCGCCGCTTTCGGATAGATCATCGTCATGATGAAGACGTAGGTCATGTAGAGCGCGGTGAGCACGAGGCCCGGGATGATGGCGCCGGTATACATGTCGCCGACCGAGCGGCCGAGCTGATCGGCGAGGATGATGAGGACGAGGCTTGGCGGGATGATCTGCGCCAAGGTGCCGGAGGCGGCGATGACGCCCGATGCCATGCGCCGGTCATAGCCATAGCGCAGCATGATGGGGAGCGAGATCAGCCCCATGGCGATGACGGAAGCCGCGACGACGCCGGTGGTGGCGGCGAGAAGAGCGCCGACAAAGATCACCGCATAGGCGACACCGCCTCTCACCGGACCGAAGAGCTTGCCCGCGGTGTCGAGCAATTCCTCGGCCATGCCGGATCGTTCGAGAATGAGCCCCATGAAGGTGAAGAAGGGAATGGCGAGCAGCGTTTCGTTCGCCATGATGCCATAGACGCGATCGGGCAAGGCCTGCAGCAGGTTGGGCGGGAAGAGGTCGAGATAGATGCCGAGCGCGCCGAAGGAGAGGCCGACAAAAGCTAATGAGAAAGCGACCGGATAGCCGAGCAGGAGGAAGATCACCAAGGCGGCGAACATGATCGGCGCCATGTTGTCGATGAGGAAGGCGGTCATCAGCTGAGGCCTCCCGCTTTATTGATGCGGCTCGAGCGGCGCATGAGACCCGTGATGCGGATGGGGATCGGGAATGAGGCCCTTCATGACGGCGATGCGCTTGGTGAGCTCGGATATGCCCTGGATGAAGAGCAGGAAGAAGCCGACAAGGATGAAGGCGCGGGCCGGCCAGATGATGAGGCCGCCGGCCGAGCCCGACATCTCGCCCGAGCGCAAGGCGCTCCAGACGAAAGGCACGCTCTCATAGGTCATCAGCGCCGCAAACGGCAGAAGCATCAGCACATGGCCGAAAATGTCTATCCAGTTGCGCCAATTCTGCGACAGACGGCTGGACACGATGTCGATGCGGATATGCTCGTTCCTCTGCAGCGTATAGGCGGCGGCCACCATGAAGACGCAGCCGAACAGATACCATTGCAGCTCGAGCCAGGCATTGGAACTGATGTCGAAAGCCTTGCGGATCACAGCATTGATCGCCGAGACCAGGATGGCGGCAAGGATCAGCCAGATGATGTGACGGCCGATGAAGGCCGTGACCGCATCGATCCAGCGGCTCAGCCTGAGCAATCCATCCATAAGGCACTTCCCCTTTTGTCAGCAGCGAGCAGGAACCCGCTTCAGCCCGGTTGACCGGGTCCTCGATTTGAGGCGAAACATTAGAAGGAAAGTTTGGCCGGCAACAAGCCTGAATTATAATCGTCGCATGATACCTTTGATTAAGCCCGACGGGCGCCAGTCGCCCACCGCCGCCGCCATCCAGAAAGGCGTGTGCCGGCATCTGCGCGCCGCGGGCTTCGCTACCCTCACGGAATTCACGCTCGCTTCCGGCCGGCGCGTCGACGTGATGGCGCTGTCGCCTTCCGGCCTGATCTGGATCGTCGAGATCAAGTCGTCGCTCGAGGACTTCCGCGCCGATCTCAAATGGCCGGAATATCGCGATTTCTGCGACCGGCTCTATTTCGCCATCACTACCGAGCTCACTCCTGAGATCATGCCGGCGGAAGCCGGCCTCATCATCGCCGATGCCTGGGGGGCGGAAGTCCAGCGCGATCCGGCCGAGCACCTGCTCCACGCCTCGCGGCGCAAGGCGATGACGCTCTCCTTCGCCCGTGCCGCGGCACTGCGGCTGCATGGACTCTATGATCCGGAGAGCTTTCCGTAAGGAATGTTACTTCGGCGCGCGCTTGGCGAGAATGCGCTGCAAGGTGCGGCGGTGCATGTTGAGACGACGCGCCGTCTCCGAGACATTGCGGTTGCACAATTCATAGACCCGCTGGATATGTTCCCAGCGCACGCGGTCCGCCGACATCGGGTTCTCCGGCAGCGCCGCCCGCGCCCCGCCCGCCCCCGTCAGCGCGCTATAGACCGCATCGGCATCGGCGGGCTTGGCCAGATAGTCGATGGCGCCGAGCTTCACCGCCGTCACCGCGGTCGCGATATTGCCATAGCCGGTCAAGACCACGGCGCGGGCATCGGGCCTGGAACGATGCAGCGCCTCGATGACATCGAGGCCGTTGCCGTCGCCGAGCCGCAAGTCGACCACGGCATAGCCCGGCGGCTCCTTCTTCACCTGCTCGACGCCCTCGGCCACGGTCTCCGCCATGCGCACGGAAAAACCGCGCGTCTCCATGGCGCGAGCAAGCCTGGTCAAAAAAGGCTTGTCGTCATCCACCAGAAGAAGGGTCAGATCCTGCGGCAGGTTGCTGTCGGTCATCAAAATGCACGTCCTTTCCGCCCCCTTATAGGGCGTAAGTTCCGCTATCTCAAACCCCACTCGCGACAGGGTTACGCAGCGCCATGTCGACCCTGTGACGCGGCCAGGAAATGCGCACGCTGGCGCCGTGATCGGGATAGGTCCGGTTGGCCAGCGCCACCTGGGCGCCGGAGCGCTCGAGCAGGGTCTTGGCGATGAAGAAGCCGAGGCCCATGCCCTCATGGCGCCCGGCCGCATCGCCGGCATCGCCCGGACCATAGCCCTTGCGCGAGGTGACGAAAGGATCACCCAGGCGGTCGATGATGTCCTGCGAGAAGCCCGGGCCGTCATCGCGCACCGTGATGGTGACGTCGGAGCCCGACCAGCGCGCCTCGACATCGACCCTGGTGGTGGCGAAATCCGCGGCATTCTCGATCAGATTGCCGAGCCCATAGGTGATGGCGGGGTTGCGGTCGAAAACCGGCTCTCCGTCGACCCGCGGCTTGCCGTCATCGGCAGGCTTCGCATCGACTTCGATCGTGACATCGGAGCCGCGCAACGGCGCCACGATGTCTTCCAGCATCACCAGCAGCTTCGCCCGGGCCATGATGGCATCGGCGGGCGTGTCGCGATTGGCGAGACGGGACAGGATCTCGCGACAGCGCGCCGCCTGGCTGATCAGGAGGTCGATATCCTCAGCCGTGTGGCCGCCCGCCGGCAGTTCGCGCTTCAACTCCTTGGCGACGAGGGCGATGGTGGCGAGCGGCGTGCCGAGCTCGTGCGCGGCGGCGGCGGCGAGACCATCGAGAGCCGACAGGCGCTGCTCGCGGGCAAGCACCAGTTCGGTCGCGGAAAGGGCGGCCGACATCTGGCGCGCTTCCTCGGCGATGCGGCGCGCATAGATGGCGGAGAAGACGGCGCCCGACACCAGCGCCGTCCACATGCCGACGATATAGATCGTCGGCAGCTCGAGCGGCGCCTCGGCGAACCACGGCAAGGGAAAATGATCGAAAGCGAGGAAGCTCGCGCAGACAAAGGCGATGCCGCTCAGAACCAAGGTCCATTTGATCGGCAGCGAGGTCGCCGAGACGGTGACCGGCACCAGGAAGAGGAAGGCGAAGGGATTCTCCAGACCGCCGGTGAGATAGAGGAGCAGCGCCAGTTGCAGGATGTCGTAGCCCAGGAGCAGCGCCGCATTGCGGTCGGTCAGGAGATTGCCGCGCCAGCGCAAGGTGAGGAAAATGTTGAGCCAGGCGGAAAGCGCGATCGCCGCCAGGCACCAGCCGACCGGGAGATCGAAGCCCAGGCCCCAATGCACCATGGCGACGGCCGCCGTCTGGCCCGCGACCGCGAGCCAGCGCAGCCGCACCAGGGTCTTCAGGCGCAAGCCCAGTTCGCCGGTCAGGAGGCCGGGCAGGAGGCTCGAGCCCTCCTCGGCCGGCGCTGAATTCACATCCGTCACCATGGCCTAAGTTCTAGCAAAGTGCGGGGAAGTCGTCAGTGCCGGAAGTGGCGCATGCCGGTGAAGACCATGGCGAGCCCCAATTCGTCAGCCGCCTTGATCACCTCGGCATCACGCATGGAGCCGCCGGGCTGGATGACGGCGGTGACGCCCGCTTCCGCCGCGGTGATAAGCCCGTCGGCAAAGGGGAAGAAGGCGTCGGAGGCGACGACGGCGCCTTTCGCGAGAGGCTCCGCCTGGCCTGTGGCCTTCGCCGCTTCGGCGCTCTTCGCCGCGGCGATGCGGGTCGAATCGACACGCGACATCTGCCCGGCGCCGATGCCGACGGTTGCCCCCTTCTTCGCATAGACGATGGCATTCGATTTCACATGCTTGGCAACGGTGAAGGCGAATTGCAGATCGGCAAGCTCTTCCGCCGTCGGCGCACGCTTCGTCACCACCTTGAGGTCTTGCGCCTCGACATGACCTTGGTCGCGCGACTGCAGGAGGAATCCGCCGGCGACCGTCTTGAACAACGCACCCGGCGCCCGTGGATCCGGCAGGCCCTTGGTGACGAGCAAGCGGAGGTTCTTCTTCTCGGCGATGATCTTGCGCGCCTCAGCGCTCGCCCCCGGCGCGATGATGACCTCGGTGAAGATCTTCACGATTTCTTCCGCCGACTCGGCATCGATCGCACGGTTGAAAGCGATGATGCCGCCAAAGGCCGAGACCGGGTCGCAGCTGAGCGCTTTCTTATAGGCGTCAGCGAGCGATGATCCCAAGGCCACGCCGCAAGGATTGGCGTGTTTCACGATCACGCAAGCCGCCGCGCCGGTATCGAACTCGGCGACGCATTCGAAGGCCGCATCGGTGTCGTTGATATTGTTGTAGGAGAGTTCCTTGCCCTGGAGCTGCTCGGCGGTGGCAACGCCTTCACGGTTCTCCGGGCTCTTGTAGAAGGCCGCCGACTGATGCGGGTTCTCGCCATAGCGCAGTTTCTGGATGAGCTTTCCGCCTAGTGCGGCGTAGTCCGGTGTTTCATCCTCAAGCTCGCGCGCAAACCACTGCGCAATGGCCGCATCATAAGAAGCCGTGCGAGCGAAGGCTTTGGCGGCCAAATAGCGGCGCGCCTTGTCACTCACCGCACCCTGGTTCGCATCGATGACCTCGAGCACATCATTATAGTCGGACGGATCTACAATCACGGCGAGGCTGCCGTGATTCTTGGCCGCGGCGCGCATCATCGCCGGCCCGCCAATGTCGATATTCTCGATCGCCACGTCCCATGCGGCGCCCTTCGCCGTCGCCGCTTCGAAGGGATAGAGATTGACGACAAGCAGCTCGAAAGGAGCTATCGCCTGGGCCGCGAGTGCCCTCACATGATCGGGATTGCCGCGATCAGCCAGGAGCCCGCCATGGATCTTGGGATGCAGCGTCTTGACCCGGCCGTCCATGATCTCGGGGAAGCCGGTGACCGAGGAGACATCCGTCACCTCAAGGCCTCCCGCCTTCAGCGCCTTGGCGGTGCCGCCGGTCGAGACGAGTTCGACACCGCGCCGGGCGAGTGCGCGGGCGAAATCGACGAGACCCGTCTTGTCGGAAACGGAAAGCAAAGCGCGGCGTAGGGGTGGCGACATCGAAGGGCCCCGGCTGTGGCAGAGAGGGCCCGTGATCTAGCACAGGCCACTGTCCATGCCATCAGAAAGGCAGTTCCGGCGCCCTATTTCCGGGCGTTTCCCGCTTGTCGCGCTTGGCGAGCCGCCGGAAGGCCCAATTCACCCGGTCGTGGCGGCCGATCACGCCCTTGAGCACGATCTGCTGGGTCCGCCTCGGCTGCGGCAGGCCCGCCAGATAGACGCTGTCGGCGAGATCGATGACGCAGCCCTTGGCGGCGAAGCGCCAGGCGGTGCGGTTGGCGAGAATCAGCATCACCGTCTCGCCGTCCTTGGACAGGGTCGCCTTGATCGACGGATGGAGATGGAAGCGCAGGACATAAGGCAGGCCCATCAAGGCAGGATCGCTGGCGCCGTCGCGGACAAGTCGGTCCTCGCCGCGGAAATCATCGCCGGCCACCGACAGATAGAGATCGCGCTCATGCAGGAGATTGCCGGTGAGCACATTGCCGCCACGAAAGAAGGTGCCGAAGCTGCCGCTGTCGCTCACCCCGCGCCGCTCGACTTGCGTCTTGCGCAAGCTGCCGGTCAGCCAGCTTAAAGGTCCTTGCGACCTCTCCAGAATATAAGAGTCGAGGCTCAGCGTGTTATGCGCCGCCGGTCCCGAAGCGGCATAGATCCAGCGCTTCGAGCCGTCGGCGGGAAGCCCGCAATTGACCACGATGCGCGAGGGCCCGTCGGAGAATTCGAAAGCGAGCGGACCCGAGCAGGCGGCATCCGGGCCGAAATCGGTGATGACGGTGGCGCCGCCATGCGCCATGCGGCTGAAGCCCGAATAGGCGGCGAGCGAGACGGGACGGCCAAGGGTCGTGTCCTGACCGAAGACGGCGCGCATCTCGCGCACCGACGGATCGGCGACGCCTTCGATGACGGCGAGCCCGTCATCGCCATGCGAGAAGAAGCGCAGCATCGGTAGCATGCGCTCAAGGCCGGCATTGAGCCGCTTCGGCAAGGGCTCGCGCGCGGCGATGATGGCGGAACGCAAGGGCACGAGATCGAGAAGAAGTTTCAAGAGCGTCGCCGGATTGCGCGACACATGGCCGCCATCGGGCAGGATCTGCTCGGCGATCGCCGTCTCCAGCCGTTCATAGGCGTGGCTGCGGAAAGTGGCGGAGGATTCGAAGGCGGTCACCGCATAAGCGAGCGCCAGCGCCTCTTCGATGCGGCCCGGCTCATGCGCCATTTGCGTTGTCTCGCGCGCAATGAGGCGCAGGAACTTGTCCTCGAAGGAAGAGCTCGCACCCTTGAGAAGGAAGGGCGCATGACGCACCAGGGCCATCAGCCGCACGGCCGCCACGTCGGGGTGTTTCGCTTCCTTGGGGAGGTTGCGCGCCTCGTTCACCCAATCGAGGACGAGAGTGCGCGCATAGGCGCGATGCATGGCGGACCCAGCGGCCTCGAGATGGGCGAGCCAGGCGAAGCCATGGAGCTCGATGAGCCAGGCGGGCTCGAGCACCGGTTTTGCGAAGATGCTGTGGGTTCCGCCGGAGATCGCCTGGCCCGCCAGCACGAAACGGTTGCGATAGATCTGGTGGCCGAGATCGGGATTGCCGAGGACGAGCGGAATGATCGGCCTGACGAGCTTCGACGGGCGCCAGCGCCGCAGCAGCCGGCTTCCAAAATCCTGCGCTCTTTCAATAGGTTGCAAGGTGGCGCCAAGCGCCGCCCTGAGGGCGCCGAACACTTCGAAACGGGACTCAAGGGCACGCAACATGGGCGTCGTTCAACGGCTCGATCTGTGGACGGATGGGGCTGTCCGGCCATTGGATGAGCTTAAGGTTAAGGATTGGCTAACGACATTCTCTTGGGCGCTTCCTCTATCGCCAAACCGGTACCCACTTTGGCGGGAAGCGCCGTCACAAGGCGCGCCAAGCGGGCGGCGTAAAAACCGTCAAGCCCTTGATCCTGGCCGATATTCATCGACGGCAAGCTTCGCAGATCACCCTTGGGCGTAATGAACCGGCTCTCACCCGCGACATCCTCCACCGCCAGCTTCACGCGGCCATAGTCGGGATGGCCCCCGAGAAAGCGCTCGACCTGGTCCTCGCCTTCCTCAGGCTCGAGCGAACAGGTGCAATAGATGAGGCTTCCGCCAGGCCTGACGAGTTTTGCCGCATGTGCAAGCAGGCGCGCCTGCAACTCCACGAGTTCCGCGATCTGCTGCTCGCTCTTGATGAAAGGCAGTTCCGGATGGCGGCGGATCGTGCCCGTGGCCGAGCACGGCGCGTCGAGCAGCACCGCATCAAAGAGCCGGTCCGACGGAAATTCCAGGACGTCGGCGACAACAAGCTCGGCTGCAAGCTTCAGCCGATCGAGATTCTCACTGACGCGCGCCATGCGCGGCGCCGACTGATCGACCGCCGTCACCTTGGCGCCACGTGCGGCAAGCTGCGCCGTCTTGCCGCCGGGTGCTGAACAGAGATCGAGCACCGTTCTCCCCGCAACGTCGCCCAGGAGCCGCACCGGCAAAGCGGCGGCCGCATCCTGGACCCACCAGGCGCCATCGCCGAAGCCTGGTAGACCTTCGATCGCACCCGATCTGTCCTTGAGCCGCACGGAGCCCGTCGGCAGGGCGATGCCGTTCAAGGCTTTCGCCCAAGCTTCTGGATCCGACTTGACCGAGAGATCGAGCGCCGGCTCGGCGAGATGAGCGTGGGCGATCGCTTCGGCGATGTCGTTGCCATAGGTCTTCGTCCAGCGCCGCCACAGCCAGTCCGGCACATTGAGGCGCGGCCGGTCGATCGGCTTCACATCGACGAGCTTGCGCAACACCGCATTGATGAGATTGGCGAAGTGGCGGGCATCGCGATCCTCGCGCGCCAGCGTCACGGCAAGATCGATCACCGCATGGGCCGGCGTTTCGAGATAGAGAAGCTGCGTCGTCCCCAGAAACAGGATCAGCGCGGCATTGCCCGATTTGCGCGGCAGCTTCTTTGTGAGAAAGCGAGCGATGATCGCCTCGCTCTCGCCCTTGCGGCGCAGAGAGGTCTGCACCAGAGCCACGACGAAAGCGCGGTCGCGCGGCTCGAGACCCGCCGCATGGAGCTGCATCAAGGCATCGTCGACGGGCCGCGCGTCATCGAGAACGGCCGACAGAATGGCAAGAGCGGCGCGGCGCGCCGCCAGTCCTGCCTTGTCGTTCTTGCGATGCTTTGCCGCGCTCAGCCCCATGGGCCCTTATTAGGACGCGCCGGTCCGCCTGACCAGGGACCGCTCGATTGCGCTTGCGGCGCCGCCCCGCCCATTTCACCGGCGATCTGCTTCAGGGCGGCGATGCGGTTCTCGGTTGCGGGATGGGTCGAGAACAGATTGTCCATGCGACGGCCCGACAGCGGATTGATGATGAACATATGGGCGGTAGCCGGATTGGCCTCGGCCGTATCGTTCTCGACATGGTGCGCCGCATTGGAAATGCGGGCGAGCGCCGAGGCGAGCGCCATCGGCTTGCCGGAGATCTCGGCACCGGCGCGGTCGGCGGAATATTCGCGGGTGCGGCTGATCGCCATTTGCACCAGCATGGCGGCAAGCGGAGCGACGATGATCATGAGCAAGGTGCCGATCATGCCCAAGCCCCCATTGCGGTCGCGGTCGCCGCCGCCGAAGAAGAAGGCGAAATTGCCGAGCATGGAAATGGCGCCGGCGATGGTCGCCGTCACCGTCATGATCAGCGTGTCGCGGTTGCGGATATGGGCGAGCTCATGCGCCATCACGCCCTCGATCTCGTCATAGCTCAGGCTCGACAGCAGCCCTGAGGTCGCGGCGACCGCGGCATGCTCGGGATCGCGCCCGGTGGCGAAGGCGTTGGGCTGCGGGTTGTCCATGACATAGACCTTGGGCATGGGCAGTCCGGCATTGCGGGAAAGCCGCTCGATCATATCGTAGAAGTCCGGCGATGCGGCGCGGTCGATCTGGCGCGCGCCATGCATCGAGAGCACCATCTTGTCGGAATTCCAATAGGCAAAGGCGTTCATGCCGACCGAGAAGACGAGCGCGATCAGCATGCCGGTCTGGCCGCCAATGGCATAGCCAACAGCCAGGAACAGGGCCACGAGCCCCGCCAGCAGAATTCCGGTCCGCATCACATTCATCAAACTGTCTCCGTTGCCTTGCACCAGATGCAATTCAGTCCCTATATGATGGGTATGGCTGACCTCTACGACAAGAGTGGAAAGGACCTTCCCGCGGCGGCGCAACGTGCACTTGCCGAGGCGGCCGCTCGGCGCAAGGCAGCGCAAGTGCCCGATCTTCCCAGGGAAGTTAACGGCCGCGACGGTCCGGAACCGACGCGCTTCGGCGACTGGGAAGTGAAGGGCATCGCCAGCGACTTCTAGAAACCCAGCGCTTTCCGGACATCCGTCGCAGACACCCCTTCCTGGCGAAGGTCGCTCAACGATCGGCTGCCGAGGCTCTTCGACAATTTGCGCCCCGCCTCGTCATTGATGAGCGCGTGATGGAAATAGCGCGGCACCGGCAAGCGCAGGAGATGCTGCAACAGGCGGTGGATCGATGTCGCGTGGAAGAGATCGCGGCCGCGCACCACATGGGTGACGCCCTGGCGCGTATCGTCGATCACGACCGCGACGTGATAGCTGGTGCCGATGTCCTTGCGCACGAGCACGACGTCGCCCCAGCCTTCCGGGCGAGCGATCTCGTTCACCGCTGAGCCCGAGCTTTCCTCGCTGAAGGTGAGGTGTGCCGGAAGCTCGGCGAGCGCCCGGCTCATGTCGATGCGCCAGGCCGCCGGATCGCCGCGCGCCAGGCGTTGGCTGCGGTCTTCCTTCGTCATGTGCCGACAGGTGCCGGGATAAAGCGGCTGGCCTTCGGGATCGCGCGACGCTTCGTCCCCAACTGCCCGCGCAATGTCCTGGCGCGAGCAGAAGCAGGGATAGAGGAGGCCCCGATCGCGCAAGGTCTGCTGGGCCGCGTGATAATCGCCGAGATTCGCGCTCTGGCGTAGAACCGGCTCTTCCCACTGGAGGCCGAGCCAGCCGAGATCGGCCAGCATCAGCGACGTGAGCGCGGGTGTGCAACGGATGGTGTCGATATCCTCGATGCGCAACAGGAAGCGGCCTTCCGTCGCGCGCGCCATCTTCTCATTCAGCAGGGCCGAAAAAGCATGGCCCAGATGCAAGCGGCCATTGGGGCTGGGGGCGAAACGGAAAACGGGTGGGCTCATGACTATTCTTGGTTTCGGGATGCTCTATAACACGCGCCATGCACAGGACCATCGAGAGCGAAGCCGACCTGGTCGAAGGGGTGGAGTGGCTGCTCACCCATGAGCCGCGTTTCTCCCGCGTCATCGGCGCGACCGGCCTGCCGCCGCTCAGGCGGGCGCCGGGCGGGCTGCCGGGCCTCTTGCGCATCGTCACCGAGCAGATGATCTCGCTCCGGGCGGCGGATGCGATCTGGCGCAGGATCGAGCGCGAGCTGGCGCCGCTCGACCCGCAGGCGATCCTGCGGCGCCGGCATGCGACGCTCATGAAGCTCGGCCTCTCCGGCGCCAAGAGCCGCACCTTCCATGCCCTGGCGCGGGCCGCCCATAGAGGCGAGTTCAGGGTCGATTCGCTCCATCTTCATTCCGACGAAGAGGCGATCGCGGCGCTCACCGCCCTCCCCGGCATCGGGCCCTGGACCGCCGATATCTATGTGCTCTCCTGCCTCGGCCGGGCCGATGCTTGGCCGACCGGGGATCTGGCGCTCCAGGCCTCGGCCGCCGACCTCTTCGGGCTCACGAAAAGGCCGGATTCCCGTGCCATGCTGTCTTTGGCCGAAACTTGGCGACCTTGGCGGTCGATCGCCGCGAGGCTGCTCTGGGCTCACTACCGCAGTCTCAAGGGCCTGCCGCAGGCGGTGTCCTAGAGACTGTCATAAAGGGCCTTCACAGCCCTGACACACAAGATGTAGAATATGAACCCATGTTACAGGAGGACGGTGCCGGAGCTCACCATCCAACCATATCTCCGGAAGCATGCCCCGCATTGGTGCTGAATGCGGATTACAGGCCTCTGAGCTATTATCCACTGTCGCTCTGGAGCTGGCAGGATGCCATCAAGGCGGTGTTCCTCGACCGTGTGAACATCGTCTCGGAGTATGAGCGCGTCGTGCGCAGCCCCGCTTTCGAGATGCGCATCCCTTCCGTCGTCTCCCTCAAGACCTATGTGAAGCCGGCGCGCAACCCCGCTTTCACCCGGTTCAATCTGTTCCTGCGCGACCGCTTCACCTGCCAATATTGCGGCGACCGCCGCGACCTCACCTTCGACCATGTCGTCCCGCGCTCGAAAGGCGGCCAGACGACCTGGGACAATGTCGTCACCGCCTGCTCGCCCTGCAATCTCAGGAAGGGCGGGCAATTGCCGCGCGAGGCGGAAATGTGGCCGGCCCATAAACCGATCCGGCCGACCATCAGCCAGCTCCATGCCAATGGGCGGATGTTTCCGCCCAATTTCTTGCATGACAGCTGGCAGGACTATCTCTACTGGGATACCGAGCTGGAGCCTTAATCGGTCGTCAGCCGTGTCTTGATGCGCCTCTAAGCGCGACAGCCGCGAGCGCCGCACAGATCACCGCATTCCAGCCTGCGAGCGACAGACCCAGGATCCGGATCGCCGCCTCATCGCAGCGCACCACCGGCTCGTTGGTGAGGGTCGGCAGGCCATCGCCCAGGGCGCCGCCGCAGGTGTCGGGCCCCGGCCAGAACTTCCATTCGGCGCCGGCGTGATAAATGCCGAAGATGCTGTTGGCGATGAGGATGAGCGCCAAGAGCAGGAGTCCGAAGCGGGCGATGCCGGCGTTGCTGCGCGCGATGCCGGCGAAAATGAGGCTCAAGGGGATCACCGCATAATAGGCCCAGCGCTGCTGCAGGCAGAGCGGACAGGGTGCATAGCCCGCCCATTGAAACAGGAACGCGCCGATGATCGTCAGCAGGCTGACGATGAATATGATCAGCAAGGCACTGCGCTGGGTGATCATCATTGTCTAAATCAACAGGCGGCGAGCGCGCCCCCTCCGAGATACTTGGCGGCGAAGTAGAGCAGGATGAGTATGGCGGCGGCAAGGCCGGCGATCAGGCCCAGGCGCTTCTCGATGAAGTGGCGGATCGGTTCGCCATAGCGGCGCATGGCCCAGGCGAGCGCCATGAAGCGGGCACCCCTGGCGATGATGCAGGAGAGGACAAAGAAGCCGAAGCTGATCTGGACGACGCCCGCCAGGATGGTGACGACCTTGATCGGCGGCAAATGGGCGAGACCCGACGTCACCAGGAGCAGCATGATCGTGTCTTCGCCGGTGCATTGGCGCAATTGCTCGAACTCGTCGAGCTTGCCGTAAAAATCGAGCACCGGACGCGCCAGCGCGTCATAGGCAAAAAGCCCGAGGAAATATCCGGCAATGCCGCCCAAGGTCGAGGCCACGGTCGCCACGATGGCGTAGCGATAGGCGCGCTCGGGCCGCGCCAGCGCCATAGGCAGATAGAGGACATCTGCAGGGATCAAGAAGACCGAGCTCTCGATGAAAGCGATGACGGCAAGCCATATTTCCGCCGTCTTGCGGGCGGCGAGCGACAAGGTCCAGTCATAAAGGGCACGAAGCATGAAGGGGAGGTGTGTAGCGGCGTTGAGCTTTTCCGTCGAGGCTTATCTTTTAGCGTGGGTCATGGGCGTGATCAGCGATCAGACGCTGCGCCAGTCTGCGATCGAAAGCGGCGGGACGCATGAAGATCGACAGGTCATTGACACGCAGCACTTCGCGAGCGAGGCCCGCGGCCGCCTGGTAATGAGGCCGCGATGCATAATCGTGGAAGGCGATAAAGGCGCGCTCGCCACAATGGAGCAGAACTTGCCCGAAACAAGCGAGGCGGAAACGCCCGTCGATCAGATAGAGATCGGCTTCGGCGAGACGCGGATCTCCCCACATGCTCGAATGATAGAGCGGCCAGCGGTCGCGTGAAGTCTCGCTTTTGGGAAAGCCCCATTCGCCGGTTTCGCCGATGTCGACATAAGAGAGCGTGGGCGTGAGGCGCGTCTTCCTTTCGCGGCAAGCCTCGGCCACCCGATCGAGCCAGCTTTGCGATGAATCGAAAGCGACCACCCAATCCTTCACTTGCGCCGCCGCTTGCACGGTGCTGGCGCCCGAGCCGAACTCCACATAGCGCTCGGCACAACGGATGAAACCGTCGAACGTCTTCCACTCGTCTGGCGCCATGGTGATGTGCACGAAGAATGCTCTCCTCAATCGAAGGCGGGACGCACGCGGCGCAGAGATTTGACCCGGGACGTGCGCGCCTTGGCGTCGAGCCGGCGCTGTTTGGACGCCTTGGTCGGCCTGGTGGCGATGCGCTTCTTGGGCCTGACTGCGGCGCGCTTCAGAAGGGCGGTAAGGCGGCCCAAGGCTTCGGCGCGATTGCGCTCCTGCGAGCGATGCGTGTCGGCGGTGATGACGAGGACATTGTCGAGGGTGAGCTGGCGCCCGGCCAGAAGCTGCAAACGCTGCATCATGTCGAGCGGCAGATCGGCGCGCTTGAGATCGCAGCGCAACTCGACCGCGGTCGAAACCTTGTTGACATTCTGGCCGCCGGGACCGGAAGCGCGGATGAAGCGCTCGCTGAGCGCGTCGTCAGGGATGGATAGGGTGGCCGTGATGCGGATCATCGCGGCAATCTAGCGCGATTCCGCCTCAAGGTAAGAGAGACCTTCTCCCACAGGTGTTCGGGAAAAGGTCTCATGCTTTCGTCAGGCCGCAACAGCCTTTCGGCGCAGCGCGACATATTGCAGCTCGCCCAGAACCGCCACCACGACGGCCTGTACGAGCACGAAGGCATAGCCCAGCGCATTGGGCGCGATCAGGCCGCTCACCAGCAGGACGAGCGAGCTTAAGGTCCACAGCGCATTGCAGGCGATGATGAACCATACGGGCTTCACCGGAATGACAGGCCGGCCCGCGATGATGGCGACGAAGAGGACATAGGGCACGAGAATGAGGCCGGCCTCGAAAATAAGGCCGCCCGGAATGGCGAGCAGCCCTGAGAGGAAGCTCGCGCCGAGAATCATCAGGGCGCCGGTGGCGCCGCTGGCAATGGCATCGGCGATCAGGACATAGCGCAGGAATTGGGGATGGCTGGTCGACATGGTCGTCTCCTTTCTTCGATAGGTCCATGATGGAAAGGAGAGAGAGGCAAGTCGATTACCTCTGAGGTCATGGAGATGCCTTTGTCCATGGGGTATCGTCCGGGTATGAGCGAAGCGGCAAAGACATTCGGCGAGCAGTTGCGCGACTGGCGGACAAGGCGGCGGCTGAGCCAGCTCGATCTTGCCGGCGAGGCGGAGATCTCGACCCGCCATCTGAGCTTCATCGAGACCGGCCGCTCGGTGCCGTCGCGCGGCATGGTGCTGAAGCTCGCCGAGGTGATCGACCTGCCCTTGCGCGAGCGCAATATGCTGCTGCTCGCGGCGGGTTATGCGCCGGCCTTTGCCGAACGGAAGCTCGACGACCCCTCGCTCGCCGCGGCGCGCCAGGCGATCGACCTCATCCTCAAGGGCCACGCGCCCTATCCGGCGCTTGCCATCGACCGGCACTGGACCCTCATTGCGGCCAATGACACGGCGATGAAGCTGATGGGGGGCGTCGCGGCCCACCTCGCCCAGCCGCCGGTCAATGTCCTGCGCCTCAGCCTGCATCCCGAAGGCCTCAGCACCCGCATCGAGAATTTGAGCGAATGGCGGGCGCATCTTCTCGACCGCCTGCGCCGGCAGATCGACGTGACCGGCGATCCGGTCCTCATCGCCCTCCTCGCCGAGCTTGCCGCCTATCCGCATCCCGCGAGCGCCCGGCCGCATGCCGATTATGGCGGCGTCGTGGTGCCGCTCCGCCTCAAAGCGGGAGAGGACGTCCTCTCCTTCCTCTCCACCACCACGGTGTTCGGGACGCCGGTCGATGTGACCTTGTCGGAACTGGCGCTGGAAAGCCTCTTCCCGGCCGATCCCGAAACCGCCCGGGCCTTGCACGCCCTCGTGTGAGCGCGATCAGCTGGACGCCAGCGCAGCGGTGTTCGCCTCACTGTCGTTGAGACTGGTCTCGATGTCAGACCCGCGGATCAGTGTCAGGTCGACAGGACAGCGATCGGCGATGGCGAGGATCTTCTGGCGCTGCTCGTCGTCGAGCGGGCCCTCGAGCGTGATCGTTCGGGTGAAGAGATCGGCCCGCACCTCGTCAGGGCGCTTGGAGTGCGTCACCACGGTGCGCGCCCGCGTCAGCCTGTAGCCCTTGCGCTCGGCATACATCCGCATCGTCATCGTCGTGCAGGCGGCAAGGCCGGCGGACACCAGTTCATAGGGCGAAAGCCCGCTGCCCATCCCGCCGACGCTCTCCGGCTCGTCGGCAAGAAAGCGATGCCGGCCGCTGCGCATCGCCAGCTGATAGGCGCCTTTTCCCGTCTCCTCGGCAATGACGCCGTGAGCCTCTTCGACCTGAGGCAGATCCTCCATCAGCGGCGGAAGACAGCGCAATGCCCAGGCACTGATGATCGTGGCGGCATAATCGGCATCGGCGCGCCGGGTCAGCAAGTGGTCGGCGTCGTCGAGCGAGACGAAGCTCTTCGGATGCTTGGCGGCGGCGAATATGCGGCCTGCGTTCTCGATGCCGACCGTCGTATCGCGCGGGGCGTGCAGGATCAGCAATGGCCGGTGAAGCTTGGCGATATGCGCCTCGAGATCATGTCGGCGGACATCGTCGATGAAGCCCTTGCGCAGGATAAAAGGACGATTGGCCAAGCTCACCTCGGCCTCGCCCTCGGCTTCTATGCGCCTGAGGCTGTCCGCATCGAAGTGATGCAGCACATGCGCCACATCGGACGGGGCCGCGACCGTGGCAACCGCCTTGATCATCGGCATCTCGCCGGCGGCCGCCAGAACGGCGGCGCCTCCGAGACTGTGCCCGATAAGCAGCGTCGGCGCCATGCCGGAAGCTGCCATCGCCGCGCCGGCGGCGACCAGGTCGCCGACATCGGCGGCGAAGGTTGCATCGGCGAACGCGCCGCCGCTGGTCCCGAGCCCGGCGAAGTCGAAGCGCAGCACGCCGATCCCGTTGAGCGCCAGGGCGCGCGCCACCCGCACCGAGGCGAGGCTCTCCTTTCCGCAGGTAAAGCAATGGGCGAGGATCGCCCAGCCGCGCGGCGTCGTCTCGGGCTGTTCGATGCGGCCGGAAAGCCGGTATCCCTTGGGGCTTTGAAACTCGAATGACTGGCTCGCCATGGACTGGTTTCTCCCCTGCGGTGGGCCGACCTGCCCTCCTTGGCGTTATATAACGCACCAAAAGGGGCCGGCGGCAGTCCCTTAGGTCCGGGCGCGCTTTGCGGTTGACGGGAGGGCCGACCTGCCTCTACACCCTGCCCCTGGTTTGGCCTCTGTGGCGGAATGGTAGACGCGGCAGACTCAAAATCTGTTGCTCGCAAGGGCGTGGGGGTTCGAGTCCCTCCAGGGGCACCAGCCTTCGCTCGCGAAGCGTGCGAAGGTTGCTGCGCCGGAGCCCAAAGGGCGAAGGCGGGCCTGTTTCCGCGAGCTACGGCTCGGCAAGCCATCCTGCATGCCCTCCGAAGCTTTAGCAGCAGGAGGGCCGTATGGCATCTTCATCCCGTCCCGCGATTGCCGAAGCGACGCCAAAAGGTACTGGCGGGGTTCTTCACGCCTGCACCCGCGCCGGCCACGACCTGCCGATCATCGATGTGACCCATCCCCGCTTCGCGGTCGCCGATGACGAAGCCGCACGCGCCGCGCGCAGCCGAGCTTTTCTCAGCGATGACCGGCAACGCGGCTGGATCCCTCCCTTCCTCTTGCGCTTCCTGCTGCGCCGGTTGGCGCGGAAATCGCGGCTCGCCGCCGCCATGTTCAACCCTATCTCGACGGGCTCAGCACCTATGTGATGAAGCTCGGCGCCGATAATCTGGTGCCGCCTTTCGACAGCCCGGCCGACCGCCGCTTCGCCGCCTCGCCGCACATCACGCTGATGCGCCTCAGGACGCAGCAAGTGGCGAGCCTCATCGCCGAGGCGATCGCCGCGGACCAGGCCTTCGCGAGCGATGCCCCCTTGCACCTCGTCAATGTCACCGGCGGGCCGGCGCTCGATTCCATCAACAGCCTGATCCTCTTGAAGCACAGAGAGCCGCGACTGCTGCAGCGGCCGATCGTGATCCATGTCCTCGACCGCAATGAGGACGGCGCGTTGTTCGGCGCCAATGCGCTCGCCGTCCTGAAAGAGGATGACAACCCGCTCGCGGGCGTCGATGCCGCCTTCGTCCATCACGACTACGACTGGAACACAGCTCAGGATCTGGAGCGGCTCCTGGAGAAGCTCACGGCCGCAGGTGGTGTCGTAGGGGCGTCGAGCGAAGGCGGCCTGTTCGAATATGGCAGCGATGACGCGATCATCGCCGATCTGCGCGTTCTCCATGAATATTCGCGCTTCATCGCCGGCTCGGTGACGAGCGGCGATGAGATCAGGCGGCGGATGATCGCCATGTCTCCGGTGAAGCCTGGCTGATCACCAGAAGAAACTGAGGCCGCCCGAGACCGAGGGCTTGCTGATGTCGTCGCTGAACAGATAGCTGCCCCGGGCGAAGAGGACGGTGCTGGAGGAGAGATCGAGATCGATCTGGCCCACGACTTCGCCATAGACGCCGTCCAGCGTGTCGTCCGTTATGGCGAGCACCGGCCCGGTGGATATGATGTCGATCTCGTTGTCGCCGTCGAAGACGTCCCAGACCCGGCCGGCGACCGATGTCCTGATCATTTCCGCATCGATGCCCAGACGCAGGCCGGCGCCGCCCCGCATACTGTCATTGGTGCCAGGATCGATATCGGAGCCGCCGATCGAAAATTTGTTGATCTTGGTCGAGATCGCATCGAGCGAGAGCATGGGCTCGACGAACAGGCTCTCGCCGAAGCGGAAGCCGATATCGGCGCGGCCGCCGAGCGAGGCCACGTCGGTATTGTCATGGTCATTGGCGGGCGCCAGCGACGGCGCCGAATAATCCAGGTCGAGCACATCGGCCTTGAGCAGGATATTGGCGAAGAAGCCGCCCGTGAGGAAGCTCGCATAGACGCCGAGCGTAGCGCCTTCCGTCTTGATCGAGGTCGAGCTCTGATCGAAGTCGAGGGAGGAGTCGACATAGCCCGCCAGCACGCCCAGAATGAAAGTGCCGTCATCGCCGAGGCTGATCCCGGCATCGGCGCCGGCGACGAAGCCATAGACCGAATGGCTATAGTCGAGATCGAAGCCTGAGATCCGGGCGTTGCGGTCGGTCCAGCTGCCCAGAGCCTGGAACCACAGGCTGCTTTCCGCCGCAACGTCGCCCGGCAGCGGTGGATCGGCCACCACCGATACAAAAACCCGATCGGCAATGCGGTCGCGCAGCACTTGCTGGCGCCCTTCCCAGGCATTGGCCGTATCGCGCCAGATTTCCTGGCTCGACGCGACCGTGGCCAGGGTCTCGAAGACCTCCTCATCGGCCGAAGAGACGAGCCGGAACTGGTCGTTGGCCTGATCGGTATTGTTGAAGACGAGGTCATAGACGAAAAGACCCTTGTCGATCGGTCCATTCGCCAGGACGAAATCGCCTTCATGACCGATGCCCGCCACGTCGACCACCAGGATGCCGGTCGGATTGAAGGCGCCGGGGCCCAGATTGATGTCGTTCAACACGATCCGGGTCACGCCGGACGTGTTGCCGCCGACCGCCAGGACGTCGGACAGCGATGCGGGACCGCCCAGGGATGCATCGACATGGAGCTCGGCGCCGGCCTGGCCGACATAGTTGCCGCTGGTCTCGAGCCGGTCCGAGATATTGGCGGCGCCGGCGGCCTGGTCGGCGAGCAGGATCTTGCCGGCATTGTTCAAGGTCTCGAGACTTTGGAAGCGGGCGGTCTCGGCGACCGCGCTGTTGGTCCCGACGGCGATTTTCTGGTTGTTGTTGACGACATCGGCGCCGGCGCCGAAATTGCTGGTGCCCCTGGTGGTCCAGGTGCCGTCATTGTCCATCTTGTCGGCGATGCCGCCGGTCTCGATGCGTCCGGTGATGAGGCCGGTATTGTCGATCTCGGCGGAACCGCCGGAGGCGAGAATCGCCAGATCCTGGGCGAGCCCGCTCACATTCGCTACCGTTCCGCGATTGATCATCTGGATGGCGCCGACGCCGCTCGCCGCCTCGATGCCCGCCTTCGTGCCGGCGACGGTGCCGTCATTGGTGACGCTGATGATGGCACCGGCACCTGTGGTGGCCTTGATTCCGCTCAGCCCGCCCTTCGTTTCGGAGCCTTGGCCGATCGTGACGGAGACATTCCCGGAACCGCTTGCCGCTTCAATGCCGTTGTCGCCCCCATTGACTTTCGCGCTCGCTCCCGTCGTCACCTTGACGACGCCATCGGCAAAGCTGGTCGCGTCGATGCCGTCGTCACTGCCCCCACCAATCTCGGAGCCGGCGCCGGTGTTGACCGTGATCGCGCCGGCGTTGAAGCCGATCGCCTGGATGCCTTCCGTGACGCCCGTCGTCCGAGATTTTTCACCCGTGGTGACCGTTATGTCGCCGCCGGCATTGGTACCCACTTCAATGCCGATCTGGCCGGAGCCCTGGACGTCCGACTCCTTGCCCGTGGTGACCGTGACAGCGCCGCCCTGATTGCTTTGCGCGTGAATGCCGGTAATGCTGCCGCCTGTCTGGGACTTTTCGCCTGTGGCGACGCTGACCGTGCCGGAATCGGCCGACGCAAAGATGCCGGTTCTGCCGCTCACCGTGCCTTCCGCGGTCACCGAGACGGAGCCCTGCTCCCCCGCCACTGCATTGATGCCGGCGGTATTGGCGGTGGCAAGGCCACCGCTGACCGAGGTCCCCACCTCCGTCTTGACCGTCACGTTCCCCTCTTCGCTGAGCACATTGATGCCATTGGTGCCGCCGGTTACCGAGCTGCCGGTCTCGACGTTGATCGTGAGATCTTCACCCGCCTCATCGGCCTTGGCATCGATGCCGCTGCCGCCCGCATTGATCGCGTCGCTGCCATTCTGCAAGGTGACCGTCCCGTCACCCGCGTCGAGATCTTCGAAAAGAATGCCACCGTTAACGACGTCGTGATTGTCCAGACGCAAGGTGAAGTCGCCGCCTTCATAGTCTTCGTTGCTGTCCGGATAGGTGAGCTGCACGTTGGTCGAGCCGTTGGCGCAGACCGTCGAATGCGCGTCGTCGGCCGCGCCGATGCAGGGATCGGCATGGGCCGGCGCCATCATCGCCGCTTGCGCCAAGAGGAAGCCGCCTGCCGCCGCCGCCAGAGCCCGGGGCGCAGTGCCGCCCAACCAGATTATCTTGCCTGCCATATCTTCCCCCATCATTGCGTGATTGCGATGCGCCGGGACAGAGAGATATCGGCCGATCCGTTTCAATTCAACGACCTGTTGTGATCGAACAACACCGTCGGCGACGCCTCCGATTCAGATTTCGTAGGAGGCTGCGAACCTGTTCGCTTCAAGCCGACACTTCGCCGCACTGAGCGGGATGGCGGACCACGGCGTACAGACGTTCTCAACCTCTTCCGAAGATCTGCGCGGCCCTGTTCACCGACAGCCGTGTAACATCTCGCGGCCACCCCGTGCGACGGCCGCTTGTGGTGCATATGCAACGGCGGCGGGGAAAACGTCCCGAGCGGCGGCCTGACGAGGGCCGCGGCGGTCGACCGGGCCGGCGGCGCAGCGTAAGCGCGCAGGAAAAAATCCTCAGGAGCGTGCAGACGCGAACTCCCCTTTGACTTGCCGGGCAAAGGCGGGCACTAAGGCAGGAGGCAACCTCCATCCAACCGACCCCGCGCGCTCCCATGGCCCATGACACTCTCGCCGGCGTCTTCTCGCCGGTCCTGACACCGTTCGACAAGAATCTCGCGATCGATGCCAATCTGTTCGTCAAATTCTGCAGTTGGATCCTGACGCAAGGGGCGGGGCTCGCCGTGTTCGGCACGAATTCGGAAGCGAATTCGCTCACCGTCGGGGAAAAGCTCGAGCTTCTCGCCCGCCTGATCGAGGCCGAATTGCCGCCCGACAAGATGATGCCCGGCACCGGCGCCTGCGCGCTGCCCGATGCGGTGGCGCTCTGCCAGGCCGCGGCCAAGGCCAAGACGGCGGCGGTTCTCATGCTGCCGCCCTTCTATTACAAATCAGTGTCGGAAGACGGGCTCTTCGCCTTCTATGCGGAAGCGATCCAGCGCGTCGGCGATCAAGCGCTCAAGGTCTGCCTCTATCACATCCCGCAAGTGTCCGGCGTCCCGATCCCCCTCACGCTGATCGAGCGGCTGGTCAAGGCCTATCCCTCGACGGTCGTCGGCATCAAGGATTCGGGCGGCGATTTCGTCTACAGCAAGGCGCTATTGGAGGCGCTTCCGAGCTTCCGCACCTTCTGCGGCTCGGAAAAGTTCCTGCTCGAGACCATGCGGCATGGCGGAGCGGGCTGTATCTCGGCCATGGCCAATATCCATCCGGGCGCCATCGTCAATCTCTATGAGACACGCACCACGCCTGAGGCCGATGCCAAGCAGCAGGCGCTCAATCAGATGCGCAAGGCCTATGAGAGCGTCGCCATGATCCCAGCCCTCAAGCGCACGGTCGCCGAATATGGCAAGGCGCCGGCCTTCAAGACCATGCGGCCGCCGCTCACGGAACTCGCCGATGAGGATTGGGACGGACTCAAAACGAATCTTAACGATCTGAGCCTTAAAATGCCTAATCTCGACAAAATTCTAGCTTAGGTTCCCGGTCCGCGGGAGCCTGCATCCGCTACGCCATTGATCTTGAACAAGGAGTACGGTACTCCGGCTCAAGAGACGGGCGCTTTATAAGTTGAGAGGAAGACATTGTGGCGGCACGGTTACGTCTCAAAGCCATGAGCTTGTTCGTTGCGGTGAGCTTTGCCGCAACGCCTGTCCTTGCCGGTGCCGGCCCCTCTCTGCTGTTCGATCCCGCGACCGGCGAAGTCGTGTCGCAGGATCGCGCCGGCGAGCCCTGGTATCCCGCTTCGCTCACCAAACTGATGACGGCCTACGTCATCTTTCACAAGCTCAAGCGCGGGGAAATGCAGCTCGATCAGAAGCTCACCGTGTCGGAGCTCGCCTCGAGCCAGCCGCCGAGCAAGGTCGGCATGAAGTCCGGCACCACCATCACCGTCGATCTCGCGCTGCAGATGCTGCTCGTCTATTCCGCCAATGACATGGCCTATGTGCTGGCCGAAGGCGCCAGCGGCACCTATCAGAACTTCGCCAAGCTGATGAATGCCGAAGCTGCGCGCCTCGGCATGACGGCGACGCATTATGCCAATCCCAACGGCCTGTTCGACGCAAGGCAAGTGACGAGCGCCCGCGACATCGGCATGCTGGCGACGGCGCTCCTGCGCGATTTCCCCGAGCATGCCCATTACTTCTCGCAAGCCGCGGTGAGCCTCGGCAAAAGGCAATTGCGCAACCGCAATGCGCTGCTTAGGCAAATGAAGACGGCGGACGGCATGAAGACCGGCTTCGTCTGCAGTTCCGGCTTCAATCTCGTCGCCTCGGCGACCGACAACGGCCGCAAGCTCATCGCCATCGTGCTCGGCGCCTCGGGCGGCAGGGAACGCGCCGACCTCGCCGAGATGATGCTGACCTCGGGCTTCGCCAAGCCGCCGCAGCCGCAGCAGATGCGCATCGGCGCGATCGCCAATACGCAGCTCGGCGCTTTGGTGCCTGCCGACCTCACCCAGATCGTGTGCCGAGGCAAGCCCACACCCGTCGCCAAGGCATCGACCCTCACCGGCTGGGGTGTGTCCTTCGGCTCCTATGACAAGCCCGCCACCGCCGACATGGCGCTGCGCGGCCGCCTCCTCGGCGTGCGCGACCTGATCCAGGAATCGACCAGCGGGGTGGTGAAGGTCCCCGGCGCCAACGGCTTCAACGCCATGGTATGGAACCTCGACCAGGCCTCCTCGCTCTCGGTCTGCACCGCCTTCAAGAAGCAGAACAGCTATTGCGACGTGATGACGCCGGAAAGCTTCGCCTCGATCGCAGCACTTGCGCGCGCCACCGAAGAGCGCATCCAGCCCGCCGCCTCGCAGGGCGATGTCGCCCCGCCCAAGAAAAAGAAGGCGCGCCGGAAAAAGAAGAGGTAGGGGGCTCAAGGCCCCTTCCCGCGACGTCATGCGGCCCGGTTGACCCGCCCATGAGCGGGAGCGGACCCGGCAGGGGCTGACGGCAGGCCCCCCATCGCCTATATCAGCGGCCTATGAGCAGCGACCCCCAGATCCTTCCCGTCTCGGTGATCACCGGCTTCCTCGGCGCCGGTAAGACCACTTTGCTCAACAGCCTGCTGAAGGACCCGATGCTCGCGGACGCCGCGGTCATCATCAACGAGTTCGGCGAGATCGGCCTCGACCACCTGCTGGTCGAGCGCTCGGATGAGAATGTGTTCGAGATGTCGTCGGGCTGCCTGTGCTGCACCATTCGCGGCGATCTCATCGACACCATGCTCAAGCTCATCGCGCGGCGCGATAAGGGCGAGATCAAGGCCTTCGACCGCATCGTCATCGAGACGACCGGCCTCGCCGATCCCGCTCCCGTGCTGCATACGGTGATGAGCGAACCCGATCTCCTCTCCCGTTGCCGGCTCGAAAGCGTCGTCACGGTCGTCGACGGTGTCGCGGGCGAGGCGACGCTCGATGCCCATAGGGAAGCGGTGAAGCAGGCGGCGGTTGCCGACCGGCTGGTGCTGACCAAGCTCGATCTCCTCACCGGCCGCGAAGGCGAGGACGCGCTCCATTCGCTGATCGGCCGGCTCCGGGCGCTCAACCCGGCGGCGCGCATCCTCACCACGCACCGGGGCGAAGCCACCGCGGCGCGGCTCTTGAACAGCGGCCTCTACAATCCCGAAACCAAGTCGCTCGACGCCAAGGCCTGGCTCAATGCCCAGGCCTATGCCGCGGGTGAAAAGCGCCGCCGCCATCGCCATCATGAGCATCATCACGATCACGACCATGAGCATCACGACGTGTCGCGCCATGACGACCATATCCGCTCCTTCAGCTTTGCCGATGCGCGCGCCATCAGCCCGCAAGGGCTCGATATGTTCTTAGGCCTGCTCCAGTCCTATCACGGCGCCAACATGCTGCGCATGAAAGGGATCGTGAAGGTCGCCGATGATCCGGAGCGGCCCATCGTGCTGCATGGCGTGCAGCATATCTATCATCCGCCGGTGCGCCTTCCCAACTGGCCCGACGGCGATGAGCGCACGCGGCTGGTGTTCATCGTCAAGGATATCGAGAAGCGCCAGATCGAGGAGCTGTTCAAGGCCTTTACCGACGAGGTCTCGGGCGCCGGCGCCTTCCACACCGACAAGACCCTTTCACTCGGCTAACCCACTGGAGTTCGATTGATGCTCAAATTGTTCGGCCTCAAGAAATGCACCACGTGCCAGAAGGCCATGGACTATCTCGACAAGAAGAAGAAGGCTTACGACTTCACCGATGTGAAGGAGGACAAGCTGTCGAAGGAGCAAGTGGCCAAATGGTCGAAGGCTTTGGGCGGCTGGGAGAAGATGATCAACCGTGCCGGCTATACCTGGCGCGGCCTGCCGGCGGCGGAAACCGAGAATCTCACCGAGGCCAAGGCGGTGACGCTGGCGATGAAGAACCCCTCGCTCATCAGGAGGCCGCTCATCGAGCACCGGGACGGCTCGGTGACCGTCGGCTTCTCCGACAAGGTGAAGGGATTCATCGGGTAGCGAGTCGAGGGGGCAGCTTCGCAGGTGACCCCTCAGCCCGCCAATACTTCAACCCGATGTCAGTTCTTGGGCAGAAGATGATCGCCAAAGGGGTTGTCGATCACCATCAGCCAGCGCCCGTCAGGCTGTTTGCGCAGGACCACCACCGAAAGTCCGCTTTGCTCGATCGGCGCTCCGCCGGGTACTTTTCCCGACATTTTCCACGTGTAGGAATGAAGGGCGATATCGCCCGCCTGGATGACTTCATGGCGCGCAACGTCAAGCTTGGGATCGAGCGCCAGGAATTGTTTGAAAGCCTCACGCAGTGCCGGCGTTCCCATGGCGGGCTTGCCGGGTTGGCCGACAACGACGGCATCTGGCTCATAAGTGGCAAGAATGCCCTCAATATCACGCGCGGCCACCGCTGAATTATTCCTGTCGATCGTAGATTGGATCTGGTCGTGTTCCATTGTCGGGCTTTCCTGATTGTCTGGTGACTGGGCGTAAATCGACGGGGTGCCAAGCATCACAAAGGCGAGGCATGTCAGCCTGTAAAAGGCCTTCGATGTCATTTGATTTCCTCCAGCAACGGTGAGGAAACCTAATGTGCCCACATGTCAGAAAACGGCAGTAGTCATCTGTTTGCACGGGCCGAGGGCTTCGGACTCGCGCCAAAGCTTGATGAGATCGTGGCGGCGGCGTGGATAGCGCGACGACATTTCCGAAAGTGACGAAATGCGGTCCGTACGAAAATGCCGCAGGCCATCGCGCAGCTCGCACCATGCCGAAATGAGCCGCCCGCCGTCAAAGTAGCTGAGCAAAAAAGGCCATATGACACGTTCGGAATTCTTGCCTGCACTATCGCTATAGTGAATGAGCAGCTTGCGTTCGCGGTGGATCGCTCGCCTTACGACCGACATATCGATGGTCTCTCGCGAAGAATACGCACTCGGCCCGACGAGGAGATATTGCGCTTCAACACGATCGACGAGCTCATTGGGCATGACTGCGCTCAATCTTGCCATGGCCCTGCGCGCGGCTACCGCCAATGGCTTGTCGGCCCTGTCGGCTACCCAGCGCGACCCGAGAATGAGAGCATCCACCTCCTCCACCGTGAACATGACCGGCGGCAAAAGGAATCCCGAGCGCAGAACATATCCGAGGCCCGGCTCTCCCTCGATACCGGCCCCCAGCGCTCGCAATGAGGCAATGTCGCGATAGAGGGTGCGGATCGAAACATGCAACGCTCGCGCCAAGTCGATCCCCGGAACAGGGCGACGATGGCGTCTGAGTTCCTCTATCAAGTTCAGGAGTCGTTCGGCCCGTGAAATGCCAGCCTCCGTCATTTTCGCCGTGAAAACTCGCCGATCTTATCAATGATTGCGATATCGAAAAAGCGGCGAATACGGTTTGCCTTGACAGCTCGTCAGCCCCGTCGCCAATGGCTTTCGCCAGGAGGAGCTTCGCGATGACCATCACCATTACCGCCTTTGAACGGTCTCCCGATGGCGGCAAGGGACTGGCGCGTGATACGCGGGTTCGCTGGGCGCTCGAAGAAGTGGGCCAGGCTTACGCGGTTCGGCTGGTTTCGTTTCAGGCGATGAAGGAACCGGCACATCTGGCGCTTAATCCGTTCGGCCAGATTCCGACCTATGAGGAAGGCGATCTCGCTTTGTTCGAAACGGGAGCGATCGTGCTCCATCTCGCCCAGCGCCATTCAGGCCTGCTGCCGCAGGATGCCGATGCCCGGGCGCGGGCGATCACCTGGATGTTTGCCGCGCTCAACACGGTGGAGCTGCCGATCCTCGAGTTCGTAACCGCCCGGATTCTGGAGAGCGACAAGCCCTGGAGCACGGAGCGGATGTCTCTGGTCAAGGATCGCGTCCGCGAGCGGCTGCGGCAGCTTTCCGACCGGCTGGGCGGCGCCGACTGGCTCGACGGTGCATTCAGCGCGGGCGATTTGATGATGGTGTCGGTGCTGCTCAGGCTGAGAGCCTCGGGCCTTCTGGACGAATTTCCGAACCTGGCCGCCTATGTCGCCCGCGGCGAAGCGCGGCCTGCCTATAAGCGGGCTTTCGATGCTCAGGCGGCGATCAACACCTAGCCCCCGGCCGGCTGATCCTAACCCCGCACCAGCGGCCTGGTCATGCAGGTCGGGCCGCCTTCGCCCTTGCGACAGATCTCGTCCGCCTTGATGACCTCGACCCTGACGCCCGCGGCCTTCATGCGCCGCTCGGTCTCGGGGTTGCCCGCCACCATCATCGCATGGCGCGGACCGATCGCCAGGACATTGCAGCCCATGCTGTCGAATTCCTCGTTGGGCACCTCGACGAAGCCGATGCCGCGGGCTTCGAGGAACTCCACGAGCCGCACCGGCATCAGCGGCAGATAGACCACCGCCAAATCCTTATCGAGCGGGCTCAGGACCGACATCAGATGGAAGACGTCGCTTTTGCCCTTGTAGTGCGGCAGGTCGAATTCGAGGATCTCGACATCGGAGCCGGCGAGCTTGCGCAATTGCGCGATGCCGTCGCGATTGGTGCGATAGCCGATGCCGGCCAACAGTGTGTGGCGGTCGATCCAGACGAGATCGCCGCCCTCGACCGAGCCCGGACCTTGGATCTCGCCGGCGATCGGAAAGCCCAAAGTCTCGAGATGGGCGCCGTTCACCTGTGCCTCGCGCCGCCGCTGCGGCTTGCCCATATGCGGTCGCACCAGGCCGCGCGGTGTCACGATCAGCGCATCATGCGTGTAGAGCGAATCGAGCGTCAGGCCGTCGCCGTCGGGCAGAGCGATGACATCAGCGCCGGCCGCTTTCAGAATCGACTCGACACGGGCGAATTCGCGGTTCGCCTCGGCGAGGTCGGGCCGCGAATGATAGTTGAGCGGCTTCCATTCGGCATCGAGCCTCGCGTCGCTCTTGAAGGCGACCGACGGTGGGCGCACCGCCACTTTTTTGAGCGATCCCCAATTGTTGAAGCTGCCGAAATCGAAACTCATTTGCGCCTGATCCTGAAAATATGCCGGCCCTCCGCCTTCTCATGCGAGAGGAGCTCATGGCCCTGTTCGTTGCAGAAGTGGGGAACGTCTATGACGGAAGCGGGGTCGGTGGCAATGAGCTTCAAGGTCTCGCCGGATTTTAGCCCGGCCAGGCGCTTGCGCGCTTTCAGCACCGGAAGCGGGCATAAAAGGCCTTGGGCATCGAGTTCGTGTTCGGTCATCCCTGCACTATAGCCGCCCCGCCGGCGACCTGCTATGCGGGTCGCCCGAATGGAGACGATCATGCCTTTGATGACCAAGCTCGCTTTCACCGGACGTGTCGAGGCGCTGCTCAGGAACCCCGAGCGGGCGACGGGCCTCGAGAAAGCCCGTGTCGAGAGCCTGAAACTGCGCTTCGACGGCATCGAAGGCGACTGCCATAGCGGGCTCACGCGCAAGGCCGATGTGCGCACCATCCGGCAATATCCGCGCGACACGCCGATCCGCAATGTCCGCCAGCTCACCTTGCTGTCGGTCGAGGAACTCGCTGACATTGCCGGCATCATGGAGATACCCGAGGTCAAGCCGGAATGGGTCGGCGCCAATGTCGTGACCTCCGGCATTCCCGACCTGACGCTGCTGCCGCCCTCATCGCGCCTGCAGTTCCCCTCCGGCGCCACCATCGTCGTCGACATGGAGAACGAGCCCTGCCGCTATCCGGCCGAGATCATCGAGAGGCACAATCCTGGGCAGAAAATGGGCTTCGTCAAAGCGGCGAAGCACAAGCGTGGCATCACCGCCTGGGTCGAGCGCGAGGGCGATATCGGCCTTGCGGACGAGATCACTTTGTGGATCCCGCCGCAGCGCCTCTATGAAGCGGGCGCTGCGTGAGCGTGCCTACGTCCATTGCCGGCTGCATCCTGGCGGGCGGCCAGTCGCGGCGCATGGGCGAGGACAAGGCCCGGCTTCTTCTCGGGGAGACGCCGCTGATCACCCACGCAATCGCCCGGCTTGCGCCGCAGGTCGCCCAGCTCATCGTCAACCGGCATGACGGCACGCAGCCGATCGACACACAAGGACTGCCGGTGGTGACGGATGCGCCGGGCGATCATCTGGGCCCGCTTGCCGGCCTCCTCGCGGCGCTCGACTGGGCCGGGCGCCATGATTTCGCTTTCGTCGCCACCGCCGCCGTCGATACGCCATTCTTCCCGCGCGATCTGGTGCCGAAGCTCGTGGCGGCGGCGCAAGGCCTGGACATGGCGGTGGCGAGTTCGGATGGAAGGTTGCATCCGGTATTCGGCCTGTGGAAGGTGACGCTGGTCCCGGTCTTGCTGGACTTCATGCAGGGCAGCCGGCGCTCCATGAACGACTGGGCCATGTCGCAGGGCGCGGGCATCGCGGAATGGACCTCTCTGCCCTATGATCCGTTCTTCAACATCAATACGCCCGAAGACATGGACATGGCGCTCAGACTGCGCGCGGAGTATCGGCCATGACGGCGAAGATCATCGGCGTCGCCGGTTTCAAGAATGCCGGCAAGACCACGCTGGTCGAGAGGCTGGTGCGCGAATTGACGAGACGCGGCTATCGCATCGCCACCGTCAAGCATGCGCATCATTCCTTCGACATCGATCATGAGGGTCGCGACAGCTTCCGCCACCGTGCCGCCGGCGCCAGCGAGGTCGCGGTGGTCTCGCGCCAACGCTGGGCGATCATCCATGAATCGCGCGATGAAGAGGAGCCGTCCTTCGCGGCGATCCTCGCCAAGCTCTCGCCCTGCGACCTCATCATCGTCGAAGGCTACAAGCATGGCGATCACGCCAAGATCGAGGTGCGCAACCTGGCGCTCGATCATCCGCAGCTCGCGGGCGAGGATCGGAGCGTCGTGGCGATCGCCGCCACGGGGCCGGTGCCGGATGCGCCGGTGCCGGTTTTCGACCGCGACCATGTCGAAGCACTCGCCCAGTTCATCATCACTCGCATGGAGCTCGACCCGAAATGACGCCCAACGACGTGGTCGATTTCTGGCTCAAGGCCGGCGAAGAGCGCTGGTTCACCAAAAACGCGGCTTTCGACGGCCAGCTGTCGGTGCGCTTCAAGGATGCGCTGGCCAAAGCCCGCGACGGCGCCTTCGATCATTGGACGGAAACGCCCAAAGGAATGCTGGCGCTGATTCTGATGCTCGACCAGTTCTCGCGCAACATCCATCGCGGCTCACCGCTGGCTTTCGCCGCCGACAAGAAAGCGCTGGCGCTCGCCAGACAGGCGGTGGCGCGCGGCGACCATCTCGCCATGCCGGCGACGCTCGCCCGCTGGATCATCATGCCCTTCGAGCATGCCGAGGATCTCGATGCGCAAATGCGCTGCGTCGCGCTGTTCTCGGTGCGCGATCCGGACGACATGACCCATTGGGCCAAGCTCCATCTCGACATCATCGCCCGCTTCGGGCGCTTCCCGCATCGCAACGCCATATTGGGGCGGAAGTCGACGCCGGAGGAGCTCGCGTTCCTGGCGGCGGGCGGGTTTTCGGGTTGATCGCCCGCTTTCGGGCGCGGTGTTGTCAAGCCGGTGCAAAATGGTCTATGTGACTTTGCGTTCAAACAGGAGGGGAAGTCGATGCTGCATCAGCACTTCCAGCACAGAACTCGTGGACCTGTGTTCGCCCCGCGCTCGATTTCGTGGGGCTGACTGAGGAACGCATCGCCGTCTCATCGTCAGCCTCTTTGGGCACAGTTGGCTGTGCCGCCCTGACTTGATGAGCCTGCAATGTCCCTTATCTCCGCCAAAGACCTTTCCCTGATCCGTAGCGAGTCACTTTTCAGAGGACTCAACTTCTCGGTCGCCAAAGGTGACCGCCTGGGCCTCGTTGCGGCAAATGGGCGAGGCAAATCCTCGCTCCTTCGCATCGTGGCGGGCGAGGAAGACGCTACGACAGGAACCGTGACACGCATGCGCGGCCTGGTCGTCGCCTTCGCATCGCAGGACGTGCCCGAACGTCTCTCACCCTTGAGCCTTCATGACGCCGTGCGCGACGCGCTCGCCCCCGAGGTCGCCGAAACGGAGAGCTGGCGGATCGATGTCCTGCTCGATGATCTCGCCGTGGACGAGGCCATAAGAGGCAGCACAGTTCACAGCCTGTCCGGCGGCTGGCAGCGGACCATGCTTCTCGCGCGGGCGGCCGTGGTCGAACCTGATCTGCTTCTTCTGGACGAGCCGACGAACCATCTCGACATTGGCCGCATCGGCGTGTTGCAGCGGTTTCTTATCGCCTTGCCGCGCGACTGCGCGGTGATCGCGGCGAGCCATGATCGCGCCTTTCTCGATGACGTAACCAACCGCACCCTGTTCCTGCGCCCTGAGGACAGCGAAGACTTCTCCCTGCCCTATTCCCGCGCGCTCCAGGCGTTGGAAGAGCGCGATGCGTCGCGCGATCGCCAGTATGAGAACGACATGCGCAAGGTCAAAGCGCTGCGGCAGCAAGCGGCAAAGCTCAAGAACATAGGTATCAATTCCGGCTCCGACCTGCTGGTGGTCAAGACCAAGCAGCTTTCGGAGCGGGCCGACCGGCTGGAAGAGCGGGCGCGGCCGGCGCATCAGGAACGCTCCGCCGGGGCGATCCGCCTGACCAACAGCGGCACCCATGCCAAGGCGTTGGTGACGATAAACGATGCGGCGGTCACGACGCCGGACGGGCGGCTCCTGTTCCGCACCGGGAAGCTGTGGATCGAGAAGGGAGATCGGATCGCTGTGCTCGGTGCCAACGGGACGGGCAAGACCCGACTAGTCGAAAGACTGCGGGTAGCTCTTGCCGAGGGGGATCAACATATCCGTGGCTCGGCCAGCCTCAAGCTCGGCAATTCCGATCAGGCGCTGTCCCAGCTCGACGCTTTCCCGACGCCCTGGGATGCGGTGAAGCGATCCGGCGACCTGACCGACCATCAGGCAAGGGCGCAACTCGCCGGAACGGGGATAAGCATCGACGCGCAGACTGCACCCCTTGCGCGGCTTTCGGGTGGCCAGCGGGCGCGGCTGGCGATGCTGCTCCTGCGACTGTCGGAACCCAATTTCTATCTGCTGGATGAGCCGACAAACCACCTCGATATCGAGGGGCAGGACATGCTGGAAAGCGAGTTGATCGAGCACAACGCGGCCTGCCTTCTGGTCAGCCACGACCGGGCCTTCGTGCGCGCCGTGGCGACGCGGAACTGGGTGATTTCGGCTAAGAAGCTGGTCGAGGTCGACGACCCGGGGCCGATCTTCGCGCAACTGCTTGCGGGGTGAGGGTGTCGGATTCCGCCATCCTCTGGTCGTTCCATCTCACGACCGTTGAATTCACCTCACTAATGTGCCCCAATCGGATCGAAGGACTATCGAGGAGTCTTCATGTCGGCGTTCCCCGAAAAGGCGAAGGTTGTCATCATAGGGTTGGGCGGCATCGTCGGAGCCTCCATCGCCCATCACCTGATCGAGCGCGGCTGGGACGACATCATAGGGATCGACAAGTCGGGCGTCCCCACCGATATCGGCTCGACGGCGCATGCCTCCGACTTCTGCTACACGACGAGCCACGACTATCTTTCGGTCTGGACGACGCAATACTCCATCGACTTCTATGAAAAGATGGGCCACTACGCCCGTATCGGCGGTCTCGAAGTCGCGCGCACCGGCCACGATGTCTGGATGGAGGAGATCAAGCGCAAGCTCTCCTCGGCCAAGGCGTTCGGCACCCGCGCGCACTATGTCTCGCCCGCCGAGATCAAGAAGCTGTTCCCGCTGATCGAGGAAGATCAGGTGATGGGCGGCATGTTCGATCCCGATGCCGGCCTCGTCATTCCGCGCTCGCAGACGGTTGCCGGAAAGCTGATCGATGCGGGTGAAAAATCCGGCAAGCTCAAGGTCTTCGGCAATACACCGGCGACCTCGCTCATCATCGAGAACGGCCGCATCAAGGGCGTCGTCACCCATCGCGGCACGATCATGGCCGACCATGTCGTCGTCTGCGCCGGAATCTGGGGCCGGCTCATCGCCGCCATGGCGGGCGAGGACCTGCCGGTGATGCCGGTCGACCATCCGCTGTCCTTCTTCGGCCCCTTCAACCAGTTCGAAGGCACGGGGAAGGAGATCGGCTATCCGCTGCTGCGCGACCAGGGCAACTCCGCCTATATGCGCGACACCGGCGACCCCAAGACCGCCGAAGGCGGCCAGATCGAATGGGGATATTACGAACAGACCAATCCGCGCCTCTGCCATCCGCGCGACATTCTCGAAAAGCAGGAGGCGCGCCTGTCGCCCTCGCAGCGCGATCTCGACATGGAGCAGATCATCGAGCCGCTGGAGCGCGCCATGGAGCTCACCCCGATCCTGGGCGAGCTCGGCTACAATGAAAGCCATTCCTTCAACGGCCTGCTGCAGGTGTCGGCGGCCGGCGGCCCGTCCTGCGGCGAGAGCCAGAAGGTGCGCGGGCTTTGGTATTGCGTCGCCATCTGGGTGAAGGACGCGCCGGGCTACGGCAAGCTGATCGCCGACTGGATGACCGACGGACGCACCGAGATCGACCATGCGTCGATCGACTATGCCCGGTTCTATCCGCACCAGCTTGACGAGAAATTTATCGAGGGCCGCACCTTCGAGGCCGCCCAGAAGATCTACTATCCGGCGGTGCATACGCGCGAGCCCTATGCGACGGGCCGCAATGTCAAGCGTTCGCCCTTCTATGAGCGCGAGAAGGAGCTTGGCGGCTATTTCATGGAGCTCGGCGGCTGGGAGCGTGCGCATGGCTATGCCGCCAACGAGCACCTTCTCAAGAAATACGGCAACCGCGTGCCGGAGCGCCCGAACGAGTGGGACAGCCGGCACTTCTGGCGCGTCTCCAACGCCGAGCATCTGGCGATGAGCGAGGATTGCGGCATCGTGAACCTCTCGCACTTCCACATGGTGGACATCGAAGGGCCGGACCATGTCGAGCTTCTCGAATGGCTGTGCGCCGCCAAGATCGGCGGCGATGCGAATATCGGCAAGGGCATCTATACCCACTTCCTCGATGACGAGGGCATGGTGCGCGCCGACTTCACCGTCTTCCGCATGGAAGACCGCTGCCGCCTCGTGAACGGCGCCGATGCTGGTCCGCGCGACTTCCACTATATGCGCCGCATTGCCGAGGACCGCGGCCTCGACGTCACCATTACGGATACCTCGGAAAACTATGTCACCATCGGCATCTGGGGTCCGAATGCGCGGGCGACGCTGAAGAAGGCCGTCGCCGATCCTTCCGGCCTCGATCCCGCAAACTTCCCCTTCGCCGCGATCAAGCAGATCGAGATCGCCGGCTTGCCGGTCACCGCCTTCCGCATATCCTATGTCGGCGAGCAGGGCTGGGAACTGCACATGAAATATGAAGATGGCCTAGCCGTCTGGGACGCGCTGCGCGCGACCGGCGTGATGGCCTTCGGCGTCGAGACCTATGCGAATTCGCGCCGGATGGAAAAGAGCCTGCGCCTGCAGAATGCCGACCTCCTCACCCAGTACAACCTCATCGAGGCCGACCTCGCGCGTCCCAAGGTCAAGGACGCCGATTTCCGCGGCAAGGCGAAGCATCTCGAATACAAGGCGCGCGCCCACCAGCCGGCCATGCTGTGCACGCTGGTGATGACGGAGAACACCGACAAGACCGGCGTGATGCGCTATCCCGTCGGCACTCTGCCGGTCATGGATCCGGAAACGGGCGAAGTGCTGGTCGACGAGCTCGGCCGGCGCTCCTACACGACCTCCATCGCCTTCGGCCCGACCATCGGCAAGAACATCGCGCTCGCCTATCTGCCCTGGGCCTATTGCCAGGAAGGCCGGAAGCTCCATGTCGAGTATTTCGCCGAGACCTACCCCGTCGAGGTGGCGGGCGTCGGCTACAAACCGCTCTACGATCCGGAAAACCTGAAACCCAGGAGTTGATACTTACCCTTGCCCCTCGAAGCGGGGCGAGGGTAATCAGAGCTTTCGTAGCCACACGCTGTGGATGATGTGATCGGCCCCCTTGCGCAGGATGAGGTCGGCGCGCTGGCGGGTGGGGAGCACATTTTCGCGCAAATTCACGAGATTGATCGTCTCCCAGATGCGGTTGGCGGTGGCGTTCGCTTCCTTGTCGGTGAGCGAGGCGTAGCGATGGAAATAGGATTTGGGATCGCGGAAGGCGGTGTCGCGTAGCGAGAAGAAGCGCGTCACATACCAGTCGCGCAGGACATCCTCGGCCGCGTCGAGAAAGATCGAAAAATCGAAAAAGTCCGACACGAAGGGAATGATCTTGCCATCGCGCGGCGGCCGTCCCGCCTGCAGCACGTTGAGGCCTTCGACGATGAGGATGTCGGGCCGGTCGACGGTGACGCGCTTGTCCGGCATGACGTTGTAGGTCAGATGCGAATAGACCGGCGCCGTCACCTTGCGCTTGCCCGCCTTGACGTCGGAGAGGAAGCGCAGCATCTGCGGCAAGTCATAGCTCTCCGGAAAACCTTTGCGGTTCATGATGCCCTCGCGCTCGAGGATCTCATTGGGCAGCAGGAAGCCGTCGGTGGTGACGAGATCGACCTTGGGATGGTTGGGCCAGCGCGCCAGAAGCCGCTGCAGGATGCGCGCCGTGGTGCTCTTGCCGACGGCAACGCTGCCCGCCATGCCGATGATGTAGGGCACCTTGGTGCCTTCGGCATGCAGGAACCGGTCGGTGGCGCGGAATAGTTCCTGGGTCGCCGCGACATAAAGATTGAGGAGGCGCGACAGCGGCAAATAGATCGCCACTACCTCGGCCAGATCGATACGGTCATTGAGGCCGCGCAACTCGTCGATATCCGCCTGGTCGAGGGTCATCGGCGTGTCGGCGCGCAGTTTCGCCCAGGCATTGCGCTCGAAATGGCGGTAGGGCGAGATCTCATCGCGCAGTGAATCCATCGGTTCTATACCTGCTTGCGGCTCGCCTTTTCGGCGATGCCGGAGACGCCGACCCGTTTTTCGAGCTCGCCCATCACCTCGGCGAGCGGCAGGCCCGACGCCTCGAGCAGCACGATCAGATGATAGAAAAGATCGGCCGCCTCGAGCTTGAGATGGTCGCGGTCGCCTTTGACGGCGGCAAGAGCCGCCTCGATCGCCTCCTCGCCCACCTTCTTGGCGCATTTCTCGATGCCCTGGGAAAGGAGCTTGGCGGTATAGGAGATCTCGGGCGACGCCCCCTTGCGGGCGGTCACCGTGTCGGCGAGCTCGGCCAGAGCCTCGAGCTTGTGGCGTGCGATATCCGTCATGTTCCTGCCCCTGTCCGCCCTTCTACCATTTCGATGAGCCGCATGGGAATTCCCCGTTCCGCCATATGGGCCTTGGCTTCGGAAATGGTGAATGTGCCGAAATGGAAGATCGAGGCGGCGAGGACGGCGGTGGCATGGCCGTCCTTGATGCCTTCGACCAGGTGATCGAGCGTGCCGACGCCGCCCGAGGCGATGACCGGCACCCTGACCTTGTCGGCAATGGCCCGCATCAGCGCGATGTCGAAGCCCTGCCCGGTGCCGTCGCGGTCCATGGAGGTGATGAGCAATTCGCCGGCCCCCAGCGCCACCACTTCCTCGGCAAAATCGATGGCATCGATACCGGTCGGATTGCGGCCGCCATGGGTGAAAATCTCCCACTTGCCGGGGCCTACCTGTTTCGCATCAATGGCGACGACGATGCACTGGCTGCCGAATTTCTCCGCCCCCGCGCGCACGAATTCGCGGTTTTTCACCGCCTGGGTATTGATCGATACCTTGTCGGCGCCGGCGAGCAGGAGCTTGCGGATGTCCTCGGTCGTCCGGACCCCGCCGCCCGCCGTCAAGGGCATGAAGCAGGCCTCGGCCGTCCTCTGCACGACATCGAAGATGATGCCCCTGTTCTCATGCGTCGCGGTGATGTCGAGAAAGCACAATTCATCGGCGCCGGCTTTGTCATAGGCCTTGGCGATCTCGACCGGGTCGCCGGCATCGCGCAGGTTCACGAAATTGACGCCCTTGACGACACGCCCGTCCTTGACATCGAGACAGGGGATGATGCGCGCCTTCAGCATCACGCCGCCTCGGCAATGAGCTTCAAGGCTTCGGCCGCATCGAGCCTTCCGTCATAAAGGGCCCGGCCGGATATGGCGCCCTCGAGGATCCGGCAATCGGGCGCGAGCAGGCGCCTGATATCGGCGAGCGAGGCAAGGCCGCCCGAGGCGATCACCGGAATGCCCGTCGAGTGCGCCAATGATAGTGTCGCCTCGATATTAATTCCCTTCAGCACGCCGTCGCGGTCGACATCGGTGAAGATGATGGCGGCAACGCCCGCATCGGCGAAGCGGTGCGCCAGCTCGACCGCCGACATCTCCGACGTCTCGGCCCAGCCTTCGACCGCGACCTTTCCGCCCTTGGCGTCGATGCCGACAGCGACGCGGCCGGGAAACTTGCGGCAGGCCTCGCGCACCAGATCCGGATTGCGCAAGGCAACGGTGCCCAGGATCACGCGGGCGATGCCGCGCGCCAGCCAGGCCTCGATCTGCTTGAGGTCACGGATGCCGCCGCCCAATTGCACCGGGATGGTGACGGCCCCGAGAATGGCTTCGACGGCTTGCGCATTCACCGGCCTGCCGGCGAAGGCGCCGTCGAGATCGACGAGATGCAGCCAGGAGAAGCCCTGGGCTTCAAAACTCTTCGCCTGGGCGGCCGGATCGTCATTGAAGACCGTCGCCTGCGCCATGTCGCCGAGCTTCAGCCTGACGCATTGGCCGCCTTTGAGATCGATCGCCGGGAACAGGATCATGGCCGCCATTTCAGGAAATTGCCGATGAGAGCGAGGCCCAAAGCCTGGCTCTTCTCGGGATGGAACTGGCTTCCCGCCACATTGTCGCGGGCAACGAAAGCGGTGACGGCGCCGCCATAATCGGCGGTCGCGACGAGAGCGGAGGGATCGCGCAAAGCGAGATGATAGGAATGGACGAAATAGGCATGGAGGCCCTGATCGCCGAGCGCGATGCCGTCGAAGAGCGCATGCGGACGGGCACTATCGAGCGTGTTCCAGCCCATATGCGGGATCTTGAGCGTCGAATCCTCGGGCTCGATCACCTTCACATCGCCCTTGATCCAGCCGAAGCCTTTCGTCTCGACATGCTCGAGGCCGCGCTCGGCCATCAATTGCATGCCGACACAGATGCCGAAGAAGGGCTTGCCGTGCGAGACTTCCTCTTCGACCGTCTCCCACATGCCGGGGACCGCCTTGAGCCCGTCGCGGCAGTCGCGGAAAGCGCCGACGCCCGGCAGCACGATGCGCTCGGCCTTGCGCACTTTCTCCGGATCCGCCGTCACCTCGATCCTCAGCTGCGAAACGCTATCGCGGGCCGCCCGCTCGAACGCCTTGGCGGCGGAATGGAGATTGCCGGAGCCATAATCGATGATGGCGACGCTCATGAGCGACCGAATCCCGGAAAGATGAAATCAGGCTCCTCCGGCTTCCAGCGCGAGGAGAAGACCGGAGGCTGCTCGACCTCCGTTACGGCCGGTGCCTGTGGAAGGCCGATCTCGGTGAAAAAGCGATATTCGGCTTCGTCGATGTCATCGCCGTGGACGAGGCCCAATTCCTCGAAGCCGCGCCGCTCATAGGTCCAGCGCAACAGATTGTTGCCCTCGAAAGCAAGAATGAGATTGATGGCGAAGCTGAAGATCAGCCGCATCATATCGCCAGCGCCTAAGGCTTCGGCGATCGCCCAGATGGCGAATTGCGCGCCGAGCGCCACGAGAAGGACGATCCACATGCCCTTGATCACGAGCCAGGGCAGCGGAAAGAGCAGCGCCCACCAGCTGAAACCTTCGCGCAGGAAGACGACGTCATCGGCGCCCTTGCCGGGCTGATTATGGGCGGTCCACCAGGCCATCAGCCTTTCAATGATCCTTTGGTCGAGGGTATGCGGTCCTTCTGGCGCGGATCGATCTCGATCGCCTCACGCAAGGCACGCGCCAGGGCCTTGAAGCAGCTTTCGGCAATATGATGGTTGTTGTCGCCGTGGAGCGTCTCGACATGGAGCGTCACGCCGGCATTCATGGCGAAGGCCTGGAACCATTCGCGCACCAGCTCGGTGTCGAAGTCGCCGATCTTCGGGCTCGAGAAATCGACCTTCCAGACAAGATAGGGGCGGCCCGAGACGTCGATGGCGGCGCGGGTCAGCGCCTCGTCCATCGGCAAATGCAGGCTCGCATAGCGCCTGATCCCCTTGCGGTCGCCCAAGGCTTTGGCCACCGCCTGGCCGAGCGCAATGCCTGAATCCTCGGTCGTGTGGTGGAAATCGATATGGAGGTCGCCCTTGGCCTTCAGCTTGATGTCGATCAGCGAATGGCGGGCCAATTGCTCCAGCATATGATCGAGGAAGCCTATGCCGGTCTTGACCTCATAGGCGCCTTTGCCGTCGAGATCGACGCTCGCCGAAATCTCGGTCTCGGTCGTCTTGCGTTCGATGCTGGCCTTGCGCATGGCCTTAACCCTTTGTTGCGGCGGGTCTCTTAGCAGGTGCAGCAGAAGCCTGCTACCCTTTAGCTGCTCCAACTTGACCTAAGAGTCAGGCCTGAAGGCTTTTCTTAACGGTGCGCAGGGCCTACATGACGCCCTGCCGGGGCCGTCCCGGCAATTTTGGCGACCAGGAGACCCATGAGCGATCCCCAGCAGTGGCACGGCACGACCATCCTTTCCCTCCGCAAGGGCAACCGGGTGGTGATCGCGGGCGACGGCCAGGTGTCCATCGGCCAGACGGTGATCAAGTCCAATGCCCGAAAAGTGCGGCCGTTGGCGGGCGGGGCGGTCATCTCCGGCTTCGCCGGGGCGACGGCCGATGCCATGACGCTGTTCGAGCGGCTCGAGGCCAAGCTCGAGCAATATCCGCTCCAGCTCACCCGCGCCTGCGTCGAGCTCGCCAAGGACTGGCGCACCGACCGCTATCTCAGGCGCCTCGAAGCCATGATGATCGTCGCCGACAAGCAAGTGAGCCTGGTCCTGACCGGCACGGGCGACGTGCTCGAGCCCGAGCGCAGCCTGATCGGCATCGGCTCGGGCGGCAATTATGCGCTGGCGGCGGCACGCGCCTTGATCGACACCGACATGGATGCCGAGGCGATCGCCCGCAAGGCGATGGCCATCGCCGCCGAGATCTGCGTCTACACCAACGACAATGTGACCGTCGAAGCCCTCGAATGCTGACGCGCGCCGATCTCGATGAGGCCGTCAGATCCGGCATCATCACCGAACAGCAGGCGCTCGCCCTTCAAGACCTGCCGGCCAAACGGCATGCGGCACGTCATCAGCATGCGCTGAGCGACGAGCGCTTCGTGTTCATGAAGAACTTCAATGAGTTCTTCATCGCCCTCGGCGTCGTGCTGCTGGGTGTCGGCCTATGGGCGGCCGCAGCGACGCTCCCCTCCCTCGGCGTGGCGTTCCCGGTCGTCTTCATCGCCGTAATGTGGGGGCTCGCCGAATATCTGACCCGCAAGCTCAAGCTCACCTTGCCGAGCATCGTGCTGGCGATCTTCATCGTGCCGGGCCTTGCTTACTACGTTCATGGCGTGATCAGCATGGGGAGTGAAGAAACGGCCTGGTTTGCAACCTCTGCCGATATGCGGCTCCCCGGCCTCGCGGCAATTGTCGCCGCACTTCTCTTTTATCTCCGTTTCCGGCTGCCTTTCGCGCTGCTGCTGCTGGCCGGCAGCTGCGTCGTGACCTTTCTCGATGTCTGTGTCCGGCTGTTCGACGAGCCCTCGCAAGGCGTCATCTATATCCTGTTCCTCATTGCCGGCTTTGCCACGCTGGCGGCAGCACAGTGGTACGACATGTCGGATCGCGAACGCCTGACGCGCCGCTCCGATTGCGGCTTCTGGCTCACGCTCATCGCGGCACCGCTCATCGTCCATCCCATTGCCGGTATCATCTCCTCCGGCCAGGACGTGACGGCGCAGTCCAACATCCTGACCATTGCCGCCGTCGTCCTCTTCGCGCTCATCGCGCTCGTCATCGACCGCCGCGCCTTCCTCGTCTCCTCGCTCGCCTATCTGGGCGGCGCCTTGGTCTATGCCTTCAGCCAGCTCGGCGGCGAGCAGAATGCCATCTGGATCACGCTCCTCCTGATGGGCGCATCCGTCATTCTCCTTGGCGTCGGCTGGCATCGGGCGCGCCGTGCCGTCATGCAATTCGTCCCCACCATCCTTGCCCGGCATTTGCCGGTCGTCAGAGCCTGAATGAGCCATCCATGACCGACTTCACTCCCCGCGAAATCGTTTCCGAACTCGACCGCCACATCGTCGGCCAGAAGGACGCCAAGCGCGCCGTCGCCATCGCGCTGCGCAACCGCTGGCGGCGCAAGCAGCTCGAAGAGCCCCTGCGCGAAGAGGTGATGCCCAAGAACATCCTGATGATCGGGCCGACCGGCGTCGGCAAGACCGAGATCGCGCGCCGCCTCGCCAAGCTCGCCAACGCGCCCTTCATCAAGGTCGAGGCGACGAAATTCACCGAGGTCGGCTATGTCGGGCGCGATGTCGAGCAGATGATCCGCGACCTCCTGGAAGCGGCGGTCGCCATGGTCAAGGCGGCCCGACGCAAGGACGTCGAGGCGCAGGCCCATCTCAATGCCGAGCGCCGCGTGCTCGACGCGCTCGTCGGCGCGAATGCGTCGGAGACGACGCGCGAGAGCTTCCGCAAGAAGCTGCGCACGGGTGAGCTCGATGCCAAGGAGATCGAGGTCCAGATCATGGACTCGCCCTCGGTGCCGAGCTTCGACATTCCCGGCATGCCGGGCTCCTCGGCGAGCGTGATCAATCTCTCCGACATGCTGGGCAAGGCCTTCGGCCACCGCCTCAAGCAGAAGCGCATGTCGGTCAAGGCGAGCCATGAGGTGCTGCTCGCCGAGGAAAGCGACAAGCTGCTCGACCAGGACCAGATCACCCAGGAGGCGATCAACGCCACCGAGAACAACGGCATCGTGTTCCTGGACGAGGTCGACAAGATCTGCGCCCGCTCGGAACGCCAGGGCGCCGATGTGAGCCGCGAAGGCGTGCAGCGTGACCTCCTGCCGCTGATCGAGGGCACGACGGTGTCGACTAAATACGGACCGGTGCGGACCGATCATATTTTGTTCATCGCCTCCGGCGCCTTCCATATCGCCAAGCCCTCCGACCTCCTGCCCGAACTGCAAGGCCGCCTGCCGATCCGGGTCGAGCTCAAGGCGCTGACCCGCGACGATTTCCGCCGCATCCTGACGGAGCCCGAGGCGAGCCTGATCAAGCAATACAAGGCACTGCTCAAGACCGAGGGTGTGACATTGGACTTCAGCGAGGACGGCATCGATGCGCTCGCCGATATCGCGGCCGAGATCAACGCCGCGATCGAGAATATCGGCGCGCGGCGCCTGCAGACGGTGATGGAACGCGTCCTCGACGAGGTGAGCTATTCGGCGACCGACCGGTCCGGCGAGACGGTGAAGATCGATAAAACCTTCGTGGAAAAAAACATCGGCGACCTCGCCCGCAACACGGACCTGTCGAAGTTCATTTTGTGACACTCGCCCCCATCCCGGCGAAGTTCACGTCGTCGAAAAGGTTTCACGCCAAATCAATATTTTAAGGCAAATCCTCATCGCCAAAGCCTTCAACTTGGGCAGGATTTGCTCTAAAGGTGGCTCGATCACAAGGGGCCACCAAGAATGCGGACGTTGGGCCATTGGATCGTTGCGCTTATCATCGCGGCGATCGTCGCTTGGATGGTGTGGACATCATCCGACCTGCAGACCTGCCGGCAGGGGATGACGGTCGGTGCCAGCTTCTATGACTCCCTTTTGGAATCAAGACGTTGCCTCGGCGAATATGCGCGGGCGAATGCCGCCGAGATCCTCGCCATCTTCACCGTCATCCTGGGTGTAGCCATTTGGCTCATGTGGCGCGCGACCCGCGCTCTGGTCAGCGAAACGCGGGTGACGGGCGATGCCCTGGTGGCGACAAACCGGTCGCTGGCCGAGGCCACCCAGGCCACCGCCGAAGCCGCCAAGCGGTCCGCCGGCATCGCCGAGCAGGTGCTCATCGCCACGCAGCGCCCATGGGTGACCTTCACCGTCGAGCTCGCCGGCACATTGGCCTTCGACGGCGCCGGCGCCTCCATTCCGCTCAAGATCGGCACCGAGAATATCGGCCCCACGCCCGCGGTCGCCGTTCTCGCTCATCCGGTGATCTTCTGCCAGGAGAAGCAGCCTTTCAAAGCCGTCGACGTGATCAAGCGCCGGTCCGGCGACTTCAACACCGCCGGGCGGCTCGGCCACACCTTGTCGAAGGGCGAGCAGTTCAGCGAGGTCAAAACGGCCGGCATGGGCCTCGAGGAATATGAGGGCATGTCCGTCATCTCCCCGTTCATCCTGGTCACCGTCAAATACCGGCTCACTTTCAGCGACGAGACCCGTATGGCGGCAAAACTCTATTCGCTGGTGCGCACCGACCCTGTCTACCAGGCGCAGTCGGTCGTCATGCAGCCCGGCAACAGCGTCCAGCCCGACCGGCTCAATCTCGTCCTCATCGGCAGCTACGCCGATTGAGATCCAGACCTATTTCTTCTTCTGCTTGCGCCGGTTGAGCACGGCGAGCATCTCGGCGAGATCCTTCTGGTCGAGGGTCGAAATATCGTCGGCCAGGCGATTGGCGAGCTCGGTGGCGGAAGGCTCGAGACCCGACGTGTCGATGACCACGCGCGGATGCGAGATGCGCGCCAGGCGCACGACATCCTCGGCCTCGTCCCAGATGATGTTGAAATAGCTGATGATGCGCTGCAGCAGATGCCAGCCCGGCCGGCCGCGCTTGCCGTGCTCCAGCGCCGAGAGATAAGCGCTCGACACCCCGATCTCCTCGGCCATCTCCTTCAGCGTGACCTTGCGCTCGGCGCGCAGCTTGCGCATGCGCTCGCCAAAGGGCGTCATCCTGCCCTCCGCTCTTTCTTCCTGAGCTTCACATAAAAGGCGCCGCCCCCGCCATGGCGCGGATGCGCCGGCTGGAAGCCCGCGACATGCTCGCGGAATTGGCCTTCATGGAACCAGTCCGGCACCAGGCGGCGCAAGCGGCCCTGGCGTTCCGGCGCATGATAGTGATCCGAGCCGTGCAGCGTGTGGCGGGTGAAGGGCGAGGCACCCTTGCCGGTGATCACCAAGACCAGGCGCAGGCCCTGCGCCCTGGACGTCACCAGGAAATTCAGGAGACGCTCGCGCGAGCGCTCGATGCCGGTGCCATGCAGATCGATGCGGCCTTCGATCTCGACCTGGCCGCGGGTCATGCGGCGCTCGCTTCTGCGGTCGAGGCCGGTCAATGCCGGCGGATCGTGGCGTGCCGGCGGTGCCCGCAGGATGGGCTTGGCCGGCTTTTCAGCCCTCGCCGCTTGAGGGGCTTCGGCCTTTGCCTTGGTCTCGGATTTCTTCTTCGCTTTGGACCTGTGAAGCGGCTTCACGGTCCGCGCGACGTCTTCCCACAAAGCATAATCGGGTGGGAGCTTGCGGGTCATTGCCGGCTGAGCAGCCGCTGGGCCAGCGCCTTGGGCAAAAGCACGATCATCAGGCCCGGGCTTTTCATGTGGCCCGCGGTCAGTGCCGCTTCCTCGCCCGCACCCCAGAAAACGTCGCCCCGCGCATGGCCCTTGATCGCGGTGCCGGTGTCCTGCGCCACCAGGAGATTGCGGAACGGCACGAGCGTTCCGCGTTCGCCCTTGGGCGCCTGCGTATCGAGCCAGACCGGCGTGCCGAACATCCATAGAGAGCGGTCGACGGCGAGCGAATGAAACGGTGTCAACGGGACCTTCTGGGCGCCGGGCGGACCGAGGTCGGAATCCCCGCCCCGGATCTCGCGGAAGAATACGAAGGACTTGTTCTCCCACATCAGCTCGCGCGCATCCTTGGGGTTCTGGCGCATCCACGCCCTGATCGCCTGCATCGACACGTCCTCGCGGGTGAGGATGCCGCGCTGGAGCAGGAGCCCGCCAATGGCGGTATAGGGAAGGCCGGTCTTTGCCGCGAAGCCGAGCCGTATCACCTGGCCATCGGGCAGGCGCACGCGGCCCGAGCCCTGGACCTGGATGAAGAACGCATCGGCCCAGTCCTTGAGCCAGACGAGCTCGAGGCCCCGGCCCTCGAGTGCGCCGTTCTCGATCTCGCGCCTTGTGTAATAGGCCTGAGGCTTGCCATCGACGGTGCGGCCATAGGCAAGGCCCAGGCGCTTCGCGGTCTTGGCATCGAAGCCGACAAAATCGGCGGGCCTGGCATAGATCGGCACCTTGTAGGCGCCGCCGGGCTTCAGGCTGCCTTCGGCTTCAGGCTCGTAATAGCCGGTAAACAGCCCTTGCGGACGCTCGGCGTCGCGCACGATGAGCGGCGTGAAGGCCTGTTCGAAAAAGCGGCGCGCATCGGCGACGGTCTTGAGCCCCTGGCAGACCGCCAGCCAGTCGCGCCTGGTCCCGCCATAGGCCACCTTGCGCTGGAAAGCATGGCCGGTCGCTTCGATCTCGGCGCATGAGCGCTTGAAGGTCGCGAGCGCAGCCTCGTGGTCGACGTCGGCCCAGCCGGCGATCGCGCGGAAATCCGTTTCCTCGAAGGGGGGTTTCGCTGCGGCGCTCATGCCCCCGCACATGACCAGAAGCAGGGCCAAACTCAAGAGCCGGCGCATCCTGATGCCATCCCGCATGTGAGGGGCTCAGCCCGGCTCGTCCGTCGCTGCCAGCTTCCAATTGGGATCGCGCGAGGCGGTGTCGCGCTCGAAGGTCCATACATCGGTGATCTGGCGCACCTGTTTGGGATCGCCGTCGATGACCTCGCCCGCCTTGTTGAGGGTCGCCGAGATGAATTCGGCAATGAAGCGCAAGGTGATGCTGGCGCGCTTGCCCTTGAGATCGGCGGCCGTCACATCGGCCTTGTCGATGCCGACAAACCGCGATTCGAGGATCTGGCCGGCCTTCTCGCGCTCGTCGATCGCCCTGGCGAAGCCTTCATAGACTTCGCGCGACAGGAGGTTCTTGAGCGACTGGCGGTCGCCTTGGGCGAAGGCCGTCACCACCATCTCGTAAGCGAGCTTGGCGCCCTCGACGAAGGTTTTCGTCGAGAACTGGCCGTCGGCGGCGGCGATCTTCTCAAGGCCCTTGGCGACGCTGGTGCCGGCCTCGGCATAGCCTGTCCAGACCGGTTCCGCCGGCGGCTGCGACGCCGAATTTTCGGTCGCGTTTTCACGCTGTGGCAGGTTGATGACATTGCCCGGCGCTTGCGGCTTTTCAGCGCGGCGTTGAGTGGCATAGGGATCGACCGGCGGACGCTCATTGCCGGTGCGTTTGCCCAGGACCGACCGCAGGCGCAAGATGACCACCACTGCAATCGCAAGGATCAGCAGATTCAGTGGGTCAAAAGCCTGATTCATCATTCCGCGGGTCTTTCCGTCTGGGCCAAATTGAAGTCGGGGTCTCAACCTCCTTATATAGGAGGGCCGGGGCGCGGTCCAAAGGCCGCCGCTGCTGCTTCACTGTCCTACAGGTTTAAGGTGATCAGAACCATTATTTTTGTCCTTTTTGCGCTCGGCCTGCTGGAGCTCTTCCTGCTGGTTAAGACCGGGCAATGGTTTGGTGCCTGGTTTCCGGTCCTCGCCGTCATTCTGGGCTTCGTCCTGGGCGGCCTGACCATCCGCCATACCGGCATCAGATCCCTCAACGAGGTCCGGGAAGCGAGCCAGAAAGGCTATATCGGCCCCAACGCCGCCATTGCCGGCATGCTCGGCATCCTGGCCGGCATCCTTTTTATCCTGCCCGGTCTCCTGTCCGATGTCGCCGCCATCCTGTTGCTCCTGCCGTTCATGCGGAAGATCGTCGAGCGGCGCATGAGCCGGCCAATGGCGCGCAAGGGCGGCGTCGTGATCGACGGCGAAGCCGTTGAAATCCACGATGACAGGCTGCCGCCGCAGCGAGAGCAGGAAAAGAACGACGGCTCGCCCTGGAACCGCTAGCGCCCTTCAGGCGCGAGCCGGAATGCTTGCGGCCCATCAGCCATTCATGATAGCTGGCGTCCGGAACGGACACCCCCGTTTTGATGAAAGGCAGAAGATTCCATGGCCAAGACGAGCAAGCCGGCGCCGAAGAAGCAGGCCGCCAAATCAACGAATGGCGACGGCAGCGACAGCAACGGCCCCGGCCCCGGCCCCGGCCCCGAGGCTACCGCCGCTCCGGCAGAGTCCGTAGGGTCCGAGCTCAACGCGCCGCCGCCGCAGCCGGGCGCCCAGCCGTCGATGCGCATCCTCGGCCAGTATCTCAAGGATCTGAGCTTCGAAAACCCGCATGCGCCGCAGTCGCTGGCGCCGCAAAAGGCCCAGCCCGAGATCAACATCTCGATCAATGTGAATGCGCGCAACCTGGCGCCGTCGGATTTCGAGGTCGAGCTCCATATCGACGCCAAGGCGACGTCCGAGAACAAGGTCATCTTCGCCGCCGAGATCCTCTATGCCGGCGTCTTCCGGCTGGAGAATTTCCCACAGAACATGCTGCATCCGGCGGTGCTCATCGAATGCCCGCGCATGCTCTTTCCTTTCGCCCGCCAGATCCTCGGCGAAGCGACCCGCAATGGCGGCTTCCCGCCTTTGATGCTCGATCCGATCGATTTCGCCGGCATGTATCAGAAGCGCATGGCGGCGCAGGCGCAAGCCACGGCGTAATTTCCGTTTAATTCAGAAGCTCGTTCCACAAAGCCTTCTCGCCAAGCTCGGCGATCAGGGCCTTGTGCGCGAGGATCTCCATCTCGGTGAGCCGGCTCGTAAGCGGCACCGGACGCGGCCGTACGATGCCGGAAGGCGTGATCACGGCGCGGCTTCCGACCGTGATGGCCGAGAGCGACAGCGCCGCCTGGCGTCCGCCGATGAGCTCGAGATAGACATCGGCCAACAATTCCGAATCGAGCAGAGCGCCATGCTTGTCGCGCTTCGAATTGTCGATGCCATAGCGCTTGCACAGGGCATCGAGGCTGTTCGGACCCATCGGATGCTTCTGGCGGGCGAGCATCAGCGTGTCGACGACGCGTTCCGGCAGCAGCGCCGGTATGTTCAGGCGGGCGAATTCGGCATTGAGGAAGCCGACGTCGAATGAGGCATTGTGGATGACGAGGCTCGCCTCGCCGATGAAGGCGAGGAACTCCGCGGCGATCGCCGCAAACAGCGGCTTGCCTTTCAGGAACTGCGTCGTCAGACCATGGATGGCCTCGGCATCGGACGGCATGTCGCGCTCGGGATCAATGTAAGCGTGGAAGGTCTTGCCGCTCGGAATGTGGTTGATGAGCTCGACCGCGCCGAGCTCGACGACGCGGTGGCCTTTCGCATGATCTATGCCGGTGGTCTCGGTATCGAGGACGATCTCGCGCATTATGTCGAATCACTTTGTGACAGCACGTCGATTATATGCCGCACTTGCGCGTGCGCGTAGTCCAGCCCCCGATCGCTATCCACAATGAAATCGGCGCGCGCCCGCTTATCCGCATCGGGTACCTGGCGGGCCAGGATGGCCGCGAATTTTTCCTCTGTCATCCCGGGCCGCGCAAGTACCCGGCGGCGCTGGATATCGGCCGGCGCCGAGACGACGACGATCTTGTCGACGTCGCGGTCGCGCCCGGTCTCGAACAGCAAGGGAATGTCGAGCACCGCGAGAGGCGCCTTCCGCCGGCGCGCGTCTTTGAGGAATTTCTCCTGCTCGGCGCGCACCAGCGGATGGACGATCGCCTCGAGCCGGGCGAAATCCTGCGGATGGGCACCGAGATGCTTTGTAAGCTTCTCCCGGTCGATGCGGCCATGGACGACGGCGCCGGGAAAGGCGGCGGCGACGGGCTTCACCGCAGCGCCATCCTGATCATAGAGCCGGTGTACGATCGCATCCGATTCCGAGACGGGGATGCCTTCCTTGGCGAACATGCGCGCCGTCTCGGTCTTGCCCATGCCGATCGATCCGGTGAGGCCGATCACGATCATCGCTTGAATCCGGGATCGATATCGCGGGCGACGAGGTCGTGAAGCTCAACCGTCACTTCCGGCCTATGGCCGAACCACAATTCGAAGCCGCGCACCGCCTGGTGCAGCAGCATGCCGAGGCCCGGCACTACGACATTGCCGCGGGCGCGGGCGCGGATCAGGAGATCGGTCTCGAGCGGCGTATAGACGATATCAGTGACGACCGCCGACCGCGGCAGGTGATCGAGATCGAGCGCCAGCCGCGGCTGTCCGCTCATGCCGAGCGATGTCGTATTGACCAGGAGATCGGCATCTTCGAGAAGCTTTTCGACGTCCATCCATTGGCGCGGCTCGACGCGTGGCCCAAAATCGCGCCGCAACTCCTCGGCGCGCGCCAAGGTGCGGTTGACGACCAGGAGCCTTCGGCAACCGGCATCGAGAAGCGCACCGACAATGGCCCGCGCGGCGCCGCCGGCGCCCAGAATGACGACGCTGCGATCCTTTGCCTGCCAGTCCGGCACATGGTCTGACAGATTGGCGAGGAAGCCTTCGCCGTCGGTGCTGGTGCCCCACAATTCGCCATCGCGATGGAATACCGTGTTGACCACGCCGAGACGCGTGGTCGCCGCATCGGCGACGCGCACGGCGCGAAACGCGCCCTCCTTGTGCGGCAGCGTGACATTGCAGCCGACATAGCCCTTCTCGCCGAGCGACTTGAAGAAGCTTGGCAGGTCGTCCGGGGGCACAGCAATGCGCTCATAGGCGCCGTCGATGCCATAGCGCTCGAGCCAGTAGCCATGGATGATAGGCGAGCGCGAATGGCTGATCGGCCAGCCAATGACACAGGCTTTGCGCGTCATTGGGCCAAGACCTCCTTTTTTCTCAGGAAATCGAGGAGCGGCAACAGCGGCAGGCCGAGAATGGTGAAATAATCGCCATCGATAGTGTCGAAGAGCTGGGCGCCAAGGCCTTCGAGCTTATAGGCGCCGACCGATGTCGTGACCTCCGGGCCCATCCGGTCGAGATAGTCCTCAAGGAAAGCTTCCGAGAAGTTCCGCATGCGCAGCGTGGCCCGGCCCAGATGCCGCCAGACGACAGCGTCGCCTTCAGCGCAGCAGATCGCGGTCTCGAGGACATGGGACCGCCCCCCCAACTCGAGGAGATGCTGGCGGGCCTCGTCCCGGGATCCCGGCTTGTCGAAGGCCCTGCCCCCGAGATTGAGGATCTGATCGGCGCCGATCACCAGAGCACCCGGCAGTCGATTCGCTACCGAAACGGCTTTGGCGGCGGCCAGGGATTGCGCCAAATCGCCGGGTGCCAAGTCCTTGGCTGATCTTTTCAGCGCATTTTCATCGACTTCCGGCCGTAAAGCTTCGAAGTCAAGACCGGCTTTGGTCAAGAGCTCGCCTCGGATCCGGCTCGTCGATGCGAGCACGAGCCTCATGCCTCGGCATCCTTGGCTTCGTCACGGTCGCGCAACAAATTGATGACGGCCGCGGCCGTCTCCTCGATCGAACGGCGGGTGACGTCGATGATCGGCCAATTATGGCGGGAGCACAGCTTGCGCATATGGGCGAGCTCGGCGGCGATGGCGTCCTGGTCTACATAGTCCGTCTCGCCCTGCTCATTGATGGCGAGAAGGCGATGCCGGCGGATCTGGGCGATACGCTCGGCGCTGGCGATCAGGCCGACGATCAGGGGCCTGGTTACCGTCTCGAGCTCCTTGGGCGGGGGAATGTTCGGCACGATCGGGACATTGGCGGTCTTGATACCGCGATTGGCGAGATAGATGCTGGTCGGCGTCTTGGACGAGCGGCTGATGCCGGTCAGGATCACATCCGCCTGGTCGAGATCGTTCGTGTGCTGACCATCGTCATGGATCATGGTGAAGTTGAGCGCATCGATGCGGCGGAAATATTCGGCATTGAGCGCATGCTGGCCGGCAAGCTGCGGCCGCGATTGAGCATTGAGATATTGCGCGAGGCTGGCAATGACCGGATCGAGGATGGAGATGCAAGGGATGCTGAGCTCGGCGCATCTCTTCTCGAGCTGGGATCTCAGATCGGCATCGATCAAGGTGAAGAGGACGACGCCGGGCTCGCTTTCGATCTCGGTCAGAGCGCGTGCCAGCTGCTTCGACGTGCGGACCAGAGCATAGATATGCTCGACCGGCTGGTAATCGGCATAATAGGCCATCGCGGCACGGGCGACCGTGTTCAAGGTCTCGCCGGTCGCATCCGAGATCAGATGCATGTGGAAAAATCGCGGAGCGGACACGGGTACAGCCAGTTGCTCAGTTGTGGATAAGATGACGCCGGTTAAGCTTTTGGAAAGCTTCTATCATTTTGTTCATCGGGTAATCCACAATTTCGCCGTCGGGGAACGTGGTGACGGTATTCTGTGGACAAGGACGCGCTGTTAACAATGCTTAAACCATTTGTGGACAGCTCTGCCACCTCTCTATTATCCTATTGAAATAGAAGATTTATTTATCCTCAACTCAATATGCCGCGAGGTGACTCGGAGCTGTGACAACGAGGGCCGGTTGGCAAGATGCGGGCAAGCTCGCTATTCATGACTCTCACGCCCCATCATCTAAACCAATATCTATCTTTCTCTCTTTATTTGGTATGCGCTCATGGATAGTTCGGCACTACTGGACGTTCTAAAGGCCAAGAAAGCCTCGCGACGTCCAGTATGGTTCATGCGCCAAGCCGGGCGGTACCTTCCGGAATATCTCGAGCTCAGGGCGAAGGCCGGATCCTTCCTCAATCTGTGCTATTCGCCGGAGCTCGCCGCCGAGGTGACGCTGCAGCCTTTGCGGCGCTTCGATCTCGATGCGGCGATCCTGTTCGCCGACATATTGGTCGTGCCGCAGGCCATGGGCCTGGGTCTGACTTTCGCGGAAGGCGAAGGGCCGGTGGTCGAGAAGATTTCAGGTCTTGCGAGGGTGCAGGCCTTGTGGCGGCTCGATGAGGCCGAGGAAGTGCGGCTCGTCTGCGAGACCGCGGAAGCGGTAAAGTCGAAGCTTCCGGCCGGCATCGCGCTGATCGGTTTCTGCGGCGCGCCCTGGACGGTGGCGAGCTACATGGTCGGCGGGGGCGGTGAAGGCGGACGCGAGATCGCGCGTGCTGTCGCGGCAAGCGGGATTGAATGGTTCGGTCTCTTGATCGACCGTTTGATCGAGGCCTCGGTGTCCTATCTCATCCGCCAGATCGATGCCGGGGTGGATGTTGTGCAGATCTTCGATTCCTGGGCGGGGGATCTGCCGGGCTATCTCCAGGAAGACCTGGTAGGGCGGCCGATTGCGGCGATCATCACCAAAGTGCGGGCGGCGCGGCCCAATGTGCCGGTCATCGTCTTTGCCCGCGGCGCCGGGGCCGGCCACAAGCGGATCGGCCAGATCACCAGGGCGGAGGCCTTGAGCGTGGAGACGTCGCTGCCGCTTACTTGGGCCCGCGACCAGCTGGCGGGATCACATGCCGTGCAAGGGAACCTTGATCCCCTGCTCGTCGAAAAAGGCGGAGCGGCGCTCGAGAAAGCCGTGGAGCTGATTATCGGGGCCTTGCCGAAAGACCGCCATATCTTCAATCTGGGCCATGGCATGCGACCGGGGACGCCGCCCGAGCATGTGGAGCAAGTCGTGCGGCACTTGCGAAAACTCGACGGGTGACTATCTATGGGCTATCTCTGGCTCAAGGCCTTTCACATCATCGCCGTCACAGCCTGGATGGCCGGCCTTTTCTACCTTCCCCGGCTCATGGTCTATCACCGGCGCACCGCCGTCGGCGGAGAGAGCTCTGAGATCTTCAAGGTAATGGAAAGGCGGCTGCTCAAGGCGATCATGCTGCCGGCCATGATCCTGTCCTGGATACTGGGTCTGTCGCTCATCTGGGTGACCGATGCTTTTGCCAGTCTCAGCCTATGGCTTGTGGTCAAGCTCGTTGCGGTGGTGGCGATGACGGCCTTCCATTTCTGGCTGGCCCAGTTCGTCGGAGCCTTCGCAGAGGACGAGCGACCCAGGGACGAAAGGTTCTTCCGGATCATCAATGAGATCCCGACCGTGCTCCTGATCGTGATCGTCATCATGGCCGTGGTTAAGCCCTAGATCACGATCACTTCAGGTCGGTACGACCTGAAGTGATTAACGTGATCGTAATCTTAAATTTGGCGCGTGATCGGACGGAAAACCGGGGGCCACTTTTCCTGATCACGCGCTAATGAAATAAACAGTTTCCAAGGCCGATGTATTTTGTTAAGGCTCTGCTGAAGCAGTGACCGGTTCAAGGTTCCCACCTCAAAGGGCCGGCAGGATTCTTCTCTAGAATCGGCTCCCTCCCTCACCCGCCAGGCCGTTGTTTTAGTGACCTGGTACTCAACTCCCTCAAAGACTAACGCCGCTAAAAGTGGCGTCACCGAAAACTCACATGACAAGTATTTCAGAACTCAAGGAAATCAAACTCCACTCGCTCAAGGAAAAGAGCCCGGCCGAATTGCTGGTGATCGCCGAAGAGCTGCAGGTCGAGAATGCCAGCGCGCTGCGCAAGCAGGAGCTGATGTTCGCCATCCTCAAGAGCCTCGCGGCGCGCGAGGTCGAGATCATCGGCGAAGGCGTCGTCGAGGTGCTGCAGGACGGCTTCGGCTTCCTGCGCTCGCCCGACGCGAATTACCTCGCCGGGCCCGACGACATCTATGTCAGCCCAAGCCAGATCCGCCGCTTCACCTTGCGCACCGGCGATACGGTCGAAGGCCAGATCCGCAGCCCCAAGGACGGCGAGCGCTACTTCGCCCTGCTCAAGGTCAACACGATCAATTTCGAGGATCCGGACAAGACCCGCCACAAGGTCCATTTCGACAATTTGACGCCGCTCTATCCCGATGAGCGGCTGGAGATGGAGATCCAGGACCCGACCAAGAAGGATTACTCGGCCCGCGTCATCGATATCGTGACGCCGATCGGCAAAGGCCAGCGCGGCCTCATCGTGGCGCCGCCGCGTACCGGCAAGACGGTGCTCCTGCAGAACATCGCCCAGTCGATCACTTCCAATCATCCCGAATGCTATCTGATCGTGCTGCTCATCGACGAGCGGCCGGAAGAAGTGACCGACATGCAGCGCTCGGTGAAAGGCGAGGTGATCTCGTCCACCTTCGATGAGCCGGCGTCGCGGCATGTCCAGGTCGCCGAGATGGTGATCGAGAAAGCCAAGCGCCTCGTGGAGCACGGCCGCGATGTCGTGATCCTGCTCGATTCGATCACCCGCCTCGGCCGCGCCTACAACACTGTGGTGCCGTCTTCCGGCAAGGTGCTGACCGGCGGCGTCGATGCCAATGCGCTGCAGCGGCCGAAGCGCTTCTTCGGCGCGGCGCGCAACATCGAGGAAGGCGGATCGCTCACCATTATCGCCACCGCGCTCATCGATACCGGCAGCCGCATGGACGAAGTCATCTTCGAAGAGTTCAAGGGCACCGGCAATTCGGAAATCATCCTCGACCGCAAGGTCGCCGACAAGCGCGTCTTCCCGTCGATCGACATCTTGCGCTCGGGCACCCGCAAGGAAGAGCTCCTGGTCAAGCCGGACCTGCTCAAGAAGACCTATGTGCTCAGGCGTATCCTCAACCCGATGGGCACCGTCGATGCGATCGAGTTCCTGCTCGACAAGTTGCGCCAGACCAAGACCAATGGCGACTTCTTCGACTCGATGAACGCGTAAGAGATATTGACTTTGTCAGGCGCGCTGAAGCTGTAGAAGCTGCAGCGCGTCGTCGACGTCGGCAACGGTCTGTGCCGGCGCGGCGCAGACTTGGCCGCGGCAGAGATAGGCGCGCGAAGCGGCACCTGCCGATTTGTGGCGGGCGGGATGATCCTCGGGCAGGCGTGAAGGATCGTCGATCCATTGGATGACGGCGTTCGATCCCACGGCATCGATCAGCCGGCGGAAGCGCTCGTCGGCGAAAGCATTGCCGGCCTTGCCACTCATGACGATCTGGACGGGATCGGCGAGCATCGTGAAGCTCAGCAGCAATGTGGCATAGCCGAAAGGATTGTTGGCGGCCTCGGCGGCGAAGCTCTTGTGGATGGCATCGGCCTTGGCGAGATAATCGGCCTTGCCGGTGAGATGGTAAAGTGCTGCCAGATTGCGGACCATCACCGCATTGGCGTTGGGCGTCGCATCGTCATGCGCCTGGACATTGCGGATGATGAGGCCCGCTTCCTCGGTCGCGAAAGCGAAGGCTTGGCGACGCTCGTCCCACAGTTTGGCGATCATCGTGTCGGCGAGTGTCACCGCCTGCGCCAGATGATCGCCACCGGGCGTGATGGCGGCGAGGGCGAGTGCTGCGGTGATCAGATGGGCATAGCCTTCAGCGGTGGCGTCATAGCGTAAGCGACCGTCGCGCCATGAATGATGCAGCCGGCCTTCCTGCCAATGATGGCTCATGATGGCGGCGAAGGCGCTTCGCGCGGACTCGGCCCAGTCCGGACGGTTGAGCAAGAGCGCGGCTTCGGCGAGACCGGAGATCATGAGGCCGTTCCAGTCGGCCAGCACCTTGTCGTCATAGCCGGGCGGGATGCGTTTCTTGCGCGCGTCGAAAAGAATCTCGCGTGACGCGGCGAGCTGGCTTTCCGTCCGATCGTCGCGAAGCTCGAGCGACTTGAGACGATTGAGGATGTTATGGCCTTCCCAATTGCCGGCGAGCGAGACATCGTAGGTCTGGGCAAAGGCTTTTGCTTTCTCGGGCCCGAGAAGATCGGTGATCTCCTGTGCCGTCCACACGTAGAACTTGCCCTCCTCGCCTTCCGAGTCGGCATCGTAGCTTGCGGCATAGGCGCCGATCGGCGCCGTCATCTCGCGCAGGACGAAGCCGATCGTCTCCTCGATTCGGAGCCGGAACAGAGCATTGCCGGTGCGCCGGGCGACACGGGCGAGAAGGCTCACGAGCTGGGCATTGTCATAGAGCATCTTCTCGAAATGCGGGACGAGCCAGAGATGATCGACCGAATAGCGCGCGAAGCCGCCGCCCAGGTGATCGTAGATGCCGCCTTGTGAAACATGGGTGAGGGTGAGGGTGACGGCGTCGAAGAGACGCTGGTCGCCGCTGCGCTCCGCCATGGACCACAGAAAGGCGAAGATCGGCACTTGCGGGAATTTGGGCGCGCCCTTGAGACCGCCATGGTCGAGGTCGATGGCGGAAAGGAAGACCCGCGCGGCGTCGGCGGCGAGATCGAGTGTCAGGGCCACGTCCTGATCGGGCCTCGCGGGCTCGCGCTTGAGGGCGGAGAGGATGGCCGTGGCATTGGTCGTGACCTTGGCATGCTCGTCGCGCCAGATGCGGGTCAGCTCCTTCAGCACATAGCGGAAGCTCGGCCGGCCATAGAGCTGCTCCTTTGGGAAGTAGGTGCCGCCCCAGAAGGGATGGCCGTCGGGGGTCAGGAACATGGTGAGCGGCCAGCCGCCCTGCTCGCCCAGCGAATGCAGCGCCTGCATATAGAGGCGGTCGACATCCGGACGCTCCTCGCGATCGACCTTGATCGCCACGAAATGCTCGTTCATGAGTCGCGCGGTCTCGTCGTCCTCGAAGCTTTCATGCGCCATCACATGGCACCAATGGCAGGCGGCATAGCCCACCGAGAGGATGATGGGCTTGTTCTCGGCCTTGGCCCTGGCGAAAGCGGCATCGCCCCAAGGCATCCAGTGGACGGGATTGTCCTTGTGCTGGAGCAGATAGGGGCTGGTTTCGAGCCCGAGGAGATTGGCGGATGCTGGGGTCATGGAGGCCATGCTACCGTCTCCCGGCAAAGGGGCAACCCGGCAGGAAATGATAAGTATCGATTCGAATCCGTAATGAACGCCAGTAGTACCATATTTGCCCTCTCTTCCGGAGCCGGAATGGCCGGTATCGCGGTCATACGTGTGAGCGGGCCTGAGGCCTTCGCGGCTGCCCGCACCCTGACCGGCCGACTGCCCAGACCGCGCCAGGCGGCGCGGCGGGTTTTCCGTAACCCTAAGACGAAGGATGTCCTGGATGACGGCCTCTTGCTAACCTTCCCGGGCCCCCACAGTTTCACGGGCGAGGACGTTGCCGAGTTCCATCTCCACGGCAGCCTGGCGGTCATCCGCACCATCCTCGACGTGCTGGGCGGTATGACGGGTCTCCGGCCTGCCGAGCGGGGCGAATTCACGAAGCGCGCCTTCCGCAACGGCCGCATCGATCTGGTGGCCGCCGAAGGCATTGGCGACCTCGTCCAGGCGAAGACCGAGCGCCAGCGCAAGCTCGCCTTGCATCACGCGCTGGGCCATGCCTCGGGGACGATCGAGGCGTGGCGGCGCGATGTCATCGCCATATTGGGCAGGGTCGAGGCCGCCGTCGATTTCGCCGATGAGGCGGATGTGGCGCGCCAGACCATGGACGAGATCCAGCCCAGGCTCGAGGACCTGATCCGCCGCATGCGCGGCGCCCTGGCGGAAGCGCAGCGCGCGGCGTCGATCCGGGAGGGCGTCAAGGTCGTGCTGGCGGGGCCCCCCAATGCCGGCAAATCGAGTCTTCTCAATGTGCTGGCCAGGCGGGAGGCCGCCATCGTCTCGGCCATACCGGGTACGACCCGTGATGTGATCGAGGTGGCGATGGAGTTCTCCGGCGTGCCGGTGATCCTGACCGATACGGCGGGCCTCAGGGCCCACAGCACGGATGAAATCGAGCGCATCGGCATGGACCGCACCGCCAATGAATTGCGTGGCGCCGATATCGTGGTCTGGGTGACGGCTTCCGATGCGGCTGCCGACCCCCCGGACGATCTCGATTCGGTAACGTTATGGATCGAGAACAAGAGCGATCTGGCGTCGGCGGTTCCCGTCAGTGGAGCGGCTCATCGGCTTTCGGCGAAGACCGGCGAGGGTATGGCCGAATTCTTCGCGAAGCTGGAGCAGCGCGTGCTGGAGATGGCGGCGAATGGCGACTCCGCGACTTTGATTCGGAGCCGTCACAAGCAGGTCACGGCCTCTTGCGTGGAGAATCTGCTGCGCGCCTCGGCGATTTCGCCCGATCATCTGGAACTCATGGCGGAGGCTCTGCGCGCCGCGGCCTATGATATGGGGCGGCTCACCGGACGTATCGATGTCGAGGAGATTCTCGATGCGATCTTCCGCGAGTTCTGCATCGGTAAATAGATTTTTACCTGTTTCACGTGAAACCGGTCGTGGGCGTTACAAAGCCCAGAAACTTTGACGTCCGTGCGCGGATTAAGTATGGAGCGGCGCATGAACACGCATTTCGATGTCATCGTTGTTGGCGGCGGCCATGCCGGCTGCGAAGCGGCAGCCGCCGCGGCGCGGCTCGGCGCTTCGACCGCGCTGGTGACGCATCGCTTCGCGACGGTCGGCGAAATGTCGTGCAACCCCGCCATTGGCGGCCTCGGCAAGGGCCATCTGGTGCGCGAGATCGATGCGCTCGACGGCCTGATGGGCCGGATCGCCGATCAGGCCGGCATCCAGTTCCGCCTACTCAACCGCTCCAAGGGCCCGGCGGTGCGCGGTCCCCGCGCCCAGGCCGACCGCAAGCTCTATCGCCGCGCGATGCAGGAAACGATCCGTGTACAGACAAACCTTGCAGTGATTGAGGCGGGCGTGGCGTCGCTCATCATCGAAGCGGGCAAGGTGCAGGGCATCGTCAGCGAGGACGGCCGCCGCCTCAGAGCGCAAGCGGTGGTGCTCACCACCGGCACCTTCCTCAACGGCCTTATCCATCTTGGGCCTAAGAAGATCCCGGCGGGCCGCGTCGGCGAGCCGCCGGCGCTCGGCCTGTCGCAGCAGATGCGCGCGGCCGGATTGAAGCTCGCCCGGCTCAAGACCGGGACACCGGCCCGCCTCGATGGCCGTAGCATCGACTGGTCGGGACTCGAGGAGCAAAAGGGCGATGAGGATCCAGCCGCCTTCTCGATCATGACGCGCGCCATCACGACGCCGCAGGTCTCCTGCCACATCACCGAGACGACCCAAGCCACGCATCGCATCATCGCCGATAACATCCATCTGAGCCCGATGTATTCGGGCCAGATCGAAAGCGTGGGCCCCCGCTACTGTCCCTCGATCGAGGACAAGATCAACCGCTTCAAGGACCGCGCCTCGCATCAGATCTTCCTCGAGCCGGAAGGCCTCGACGACGACACGGTCTATCCGAACGGGATCTCGACCTCGCTGCCGGAAGAGGTCCAGCACGCATTCCTCAAGACCATTCCGGGCCTCGAGCAGGTCAAGGTGCTGCGCCCCGGCTATGCCATCGAATATGACCATGTCGATCCGCGCGAGCTCTCAAGCTCGCTGGAGGTGAAGGCCCTGCCGGGTCTCTTCCTCGCCGGCCAGATCAACGGCACGACCGGCTATGAGGAAGCGGCCGCCCAAGGCCTCGTCGCCGGTCTCAATGCGGCGCGCTCCGTCGCTGGCCAGGCGCCGGTCGTCTTCGACCGCGCCGAAGCCTATCTGGGCGTGATGATCGACGATCTCGTCACCAAGGGCGTCTCCGAGCCCTACCGCATGTTCACCTCGCGCGCCGAGTATCGCTTGAGTCTGCGGGCCGACAATGCCGATGAGCGCTTGACCCCCAAGGGCCTGGCACTCGGTCTCGTCGGCCGTGAGCGCGCCGAGGTCTTCGCGGCGCGCCAGACCCTGCTTGCTCATGCGCGCGAGCGGGCGCGGACGCTGGCGCTCACTTCGACCGAGGCCCAGAAGGCCGGTCTCAAGGTCAATCAGGACGGTAAGCGCCGCTCGGCCCTCGATCTCATTGCGGCGCCCGATGTGGGCTATGATCGCGTCGCCCGCCTGTGGCCGGAATTCGCGAAGCTCCCCGGCTATGCGCGCGAGGCGCTGGAAGCCGACGCGCTCTATTCGGGCTATCTCGCGCGCCAGGAGGCCGACATCATCGCGCTCCGCCGGGACGAGAGTCTGAGCCTGCCCGCGACGGTGGACTACGCGGCCATCCCGTCGCTCTCGGCGGAACTGCGCCAGAAGCTGCAGCGCATCAAGCCCGCATCACTCGGTCAGGCCGCGCGTATCGACGGCATGACTCCGGCAGCGCTCACCGCCATACTGGGCCATGTGCGCAAGGGCCAGATCCGAGCCAGCGCGTGAGCCGGGACGTCAGTACTGACGTTCTCGAGCGACTTCATGTTTCACGTGAATCACGCGAGCGGCTCGAGACCTATGTGAGCCTGCTCCTGCAATGGCAGGCGCGCATCAATCTCATCGGCCCGGCGACGCGCGAGGCCGTCTGGACCCGCCATATCGCCGATGCGCTGCAGCTTCTGTCGCTCCTGCCGCCAGATCTCCGGAAGCTCGCCGATCTCGGCAGTGGGGCCGGCATACCGGGCCTCATCCTCGCCATCGCGCGGCCGCTCGAAGCCCACCTCTTCGAGAGCAATCTCAAGAAGGGCGCCTTCCTGCGCGAGGCAGCTCGCCAGACCGGGGCAAAGGCCCATATCCACACTATCCGGATCGAAGAGGCTCAGGCGCTCGCCCGAACCATCAAGGCCGAGGCGGTGACCGCAAGGGCCCTTGCGCCCTTGCCCAAGCTCCTCGATTATGCCGCACCTTTCCTGGAAAATGGCGCCATAGGCTATTTTCACAAGGGACAAGATGTGGATGCGGAATTGACCGATGCCACCAAATCTTGGAAAATGCAGGTTGAAAGCCACCCGAGCATGACCGATTCCCATGGCGTGATCCTCGTGGTGAAGGAGGCCCATCGTGTCCTTTGCTGAAAAGCTGCTGCCGCAGACCCAGGCCGCCCGCATCCTGGCGCTCGCCAATCAGAAGGGCGGCGTGGGCAAGACCACGACGGCCATCAATCTGGGCACCGCGCTTGCCGCGGTCGGCGAAACGGTGCTGATCGTCGATCTCGACCCCCAGGGCAATGCCTCGACCGGGCTCGGCATCCAGCGCCGCCCGCAGCAGCGCTCGACCTATCACGTGCTGATGGGCGAGGCCGAGCTTTCCTCCGTCATCGTGAGCTCGGGGATCCCGCGCCTCGATTGCGCGCCCTCGACCATGGACCTGCTCGGCGCCGAGCTCGAACTCTCCGAGATCAGCCGCAAGACCTACCGCCTCGCCGACGCCATCCAGCGCCTGGAGGCCGACCCCCGCCATGGCAAGCGCTACAGCTACGTCCTGGCGGACTGCCCGCCCTCGCTCAATCTTCTCACCATCAACGCGCTCTCGGCGGCGGATGCCGTGCTGGTGCCGCTGCAATGCGAGTTCTTCGCGCTGGAGGGCCTGAGCCAGCTGCTCAAGACGGTCGAGCGGGTGAAGGGGAGCCTCAACCCCAAGCTCTCGGTGCAGGGCGTCGTGCTCACCATGTTCGACCGGCGTAATTCGCTTTCCGAGCAGGTGGCGCAGGATGTGCGCAGCGTGCTCGGCGACAAGGTCTACCAGACGGTCATACCGCGCAATGTCCGCGTGTCGGAAGCGCCCTCGCATGGCAAGCCGGTATTGCTGTATGACCATGAATGCGCCGGCTCCCAGGCCTATATCCGGCTCGCTTCGGAAATCATCCGGCGGGAGCGGGATCTCAGGGCGGCGTAACTGATTCGCTACCGCAACGAATTCTGTTAAGGTCTTGTTAACATTTTGATTCGCGCTATCCCGGCCGGAACGTCGGGCAGGAAGGGCTTCGTGAGGCGGCGGAAATGATGACGACACAACCCCAAAAGCGCCGGCTCGGCCGCGGTCTTGCAGCCTTGATCGGCGACGACACGACAGAGGAGGCCGTGGTCCAGGACGTCAGGTCGCTGCGCCATGTGCCGATCGAGTTCCTGCACGCCAATCCCAACAATCCGCGCAAGCATTTCGCCGACGGCGATCTCGAGGACCTGACCAAGTCCATCCGCGACAAGGGCCTGCTGCAGCCCCTGGTGGTGCGCCAGCGCGGCGGCACTGGCGAATATGAGATCGTCGCCGGCGAGCGGCGCTGGCGGGCGGCGCAGCGTGCCGGCATCCACGAGGTGCCGGTGCTCATCCGCGAGCTCTCGGATGGCGAGGCGCTGGAGATCGCGCTCATCGAGAACATCCAGCGCGCCGATCTCAACGCGCTCGAGGAAGCGCGCGCCTATCAGCAGCTCATGGATCAGTTCGACTACACCCAGCAGCAGCTCGCCGATTCGGTCGGCAAGAGCCGAAGCCATATCGCCAATACGATCCGGCTCCTCACCTTGCCGGAAAGTGTACGTCGCCATATCGAGGACGGGGCGCTTACCGCCGGCCATGCGCGTGCCTTGGTCGCGACCGATTCGCCGCATGAGCTCGCCGAGAAGATCATCCAGCTCGGCATGACGGTGCGCGAGGCCGAAGGCCTGTCGCGCAGCGAGGCGGAAGCGAAGGGACGTCCGGTCGCCGTCAGGGCGCAGAAGGACGCCGATACGCTGGCGCTCGAGCGCCAGCTGAGCGAGGTTTTGGGCCTCAAGGTCGAGATCGCCAATAAGGGCCGCAATGGCGGCACGCTCACGGTGCGCTACACGACGCTCGAGCAGCTCGACGATGTGTGCAACCGGCTGGTCAAGTCGCCGTAACTTGTGGCCGGGCTTGACCCGACCATCCAGCGCATCGTCTGCACACAGATTATCTCGATCAGCCTACTGACTAATCCCGGGCGCTGTGCCGCCGCTGCAGCGCGAGGCGCGCCAGCGACAGGAAGGCGCGGTGGGTGATCTGATCGTTGAGCGGCGAAAGCGTCGTGGTGCGGGTGTCGCGGGTGGCGCGGCCCAGGAGCTCCGATGCCTGAAGCAGCGTTTCCCCGTCCCACAGCGCCACTTGCCGCTGCACCGCTGGCTGCTGCTTGAAGAACACCGGCGGACGCGCTTGGCGCACCGCCATTTCAGGCGTGCGGCCATTGCGCTCGACATCGACGCGCAAGCGGGTGAGGCGGGCGGCATGGCTCGCCGCCATGGCGAGGAGGCCCGAGCCCGAAAGCCCCGAATCGCGCAGGCGGGTGAAGGCGTCGTCGGCATCGGCAATGGCGCCGTCGAACACCGCGTTGAGAAGATCGTCGGCGGACAATTCAGCCACATCGCCGCAGACCGCCTCGACATCGGCGAGCGTCACATGCGTCTTGCCATGGCAATAGAGGGCGAGCTTGGCGAGCTCCTGGCGCGACATGCGCCGGTCGGCGCCCAGGAGGTCGACCAGCGCCTGGCGCACTTCCATGTCGGTGGCGAGGCCCTTGGCGTCGAGCTCCTCGGCAATGAGGCGCTCGAGATCGATGGCCGAATCCTCATAGCAAGGCACAATCCACAAATTCGCGGCGGGCTCGAACAGGCTGCGCAGGCCCGCCGATTTGGCGAGCGCGCCGGCCTCGGCGACGATGAGATTGCCGGGCCGGCCTTGCGCCACGAGCGGAATCGCCTTGAGGAAACCCGAGGCGGCGTTCTCGACCCAGACGACCCGGCGGCCGCCGCCGAAGGACAAGGCTTGCGCCTCGTCGACCAGCCGGGCCGCATCGGCGGCGAGGGTGGCATCGTCCAGACGCATGACGGCAAAGGGATCATCGAGGCTCCCGGCAACCGAGATGACGAGCTGGCGGGCGCGCTCGCGCACCGTGCCGCCGTCGGGGCCATAGATCAGGACGGCGATGGTCTTCTCGGCGTCGCGGCGCAGGAAAGCGTCAATGCCGGTCCACTTCAGGATAGCCATCAATCAGCCTTTCTGGCCGATGCTAGTTACGGGCGGTGGCGAAATGCGCCGCGAGCCGGGTGCGGATGTCGATGGCGACCTCGCGGGCGCCGCGCTCCACGGCCGTGGTGCGCGCCTGCATGTCGGCGAAGGACTGGTTGACTTCGTCATAAGAGACAAAGGAGAAAGTGCGGCCCTGATAGATGGTCTTGCCGCCGCCGGACAGCTCCTTCAGCGCGAAGCTCGCGTTGACGCGCAGGGTCGACCGGCGCGCCCGGCGCGAATTGGACGAATCCTCGATCGACTTTTCATCCGAGGCGGTCGCCTCGATATCGAGCCGGTAGCGGTCAGGCTCGGCGGTGCCGGCCGGCCGCATGGTGGAGAGGAGATCGTTGCGGATGAGCTGGAGCAAGCGGTTCTGCGGCTCGGCAATGGCGACCGAGGCCAGATCCTGGGCGACGCCAGGCGTAGTGGCGTCGCCTGTGCCATAGAGCGGACGGAAGCCGCAGGCCGCGAGCAGGAGCAGCAGAGGAACGACAGCGAGAAAGCGCCAGTTTCGCATGGCTCAGCCGCTCACCACATTGGCTATACGATCCGTCACCACGATAACCTTCCTTACCGGCTTGCCGTCGAGGGCGCGCTTGACATTCTCCAGCGCCAGGACGGCCGTCTCCACTTTCGCTTGGCTCAGGCCTTTCGGCAAGCGAATTTCGTCGCGCCGCTTGCCGTTGACCTGGACGGCAATGGTCACCTCATCCGAGGTCACCAGCGCCGGCTCGGCCTTGGGCCAGGACTGGTCGACCACCAGGCTCGAATGGCCCAGCACCCGCCAGCATTCCTCGGCCAGATGCGGCATCATCGGCGCGATCAGGATGACGAAGGTCTCGCCCGCTTCCCGGATCGCCGCGGCCATCCCGTCCGAGCGGTCATTCTTCTGCAACGCCGCGGCCAGCGCATTGGCGAGCTCGTAGATGCGCGCGATGCCGCGGTTGAAGCGCAAGGCTCCCAGATCCTCGCTCACCGCCGCGATCGTGCGGTGGGTGGCGCGGCGCAAGTCCAGCGCATCGGCGGAGATGGCGGAAGGGAAATCCTTCTCCGCGCCCTTTTGTTGCACATCCGCAACAAGGCGCCAGATGCGCTGGGTGAAGCGCCAGGCGCCTTCGACGCCGTTCTCGGTCCACTCGATGTCGCGCTCGGGCGGCGTGTCGGAGAGCACGAACCAGCGCGCCGTATCGGCGCCGTAGCGCTCGATGATGGTCTCGGGATCGACGACGTTCTTCTTCGACTTGGACATCTTCTCGATGCCGCCGGTCAGGATCGTTTCGCCGGTCGCGATACGCACATAGCCCTCACCCAAGCGCGCAACCTCGGCGGGCAGGACCCACTCGCCGCCCTCGGTGTGGTAGGTCTCGTGCACCACCATGCCCTGCGTGAACAGGCTGGCGAAAGGCTCCTTGAGATCGAGGTGGCCCGTCAGCGTCATGGCGCGGGCATAGAAGCGCGAATAGAGCAGATGCAGTATGGCATGCTCGACCCCGCCGATATATTGATCGACCGGCATCCAGTATTTCGCTTCCGCGCGATCGACCGGCACTTTGGCATCGGGCGAGCAGAAACGGGCGAAGTACCAGGAGGAATCGATGAAGGTGTCGAAAGTGTCGGTCTCGCGCTGGGCGGCACCACCGCAGGTCGGACAGGTCGTCGACTTCCAGGTCGGATGATGGATCAGCGGATTGCCCGGCCTGTCGAAGGTAACGTCCTCGGGCAGCGTCACCGGCAGGTCCTGCTTCGGCACCGGCACGACGCCGCATTTGGCGCAATGGATGACCGGGATCGGGCAGCCCCAATAGCGCTGGCGCGAGACGCCCCAGTCGCGCAGGCGGTAATTCACCTTACGCTCGCCGATGCCCAGGGCCTCCATGCGCCGGGCAATGGCCTCCTTGGCCTCCGGCACGGTCATCCCGTCGAGGAAGTCGGAATTGATCATGACCGTCTGGTCGCCTTCCTTCTCGAGGAAGGCTTCATTGCCGACGACGAATTGTGACGGGTCCGTTCCGTTCGGCGCTACCACCGGTATGACGGGCAAGCCATACTTGCGCGCGAAGTCGAGGTCGCGCTGGTCATGCGCGGGGCAGCCGAAAATGGCCCCTTCGCCATAGCCCATCAGCACGAAATTGGCGGCATAGACCGGCAGCCTGACGTCCTTGCGGAAGGGATGGCGGGCATAGAGCTTGAGCGGGAAACCCTTCTTCTCGGCACGTTCGATCGATTCCTCGCTGGTGCCCAGCGCCGCCACCTCGCGGCGGAATTCGGCGAGTCCCGGAATTTCGGGCTCGAGCGTGCGGACGAGCGAGTGATCGGCCGAGAGCGCGCAGAAGCTCGCGCCGAAGATCGTGTCATGGCGTGTCGTATAGACGGCGAGCTTGTCGGGCAGAGCCTTGCCGTTCTCGTCTTCGAGGGTGAAGGAGAAGCGCATGCCCTCCGACCGGCCGATCCAGTTGGCCTGCATCAGCCGGACCTTCTCGGGCCAGCTTTCGAGGCCGTCGAGCGCGGTCAGCAGCTCTTCGGAGAAATCCGAGATCTTCAGGAACCACTGGGCGAGCTCGCGTTTCTCGACGACGGCGCCCGAGCGCCAGCCGCGGCCGTCGATCACCTGCTCATTGGCGAGCACCGTCTGGTCGACCGGATCCCAATTGACCATGGAGACCTTGCGCTCGACGAGTCCGGCCTTCAGAAAATCGACGAACATCTCCTGCTCGTGCCGGTAGTAGGCTGGATCGCAGGTCGCGAATTCGCGGCTCCAGTCGAAGGCCAACCCTAAGGATTTGAGCTGGCCGCGCATGGCGGCGATATTGTCGTAGGTCCAGGCCTTGGGATGGACGCCGCGCTCGATGGCGGCATTCTCGGCCGGCATGCCGAAGGCGTCCCAGCCCATCGGATGGAGGACGTTGTAGCCCCGCGCCTTGCGGAACCGGGCGATGACATCGCCCATCGTGTAGTTCCGCACATGGCCCATATGGATGCGGCCCGAGGGGTAGGGAAACATTTCGAGCACGTAATATTTGGGCCGCGACGGATCGTGGCGCGCTTCGAAGCTGCGCCTGTCAGTCCAGACTTTTTGCCAGCGCGGCTCGGTTTCGCGCGGATTGTAGCGATCGGTCGTCACGTCGGGTCCATTCGGTTAACGGGCCTGAGGCCCGGCCACGATGCGTTTAGACGCACTTGCAAAGCCCCGCAAGCCGCGTATAGGCGAGGCCCATGAGCCGCCATCCCGCCCATCTCGACGTCGAAACCGCCCATGCCGGCCTCACCCAGGTGCGCCAGCGCATCGCCGAGGCCGCCATCGAAGCCGGCCGGATGGCCCAGGACATCACTCTCGTCGCCGTCAGCAAGACCTTTGACGCTGCGGCCATCGAGCCCGTCATCGACGCCGGCCAGCGCGTTTTCGGCGAGAACCGTGTCCAGGAGAGCAAGGCCAAATGGCCGGAGCTCCGAGCCCGTCATTCCGGCATCAAGCTGCATCTGATCGGTCCCTTGCAGTCCAACAAGGCCCAGGAGGCGGTGGCGCTGTTCGACTGCATCCAGTCGCTCGACCGCGAGAAGCTGGCGCGCGTGCTGGCGGACGAAATCCAGCGCCAGGGCCGGCACCCGGAGCTCTTCGTCGAGATCAACACCGGCGGAGAGGAGCAGAAGGCCGGGATCGCGCCGCGCGAGGCCGATCGTTTCATCGCCTCCTGCCGTTCGACCTATGGGCTCAGCATTGCCGGGCTGATGTGCATCCCGCCCGCCGATGACGAGCCGGCGCTGCATTTCGCGCTGCTCGAGACCATCGCCAAGCGCAACGGCCTCAAGGGCCTGAGCATGGGGATGAGCGCCGATTTCGAGACCGCCATCCGCTTCGGCGCCACCCATGTGCGCGTCGGCTCCGCGATCTTCGGCGAGCGCCACAAGAAGATCGCCTAGGCGCATAAAGGCCAGGGCAATACATGCTATGGGAGATCGCCCGACAGGATACGTCGTGCGCTATTTCTTCGGTGTAAAGAGCGATTTGAGGATTTCTGTCACTTTTGGCTTTGCCGAAAATTCGCCCGCTTGCTGTTTCTTCCGCCACTCCGAGCGTTTAACGAAATAAATTACGACAACGCTGAGGGCGATGAAGATTACCAGTCCAATCAGTCTCCCTGAGTTTCCGCCTTCCATTGTTCTTTCATCCCTCCGGGACAGTACAAGCTTTGGAGATTGCGCGCTCTCAGTAGGTCGTGGAGTGAACGATACGCTGTTGCTACTTGTACACAGCGGATTAGGAGCAAACAACAATCACACCATGCGCATGGACATGCCGCCGTCGATCACCAGGGTCTCGCCGGTGATGAAACGGTTGGTCAGCAGTTCGAGCGCTGCCGAGGCGACATCTTCCGACGATCCGAAACGGTGCAGCGGGATGCGGTTGTCGAGATTGTTGCGTTCGGCCTCGCGCGTCATGGCGGCATGGAAGCGGGTGCGGATGATGCCGGGCAGTATCGCATTGACGCGGATGTTCTCGTGGCCATGGTCGCGAGCCAAGGCGCGGGCCATGGGCGGGAGCGCGCCCTTGACCGTCTGATAGGCGATCGAGGCCGGGCAGCCGCGCAGGCCTGCGGCGGAGCCGATCATGAGGAATCCGCCGCCTTCACGGGCCAGCGCTGCGTGGGCCGCCTTGAACAGATGAAACACCGCATGGACATGCACGCGGAACGCATCGAGCCAGGTCTCCTCGGAAAGATCGAGGATCGTCCCCGGATAGGCGCCGCCTGCCGCGGCGACGACATAGTCGACGCGGCCGAAATGCTTCAGCGCATGCTCGACCATCATGGCCGCCGTGTCGGGCGATGCCGCATTGCCCAGTACCAATTCGGTCCGGGTGATGGCCCTGAGATCGTCAAGCAGAGAATCGACCTCAGGGTCGCGGCCACGGCCATTGAGCACCAGCCTGACGCCGCGCTCGGCCAGGGCGCCAGCGATCGCAGCGCCTATGCCGCGCGTGCCGCCCGTCACAACTGCAACTTTGCCGTCTTCCGTCATTCTCGATCCTATGAATGTGAATGGGGTGCAAGCGGACGCAGCGTCCCGCGCTCGACCGGCATGCAGGAAAAGAGCTGGGCCACGCTCGCGCGCTTGGGCCCGCTGATGAGCGAGACGATGAGCTCCACCGCCGTGGCGACGATATCGCCGATCGGCTGCCGAATAGTCGTCAGATTGTAGCCGCCCCACGCGGCCATCGGGATGTCGTCGAAGCCGACGATGCCCATCTGCCCTGGAACGTCTATGCCCGCCTCGCGGCAAGCGTCGAGCGCCCCCATGGCCATGACATCATTGCCGCAGAATACCGCTTCGACATGTCCGGCGCCGAGAATATCGCGCATGGCCTCGAGGCCGCCGTGATAGGAGAATGCGTGGCTGAAGCGCATGTCCACGAGGCTCGCACCCGCAAGCTCGAGATGCTCGCGAAAACCCTTGAGACGGTCGATCGTCGAGGTCGCATTTTCCGGACCGCCGAGATAAGCGAGCTTGCGATAGCCGTGGCGGCACATCAGCTCGGCGGCAATCCGCCCGCCGGCATAATTGTCGGCGCCGACCGAGTTCGCGGCGATCTCGCCGACGGGGCGGCCAAAGGCCTGGACCAGCGGCAGGCCCATGGCGGCGCAGGCCTTGGCGAATTCCGCATGCAGCCCTGACGAGGCGACGATCACGCCATCGACCTTGTATTGCATCAGGATGCCGAGAGCGCCGTTGGCCGGCAGGCCCTCGGTGAGATTGACGACCAGCGGCCTGAGGCCTTGGCGCTGCAGCGAGGTGATGAACTGGCTAAGTATCTCGAGATAGATCGGGTTCTCGAACTCGCTGGTGATGAGCCCGATGAGCTCGGTGCGATTGGTCATCAGGCTGCGCGCCAAGATGTTGGGCCTATAGCCCAAGCTCTTGGCGGTCTCGGACACAAGCTTGCGGGTGGCGGAGGAGACGCTCGCACCCTCGGTGAAGGTCCGCGACACGGTCGAAAGCGAGACACCGGCCCGGCGCGCGACATCGTTTGCGGTAACGACGGCCGGCGCCAGTTGGGGTCGCTCGCCGCCGCCATGCCCGGACTTTCTCCTGCTCATGACGGGCGCGCCATGGTGGCGGGATAGCGCGACTGCCAGGGAGCCGCGGCCTCGATCTCGGCCGCCAGTGAAATAAGCCGCGCCTCGCCGAAAGGCGGACCGACGAACTGGACCCCGATCGGCGTCTCTTCAGTGCTCCAGCCGAGCGGAAGCGATATCGCCGGCTGGCCGGTGATGTTGAAGGGATAGGTGAAAGGTATGTAAGCGAGATCGTCCTCGGCGACGCGCTCGACGGTTGCGAGGAAGGTCGCGACCGGCTGCGGCGGCAGCGTGACGGTCGGCGTCAGCAGCACATCCCACTCCAAGGCCGAGGTGATGATCTCGCGGCTTCTGCGGAACATCTCCTCCGTCGCGCGGATGAATTCCACCGCCGAGAGCTTGGAGCCGCGTTCATGGCACCATACCGAATAGGCGTCGCTGTAGTGCGACGGATCGACGTCATTGGCGGCACCTTCCGACTCCGCCATGATGCGGAACAGCGGGCCCAGCCCGGTCAGATCGACATCCGCTTCCGCGACATGGTGCCCAAGCGAGCGCAGGAGAGAGGCCGTTTCCTCCACCGCCTTCACGACCTGCGGATCTATCCACTTGTCGCTCTTGAGCAACAAGCCGATGCGCAATCGTTCAGGCTTCTGGTCGGCCGCGGCGAGAAAACCGCCTGGATGCGGGGGCGCATAGAAGGGATCGCCAGGCTCATACCCTGCCATCACGTCGAGCATCAGGGCGGCGTCGCGCACGCTGCGGGCGATCGGGCCATGGGTGATGAGGCCGCCCCGGGGATTGGCATTGGGCGCGTTCGATATGCGCCCGCGCGAGGCCTTGATGCCGACGACGCCGCAGCAGCTCGAGGGGATCCGGATGGAACCGCCGCCGTCCGATCCTCCCGCGAAAGCGGCGAGGCAGGCGGCCACAGCCGCGGCCGAGCCGCCGCTCGAGCCGCCAGCGGTGAGATCGAGCCGCCAGGGATTGAGGGTCGCGGGGAACAGCCCGAAGGCGGTGGTCGCCCGGTTGCCGAATTCGGGCGTGTTGGTCTTGCCCAGCAAAATGCCGCCCGAGGCCTTGAGCCTGCTGGCAACGGCGGCATCGGCGCGGGGTACGTTGTGTTGCCGCGCGCGCGAGCCATAGGTGGTGCGCAAGCCCGCCGTGTCGGTGAGATCCTTGAGCGCATAGGGTATGCCGGCAAGCGGCAGGTCCTCGCCCTGAGCGAGACGGCGTTCGACATCTTCCGCCATGGCGAGCGTCATGGCGTCATCGACGGTGACATAGGACCTGATTTTCGGATCGACGGCGCGGATGGCGCGCAGGAATTCGGCAGCCAGCTCCCGCGGCGAGATTTCGCGGCGTGAGATCATGCGGCGCAGCTCGAGGGCCGAAAGCTCGTTCACTCTGGTTGCCGCTCTTTGCATCTTCCCTGCCCGTCGCTTCAAAGCTTATGACGTCCCGCGACCATGTCGGCGACGGTCGCGGCGGTCACGTCGCTCTGATCCACCGTCTTCAGCACACGGCCGTTCTCGAGAACGACGATCTTGTCGCAGATGCGGTGCACATGGGCAATGTTGTGATCGATGATGACGACGCCTATGCCGTCCTTGCGGGCATTGTGTATCGCCTCGGACACCTTCTCGGTTTCCTTCACCGACAGCGCCGATGCCGGTTCGTCGAGCAACAGCAGGCTGCCGCCGAAGAAGCGGGCCCGGGCGATGGCGAGGGCCTGGCGCTCGCCGCCGGAAAGGATGTCGACGGGTTCATCGGGCGACCTGAGCCGCGTGAGGCCGAGCTCGCGCAGGCGCGATATCGACAATTCGCGCATCTCGTCCTTTTTGAGATAGCGGAACGGCCGAATGCCGCCTGCCCGTTCGCGGCCGAGAAAGAAATTGCGCCAGATGCTGAGCGCCGGGATCAGCGCCAGATCCTGATACACCGTTTCGATGCCGATGCGCCGCGCGTCCCGGGGCGATGCGAAGGCCACGTCCTCTCCCTTGAAGCGCATGACGCCGGAACCCGGCCGATGAAAACCGTTCATGACCTTCATCAGCGTCGATTTGCCGGCGCCATTGTCGCCGACGAGGCCGACGACCTGGCCCGGAAGGACATCGAGCGTCACGCCGGAGATGGCCACGACATTGCCGAAGCTCAGCGTGACGTCGCTGAGCTCGTAGAGCGGGGCATGCGCGGGGGTCGCCGTCATGATTTGCGGATCACCCCGAATTTGGCGCCGAGTGCCGCGGTGCGCAGATTGATGATGACCGCGAACAAGAGGAGAAAGCCGACGAAGGACTGGAACCATGTCGTCGACACGCCGGAGAGCACGAGCCCGGTATAGGACATGCCGAGGACGACGGCGGCGAGAAGCGCTCCGATGATGCTGCCGCGCCCGCCGAGCAATGAGCCGCCGCCGACCACCGCCACCACGATCGCGGTCAAAGCGAGATCGGATCCTTGCGTGGGTGTCGCCGATCCGAACGATCCGAACTGGATGATGCCGGTCAACGCGGCGAGGACCGAGCAGAGGATGAAACAGGACACCTTCACGCGGCCGACGGGCACGCCCATAGCGCGGGCGGCACGCCCATCGCCTCCGCTCGCGAATATCCAGTTGCCGACCGGCGTGGCGCGCAAGACCAGCATCAGCAGCACCGCCGTCGCCAGGAGCCACAGGATGGACACCGAAATCCGGCTGCTGCCGATCTCGACGGCGCCGAGCCATCTCATGATGGCGGCATCGCCGAAATAGCTGATCGGGTAGCCGCCCGTGAGATTGAGGCTGACCCCCGCCCAGAACAAGGCGGTCGCCAAGGTGATGATGAAGGACGGAATGCCCAGATAGAGCGTCGCCAGGCCGTTGATGAGGCCGATCACGGCGGCCAGCACCAAAGCGAGGAGCAAAGCCAGATAGACATTGACCTCGCCATTGATCCAAAGGGCCGCCATCACCAGAGGGCACAGCGAATAGACCGAGGCGACGGAAAGATCATATTCCCCGGCGATGAGCAGCATCGTGACGCCGAGGCCCACCAGGCCGAACTGGACGGCGCTCGCCAGAATGGAGCCGAGCGAGGCGAGGGTGAGGAATTCGGGCGAGAGCAAAGCGAAGACAGCCGCGATGACCAGGCCTGCGACCAGCACGCCCAGCTCCTGCAGGGCGAACAGCCGGCGCACGATCCTCTGTCCGGCACCGCCGGCGGGAGCGCTCGCCGGCGGATGAGATGAAGCTTCCAATTCGTTGGACATTCGAGGGCGGTTGATCAGCCGCCGCGACCGGAATCGACGATGGGCTGGAAGGAGTCGGCGTTCTCCTTGGTGACATAGAGCGTGCTGGTGTCGATGTTCGGCGGGGTCATGCCGTATTTGTGCTTCATGTAGAGGGCGACGACCGCGAGATAACCTTGCGCATAGGCTTGCTGCACGAGGGTGAAGGCGGTGGTGCCGCGCTTGATGCAGTCGAGGACCGCGGGCGAGACGTCATAGCCGCCGAGCGTGACCTGGCCATGCATCTTGTTCTTGTCCACCCACTGGCAGGCATAGGTGCCGGTTTCGGGATTGAGGCTGACAATGGCCGATGTGTTCTTGTGCGAGCGCATGTAGCCGTCGAGAACGGAGATGCCCTGGGCCGGCGTCGAGGCGGTGTTGACGAGCACATCGACGGTGGCGCCGAGCTCTTTCTCGAGATAGGCCTTGAGCCCGTCGCAGCGGATGGTCTGAACGATCTGGGCGGGGCCTGGATTCTGGCAGACGACATGCGCGCCCTTCTTCAGATGCGGCTTGAGGCCGGCGCCGACCTTGGCGCCCGACACGCGCTCGTCCTGGCCGATATAAGCGAGCGCCTTGATGCGCGGGTCGCTCTCCTCGGCAAAATTTTGCGTGTTGACCAGAACCACCGGAATGCCGGCATCGAGTGCATCGAGAAGCGGTTTGCTCAGCGCCTTCGGATCGTTGAATTCGACCGCAATGCCATCGGGCTTGGCCGCGACATTCGATTTGAGCAACTGCGCCTGCAGATTGATGTCGCAGCATTTGGGGCCGCTGAAGATGGCCTCGACACCCAAGTCCTTGCCCGCTTCCTCGACGCCGCGCTTGACCACGGCGAAGAACTGGATTTCCGGACCGCCGATGAAATTGACATAGTATTTCGGCTTGTCCTGAGCGAGCGCCGCCGAAGCGGTCCCGAGCAGCAAAGCGAGAACGGCGAGGCTTCTTTTGAGTTTATGGGAATGGATCACAGTTTCCTCCTGGCTTCTGATAAATTTTGGAAGCGCTCCCATGCATTTAGACGCATGTTTGTCGTTATAAGGCGACTGATTCATATTGAAGTTTGGAAGCGCTTGCAACATCATTCTCCATCGACCAGTGAGACCTGAGCGAGATGTCCGACGATCCGCAGCCTTTGCCCTTCATTACCGTCTCGGGCGGTCCCTATGAGCGCGGCCGCCAGCATGGACGGGCGCTGGGCGACCTCATCGCGCTCTATCCCGCCATCCTGCAGGAGGTTCTGGCCGATGAAGCAGCCTGGCGCGGCCTGCCGCCAGATCTGAAGATGCCGAGGATCACCGACCTCAGGGCCGGCGCCATGGCCTTTCTGCCGGCCTACCAAAGCCGTTTCCCTCAGCTCGTCGAGGAAATGCGCGGCATCGCCGATGGCGCGCGCTTGGATTTCGCCGATGTGCTCCTGGCGAATACGCGCGCCGACACGCTTGGTGCGACGTCGGTCGACAGCCTGTGCACCGCCTTTGCGGCCAGCCGGAATGTCACCCAAAGCCGGCAGGTTCTGTCCGGCCAGACATTGGACCAGCACCCGGCAAATCGCGCTGGTCTTGCCATGCTCCGCATCGAGCCCGACCAGGGGCCCGCCATCCTGATGTGCACCTTCGCCGGCCTCGTGGGCTATCCCGGCATCAATTCCGCCAAGGTGAGCACCGTCCAGAACGCGCTCTCGACCGGCCAGTGGAACGCCAAAGGCATGCCGCATTACCTGATGAAAAGAGCCCTTTTGGAGAAAAGCTCAGTCGATCAGTGCGTGAAGCTGGCTGAGGCGACAGGCGTTTGCTCATCATCCAACTACATCGTGACCGATGGCGAAGGATCGATCGCCGACATGGAAGTGACGCCCATGGGCGTCGAGATCTTAGGTCGGGGCCGCGCGTGGCTGGTGCACGCCAATCACTTCTGCAGCGAGCGCTGGTCGGCCTCGGATGCGCTCCGCTCGTCCATGCCGGACTCGCCCGCGCGCCAGCAACGTCTGGAGCATCTCTTCGCCCCAAACATCGGCCGGCTCACTTTGCCCGACGTGAAACGCGCTTTCGCCGATCATCATGACGACCGGGGCTCCCTCTGCCGCCATCAGGAAAATGTCCAGACCATCGCGGCGATCATCCACGAGCCGGAAGCGGGCCTGATCCATGTGGCCGCGGGCAATCCTTGCCAGACGGCGTACCAGGTATTTTCGCTGTAGCTCTTTGAGCCGGTGCTTTTACCAGACCCGGATCTTCGTTTTCGGGCCGCAGAGCGCCAGGACCTTGCGCATGTCCGCGGCCGAGACGGCGATGCAGCCGGCGGTCGGGCCCCCCTGGGGATCGGCCAGGTGAAAGAACACGGCACTACCGGCGCCTCTTACGCGCGGCCGGTCGTTATGGCCGAGGATGACCACGACATCATAGAGGTGGTCCTTGCGCCATAATTCCTCATGACTCGCCGGGTATGGCAGCTTGACCGGGCGGTTGTAGTTGCGGTCGGCCGGATCGTCGCACCAGCCGTCATCGGGGGCGATGAAACGAAAAGGCAGCCCGGTGCGTAGCCGGCCTTGTGAGTTCCTTCGCGCCAGGACCCGCCGCAGCGGCCACAGCCCTCTGGGTGTCGCTCCGTCGCCTTCGCGCTTCAGCGAGCAGCGGCCGGCGCGGCCGAGCTTGCAGGGCAGTCGCAAATTGCCGGCGATCAGCAGGCCGTCCTGGGCCGAGGCCGTCAGGGTGCGGACATGAATGAGAGCGAGGGAGCGGTTCACGTGCTCAAGGGCTTTTCAAGGCGCGGGCGGCCTTTTAAAACATCAAATGGGCAGGCGGGCAATAGACCGGCATGGCAGGTGTAAGCATGGCTATACGCATTCTCATCATCGATGACGATGATGTATTGCGCGAGACCCTCAAGGAACAATTCGCTCTGCATGAGGAATTCACCGTCGCCGAGGCGGCGAACGCGACGGCGGGTGTCAAGACGCTCAAGAATGACGGTGCCGATGTCGTCCTTCTCGATGTCAACCTGCCGGACATGGACGGCCGCGAGGCCTGCAAGGCGATGCGGCGCAACGGCCATAAAGGGCCGGTCATCATGCTGACCGGCCAGACGTCGGATTCCGACATGATCCTCGGCCTCGATGCCGGCGCCAACGACTATGTCACCAAGCCGTTCCGCTTCGGGGTGCTGCTCGCCCGCATCAGGGCGCATCTGCGCCAGCACGAGCAGAGCGAGGATGCGGTCTTCAGGGTCGGTCCCTATACGTTCAAGCCCTCGGCCAAGCTCCTGGTGCGCGACGACGCCAAGAAGATCAGGCTCACCGAGAAGGAAACCGCGATCATCAAGTTCCTCTACCGGGCGGGCGAGCAGGTGATCGGCCGCGACACGCTGCTGCATGACGTCTGGGGCTACAATGCCGGTGTCACCACCCACACGCTCGAGACCCATATCTACCGGCTGCGCCAGAAGATCGAGCGCGATCCCTCGCATGCCGAGATCCTGGTGACAGAGGCCGGCGGCTATAAGCTGGTGCCGTGACGGAGACGGCTTTTCCCTTGATTCGGTTGACGTGGTACGCAGGGGTTCTGGGGTGAGTTTACAGGGTGATTCGCGAAACGGGCATTTGGCGAGGGAACAGGACCAGCAGGGTGCAGCGTCTACAGGGGCGCATGATCCGGAAAAGCTTGTGGCCGGGCTTGACCCGGCCATCTACCGGTTTTCCGAGAAGATCATGCGCAAACAAAAGGATAATGCGCGATGGCGACGTAGCGCCGTCGCGCTTTAGGCGCCGACCATGAGCGTCAGGATGAATGCCGAGAGCTTGAGGCAGATTCCGCTCTTCGCGGAATGCGATCCCGCGCATCTGCAGGTCATGGCTTTCGCCAGCGAAAGGGTTCAGTTCGCCGAAAAGGCCGACATCTTCCGCGCCGGCGGCACGGGGTCCGCGGCCTATCTCCTGCTGTCGGGTGAAGCGGAGGTGTGGCGGAGCCAGGGCGAAGAGCGCCTCGTGGTGGCGGTCGCCGGACCCGGCGCTTTCCTGGGCGAGCTCGCGATGATCGCCGGCGTCGCCTATTCGGTGAATGTGACCGCCAAGGGCCCCATTACCGCCACCCGCATCACCCGCGACACCTTCATGCGCGTGGTCGGCGAATTCCCCGATTTCGGGACGAAGGTGATGAGCGCGCTGTCGCGCAAGCTCACGGGCTCCGTCACCGAATTCGACCGTATCCGGCAGATGCTCGAAAACGCGCCCTCCTTCCCGCGCGGCTGAGACGCCTAGACCCGGCTATACCTCCAGCGTCGCCATCACCGGCACATGGTCGGAAGGCTGTGGCCATCCGCGCGCGCCGCGCAGGATCTCGATGCCCTGGCTCCTGCGCGCGAGATCGGGCGTGCTCCAGATATGATCGAGCCTGCGGCCGCGATCGGACAATTGCCAGTCGTGGGCGCGGTAGCTCCACCAGGTGTAGACCTTCTCTTCGGCCGGGATGTGCTGGCGGATCAGGTCGACCCAGCCGCCCGCCGCCTGGGCCCGGGTGAGCCCCTCCGTCTCGACCGGCGTGTGGCTCACGATCTTCAAGAGCTGCTTGTGCGACCAGACATCGTTTTCGAGCGGCGCGATATTGAGGTCGCCGACCACGATGCCGTGATGCTTGGCCGGCACCGAGCCGTTGCCGAACCAGTGCTCGAGCTCGGCGACGAAATCGAGCTTGTGGCCGAATTTCTCGTTGATCTCGCGGTCGGGCTCATCGCCGCCGGCGGGCACATAGAGATTGTGCAGGATGATGGGCTCGCGCTCGCCGATGACGGCGGCGATATGGCGGCAGTCCTGCTTCTGGCAGAAGGCGCGCACGGCGATCTGATTGAGCGGCAGGCGCGAGACGATGGCGACGCCGTGATAGCCGGCCTGGCCGGACTCGGCGATATGGGTGTAGCCCAGCTCCTTGAGGGGCGCGGAGGGAAACTGCCCTTGTGGGCATTTGGTTTCCTGGAGGCAGAGGACGTCGGGGGCGCGCTCCTTGAGCAGGCGGCAGACCAGGCCGATGCGCAAGCGCACGGAATTGATGTTCCAGGTGGCGATTTTCAGTTTCATGAGGAGGGTAAATGCCCGCCGCCCGGTTCCGAGGCAAGGGGGCAAAAAAGTGGGCGCCCGGTTCGGGGTCCGGGCGCCCGGCGCCTCGTGCGCAATTGCGCCGGGAGGGGAAGACCGGCGCGTACAGCAGATCCCAACCTACAAGCGGGGGGGCGTGGGCTGGGACTTAGCCTGCTGCACGACTGATTAGTTAGATAGTCCGTATCCGGATTTCAATGCCCAGCCAGTCACATTCAGGAGAGCAGATATGCGCCTATTTCCGGGCCGAAAACGCGGAAACTTTGCCACAAAAACCGCATATTTCGGCTAACGATTTGAATCGGCGCGGATTCCTCGAGGCGCGGTTGTTCCGCGCCGGAAAGCTAGCGCTTCTTGTCCTTCAGGCGGCGCACTTCGACCTTGAATAATTTTGGATCGGGCTTGCCGCCTGCGACAATATTCTCCAGCGAAACCGTGGTGCGCCGGCCCTGGCCGTCGACCACCACCCATTGCTGGAGCGCCTTCTTGGCCTCGTCATAGGTAATGATCAGGTGGCCCGGCACGGTCTTCTTGCGGTCCTGCAAGGTGATGGTGGTGAGCCCATCCTTGATGTCGACATCAAGGATATTGGCTTCCTCGAGCAGGTCGATGTCGTCGTCGAGAACGAGCCTGAGCGGCGTCTGCGACAAGGGATATTCCTCGGCCTTGTCCTTGGCCCGGTTCTTGATCGTCACCCAGGTCCCGTCCGAGACGATGATGAAGGGGTTGGGCGAGGCATATTCGAAGCGCATCTTGCCGGGCTTCGACAGGATGAAAACGCCCTTGGAAACATTGCCCTTTGAGCTCACCTGGGTGAACTCGCCCTGCAGCGTCTTGAAGCCCTGGATATAGCTGGCGACTTCCTTGACGCGGGCGGACTGGTCGGCGGTCAGGTCGACGGATTTGGCGACCCCGGCCCCGCCCAGAGAGAGGAGGCCGGCCATGGTCGCTGCCGCCATGAGGCCGCGGAATTTCTTGCTGAAGAGCTTCGTCACGTCAGGTTCCCTTCGCTTCGCTTGGATGTGGCCCTAATCCCCCAATAAGGGGGCGCTTTTGCGGCACTTCCTACACATTCATCAATCCCTGGCGCTGTCCCCCGGCACCAGGATTTCACGCTTGCCGGTGGCATTGGCGGACGAGATCAGGCCTTCCTTCTCCATCCGCTCGATGAGGCTCGCCGCCTTGTTATAGCCGATCTGGAGGCGCCTCTGGATATAGCTCGTCGACACCTTCTTGTCGCGCAAAACCACCGCCACCGCCTGGTCGTAGAGCTCATCGCCCGAACCGCCGCCCGAGCCGCCGCCTTCGCCATAGGAGCCGCCGCCCGCCTCGCCATAGCCTTCTTCCGGCTCCTCGGTGACCGCCTCGATATATTCGGGCGCCCCCTGCTTCTTCAATGAGCGGACGATCTTCTCGACCTCGTCGTCCGACACGAAGGGGCCATGCAGGCGCGAGATGCGCCCGCCGCCCGCCATATAGAGCATGTCGCCCTGCCCCAGGAGCTGCTCGGCGCCTTGCTCGCCGAGGATCGTGCGGCTGTCGATCTTGGAGGTCACCTGGAAGGAGATGCGGGTCGGGAAGTTCGCCTTGATGGTGCCGGTGATGACGTCGACCGAGGGCCGCTGGGTCGCCATCACCACATGGATGCCGGCGGCGCGCGCCATCTGGGCCAGGCGCTGCACGGCGCCTTCGATGTCCTTGCCCGCCACCATCATCAGGTCGGCCATCTCGTCGATGATGACCACGATGTAGGGCATGGCCGAGAGATCCATTTCCTCGCGCTCGAAGATCGGCTCGCCCGATTCCGGATCGAAGCCGGTCTGCACCGTGCGCGACATGGCCTCGCCCTTCTCGCGCGCCTGCTCGAGCCTGGCATTGAAGCCGTCGATATTGCGCACGCCGACCTTCGACATCTTGCGGTAGCGGTCCTCCATCTCGCGCACCGCCCATTTGAGCGCCACGACCGCCTTGCGCGGATCGGTGACGACGGGCGCGAGCAGATGCGGGATGCCCTCATAGACCGAGAGCTCGAGCATCTTGGGATCGATCATGATGAGCTTGCAGCGGTCGGGCGTGTGGCGATAGAGCAGCGACAGGATCATCGTGTTGATGCCGACCGATTTGCCCGAGCCCGTGGTGCCGGCGATGAGCAGATGCGGCATGCGGGCGAGATCGGCGAAGACCGGCTCGCCGCCGATGTTCTTGCCGAGCGCCAGCGCCAGATTCTGGTTGGTCTTCTCGAAGGCTTCCGAGCCCAAAAGCTCGCGCAGATAGACGGTCTCGCGCTTGGGGTTGGGCAGTTCGATGCCGATGGCATTGCGTCCCGAGACCACCGCGACGCGCGCCGAGATGGCGCTCATCGAGCGGGCGATGTCGTCGGCAAGGCTGATCACGCGCGACGATTTGATGCCGGGCGCGGGCTCGAGCTCGTAAAGCGTCACCACCGGGCCCGGGCGCACATTGACGATCTGGCCCCTGACGCCGAAATCCTCGAGCACGCCTTCAAGCGCCCGGGCATTCTGCTCGAGCATCTCAGGCGACAGTTCGACGGCGCGGTTGTTCTTCTTGGGCTCGGCGAGAAGCGTGAGCTCGGGCAGTTCATAGTCGCTCTTCTGGCGCTTCCTGCTGGGCTTCGCCTGCTTGATGGACTGATTGGCGCGCGCTCTCACGCGGCGCGGTGCTGCCGCTTCCGGTTCATCGTCCTCGCTTTCGCCTTCCTCTTCGTCCTCGCCTTCTTCCTCGTCGCCGTCCATCTCGATGTCGATCTCTTCCTCCTCATCGGAAGAGGGAAGCTTGAGCCAGGGCGGATTGTCCTTTTCGCCGCCCTTGGCGTTGCGGTCGAGGCGCGGCTCGACGCGTCCGGTCTTGCGCGTCGCACTCGCCTCGCGGGCGCGGAAGGCTTTGTCCTGCGCCTTGAGCTGGCGCAGCATGCGCCAGCGCTGGAAGAGGCTGCGCAAGAGGCTCCACAGCCAGGAAGCGGCCCAGCGGATGTAATAGCCGGCCGCAGCCGAGAGCGCCCCGTCGGAGCGGCTGAGGCCTGCCGCCGCAGCACCTGCGAAGACGGCGCCGGCGCCAAAGAGAGCGGCGGCGACGAGCAAGGCGAAGAAGCCCTTGAAGCCGAGGTTGAGCACCGCGAGCAGCGCCGATTTCAAGACCTCGCCGGTCTGGCCGCCGAAGCCCGCTTCGAGCGCGAAGCCCTCAGGCGGCGGGATCATGGCGAGGAAGGCCGAGAGCGCAAAGGTGAAGACGATCCAGGCGAAGAACGATCTGACCGGCCTCACCACCGGGTGATGCGTCATGAGTCGCATGCTCCACAAGAGCGGAAGCGCCACGACGGCGACGACAGCGAGGCCGAAGAGCTGCAGGAGCTGATCGGAGATGATGGCGCCCGGATAGCCCAGAAGATTGCGCGGCGCGCCGTCGACGGCGCGGCTGAGCGAGGGGTCGGTAGGCGACCAGGTGGCGAGCGCCACGCCCACCGCCAGGCACAAAGCGAAGCAGAGGAAGCCCAGAAACTCCATCAGGCGGTTGCGCAGGAAGCGGCGGATCGCCGCCGGCACGGCACCGTCGTCAGTGTCGATTGGATGAGCGATAGCCGCGCGTCGACCTGCCATCAGGCAACCCCGTCTCGAATACAAAAAATGGTTAACACGGAGTCTGGCGGGGCGTGGTTAAAGTGGCGTTAAGTCGAGGCTTTCAGCCCAATGAAAAAAGGCGGAGCCTTGCGGCTCCGCCTCTTGCCTGCGAACGGCTCGAAAGAGGGGTCAGTTATAGGCCCGCTCGCCATGGGAGGCGATATCGAGGCCCTCGCGCTCTTCGGCTTCCGAGACCCTGAGGCCCGTCACCGCCTTGCAGATCATCAGCGCCACATAACTCACCACCCCCGAGACCACGAGGGCGGTGAGGACGGCGACGATCTGCGCCGTCATCTGGCCCGAGAAGGAGTAATCGAGGACCTTGGTCGAGGTGTCGGTGGCGGTATAGTCGGTGACGCCGACACCGCCCAGCGCCGGATTGACGAAGATGCCGGTGAGGAGGGCGCCGACGATGCCGCCCACGCCATGGACGCCGAAGACGTCGAGCGAGTCGTCATAGCCGAAGCGCGCCTTCATCCACACCACCGCCCACAGGCAGACGAAGCCGGCGATGAGGCCGATGATGATGGCGGCCCCCGGCCCGACCCAGCCGCAGGCGGGCGTGATGGCGACGAGGCCCGCCACCGCGCCGGAGGCCGCACCCAAGAGGCTCGGATGGCCGCGTGTCACCCATTCGCCGAAGGTCCAGGCGAGCGCCGCGGCACCGGTGGCGATGGTCGTGTTGAGGACGACAAGGGCGGTGAGGCCATTGGATTCGAGGTTGGAGCCGGCATTGAAGCCATACCAGCCGACCCAGAGCAGCGAGGCGCCGACCAGAGTGAGCGGCAGGCTGTGCGGCGCCATGGCGTCCTTGCCATAACCGACCCGTTTGCCGAGGACCAAGGCGCAGACGAGACCGGCAATGCCGGCATTGATATGGACGACGGTGCCGCCGGCGAAATCGATGGCCCCCCAGTTGAACAGCCAGCCATTCGAGGCGTTGACCGCCGTCGAATAATCGGCAAGCACCGTGGCCTTAGCCGCATCGTCGGTCGCCGCGGCGAGCTTGGCGAGGAAGTCCGTCGCCGCCTGTTCGCCGACCGCCGCCTTCACTGCCTCGATATTGTCAGGGCTCAGCGTATAGGCGTCGGGTCCGGCCCACCACCACACCATATGCGCCATCGGCAGATAGGCGAAGGTGAACCACAGGACGAGGAACAGCAGCACGGCCGAGAACTTCATGCGCTCGGCGAAGGCGCCGACGATGAGCGCCGGCGTGATCGCGGCGAAAGTGAGCTGGAACATCACGTAAGTGAGTTCCGGCACATAGACCTCCTTGGAGAAGGTCGCCGCCAAGGTGTTGATGTCGACACCGGCGAGAAAGAATTTCGACAGTCCGCCGAAGAAGGCGGTGCCGTTGGTGAAGGCGATCGAATAGCCGTAGATCACCCAGAGGATGCCGATGAGCGAGAAGCAGATGAAGACCTGGGTCAGGACCGAGAGCACGTTCTTCGAGCGCACCAGGCCGCCATAGAAGAGGGCGAGGCCCGGTATCGTCATCAGGATGACGAGGATGGTGGCGATCAGCATCCAGGTCGTGTCGCCCTTGTTGACCGATGCCGCGGCTTCAGCCGTGCCGGCCGGCAGCATGGCCGCCAGCAGCAATCCGAGGCCCGGCAGAACCGCCCGGCGCCCACATTCGCGAAATGTCATTGCACTGTCCCTCATTGAAATCCCTGTCATTGGTTTTTGCTCATGCTCTAAAGCGCGTCCGCGCCGGTCTCGCCGGTCCTGATGCGCACGGCCTGCTCGAGCGGGAGCACGAAGATCTTGCCGTCGCCGATCTGCCCGGTTTCGCCGGATTTGCGGATGGTCTCGAGGACACGGGGGGCGAGGGCCGAATCGACGGCGATCTCGATCTTGACCTTGGGCACGAAGCTCACGGCATATTCCGCGCCGCGGTAGAATTCGGTATGGCCGCCCTGGCGGCCATGGCCCTTCACCTCGGTAACGGTGACCCCTTGGATGCCGATCGCGGCCAAGGCCTCGCGGACCTCGTCCAGCTTGTGCGGTTTGACGATGGCAATGATGTATTTCATACGCGCCCATCTCCCTGATGTTGCAGCGCAGCAGCTAAACAAGATTTGTGCCAGACTCGGCGGCGGTTCTATCTATTTGAAAGGAATATGATTTTGTTGAAAGCGGGCCGGTCGCCCATTCACGATGTGCCTAAGATTCATGCAAATCGGCATCTGTGATTAGTTTTTGGGCAGGACTAGCGGGCTTGACGATCCCGTCTGAAACTGGCCTTTCACAATCATGGACAAAGCGGACATCCTGATCGCCGGCGCCGCCCTCAATGGGCTGGCGGCCGCCGTGGCGCTGGCCGGTCCCCGCGCCTTGCGCCCGCTCGATATCCTCATCCTCGACCAGGCGGATCCCGCCAAATTCGCCCGCGACAGTTTCGACGGCCGCGCCTCGGCCATCACCGCCTCCTCGCGCCGCATGCTCGAAGCGCTCGGCATTTGGGACGCGATCGCGCCCGAGGCAGAGCCCATGCGCGACATCATCGTTACCGACGCCAAGCCAGTCGCCGATGCCCGCCCGGCGCTCCTGCATTTCGGCGAAGAGGATCATGCGGGCGAGGCCTCGGCCTATATGGTGGAGAACCGCCATCTCTATGCGGCTCTCCTCGATGCGGCGCTCGCCTCGCCGAGCATCAGGCTCCAAGGCAACACGCGCATCGGCGCCTACACCTTCGGTCCTGGTCTTGCGCGGGTCACGACGGCCGATGGCAAAGAGGCCAAGGCCTCGCTTCTCATCGCCGCCGACGGGCGCGCATCGCCGGCGCGCAAGGCGGCGGGCATCGATACTTACGGCTGGTCCTATGACCAGTCGGGCATCGTCACCACCGTCGCGCATGAGCACCCGCATCATGGCCGCGCCGAGGAGCATTTCCTGCCCTCGGGGCCCTTCGCCATCCTGCCCCTCACCCAGAACCGCAGCTCGCTGGTGTGGACCGAGCGCAGCCAGGACGCCAAACGAATCATGGCGCTCGACGATGCGAGCTTCCTTTCCGAACTGTCGCGCCGTTTCGGCGGCCATCTGGGCGAGCTCATCCTCGCCGGCCCGCGCAATGCCTATCCACTGTCGATGCAGATCGCCCGGTCCTTCATTGGCGAGAGGCTCGCCCTCATCGGCGATGCGGCGCATGTCATCCACCCGATCGCCGGCCTCGGCTTCAATCTGGGCCTGCGCGATGTGGCGGCACTCGCCGAAAGCATCTCGGAAGCGGTGAAGCTCGGCCTCGATCCGGGCTCGGCGAGCGTGCTCGAGACCTATGCCCGCTGGCGGCGCTTCGACACGGTGATGACGGCGGTCGCGACCGACGGGCTGACGCGGCTCTTCTCCAACGATAATCCGGGCCTCAGGGCGATCCGCGGCCTGGGCCTCAGGGCGGCGGGCGGCCTCGGGGCGCTCAAGGGCTTCTTCATGCGCGAAGCGGCGGGCGAGACCGGACGTCTGCCGAGGTTGCTGCAGGGCGAAGCGGTGTAGCTCGCCCTTCCCGTCATCCCGGCGAAAGCCGGGATCCATTGCATAAGTGCAACATCGGCAACGCTGGGGTGACGGTTCTTGGCTTGCCTCAGAACAATCCCGCGATCTGGCCCTTGGCGTCGAGGCCGATGGTCTCGGCCGAGGGCACCTTGGGCAGGCCCGGCATGGTCATGATGTCACCGCAGATGACGACGATGAATTCCGCCCCCGCCGACAGTCTCACCTCGCGGATCGGCACCACGTGGTTGGACGGCGCGCCTTTGAGATTGGGATCGGTCGAGAAGGAATACTGCGTCTTGGCCATGCAGATCGGGAACTTGCCGTAGCCTTGCGCCTCATAGGTCTTGAACTGGTCGCGCACCGACTTGTCGGCGACGATGTCGTCGGCGCGATAGATCTCGCGCGCGATGGTCTTGACCTTGTCCCACAGCGGCATGGCGTCGTCATAGATCGGATGGAACTGGCTCGAGCCCTTGTCGGCCAACGCCGCCACATGTTTGGCGAGCGCCTCGGTACCCTTGCCGCCGTCCGCCCAGTGGGTGCATTTGAAGCCTTCGACGCCATGGTCATGGCAGAAGTCGGTGATCGCCTTGACCTCGGCATCGGTGTCGGTGATGAAGTGGTTGACCGCGACCGCGATCGGCACGCCGAACTTCTTCACATTCTCGATATGGCGGCCGAGATTGGCGAGACCCTTCTTCACCGCCTCGACATTCTCCTTCTTGAGATCGTCCTTGCCGACGCCGCCATGCATCTTGAGCGCGCGCACCGTCGCGACGATGACCGTCACGTCGGGATGGAGCCCGGCCTTGCGGCATTTGATGTCGAAGAATTTTTCGGCGCCGAGATCGGCGCCGAAGCCCGCTTCGGTGACGACATAGTCGGAAAGCTTGAGCGCCGCCCTTGTCGCCATGGCCGAATTGCAGCCATGGGCGATATTGGCGAAGGGCCCGCCATGCACGAAGGCCGGGTTGTTCTCGAGCGTCTGCACCAGGTTGGGTAAGAGCGCGTCCCTGAGCAGCACCGTCATGGCGCCCGCCGCCTTGATATCCTTGGCCAGCACCTGGCCCTTGTCGCGCTTCTGGCCGATGACGATCTGGCCGATGCGGCGCTCGAGATCCTCGATCGAGGTCGAGAGGCAGAGGATGGCCATGATCTCGGAGGCGACGGTGATGTCGAAACCAGCCTCGCGAGGGAAGCCGTTGGCGACGCCGCCCAGCGAGCAGACGATGTCGCGCAGTGCCCGGTCGTTCATGTCCATCACGCGACGCCAGGCGATGCGGCGCGTGTCGAGGCCGAGCTCATTGCCCCAATAGATGTGGTTGTCGATCATCGCCGAGAGCAGATTGTGCGCCGAGGTGATGGCGTGGAAATCGCCGGTGAAATGCAGGTTGATGTCTTCCATCGGCACGATCTGGGCATAGCCGCCGCCGGCCGCACCGCCCTTCATGCCGAAGCAGGGGCCGAGCGAAGGCTCGCGCAGGCAGATCATCGCCTTCTTGCCGATGCGATTGAGGCCGTCGCCCAGGCCCACGGTGGTGGTCGTCTTGCCTTCGCCCGCGGGTGTCGGGTTGATGGCGGTGACGAGGATGAGCTTGCCGTCCTTCTTCTTGGCGAGCCCCGAAATGAAATCCAAGGAAAGCTTCGCCTTGGTGTGACCATAGGGAATCAGATCTTCCGCCGGGATGCCGAGTTTCTTGCCGATCTCGAGGATCGGTTTCATCTTCGCTTCACGGGCGATCTCGATGTCGCTCTTGACGGTAGCCATATCGCGAATTCCTCCCACTCTCTAGTGTCCCGAATCCGAAGTTCGCCCTCACCTCGCAGCGCCTTTCGAGCGAACTTCGGATTCGAAAGGACACTAGAAATTTAAGACCCCTGCTGTGGTTTTTGGTTCGGAAATTCCCTCGCGTGTCCGCAGCGAAATAAAGGGAATTTCCGAACCACCACAGCAGTGCGACGAGCAGCGAACAATAGACAGGCCGTTTTTGCAAGGCGATAGCGAAACGGCATCCTTCGGCGGATTGCGACACTCTGGCCTAGATGAATATTGAAAGCCGGGCTAAAGAAAAGCATGCGCAATTTCCAGCTTCCCGGCCGCTCCGTGGCCTACGGCATCAACGGCATGGCTGCCGCCTCATCGCCGCTCGCCACGCTCGCCGCCCTCGATGTCCTGAAAAACAACGGCAATGCCGTCGATGCGGCCGTTACCGCCTCTGCCGTCTTGTGCATCACCGAGCCGCATATGACCGGCATCGGCGGCGACTGCTTCGCCTTGATCGGAAAACGTGATGGCACGATCGAAGGCATCAATGGCTCGGGCCGCGCGGCACGGAAGGCCGATGCCACCTGGCTCGCCTGGGCCAAGCTTTCGGCGATCGAGCCCAGGAGCGTGCATGCCGTAACGGTGCCCGGCGCCATCGATGCCTGGGCGGCCTTGCTCGAACGCCATGGCACGATGGATCTCAAGGAGGCGCTGAAGCCTGCGATCCGCCTCGCCGAGGACGGCGTGCCGACGACACCGCGCGTCGCCTTCGACTGGGCGGAAGATGTCAAGGACATCGCTCATGACGAGGGCATGAAACTGCATTATCTCATCCATGGCCGCGCGCCCGAGGCGGGCGAGGTCATGCGCTATCCGGCATTGGCGCGCACCCTGCGCCGCATCGGCGAGAAAGGCCGCGACGGCTTCTATGCGGGCGAGGTCGCCGACGAGATCGTCACGCATCTCGCCCAGCGCGGCAGCCTTCTCACATTGGAGGACTTCGCCGCGACGAAATCGAGCTGGGTCGAGCCGATCGCGACCCCATTCGCCGGCGTCGAGATCCTGGAAATCCCGCCCAACGGCTCGGGCCTCACCGCCCTCATCGCGCTCAACATCCTCGAAGAGCTCGGCCTGACCAGGTATGACGAAGGCAGTCCTGAGCGCTACCATCTCCAGATCGAGGCGCTCAAGCTCGCCTGGGTGCTGCGCAACCGGCACATCGCCGATGCCGCGGCGATGACGGTGGAGCCCCAGGCGCTGCTGAGCCGGAAGGTCGCGCAACAGCTCGCCGCCCTGATCGACATGAAGAAGGCGCTCTCAGCACCGGAGAACATGGTGCCGATGCCGGGCTCGGACACCGTCTATCTGACCGTCGCCGACAAGGAAGGTATGGCCGTCTCCTTCATCAACTCGATCTATTGGAGCTTCGGCTCCGGCATCGTGACGCCCAAGAGCGGGATCACGTTGCAGAATCGCGGCGCCAATTTCGTGACCGAGCCCGGCCATCCCAACTGCATCGGCCCGGGCAAGCGCCCGCTTCACACGATCATCCCGGCCATGGTGCGCGCCAAGGGCAAGGTTGACCTGTCCTTCGGCGTGATGGGCGGCTCCTACCAGCCGATGGGCCACATGGCGGTGATGCTCAACCGCTACGTCTATGGCCAGGACGTGCAGGCAGCGCTCGATTTCCCGCGTCTCTTCCCGCAGGAGGGCCGCGTCGATGTCGAGGCGGGCATTGGTGCAACAGTGCGTCGCGACCTCACCGAGCGGGGCCATGTCCTCGCCGATCTCATAGAGCCCCTGGGCGGCGGGCAGGCCATACTGTTCGACCGCAAACACGGCGTCCTTGCCGGCGGGTCCGACTTCCGCAAGGATGGCCTGGCCTTGGGTTATTAGGACGTTTACCAATTGCCCGGTAGTGTGCCGAACGCGAAGTTCCTGCGATCCGAGCCGTAGGGGTTACAGGAACTTCGCGTTCAAAGGCACACTACAATTCTTAAAGTTGCCAGTGTCCTTTCGAATCCGAAGTTCGCTCGGAAGGTGCGGCGCGACGGGGCGAACTTCGGATTCGGGACACTGGCTGTGCGCCGGGCCATATCGATTTGCATTCGGCTCGCCGGTTAGTATTGTTGCATCAGACGGAACGCTCCGGAGGCCGCTTGAGCGAAAAACCATCCAAGTCCTCAGCCCAGGAGTCGGCGCGACCCGACGATGCTCAATTTGTGCAGACGCCGGTCGAATCACTGCAGCGCGTCATCAGCGCCGAAGAGCTCGAGCGGGTGCGCAAGGCGGTGGTGGCGGTGGGCGAAGCCGCCTATCACTGGGTGATCGAATCGGATGAGATCTTCTGGAGCGCCAACGCGCCCGAGGTCCTGCATTGTCCGGCATCCCGCCTCGTCACCGGGCGGGCTTACGCCGATCTCCTCGATGCCGACAATTTCACCACCCGCTACGACGCGGTGATGCGCACCGTCTACAAGGACGAAGGCGAAGGCATTCCCTACCAGATCGAATATCTGTTCCGCCCCGACGGCAAGAACGGCAGGACCGCCTATTGGCTCGAAGACACCGGCCGCTGGTATGCCGGCGCCGACGGCAGGCCGGCGGAAGCCTTCGGCATCGTCAGGCGGGTCGATGACCGTCACTCGCGCGACCAGCAGCTCAACTTCCTCGGCAATTGCGATCCCTTGACCGGCATGATGAACCGCGGCCGCATGGCGGAAGCGCTGGAAGAGGCGATCGTGGCGGCGGACAGGGAGGGCGTGTCCCGCGCCTTCGTCATCGCCGGCATCAACAACCTGGCGGTGGTCAACGACGCCTATGGCTTCGAGGTGGCGGACGAGGTCATCATCGCGGTGGGCCGCAGGCTCAAGAACGTGGTGCGCGCCGGCGATCCGATCGCGCGCTATTCCGGCAGCAAGTTCGCCGTCATCATCAACAATTGCAGCGAGGAGGATCTGCAGCACGCGGCCGAGCGCTTCCTCGAAGTGGCGCGCGAGAGCGTCATCGACACCGAGCATGGGCCGGTATGGGCCATGCTGTCGATCGGCGCCATCATCCTGCCCGGCCACGCGGCCGACGCCAACACGGCGATGGCGCGCACCGAAGAGGCCCTGACCGAGGCCAAGCGCCTGCCGTCAGACGGCTTCGTCATCTACAAGCCCTCGCAGAAGCTCATTTCCGAGCGCAGCATCAATGCGCGTGCCGCGCATGAGATCGTCGCCTGCCTCAAGGAGGACCGCTTCAAGCTCGCCTTCCAGCCGATCGTCGATGCGGCTTCGCGCGAGGTGGTGATGCATGAAGCGTTGCTGCGCATGGCGGACGAGCGCGGCGACATGATCGCCGCGGCGCATCTGATCCCGATCGCCGAGAAGCTCGGCCTGGTGCGGCTCATCGACCGCACCGTGGCGCAGCTCACCGTGTCGACGCTGCTCGCCTATCCGGAAGCGCATCTCAGCTTCAACGTCTCCGGCGTCACCGCGACCGATCCGCGCTGGTTCGGGCAGTTGACCGAGATCCTGAAGGAGCATAGCGAGGTGACGCCGCGGCTCACCGTCGAGATCACCGAGACGGTGGCCTTGAGCGAGCTCGACGAGACGGTGCGCTTCACCCGCACCTTGCGCGACCTCGGCTGCCGCGTCGCGATCGACGATTTCGGCGCCGGCTACACGTCGTTCCGCAATCTCAAGGCGCTCAATGTCGACATCCTCAAGCTCGACGGGTCGTTCTGCGCCAATCTCAAGGAAAACCAGGAGAACCAGTATTTCGTCCGCTCGCTGATCGACATGGCGCGCAAATTCGAGCTCAAGACCATCGCCGAATGGGTCGAGACGCCGGAGGACGCCGAGTTCCTGCGCACATGGGGAGCGGACTATCTGCAGGGCAATCTGTTCGGCAAGGCCTCGCTCGATGTCCCGTGGACGACGGATGACGCCGTGGCATCGGAACAACCGACGCGCCAGGACGAGGCCGATGTCGAGACGGCGGAAGAAAGCGCGGTCTTGAAGGGGCCGGCCGATTACCCGACGCCTGAAATAGCGCTCGCCCGGCAAAGACCGGAGGCCAACGAGGAGCCCGACATGTCGCGGCTCAGAATGGCGATCGACGCGCTCAATGCGCAGTTCCGCCGCAAGCGGGGCTAGCGCCTCCTCTTCGAGCGCGAGATTAAAAAGTCATTTCCCGCCGGCGATGGCGTCGATCTTGCGCTGCATGGCGGAAAGCTGGTCCTTGAGCGCCTGGAGATCGTCCTTACCGGCCGGCGCCGGGGGCTGGTCCTTGGGCCCGGCCTGGCCTTGCGGCCTCTGCTGCGGCTGCTGGTTGGCCATGGCCGCGGCGAAGGGGTTGAACATGCGCACGGCGTCATGGAACATCGCCATGTTGCGCTCGGTCTGCTCCTGCATCGCCTTGAAGGGGTCGGCGCCCCAGATCTCGGCCAGTTGCTGGCGCAGCTTGTCCTGCTCCTTGGTGAGCGATTCGAGCGACATTTCGAGATAACCCGGCACGAAGGCCTGCATGCTGTCGCCGTAGAAGTGAATGAGCTGGCGCAGGAATTTGATGGGCAGGAGGTTCTGACCCTTGCTCTCTTCCTCGAAGATGATCTGGGTCAGGACCGAGCGGGTGATGTCTTCGCCCGACTTGGCGTCATAGACGACGAAATCGGTGCCCTTCTTGACCATGTCGGAGAGGTCGTCGAGGGTGACATAGGTGCTGGTCGCGGTGTTATAGAGACGCCGGTTCGCGTATTTTTTGATGACGACCGCATTCGCGGTGGCTGCTTGTTCGCCGCTCAAACTCAAGGTCTCCCTTACTTCCTCCGTGCTGCCTGACGGCAATCTCTCTCTATCCGAAGAAAGGTGCGCCGTGCGGTGCACAATTGCAAGTGCAAAAAGACGCACTACCTAGAGCGCTTTCCGCCAAAGTTGCTCGACTTTGGCGATAAGAAAGCGCTCAAACCGTATATTTGCCGAGCCTTTTTATCCCGATCGGATGCGAAGCATCCGACCGGGAAAGGCTCGGGTGTCGAACCGCATTGCAACACCTGGAATAGTGGGGCTTAATGGCTGCCACTTACGTCATTGGAGGCCCATTTCATGGCTAATTCTGAGAATTCCGTCGTCATCGTCTCGGCTGCCCGGACCCCGGTCGGGTCGTTCAACGGGGCGCTCTCGAGCGTTCCCGCCCATACGCTGGGCGCTACCGCCCTCAAGGCCGCCATGGCGCGCGCCAAGGTCGAGGCGAAGGAAGTCGACGAAGTGATCCTGGGCCAGATCCTGACGGCTGGGCAGGGCCAGAACCCGGCCCGCCAGGCCGCCATTGCCGCCGGTATCCCGGTCGAAAGCCCGGCCTGGGGTGTCAACCAGCTCTGTGGCTCGGGCCTCAGGGCCGTGGCGCTCGGCCTGCAGCAGATCGTCAATGGCGATGCCGAGATCGTGGCGGCGGGCGGCCAGGAATCCATGTCGCTCGCCCCTCACTGCCAGCATCTGCGCAACGGCGTGAAGATGGGCGACTTCCAGATGATCGACACCATGATCAAGGACGGCCTGTGGGACGCCTTCAACGGCTATCACATGGGCAACACGGCCGAAAATGTCGCGCGCCAGTGGCAGATCACCCGCGACACCCAGGACCAGTTCGCCGTCGCCTCGCAGAACAAGGCCGAGGCCGCCCAGAAGGCCGGCAGGTTTAAGGACGAGATCGCGCCCGTCACCGTCGCCTCGCGCAAGGGCGACATCGTCGTCGACCAGGACGAATATATCCGCCATGGCGCGACCCTCGATCAGGTCGCCAAGCTCAAGGCGGTGTTCCAGAAGGACGGCACGGTGACGCCGGGCAACGCCTCGGGCATCAATGACGGCGCCGCCGCGGTCATCCTGATGAGCGCCAAGGAAGCCGGTAAGCGCGGCCTCGAGCCGCTCGCCCGCATCGTCTCCTGGGCGCATGCCGGCGTCGATCCGGCGATCATGGGCTCAGGCCCGATCCCGGCGTCGCGCGCGGCTCTCAAGAAAGCGGGCTGGAAGGTCGAGGACCTCGATCTCGTCGAGGCCAACGAAGCCTTCGCCGCGCAAGCCTGCGCCGTCAACAAGGACATGGGCTGGGCGAGCGAGATCGTCAATGTGAATGGCGGCGCCATCGCGCTCGGCCATCCGATCGGCGCCTCGGGTGCCCGCGTCCTGGTGACGCTCCTGCATGAGATGGGCAAGCGCAAGGCCCGCAAGGGGCTTGCCACCTTGTGCATCGGCGGCGGCATGGGCATCGCCATGTGCGTCGAACGGCCGTGACAATCAAAAAATAGAAAAACAAAAATCATTTTTTGACGTGAAGAAGGGTGAGGAAACATGGGACGAGTGGCTGTCGTAACCGGCGGAACACGCGGCATAGGCGCCGCCATCTCCAAGGCGCTCAAGCAGGAAGGGCACAAGGTGGTGGCAAGCTATGCCGGCAATGACGAGGCGGCGCAGAAGTTCAAGGCGGAGACCGGCATCGAGGTTCGCAAATGGGATGTCGGCAATTACGAGGCCTGCGCCAGCAACCTCAAGGCCATCGAAGCGGAGTTTGGAGCGATCGACATCCTGGTGAACAATGCCGGCATCACCAAGGACGGCATGTTCCACAAGATGACGTCCGAGCAGTGGTACCAGGTGATCAACACCAATCTCAACTCGCTGTTCAACATGTGCCGGCCCTTGATCGAGGGCATGCGTGAGCGGAGTTTTGGCCGCATCATCAACATCTCCTCGATCAACGGCCAGAAGGGCCAGATGGGGCAGGTCAACTACTCGGCCTCGAAGGCCGGCGACATCGGCTTCACCAAGGCGCTCGCCCAGGAGAATGCGAAGAAGGGCATCACCGTCAATTGCGTCTGCCCGGGCTACATCGCGACCGAGATGGTGATGGCGGTGCCCAAGGAAGTGCTGGAGAAATCCGTCATCCCGCAGATCCCGGTGGGGCGCCTCGGCCAGCCCGAGGAAGTGGCGCGCTGCGTTGTCTTCCTCGCCTCGGATCACTCCGGCTTCATCACCGGTTCGGTGCTCACCGCCAATGGCGGGCAATATATGATCTGAAGAAAGGTTGCGCGCGCGCAACCTTGCGGAAATGGAAACGAGCCTTGCGCTAAGCGCGTAAGGCGCGCCCTTGACATTGCCAGGGGGCTTGCGCCATTGAGCGCCGCCTTTCCCGCCAATGTCTCGAGGCTTCCTTGTCCCGCACCACCGCGACGCTCATCGGGTTCACGGCCGTCCTCATGTGGGCGGTGCTCGCCGCCTTGACTGCGGCCTCGGGCGCCGTGCCGCCCTTCCAACTCGCCGCCATGACCTTCCTCATCGGCGGTCTCATCGGCCTCGTGACCTGGCCGTTCCGGCCCGGCATCGTCCGTGCCCTGCCCTCCGACTGGCGGGTCTGGGCGCTCGGCGTCGGCGGCCTCTTCGGCTATCACTTCGTCTATTTCACCGCCATCCGCTCGGCGCCGCCGGTCGAGGTGAGCCTCCTCGCCTATCTCTGGCCCTTGTTCCTCGTCGCCTTCTCGGCCTTTCTGCCGGGCGAGAAGCTCAAATGGAACCACATTCTGGGCGTGGTCATCGGCCTTCTGGGCGCCGTCCTCGTGATCAGCCGCGGCCAGAGCTTCTCGCTGGCCCAGGGTTTCGGCCTTGGTCATGTGCTGGGCTTTTCCTGCGCTATCATCTGGGCGTCCTATTCGGTGCTGTCGCGCCGCTTCGGAAAAGTCTCGACTGATGTGGTGGCGGGCTTCTGCCTCATCACTTCGGCGCTGGCGCTCATCTGCCATCTCCTGTTCGAGACGACGGTGTGGCCCGATGGCTGGGGCCAGTGGCTCGCGGTGCTGGGCCTTGGCCTCTTGCCGGTGGGGGCCGCCTTCTACACCTGGGATCTCGGCGTCAAGCGCGGCGACATCATGGCGCTCGGCGCTTCGTCCTATGCCTCGCCGCTTCTTTCCACGCTCGTCCTCATCATGAGCGGCTTCGCCCAATTCCACTGGTCGGTGATCGTCGCGTGCCTGCTCATCACCATCGGCGCGGTGATCGCCGCGAAGGACATGATCTTCCGGCGATTCAGATAGAAATCGCTATCCCGGCCGCCAGCCTTTCGGCGCCATCTCGAAGCCGTCGAAGGCGAAAGCCGGCGACACGGTGCAGCCGACCAGCGTCCAGGCGCCGAGCGAGCGCGCCGTCTGCCAGCAGAAGCGCGGCACGATCACTTGCGGGCGCTCGCCTTGCGCGAGATCGGGGCCGAGGCGATGCATGTCGACATGGCGGCCGTCATGCGACAGGCCGAGATCGAGCGCTGCACCCGCATGCCAGTGCCAGATCTCATCGGCATCGATGCGGTGCCAGTGGCTGATCTCGCCTTCGCCCAGGAGATAATAGATGGCGGTGCCGGCGGAGCGCTCGCCGAGCGCCCCATCCGCCCGCCAGGTCTCGCGGTAATGGCCGCCTTCGGGATGGGGCTGCAAGCCCAGCAGGCGGACGATATCCTGGGCCGAGAGCGCTTCAGTCATCTGAAACCGTCTTTGCGTTTCCGGATCTCGGCGAAGACGTCCGCCTTGCCCGCCAGCGGCATGCCGAGCACCTTGCGGACTTCCTTGCTTTCCGGGCGCAGGAAGACATTGGTGGCGAGCTCTTCGCCGATGGTGCCGGGCAAGGTCATCTCGCCCTTGGCGCGCTGCGCCTTGATCTTCTCGGCGCGCGCCACGAGCGCCTGGTTGGCGGGCTCGATGGTGAGGGCGAAGCGGGCGTTCGATTCGGTATATTCATGGCCGCAATGGAACACCGTCTCGGGCGGCAGCTTGCGCAGTTTGTCGAGCGAGGCCCACATCTCAGGCAACGTGCCTTCGATCACGCGGCCGCAGCCCAGAGCGAACAGCGTGTCGCCGGCGAAGAGCAGCTGCTCTTGCGGCATGTAGAGCACGATATGGCCCTTGGTATGGCCAGGTGTCGCGATCACCTTCACCTCGCGGCCGGCGAATTCGTAAGATTCGCCGTCGCCGACTTGCTGATCGATGCCGGGAATCTGGCTCGCTTCCGCCTTGGGCCCGATGATCTTGGCGTTCCATTTGCGCTTGAGCGCGAGATTGCCCTCGACATGGTCGACATGATGATGGGTGGTGAGGATGTGGCTGAGCTTCCAGCCCTTGGCGGCAAGCTCGCGCTCGATGGCCTGGGCCTCGGGCGCATCGATCGAGGCGGTGAGGCCTGAGTCCTTGTCATGCAGGAGGACACCGTAATTGTCCTGCCGGCAGATGAAATGGTGGATGTCGAGCTTCGGCAATGGGGTGTTTCCTTCAAGTTGAACTTCACAGGTGACCAGTGCCGTCCAAGTGCTTATCTTTCCCATAATGGATGTCGCCGATCTACGCGAATTTTATGGGAGCCGGCTGGGCCAGGCCAGCCGGCGCATCATCGCACATCGCCTGCGCGACCGCTTCGGCAATCTCGCCGGCGCCACGGTCCTCGGGCTGGGCTTCACCGTCCCCTATCTCGATTCGCCGGTCGATGGCGCCGAGCGCAGCCTTGCCTTCATGATGGCGCAACGCGGCGTCATGCATTGGCCGGAGGGCGAGCCCAATGCCGCGGCATTGGTCGAGGAATGCGAGTTGCCGCTGCTGGAGAGCATCGTCGATTTCGCCCTCGTCGTGCATGGGCTCGAGCTCACCGACCAGCCGGCCGAAATGCTGCGCGAGCTCTGGCGGGTCATGTCGCCGCAGGGGCGGCTGGTGATGGTGGTGCCGAACCGGCGCGGCCTGTGGGCGCGCTCCGATCTCACCCCCTTCGGCTATGGCCAGCCCTATTCGCGCTCGCAACTGCAGCAGATCCTGAAAGAGGCGAAATTCTCGCCCGTCGGCTGGTCGCAGGCCTTGTTCATGCCGCCCTCGGAACGCAGCCTGATGCTCAAATCGGCCGCCGCCTGGGAGCGGCTCGGACTTCGCACCTCGCCCGCTTTCTCGGGCGTCATCATCGTCGAGGCGGTGAAGCAGGTCTATGCGGTCTCGGCGCGCAAGCGCTCACGCCGCATGCTGCCGCGCCTGAGGCCGGCGCTCGCCGGGCCGAATGCGGCAAAGCGTCCAAGCAAATAATTCGATGACGCATCCCTTTGCTCTCGACGGAAGAACGGCGCTGGTCACCGGCGCGGGCCAGGGACTGGGCCTCGCGATCGCCCGGGCGCTGGCCAAGGCCGGCGCCCATGTGCTCCTCAATGGCCGCACCGCGGCGACGCTCGAAACCGAGGCCGCGGCGATCCGCAGCGACGGCGGTTCGGCGGAAGCGCTTGCTTTCGACGTCACCGAGGCCGAAGCGGTGGCGAAGGCCTTCGCGCGGATCGAAACGGGCAAAGGCCGCCTCGACATCCTCATCAACAATGTCGGCCGGCGCGACCGGCGCAGCCTGTTCGAATTCGATCTCGCGGATGTGCGCGAGCTGCTGGAGGCCGATCTCATCGCCCCCTTCGAGCTGGCGCGCCGCGCCGCGCGCCTGATGATCGCCAAGGCGCAGGGCGGGCGCATCATCAATATCACCTCGATCGCAGGGCCCATCGCCAATGACGCCGATGCCGTCTACACGACGGCCAAGGGCGGGCTCGCTGCATTGACGCGCTCGCTCGCCGCCGAGCTCGGCCGGCACGGCATCACCGTCAATGCGGTGGCGCCGGGCTTCTTCGCGACCGAGGCGAATGCCGCACTCCGCGAGGATGAGCGGATCGGGCAATGGCTCAAGCAGCGGACATCGCTCGGGCGCTGGGGCCGGCCGGACGAGGTCGCGGGCGCTGTCGTCTTCCTCGCTTCACCGGCGGCCTCCTATGTCACCGGCCACACGCTGGTGGTCGATGGCGGCTATCTCACGCACTTTTGAAGGCATCTTTGTTTAAGCATCGGCTTATCCGAAAAGCGCAAGCGTGATCAGGAAAAGTGGGTACCGGTTTTCCGTCCGATCACGCGCCAAACTGGATGGCCGCCTCGGAGGGCGGCCATGAACTTTTCGGGCCGATGCGCTATTTCGCCGTCAGCACGTGGCCGACGAAAGGCAGTTCGCGGAACTGATGCGCCATGTCCATGCCATAGCCGACGACGAATTTGTCGGGGCAGATGAAGCCCCGGTGATCGGCCTCGATATCGGCGGCGAGATGGCCCGGTTTCTCGAGCAGCACCGCGGTCGAGACACTCTTGGCGCCGCGCGCGGCGAGCAGGTCCTTGGCATAGGCGAGGGTGCGGCCCGATTCGAGGATGTCGTCGATCAGCAATATGTCGCGGTCGGTGATCGACGATTCGACGTCGCGCAGCACCTCGACCTTGCCGGACGAGCGCGTCTTGTCGCGATAGCTCGCCAGCATCATGAAATCGACCTCGGGCGAGAGGCCGGCCCGGTGCATGGCGCGGATGAGATCGGCGGCGAAGACGAAGCTTCCCTTCAGCACCGGCACCACCAGCAGGCGGTGCGGGCGCTTCGCGGCAATGGCCTTGGCGATCGCTTCGATGCGTTCGGAGATTTCAGCTTCGGAGAACAGCACCGCGATGCGGTGACCGTCTATTTCAATGTGACTCATCCCCGCCGTTTACGCCAATTTCATCGGCATGGGCAAAGCGAATCTGCACATTTTCCGCCATCGGCGGCGGCGAAGCGACGCGGGTGGTGAAGGTCGTCATCTCGCCCGGGCGCAACGGCCTTATCCCCGAATCGAGCGTCCAGGCATAGACGTCGTCTTGGGCGTTGTTCTGCAGCGTGAAGCGCAGCGAGGGCACCTTGCGGTCGCGGTCGCTGACATTGACGATCTCGCCCCTGATCGAGATGACCCGCGTGCCGTCGACGATCACATGCTGCTGCTCGATCCGGCGCACCTCGAGGCCATAGATGTTCACCTTGGTGCCGAGCCCCGCGAAGATCCCGACACTGGCGGGGAAGAAGCGCACCGTCATTTCCGGATTGAGGAGGGCCATGATGACCGGCGCCAGGACGGCGGCGGCGAAGCCCGCCCAGCCGTAAAGCTGCTTGCGCCTCTGGCGCTCGGCGGTCTCGAACTCGGCGCGCGCCATCCGGGACGCCTCGGTCAGGCGGCGCACTTCGCGGTCGGCGTCGGGCTCGGGCGGCGAGATCGGCGCCGGAACCCGCTCCGGGGCCTCAACCGGACGCGGCGAGACGTCGATGATCTCCGTGGGCCGGCTCTCGATCCAATTGTGGCCGCATTCGACGCAGCGCACCATGGTGCCGCTCGCGGTGAAGCGGGAAGACGGGAAGTCATAGCGTGTTGCGCAAGCAGGGCAGGCGACTATCATTTGATCGGGCCGTCGGAACGATTCGAGCCAGGCCGGGCAGTTCCCGCATGGCCTTGAAGATTAACGGCGAACAGGGTTAATGCGGCGTTAAGGCGAAAGAACCTGAACCGAAACAGGAGCATCCCAAGTGGTTCGTCTCGAAAATGTGGGCCTGCGCTACGGGCACGGGCCGGAAGTGCTCCGGGACATCTCTTTCGTCCTGGCGCCGGGCGAGTTCCGCTTCCTCACCGGCCCCTCGGGCGCCGGCAAGACGTCGCTCTTGCGCCTCCTGTTTCTGTCGCTCGCTCCCACCCGCGGCTTCATGAGCGTCTTCGGCCAGGACACCACCCAGATCGGCCGGAGCGACCTGCCGCTGCTGCGCCGCCGCATCGGCATCGTGTTCCAGGAGTTCCGCCTGCTCGACCATCTGACCACTTACGAGAATGTCGCTCTGCCACTGCGCGTCGCGGGGCTGGCGGAAGAAAAGTATCGAGCCGATGTCATGGAGCTCCTCAAATGGGTGGGGCTCGCCGAGCAGGCGCGGGTGATGCCGCAAGTGCTGTCGGGCGGCGAGAAGCAGCGCGCCGCGATCGCGCGCGCCGTCATCGCCAAGCCGCAGCTCCTGCTCGCCGACGAGCCGACGGGCAATGTCGATCCCGCTCTCGCCAAGCGCCTGTTGCGGCTCTTCCTCGAGCTCAACCGCCTCGGCACCACGGTGCTCATCGCCACCCATGACACGCAGCTGATCGCGCAGGCGCGGATGCCGGTGATGACACTCGAGCAGGGCGAGCTGAGGCTCGCCGCATGAGCATGAGCGAGAAAACCTCGCACCGGCCTGAGCCGATCATCCCGCCGAAAGCGGCGCCCTTGCGCACGCTCGTCATGGCCATGGCGGTGATGTGCTATCTGGCCGTCCTCGCGGCGGGCGGGCTCGTCCTCATCAACCGCTCGGTCGAAGCCTGGACCGGCGACCTCGCGCGCGAGATCACCGTGCAGGTCCGCGAGGTCGCCGGCCGCAACATGGAAGAGGATCTCGCCAAGGCGGCGGCGATCCTCAAGGCGACGCCCGGCATATTGAAGGTCACGGTGCTCGACGAGAAGGCGGCGATCGAGCTGCTCGAGCCCTGGATCGGCGGCATCGACGGGCTCGAGGACCTGCCGGTGCCGCGGCTCATCGCGGTCGAGATCGATCCCGACCATCCGCTCGATTTCGCCGCCCTCGACACCCAGTTGCGCAACGAGGTGCCGGGGGTCAGCCTCGACACGCATAAGCGCTGGCAGGCCGAGCTCACGCGCATGGCGCGCGTCTTGACGACGCTCGCTTACGCCATCCTGGTGCTCATCGGCATCTGCGCCGTCGCTATTGTGATCTTCGCGACGCGCGCCGCCCTCGAGGCCAATCGCGAGGTGGTGGAGGTCCTGCATCTCGTCGGCGCGCGCGACAGCTTCATCGCGCGCCAGGTATGGGGCAGGTTCCTCAAGACCGGGCTCACCGCCGGCATCATCGGCCTCATCCTCGGCATCCTCACCTTCTTCCTCGCCGCGGGCGCGGCGCCGGAAAGCTTTTCCGCCATCTCGCGCGAGTTCCTGTCGCTCGCCAGCGCCAAGCTCGTGCAGAACTATCTGGTGCTGCTCGCGGTGCCGTTGGTCGCGACCCTCATCTGCCTCATCACGTCCCGCGTGACGCTCATGCGCATCCTGAAGAGCCTCAGGTGATCACCTTCCGCTCGATCGTCTTCAACATCGTGTTCTACGTGAACACGGTTCTGTTCCTGGTGCTGGGCTCGCCCTTCTATCTGACGCCGCGCAAGTGGTCGATCCGGGCGCTGCAGGCCTGGGGCAAAGCCAGCCTGTGGTGGCTCGAGGTCATCTGCGGCACGCGCTATGAGGTGCGGGGTGCCGAGAACATCCCGCAAGGCGCGGTGCTCGTTGCAGCGAAGCATCAATCGGCCTGGGACACTTTCGCGATCCTCACTCTGTTCGACGATCCGGCCATGGTGCTGAAGCGCGAGCTCGTCTTCATTCCGCTCTTCGGCTGGTTCATCCCGAAATTCCGCATGATCCCGGTCGAGCGCTCTTCGGGGGCCTCGGCGCTCAAGGCCATGGTGACGCGCGCCAAGGAAGCGGTGGCGATGGGCCGCCAGATCGTGATCTTTCCGGAGGGGACCAGGCGTCCGCCCGGCGCTGAGCCCGACTACAAACCGGGAGCGGCCGCGCTCTATCTCCAGCTCGGCATCAAGTGCCTTCCCATTGCGCTCAATTCCGGCCTCTATTGGCCGAGGCGCAAGTTCCTGCGCTATCCGGGCACCATCGTGGTCGAGATCCTCCCTCTGATCGAAGCCGGCCTCCCACGGCGCGAATTTACGCAGCGACTCGAAACCGTGATCGAGACAGCGACGGCGAAGCTGGTGGAAGAAGGTTCCGAGAGTCCCGCCTGACCCGTCACGCTGCCGGCGCGCGATCCCGCGGGTGTACCCACCACGCTGGCGGGTCATATTCGCGCGGCCGTCTTCCGGATGGATTGGTGCCGCTCATGACGATGGCCGGGAACACCGTCCAGTCGAGATGATCCTTGGTGATGGCGAGCCGGTTACCGCCGGTATAGCGGGCGATGTCGACCGAGAAATTCCGGCCCGGGGGAGCGACCGTGATCAGTTGCTTTTCCGGAAACCGGTCCCTGAAGACTCGCGCCGTCGCGGCCTGGTCGGAATCGGCCGTCACCAGATAGGCCTTGTCGAAAACATTATCCTGGGCATCGGTGATGAGGCTCAGGGCCACATTGATGTCCGTCTCCTTCTCGGTCGGTCTTTCCCAGGCCTTGCGGCACTTGTTGCAGTTGATCTCTTCATGCACATAGTGACCCTTGATCGTCGTCACCCCGACATTCTCCAGGGCATTCAGATATTGCTGGTGCCGCCATTTCTTGCGCTCATCGCCAGGGTAGAAGGCGGTGCAGAAGACAACCCTCACGAGCTGTTCCGTCTGCTTGGGGATCAGGCGCTCGCCGAGCTCCCAGAGATTGCACCATTTGAGGTAGGGTTCGCCTAAGTCATTGATTGCGTGATATAAATTGAAGCCATCATAGTAGAATGCCGCTTTCAGCATGCTGCTCAGCCTTGACTTTCCGCGTCCGATCCCGTATATATCACGTCGTCAACGCAATGCGGTACGCCGCTAGCAACCCCCGGGCCTCGGCTCGGGGTTTTGCGTTTTAGGGGCAGGCTCGCCCGCCCACCCGCTCAAAACATCCCGTTCGGATTGGCGGCCTTCTCCGGCACGATCTGCAGGACATCCCAATGCTCGACGATCTTGCCGTCTTCATCGAGACGGAAGATGTCGATGCCGGCCCAGACATGATCGCCGGGCCAGTCCTGCCGGCAGTGCAGCACTACCAGGTCCCCCTCGGCGATCACCCGCATGAACTCGACGCGCTTGCCCGGATAGTCGCGCGCCGCTTCCTCGAAATAGGCGACGAAGCCTTCCTTGCCGTCGGCGACGCCCGGATTGTGCTGGGTGTAATGGGCGCCCGCATAACGCTCGATCGCCTCGCGCGGCCGGCATTGGTTGAACATCAGGTCATAGAAGGCCATGACATTGCGCTTGTTGCGATCAAGATCGGACATCGGCGTTTTCACCTAGGCTGCCTTGGTCGCAGGGCGGCTGGCGCGGCGCGCCTTGTGACGCACAACGACGTCGACCTTGTAATCAAGCCGATCCAGGCAGCGCACGAGCCGGTCGATGGAGAACTTGCCAGTCCGCCCGGTGACAATGGCCGATATATCAGGCTGTTTCATGCCCAGAAGGCTGGCTGCCTTTGCCTGAGTCAGCCGCCGCCGCTTGATGATGGCGCGGATCTCCCGCGCGAGCTTGGCCTTCAGCAGCTCTTCTTCCGGATTGTCAAAGCCGAGATCGGCGAACACATTGCCACTGCTCAATTCGGTGCCAGTATGTTCGCTCCTGAGCGTTCTCATGCGGCCTTCTTAATGTTCATCTCGACACGCATGCCAGCTGCCGCGACCATGTTCACCAATGTGTCTAGGCCGAAGAGATCGATCTTGCCGCGCATAAGGTCCGAGATGCGTGGCTGAGTCACACCGAAAAGCTTGGCGGCCTCGGACTGGTTCAGTCCCTTAGCAGCGATATGATCCTTCAACGCCATCATCAGCGCCGACCGGAGCTTCATGTTCTCTGCTTCGGCTGGAGTGTCGCTTATGGCGTCCCAGATGCTTTCGAAACGTTCATTGGTCATCGGTTCAATTCCTGCAGCAGGTCACGATAACGTTTGGCGGCGAGATCAAGATCGGGCTTGCTGGTTTTCTCTGTCTTCTTCTGGAAGCAATGCAGCACATAAACAGCATCGGCGAATTTTGCGACATAGATGACTCGAAAGGCTCCGGCTGCATCCTTTATTCTGATCTCCAGCACACCTTTCCCAATTGAATTTATTGGCTTCCAGTTGTCGGGCTCGCGGCCGTTCTGCACATGGTCCAGTTGATATCCAGCCTCTCGCCTTGCCGAACCCGGGAAGGCTCGCAGGTCGTCTAGAGTGCTTCCACGGAATATGACATCCTTTGCCACCTAATACTCCAGGTCTATACAAAATTTTGTATGGAATAGCAACCATGCCCCTAAAACGGGCATGTCCAAAACAAGAACGCTACTATATAATGGATAGATCGTCAGTCAGCGAGTAGCCGATGTCCGCCAGCGAGCAGAGTTTCCTCGACCCGATCTCGGCCGAGATCTGGGACATGAAATACCGCTTCAAGCGTCCCGACGGGGCGGCCGTCGATGCGACGGTGGAAGCGAGCTGGAAACGCGTGGCGCAAGCGGTGGCCGAAGCCGAGAAGCCCGGGATCCGAGCCAAATGGGCCAGGGCCTTCGAGGGCCTGCTCAAGGATTACCGCTACCTGCCTGCGGGACGCATCCTGTCGGGCGCCGGCACGGAACGCAATGTCACCCTCTTCAACTGCTTCGTCATGGGCCGGATCGACGACTCGCTTTCCGGCATCTTCGATGCCTTGAAAGAGGCCGCCCTCACCATGCAGCAGGGCGGCGGCGTCGGCATGGATTTCTCGACGCTCAGGCCCAAGGGTGCGGCGGTCAAAGGTGTGGGCGCCGATGCCTCGGGCCCTTTGAGCTTCATGGATGTGTGGGATGCGATGTGCCGCACCATCATGTCGGCGGGCTCGCGCCGCGGCGCCATGATGGGCACCTTGCGCTGCGATCATCCCGATATCGAGGACTTCATCGCCGCCAAGGCCGATCCCCAGCGCCTGCGCATGTTCAACCTCTCGGTCCTCGTCACCGACGATTTCATGGCGGCGGTGAAGGAGGACAAGGACTGGCCTTTGGTCTTCGCAGGCCAAACCTACAAGACGGTGCGCGCGCGCAATTTGTGGGACCAGATCATGCGCTCGACTTACGATTATGCCGAGCCCGGCGTGATCTTCATCGACCGCATCAACCAAGAGAACAATCTCAGCTATTGCGAGACGATCCAGGCGACGAATCCTTGCGGCGAACAGCCACTTCCGCCTTATGGTGCATGCCTCCTGGGTTCGGTCAATCTCGCCGCTCTCATCATTGATCCGTTCACGGATGAATCGCGACTCGATGAGAAGGAGCTCGAGCGCCTCGTGCCGCTGGCGATCCGCTTCATGGACGATGTCGTCGATGTCTCGAACTATCCCTTGCCCGAGCAGCGCCAGGAAGCGCTGGCGAAGCGGCGCATCGGGCTCGGGCTGACCGGGCTTGCCGATGCGCTCGCCATGTGCGGCCTGCGCTATGGCTCCGACGAGGCGGCGCGCCGGGCGGGCGAATGGATGGCGGAGATCGAGCGGCTGGCCTATCTCGCCAGCGCCGAGCTCGCGCGCGAGAAGGGAGCGTTTCCGCTCTATGACCGCGATGCCTATCTGGCCAATGGCCATGTGAGCAAGCTCAGCGCCGACATCAAGGCGGCGATCGCGAAACACGGCATCCGCAACGCGCTCCTCACCTCGATCGCGCCGACCGGCACCATCTCGCTCTTCGCCGGCAATGTGTCGAGCGGCATCGAGCCCATTTTCTCGATCGCCTATGAGCGCAAGGTGCTGCAGCCCAATGGCGAGCGCGTGACCCAGAAGGTCGAGGATTACGCCGCGCGCCTCTGGCGCGGCCTCAAAGGCGCGGATGCGCCGCTGCCTGCCGCCTTCGTCACCACCAGCGACCTCAGCCCGCATGATCATCTCGTCATGCAGGCGGCGATCCAGCCTCATATCGATTCATCGATCTCGAAAACCATCAACTGCCCGCCCGATCTCTCCTTCGAGGCCTTCAAGGCGGTCTATCTCGAAGCCTATGAGCATGGGCTCAAGGGCTGCACCACCTTCCGGCCGAACGAGATCACGGGCTCGGTGCTGTCGCTCGGCGAGACGCCCAAGGCGGAGCCGGTGCAGGCGGCGCTGCCCTTGGAAGCGGTGCGCGATCCGGTGCTGCTGCGCGATTCCGGCGACGTCGTCTATATGAAGCAGCCTCTGGCCCGCCATGAGGTGCTGCCGGGCTTCACCTACAAGCTCAAATGGCCCGATTCCGATCACGCCATCTACATCACCATCAACGACATCCTGCAGGACGGCCGCCGCCGGCCCTTCGAGATCTTCATCAACTCGAAGAACATGGAGCATTTCGCCTGGACGGTGGCGCTGACGCGCATGATCTCGGCGGTGTTCCGGCGCGGCGGCGATGTCTCCTTCGTGGTCGAGGAACTGAAAGCGGTGTTCGATCCGAGGGGCGGGCAGTGGATGGAAGGGCGCTATGTGCCGAGCCTGCTCGCCGCCATTGGCGGCATCATCGAACGGCACATGATCGATACCGGCTTCCTCATCAAGGCCGATGCCAGGCCAGCCCTGGCGCTCGCCGTCAATGACGAGAAGCGCGCCGCGCAATGCCCGCGTTGCGGCGAGGCGGCGCTCATCTTCCAGGAAGGCTGCTCGACCTGCCTGAGCTGTGGCTATTCGAAATGCAGCTGACGCAAAACCGGCGCGCCCTTCGTCATCAGGGTTGACAGCCAACGGCTATTGTTCTATCTTTGTTCCATGTTGATTCATGGAACACCCCTCAGCATCCCCTTTTCCGGCGGCACCGAGACCGAGCCCCGCTTCTGGTACTGGCATGGGGCGTCCGGGCGCCGCTACATCCATTCCGTCTACCGGCCGGAGACCTGCCCGCCGCTTCCGGGCGCCGTCTTCCTGGCGGTGAGGAGCCTCGGCAATCTGCGCACCGTGCTCGGCGCCGGGCGCTTCGCCGGGCTCTGGGACGTCAATATCCCGGCCGGCGATGCGGCCCATTGGGAGAGCCTCGGCGCCAATGAGATCCATGTCCATTTGCTGAGCCGCGACGAGACGGAGGCGCGCCAGGTCGCCGCCGATCTCCAGGCGGCGCTCAAGGATGGTGCCGCGGCACCAGCCGGAAAGGCTGCCCAACTCGCTTTCGGACTACCCGACGCACAGAACAAGGAACCAGAGCGCCGAACCCACTCGACGGCGACCAGGACACCCGGCGCTCTGGCCGCGTAAGTTGTGTATTGCGTACGCCCCAGAGAGCGGGAAGTGCACGTCCCGCTCTCTCTTTCTTTTTGGGGCGACGATCAAATCTTGAGCAGCGCGTGGGCGAGCTTCTCCAGCGGATGGTCGCGAATGCCGGCCTCGCGCAGATGCTGCACCGTGTTCAGCACATAGTCGGCGCATGAGCCCGACTGGCCATGGCCCTGGCGCACATGATGGAGCTGGTCCTCGAGGCTCAGGCGGCCGGCATATTGCCGGTGCTCGCGGTTGACGGCGTAGAACAGCGCCGGCACCTTCAGCGCCTCATCACTGAGCCGAGCCTCAGCCGGCTCGGCCTTTTCTTTGGGCGTTCCCTTATCGCCAAAGTCGAGCAACCCCGGATCGGGTCCGGGGCGGGCATTTGGCGGGGAACGCTCTAAGAGGCGGACCGGCTTGGTGAGCTCGTGATACATGTTGGTCACCTGCTCGCGGGCGCGCAAATAGGTGGCCGTTTCCTCCCAGTCCGCATTGGCGATCTTGAAGGCGATGCCATGGCAAGTGCCGCCGATATCGAGGCCGAGCACCAGCCCCGGCCGGTCCGGCGTGCCGCGATACATATGGGAGAGCATGCACAGGCTGCGGTGATAGCCATGGATCACGGCGCGCCGCCGCTCGGTGAAGCGGAAGCCCGGATTCCACATCAAAGACCCGTAGCCGAACACCCAATTTTCGTGCATGGAGCCTTCTGTATCGTGAAGGAATTGGAACACGCAATGGCTCAAAGCCAGAGACGGCCCTGGCCCATCATCCTGACGCTCATCGGCATCGTGCTCCTCGTCGTCCTGTGGTGCACCTATTGGGTCATCGCCTCGGGATTCGTGCGTAACACTTTCGAAAGCGAGCGCGCCAAGCTCAGCCGGCAAGGCATTGCGCTCGACTGCAAGGGGCTCAACTGGGGCGGCTTTCCCTTCCGCTTCGAGCGCGACTGCATCGAGCCCACGCTCACGCTCACCGGCGACAAGGTCGCGGCCAAGAACCTGCTCCTGGTGATGCAGGCCTATATGCCGAACCGCGCCATCGCGCTGATCGATGGTCCGGTCACCAGCTCTTCCGGCCTCACCGTCACCCATGAGCGCGCCATGGCGAGCGCGCGCTTCTCGAGCGAGCGCAACTGGCAGGCCTCGCTCGAAGTGCCAAAGCTCCAGGCGCAACCCTTCGGCAGCGCCGAGCGCCTCCTGGTCAGCGCCCGCGACACGGGCGGCGAGCGCCTCGATGTGGCGCTCGATGCGACGACCGCCGCCGTCCTGCTCGAGGCCGGCATTCTGCTCAAGCTCGACGAAGCATCGCTGCAAGCCAATGTGCCGCGCCAGGCGGTCGGCCGCGATCTGCTCAAGGCGCTGGCCGCCAGCGGCGAGAAGATCGGGATCGACACGATACGACTGAAGAAGGGTGAGCTCATTGTCACAGCCAAGGGCGAGCTCGGCCTTGGCCCCACCGGCCATGTCGATGGCCGCCTCACCACCACCTCGAACCGTCTCGATCTCCTGTTGGAAGAGTTCAAGCAGGATTTCGGCCTCAGCGACAAGGATGCGCAGACGCTCGCCACCATGATCGGCCTGTTGCAGCCCGGCAAGACCACCGACATCACGCTCGATCTCATCGCCAAGGACGGCAAGCTCTATTGGGGTCCGGTGAAGCTTACTGAATTGCCACCTTTAACCCTCGCCCCGCTTTAGCGGGGAGAGGGAGGGGCCCATTGCGCAGCAATGGGAGGGTGAGGGGCCGGCTTCAGGATTGACACGCGCAGGCCAGATCACACCCGAAAGAACTGCAGAATAGAGGATCGTGAGTCCCACGCCCCTCACCCTCCCGCGCCTTCGCGCGGGCCCCTCCCTCTCCCCGCTTCGCGGGGCGAGGGGGTGTCCGGCCTTCTGCCGAAGTCTGGCGCCGCCGTCTCCTGCCCGGCGGCGATGATGCTGCGCCGGATCTCGCGCGAGCGCGTGAACAGGTTGAACAGCGTCTCGCCGTCGCCCCAGCGGATGGCGCGCTGCAGCACCGAGAGATCCTCCGAGAAGCGGCCCAACGTATCGAGCACCGCATCCTTGTTGTTGAGAAAGACGTCGCGCCACATGGTCGGATCGGAGGCGGCGATGCGGGTGAAGTCGCGGAAGCCGCCGGCCGAGAATTTGATCACCTCGGAATTGGTCACGTCCTCGATGTCGGCCGCGGTGGCGACGATATTGTAGGCGATGAGATGCGGCAAATGGCTGGTGATGGCGAGCACCATGTCGTGGTGATCGGGGTTCATCTTCTCGACATTGGAGCCTGAGGCGCGCCAGAATTTTTCCAGCCGTGCGACGGCCGCTGCATCGCTGTCGGGCAAGGGAGTGAGGATGCACCAGCGGTTGGTGAAGAGCTCGGCGAAACCCGATTCGGGGCCCGACTGCTCGGTGCCCGCCACCGGATGGCCCGGAATGAAATGCACATTCGCCGGCATATGCGGCCCGACATCGCGCACCACCGCACCCTTGACCGAGCCGACGTCGCTCACCGTGGCGCCGGCCTTCAGACGGGGCCCGATCTCCTCCGCCAGCTTGCCATAGGCGCCGAGCGGCGTGCACAAAATGACGAGATCGGCATCCTTCACCGCCTTGGCGGCACTCTCATGGATCTCATCGACAAGGCCGATGCGCCTGGCGGTCTCGCGCGTCTCAGCACTCCTGGCGTGGCCGGCGATGGTCTTCGCCAGCTTCTCGCGGCGGATGACATGCGCCAGCGACGAGCCGATGAGGCCTAAGCCGATCAGCGCCACGCGATCATAGAGGACGCCCGTCATTGCAGGAACTCTTTCAGGGCGGCGACGACGGCGCGGTTCGCTTCTTCCGAGCCGATGGTGAGGCGCAGCGCCCCCGGCAGGCCATAGCCCTCCATGCGGCGCAGGATCAGCCCGCGTTCGGTGAGAAACGCATCCGCTTTCGCAGCCCTGTGTTGTGCATCTTCCGGGAAATGCACCAGGATGAAATTGCCGACGCTCGGCGTCACGGTCAGGCCGAGCGCGGTGAGCTCCTTCGTCAGCCAAAGGAGCCATTCGTCATTATGCGCAACCGCGCGCTCGACATGCGTCGCATCGGCGATCGCCGCGGCGCCGGCGAGAAGGGCGGGCGTCCCGACATTGAACGGGCCCCTGATGCGGTTCAGCACGTCGGCGACATGGCCCGGGCAATAGGCCCAGCCGAGGCGCAGCGAGGCGAGGCCGTAGATCTTCGAGAAGGTGCGCGTCATCACCACATTGTCGTTGGTGGCGACGAGCTCGATGCCCGATTCATAGTCGTTGCGCCTGACATATTCGGCATAGGCCGCATCGAGCACGAGAAGGCAGCTCTTCGGCAGGCCGGCATGCAGGCGTTTCACTTCCGATACCGGAATATAGGTGCCGGTCGGGTTGTTGGGATTGGCGAGGAAGACGATGCGCGTCTTCGCCGTGACGCAGGACAGCATCCGGTCGACATCGGTCGTCAGGTTGGTTTCGCGCGCCACCATCGCCGTGGCGCCGTTCGACGCGATGGCGATCGGATAGACCAGGAAGCCATATTGCGAATAGATCGCCTCGTCGCCCGGCGCCAGATAGGCATGGGCGAGAAGCTGCAGGATCTCGTCGGAGCCGGCACCGCAGACGATGTTTTCCGCCTTCAGTCCGTAGCGATTGGCGATCGCCGCGCGCAACTCGTGCGCCGCCCCGTCGGGATAGAACTCGAGCGCGCCGGCGGCGCTGCGATAGGCCTCGATCGCTGCAGGGCTCGCTCCCAGCGGGTTCTCATTGGCCGACAGCTTGTGGACCTTCTGGCCCTTGGCGCCGGCCTTGCCCGGCACGTAAGGCGCAATGTCCAGAATGCCCGGCTTCGGCAGGGGCCGGGTGATGGCGGAGGCAGACGTCATGCTTAGGTCCTGAGTTCGATCGGGCTGGGGTAGCGCCCCAGGACGGAGAGCGCAAGTGAGCCATTTGAGCGCGCGAGGCCGATGAGCGGCACGTTGTGCTCGGAAAGGAAGCCCGGCAGGCTGGTGAGCTGCAGCGCGCGGACCTTCATCTGCCACAGAGGCTGCGGGGTGAAGTCGCGCGGAAGTTGTCCGTCGGTCAGCACCAGCGTCTCATCGGCGCCGGTCTGCTCAGCTGCGGCATGGCCGAAGATCAGGAGCCGCGGCAAGGCCTCCGTCGCGAGAAAGGGCAGCACGCCGATCACCTGGGTGGGGCCGGCATGGCCTTCGAGCCACGCCTTGGCCCAGGGCCCGTCAATGGCAACGGCGGCGAGATCGCCCGGATTCTGCGCCAGCGCCTCGAAGGCGACCGCCTCGCCCGGATGATCGGTGAAGGCCGAGGCGCCGAAATATTCGCGCAGCAGCGTCTGCGACATGGCGGAGGCGAAGAAGGCGGCGCTGCCATGGATGCGCACCGGCGCCTGCTTCAAGGTGGCGGCCGAGATGAGGGCGCGCCAGATGCGGAAGCAGAGATCGGCCGGCACCTCGCCGCGGTCGATCAGGCGGCGCAGGATCAAGGCCTCGCGGCCGGGCCGGATCGGCGAGGCGGCAGCGCCTTGGGTCTGGAGCTTATAGGCCCTGACCCGGTCGACGATATCGAGCCTTTTGGCGATGAGCCCCAATATGTCATCGTCGATCCGGTCGATCTCGCGGCGGATACGCTCTAGGCTTTCCTGGGGGGCTTGCGGCTGTTCCATGGGCAGGGGCTATTCATAAGGAAGCCCGCCAGCAAAAGCAAAGGCTTAGGACACCCTCGCCCCGCAAAGCGGGGAGAGGGAGGGGCCCATTGCGCAGCAATGGGAGGGTGAGGGGCCACTCTCAGGATTGGGTAAAGAAGCGGGTTGGAGGAGGGAAGCGGGCTCGAAGGAGTGTGGTTGCCGAAGATGCCCCTCACCCTTCCCGTCGCTTACGCGACGGGCCCCTTCCCTCTCCCCGCTTCGCAGGGCGAGGGTAAGCTCAATACAGCCCGCGCAGCAGGCGCTCGATATAGTCGCGGTCGATGCGCGGCAAATCGGGCGTGTTGGCCCGGTTGCGCAGGAAATCGAGAATCTCGCGCGCCCGCCGGATCGCCGCTTCGCCCGGCACCATGTTGCGGTCGGGGCCGTAGTCCTCGCCGCGATTGGCGCGCGGCCGGCCCAGGGGGTCTCTATCGTCGCCGCGCGCTTGGCCATGGCGGCCGACATTGCCGGTGTTGCCCTGGCCCTGCTGCATCATCTGGCGGGCCATGGACTGGGCGCCGTCGCGCAAGGCGTTGAGCGCCTCGCTCTGCTGCTCGAGTGCGGGATCGCGGCGGCCCTCGCGCAAGGAGCCGGTGGCGCCTTCCATCGACTTGCCGGCCTGGCCGAAGGACTGCGGCGCCTCCATGCCCTGCTGGCCGAGGCGGCCCATCAGCTCATCCAGCATCTGGCGCAAGGCACCCTGCTTCTGCGACAAGGATTCGCCCTGCTGGCCGTTCTGGCCCTGTTGCGGCATGCCGCCTCTCTGATCGCCCTCCTGCGGCTCGCCGCTCTGGCCCGGCATGCGCATCGTCTCGTCCATCAGCTGCTGCTGGCGGCGCATCAATTCGGAAAGATCGCCCAGCATCTCGGACAAGGGCGTGTCGCCCTGCTGCTGCTGGGCCATGCCCGGCTGCAGGTTGCGCAACAGGTTCTCGAGCTGCGACAGCATCTCCTGGGCGGCCTCGTTGGCGCCCGACTCGGCGAGCTTCTGGATCGTGTCCAGCATCTTCTGCAGGTCTTCCTGGCTCAGAAGCCTGGACGGATCGACCTGCTGCGGCTGGGCTCCCTGCTGCTGCATGCGCCGGCGCGTCTCCTCCGCCATCGACTGCAGATATTTGTTCATCGCCTCGCGCAATTTATCCATGAGCTCGGCGATGCGCTCCGGCGGCGCGCCTTCGGCCAGCGCCTTCTGCAACTCCTTGCGGATGGCGTCGAGCTCGGCCCTGGCATCGGCGAGATCGCCTTCCTCGACCGCGAGCGCCAGCTTCCACAGGTCGTTGACGGCGGTCTTGATGTCCTCCTGGTCCCTCGCATTGGCGACATGCGAGCGGATGGCGCGGAGCGCGATATGGATGCCGCTCCTGTCGATGAGCCCTTCCGGCCACATCAGCAAGGCGCTGAGCATCAGCTCGACATTGCGGTGATCGTCGGGATCGAGGATCAGCGCCTTCCGCTGCTCGATCAGCGCCTTGGCGAGCGGCTTGATGAACAGGCGCTCGGGCAGCATGACCGTCTTCACCTCGGACTTGCCGGTCTTGCCGGCCTGGTCCTTCGCCTCCAGCGTCACATCGACATTGAGCCCGGCCCAGGGATGGGCGGTGAGGTCGTTGGCGGTGCGGTCCTCGATCTCGCGCGGTGATGATTTCTTGAGCGCGATCGGGAAGGCGGGCGCTTCGAACAGGAACACGCCATTGGTGGCGAAGCCCGGCCCGTCGGCCTGGGTGTCGGAAAGCACCATCTTGGCGGTGACGGCGGCGACGCCGTAATCGTCCGACGCCTTCCAGTCGAGGGCGAGGGCACCCGAGGCCTCGGCCTCGGGATCGGCGGTGAAGCCGACCTTGGGCGCCTCGTCGGGAATGACCGACAGCCGCCATTGCGCCAGTTCGCTCGAGCCGTCATAGACGCGGATCTCGGCCGGCCGGTCGAGGCGGAGCTGTGACGTGAAGGTGCCGCTCTCAGTGCCGGTCTTGGGCTTCAGGTCCTTGATCTCCTCGCCGCCGATCAGGTCGAAGAAAGCGAGGCGGGGCTCTTCAGCACCGGTGAGGCGCAGCACCAGCAGGCTTCCTTCCGGCACCAGGAGATCGCTGTCGCGCTGCAGGCGCTCCTTGATCGCTTCGCTGGTGAGGAGCACGGGCGGCTTCGCCGTATAGCCAGGCGGGCGCACCCAGGCATCGAGCGCCAGCGCCACTTGCGACTGTGACGGCGCGATGCGCACCGCATCGGCGAAGTTCGACACCGGATCGCCGCGGTAGAGGAAGGCCGCGGCGAGCACGCCCAAGAGGGCGGCGAGGCGCAGCGCATAGGGATCGCGCCATTTGAGGTCCGAGCGCGGCGTGCCGGCGCGCAAGTGCTTCAGCTTGGCGAGCTGGCGGGCGACATGCTCTTCCCAGATGGCGGAAGCGGCGGGTGAGGGATTGGCCGGCCTGTCCTCGGCTGCCGAGACCGGACGGTGGTCGAGCGCCGAGGAGGTCTCGACGCGGCGCAGGGCTTCGCTCCGCGCCGGGAAGGCGAGGCGGAAGAGCGGGCGCAAGGTCCACAGGAAGGCCAGCGCGAAAGCGACGAGCGTCGCATAGCGGGCGAGATCGGGAAGGTGGCCGAGGAGCCCCGTGAGGACGGCCATGGCGAAAAGGGCCAGGACCATGACCATGGGGTAGGCGGCGGCCCACAGGCGCTCCCAGTACAAGGCGAGCCTGGCGCGCCAGACGGTTTGTTTGAGTTTCGGACTCATCCCGGAATGATCCTAACATAAAACGGCGAAATCACGCCCTCACGCCTTTGCGAGGGTAAAGGCCCCAGAAACCCGTTACTTCGGTAATCTCCCAGGGTTCCGCGAGGTTCCCTCGCAAAGATGTGATATCACCCTCGCCCGCGAAACTCTTCGTCGCTTTCCCCCTCTCCCGTCCGAAGGATGGGAGAGGGTGGCCGAAGGCCGGGTGAGGGCTCTCTGTTCCAGCCGGGAAATGGGTCGAGTTCACGCAGGCTGGCGAAAGCGCAGCCCTACCGCCGCTTCTTCTCCTGCCAGTCGGCCAGATGGTCGAGGCCGATCAGCTCGTCATAGGTCTGGCGCGGCCGCACGATGTCGAATTTCGAGCCCTTGACCAGGACTTCGGCGATGAGCGGGCGGCTGTTATAGGAGCCGGACTGGGCGGCGCCATAGGCGCCCGCCGTCATCACCGCCAGGAGGTCGCCCTGTTCCACCTCCGGCAGCTTGCGGTCGAGGGCGAAATAATCGCCGGTTTCGCAGACCGGCCCCACGACATCGGCGGTGATTTCGGGCACGCCGTCCCGGGGCTCGGTCACGGTGAGAATCTCATGATAGGCGTCATAGAGGGTCGGGCGGATGAGGTCGTTCATCGCCGCATCCTGGATGATGAAGCTCTTGACGGTCCCCTTCTTCACATAGATGACGCGCGAGACGAGGATGCCGGCATTGCCGGTGATCATGCGCCCGGGCTCGAGCACCAGCTTGCAGCCCAAGGGCCCGAGCGTGCGCTTCACCATGGCGGCATATTCGTCCGGGTGCGGCGGCACGTCATTGGTGCCGCGATAGGGGACGCCGAGGCCGCCGCCCAGATCGATATGGCGGATGTCGTGGCCCTCGTTCTTGAGCTCGCGGGTGAGCTCGGCGATGCGCTTGAAGGCCGTCTCGAAGGGCTGGAGCTCGGTGATCTGGCTGCCGATATGGGTGTCGATGCCGCTCACCTCGATGCCGTCCAAGGCGCGCGCCTTGGCATAGACGCGCTTGGCGTCGGCAAAGGCGATGCCGAACTTGTTCTCGGCCTTGCCGGTGGTGATCTTGGCATGGGTTTTCGCGTCGACATCGGGATTGACGCGCAAGGACACATTGGCCCTGGTGCCGAGGCGGGTGGCGACGCTCGCCAGCAATTCGAGCTCGGGCTCGGATTCGACATTGAAGCAGGCGATGCGCTCTTTCAGGGCTATCGCCATCTCGCGCGCGGTCTTGCCGACGCCGGAGAATACGATCTTGCGGCCGGGCACGCCCAAGGCCACGGCGCGGCGCAGCTCGCCTTCCGACACGACGTCGATGCCGGAGCCCAGATCGACCAGCGTCTTCACCACCGCCTGGTTGGAATTGGCCTTCATCGAATAGCAGATGGCATGGTCCTGGCCATGGAAGGCCTCGTCATAGACGCGGTAATGGCGCTCGAGGGTGGCGGTCGAATAGCAATAGAAGGGCGTCCCCACCTCTTCGGCGATCTCCCTCAGGCTCACCTCCTCGGCATGAAGGTGCCCGTCTCTGTAGGCGAAATGGTGCATGGTCAGGCCGAGCTGCCACCCTCATCCTGAGGGCTACCGCCAGTTTTCCCCCTCTCCCGTTGCGAAGCAATGGGAGAGGGTGCCCGATCCTGCTCCGCCAAAGCGAAGCCTTGGCTTCGCGGCGGCGAGAGGGCGGGTGAGGGCTCTTTGTGGCAGGACTGTCGTTCCTGGATGAGGATGGTCAGAGAGCTGTTTCTTTCCAAAGCCGCCACGCGCCCAATCACTCGATCAGCGGGTCAAGCACGACCGGCTCGTCCTTGTTGGACTGGGCGCCCTCGGGCGCCTCGGGCTTGCCGCGCACGCCACAGGCGGCGAGCAGGCCGGAAATCAGCAGGATGGCAAGAAGGGCGCGGGCGGTCATGACGGGAGAGGATTAGACCAAGCGGGGCGGAGGGGGAAGGGGGATTTGGCGAGCCCGGGAACGCCTAATGGCACAGCGACTTCACCCGCTTGCACATCTCGCCGATCACATATTTGGCGTCCGCTTCGTCGAGGCCCGAAGCCAGATGATGCGTGTCGCGACCATAATCGAACGAGATCGCACCGTCCTTGAAGCTGAGGCCCTGGATCATATACTGGCCTTGATAGAAGCGGGGTCGCGGCGGCGCCACTCGCAGATTCGCTATATTGGCGAGGGCATATTCCTTGCTGCGGCTGAAGAGTGGGATCTGCTTGCGCTGGCGCAATGATGTCGTCGTCAGCTCGATGATCTCTTTGCCGGCAAGTTGCCACAGCAAGGTGTAAATGGCCCAGCCGCCGCCTAGCGTCCATGCCGCAAGCCAGACGAGCATGAACAAGGAGCCGCCTTGCGAAGAATTCTGCACCGACTGACTGCCGAATAGCTGGCGTGAAACCATGACCTCGCCAAAGGCCCAGCCGATCAGCCACAAGCTTATGAAGATGACACCGAATGCTTGCGTGACCGCCGGGATGGTGATGCGCAGTCCCGCCCCGTTCTGCTCGATGATCGCCCGGCCTTTGCCGGGTTCGACGACGGTCATGATGTTTCAAGCTCCTGCTTGGAGTCGTTACCGCTCACGCTGAGCGACGTTACTCGCTTGCGCATTTCGCTGATCACATGCCGAGCATCGGCCTCATCAAGCCCTTGGCCCAGATGGCACGTGCTGTGGCCATAGTCGAAGGCAATTGCGCCGGCTTCGAAGCTCTGGGTCTGGATCACATACTTGCCGCGAATATATTTTGGTGCTGGTGGCGCAAGTCTGATATTCGTAATTTTTGCCACCGCATATTCCCTGCTGCGGCTCAGCAGTGAAATCTGCTTAACCTGCTTCAGTGAAGTCGAATTGAGCTCGATGACCTCCTTGCCGACGAGCTGCCATAGCAAAGCATAGATCATCCATCCGCCGCCGAGCGTCCAGGCCACAAACCAGATGATAAGGCCCGCCTTGGGATTTTGGAGAAGCCCATCGTTCCACAATTGGCGGGCTGCGGCGAGTTCTCCAACAGCCCAGAGGGTCAGCCATAGTCCCATAAAAATGACGCCGAACGCCTGCGTGGCCGCCGGGATGGTGATGCGCAATCCCGTCCCATCATGCTCGATGACCGCCCGACCCTTGCCGGGTTCGACAATAGCCATGGATGTACCGTCCCAATGGCGCAGAAATATAAGTGCTCTTGACCCCGGGACAAGATGGTAGTCGGCAAAAATTGCGAGGGGTCGTTTTACTCCCGCACCAGCTCCGGATCGATGGTGTAGAGGTCCTGCGCCCGGCTGACGCCCCTGAGCGCGAAGCGGCCGACGGAGACCAATCTCGAGCGCTCGGGCTCGGGGGTGGCGGCGACGAAGTCCGATGACAGCAAGATGCTGCGGTCGACCGAACGGCACAATGCCACGATGCGGCTCACCTCGTTCACCGCGGGGCCGATGACGGTGAAATCGAGCCGCGTCTTTGAGCCGATATTGCCGTAGAACACATCGCCGATATGAAGGCCGAGATTGACCCCCGCCACCGGGCGGCCTTCCGCCTTGCGCGCGGCGGAAAGCTCGGCGATGCGCTTCCTCATCTTGGCTTCGGCCAGCAAAGCGCGCCGACAGGTCTCGCCCGGCTCGGCGCCGCCGAAGATCGCCAGCACGCCGTCGCCGATCAGCTTCAGCACATCGCCGCCCTTGTCGTGAATGGCCGAGATCACCGCATCGGCATAGTCGTTGAGAAGCGGGATCACTTCATCGGGGCTTGCGGCATCGGCGAGCGTGGTGAAATCCTTGAGGTCGGAATACCACAGCACCGCATTGATGCGGTCGGCGACGCCGCGCACGATGCGGCCCTGAAGCACCCGCTCGCCGGCATCGCGGCCGAGATAGACTTCGGCAATGGTCTCGGCGACGCGGGCGAGCGAGGCGGTCTTGAGCGCCAGAGCGAGAAGCGGCACCAGCCGGCGCAAAGCGGCGATCTCGGTGTCGGTGAACCGGCCCGCTTTCGCGGTCGTCCATTGCGTGTAGATGCAGTCCATCTCGCCGATGACCCCTTCGCGGTCGAAGCGATGCAGGAAGGCGATGTAGTCGGTCTGGCCCTGCTCGGCGAGCGCGTCGAAATTGGAGAAGTCATGCGGCTCGGCGCCGATGCGGCGGCGCAACTCATCGCCGCCTCTGTAGAGGAGATGATAGAAGACGCTCTTGCGCCAGTTCTCCTCGGAATAGGTGGTGGACGAATATTCGGTCATCTCGCGCTCGGCCGAGCCATCGGCGTGCCAGTGGAAGGCGCGGCCCTCGTGAATGGGATGCAGCGTGTCGATGACGGCGGTGCCGATGGCGAGATCGAGGCCGGCTTCGTTGCAATCGGCGCAGAAGCCATGCAGTAGCGCCACTTCCGTCTGGCCGGCAAGACCGCGCTGGATAATCGCGGCCGAGATGCGCTCGATATCGGCTTCCTTCACGCGGGCACCTCGGTCGCTTCGACGCGGTCAATGAGGGTTTTGAGCATGTCGCGCGCCGCGGCGAGGGATGTGGGATCGAGCCCGTCGCTCACCCGATTGGCCCAGTCGGTCTGCCGGCCCGAGAGTTTTGCGATGCGGGCGCGGCCTTCCGCCGTGGGCACCAGCAGCTTCGCCGATCTGTGCGCCGGGTTGTCCTCATAGGCGGCGATACCCTCGGCGACGAGAATGTCGGCGAGGCGCTGCACGCTCTGGCGCGTGAGGCCCATCACCCGGCCGATCTCGGCGACGCTTCGTTTCTCATAGAGGACGGCGCCCAGCACTTTCCAGCGCGCGGCGGTGAGGCCGGCGGGTGCGGAAATCCTGTCGGCGGCTGCGAGGAAGCCGCCTTCCAGCCTGAAGGTCAGGAGCACGATCTCGGTGAGAAGCTTTGCTGCTTCGGTTTTCTGAGGTTCATTCACTTGGGTTCGATCCGGGCAAGGAAGCGGCGAATGGCCTCAGCCACGATATCGGGCGCATCGAGCTGAAGCCAGTGGCCCGTGCCCTTCACCACCTCATAGGGGATCCGGGGCCGCAGGCGATAGAGTGCTGCCCCAGTGTCCGAGGCTTCGCCGGCGAGGATGAAGATCGGGCCTTTCCATGCGTCAAGCGCGGCTTCCGGGTTCCATTGGGCGAAAGCCTTGCCGAAGCCGAGGCGCGCTTCGGGCAGAACCTTCGCGCAATCGGCGAGCACGCGCGCGCGGACGCGTTCGTCGCTTCCGGCGATCGTGGCGTAGAACTGCTTCTGGAAATCGAGGCTCTGCGGACCTGCGAGCCCCGCGACGATGCCGTCGCGGATCTCCTTAGGGAGGACACGCGGATCGGTGGCGGGATCGAGCAGGAAGAGACCCGCGACGCGGTCCGGGTTCTGCGCCGCATAGACGAGCGCCGCCGCACCGCTCCCCGAATGGGCGACGATCACGAAGCGGGCGAGGTTCTTCGCCTCGGCCACGACGGCGATGTCCCCGGCGCGGCCGTCATAAGAATAATCGCCGTCGGCCGCCTTGGCGCTGGCAGCGCTGCCGCGCGAATCGAGCGCGATCACGCGCCGGCCGGCGGCGATCGCGGGCAGCACCTCGGCCCATTGGCCGGCAATGCCTGAATCGGCATGGAGGAAAAGGACGGGCAGCCCATTGCCCTTTCCCTGTTCGTAAATGGCAAGCCGGCCTTGCGGGGTGTCGATGAAGGATGGGGTCATGGAAACCTCCTGAGCGCGGAGCGGGGTTGCAAGGGTCAAAGCGGCGGCGAGAGCGAGGTTCACGGATTTCATGGAGTCACCTCTATATGACAGTATGCTGTCATATATGTAGTCGACAGCATACTGTCAATAGGAGGCTTGCAATCCTGGGCCAGTCCATGAGATTGGAAAATCTCAGGATCGGACTCTGTGCGTTGACGCTCAATCCGAGGACTTTAGCTGCGAAGCATAGGAAATTTTGCAAGGAACAGTGAATCCGGAAAATTCCCTGCTCTTCCGGCTAAGCGGTTGATATTGCTGGGGGCAGCTTTTTTCTCAAAAAATCGCTGATAATCCCTGCAAATCCCTGAAAACCGCCTGATATGTCCGGCGATAGGGTTGCAGGATTATTTACCTAGTACCTTCAGCCAGCGCGCCGCTTCGCGCGCCACATTCTTGGGCGCCGTGCCGCCGAGGCTCACGCGCGAGGCGACCGAATTTTCGACCGACAGCACCTTGTAGACATCGGTGGTGATCTTGTCGTTGACACTGTGCATGTCGGTGAGGCTCAGGCTCGCGAGATCGCAATTCTTCTTCTCGGCGAGCGCCACGAGTGCCCCCGTCACATGATGCGCCTCGCGGAAGGGAAGGCCCAGCGTGCGCACCAGCCAGTCGGCGAGATCGGTCGCGGTGGCAAAGCCTTGCGCCGCCGCGGCGCGCATCGCCTTGGCATTGGGCTCGAGGTCCTTGACCATGCCGGTCATCGCGGCGATCGCGAGCGAGAAATTGTCGATCGCGTCGAAGGCCGGCTCCTTGTCCTCCTGCATGTCCTTGGCATAGGTGAGCGGCAGCCCCTTCATCACCACGAGCAGCGCCGTGAAGGCGCCCAAGATGCGCCCCGGCTTGGCGCGGATGAGCTCGGCCGCATCGGGATTGCGCTTCTGCGGCATGATCGAGGAGCCGGTGGTGAACTTGTCGGAGAGCGTCACGAAGCGGAATTGCGCCGAGCACCAGATGACGATCTCTTCGGCGAGCCGCGACAGATGCATCGCCGAGATCGACGCCGCGGCCAGGAGCTCGAGCACGAAATCGCGATCGGCCACGGCATCGAGCGAATTGCGCATCGGCCGGTCGAAGCCCAGTTCCTTCGCCGTCATGGTGCGGTCGATGGGAAAGGAGGTGCCGGCGAGCGCTGCGGCGCCGAGCGGCGATTCATTCATGCGCTTGCGCGCATCCGAGATGCGGCTGCGATCACGCGCGAGCATCTCGACATAAGCGAGAAGGTGATGACCGAAGGTCACGGGCTGGGCCACTTGCAAATGGGTGAAGCCCGGCATGATGGTCGCGGCATGCTTCTCCGCCTTGGTCGCGAGCGCGAGTTGCAAGTCCTGCAGCTGGCCGTCGAGGTGATCGCACACATCGCGGATATAGAGGCGGAAATCGGTCGCCACCTGGTCGTTGCGCGAGCGCGCGGTGTGGAGCCGGCCGGCTGCCGGGCCGATCACGTCCTTGAGCCGCCCTTCGACATTCATATGGATGTCTTCCAGCGAACGCGAAAAAGTGAAGCTGCCGGCCTCGATTTCGGCTTGCACCTTCTCGAGACCCCGCCTTATTTCAGCCGCGTCTGACTTCGAGATGATGCCCTGTTCGGCAAGCATCCTGGCATGGGCGAGCGATCCCTTGATATCCTGCGCAAACAGCCTCTGGTCGAAGGAGATCGAGGCATTGATCTCTTCCATGATGGCATCGGGTCCCGAACCGAACCGTCCGCCCCACATCTTGTTGGTCATCGCCCGCCTCGCAACTGGTAAAGCCGAATGAGTGAAAATACCCGCAACCGCAAGCCCGCAATCCTGATCGTCGTCCTCGCCCTGATCGCTGCAGGTTTAGGGGTTTACTTGAAGGGGGAAGGCGATGGCAAGCTCGGGACGGCTTCCGCGCCGCAAGGCTCGGTGAGCAGGGCGCTGGCGACAGGCGCGGTCGCGGCCTTCGTGGTCAAGGGCGAAAGAAAGCCAGCGCCTGAGATCGCCTTCACGGCGGAAAACGGCGCGGCGCAGTCGCTTAGCCAATGGAAGGGCCGCGTCGTGCTGGTCAATCTGTGGGCGACATGGTGCGCGCCCTGCCGCGAGGAGATGCCGGCGCTCGCCGCCTTGCAGAGCACCATGGGCTCGCCCGATTTCGAAGTGGTCGCCATCAGCGTCGACCGCAAGGGCATCGAGGCCTCGGCCAAGTTCTTGCAGGAGGTGGGCGCCACGTCGCTCAAGCTCTATGCCGATCCCTCGACCGACGCTTTGAGTAAATTCCAGGCGGTGGGCCTGCCCGCCTCGATCCTCATCGACCGCCAGGGCCGCGAGATCGGCCGCCTGCTCGGCCCCGCCCAATGGAATTCGGACGACGCCCGGGCGCTGATCAAAGCCGCGGTGGAGGAGCCTGCCCTCGCCCCGTGAAACGGGGAGAGCGAAGGAGCCCGCCTTTCTCAAGTTTCCCCCTCTCCCGTCCGAAGGATGGGAGAGGGTGCCCGAAGGGCGGGTGAGGGCTCTTTGCCTCAGCAAGGAATATTCGTTGGGATATCAGCCCGTGGCGCGAAAGAGCCCTCATCCGCGCTTCGCGCACCTTCTCCCATTGCTTCGCAACGGGAGAAGGGAAATGACGGAGAGAGTAGCAGGCGAGGGTAGTTTTACCGCGTCGGGACCGGCTTCTCGCCGCGATAGTCGTAGAAGCCGCGATTGGTCTTGCGGCCGAGCCAGCCAGCCTCGACATATTTCACCAAGAGCGGGCAGGGACGGTATTTCGAATCGGCCAAGCCCTCATAGAGCACCTGCATGATCGACAGACACGTATCGAGACCGATGAAGTCGGCAAGCTCGAGCGGGCCCATCGGATGATGCGCGCCGAGCTTCATCGACAGGTCGATGGCCTCGACATTGCCGACGCCCTCATAGAGCGTATAGACCGCCTCGTTGATCATCGGCATCAGGATGCGGTTGACGATGAAAGCCGGAAAATCCTCGGCGACCGCGATCGTCTTCTTGAGCTTGACCGAGAACTCCTTCACCGACTGGAAGGTCGGCTCATCGGTGGCGATGCCGCGGATGAGCTCGACCAGCTCCATCAACGGCACCGGATTCATGAAATGAATGCCCATGAATTTTTCCGGCCGGTCGGTCGAGGCGGCGAGCCTCGTGATCGAGATCGACGAGGTGTTGGTGCCGAGGAGGGCTGTGTCCGAAAGATGCGGGCAGACCGCGGTGAAGATCTTGCGCTTCACCGTCTCGTCCTCGACGGCGCTCTCGATCACGAGATCGCAGGCGCCGAAATCCTCGTAGCTTGGGGCGAGCGAAATATTCTTGAGCGCCTCGTCGCGCTCGGCTTCGGTGATCTTGCTGGACCTGACCTGGCGGGACAGGTTGCCGTTGATGGTGGCGAGACCCGCCTCCATCCGCTCCTTGCTCACATCGTTGAGAAGCACCTCGAAGCCCGAAAGGGCACACACATGGGCGATACCGTTGCCCATCTGACCGGCGCCAATGACGCCGACTTTTTTAATCTGCATATCCGTCTACTACCCATCTGGTAAGGGGCGGGAGCCTATATCGGGCCTGTTTTCGGGGCAAGTGCATTTCGCATGTGCGAAATCGTCTGGTCTGACATACCGTCAGGGCGATAGGCATTGGGGAACGCCATCCGCCATAGTCAGGAATGACCCAGGACAACCACACGTCGACCAAGGCCGCGCAACCGCCCTCGCCGCAGCCGGCGCTCTGGGCCCTCTTCGCCGGCAATTTCATCATCGGCACCGGCATCCTCCTGCCGGCCGGCATGCTGAACGACCTGTCGGCGGGCCTGGGTGTAAGTCACGCCACGGCCGGCCTGTTGATGGTCGCGGGCGGTATCGTCATAGGTTTCGGCGCGCCCATCTTCGCCACGCTGACCAGCACCCTCGACCGCCGGCTGCTGCTGGTGGGCTCGCTCGTCTATTACGCCCTGGGCCACGCGCTTTCTGCCCTTGCGCCAGAATTCTGGAGCCTCCTCGTCATCAGGGCGCTGATGGTGATCTCGGCCGGCATCTTCACGCCCCAGGCCGCGGCAAGCGTCGGCCTCATGGTCCCGCCCGAGAAGCGGGCGGGTGCCATCGCCTTCATCTTCATCGGCTGGTCGATCGCTTCGGTCCTCGGCATGCCGACGGGCAGCCTCATCGGCGCGTTCCTCGGCTGGCGCCTCGCCTTTGCGCTGATGGCGGTCCTGGCGCTCGTCACGGCCGTCCTCGTCTGGCGCACGGTGCCGAAGGGCCTCCATACCGGGAGACTGTCGCTCAAGGCCTGGCGCGACGTGTTCTTCGATCCGGTGCTGGTCGTCATCCTTCTGGTGACGCTCGCGAGCGCCTGCGGGCAATTCACGGTGTTCAGCTATATGGCGCTTCTGTTCAAGGAGATGCTCGGCGCATCGCCCGGCCTCATCGCCCTGCTGCTCGCGGGCCTCGGGCTCGCGGGCGTCATCGGCAATTCGTTGGCGGCGCGCTTCGTCGCCCGCTTGGGGATAGACCGCCTGATCCTCTTCGCCTTCCTCGCCATCCTCATCGGCATGATCGCGTTCTCAGTCACGGCCGGCATCCTCATCGGCGCCGCGGCGAGCATCGCCATCTGGGGCCTCGGCACCTTCTCGTCCAACTCGCTGCAGCAGAGCCGGCTCTTCGCCCATGCGCCGGCGCTGGCTTCGGCCTCGGTCGCGCTCAACACCTCGACCATCTATCTCGGCCAGGCGATCGGCGCCGCCGTCGGCGGCAAGATCGTCGCCGAACGGGCGCTCGCATGGCTGACACCCGCCGGCGCGCTTTTCGCCGCGGCGGCGATCGGGCTCACGTTGCTCGCGACCAGGCTTACGCAACGGCGGCGATGATCGCGGGCTTGTGAAGTGGCCTTGACGCAGAGGCGTGAGACACTTCCGCTCATGGATTTTGCTTTGAGATGGACTGAGCTCGCGCCCGGCATCCGGCGCTGGTCGAACGCGACCTCCGCGCATCATCGCTTCGAGGCGGGCGAAGGCCGCTTCTGTTTCGATGAGCTGACGGTCGGTCTCGTGCTGGTGAGCCAGCCCGGCCATTGGGGTGCCTATGGCAGCGACCGCCAGCGCGAATTGCCGCTTCTGCCGGGATCGGGCTGGATCTTCCCCGCCGGCCTCGAAGGCGCCTGCAGCTGGCAAGGGCCGCAAGCGATCATCAATGTGAGCCTGCCCAAAGCCCTCTTCGCCGAGGACGGCATGAACGACATCGAGGATTTTACCGTCGGCCGTCTCGATCCCTTGACGGCCGAGCTCATCTTCGCGCTGCACGCCGCCGATGAAGCGAGCCCGGCGCTCTACCGCGAAAGCCTCACTTTGGCGCTCGCTGCTCATCTGGCCGAGGCGCGCCTCTTCGAGAAACGCGTGGGCGTGCCTGACCGCCGCATCTTGCGCGCGATCGACTTCATCGAAGCGCATCTGGTGGAAGACCTGTCGCTCGACCGCCTCGCTTCCGTCGCGGCGTTGAGCCCGTATCATTTCCTGCGCCGGTTCAAGGCCGAGACCGGCCGCCCGCCTCACGCCTATGTCACGGCAAAGCGCATGGAGCGTGCCCGGCTGCTGATCGAAACGACAAGGCGGCCGGTCGCCGATATCGCCTGGTCGCTGGGCTTTGGCGACGCCTCGCGCTTCGCCCGCCTGTTCAAGCGCCATATCGGCGCAGCACCAGGCGCCCTCAGAAAAGCAAGATCGGCCTAGTTCAGAGCAAGAACGGCGCCTCTCCTCCGCTTCCGTCCGGCGCAGCATGGTGGTGAATGGAGGTTTAGATGAAGATCATCCTTCTCAGCATCCTTGCAGCGCTCGTCATCGCAGTGCCGGCAAGCGCGCAAGACATCGTGACGCGCAAGCTCGCCTTCACCAGCGGTGGCGACAGGATGGTGGGCGTGCTGCATCTGCCCGCCGATCATGCGGGCAGGAAGCTGCCCGGCATCCTGGTCACCGGCTCCTGGACCACGGTCAAGGAGCAGATGGCTCAAAACTATGCGCAGGAACTCGCGCGCCGCGGCTATGCGGCGTTCACTTTCGACTTCCGCGGTTTCGGCGAATCGGGCGGCGCGCCGCGCGGCCTCGAAAGCCCGGCCCGCAAGGTCGCGGACTTCAAGGCAGCGGCGTCCTTCCTTCAGACGCTGCCCGAAGTCGATGCCCTGCGCACCGGCGTCCTCGCCGTCTGCGCCTCCGCCGGCTATGCGGCGCAAGCGATCAATGAGGGGGTGCCGTTCAAGGCCTATGTCGCGGTCGCCGGCTGGTTCCATGACAAAGCCAGCGTCGGATCGATCTATGGCGGCGATGCAGGTGTCGCGCGCCGCCTCAGAGCAGGCGAGGCGGCGCGTCGGGCATTCGAAAGCTCGGGCGAGGTGCGCTATGTGAAGGCCTTCGATTATGTGGATGAGAGCGCCGCCATGGTCGGGCCCTTTGACTATTACGCCTCCGCCGATCGCGGCGGGATCCCGCAGTGGGACAATCGCTTCGCGGTGATGGGCTGGAGCGAGTGGCTAAACTATGATTCCGTCGCCGCCGCCAAGGCGCTCAAGGTGCCGAGCCTCTTCGTCCATTCCGACAATGCCGCACTCGCCGGCAATGTGAAAGCGATCTATCAGGCCGTCGAGGCCCCCAAGGACTTGGTATGGTCGAGCGAAGATCATTTCGCTTTCTATGACGAGCCCCAGGTGGTGAAGCGTTCGACGGATGAGGCGGTCAGGCATTTCGCGAAATATCTGACACGCGAGCTCGGGCCTTTGGGGAGTGCGGAAGAAGCGCGCGTGATCTCGCTCGTCTCCTCCATTCCGCTCGCCGTTGACCTCGCCGATTACGATCTCGCGATGCGGGCATTCGCGTCTCGTATCACCATCGACTATACGAGCCTGTGGGGTGGTGAGCCGCAGCAGATGACGCCTCAGGAACTGATGACCGCCTGGCGCGGCATCGTTCCGGGCTTCGATGCGACGCGCCACGAGATCGCCGATGTGACGGTCGAGATCGATGGCGACAAGGCGAAGGCCTCGGCCTTCGTCGATGGCAGGCATTATCTGGGCGACAGAGTGTGGCGCCCGGTCGGCACCTATGACTGGCAGCTCGAAAAGATCGATGGCGCGTGGAAGGTCACGAAAATGACCTTCAACCTGACGCAGGAGATCGGCGAGCGATCGCTCGCGAGCGAGGCGATGGAAAGGGCGAAGCGGAAGTAGGACATTACCCTTTCCCCCGCAGGGGGAGAGGGGATGATGTTACTTCCCCAGCTTCCCGAGCTCGGCTTCGAGCTCCGGCACTGCCTGGAAGAGATCGGCGACGAGGCCGTAATCGGCGACCTGGAAGATCGGCGCTTCCTCGTCCTTGTTGATGGCGACGATCACCTTCGAATCCTTCATGCCGGCGAGATGCTGTATGGCGCCCGAAATGCCGACGGCGATGTAGAGATCGGGGGCGACGACCTTACCGGTCTGGCCGACCTGATAGTCGTTCGGCACGAAGCCCGCATCGACGGCCGCGCGCGAGGCGCCGACCGCGGCGCCGAGCTTGTCGGCGACCTTGTCTAGCATGTGGAAGTTCTCGCCATTCTGCATGCCGCGGCCGCCGGAGATGATGATCTTGGCCGAGGTGAGCTCGGGGCGATCTGTCTTCGACAGATTCTCGCCCTGATAGGAGGAGAGGCCGGGATCGGCGGGTGCCGCCGTCTTCTCTACGGATGCGGAGCCCCCCTCTTCCGTCGCCGGGAAAGCGGCGGTCCTGACCGTGATGAGCTTCTTCTTGTCGCCCGACTGCACCGTCTGCACCGCATTGCCGGCATAGATCAGGCGCACGAAAGTATCGGGCGATTTCACTTCCGAGATGTCGGAGATCTGCATGACATCGAGGAGGGCCGCGGCGCGCGGCATGTAGTTCTTGCCGTTGGTGGTGGCGGGCGCCACGATGTGGTCATAGGGCCCGGCGAGCGCCACGATCAGCGCCGCCATCGGCTCGGCGAGCGGGCGCTCATATTGCGTCGCATCGACATGCAGCACCTTGGCGACGCCCGTGAGCTTCGCCGCCTGTGCTGCCGCAGCATCGGCCTTGTTGCCGGCGACGAGCACATGGACATCGCCGCCGAGCTTCGCTGCAGCGCTCAGCGCCTTGTGGGTCGCGTCCTTGAGATGAGCATTGTCATGCTCGGCAATGAGGAGAACAGCCATCTCAGATCACTCCCGCTTCCTTGAGCTTCGATACGAGTTCGGGCACCGACTTCACCTTGACGCCGGCCTGGCGCTTCGGCGGCTCGGCGGTGTTGACGACCTTGAGGCGGGGCGCGACGTCGGCGCCGTAATCGGCCGGGGTCTTCTCTTCGAGCGGCTTCTTCTTCGCCTTCATGATGTTGGGGAGCGACGCATAGCGCGGCTGGTTGAGGCGGAGATCGGTGGTCATGATCAGCGGCATCTTGACCTTGATGGTCTGGAGGCCGCCATCGATCTCGCGCGTCACCGTCGCTTCGCCGCCATTGATCTCGAGCTTCGAGGCGAAGGTCGCCTGCGCCCAGCCCAAGAGGGCGGAGAGCATCTGGCCGGTCTGGTTGCAATCATCATCGATCGCCTGCTTGCCGAGGATCACCAGATCGGGCTTCTCCGCCTCGATCACGCCTTTCAGGATCTTGGCGATGCCGAGCGGCTCGACATAGTCGTCGCTCTTGATGAGGATGCCGCGGTCGGCGCCCATGGCAAGGGCGGTGCGAATGGTTTCTTGCGCCTGGGCGGGGCCCACCGAGACGGCGACGATCTCGGTCGCCTTGCCGGCCTCTTTCAGCCGCACCGCTTCCTCGACGCCAATTTCGTCGAAGGGGTTCATCGACATCTTCACATTGGCGAGCTCGACGCCAGAGCCGTCGGCCTTCACCCTGATCTTGACGTTGTAATCGACGACGCGCTTGACCGCGACCAGAACCTTCATGGGCACTCCTCATGGGGTTACCGCCTATGCGGCGGTGCACAAATCGCGCGGAAACTAGAGATCACACCGAGTTGAGTCAACGCCGATAGCGGCAAAACCATGCCGCCTGCGACGTTGCGGCGTGTTCCTCATTCCTCATCCCGCTGCGGGGTGAGAGCGGGGGCCGGCGAGCCGCGGACCAGAAGGCGCGAGCGCAGCACGAAAGTGAGGATGAGGCCGGCGAGGAACCCGCCAATATGGGCCCACCAGGCGACCTGGGCATTCTCCTCGGTGGTCATGAAAGCGCTGACAATCTGCAGGACGAACCAGCCGCTCAAGACCCAGAAGGCCGAGAGGGGCAAGGGGATGCGCAGGAAGAGCAGGATCCAGACGCGCGCCTTGGGATAGAGCAGGAGATAGGAGGCGAGAACGCCCGACACCGCGCCGGACGCGCCGATGAGCGGGGCAGGCGATTGCGACTGCACCAGCGTGTGCAGCATGCCGGCGGCAGCACCGCAGATCAGATAGAAGATCAGGAAGCCGAAATGACCGAAGGCATCCTCGACATTGTCGGCGAAGACCCACAGGAACAGCATGTTGGAGATGAGATGCATCCAGCCGCCATGCAGGAACTCGTAGGTGATGAGGGTCAGAGGCTCGGGGACCGGATGATAGGCGTCGGGCGGATCGACGAAGTGGATGAGCTCGACGGGAATGATGCCGTAGCCCGAGGCATAGGTCCACAGTCCTTCCTCGCTGGTGAAGGCGCCGGTCATCAGGAAGACCACGACATTGATAGCGATGAGCGCGCCCGTCACATATTGGAAGCGGATGACCTGCAAGGGCGTGTTGTCGTGAAGCGGCACGAACATCAGCGGTTCGCCCCCTTCACCCAGAGCACGTCGCCGCTACCTTGAGCATTCACCCAGCGGCTGGCCACGAAAAAGAAATCGGACAATCGGTTGACGAAAGTGAGGACACCGTCGCTCACGTCTTCTTTCGGATCGAGGCTGAGCTCGACGATGAGGCGCTCGGCGCGCCGGCATACGGTGCGACAGAGATGGAGATGCGCGGCGGCGGGATGGCCGCCCGGCAGCACGAAGGAGCGCAAGGGCTGAAGGGCCGAATTCAATTCGTCGATCTCGGCCTCGAGCCGTTCCGTCTGATGCGCCGTCATGCGCAAGGGCTCGTAGCCCAGATCCTTGCCGGTGTCGGGCACGCAGAGATCGGCGCCCAAATCGAAGAGATCGTTCTGGATGCGCGCCAGCATTTGATCGAGCCTCGCGAAACGCTCGTCCTTGGTGTGGAGCCGGGCGAGCCCGAGAACGGCATTGGTCTCGTCCACCGTGCCATAGGCCTGGATACGCAAATGGGTTTTCGGCACCCGCTCGCCCGAGCCCAGCGCCGTGTCGCCCTTGTCGCCGGTGCGCGTATAGATGCGGTTGAGTACGACCATGATTCCCTTTCGCCAGCCTGGCTCGTCGGCTCTAGGATACACGATGTTCGCGGAAAGCGGTGGCGAGAATGCGCAAGGCCGCGCGTGACCTAGCGTCGGTCAGTGTCGTGTGCAGCACGATATTCGACGACGGCAGGCGCGGCAGACCCAATTGCTCGCTCACCTCGACGAGGCCGGCGGGCGCCACGCGATGGGTCAAGGGGGCGACCGCGAGCCCGGCCGACACGGCGGCGACGATCGCCGGCATGCCGCCGCCGACGAAGGTCTCCGTCCAGGCGATGCCGGCCGTATCGAGGGCGCGTGTCGCCATGATGCGCTCAGCACAAGTCGGCGCGAAGGAGGCGAGCCGCAAGGGCTCGTTCTGGGCGCGCGTGAAGCCCGGCGCCGCGAACCAGCCGAGATGCTCCTCGGTCAAGACCTCGCCCTGGCGGCGATCGTCCTCGCAGCGCACGATCACCGCATCGAGGGCGCCCTTGTCATAGGCAGCGAGGAGATTGCGGGCGACGTCGATCCGGACCTCGATCACCAGGGCCGGATCATGCGCATGCAGCCGCGACAGAAGGCCCGGAAACTCGGCCCCCGCCACATGGTCGATGAAGCCCAGAGCGAGGCGGCGCGGGGTCGCCGAAAGCCCGGCCACGGCGCGTTCATGGGCGGCGATGAATTCGCGCGCCGCGCACAGGAAAGCCGCTCCCTTGGCCGAGGGACGCACGCGCCGCGGCGTCCTTTCGATCAGCCGGAAGCCCAGCCGGTCCTCCAGCCGCTTCAGCTTCACGCTGATCGCGGCCTGGGTGGTGCCGAGCGTCTCGGCCGCCCGGGTGAAGCTTTGCAGCTCGGCCACCATCACGAAGGCCTGGACCGATTCCACATCGAGGGTGGTCATAGGCTCATTCTAGATTGTTATCTCTGAAATATGAAATCATCCCATTTTTATATGGTTGGCGCCGGACTATCTCGCAAGGGACCGAAGCCTTGAGGACCTTGCGCAATGATCGCTTCCGCCCAAAGCCCAAATACCCTTGCCCTTCTCGCCGTCTGTCTCGCGGCCTTGATGTTCGGGCTCGAGATCTCGAGCGTCCCGGTGATCCTGCCGACCCTCGAAACAGTGCTCGGCGCCTCCTTCAAGGACATGCAGTGGATCATGAACGCCTATACGATCGCCTGCACGACAGTGCTGATGGCGGTGGGCACATTGGCGGACCGCTTCGGCCGCCGGCGGGTCTTCGCGCTGGCGACGGCGGGCTTCGCCGTGACCTCGCTCATCTGCGGCCTGGCGCCCAGTGCTTCCCTGCTCATCATCGGGCGGTCCTGCAGGGCATGGCCGGCGGGGCGATGTTCATTTGCACCATCGCGGTGCTGTCGCATCAATTCCGCGAGGGCCGCGAGCGCGCCCGCGCCTTCGCGACCTGGGGCGTCATCGCCGGCATCGGGCTCGGCTTCGGCCCGATCATCGGCGGGCTCATCATAGCGCTCTCCACCTGGCAATGGGTGTTCCTAGCGCATGTGCCGCTCGCAGCACTCACCCTCGCTCTGACCTTCGCCGGGGTGAGCGAATCACGCGATCCGCAAGCGAAGCGGCTCGATCTCCCCGGCATCGTCACGCTGACCGCTGCGGTCTTCGGCCTCACTTACTACATCACGCAAGGGGCCGATCTCGGCTTCACCAGCCCGTCGGCGCTCGCCATCATCGCCGCGACGCTGGCAAGCTTCATCGCCTTCATCACCGCCGAGCTCTTCACGGCGCATCCGATGTTCGACTTCTCGGTGTTCAAGATACCCAATTTCTCGGGCGCCATCCTCGGCTGCATCGGCATGAACTTCAGCTACTGGCCGTTCATGATCTATCTGCCGATCTATTTCACTCTGGGTCTCGGCTATGACAGCGAGGTCACCGGCCTCGTGCTGCTTGCTTACACCATGCCCTTCCTGGTGATGACGCCCGTCGCGCAATATCTGCTCGTCACCTATCACGCGCGCCGCGTCATTCCCTTGGGCCTCTTCACCATCGGTGCAGGCTTCATCCTGATGCGGTTCGGCAGCGGTGTCGAAAATCCGACCTGGCTGACCTTGCTGCCGGGGGCGCTCCTCGCCGGCATCGGCATCGGGCTCACCAGCACGCCCGTCACCGACACGACCACGAGCTCGGTCTCGGCCGATCGATCCGGCATGGCCTCCGGCATCGATACCAGCGCCCGGCTCATCGCGCTCGCCATCAACATCGCGGTGATGGGCTTCGTCCTGGTGGAAGGCGTGCTCGCCTATCTCGAGCAGACGCTTCCGGCGTCGCTCGAGCCCGCGCAATTGCGCAACCTCGCCGAAGGCATCGCCTCGGGACGCGTAACGTCTTTCGACCAGCCGGCGGCGATCGTCCATGGCGCGCTCACCCAAGGTTTCGGCTGGGTGATGCTCTATGGCGGCCTTGGCATGTGGCTTCTCGCTTTGGCGAGCTTCGCCATCCTCAATCTAGCGAGATCACCGCAATGCGCGACGGCTACTCGTCCCTGAGGATCGGCGCGGGCTTGGCGGTGAGCGCCCGCCAGGTGACGGTGAGCCCCGCGGCGATGGCGAGCGCCATGGCGAGAAGAGCGGTGACGATCGCAGTCGCCCAGGAGAAGGCCCAGGGCATTTCGAGGATCCAAAAGCTCAGGAACCAGGATCCTAGCGCCCCGACAGTGATGCCGAAGACCGCGGAAGCAAGGCCCAGTATCGCATATTCGATGATGAAGGCCTGGATGAGCTCGATACGCGTCGCGCCATAGGTCTTGAGCACGACCGCGTCATAGAGCCTGCCCGAAAGCCCGGCGCTCAGGGCGCCGGCGAGGACGAGGATGCCAGTGATGAGGGTCAGCGCATTGGCGCCCCTGATCGCCGCCAGCATCTGGGTCAGGAGATCGGTCACGGTGGCGACCACATCCTTGACCCTGATCGCGGTCACGGTCGGGAAGGCGCGGGAAACCGCATTCAAGAGTTTGCCTTCATCGCCGCCCGCCATCTCGACGGTGACGATGTTCTGATGCGGCGCTTGCTTCAGCGTGTCGGGCGTGAAGATCATCAGGAAGTTGATGTCGAGCGAGCGCCAGTTCACTTTCCTCAAGCTCGCGATCTTGGCGGTCACGTCGCGGCCCAGCACATTGACGGTGATGTCATCGCCGAGCCCCAGGTCCAAACCCTTGGCGACCTCATCGACGAAGGAGACGAGCGGCGGCCCGGAATAATTCGCCGGCCACCATTCACCGGCTGTGAGCGTCGAGCCCTGCGGCAGGTCGCTCGCATAGGTGAGACCGCGATCGCCGCGCAAGGCCCATGCGGCATCGGGCGAGGCTTGCACCTTCTCCACCGTCACGCCCTTGAGATTGGTGATCCGGCCACGCAGCATCGGCGCCGTCTCGACGGCGGTGACGCCGGGCTCCTTGCGCACGAGATCGAGAAAGGCCTGCTTCTCGTCATTGCGGATGTCGAGGAAGAAGAAGGAAGGCGCACGGTCGGGAATGCCGGAAGTGAGCTCGGTCGAAATGGTGCGGTCGGTGAGCGCCAGCGTCACGAACAAAGTGAGGCCGAGGCCGAGGGCCAGGATCACGGAGATCGCCGCCGAGCCCGGACGATGCACATTGGACAGCGCATAGCGCCAGATCGCGCTCTTCGGCCGCGGCAATTTGCGGGTCACATGGACGATCGCCGCCGCCAATCCCAGGAGCACGACGAAGCTGCCGGCAAGACCCGACAGATAGATCGTGGTGATGCGCGCATCGGCGAAGCTCGCATAGACGAGCACCGCCATGAGGCCGAGCGACAAAGCGATGGTGATCAAGGCGCCAAAGCCCGGCCAGCCGGCGAAGGCCTGCACATGATGGCGGAACAAGGCCGAAGCCGGCACATGGCGCGTGCGGGCGAGCGGCCACATGGTGAAAGCGAGCGCGACCAGCATGCCGAATACGGCCGCGAGCAGCAGCGGTCGTCCTTCGACGCCCGCCGTCAAAGGCAAGGGGATCAAATCGCCGATCGTCGCCTTGGCGATCATCGGCGCCACCGCGCCCGCCGCGAGGCCGATGGCGATGGCGAGCAGCGCCACCAGGAGGATCTCGGTCAGATAGATGCCGGTGATGTTGCGCTGCGTGCAGCCCAGGCATTTGAGCGTCGCGATCGCCGCGGTGCGGCGGTTGACGAAGGCCGAGGCGGCATTGGCGATGCCGGCGCCGCCGATGATGAGCGCGGTCAGGCCGACCAGCGTCATGAAATAGGAGAGCCGCTCGATATATTGATCGGCGCCCGGTGCGGCGCTGCCGCGATTGCGCACCCGCCAGCCTGAATCGCGATGGTCCTCCTGCGCCTGGCGCACCACCTCGCGCACCTCCTTGAGGCTGGTGCCGTCGGCCATCTTCACCCGGTATTTCCAGGTGATGAGGCTCCCCGGCTGGATGAGGCCGGTCGCGGCGAGAGAGGCTTCGCTCATCATCACCCGGGGACCCAGAGCGAGGCCGTCGGAAATGCGGTCGGGCTCCTTGAGGATCGTGGCCTTGATGGTGAAATCAGCATCGCCGATGCGGACCTTGTCGCCGAGGCGCAGATTCAAACGCTCGAGCAGGACGGGATCGACAGCGACACCGTCCCCGGCGACCGCTGATTTGAGATCACCCGCGGGCGAGAGGTCGAGCGTGCCATAGAGCGGATAGGGATCGTCGATCGCCTTGATCTCGACCAGCGCCGTCATGTCGTTGCCGCGCGCCATGGCCCTGAGGCTTCCGACCTTGGACACCGTGCCTTTGCTGGCGAGGAAGGTGAGCTCTTGCGGCGTCGCCTCGCGATGGATGAGCGCCACTTCGACATCGCCGCCGAGCAGCGGCTGACCCTGCTCGACGAGGCCGCGATCGATGGCGGCGCCGAGCGAGCCGACGATGGCGATCGCCGCGGTGCCGAGCGCCAGGCAAGTGAGGAAGATCCAGAAGCCCTGCAGCCCCGAGCGCAGATCGCGCCAGGCATAAGTGAGCCACAGATCGGGCCTCACGGATGAGCGCCCGAGACGATGCGGCCGTCGCGCACGCTGGCGATGCGGTCGCAGCGCTTGGCGAGAGCCGGATCATGGGTGATGAGGAGGAGGGTCGCCCCTTCTTCCTGCTTGAGCGTGAACAGCAGATCCATGATGGCAGCGCCCGTGTCGAGGTCGAGATTGCCGGTCGGCTCATCCGCCAGGATGATCTTGGCGCCGGACGCTAAGGCGCGGGCAATGGCGACGCGCTGCTGCTCGCCGCCCGAGAGCTGGCCCGGATAGTGGCTCAAGCGGTGGCCGAGGCCGACGCGCTCGAGATGCTTTTGCGCGCGCTCCAGCGCGTCATGGACGCCCTTGAATTCGAGCGGCACGGCGACATTCTCGAGCGCCGTCATGGTGGGGATCAGATGGAAGGACTGGAAGACGATGCCGATCGCGTCGCGGCGGAAACGGGCGAGCGCATCTTCGTTCTTGCCCTCGAGGTCGGTCCCGTTGACGGTGATGCTGCCCAGGCTCACGCGCTCGAGGCCGGCGATCACCATCAGCAAGGTGGTCTTGCCGGAGCCTGACGGTCCGACAATGCCGAGCGCCTCGCCCGCCGGCACGGTGAGGTCGATGCCGCGCAATATGTCGACCGGGCCGGCGCGGCTCGGCAAGGTCAGATGAACATCTTTTAAGGAAATCAGCGGGGCGGGCATCTGGCCTAAATGGTGGAGTGGCTTAGAATTGTCCATATGGGCCAAGCCCATGACTTGCTGTTGTCACAAGGAGTTCCTACCTATTGGGCATGCGATTCGGGTTATTCGCACTTTTTTTGGGCCTCCTCGTCGCCGCTTCGCCGCTCAAGGCGCAAACCATCCATATCCTGGCCTTTGGCGACAGCCTGACCGCTGGCCTCGGCGTCGATCCGCAAGAAGCCTTTCCCGCGAAGCTCCAAGCCGCCCTCAAGGCCCGGGGTCACGATATCGTGATCGCCAATGCCGGGGTCTCGGGCGACACCTCGAGCGCCGGCGCCGAGCGGCTCGACTGGTCGCTGGTGCCGGAAATCGACGCAGTCATCGTCGAATTGGGCGCCAATGACGCCTTGCGGGGGGTCGACCCGGAAGCCACCGAAAAGGCGCTCGATCGGATTTTGAGCGAGCTCAAGAAGCGCAAGCTGCCGGTGCTCTTCGTCGGCATGCTGGCACCCCGCAATCTCGGTCCCGACTATGGGAAGAAATTCGACGCCCTTTTCCCGCGCCTCGCCGAGAAGCACGGCGTCTTGTTCTACCCCTTCTTCCTCGACGGCGTCGCCGCCGAGCCGGCCCTCAATCAGCCGGACGGGCTCCATCCCAACAGCAAAGGAGTGGATATGATCGTCTCACGAATCCTTCCGATCACGGAAGACCTGCTCAAGCAGGCTTCCGCGAAATAACCCCTTTTATTCTTCACGAATCGCGTTAGCGTAAGGCTGCTGCTCACGCGACAAACGAGCTTTCGCTTTCGAAAGGAGGCCCGCCATGCCGCGCTTGTTCACTGGTGTCGAAATCCCGAGCGACGTCGCCTTCGAGCTTGATCTCATGAAAGGCGGCATATGGGGGGCTCGCTGGATCGACCGGGACTCCTATCACATCACCCTGCGTTTCATTGGCGACATCGATGACGGATTGGCGCGCGAAATCGCAGCCGAACTCGATGCCGTCTCGGCGAAGCCCTTCACGCTCCGGCTCAAAGGCATCGACGCTTTCGGCGGCAACAAGCCGCATTCGCTCTATGCCAGCGTCGCCGAAAGTCCGGAGCTCAGGCGCCTGCAGAACACGCATGAGCGCATCTGCCAGATGCTCGGCATGCCGCCCGAGCAGCGCAAATTCACCCCGCATGTGACGCTGGCGCGCCTGCGCGACACGACGCTCGATCACGTCCATCGCTTCATCGCGGCGCACAGCCTGTTCGCCAGCCGCTTCTTCGAGGTGGACCGCTTCGTGCTGTTCTCCTCGAGGCCCTCCCGCGGCGGCGGGCCCTATGCGGTCGAGGAGGCCTATTCACTGGGGGCGACGGTCTGATGCCCGAGAAGCTTTCCGCGGCCGAACGGGCGAAAGCGCTGGCTGGGCTTTCCGGCTGGAGCGAGCTGTCGGGCAGGGACGCCATTGCCAAGAGCTTCAAGTTCAAGACCTTCAGCGAGGCTTTCGGCTTCATGGCGAGGGTAGCGCTCGCGGCCGAGAAAATGGACCATCATCCGGAATGGTCCAATGTCTACAATAAGGTGGACGTCGTCCTCTCGACCCATAGTGCGGGCGGGTTAACCGAGCTCGACGTGAGACTTGCCCAAAAGATGGACCTCATCGCAAAGTTGTGAGAGAGTTCAATATCTTGACTGCTTGACGCTGGGGGTCGGACCCCCCATATGCGTCGCGTGTTTCGAATTCTGGAGGGAGCACCTAAATGGCTGAAGTAAGATATCAACCGCAGGCGCAGACCCGCGCCGGCACACAAGCCGAGATAGATCAGGGCCTCAGGTCCTATATGCTCGGCGTCTACAACTACATGGCCTCCGGCCTTGCGGTCACGGGCGCCGTGGCTGCCGGCACCTATATGCTGGCGGTCCAAAACGGCCAGCTCACGCCCTTCGGTCAGACGCTGTTCCAGTCGCCCTTGATGTGGGTGTTCGTGCTGGCGCCGGTCGCGCTGGTGTTCTTCCTGTCGTTCCGCATTCAGGCGATGCGGGCGGCCACCGCCCAGGCGGTGTTCTGGATCTATGCCGCGCTCAATGGCGTCGCCTTCTCAACCTTGGGCCTCGTCTATTCGGGCAACAGCATCACCCGCGTGTTCTTCATCTCGGCGGCGACCTTCGGCGCCTTGAGTCTGTGGGGCTACACGACCAAGCGTGACCTCACTGGCTGGGGCTCGTTCCTGTTCATGGGCCTCATCGGCATCATCATCGCGAGCCTCGTCAACCTGTTTTGGCCGAACGGGGCGCTGCAATTCGTGATCTCGGTGGTGGGCGTCCTCGTCTTCGCCGGCCTCACCGCCTATGACACGCAGAAGATCAAGGAGATGTATTTCGAGGCCGATGACGGCGAGACCATGAGCAAGAAGATCCTCATGGGCGCGCTCAACCTCTATCTCGACTTCATCAACCTGTTCCTCATGATGCTCAGGCTGTTCGGCAGTCGCGAATAAGCCTCGGCGCAAAGCGATAACTCCAACCCCGGATGGCGACATCCGGGGTTTTCTTTTGGTGCGGGACGGAGCTTAGATCGTCACCAGCTTGGGCTTGCCGAAGAGCACGCGCAGCACCTGCGCCAGGTCATGGCCGCGCCTCAGGATCAGCCCGCCCTGGGCGATCACCGCATAGGCGCCCTGGCGGCGCGCCAGCGTCATGTCCTTGACGATCCGGTAGAGCGGCACCTCGCTGGTGCGGCGGTAGATGGAGAAGGTCGCGGTGTCGCTGCCGAAATCGAGCGCATAATCGCGCCATTCGCCTTCGGCGACCTTGGAGCCATAGAGATTGAGAATAATATTGAGTTCTTTCCGGTCGAAAGCGGTCTTCTTCGCCGGGGGGCTGGTGTCTTTCGGTTCCGAACGCGTACCAGCCGGACGCGACCGGAAGGAAACTATCGGCTCGAAATCGCTCACCGGGATTTCCGCGCCTCCTTCTCAGTCAGAGCATGGACCGAGCGTGCCTGATTGGCAAGCTTGCTTTTCCATGATGAAGGGCAAGCCGTTGGAATCGATGAGATTCGGATCGAAGTGCAGGATAAGACGACCTTCCCTGCGGGTAACAAAGTTTCACATTGCCGCCGCATTCCGGCCCTTTCGGAGACATCTTGGACCGGCACACTTCAATCGTTGCCTCAATGGCCCGGCTGGTGCGAAGCGTCGGAAATCTCAGCCCCCCAGCCCCCCGTAGCTAAGTGCCGCCGGGCCGATACCATCTCCCCTTCTGTGAGTGAGGCGTATTTGAGAGTTCGCGGCCGGTGAAAACCGGCCGCTTCTTTTTCAGCGCGCACCCTGCATCTTGACGGGCCGAGCGGCTTTCCCCAAATGCCTGAGCAAATTCTGGCAGAAGGGTTGTCAAGATGGCGAAGGCTGAGGCGAAGACGCCGCCGGCGAATGAAGCGCACTCCCACAATTTCCAGGCGGAAGTCGCGAAGCTCCTGCATCTCATGGTGCATTCGGTCTATTCCGACCGCGACGTCTTCCTGCGCGAGCTCATCTCCAATTCAGCCGATGCGCTCGACAAATTGCGCTACGAGGCGATCGCCACGCCGGAGCTCATTTCCGGCGATGCCGATCTCGCCATCACCATCACCCCCGACAAGACGGCCAAGACGCTGACCGTTGCCGATAACGGCATCGGCATGAACGAGGCCGAGCTCATCGACAATCTCGGCACCATCGCCAAATCGGGCACCCATGCCTTCATGGAGCAGGCGAAGACGGCCAAGGGCGACATCCATCTCATCGGCCAGTTCGGCGTCGGCTTCTATTCGTCCTTCATGGTGGCGGCGAAGGTCGAGGTGATCTCGCGCAAGGCGGGCGAGGCGCAAGCCTTCCTGTGGGCATCCGACGGCAGCGGCACCTTCACGGTCGAGCCTGTGGCGGAGACCCAAGCGCCGGCGCGCGGCACCCGCATCGTGCTCCATCTCAAGGACGACGCCCTGGAATTCCTTGAGGACTGGAAGATCGAGCACGTGGTGCGCGCCTATTCCGACCACATCGCGCATCCGATCCGGCTCGCGGCGGGCCCCGAAACGACGCGCCAGATCAACGAAGCCTCGGCGATCTGGACCAGGCCCAAGTCCGAGATCACCCCCGACCAGTACAAGGAGTTCTTCGGCCATATCACCGGCGCCTATGCCGATCCCGCCCTCACCATCCATTACAAAGCGGAAGGCCGGCATGAATATACGGTGCTGCTCTTCGTGCCGGGCGAGAAGCCCTTCGATCTCTACGACCCCGAACGGCGCGGCCGGCAGAAGCTCTATGTGCGCCGCGTCTTCATCACCAACGACGCCGAATTGCTGCCCGCCTATCTCCGCTTCGTGCGTGGCGTGATCGACAGCGAGGACATGCCGCTCAACATCTCGCGCGAGATGCTGCAGCACAATCCGCAAGTGGCGGCGATCCGCAAGGCGGTTACCAACAAGGTGCTCGCCGAGCTCAAGAAATGCTTCGAGGCCGAGCCCGAGAAGGCGAAGACGATCTGGGAGATCTTCGGTCCCGTCATCAAGGAAGGCCTCTATGAGGACATGGAGCGGCGCGACCAGCTGTTCGAGATCGTGCGCTTCAACACGACGAGGCGCGACGGCGTGACGCTCAAGGACTATGTCGCCGATCTCAAGGCCAATCAGACGGCGATCTATTACCTCACCGCCGAGGACGAGGCGAAGGCCAGGATGAGCCCGCAGCTCGAAGGTTTTCGCGCACGGGGCGTCGAAGTACTTCTTCTCACCGATGCGGTCGATTCCTTCTGGGTGCGCCTGGCGCTGGGCTTCGACGGCAAGCCGTTCAAGTCGGTGACGCAAGGGGCGGCCGATCTCGATCTGGTGCCGCTCGAAAAGGAAGCGTCCAAGGAAGACGCTGCCGATCAAGGCGCCACGGCGACGCTCATCGCCGTCATCAAGCAGGCGCTCGGCGATCAGGTCGCCGATGTGCGCAAATCACAGCGGCTCACCGACAGTCCCGTCTGCCTCGTCGCCAGCGACCAGGCGCTCGACCGCACCTTGGAAAAGCTCCTGGCGCGGCAAGGCACGACCGATGTGAAGGTCTCGAAGCCCGTCCTCGAGATCAATGCCGGCCATGCGCTGATCCAGGCCTTGGCCGCGACGGCCAAAGAGCGTGGCGCTTGCCCGGAGCTCGGCGAGGCTTCCAGCCTGCTCCTCGATCTCGCCCGGGTCATGGATGGCGAGCAGGTCACTGATCCGGCGAAATTCGCCGGCTGCGTATGCGGCCTGATGCAGAAGGCCTTCGGCCCGGTCAAAGCCTGAAACGGTAATGGCCGGTCAGCCGGTAGGCGAAGAGGATATCCTCGAGCCTTGCACCGGCGCCGATATTGTGGACGCAGAGCGGGCGCTTCCCATCGGGCGAGGCCAGATGCGTGACCAGCGCGATATGCGCCAGATTGCCGGGCAGCATCTGGGTGACGATGTCGCCGGGGCGGAAATCGGAAGGCGTGTCCGACAGCGGCAGTTGGGCGCCCTGGCGGGTGAAGAAGGTCTGCAGATTGGGCACGCGACGGTGGTCGATATTGCGGTCCGGCCGCTTCAGGCCCCAGGCCTGGGGATAGGCGGCAAAGTCCTGGCGCATGTCCTCATGGACGAGCTTCTGCAGGTCGAGGCCTAGCCCTGAGCGATAGGCCCTGACGATGACGTCGGTGCACACGCCGCGCTCGGGCGGCACGTCGCCGCCCGGATAGGTCAAGGTGACATAGGCCGCGTCATAGGTGAGGGTGACGCCGACCTGGGACAGCCCGGCAGCGATGAGACGGCCGGCATCGTCCTCGGCGCGGGCGAATACCGGCATGTCGCGTGGCGGGGCTGAGGGACGAGGATCGAGCAGCACCTGGGCGACCACATCCAGGCGATGCGCCGGGACAAGGCTGGCCAAGGCAGCGGCGCCGGCAAGGCCGGCGAGCGAAAGGACGACAGTACGGCGGGAGATCATGGGCGGCGATCAATGCATGCCATTATGGCAGTCTTGGGATGCGCCGGGCGGGATTTGACTCGGGGGGCAATGCCGCTAAAAGGCTGGTTTCAGGCATGATCGCGTAGATCATACCCAGTTTACAGGATGTTTTCCGATGGCACCGCGCACGCTTTACGACAAGATCTGGGACGATCATCTGGTGGATGAGCAGCCGGACGGCACCTGCCTCCTCTATATCGATCGCCACCTTGTCCATGAGGTGACGAGCCCGCAGGCCTTCGAGGGTCTGCGCATGTCGGGCCGCAAGGTGCGCCACCCCGAGAAGACGCTCGCCGTCGTCGACCACAATGTGCCGACCACCGACCGGAGCCACGGCATCGCCGAGCCCGAGAGCCGCACCCAGGTCGAGACCTTGGCGCAGAACGCCAAGGACTTCGGCATCGAATATTACAATGAGCTCGACCGCCGCCAGGGCATCGTCCATGTCGTCGGTCCCGAGCAGGGTTTTACGCTGCCCGGTACCACCATCGTCTGCGGCGACAGCCACACCTCGACCCATGGCGCCTTCGGCGCGCTCGCCCATGGCATCGGCACGTCGGAGGTCGAGCATGTGCTCGCCACCCAGACGCTGATCCAGAAGAAGGCCAAGAACATGCTGGTCCAGGTCGACGGCAAGCTGGCGCAAGGTGCCACCGCCAAGGACATCATCCTCGCCATCATCGGCGAGATCGGCACCGCCGGCGGCACCGGTTCGGTCATCGAATATGCCGGCGATGCCGTGCGCGACCTCTCGATGGAGGGGCGCATGACGATGTGCAACATGTCGATCGAGGGCGGGGCGCGCGCCGGCATGATCGCGCCCGACGAAAAGGCCTATGCCTATCTGAAGGACCGCCCGAAATCGCCCAAGGGTGCGGACTGGGATAAAGCGCTGCGCTATTGGGAGACGCTCAGGACCGATGACGGCGCCCATTTCGACCGCGTGGTGAAGCTCGATGCGGCATCGTTGCCGCCGATCGTCTCCTGGGGCACCAGCCCCGAAGACGTCGTCTCGATCGAAGGCAGCGTGCCCAACCCGGACGATATCGCCGATGAGGGCAAGCGCCAGTCGAAATGGCGGGCGCTCGACTATATGGGCCTCAAGCCCGGCACCAGGATCACCGACATCCCGCTCGACATGATCTGGATCGGCTCCTGCACCAATGGCCGCATCGAGGACCTGCGCGCCGTCGCCAAGATCGTCGAAGGGCGCAAGATCCATGATCGGCTCAAGGGCATGATCGTTCCCGGCTCCGGCCTGGTGAAGATCCAGGCCGAGGAGGAAGGCCTCGACAAGATTTTTGTCGCCGCCGGCTTCGAATGGCGCGAGCCCGGCTGCTCCATGTGCCTGGGCATGAATCCGGACCAGCTCAAGCCCGGCGAGCGCTGCGCCTCGACCTCCAACCGGAATTTCGAGGGCCGCCAGGGCTACAAGGGCCGCACCCATCTGGTGTCGCCGCAAATGGCGGCCGCCGCCGCCATCGCCGGTCATTTCGTTGACATCCGGCGCTGGCATTGACGCCTCAGCGCGGCCTCATCCGCGTTAAGAATTGTGGCAGCCGCCTTGTCAGGGCGGCTTCCCGCTCGCGCGCCGTCAACGCCCGGCAAGTGCCTGTGGCACCTCGCTCTTCGTTTAAAGTGTGAGTTCGGTAACGCTACGGCGGATTAACGGTTGATGAACGCGCCATTAAGGGTTATGTCATCATCAAGGCGCTAAGGTTGATTCAACAATCAACTTGGTTCTGTGGCGGGGAGTGCTTCCAGTGATTACGACGAATGCGGCAGATACACGGTTCCTTCGCCGTGTGCTTATGGCTCTTGTTATCCTGACGCTGGTTACGGGCAGCCTTGCGGCCTATACAACCGTGAACGCCATGACCGCCCAAGGACTAGATCTCTGCCAGGCCACCGGCTTCCTCTGCATGAACTGACCGGCCTCGAAGCGCCGTCGCTCGAGGATCTGGACGCGCTCGCAGGCGAGGCTTATGCGCGCCTGCCCAAGGCTTTCCATGAGCTCACCGGCAATGTCATCATAAGGGTCCAGGATTTCCCGGATGACGATGTCCTCACCGACATGAAAGCCGGCGACTTCGACCTGCTCGGCCTGTTCCAGGGGGTAGGACTCGCCCATGGCGAGGAGCTGGCTCATACCGGTGCGCTGCCCAACATGGTCTTCCTCTACCGCCGCCCCATTCTCGATTACTGGGCCGAGCACAAGGAGACCCTGGGCGCCATCGTCACCCATGTGCTCATTCACGAGATCGGCCATCATTTCGGTCTGTCGGATGCCGATATGGAGCGGATCGAAAGGCGGGCCTCATGACGAAGTCCGATCGCGAGGAGGAAGCCCGCGCGGCGCTGAAACGGCTCGACCAGCAGTCGGAGAAGATCATCACCGGGTCGCATCCGCACGACCCGCCCGAGGACGACAAGATCGAGATCCTGGGGAAGCGCATCGCCAGGATCCTTTCGGTGATCCTGATGGTGGGTCTCATCATCTATTTGTGGCGGACCTATCTCAACGGCTGACCGCGGCTTCTATGTCTCTGCGATGCTGTAGACGCCGTTCTGACTGCTCTCATGCGCCCCGCCAGCCGCGCATTTCCCTGAACCGGTGCCCTCAGAGAACAAAGTCTGACACTTCTTGCATCTGCGCCAATTTTCGTCGTGCTCGTTGTAGGGAGAATCGACGACGAGGCTGTATTCCGAGCTCGTTCGTCCCGCATCGTGATTGTCGCCCACCGTGCATTTGCCAGTCTGGTCGCCATCGAAGAACAGGCAGCGGCAGTTGATGCATCTGCGCCAGTTCTTTTCACCATAATCCATGGTGGAGTCCACCATCAGGTGATAATTGGCAATATTGCCCATGCCTGGGTCATGTTTACCTTCGCCGAGACAATCTCCCTGTGGGTTCCCGTGCAAGTAGAGGGACTGGCATTTCGTGCAGTGCCGCCAGTTGCCTTCGGTCGCGGGGAAGGAGGGCATCGCGTAATCGGGATCAGGAAAAAGATCGGTTGACGACCACGCTTGTGCTTTCGCGGGGGTCAGAACCTCGTGAAACCTGGGCCACCATTCATTGTTTTTGGGGTCGAAATCGCGCAGGCTCTTCCCGTAATGCAGCCCGTTCCACAGCATCACATAGCTAATTCCGCCGGGTTCAAAATAAATTCCGGTCTGCGCGATATCGAGCAAACCGCCCTTGTACGCCTGGTAGAGGTCCTTGACAGGGTCAACCAGCTCGAACGCATCGAAACCATGTCCTTTGCCGCTGGCTTTTGCGCTGCCGATGAGCGAGTCGACAGTCGTGCTACCCAGCGGGTTGTAAGGCTTGCAGTTGAGCGCCGCCAAAAGGCGGGCATAATCGAGCGCGGCCGCCGCGAACCCGCCTGAGGCGGCGAATGTCTGATAGTTGTCTTCCCCGTGTCCCCAATGCACGAAGGGCCTATCGGGACTCATGACGCTCTTCACCACCGTCAGTTCGCGCGCGTGATGACGTGCATCTTCCGGCTTTTGATCCTTGTGCAGTGAGTGCGCGATCTTGAAGCGTGAGATGTTCAGCGGCTTGAGGATCAGGGGCTCGAATACTTCCTCATATGCTTCTACGCCGCGAACACGTTTGACCACTTCAGCCGCAAGAAAGAATCCGCCGTCGTTCGGTCCTATTTGCGTCTCGGGCGGCTGAGTAATGATCCATGAGGCGATCTGATCGTGAGTCGCCGGAACTTGCCCTTTTTTCCCAGCCGCCTCTACGATTGCCAAGTTCGCCTTCTCATAGTCGGCATTGATCTTGCAGGTGCTTTCCAGGAGCCCTCCAACCGTCGTCTTGAGATAGGGTTCATGATTTGGCGCGGTCACCTTTGGATCTTGTGGATCTTGGCCATCAGGCGTTTTGAGCTGCAGAATCGGGGCAATCGGATCGTCGAGCTTAGGGTTTCCCTCGGCGGCAAGCTGATGGATCGAGAGCGACGTGATCATCTTGCTGCAACTTCCCAGCCGAAACATTGTCTTGGGCGTCACATCCGGATAGTCGGGTTCAGCCCATGTGTAGCCGCGCGCCAGCACCAGTCGGGTATCCTTGACGATTGCCAGCGCTGCGCCGCGAATATTGCTGTGCTTCATCCATTTCAGAACGGCATTGTCGATGGCGTCGACCTGAGGCTTTCCGTTGATCCGCGCCGTGCGCTCGATCGGCTTGTTGCTCACCACATAAAGGGCGACATAGCGCCGCTTGAGTCCTGATCCGAAGCCCTGAAAATATTGGTGGTAGAATCCCTTCTCCAACCACTCCGGCCGCTTCATCTTGAATTCGCGGATGCTGCCGTAGAATTCCTGCGCGAAGCCCGTGCCGATGGGAGCGATTTGATCATCGCGATAGACGGCAAGAAAACGGTGCCGGCTGGAAGCGGTGACAAATGCCAATCGTGCCCAACCGTCCGTTTCGGCCTTGAAATATTGGTTATGCACGGCTTCGCTCAAGCCCGCATACGCCATCCACGCTGTGTTTGTTGTATTTTTCCGCCAGATCGCAGTCACGCGCGAGGCGGTTGTGGCGTCGTCATAAATAGTCGCATTATGAATGATCCACTGTTTTTCGGCGCGAGTCTCGACCTCGGCTTTAAAGGCATCGAGCAATTGGTGAAAACTCATTTCGGGAGGTACGATGGGCGGTCTGACGGATTGTTCGAACACAGCGGAAAAGCGGGCACCTGCTTCACCGCCGGTCGCCGAGACCAAGACAGGATAGAATTCGGCGGCAAGATTGTCTTTGCAGATTTTCTTGAAATCATTGCGGTTCTTGGCGAGTGCAATTTTTAGAGGAAGGAGGGTTTGCGGGCGTTCGTCCCACACCGCGGAGAAACGTGGATCTTCTGGATTCCCATACATGCTCAAGGAGATCATCCGAAGGTTCTGTCCGACCCTCTCTTGGACGCGCTCGTTGAACTCGGTGAGTGAACGGTCAAGATCGACAAGCTTGTCGAGTGTCATTGTGAGGCCCCTCTTGTTCGCGTTGATTGAGTACAGACGATCAGTGAGGCAGTCTTGGGCGTCCCGGGTCCGGCTACGCGCCTATATACCCAAATCGGCGTGAGTGAGCGATGGGGGCGGGTGCGAGGTTAATTGCCAGGGTCATGTCGGTGACCCTGGCGCTCATGCTCTGTTTGTGGCGGACCTGTCTCGCTGGGTGATCACCGCTCGCTGTCGAGATGCGCGAGCTGCGCTTGCGCATAGCGCCCGCCGGCTGCGGCACCCTTCGGCACCGCTTGCTCGATGGCGGCGAGATCGGAAGCCGAAAGACGCACATTCGACGCAGCGAGGGACTCGTTGAGCTGGCCGCGCTTGCGCGCGCCGATCAAGGGAATGATGTCATCACCGCGCGAGGCGACCCAGGCTATCGCAACCTGCGCCACTGTCGCGCCGAGCCGGTTCGCCACGCCGCGCAAGGCCTCGACCAGGGCCAGGTTGCGATCGATATTGCCGTCCTGGAAGCGCGGACTCATGTTGCGGAAATCCGCGGCACCGGCGGAGCGCGACTTAGTCCAGTGGCCGCCGATCAGGCCGCGCGAAAGAACGCCATAGGCGGTGACGGCGACGCCGAGTTCGCGGCAGGTCGCGAGGATCCCATCCTCGATGCCGCGCGAGATCAGCGAATATTCGATCTGCAGGTCCGCGATCGGATGGACCTTCGCTGCCTTGCGGATCGTGTCGCTGCCGACTTCCGACAGCCCGATGTGGCGCACAAAGCCTGCCTTCACCATGTCGGCAATGGCGCCGATTGTCTCCTCGACCGGGACTTGCGGATCGAGGCGCGCCGGACGGTAGATATCGATGTAATCGGTGTTGAGCCGCTTCAATGTGTAAGCGAGCGCGGTTTTGACCGCGGCGGGCCGCGCATCGAAGCCCAGCCAATTGCCGGCCGGATCGCGCAGCGCGCCGAACTTCACGCTCAACAGCACGTCGGCGCGGCGGCGGCCCTTCAGGGCTTCGGCGATCAGCATCTCGTTGTGGCCCATGCCGTAGAAGTCGCCGGTGTCGAGGAGCGTGATGCCGGCATCGAGCGCCGCATGGAGGGTGGCGATGCTCTCCTCCCGGTCGGCGGGCCCATAAAAATCGGACATGCCCATGCAGCCAAGGCCAAGGGCGGAAACTTCGGGGCCCGAGCGGCCCAGCTTGCGGCGAATGCTCATGAAAATCTCCTCAGATGGGTGAGCGATAAGAGGGTGATGCCACAAGCCAATTCATGCGATAATCCGCTCAATCATGAATGGGCTGTGCGGGTATCCGAACAATGAATCTTCCTGAATTTTCCGATCTCGATGCCTTCGTTGCCGTCGTCCGGCACCGCAATTTCCGGCGCGCGGCGCGGGAGCGCGGCATTGCCGTCTCGACCCTCAGCCAGTCGGTGCGCCATCTCGAAGAAAGGCTGGGCGTCCGCCTCCTCAACCGGACGACGCGCTCGGTGACGCCGACCGAGGCTGGCGAGAAGCTCGCCTCGCGCCTGTCGCCGATCTTTGCCGAGATGACGGAAGCGATCGACGAGGTGAACGGGTTTCGCGACACGCCCACCGGCACGCTGAGACTCAACGTGCCGGGTGCGGCGCAGCCGATCCTCGCGCCGATGATCGCGCGTTTCCTCGGCCAATTTCCCGGCATCCGCCTCGAGATCACCGTCGACAACAATCTGATCGATGTGTTCGCGCAAGGCTTCGATGCCGGCATCCGCTATGACGAGAGCCTGGCGCTCGACATGATCGCAGTGCCGATCGGCCCGCCGCAGCGCTTCACCGTGGTCGCCTCACCCGATCATGTCCGCCGGCATGGCACGCCGCAGCGGCCCGAAGACCTCCTGCATCGGCCATGCATCCGCTACCGCTTCCTCAGCGGCGCCATCGTGCCCTGGGAGTTCGAGAAGGACGGCGAGACGGTGAAGATCGATCCCGAGACGCCGCTCATCACCAACAGTCCCGAGCTTGCCATTCGCGCCGCCGAGGATGGCCTTGGATGGTATGCGACTTTCGAGGATTTTGTCCGGCCGTCGCTGGCCGCGGGACGGCTGGTCGAGGCACTCGTCCCCTGGTGCCCGCATTTCCCGGGACCGTCGCTCTATTATCCGAGCCGCCGGCACGTGCCGGCACCATTGCGCGCCTTCATCGATTTCGTGCGGGCCGAAGCAGCGCAGAGCTGAGGTTACACACCACGCAGCTTCGCGAAGACGGCGGCGGCCTCTTCCACATAGCGGGCGACCAACTCGGCCGCCGGAAGCTCACGGTTCAGGCGGGCCGCTTGTCCATAGAGCAGGAAGGACGCTTCCTTCGGATCGGCCGATTGCAGCAGCGGCTCGCTCAGATCATACAGCGAAGGGAAGTCGGGCAGGTCGATGCGCGTCCGTTCCATGTCGAGCGCATAGGCGCTGCGCACGGCGCGGGCGGCGCGCCCTGAAAACGCATCGGTCATCATCGTGTCGGTCTCGGCCGCATTGCGCAGCATCGCGCGCCGGACCGGATCCGTGGCGGCTTCCGGGCAAGAGAGAAAGCCCGTGCCGATCTGGGCCCCGCAGGCGCCGAGCACGAAAGCGGCGGCGATGCCTCGGCCGTCGCCAATGCCACCGGCCGCCACCACGGGCAGGCTCACGGCATCGACGATCTGGGGAACGAGGGCGAGCGTGCCGACACCGTCGGCGGGAGCGCGTGGTGAGTGCGAGCCGCGATGACCTCCGGCTTCCCAGCCCTGCGCGATCACCACGTCGATCCGGGCCTCCTCGAGGGCGCGCGCCTCGGCAACCGTCGTCGCGGTGCTCATCAGCACTATTCCCGCCGCTTTGAGCGCCATACGGGAAGCCTCATCGGGAACGCCGAAATGGAAGCTGACGACTTTGGGCTTGAGGGAGAGAAGCATGGCGAGCCGTTCTTCGTCGAAGCCCGGACCGTGTGGCGTCGCCGTCGCCGCGGGTTCGGCGAGGCCAAGACGCCGGTACCAGGGTCGCAGCCTCTCGCGTGTCCGCGTGAAATCCGACGACGCCATGCGAGGTGCCGGATGGGCGAAGAAATTGAGATTGAACGGTCGATTCGTACCGGCGCGCAGTTTCGCAACCTGCGCCGCCAGCGCGTCCGCCGCCATCTCGGCGCAGCCGAGCGAGCCCAGCCCGCCGGCATTGCTCACGGCAGCGGCCAGCGCCGGCGTGGCCGATCCCGCCATAGGCGCCTGGATGATCGGATGATCTATTCCGAGCAAATCGCAGAGACGATGATCAGGCCACATGACTGCCTCCGTAGGCTCCGATGACTTCGTCAATCCGGCAACTCGACCGGCTTGAGCGCGCCATAGCGATCGCCGGGGCCGCGATTGTTCTTCGGTGTCTCGCCGCCCAAATGGTTGACGATGCCCCAGACCGCATTGAGGCCGGTCTGCACCGCGCCCTCGACCCAGCCCGGCGTCCACGAGACGCCGTCGCCCGCCATGAAGATCCCCTTCTCGTCGGGCGGCATGTGGCCTTGCATGAAATGGCAGTACATGCGGTGATTATAGCGATAGTGGCCGGGCAATGCTCCCTTGAAGGCGCCGAGAAAATTCGGATCCGATTCCCAGGACACCGTGATCGGATCGCCGATGATATGGCTTTCGATGTCGAGCGTCGGATAGATGCGCTTCAAGGCATCGAGCGACAGCTTCACCCGCTTGTCGATTGCGAGCGGCAGCATCTTCATCGCATCGCTCATCCAGGAATAGGAGAGGCAGATGACGCCGGGCTTGTCGTCGCCATTGTCGAAAAGATAGGTGCCGCGCGTCAGACGGTCGGTGAGCGTCATGCTCATCAGATTGCGCCCGGTCTTGGGATCCTTGTCCTTCCAGAAGGGCCGGTCGACCATCACGAAGGTCTTGGCCGACTGCATGAAGCGCGTGCGATCGAGCGCCATCCACAGCTTGGGCGAGAAGATGCGCTCCTCGACCTGCATGTAGGTGGTGAGGAGCCAGCTGTGGCAAGTGACGAGACAGGCATCGAAATATTTGGTCAGGCCCCAGCGGTCGGTGATGGCGAGATGGCCCGCGGGCGAGCGCGCGATCTTGACCACCGCCGGGCGCGGCGCTCCGGCATGCAGCTTCTCGAGCGACGTCCCCTTCGGCCAGTGCACCATCTTTTCGGGCCTGCATTTCCACAGGCCCCGCGGCACCTGCTCGACGCCGCCCACGATCCAGCGCTGGTTCTCGTCGCAATTGGTGACGACGACGCGCAGGATCTCGAGCATGGAATTGGGATAGTCCGAATCCCAGCCGCCGGTGCCGAAGCCGACCTGGCCGAAGATCTCGCGGTGATGGAAGGAGCGTCTGGCGAAAGCGGGTGCCGTGGCGATGAAGTCGTAGAAGCTGCGGTCGTCCCACAGCGGCACGAGCTTGTCCCAGACCGCCTTCAGCGCCTTCACATTGCGGGCGCGGATCGCCTTCTGCATGGCGCTGAAGCTCGCCCCTTCCTCCAGCGCCTCGTACCAGGCGGCCGCCACTTCCTGGAAGATCGGCGGCAAATCGGCCTGTTTCTCGGCGTAATAGGTCTGGCTTTCGAGGTCGATGACGGTCGAGGGCGAGGCCTCGACCAAGGGATTGGGGAAGGGCTTCGATTCGAGCCCCAGCATGTCGGCATAGTGATAGAAGCCGGTGCCGGAGACCGGGAAGCGCATGCCGCCCAACTCGGCGATGATGCCTTCGGCACCCTCGAAGCTCTGCGAGCGCAGGCGCCCGCCGATGCGGCCGGCCTCATAGATGACGGGCTTGAGCCCCATTTTCATCAGCTCATAGGCCGCGATCATGCCCGACATGCCGGCACCGATAATGGCCACTTCCTCGCCATGGCGGGCCGCAGGGATGCGCGCCAGGCCGGAAGGATGCTTGATCCAATCATCGAAAGGGAAAGGGAAATCCGGGCCGAAAACCGTGACCGGGCGCTTGTCCGCCGTTTCGGCCATCTGGGTCGCGTGGGGAGCCGTCATGCATGTACCTCAATGGACTTATGCTAGGTTGCGGCTTCAGCAAAGACAAGGAACCTCAGGGGCTTGACGGGGCGCTGCATCCACCGCAGAAAGCCCCTTCACTTGGTGGCGTGGGGGTCGGACCTCGCGCAGACGGAGCTGGCCATGCAGAAATTCGATACGCTGACGGGCGTCGCCGCCCCTCTCAATATCGTCAATGTCGATACCGACATGATTATCCCCAAGCAGTTCCTGAAGACGATCAAGCGCACCGGGCTCGGCAAGTCGCTCTTCTATGAAATGCGCTATACCCAGGACGGCAAGGAAATCCCCGATTTCGTGCTCAACAAGCCGGCCTATCGCAAGGCGCAGATCCTGGTCGCCGGCGACAATTTCGGCTGCGGCTCGTCGCGCGAGCATGCGCCTTGGGCGCTCCTCGATTTCGGCATCCGCTGCGTCATCTCGACGAGCTTCGCCGACATTTTCTACAACAACTGCTTCAAGAACGGCATCCTGCCCATCCAGGTCTCGCCGGAAGACCTCAAGAAGCTCATGGACGATGCCGAGCGCGGCGCCAATGCGACGCTCTCGATCGACCTCAAGGCGCAAGAGATCCGCGGGCCCGACGGCGGCTGCGTCAAGTTCGAGATCGATCCGTTCCGCAAGCATTGCCTGCTGAACGGGCTCGACGATATCGGTCTCACCATGGAGAAGAAGGCGTCGATCGACACGTTCGAGAAAAAGGCCCAGGCCGCACGGCCGTGGCTCTAGATCAATTCAAACGGAAATCTCATGGCCTCCTATAATCTGATGCTCCTGCCGGGCGACGGCATCGGCGCCGAAGTCGCCGGCGAAGTCGAGAAGATCATCGCCTGGTTCAACAGCGCGGGCATCGCCAAATTCGAAGTGGATCGCGGCCTCGTCGGCGGCTCCGCCTATGACGCTCATGGCAAGGCGATCTCGGAAGCGGACATGGCGACGGCGCAGGCCGCCGATGCGGTGATCTTCGGCGCGGTGGGCGGTCCCAAATGGGACAAGGTGCCTTACGACGTGCGCCCGGAAGCGGGACTCCTGCGCCTGCGCAAGGATCTTGGTCTCTTTGCCAATCTGCGCCCGGCGATCTGCTACCCGGCGCTCGCCGATGCCTCATCGCTCAAGCGCGACGTCGTCGAAGGCCTCGACATGCTGATCGTGCGCGAGCTGACGGGTGGTGTCTATTTCGGCGAGCCCAAGACGATCACCGATCTCGGCAACGGCCAGAAGCGCGGCATCGATACGCAGGTCTATGACACGTTCGAGATCGACCGGATCGCGCGCGTCGCCTTCGATCTCGCCCGCACCAGGCGCAAGAAGGTGGCCTCGGCCGAGAAGCGCAATGTGATGAAGACGGGCGTGTTGTGGAACGAGGTCGTCACGCGCGTGCATCAGGAAAGCTACAAGGACGTGGCGCTCGAGCATGTGCTCGCCGACAATTGCGCCATGCAATTGGTGCGCTGGCCCAAGCAGTATGATGTGATCGTCACCGACAATCTGTTCGGCGATGTGCTCTCGGATGTGGCGGCGATGCTGACGGGCTCGCTCGGCATGCTGCCCTCGGCCTCGCTCGGCGCGCCCGACACCAAGACCAAGCGGCGCAAGGCGCTCTATGAGCCGGTGCATGGCTCGGCCCCCGATATCGCCGGCAAGGGGCTCGCCAATCCGATCGCCATGATCGCATCCTTCGGCATGGCGCTGCGCTATTCCTTCGATCAGGGCCCATGGGCCGACAAGGTCGACCAGGCGATCGCCCAGGTGCTGGCCAAGGGCCTGCGCACCAAGGACATCGCGCAAGGCTCCGACAAGACGATCGGCACGCAGGAGATGGGTGCTGCGATCCTGAGCGAACTCAAGGCGGCGGCTTAGTTCCGTCAGCTATTTGGCGAGCCTTTTGTAGAGCGGGCCTAACTTGTCGAGGCTCGCCTGATATGCAGTCATGACGTGAGCGCGAGGTCGATCTTGCGCCCGCTTCTTAATCAGATCGGCAAGTGCCTCGTCAATGAGCACCTCAGGCGACCGTCCTTCCGCCTGGGCGATGGCCTGCAGCTTCGCCAAGGTTTCTGAATTCACCTGGACTACAAATTTTTCGTGGCCCTTGGTCGTCATGGCAGATCTCCGGTCCGACCTTCAGTTTATCATGATAATCGGGACTTTGTCCGATCCACAATCCTCACCCCTGAGGCGCCCACCGCAGGCGGCCTCGAAGGGTGGCAAGCGGCAAGACCGTTGTCCCTAGATCATGCTTCGAGGCTCGCTTCGCTCGCGCCTCAGCATGAGGGTAGTGCAGATGGCTAAGGCTGCTCGACATCCGTCTTCTCGATCTTGCTCAGGCGCCGGCGCTTCGATTTGGCCAGGATGTTGAGCGTCTCGACGCCGAGCGAGAAGGCGATGGCGAAGTAGATATATTCGCGCGGTATGTGCATGCCGAGGCCGTCGGCCACGAGCGCCACGCCGATGAGCAGAATGAAGGCGAGCGCCAGCATCTTCACCGTCGGGTGACGGGCGATGAAATCGCCGATCGGCTTCGCCGCCAGCATCATCACGCCAATGGCGATGACATTGGCCGCGACCATGACCGGCAGGAAGGTGGTCATGCCGACCGCGGTGATGATGGAATCGAGCGCGAAGACGAAGTCGATGACCATGATGAGCGCGATGACGCCGAAGAAATTGGCCGAATAGCCCGACTGCGGGCCTTCCTCGCCGCCCTCCATCTCCTCATGGATCTCGGCCGTGCCCTTATAGAGCAGGAACAGGCCGCCCAGGATCAGGATGATGTCGCGCCAGGAGAACTCGAAGCTGCCGACCGAGAAGACGGGATAGGTGAGCTTGGTGATCCATACCAGAAGCGCCAGCATGAGGATGCGCAGGCCGAGCGCCCCGAGCAGGCCGATTTTCTGGGCCACCGGGCGCTGGTGCGGTGGCAGCTTCTGGGAGGCGATCGAGAGGAAGACCAGGTTGTCGATGCCGAGCACGATTTCAAGGATGGTCAGGGTCAGAAGGCTCATCCAGCCTTCGACAGTGAACAGCCATTCGAACATCAGGTCCCCTTATGCTCCCAAAAAGCCTAAATAATTGGCGCGGGACCAAGGGTAAAGCCCCTTACCCTCGGGTCTCGCGCTTTTCGGGACATAGGATCGGGAAGGCCCCGCTTCAAGGCGGATTGACTTAAAGTCGCAATTTGTTAGAACCCTGCCGAACCTCGAACCACGGTCCCCGATGTCGATTAACATGAACATCATCGCCTGCCGCCCGCTCCCCGCGAGCGCGCTTGGCCGTGGCCTGGGTATGCTCAAAACGACGAAAACGACGAAAACCGTTTGAGCCTTCTCCCCCGGTCTCGTCTCCCGCGGGGGAGATGGCCGGAAACCAGCATGCGCCCCAGGCAGAACCTTAAAGTTCACGGGAGAGGGCGAGGGATAAAGGATTTAAATCAATGGGTTACAAAGTTGCAGTGGTCGGCGCGACCGGGAATGTCGGCCGGGAAATGCTCAATATCCTCGAGGAACGCCAGTTCCCGGTGGATGAGGTCTTCGCCTTGGCCTCGCGCCGGTCGATCGGCACCGAGGTCTCTTACGGCGACCGCACGCTCAAATGCCAGGATCTCGAGCAATTCGACTTCCGCGGCATCGACTTCGTGCTGATGTCGGCGGGCTCGGCCGTCTCCAAGGAATGGTCGCCCAGGATCGGCGCCCAAGGCCCGATGGTGATCGATAATTCCTCCTGCTGGCGCTATGACGCGGAAGTGCCGCTGGTCGTTCCGGAAGTGAACGCCCATGCGCTCGAAGAATATATGAGCCGCAAGGTGAGGCGGAACATCATCGCCAATCCGAACTGTTCGACCGCCCAGCTGGTGGTGGTGCTGAAGCCCTTGCATGATCTGGCCAAGATCAAGCGCGTCGTCGTCGCGACCTATCAGTCGGTGTCGGGCGCCGGCAAGGACGCCATGGACGAATTGTGGAACCAGACCAAGGGCGTGTTCGTCACCGATGCTCCCGAGCCCAAGAAGTTCACCAAGCAGATCGCCTTCAACGTCATCCCCCATATCGACGTCTTCATGGAAGACGGCTTCACCAAGGAAGAGTGGAAGATGACGGCCGAGACCAAGAAGATCCTCGATCCCAAGATCAAGCTCACCGCGACCTGCGTGCGTGTGCCGGTCTTCGTCGGCCATTCGGAAGCGGTCAATATCGAGTTCGAGCGGCCGATCACGGCGGAAGAAGCGCGCGAGACCTTGCGCGAGGCGCCAGGGGTCCTGGTCGTCGACAAGCGCGAGGACGGCGGCTATGTGACGCCGGTCGAATGCGTTGGGGATTTCGCCACTTTCGTGTCGCGCATCCGCGAGGACGGCACGATCGAGAACGGCCTCAATCTGTGGGTCGTGTCGGACAATCTGCGCAAAGGGGCAGCCCTCAACACGGTGCAGATCGCCGAAGCTCTGATCAATCGCGGCCTGCTCAAGAAGGCGGCGTGATCCCTGGCATGTGAAGCTTTCCTCTCTTCCGATCGGGAAGAGAGGAATTTCCTCTGTGGCAGGATTGTCACATCCTGTCAGCAATGGTGAATGAAAGCATGAGATTCCCCTGTTGCGGGCGGACGACTCGTGCTATCACGCACTTCCTTCAACACAACTCACGGAGATCGTCATGATGACAGTGCGCAAGGAGCTTCGAATCTGGTGATCTCCGGGCCCCGGGCTCGGATCCCGGTGTGGCCTTTCCAGCTTGTGTTTTCGTCAAAGTAAAGCCTGAAGACCATTTGACCGGGACGTGACGCTCGTTCCATGCGCGTGATGCGCATGCGCGGGCCCTCACGCATCAGCAAATTTTCAATTTTCATCCATCTTCACCGCGCACGGAAACCCGTGTTTTGCGAAAGGACAGACCATGTCTGCATTCCAGAAGTCCATGCCGTTCTTCAGACGTCCGGCCCGCAGCCTCATCGCCGCTCCCGCGGCAAGGCTGTTTTCCGGTCACAAGAAGGAAAGGCGCATCCCGCACGATCCGCGCGAGATCGAAAGATTCCGCATCGAACTCGAGCTGAAGCGTGCCAGCCTCGATCTCACCTACCGTTTCAAGGTCATGTAATCATGACCCTGGAAAAGGTCTCGGGATCGGTATTGGAGCCGCAGAGGATGACGCAGACGCGTTCATCCTTCTGCGGCCGGTATGCGCCAGAGAGAAGCGCAGCGAAGGCCGTGGCCCCGCCCGGTTCAGTTATGATCCGCGCATGGTCCCACAGCCAACGCTGCGCCATCCTGATCTCCTCGTCATCGACGAGCGCCACGCGCTCGATGAATTTTTGCGCCAGTGGGAACATCAGTTCGCCGGCGAAGCTCGCGCCGAGCGAATCGGCCGCGACCCCCGAAGGCTTGACCGTCACCCGCGCGCCCGCCGCGAGCGAGGCGTGAAGCGCGTTGCAGGTCTCGGGCTCGACGCCGATGATCCTGACATCGCCCCTGTACCAGCCGGCGATCCCGCCGATCAGGCCGCCGCCGCCCACCGCCACCAGAAGCGTATCGATATAAGGCAATTGTTGCTGGATCTCGCGCCCCAGCGTGCCCTGGCCGAGAAGGGTCGGCACCGCATCATAGGCATGGACCGACAAGGCGCCGCTCGCGGCGATGAAGCGGTTGCAGTTCTCGAGCGCGTCGTAATAGGTGGCGCCATCCTGCTCGATGACCGCGCCATAGCTCTTGATGCGCTGGACCTTCGCCGGCGCCGCGATGGCGGGCACGAAGATATGCGCCGGCACGCCGGCGACATGGGCGGCATAGGCCGCGGCGGCGCCATGATTGCCGCCCGAGGCCGCGGCGAGGCCCGCCTTGGGGATGTCGCGGCCGATGACGGTCGAGAAGGCGCCGCGCGCCTTGAAGGAGCCGGTATGCTGGAAAAGCTCGAGCTTGAGCGCGACCGGCGTTGCGATGCCGGACAGCATCACATCCATGACCGGGGTGCGCCGGACATAGGGCGCGATCTTTTCTGCCGTCGCCTCGATGGCGGCGCGGGTGATTGGATCAGGCATTGATTTCCATCCTCAGGCCGCGGGAATTGAGCGGCGGGTCTGCCGGGAAACGGATAGACCGCCCAGTGAGTATGCGCCATGCCACCAAGGTGCAAGCGCAGGCATCGAGGAGATCGTCAGGGCCGACATCGCGGCGGCGATAGTCATGGGCAAGGCCGTCGACCGGCACGCCATTCTTGTGCAGGAGCTCGCGCCTGAGATCGAGGCCCGGCGGATAGGGTTGGCCTTTCACCTTCTTGGGCAGGCTTAAGGGCGTCTCGTCATTCATCATCCAGAAGGCGAGCTCCGGATGCGATTCGAAGATGCGCGACTGGTCGGCAGGCGCCATGAGGGCATCGATCTCGCGCATCTTGGGAAACAGATGGAAGCACTGCTTGGATACTTTCTTGGGCGGATCGGAGTGGAGAAGGTTGACCGCGCAGGCTTGCGCGTAGTCGGCGCAATAGACCGCTTTCTCGGACGGTACGGCGAAGACGCTCGACTGGCGCTCGCCGAGCCTCGCCCGCACCTCGCGTTCGGGCGGCCTGCCTGAGCGCTCCGGCAGGCCGATCGGCATGTCGACCGCGATGATCCGGGCGGGCAGCGCCATGACGTCGGCGAAGCTCGGGCAAAGCTTAGAGGTCAGCTGCCCGGCCCCATCCCAGAGCGCGGCAATCCATCCGGCCGGACAGCCGTCTACGCCGGCGACAAGGCGGTGCTCAGCCATGGACGGCGGCGAAGGCCTCGATCGCTGCAATGTCTGAGAGACCCGAGGCGAGATCGAGGCTGAGCGTGCCGAGGCTTGCGGCGATGATATGCTCGGTCGCGGCGACGGCGAAGCCGAGGCTCTTGGCGAAGCTGTCGCCCTGCGCCAGCCGCCCGACAAGAAGGCCGCAGAGAAGGTCGCCGGTGCCATGGGGAACGGGTGCCAGCTTCGGCCGCGTGACGGTGAGCGTCGTGCCCTTCTCGAACAGCGCCGTGGTGAGGGCATCGCCGTGCGGAATGGAGGTCACCACCAGCGACTTGCCGGCGAGTGATCGGCTCGCGGCGCGCGCCGCATGGATATCGCCGATCTCCTTGCCGGTCAGCCAGCTGAGCTCGAAGGCATTGGGTGTCAGGCCGTCCGCCAGCGGCACCAGCCGGTCGCGAATGGCCGTGGCGATGGCTTCGGCGACATAGAGCCCGGTATGGCTATCGCCCAGGATGGGGTCGCATAAATAAAACGATTTCGGCAAGCGGGCGATGATCGGGGCTATGGCCTCAATCTGCTCTTCATTGGCGAAATAGCCGGTCACCACGACGACATCCGGGTCGAGGAGACCGAGTTCGATGAGACGCTCCAGCATCCGGGCGAGCGTCTCGGCCGGCACGGCAATGCCCGCCGGGCGCGCATGTCCCGGGTGATTGGACAGCATGATGGTCGAAAGCGCGACCGGCGTCACGCCCAAGGCCAGCAAGGTCGGATAGACCACCGAATTGCCGACCAGGCCGACAGCGACTTGCGATGAGATGGTGAGGACCTGCCGCGGGGCAGTAGGAATTCGCACTTTTTTATTCAAGTCTGGCATCGGCGGATTCCTCTAACACCCCAACGGGCACGGACAATAGACGGTACGTCAAAATTTTGCTCGATTGTCGGACGAAGGAAAGACACTTACCATGCCAGCCGGAGTTTTAGGCAAGGCCAGACGACGAACACCCGTATAAATGTCATGCAAGCCCGATAGGTGGCACAGCCCGTGTCACTCGACCCTATCCCGTGGGAGGACAGGATGAATCCAGTAGCAGCGCGTAGCATCGGCTTCAGCCTTCATATTTTCCGATTGTTGATCGCTTTGGCGCTGTTCGGGCTCTTAGCGGCGCCCACGCGCGCTGCCGCACCTTTTCCCATCGACAACTATGCCTATGCCGCCGACAACTACCGGGACACGATCGCCAAGATCGGCAAGACCCTCAAGAAGACGCTGCCTGAGCTCCAGCAGGAACTGGATGCGGCGACGGCCCAAGGCAACAACCGCAATGCCGCAGTGGTGGTTGAGCAGATGCTGGCGCTCAACCTCAGTGATCAGGCCAACTGGCAAAAGCTCGCCGATCTCCTGCTCACCGCCGAGCCCTTCAATTCCCAGGACGGCTATGAATTGCCCTACAAGGCGCTTGGCGCCTCGGTCAGGGCCTATCAGCTCGCCGGCACGAATGACCAAAAAGCCTCGGCGCTCAACGATATCGCTGAGGCGCTGGTCAAGCGTGAGGACTGGCGGCCGGCGCTCAATGCCTACCGCGCCAGCCTGGAGCTCATCGAGAATGCCGAGATCCGGCAGGCCTACGAGGAATTGCGCAAGACGCATGGCTTCCGCATCACCGACTACACGGTCGAAAGCGATGCCCCGCAGCCCCGCCTGTGCTTCCAGTTCTCCGACCCGCTCGCCAATTCGGTCAGCGATTTCGCCCCCTATTTCACGCAAGATCCAGGCCCCGTCTCGGCCGTGACGGTCGATGGCGCCAAGCTCTGCCTCGAAGGCCTGAAGCACGGCGCGCGCTACAAGGTCACCGTGCGCCAGGGACTGCCCTCGGCGGTGGACGAAAACCTGCTGCAGGACGCCCAATACGAGATCTATGTGCGCGACCGGACTCCCTCGGTGCAATTCGTCGGCAAGTCCTATGTGCTGCCGCGCTCGGGCCAGAGCGGCATCCCGCTGGTTTCGGTCAACGCCACCAAAGCGAAGCTAGAGCTCTATCGCATTGGCGACCGCAGCCTGCTGTCCGCGGTCATCGATTCGACCTTCCTCAACCAGGTCTATGATTTCCAGGCGGCCGAAATCGCCCGCAGCAAAGGCGAGAAGGTCTGGGAAGGCACGATGGATCTCCTCAGCACGCCCAATGAGGACGTGACCACCGCCTTTCCGGTGGACGAGGCCTTGGGCAAGATCGAGCCCGGCCTCTATGTGATGACGGCCGAGCCCGAGGACAGGGTGGCGGAAGGAGAGAGCCAGCTCGCCACGCAATGGTTCGTGGTCTCGGACCTCGGCCTGTCGACGCTGAGGAGCAAGGACGGCTTACATGTCTTCCTGCGCTCCATCGCTTCCGCCAGCCCGCTCGGCGATGTCACCGTCAGGCTCATCGCCCGTAATAATGAAATCCTCGGCAGCGCGAAGACGGATGCGGCGGGCGCCGCGTTCTTCGATTCCGGCCTCACCAAGGGCGAGGACGGGCTCGAGCCGGCGCTCGTGGTCGCCTCCGACGACAAGAACGATTATGCCTTTATCGACATCACACGGTCGGCCTTCGACTTCTCCGATCGCGGCGTCACCGGCCGCGACCCGCCGGGTCCGGCGGATGCCTTCGTCTATGTGGAGCGCGGCGTCTATCGCCGTGGCGAGACGGTTCACGCCGCCCTGTTGTTGCGCGACGGCAACGCCAACGGCCTAGCCAATGTGCCCGTCACGCTGGTGGTCCAGCGTCCCGATGGGGTCGAATATTCCCGCACCGTGCTGAACGACCAGGGCGCCGGCGGACGCATTCTCGATATCCCGCTGATCGCCTCGGCCGCCGGCGGCACCTGGCGCGTCCTCGCCTATACCGATCCCAAGGGGGCTTCGATCGGCGAGACCAGCTTCCTGGTCGAGGACTACATCCCCGATCGCATCGAGTTCGACCTGAAGGCCAATGGCACGCGCATCGACCGCAATATCGGTGCCAGCCTCACCGTCGATGGGCGCTATCTCTTCGGCGCGCCCGCCGCCAGGCTCGACGTCGAGGGCGATGTCTCCGTCTCCGTCGACAGCCAGCCTTTCGAGCAGTGGAAGGATTATGTCTTCGGCCTGTCGGATGAAAATGTCGATGCGGTGCAGAACACCATCGGTGATCTCGCCCAGACCGACGACAAGGGCCATGCCGACATCACCATGCCCCTGCCGCAGCTGCCGACGACGTCGCGTCCGCTCAAGGCGAATTTCACCATCCGCATGAAGGAATCAGGCGGGCGCGGTGTGGTGCGCACGGCATCGCTGCCGATCGCCGCGACCGGCAATATGCTGGGATTGAAGCAGGAAGGCGAAGCCGGCGAAGGCCAGCAGGCGGTCTTCAATGCCATCGCCATCGATCCGCAAGGCAATCGCGCGGCGGCGAAGGGCGCGACCTGGGTGCTCAAGCGGCTCTCGACCACCTATCAGTGGTACAAGACCAACAATCGCTGGAGCTACGAGGCCGTCACCACGGCCCGCAAGGTAACCGGCGGCACGGTCGATATCGCTGCCGACAAGCCGGCCTCGATCAGTGCGCCGGTGCAATGGGGCCAGTATCGTCTCGAAATCGCCAGCGACGGGCTGGCGCCGTCCTCCACCAGCTTCTATGCCGGCTATTACATCTCCGAAAATGCCAATACGCCGGACCTGCTGCCGGTCGCCCTCGACCAGACCTCGGTGAAAACGGGCGACACGCTCACCGTCAAGATCGATGCCCGCTTTGCCGGCAAGGCTTCGGTGCAAGTGGTCGGCGAGAAGCTGTTCGCTTCCGAGCTCATCGACGTGCCGGACAGCGGCACGACCGTTCCGGTCAAGGTCGGCAGCGATTGGGGCACCGGCGCCTATGTCGTCGTCACCCATTTCCGGCCGATGGACATCGCCGCCAAGCGCATGCCGACGCGGTCGATCGGCCTCGCCTGGTTCGGCATCGACCGCAACGAGCGCACGCTGAAAGTTTCGCTGACGCCGGCCAATGTGATGAAGCCGCGCCAGACCTTGAAGGTGCCGGTGAAGATCGACGGGCTCGCCGGCGAAAAGGCCTATGTCACCGTGGCGGCCGTCGATGTCGGCATTCTCAATCTCACCAACTACAAGTCGCCGGAGCCCGAGACCTATTATTACGGGCAGAAGCGTCTGTCGGCGGCGCTGCACGACATTTACGGCCAGCTGATCGACGGCATGGGCGGCAATCGCGGCCAGATCCGTTCCGGCGGCGATGGCGGCGCCGGCAATTTCCAGAGCCCGCCCCCCACACAGCCGCCGCTCGCTTTGTTTTCCGGCATCGTCGAGGTGGCGGCCGACGGCACGGCCGAGGTGCCCTTCGACATTCCGGCCTTCAACGGCACCATCCGCGTCATGGCGGTGGCGTGGACGCCGACCAAGGTCGGCCATGCTTCCGTCGATGTGATCGCGCGCGATCCGGTGGTGATCGCCGGCACCCTGCCGCGCTTCCTCGGCTCGGGCGACCAGTCGCGCTTGCGCCTCGATCTCCTCAATGCCGAGGCCGTCCCCGGCGACTATGCGCTCAGCGTCGATGTCGACGGCCCGATCGGCGTCGATCCGGCGCTTCTCCATCAGACCGTGAAGATCGGCGCGGTCGGCTCCCGTACGCCGGTCAACATCCCGATCACCGCGTCGGGCATCGGCACGGTGCGGTTCACGGCAACGCTCTCAGGGTTAGGCGATGCCGCGATCGACCAGAGTTTTACGCTCGCCGTCGAGCCGGCCAATCCACCGGTGACGCGCCGCATGGTGCATACGATCGAGCCCAATGGCGGCATCACGGTCAGCAAGGATCTGATCGCCGAGATGGTGGCGGGCACCGGCGCCGTGTCGCTTTCGGTCGGATCGTTGAGCGCGCTCGATGTTCCGAGCCTGATGCGCGATCTCGACCGCTATCCCTATGGCTGCTCCGAGCAGCTCGTGAGCCGGGCATTGCCGCTGCTCTATCTTTCGGAGCTCGGCGGTAATGATCTCGATCTCGACGGGTCGGTGAAAGACCGTCTCGCCGACACGGTGCAGCGGCTGCTGGCGCGCCAGGACACGAACGGCGCCTTCGGCCTGTGGAACTCCTACAGCGGAGATCTGTGGCTCTCCTCCTACGTGACCGATTTCCTGCTCAGGGCGCGCGAGAAGGGCTTTGCGGTGCCGGAAGACGCTCTCAACCAGGCGGTCGACTATCTGCGCAACCAGGTGGGCAACTCGCCTTATGTGCAGCAGGGCAAGGGCGAGGATGTCGCCTATGCTCTCTACACTTTGGCGCGCGCCGGACGGGCCCCTGCCGGTGATCTCAAATACTTCGCCGATACCAAGATCGATCAGTTCGGCACGGCGATGGCGCGGGCGCAGATCGCCGCCGCTCTCGGCATGCTCGGCGACAAGCCGCGCGCCAATGCGGCGTTCCAGTCGGCGGCCGATGTCCTGCAAAGCGAGGCCGATGGCACAATCCCCGCGGCCTGGGGCTATTACGGCTCGCCGCTGCGCGATGCCGCCGCCATCGTGGCGCTCGCCGAGAAGGGCAATGCCGCTCCGCCGGTGATCCAGGCGGCGCTGAAGGTGATCAGCGATGAGCGCGCCAAATCCCGCTACGCTTCCACCCAGGAGATGACCTGGATGGTGCTGGCGGCGCGCAGCATCGTCGAGCAGGCCCGCGCGGTCGAGCTCGATGTCGACGGTTCCGCCCATCAGGGCGCCTTCTACAAGGTCTATCAGGGGCCGGCCCTCGATGAGGCGCACAAGGTCAGCAATCTCGGCTCGACGCCGCTCCAGGCCGTGGTCGCGGTCTCGGGCGCGCCGCAAGTGCCCGAGCCTCCGTCTTCCAACGGCATGAGGCTCATGCGCATCTACTACACGCTCGACGGCAAGCCGGTCGATCCGGCACGGGTCGAGCAGAATACGCGTCTCGTGGTGGTGCTCACGGCCAGCCGCGACGGCAACGACCAGACCGGCAATTTCCTGCTGGTCGATCGCCTGCCGGCGGGCCTCGAGATCGAGAATCCGCAACTCGTCGCCACGGGCAGCACCGGCAGCCTGTCCTGGCTCACCGACCTCACCGATGTGACCTATACCGAGTTCCGCGACGATCGCTTCGTCGCGGCCTTCACGGATCAGAGCGCCAAGCTTGCCTATATCGTCCGCGCCGTGGCGCCGGGCCAATATGCACTGCCGGGCGCCACCGTGGAGGACATGTACCGGCCCGACCGCAATGCAACGCTCGCGACGACGACGATGAGCGTGATCGAGCGGTGAGCATGAAGAGATCCCGGCGCTTCCATATACTGTGCGCCGTGGTATTCACGACGATATTCGTCGTGAATGCGGGCGGCTTCGTGTTGTCGGAAGCGATGAAGCGCCTCGGACCGGCGCCCTTGGGCGATGATCTCCATTTTTCGCCGCTGGTGGTGGATCGCGATGGCCGGCTGTTGCGGCCGTTCACGACCGCCGGCGGCTATTGGCGACTGCCGGCATCGCCGCAAGACGTCGATCGGCGCTTCCTCTCCATGCTGATCGCCTATGAGGACAAGCGCTTCTATGCGCATCACGGCGTCGATCCGGTGGCGATGCTGCGCGCCGCCTGGCAGATCGTCCGCCATGGCCGCGTCGTCTCGGGCGGCTCGACCATCACCATGCAAGTTGCGCGCCTGCTGGAGCCCCGGCCTGAGCGCACGCTCGCCGCCAAGGCGGCCGAGATGATCCGCGCGGTGCAGATCGAAAACCGGCTGAGCAAGGACGAGATCCTCGCCCTCTATCTGGCGCTCGCACCCTATGGCGGCAATCTCGAAGGCACGCGTGCGGCCTCGCTCGCCTATTTCGGCAAGGAGCCGAAGCATCTTTCGACCGCCGAAGCGGCTTTGCTGGTGGCCTTGCCGCAGGCGCCGGAAACGCGCCGGCCCGACCGTTTCCCCCGCGCCGCGCGGGGCGCACGCGGCCGCGTGCTCGACCTCCTGATGCGCAAGGGCATCATCAATGCCGATCAGGTCAAGGCCGCCGAAGTCGAGCCGGCGCCCCAGGCGCGCAAGCTCTTCCCGATGTTCGCCGCGCATGTGGCCGAGCGCTTGGTCAAGCGGAATCGCGGACCGCACAGGAAGATCAATCTCGTCGAGGCCACGACGATCTCGCGACCCCTGCAGGAGCAGCTCGAAAACCTGGCCCGGGAACGGGCGGCAACGCTCGGCGGCGGGGTGTCCGTCGCCATCATCGCCGTCGACAACGCCACCGGTGAGGTCAGGGCGCATGTCGGCGGCGTCGGCTATTTCGACAAGGCGCGCGCCGGCCAGATCGATCTCGCCCAATCCCTGCGCTCGCCCGGCTCGACGCTGAAACCCTTCATCTATGGCCTCGCCTTCGAGGATGGGCTGGCGCATCCCGAGACGCTGGTCGACGATCGGCCCATCCGCTTCGGCATCTATCGGCCGGAAAATTTCGACGAGGCCTTTCAGGGAACCGTGACCATGCGCCGGGCGCTGCAGCAGTCGCTCAATGTGCCGGCGGTGATGCTGCTCAATGCCTTGGGGCCCAATCGCCTGATCGCGCGCATGAAGAATGCCGGCGCTGCGCCGCGATTGCCGCTCGACGCCGCACCCGGCCTGGCCGTCGGCCTGGGCGGAGCAGGGGTGAAGCTCACCGATCTCGCGACCCTCTATCTCGCTCTGGCGCGCGACGGCGAGGCGCTGCCGCTCGTCTGGCGCCCTCAGGACAGAAGCAGCGCTGCGCCGCCGCGCCGTCTGTTCGACAAGGCGGCGGCCTGGCAAGTGGCAGATGTGCTGATCGATGCGCCGCCGCCGCAGAATGCCCTTCCCGGCAAGATCGCCTACAAGACCGGCACGTCCTACGGCTATCGCGATGCCTGGGCGGTCGGCTTCGATGGCGCCAACACGATCGCCGTATGGGTCGGCCGGCCGGATAATGAGCCGGTCTCCGATCTCATCGGCCGCAGCGCCGCGGCCCCGATCCTCTTCGATGCCTTCACCCGGATAACGGAGAAGCGCACGCCCTTGCGGCCGGCGCCGGAAGGGGTCATCTTCGCCCGCACCTCCGATCTGCCGCCGGCTTTGCAACGCTTCCGCCCGCACGGCCTGCCGGAGAGCGCCGCTTCGGGGCCCGGCGATGCGCCGCTGGTGATCTCCTTCCCGCCCGATGAAGCCCGGATCGATTTATCGGGCGGCGACAGCGAGGCCGGACTCGCGCTCAAGGCCATGGGCGGCGCCCCGCCCTTCACCTGGTTCGCCGACGGCCTGCCGATCGTGATCGGCGAGCCGCGCCGCGAGACCGCGTGGGAAAAGCCGGGCAGGGGATTTGCGCGCCTGTCGGTCATCGACGCGCGCGGGCACACGGCGAGCGTGCAGGTGCGACTGGATTAGCTCGCGTACGAGCGCAGCAGTTCAATGCGCACCTGCTTTGGACATGATGTCGATCAGCAAGCTTGCATTCGGCGAGCATTTTCGCACATAGAAGAGTGGTGTGCGGCCATTGATATCCTCAGCATTCATGTCGGCTCCATGCGCGATCAGGAATCGAACCATTTCGTGATTGACGATCGCGCCGATCGCGCCATTGCAGCAGGCGTTGGCATGGTGGAGCGGCGTTTGACCGAACAGATTGTCTCTCGCATTTAAGTTGGCACCCGCCGCGACAAGCAGCTCTGCCTCCTCTACCTCTCCTTGTTGAGCGATGTAATGCAGGACGGAGATATTTGTCGTTCGCTCTGCGGCATTGGGATTGGCACCTGCTTTCAGCAAGATTTGCAGGACATCGAGATTGTGCGCCGCACCGGATGCATAAACGAGGAGCGCGGTCCGTCCCAGATTGTCGAGCGCATCGACCTGGGCTCCTCTCTGGACGAGAATTCGAGTGATCGCCGGTTGGCCGGACAGTGCTGCCGTGTGCAGCGGGCTCATTCCCCCGAATCCCGGCATCTGCGGATCGGCTCCGGCATCGAGAAGCGCAACCACGATCTCCGGAGGGCCCAGCGCCGCTGCGAGATTTATCGGCCCCCCATAAGACGAAGAGCGGTTCGAGTCCGCGCCACCTCTGAGCAGCGCCTGAACTTGTTCGCTGTCTCTCGCCTTTATAGCGGCAGTCAGATCGTCAGCCGCAACCGGGCCAGCCATGACCATCGCTGCAGCGAGAATTGCCGCGAGAGCTGACGTGCAGGATAGGCGCCGGTCCAAGCAAACGGCTCGCTGTTTGCGCCCCCGGAACAAGACTATTGCATAGGATATCCAGAAAAAAGACAGCCACGCTTACATACGCTCATGGAAGCGAGCGTTCAGATGCGGCTGGAGATTCCTCTTCATTTGAGCTTCGTCTTGGTCTTGGGGAAATCGCGCCAATACTCGCCTGTGCCTTTGCGGATGACTTTGTCTTGCTCCAGTATTTCGAAAGGCGTGAGTGTCGGCTCGGGGCGCACCTCATCGATGAGCGCAAGGATATCCCTTCCCTCCAACAAGTCGAACAGATCCTCGAAGCGATCGATCACGAAATAGCTCGCCTGGAGGTCGTCGATATAATAGCCGGTGCGGAGCACGCGCTCTAAGTCGAAGGCGAGCTCGTGGGCGGAGTTGTCCCCCGCCACATATTTCGCCTCGCCATAAGATGAGACGATTCCGGCGCCATAGATGCGCACGCCCTCGGGCTTGCGGATCAGCCCGAACTCGATCGTGTACCAGTTGAGACGGGCGAGGAATTTTACCGCCTTTCGTTCCATGCCCTGAAGCCCGACACGGCCATATTCGTTCATGTAGTCGGCATAGGCCTGATTGGTGAGAAGGGGCACATGGCCGAAGACATCGTGGAAGATATCGGGCTCCTCCAGATAGTCGAGCTGCTCGCGGCTCCTGATGAAGGTTCCGGCCGGAAACTGGCCGTTGGCGAGCATCTGGAAGAAAGGCCGCGACGGTATGAGGCCCGGCACCGCGACGACCTCCCAGCCGGTGATCTTGCGAAGCCTCGCATTCATGCGGTCGAAATTGGGCACGCCTTCCGGGCCGATGCCGAGCGCCGAGAGGCCGTCGAGATATTCCTGGGCGACGCGGCCCTTCAGTGTCGCGAGCTGGCGCTCGAACAGCGTGCCCCAGATGGCGTGGTCCTCCTTGCTGTAACCGTCCCATCTCTGGTCGATGATGCAGTCTTCTACGGTCTGGGCGGTCAAAACGGTGTGCGCGGACATGACGTTCACTCCTCAGGGCCAGTGGCGGACTGGGCCGGCGCAATTGGTATGTCCGAATATATAGTGGCCGTGCGCGCCAAATCAGCGTTTTTGGTCGCGCAATGCGGAAAAAGAGGCGGCCTAGATCACATTGCGCTCGAAAAGCGGCACCTTCCGGGCGATGCGCTCGAAGCCGAAGCGCTCGAGATCGATCGTGCGGTAGCCGCCATGGATGATGAGCTCGGCAATGGCATTGCCGGCGCCGGGACCCTGCTGCAGGCCATGACCGGAAAAACCATTGGCGAAGAGAAAATTCGAAACCTGCGGATGCGGCCCGATGACGGCATTCTGGTCGAGCGCGTTGTAGTCGTAATGGCCGACCCAGGCATTGACGACCTTGATCGCTTCGAAGGCCGGCACGCGGGCGGCAAGCGTTTCCCAGATGCGCTCCTCGAACCAGGCGTAATCGACTTCCCAGTTCATCTCGCGGGGCTCGTCCACTTCCTCCGGCGATAGGCCGCAAATGAACTGCCGGCCCTCGGGACGGAAATAGATGCCGGAAATATCGACGGTGAGCGGCGCCTTGTGCAGCGCTTCGCTGGCGCCCGGACAATCGAGCACATAGACATAGCGCTTGCGCGGGCCCACCGGGAGCTCGATGCCCGCCATGCGGGCGAGCGCGCCGGCGCCGGTGCCGCCGGCATTGACCAGCGTGCCGCAGGCGATCTCGCTGCCGTCGGTAAGGGTCAGGGACGAAGCGCGGCCTCCCGTCTTCTTCACCGACGCGACTTCGCCCTGGATGATGTCGACGCCGCGCGCCGCGGCCGCCTTGCGGAACAGGCCCATCAGCGAATAGGGATCGAGCCAGCCCTCACCGCTCTTGCCAAAGCAGCCGAGCGCCAGGCCATCGGTCACCAGCCAGGGAAACTGCTTCGCCAGGCCCTGTGCGTCGAGCAGCACATTGTCGGCGCCGTTTTCGACCTGGATGGCATGGTTCTCTTCGAGGATCGCCCTGCCGTTCTCGGAAGCGAGGATCAGATAGCCCTGCTCGTGGAAGCCCACATCGGCCTCGGGACCGAATTCCTCCTTGAGACGGCGCAGGATGTTGAGCCCGAATTTCGACAGGCGGATATTCTCGGGCGTCGAGAATTGCTGGCGGATGCCGCCGCAAGAACGCGCGGTGCATCCATTGGCGTAGCTGGTGTCGCGCTCGATCAGCGCGATCGTGCCCGTGAAACCTTGCTTCTTGAGGAAATAGGCGGCACTGCTTCCGACGATGCCGCCGCCGACGATTACAACATCATAGGTCTTCATGGTGCGGCACTCTGCCCAAAGACGAAAACACTCTCAAGCCTTTCATCCGTCGGCCAGGCTTGGCAGATATGACAAGAATGAATAGGGTCTCGCGAATTTATCAGGACTGGATATGAAAATCAGACCTCGCCGCAGCGTCCTCTATATGCCGGGCGCCAATGACCGGGCGCTCGAAAAGGCCAAGAGCCTCCCCGCCGATGCGCTCATCCTCGATCTCGAGGATTCGGTGGCCCCCGAGGCCAAGCCCGAAGCCCGCGACAAGGTGATCGCCGCCGTCAAGAGCGGCGGCTACGGGCGGCGCGAGCTCATCATCAGGATCAATGCGATCGAGACGCCCTGGGGGGCCGACGACCTCAAGGCCGCCGCCGCGGCGGGGCCCGATGCCATTCTGGTGCCCAAGGTCTCGCGGCCGGGCGACATGGCGAGCGCCGCCAAGCTGCTCAAGGCCTATGGCGCGCCCAACCATACGCGGCTCTGGGCGATGATGGAGACGCCGCTCGCCATCCTCAATGCGCGCGACATAGCGAGCGTCGCCGGCGATGCCGAATCCCGTTTCTCCTGCCTGGTGCTCGGCACCAACGACCTGTTGAAAGAATCGCGCGCCAGAGCCTTGGGCGACCGTTTCGCCATCATCCCGTGGCTCGCAGGGAGTGTCCTCGCCGCCCGCGCGTTCGGCCTCGATGTGATCGACGGCGTCTATAACGACTTCAAGGACGAAATGGGCTTCAAGGCCGAATGCGAGCAGGGGCGCACCCTCGGCATGGACGGCAAGACGCTCATCCATCCTTCGCAGATCGAGCCGTGCAACCGGATATTCTCGCCGTCCGAGGAGGAGGTCTCCTGGTCGCGCAAAGTGATCCAGGCCTTCGCTTTGCCGGAACACAAGAGCAAGGGGGTCATTACCGTCGAGGGGCGCATGGTGGAAAGGCTGCATCTGGTGATGGCCGAGCGGGTCGTCGCCATCTGGGAGGCTATTGCGCGGTGAGCTCTGCCATCGATCCGCTGGAAGTGGCGGCGCTGCTCGCCGATGAAATTTCCGGCGCCGACCATAGGCCGGCGGAGATCTCCCGACTTATCCGCGCTGTCGATACGCTCACTTATTCGCTTCACTCGATCGGTGCGGATGTTCCAGCCAATGAAGAGACGGAGTTGGAGGCGCCGCAATTCGACTATCGTGAGGCCTATGAGGCCATCAAGCAGCGCTACCCGACCTTGGGACATTATTGGCTTGCCCTTCATGCCATCGTCGAAGACGGCGCGGACGGAGAGCTGGCGGTTGGCGACGCGATCGACGATCTGGCGGATATTCTCATCGCGCTGCGTGAAGTTCGGTGGATCAGTGAGCACGCCGATCGGAGGAATGCGCTTGCGGCATTGCGCTTCAGATACGATATGCATTTGTGGATGCACGTTCATTCCCTTCGCCAGTATCTTGAAGAGATGAGGCACGATGACTGACACGAAGACCAATCCGGGCAATTTCTTCGAGGATTTCCGCTTGGGCCAGGTAATCCGCCATGCGACGCCACGCACCGTGACGGCGGGCGATCAGGCGCTCTACACCGCGCTCTACGGGACACGCTTCGCCGTTCAGTCGTCCGATACCTTCGCCCGCGCCATCGGCTATGGCCATGCGCCGGTCGACGACCTCCTCGTTTTCCATATCGTCTTCGGCAAGACGGTGCCCGATATCTCGCTCAACGCCGTCGCCAATCTGGGCTATGCCGACGGCCATTTCCTGAAGCCCGTCTATCCGGGCGACACGCTCAGCGCCACATCGGAAGTGATCGGCCTCAAGGAGAATTCCAACGGCAAGACCGGCACGGTCTATGTGCGCTCGACCGGCCTCAACCAGGAGGGCGATGCGGTCCTGAGCTATGTGCGCTGGGTGATGGTGCGCAAGCGCGATGAGAAGTCACCGGCGTCCAAGGCCACGGTCCCGGACCTGCCCGAGGCCGTGCTGCCGGCCGATCTCGGCGCCGGGTGCCCCAAGGTCGCCGGCAAGGTCTGGGACGACGCGCTCTCGGGCTCAGTCCATCGCTTCAGGGACTACAAAAAAGGCGAGCGCATCGATCATGTCGACGGCATGACGGTGGAAGAGGCGGAGCACATGCTGGCGACGCGGCTCTATCAGAATACCGCCAAGGTGCATTTCGATCAGCTCAGCGAAGCCAAGGGCCGCTTCGGGCGGCGGCTCATCTATGGCGGCCATGTCATCTCGCTGGCCCGGGCTCTCTCCTTCAACGGCCTCGGCAACGCCTTCCATGTGGCGGCCATCAATGGCGGCCGCCATGTGGCGCCGCTCTTCGCCCAAGGCACCGTCTACGCCTGGTCGGAGATCGTCGAGACCGCCGATGTGCCGGCGCAGTCCGATCTCGGCGCCTTGCGCATCCTGACGCGCGCGACCCGCGACCTGCCCGCCAAGGATTTCCCGACCAAGGAAGCGACGGCGCAAGAGCCGGGTGTGATCCTCGAATTCGACTACTGGGTATTGCTGCCGCGGTAACAGGGGACCCTGAAAGGCTGGACGGCCATGTGTGGAATCGTCGCGATCTTCTCGCGCAGAAAGCCGATCGAGCCCGAGGTGCTCGCTCGGGCAACCGACCGGCTCCGGCATCGCGGCCCGGATGGAGAGGGCTTTTGGATTTCGCCTGATCGGCGGACCGGCCTTGGCCACCGGCGTCTCAGCATCATCGATCTTGCGACGGGCGATCAGCCGATCGCCAGCGAAGACGGCCACACACGCATCGTGGTCAATGGCGAGTTCTATGGCTATGAGTCGATCCAGCGCGAGCTCGAGGCATCCGGTCACCGATTGCGCACGCGCTCGGACAGTGAGATTGCGTTGCATCTTTACGAGGACCTTGGCGTGGAGTGCCTGCACCGGCTGCGCGGCGAGTTCGCCTTTGTGCTGTGGGACGAAAGAAGCCGCACTGTGTTTGCCGCGCGCGATCGCTTTGGAATCAAACCGCTGTTCTATGCGTGGCATGACGATACGCTGTTTATCGCCTCGGAAGTGAAGGCGCTCTTTGCCGCCGGTTTGCCGGCGCGGTGGGATGCCGAATCCTTCTACCATGCCTTGACCTCCGCCGGCGGGCAGGAGCGCACGCTGTTTGCGGGCGTTCTGCAAATTCCGCCTGGCCATTATATGATCGCCACCGAGAAGCGAGTGCGGATCAGCCAATATTGGGACTTCAATTTTCGTCAGGAACGCTTTCCGCCGCCACAACGTTCGGACGCAGACTGGGCAGCGGAGCTTCGCAGCGCGCTCGATGAGGCGGTCCGCATTCGCCTGCGCGCCGATGTGCCGGTGGCGTGCTATCTCAGCGGCGGCATCGATTCCTGCGCGGTGCTCGGACTGGCGGCGCGGCATCACCCTCGTCCCATTCGCGCCTTCAACATCAGTTTCGACGATCCGCGGTTCGACGAGAAAGAGATCGCTCGAGAAATGGCGGCCAAGGCGAACGCCGAATTCGTTTCGATCCCCGCCCGGCAGGACGATCTCGCGGATCATTTTGCCGACGCCATCGAACAGGCCGAGACGCTCTGCAATAATGCTCATGGCGTGGCCAAGTATCTGCTGAGCCGGGTTGTGCGCGATGCCGGATTCAAGGTTGTCCTCACGGGAGAAGGCGCTGATGAGATTCTTGCGGGCTATCCCGAATTTCGATTTGATATGCAGCGTGCGGGAACGCCTGCGGACCCGAATGGCGTAGTATTGCCGCTCGACACGGTGAGAAAGCGGCTTGGTGTTGCTCCCTACTGGATGGAGATCCGGGCTGCTGCTGCGCAATCCATGCAGGGCTTCATGGCGAAGGAATTCCTGGAAAGATTTCCCCGGAGCGATTGCTACCGCGCCTTGATCAGCGAGATCAATGTGCCGGCCCAGCTTGCGGGACGGCATCCGCTGAACCAGGCGCTGTACCTTGGCGCAAAGAGCAGGATGCCGACCTATATTCTCACGATGCTGAGCGATCGCGTGGAAATGGCGCACTCGGTCGAGGGCCGCCTGCCTTTCCTCGATCATCATGTCGTCGAGGTTATGAGCGCCCAGCCGGTGAGCCAGAAGATACGCGGCAAGACCGAGAAATACGTGCTTCGCGAGGCAACGCGCGATGTCGTCAGCGACACCGTCTATCGCCGGCGCAAACACCCCTTCGCCACGCCTCCTGCCACGCTGCGGCGGCGGGAGAGATTGAATACGCTGGTACAGGACATGCTCCGGGGACCGGCTCTCGCCGCCATCCCTTATCTTGATCAGAAGCGGATCGTGGCTTTACTCGACCGCCTTCCTTCATTCGATGACAAAAGGCTGTCCAGCATTGATCGGGCGCTGATGCGGCTTGCGAGCGCCTGCGTCCTGCAGGAACGATATCGCCTGGCCACATAACGGATCGACAGAACGAGCAGCGGGAAAGATCGTCACATGCTCAATGCGCTTGTCACCCAATGCCGCTCAGAGGTGAGCGCCGCGCGCGGCGTCTTCGAGCGCCTTCATGGCCAGCAGATAGGGACCGGGGCCGTGGCTCAAGCGCGCGACACCAGCATGCGCGAGCTCGTCGCGTGACGGGGTCGTTGTGCCGACCATGATGTTGAGGGGAAGCGAGGAAGTCTTGGCGAGGCGTTCGATCAGAGCGATCTTGTCGAGGCCAGGCGCGAAAAGCCCGCTGGCGCCGGCTTGCGCATAGGCCCGGCCGCGCTCCAGCGCCGCATCGATCATGGCATCGTCATGCGCCTCGGGTTCGTGCTGGAAAAAGATATCCGTGCGAGCATTGATGAAGAAGGGAAGGTGGGCGGCATCGGCCGCCCGCCGCGCCGCACGGATGCGCTCGACCTGGTCCGTCGCCGGGCGGAGAGTTCCGTCGGCGGGAAAGCTGTCCTCGAGATTGCAGCCTATGGCGCCCGCTTCGATCGCCATGCCGATGGTCTCGCCGACCTTTGCCGGCGTGTCGCCATAGCCCGATTCCAGATCGACCGTCACGGGAAGGTCCGTCACCTTGACGATGCGCCGCAGATTGTCGATGGCCACAGCGAGCGGCAGATGCTCGCCATCGGCAAAACCCTGCGCATTGGCGACCGACCAGCTCCCCGTCGCCAGCGCGCGGGCGCCCGCGGCGGCAACCGCCTTGGCGCTGCCCGCATCCCAGATATTGAAGAGAATGAGGGGATTTCCGGCCCTGTGCAGCGCGTGGAATTCTTCGGCCTTGCGGGTCTGGTCGGTCATCGTCATCACCTCTCGCTCAATGATCAGTGCCGGATTGGCAGCGCAGCTAAGCATCCCCTGATGACAGTTGCTGTCAGGATTTTCAGCGAACGGGCCTAGATCAAGCCTGAATCCATGAACAGGAACAGAACGCTCAAGGTGACGAGCGACAGCGCCGTCCCAAGCGCGATGGCGCCCGAAACCGCAGCCGTTCCCGTGGCGTAACGTTCGGCGAACAAATAGGCATTGGCGCCGGTCGGCATCGCGGCGAGGACCAGCGCGATCTGGATCCAGAAGGGCTCGAGGCCGACGACATGGCGCGCGATCAGCCAGACCGTGAGCGGCAGGAGGAGCATTTTCAAGATCATGAGCGTGAGGATGCCGCGCCATTGACCCTTGAGGCTGTAGGCCGCGAGCGACAGGCCCAGCGCCACAAGCGCCGTCGGGATGCCGGCTTCTCCCAGGAGCTCGAGGAAACGGTCGGGCACCGGATGAAGGCCCAAGCCTGTCACTCGCCACAAAGAGCCCAAAAGCAGCGCCAGCACGATCGGATTGCGAATGAGCTGGCTCGCCAGTTGCCGGGCGATGGTGAGGACGGAAGGGAGATGGCCATGGCCCGAGGACTCGATATGGATCACGGCGGCCAGCCACAATATCGGCGCGTGGATGGACAGGACGAATCCGACGGGCAGAGCGGCGCGGTCGCCGAAATGCGCCAGCGTCAAGGGCAGGCCGAGCATGGCCAGATTGCCGAATGAGGCGCCCATCGCCGCCGAGGCCGGTGCGGCGGCGATGAGTTTCGTGGTGTTGGCGATGACGGTGGTGACGAGCCAGACAAAAGCAATGCCGCCGAACAGCGCCGACCAGAGCGGCCAGGGCGACAGGCTCTGCTGATCGATCACCGCCACGGTGCGGAAGAGCAGCGCCGGCATGGCGAGATTGAACACGACCTGGCTCAGGCCCTGGCCGGCGGCGGCGCCGATGAACTTCGTCCGCGCGCAAATGAAGCCGAGCGCGATCAGGCCGAAGACCGGGAGAATGGTGGTGAGGACCGAAGACATGAAGCGCCGGCACAATAGCCGGTTCAGCGCACAAGGCTATAGCGTTTGCCGTACCAGCGCAGGGATTGTTCCTCGATCCGGACGGCACTGCCAGCCTCTGGCGGTCGCCAATCGGGCCAGGCTACGACCGCGAGCGTCCGGCCATCCGGCAGATCGATGAAAACGCGCGGCAGGCTTTGACCCTTGTCGGACTGGTGCACCGTCCAACGGACGTAACGGCCTTCGATGATGTGACGCGAGACGGCTACATTGGTGGTCCAGAAAATCAGACCCGCTATGATGAGAAGCCCAAAGGGGATTGCCAGGAGATTTCCGCGGAGGGCCTCGGAAGTCAGCTGCCGGCTGAGTTTCCTTGCCGCGTCTTTTCTCATGTCGCGCGCTCGCCTTCCCTCCCGCTCTGCGCCGGAGGGGCAAGACTGTAGCTCTTGCCGAACCAACGGAGCGTAACTTCGTAGAGGCGGATGGCGTCACCGACTGCCGGTGGTTGCCAATCGGGCCAGGCCTTGACCATGGTCGTCCGGCCATCCGGAAGATCGACGAAAACCTGGATCAAGGGTGGGCCTTGACGGGATATCGCCGTCCAGCGGGCGAACTTGCCTTCGATCGTCCGTGAAGAGACAGGCTCATTCGTCAACCAGACGCCGAGGGCAGCGGTGAGTGCAAAGACAAAGGCAAAGGCGTAAAGATTGCGGCGAACAAAATCGAAAATCAGCCATCGGGTGATGCTCTGATTGCTTGGGCGCTTCATGCCGCGTGTTCGCTTTCCCTGGCGTCGATCATTTTCACCAGATCGGTCATGATGCGGTTGAGATCGAAGTCCTTGGGCGTATAGACCCGGGCGACGCCCAGTTGCTTCAGCACCAGCACGTCTTCGGGCGGGATGATACCGCCGGCGACGACCGGCACGTGACCTAGCCCTGCGGTGCGCATGCGGTTCATCACGTCGCGCACCAGCGGCACATGCGAGCCCGACAGGATCGAGAGGCCGACGACATGGACGCCTTGCTCGAGCGCTGCCTTGACGATCTGCTCCGGTGTCAGGCGGATGCCCTCATAAGAGACCTCGAAGCCGCAATCGGCGGCGCGCACGGCAATCTGCTCGGCGCCATTGGAATGGCCGTCGAGGCCGGGCTTGCCGACCAGGAATTTGGGCTTCATGCCGAGCTTGGCGGAAAGCGCCTCGACCGCCTCGCGCACGTCGGCGATGGGTTGCGATGCATCGCCGCGCATGAGCAATGTGACGCCGGTCGGCGCGCGGTATTCGCCGAAGACGCGGCGCAAGGTCTCGCCCCATTCGCCGGTGGTGACGCCCGCCTTGGCGCAGGCGATCGACGGCTCCATGATGTTGCGGCCCTCGCGCGCGGCGGATTCGAGATCCTTCAATGAGGCGGCGGCAGCTTTCTTGTTTCGTGCAGCGCGCCAGGCCTTCAGTTTCTCGATCTGCTCATATTCGACCGTCTCGGGAACGGTGAGGATGGCCTCGCCATCTTCCGCGGCGAGCGGCGACGGCTCGGAGGAGGTGAAGGCATTGACGCCGACGACCTTCGTCTCGCCCGCCTCGATAGCGCGCAGGCGCTCGGCATTGGACTCGACCAGCGCCCTCTTCATGTAGCCCGCTTCGATCGCCGTGATGGCGCCACCCATAGCGAGGACGCTCTCGAGCTCGACGCGCGCTTGAGCCTTCAATTGCTCGACCTTGGCCTCGATCTCCTTCGAGCCGTCGAAGATGTCGCCATATTCGAGAAGATCGCTCTCATAGGCGACGATCTGCTGCATGCGCAAAGACCATTGCTGGTCCCAGGGCCGGGGGAGGCCGAGCGCTTCGTTCCAGGCCGGCAGCTGCACGGCGCGGGCACGCGCATTTTTCGACAGCACCACGGCCAGCATCTCGAGCAAAATGCGATAGACGTTGTTCTCGGGCTGCTGCTCGGTGAGGCCAAGCGAATTGACCTGCACGCCATAGCGGAAGCGGCGTAGCTTCTCGTCCACGACACCATAGCGGTCGCGGCAGATCTCGTCCCACAATTCGGTGAAGGCCCGCATCTTGCAGATCTCGGTGATGAAGCGGATGCCGGCATTGACGAAGAAGGAGATGCGCCCGACCACTTGCGGGAATTCATCTTGCGTGATCGTGCTCGACGCCTTGACGCCATCCAGCACAGCGATCGCGGTCGCCAGCGCGAAGCTCAATTCCTGCACCGGTGTCGCGCCCGCTTCCTGCAAATGGTACGAGCAGACATTCATCGGATTCCACTTGGGAAGCTCGGCGGAACTGAAGGCGATCGTGTCGGTGATGAGCCGCATCGACGGTTTTGGCGGGAACACATAAGTGCCGCGCGAGAGATATTCCTTGATGATGTCGTTCTGGGTGGTGCCCGAGAGGTTTCCGCGCGGCGAGCCCTGCTCGTCGGCCGCGGCGACATAGAGGGCGAGAAGCCAGGCCGCCGTGGCGTTGATCGTCATCGAGGTGTTCATCTCGCCCAAGGGGATGCCCTCGAACAAGGTCTTCATGTCGCCCAGATGCGCGATCGGCACGCCGACCTTGCCGACTTCGCCCCGGGCCAGCGTATGGTCGCTGTCATAGCCGGTCTGGGTCGGGAGATCGAAGGCGACGGAAAGGCCGGTCTGGCCCTTGGCCAGATTAGTGCGGAACAGGCGGTTGCTGTCGGCCGCCGTCGAATGGCCGGCATAGGTCCGGAAGATCCAGGGTCGGTCACGCGTCATGGCCCATGAAAGCATGGGTTATGCTGCGGCGCAACAATTCCGTGCGGACCGCCATTTTGCCCGGAAATGAGGCAGGATCGGATTGGGCGGTCGATAAACAGGCTTGGACCAAGCGAAAGAGCTTCTTCCAAAAACCGGGCAGTTCTGCCCAAAACTGCGGCAAACTGTCCCGATTTGCCAGTGAGCAGGCGCACAATGTGCTTTTGTTGCATCGCAAACTGCGTTAGCCTTTTGCCCAACTGGGGGGAATGGAGGACCAAGCCATGAAGGCGCAGGCCAAGACCACGCTGAGCGAACCCGCCGCCAACGCCAATCAGCCGGTGAAGGATCTCTATGAGATCGGTGAGATCCCGCCGCTCGGCCATGTGCCGGCGAAGATGTATGCCTGGACCATCCGGCAGGAGCGGCACGGGCCTCCCGACAGCGCCATGCAGGTCGAGGTCGTCCCCACCTGGACGATCGGCGAAGACGAAGTGCTCGTCCTCGTGATGGCCGCCGGCGTCAATTACAATGGCGTGTGGGCGGCCCTCGGCAAGCCGATCTCGCCCATCGACGGCCACAAGAACCCCTATCATATCGCGGGCTCGGACGCGTCCGGCATCGTCTATGCCATCGGCTCGAAGGTGAAGCGCTGGGCGGTCGGCGATGAGGTCGTCATCCACTGCAACCAGGACGATGGCGATGACGAGGAGTGCAATGGCGGCGATCCGATGTTTTCGCCCTCGCAGCGCATCTGGGGCTATGAGACACCGGACGGGTCCTTCGCGCAATTCGCCCGCGTGCAGGCGCGCCAGCTTCTGCCGCGTCCCCAGCATTTGAGCTGGGAAGAATCGGCCTGCTACACGCTCACCCTCGCCACCGCCTATCGCATGCTGTTCGGCCACCGGCCGCACACGCTGAAGCCCGGCCAGAATGTCCTCGTCTGGGGCGCGTCGGGGGGCTTGGGCTCGATGGCGGTGCAGCTGATCGCCACCGCCGGCGGCAATGCCATCGGTGTGATCTCCGATGACGACAAGGCCGACTTCGTCATGTCGCTCGGCGCCAAGGGCGTCATCAACCGCAAGAACTTCAAATGCTGGGGCGAGATGCCGAAGGTCGGTACGAGCGAATACAATGACTGGCTGAAGAACGCGCGCGACTTCGGCAAAGCCATCTGGAATTTCACCGGCAAGGGCAACAATGTCGATCTGGTATTCGAGCATCCGGGCGAATCGACTTTCCCGGTCTCGGTCCTCGTCGTGAAGCGCGGCGGCATGGTGGTCATCTGCGCCGGCACCACCGGCTACAATCTCACCATGGATGCGCGCTACCTGTGGATGCATCAGAAGCGCGTGCAGGGCTCGCATTTCGCCAATCTCATGCAGGCGGCCAATGCCAACAAGCTGGTGCAGGCGCAGCGCATCGATCCGTGCATGTCGGAAGTCTATGCCTGGGCCGACATTCCCAAGGCGCATATGAAGATGTGGAAGAACGAGCACCGGCCCGGCAACATGGCGGTGCTGATCTCCGCACCGCGCACCGGGCTCAAGACCTTCGATGATGTGATCGAGGCCGCTTCGTCCTGACACCATGGACGAGGACCGCCTGCCGGTCGCGCGCTTGCGCAATCTCGGGCCCAAATCCGCGCGGCTCCTGGCCGAGGCCGGAATCCGGACGATCGCCGAATTGCGCGTGCTCGGCGCCGCCAAGGCTTATCGGCGTGTTGCGGACAAGGCTTCGCTCAATCTGCTTTGGGCGATCGCCGCCGGGCTCGAGCATCGCGACTGGCGCGAACTCACGCACAAGGAAAAAGACTCACTCCTTGCTCAGGTCCGCCGCCTCAGCTGAGGGTTGGCGGTATTTGCGCGCCAGCACGATGACGCGGTTGAGCTCGCCGCCGAGAATGAGCGCCAAGGCCGAGAGATAGATCAGGAACATCGCGGCGAAGAGGCCAGAGAGGCCGGCATAGGTCGAGGCGAAGGTCGCGAAATTCGACAGGAAGTAGGAATAGACGCTGGTGAGGACGAGCCATACGGCGACGGTGAGGAAGACGCCCGGCATCAGATAGTAGATCTTCACGCGGCGCGCGGGGAGGATCAGATGCGCCAGGAACAGTCCGATGACGAGGATGATGATGGCGAGGGGATAGCGATAGCGGTCGAAGATGACGATGACATCATCGAAGCCCGGCGCATAGGTACTGATGAAGTGAATGGCGGTCGGCGCCAGCACGATCAGAACCGCGAGCGCCAGCAGCAGGATGGCGGAACCGACGACAAATAGCGCCATGATGGCATAGAGCAGGAACGGGTTGCGGTCCTCGGTCAGCCCATAGGCGCGGTTGAGGGCCACCCGCACGCTGTCGACGCCGCCCATGGCGCTCCACACCGTGATGGCCGCGGAAACACTCAACAGGCCGGTGCGCGGATGGGTGAGCAGCGAGTTGATCTCCGGCGCGATCGGCGTCACGAATTCCTTCGGCGCCACGCTCAAGAGATAGGTGACGATGCGCGCCGCAAGCTCGGCGCTGCCGAAGAAGCCGGCGAGCGCGGTGAGAAAGATCAGGAACGGGAAGATCGAGAACAGAAAGCGGAAGGCGATGTTGCCGGCGAGCGGAATGGCTTCGTCGGCGAAGAGCCGCCTTATGGCTTCAAGCAGGAGCCGGGTGAGACTGGGCCGCTGTTCCGTCATGGCCAAGGCATATCAGCGCCGAGGATTCGGCGCCAGATCGCCTTAGCCCTGAGTGACCGGCAATTTCCTCGCCTCGGTCTCGACGCTCGCCTTGAGGGCCGGATCGAGCTTGAGGCGCGAGGCGAGCATCGCGAGATAGGCCTGCTCGGCGGGGTCGTCGGGATCGATGGCGAGCACCGAGGCGGCGTAGATCTCGACCGCGCGCTCGGGGCTGGTGGCGCCCTTGACCACCGCGTCGATGTCGAGCGGCTTGCGCAATTCGTCGATGACGAAAGCCTTGGCCTCAGTGTCGAGATCGAGTTCGTCGAGCTTGGCGAAGATCGCCTGCTGTTCCTTGGCGTCGATATGGCCGTCGGCCTTGGCGGCGGCGATCATGGCGCGCAGCAGGACGAGGCTCAGCTCGTTGCGTTCCTTAGGCGCCGAAGGCAGGAAGACCGTGCCCTCGACCTTGGGCGTGATGTCCTTCATGGGCTGCTCGGCCGGCACCGTGGTCTGGGCGCCCTTCGTCGCCTGGTAATTCTGCCAGGCGCGGTAAGCGAGGCCGCCCAGCACGGCAGCACCGCCGAGCTTCAAGGCACCGCCGGCAAGCTTCTTGCCGCCCTTCGACCCCAAGAGGATCGAGACGAGACCGCCGGCGGCGGCACCGCCGGCAAGGCCCTTGAGCATGTCGGGCGAAAATCCCGATCCGCTTTTGGCGGGCACGTTCTCGCCGCCCCGCGATTGGCCACCCATGAACTGATCAAGAAGCTTCTGCGGATCGAACATATCTGCCCTTCTCAAGTCTAACTCGCCAAACAAGCCGAGGGCGGGCAAAAGACTTCCCGCCCTTTAACAACCTTGGCGAACGCCATGGCCCATGCGAACGCCAATGTGAAAACAGCGCCCAACTGGATTGCCGCGGCGTCCGCGTCATTCGTCGTCATATGGGCAACCGGCTTCATCGTTGCAAGACTATCCGCACCGCATGTCGAACCATTGACCTTCCTGACGGTCAGGTTCGGCATTGCCGGCGTCGTGCTCGCGGTTCTGGCGATGTTCTTCAAGGCACGTTGGCCCGGGCGGCGCGCGATGACCCACGCCGTTATGGCGGGCGCGATGCTGCATGGCGGCTATCTCGGCGCCTGCTATTGGGCCGTTGCGCAAGGTCTGCCGGCCGGCATCGCCGCGCTGATCGCCGGCCTGCAGCCCATCCTTACCGCGATAGTCGCCGGCAAGCTGCTGGGCGAGCGCATCACGCCGCGCCATTGGCTGGGTCTCGCCGTGGCGCTGGCCGGCTTGGCCCTGGTCCTTGCGCCGAAGCTCAGCCTCTCGACGACACGCGGCATCACGCCCGTCACCGTTCTCGCCATGGTCTTCGGCGCCATATCGATCACGCTCGGCAGCATCTACCAGAAGCGTCACGTGACCCATGTCGATCTGCTGCCCGGCATTGCCTGGCAATATGCCGGCGGCTTCATCGTCGTCTTCCTCGGCACGCTTCTCAGCGAGCACTTCCGCTTCGATGCCACGCGCGATGCCTGGATCGCGCTCGGCTGGTCGGTTATCGTCTTGTCGATCGGCGCCATCCTTCTCCTCATGGCGCTCATCCGCCATGGCGATGTCTCGCGCGTATCGGCGCTGATCTTCCTCGTGCCGGCCGTGGCCGCGATCATGGCGTGGCTGCTCTTCGATGAGACATTGACGCCGGTCCAGATCATGGGAATGCTGGTCTGTGCCATCGGAGTCATCATCGTCACACGAGGCAACACCAGATGAGAGCGATCCTGTGCAAGACATTGGGCGGTCCAGACGGCCTCACGATCGAGGAGATCGCGCCGGACCTTCCCGGTGACGGCGAGGTCGCGGTCGCGATCAAAGCGGTCGGCCTCAATTTCTTCGACACGCTGATCATCCAAGGCAAGTATCAGGTCAAGCCGGAGCTGCCCTTTTCGCCGGGCGGTGAGATCGCCGGCGTCGTCACCAAGCTCGGCCGCAACGTCACGCATCTCAAGGCGGGCGACCGGGTGATGGGCTATGTCGGCCATGGCGGCGCACGCGAGGAAGCGGTGGTCAAGGCCCGAGGGCTCTCGCTCATTCCTGAGGGCTTGAGCGATGAGATCGCCGCCGGCCTCTCGATCACCTATGGCACGACGCTCCATGCGCTCAAGGACCGCGCGCATGTGAAGGCGGGCGAGACGCTCGCCATATTGGGTGCGGCGGGCGGTGTCGGCCAGGCGGCGATCGAGATCGGCAAGATCATGGGAGCGAAAGTCATCGCCTGCGCCTCTTCCGACGACAAGCTCGATTTCTGCAGCAGGCTCGGCGCCGACGAGGGGGTGAACTATGACAGGCAGAATCTGAAGGACGCCCTGCGGGCGCTCAGCCAGGACGGCGTCGATGTCGTCTATGATCCGGTCGGCGGCGATCTGACCGAGCTCGCGGTGCGCGCCCTCTCCTGGAACGGCCGCCATCTCGTCATCGGCTTCGCGCAAGGCGAAATCCCGAAACTGCCGCTCAACCTCGTCCTGCTCAAGAGCGCCAACATCCAGGGCGTGTTCTGGGGCGCGCATACGGAACGCGAGCCCGAGCGGCATCGCGCCAATATGGATCAGCTTCTGGCCTGGGCCTCGGAGGGCAAGCTCGCGCCGCATGTCCACCGCCGCTATCGCTTCGAGGAAATCGCCGATGCGCTGGGTGCGCTGGCGCGGCGCGAAGTCAAGGGCAAGGCGATTCTGGTGCCATGAGGGTCATGGGCAGGCGGCTGTGAAAGCCTCCAGCAACGCCTTGCCGTCCGCCCATTCGCCCAGATTGCTCGCGCCGTTGATATGGCCGAGCGCGCCGGCAATATGGAGCTGGCAACCCCACTGCACGGCTCTCGCTTTGGCATAATCGAGCGAGCCGTAAGGATCATTGGCGCTCGCGACGATCAAGGATGGGAAACGGAAGCGCTCGCGCGGTGCGGTGACGAAACCGTCCACATTCGTCGGAAAGACCGGTGATGACGGATCGGGAACGGCGGCAAGAAAAGCGCCCTTGACCGGCAGGCGCGAGACCTTCTGCCAATGCGCGACCAGAAGACAGCTCAGGCTATGCGCGATGAGAAGGGGCGGTGTGCGCGCCGTGGCGACGGCGAGCTCGAGCGCCGCCATCCAGTTCTTGAAGTCGGGCGCTTCCCAGTTCGCCGGCGCGAACCGCCGCATCGCCGGGTTGGCTCGCTCCCAAAATGTCTGCCAGTGGCTGTCGCCCGACCCGCCGATCCCCGGAAGAACGATGAATTCCGTCATGCCGCATCCTTGATTTCGATATGCCGCAAAGTGTACTGGCGATTTTTCCGCGCAAAATGGGTATTCATCGGAAAAGAGCGGTCAAAACCGATGGATTAAAGGTCAACCATGCCAAGCAAGGAGAACGGCGCCCGTCTCGATCCCACCGATCTTACGATCATCGAGATCCTGCAGGAGGATGGGCGCATCAACATCACCGAGCTCGGCCGGCGTGTCGGCCTGTCGCAGCCCGCGGTGTCGGAACGGGTGAAGCGGCTGGAAGAGCGCGGGATCATCGCCGGCTACAAGGCGATCGTCGACCTCGCCGCGCTCGGGCTCTCGACGACGGCCATCATCCGCCTGCGCACCACCCATGAGCATATCGCCGCCTGTCTGAAACAGTTCGGCAAGATGCCGGAAGTGATCGAGGTGCTGCGCCTGACGGGCGAGGACTGCTTCTTCCTGAAGGTCATCGTGCCCTCGCCGAGCGAGCTCGAAAGCATCGTCGACACGCTCGGCCGCTATGGCGGGGTTACGACCTCGGTGGTCTTGCGAAGCGAGCCTGCGAAGACTATCAGCCGCGCGCTGATCGCGCGAGGTTAGTGGCAAGACGTATCATGGCGCGATACTTTTCGCTTTACAATTTGTACCATGCCATGATACCATGTTGTCTTCATGATCAAGAGCTTCAGGGGCCAGATTACAGAGAAGGTCTTCAACGACGAGAAGCCCGGCAAAGGGTTCCCGTCAGACCTTTTCAAGGTGGGCCGCCGCAAGCTCATGATGGTTCATGCGGCGGTAAGGCTTGATGATCTGAAATCGCCGCCTGGAAATCGGCTGGAAGCCCTGAAAGGCGACCGGGCCGGACAGCACTCGATCAGAATCAATGATCAGTTCCGTATCTGCTTCAAATGGGCAGGCGACGGGGCCGAAGAGGTCGAGATTTGTGACTACCACTAGGCCCGATGGCCTGGGAATCAAAATGGAGATGTCGGATGGCCAAGAAAGTACCGCCCATGCATCCGGGCGAAGTCCTGCGCGAGGAGTTCATGAAGCCCCTGGGCCTGACCGCCTATGCCCTCGCCAAGGCACTCGGCGTGCCCCGCACTCGCATTGAGCGCATCGAGCGGGAGGAAACCGCCATCACCGCTGACACGGCTCACCGTCTTGGCCGCTACTTCGGGACTACGCCCCAGTTCTGGCTGAACCTGCAGACCGAATACGATCTGCGCCGCACAGCGGCCGAAATGGGCTCCGCGCTCGAACGGATCGAGCCGCGGGAAGCGGTCGACACGGCAAACGACAACGACAGGTCGGAGAGCAGGCGCAAACGCGCTTAACTGGTGGCAACCTTCTCGCCCTTCTTCAGGCGGGCGAGGATCTCGCGCGCTTTGTCATAGTGCTCGGGCCTGAGATGGGTGCGGATCATGCTGATCGCGGCCAGGAGCACCGCCATGTCGTCGGTGAAGCCGAGGCCCAGAAGGAAATCGGGCACGGCATCGAGCGGCAGCACAAAATAGGCGAGCGCACCCAGAAGCACGCCCTTCACCTTCAAAGGCGTTGCGCGGTCAAAGGCGCAGTAATAGGCGGCCACCGCATCCTCGGCGAAGGGAATGGACGCAAATACCTTGCCGAGCTTGGGCCAGAAGCCCGCGCGCACTGTCTGTTCGTCTCTGGTCAGGTCCATAAGAAGATCGCTCCCCTCATTGCCGAAATCGGGCGTCCATATGGTGATCGCCGCCCGGTTTTTCAAGGATAGGGCCGTTCAGGCGGGAATCATCTACCGGCGAACCAGATCGCTGCCATGATGATGATGATGGCGACGAATTGCAGGACGACGCGCCAGCGCATGAATTGCTGCGAGACATTGCCCGGGCCACCGCGCATCATGTTCCACAGACCGAGACACAGCACCAGGAAGACGGCGGCGATGGAGATCGGAACGAGGTAATCGAAGACGTTCATTGGTCGGATGCCTTATCCAGAAACCGGTCGAGAGCGGGCGGCGGCAGCAGCCGGCGCGCCCAGGCCATGACATAGGTCGGCACTGTCACATAATAGCGCCGCCGCGGCTTGCGGCTTTCCAGCGCATGCAGGAGTTTTCGCGCCACCGCCTCCGGCGGCAATTTGAAGCGCTTGGCGCCGCCGCCATTGAGCCTCTGGCGCTGGCGGGCATAGACGTCGCGATAGTTGGAGGAGTCCTCGTCGATATTGCGGTCGAAGGCTTCGAGCGCATGCTCGATGAAGCGGGTGGCGATGGGGCCGGGCTCGATCAGCGAGACATGTATCCCTGTGCCCTGCAGCTCCAGTCTCAGCGTGTCGGACAAGGCCTCGATGGCGAATTTCGAGGCGCAATAGGCGCCACGCCATTTCATCGCCGTCAATCCGAGGACGGACGAATTGTTGACGATGCGGCCCTGGCCATTGGCGCGCATCAGCTTGAGGCAGTCGCGCGTCAATTCGTGCCAGCCGAAGACATTGGCCTCGAATTGGGCGGTGAGCGCGCCGCGGGAGACGTCTTCCAAGGCGCCGGGCTGGCCATAGGCGCCGTTGTTGAAGAGCGCGAAGAGCTTGCCTTGGGTGCGCTCGGCGACGGCGGCGACGCATTCGGAAATGGTCACGGGCTCGGTGTAGTCGAGGCGGAAGACCTCGAGACCTTCGCCTTCGAGGCGGACGAGATCGGCATCCTTGCGCGCCGTGGCGAAGACACGCCAGCCTTTCTCCTTCAGCATCCTGGCCGAGGCATAGCCGATGCCGGAGGAGCAGCCGGTGATCAGGATGGTCCGGCCATCGCTCAATTGCCACCTTCCAGGAGCCTGCGGGCGATGACCTGCGCCTGGATCTCGGCCGCGCCCTCGAAGATGTTGAGGATGCGGGCATCGCACAGGATGCGCGAGATCTGGAATTCGAGCGCAAAGCCGTTGCCGCCATGGATCTGCAGCGCATTGTCGGCGGCCGACCAGGCGACGCGGGCGCCCAAGAGCTTGGCCATGCCGGCTTCGAGATCGCAGCGCCTGCCGGCGTCCTTCTCGCGCGCCGAATGATAGACGAGTTGGCGCGCCGCCATGATCTCGGCCGCCATCAGCGCCAGCTTGTCGGCGATGCGCGGGAAGGAGACGATGGGCTTGCCGAACTGGCTGCGCGCCATCGCATAATCGAGGCCGACATCGAGCGCGTTCTGCGCCACACCCAGGGCGCGCGCCGCGGTCTGGATGCGGGCCGATTCGAAGGTCTGCATCAATTGCTTGAAGCCCTGGCCTTCCTCCTGGCCGAGCAGGTTCTCGGCCTTGACCTCGAAATCCTCGAAGCGGATCTCATATTCCTTCATGCCGCGATAGCCGAGCACCTCGATCTCGCTGCCCGACATGCCCGTGACCGGGAAGGGATCGGCATCATGCCCCCTAGGCTTCTCGGCGATGAACATCGACAGGCCCTTATAGCCCGGCTCCTTGGCGTCGGTGCGGGCGAGCAGCGTCATGATGTCGGCGCGGGCGGGATGGGTGATCCAGGTCTTGTTGCCGGTGACCTTGTAGACATCGCCGTCCTTCACCGCCCTGGTGCGCAGGCTGCCGAGATCGGAGCCGGTATTGGGCTCGGTGAAGACGGCGGTGGGCAGGATCTCGCCCGAGGCGATCTTCGGCAGCCACTGATCCTTCTGAGCATCGGTGCCGCCGCCCATGATGAGCTCGCAGGCGATCTCGGCGCGGGTCCCGAGCGAGCCGACGGCGATCCAGCCGCGCGACAGTTCCTCGGAGACGACGCACATGGATTCCTTGCCGAGCCCCAAGCCGCCATATTGCTCGGGCAGCGTCAGCGCGAAGACGCCGAGAGAGGCCAGTTCCTCGACGATTGCCATCGGCACATAGGCATCCTCGAGATGCCACCGATGGGCGTTGGGCGCGACCTTGTCCTCGACGAAGCGGCGCATGCTGAGGCGCATCTCTTCCAGCGTGTCGTCGAGGCCGCAATCGCCGAAGGTCGCGGTCCCCTTGGCGGCGATCATGAGCTCGACCAGCCTCAGGCGGGCCGCCGCGTTGTTGCCGTCGGTGAGCAGGGCCTGGACCGGCGGGCGGTCGAGGACGGCAAGGTCGGTGCGGGTGAGGCCGAGTTCCGGGAGCCTGGCAAATTCGGCCTGGTTCATGGGAATGCCGCCCTGAACCTGGGCCAGATATTCGCCCGCGGCGATCTGGGCCAGGAGCTGCTCGATCTCGCCGAATTTCTGACCCTCCGTCAGACGGGCCGCGTAGGCCGAGAGCTCCCGCAGCACCGCCGCATAGGTGGCGAGCCAGGCCAGGCCATGGACGGCATGCTGCTCGCGGTCGATGAGATGGGCGGAAAGCTTGCGCTCGGCCGTCACCTTGGCCCCGATCCGGGCCTTGGCCTGGCCATAGAGGCTCTCGACCGCCCGATGGGCTTCGGCAAGGAGGCGAGGCAAATCCGCAAGGATCGGGCTTTCCCGGGTCATTTCGGCCGCAGCAACCATTCAGCAAGCTCCACAGGTTATGAATTATGGGTTACATGAGCGCAAATCATTGCGCAATCTGCTCAGATGGCCGCGGGGATTCCCGCCCAAATCCGGTCAGATTGTTCACGCAGTTAGGGCGCGCAACGCAGCAGGTCGGCCGCTTTTCGGGGATCTGCGGGTGATGGGAATGAGGTTTCTGACATGACGTGCAAGCCTTTTGCATGGGCTGTGGTTCTGGCGCCACTGACGGTTCTGGCGGGGTTGGCGCCTGCTTTGGCGCAGTCGCCCGAGCCGACATCGCTCGGCGAGTTCGGCGATTGGGCCGCCTACACCTACAAGACCAAGAACGGCAAGGTCTGCTACGTCTCCTCCCAGCCCAAGGCGCAGCAGCCGAAGAACGCCAAGCGCGACCCGGCCTTCCTGCTCGTCACCCATAGGCCCAGCCAGAGTGTCCGCAACGAGGTGTCGACCATCATCGGCTACCCGTTCAAGAAGGACACCCCGGTCCAGCTCAGCATCGATGCCACGGATTTCGAGCTCTTCGCCAATGGCGACGGCGCCTGGGCGGATACCGCCACCAAGGACAAGGAAATCGTGACGGCGATGAAGAAGGGCCAGAAGCTCACCGTCAAGGGCGCTTCCTGGCGCGGCACCGAGACACTCGATTCCTATTCGCTGAAGGGCCTGGCCCAGGCGCTCGCCAAGATCGACGCGGCCTGTAAATAGGGCCGGCCATTTCCTATTTTCAGGGCTTTCTGCTATTAGGCCCGCATTATGACCGCCGTCACCCTCGATATCGGCCGCAGCGTCGCGCGCGAGCCGTCTCCCGCCGGGCCAGCCAAGCTGCCGCTCATCGGGCTGACGCGCGCCGAATTGACAGAGGCCCTGGCCAAGGCCGGCGTTCCCGAAAAGCAGCGGCGCATGCGCATGCGCCAGATCTGGAGCTGGGTCTATCACCGGGGCGTCACCTCCTTCGCCGCCATGAGCGATATCTCCAAGGAACTGCGGCAGAAGCTCGACGAGGTCTTCTCGATCGACCGGCTGGAAGTCGTGACCGAGCAGATCTCGACCGACGGTACGCGCAAATGGCTGCTCAGGCTGCCCAGCGACGAGCGCGGCCAGCGCCATGAAGTCGAGATGGTCTATATCCCCGAGGAAGACCGCGGCACCTTGTGCATTTCGAGCCAGGTCGGCTGCACGCTCACTTGCACTTTCTGCCACACCGGCACGCAGAAGCTGGTGCGCAACCTAACCGCGGGCGAGATCGCGGGCCAGGTGCTCATCGCGCGCGACCGGCTGGAAGAATGGCCGCATCAGCTCGAGGCCAATCCGACCCCGCCGCTCGGTGGGCGCTATGTCACCAATGTCGTGCTCATGGGCATGGGCGAGCCGCTCTACAATTTCGACAATGTGAAGAACGCGATGGAGATCGTCTCCGACGGCGAGGGCGTATCGCTGTCGAAGCGGCGCATCACGCTCTCGACCTCGGGCGTAGTCCCTGAGATCGTGCGCGCCGGCGCCGAGATTGGCACCATGCTCGCCATCTCGCTCCATGGCACGACGGACGAGATCCGCAACAAGCTGGTGCCGCTCAACAAGAAATATCCGATCAGCGAATTGCTCGATGCCTGCCGCGCCTATCCGGGACTTTCCAATGCGCGGCGCATCACCTTCGAATATGTGATGCTCAAGGGCGTCAATGACACGCTCGATGATGCCAAGCGCCTGGTCAAGCTGCTCAAGGGCATTCCGGCCAAGGTCAATCTCATCCCGTTCAATCCGTGGCCCGGCACGCAATATGAATGCTCGGACTGGGACACGATCGAGCGCTTCGCTGAAGTGCTGAACCGGGCGGGCTACGCCTCGCCGGTCAGGACGCCGCGCGGACGCGACATCATGGCGGCCTGCGGCCAGCTCAAGTCGGAAAGCCAGCGCATGCGGGCCAAGGAGCGCCTGGCGCTCGATACGGCGGCGGCCAGCGCCTGATGCGCGGACCGGATCAGCATCTGGTCATCACCATCGAAGCGCCGCGCGGCCGCGAAATTGCCGAACTGATCGAAGAGCGCGTCGCCTATTCCCACGCGAATTATCCGCCGGAGAGCGTCCATACGCTGCCGCTCCATCTGCTCGACCGGCCGGAGATCATCTTCTGGACCGCGCGGCTTGCGGGGGCATTGATCGGCTGCGCCGCTCTTCTTCGCCATTCGGATGGATCGGGCGAGCTCAAGAGCATGTTCATCCGCCCGGCCGCGCGGGGCCTTGGACTCTCGAAGATGCTGCTTCACGCGGTCGAGACGAAAGCCAGGGAGCTGAAGCTCTCGCGCATCGATCTCGAGACCGGCCCCAAGAGTCATGCCGCCCTTCAGCTCTATGAAGGTGCCGGCTACCGGTTCTGCGGGCCTTTCGCCCGCTACAAGCATGATCCGAATTCGGTTTTCATGACGAAGGACATCACGGCATGATCGTTCATATCGCCAAGCGCATCGCTTTCGTCGTGCTCGGCTATTTCGCCGCGCTTGCGGCAGCCGCCGGCGCCTTTCCCAGCATTCTCTTGATCATGAGTTCTTTCTATCCCGAAAGCCAGGTCTGGCAGATAGCGGGCCTTGCTCCTGTCGCGCTCTTCATCGCGCCCGTCCTCCTCTTCTACAGCATGTCGATCGTGATGATACTGACCTGCATCCCGGCGGCGATCCTCAAGCTCATCACCGAAATTTTCAGCCTGTGTCAGCTCTGGCTGCATCTCCTCATCTCGCTGCTCCTGGCGGCAAGCGCCGGATTGCTGCTGATGCCCGATTGGTTCTCGGGCATGACTCTCGACCGCTGGCTGCTCACGCTTGCGGTCGCGCTCTCCGCCCTCATTGCGGGGCTCGTCTATTGGGCAATCGCCGGGCGGATGGCGGGCTTTCGCCGGGACGCCGACGCCGTCAATCCTCGCCCCGCAGACGCAACGCAGCAGCAAGCAGTGCGGCGCGAAACAGCAAGAGGGTAGGCACAATTTGTCCTGACGAGAGCGTATAGCGTTACAGACAGGCGACGTAGTAGGCGGCGTCCAGCCCTGTGATCGCATGGCGATCGTCGGTCCACCAACGGATAGTGATGGTTTCGCCGCAGACGACGCCCCAGCGATACTCGAGGATCTTGCTTTGGTCGTGTGTCGGGCAAGTCGTAACAGCTCTACCTATGGGCGCCGGCTGCCCGGCCGGCAGGCAGTCGGCAGGGGGTGGAGACAGGGGCTTGAATCCCTGGCTTGAGAGCGTCGCTCTCAGCGCGTCTTCGCTCGTTCCAACCGGGAATTTCCGCTGCAATAGCGTGGTCAATTTTGCGCTGGCCTCGGTCCGACTTGGCCAGCTCGCGCCGGCAAATTGATCCTCTGCGATCGCTGGAGGGTGCGTATTCCCGACTAACGAATAGAGCAGTATCACTGCGCCCAGTGGATTCAGAATGATAAATGCCACGACGAATACAATTGGAATGGCGAGTCCCAAGCTGATGCGCGTCACCCAGCGGAACCATCGCCGCATAGTCTCCACTCCTCGGCGGTCCATTTCAGCCTTGAAACAAAACGCGGGCACCTTTGGTGCCGCGGCGTATAACGCTCGGTCCTAATGTTCACAAAATCTCACCGCTTGGCCCACGACTGCAAGAGAAATGTACACCCTACCGGCGCTGGGCACCGCCGTTCCCACGCTTTAGTGTGGGAGAATATCTTAGGCAGCTCAGTCTTCCTGCAATGCCCAATCCAGCGCCATCTCCAGTCGGTCATTGCCCCAGAAGACCTCGCCCTTAGGCGTCACGAAGCTCGGCGCGCCGAAAAGTTTCAACCGCATCGCCTCGTCCGTGGCCTGGCGCAAACCGAGCTTCACCGCATCGCTGCGTGCTTGCGTGAGGGCGGTGTCGGCATCGAGGCCCAGACTTTCGACGATGCCGCGGAGTACGGCCTCGTCGTCGATCCGCGCCGCTTCTGCGAAATGGACCAGATAGACGCGGCGCGAGAATTCAGGCCGCTTCGGCGTCACCTCGGGGGTCAAGGCGATTCGCGCCGCCATGAGGCTCGATTGCGGGAAGGGCTCAGGGCGTCGGAATTTGAGCCCTTGCGCGTCGCAGAGCCGCTCGATGTCGCGCCACATATAGGCGCCCTTCGCCGGAAAGACGTTGAAGGGCGAGGTATCCCAGCCTTGCGCCTTGAAGATCGGTCCCAGGAGGAAGGGCCGCCAGGCGATGTCCATATTTCGTTCTTTTGCCAGGGCCTCGATCCGGAGCGCCGCCAGATAGGAATAGGTCGAGGCGAATTCGTACCAGAAATGAAGCTTTGGCCGCATTGTGTTTGCCGGTTCCCTGAGTATAGTGCGCGCGATTTTTGTGAAAGATAGCGGATAAACCCTCATGTCCAAACGCGGCAGCGTCAAGAAAGTCGTGCTCGCCTATTCCGGCGGCCTCGACACCTCGATCATCCTCAAATGGCTGCAAACCGAATATGGCGCCGAAGTCGTGACCTTCACCGCCGATCTCGGCCAAGGGGGCGAGATCGAGCCGGCGCGAGAGAAGGCCCAGAGGCTCGGCATCAAGGAGATCTTCATCGAGGACGTGCGCGAGGAGTTCATCCGCGATTTCGTCTTCCCGATGTTCCGCGCCAATGCGCTCTATGAAGGCGTCTATCTGCTCGGCACTTCGATCGCGCGGCCGCTCATCGCCAAAAGGCTGATCGAAATCGCCAAGGAGACCGGAGCCGATGCCGTCGCCCATGGCGCCACCGGCAAGGGCAACGACCAGGTGCGCTTCGAGCTCACCGCCTATGCGCTCAATCCCGACATCAAGGTCATCGCCCCCTGGCGCGAATGGCAGTTCAAGAGCCGCACCGATCTCATCGACTTCGCCGAGAAGCACCAGATCCAGGTGACCAAGGACAAGCGCGGCGAGGCGCCGTTCTCGGTCGACGCCAATCTGCTGCATTCCTCGTCGGAAGGCAAAGTGCTGGAGGATCCGTGGGTCGAGCCGCCGCCTTATGTCTATCAGCGCACCATCGCGCCGGAAGAGGCGCCCGACAAGCCGACCTCGATCGAGATCGAGTTCAAGAAGGGCGATCCGATCGCGCTCAACGGCAAGGCGATGTCGCCGGCGAGCCTGTTCACCGCGCTCAACGATCTCGGCCGCGACAACGGCATCGGCCGTCTCGACCTGGTCGAGAACCGCTTCGTCGGCATGAAATCGCGCGGCGTCTATGAGACGCCGGGCGGCACCATCCTGCATGTGGCGCATCGCGCGATCGAATCGATCACCCTCGACCGCGAGGCGGCTCATATGAAGGACAGCTTCATGCCGCGCTATGCCGAGCTCGTCTATTACGGCTTCTGGTTCGCGCCCGAGCGCGAGATGCTGCAGGCGATGATCGACAAGAGCCAAGAGAATGTCGAAGGCACGGTGAGGCTCAAGCTCTACAAGGGCAATGTCATCGTCACCGGCCGCAAGTCGCCGAAATCGCTTTATTCGAATGAGCTCGTCACCTTCGAGGACGACCGCGGCGCCTATGACCAGAAGGATGCGGCGGGCTTCATCCGCCTCAATGCGCTGCGCCTGCGGACCCTCGCGGCGAGGAAGCGCAGCACCTGATCAGGTACTCTCCATCATTCCCCTTTTCCCACGCGTAACGTGGGAGAAAGATGAGGGCTCTTTCGAGCAAGATGCTCCGATCTCAACGAGTGGTGCTTGCTGAGACGAAGAGCATGACCGGACCGAGCTGACCTAAACGTCATAGTGACAGTAATAAGCTAATCCATTTCAGAGGCTTAGCCTGGAGCCTGCCAGCGATCCGATTCCCGCCAGTTGACAATGATTGTGCGACTGCACACTTATCGCATTCTTAAATTGCCGTAATGCCTCGCTTCGGGCCAGCTGGACATCCGTCATGCTCAATAGAGTTTCGTTTGCACGATCAGCCGCCGTTCTGTTCGTCCTGTCGCTGCCGCTTCCCGCCTTCGCCCAGGCGCAGAATGGTCCCGTGCCGGTCACGGTGGCGAAGCCCGTGGTGCGCGAGATCGTGGAGGACGACGAGTTCATCGGGCGGTTCGCGGCGGTGGACGAGGTGACGGTACGCTCACGGGTCGGCGGCTATCTCGACAAGGTGCATTTCAAGGACGGCGCCATCGTCAAGGCGGGCGATCTCCTGTTCACCATCGACCAGCGCCCCTTCCAGGCGGCGCTCGATCAAGCAAAAGCCAGCCTCAATGTCGGCCAGACGCTGGTCGACTTCACCAAGATCCAGTTCGATCGCGCCGAGAAGCTGTCGCAGACGGGCAACATACCGGTCTCCACGCTCGACGATCGGCGCCGCGAATATCTCGCCGCCGTGGCCCAGGTGCAAGGCGCGCAAGCGGCCGTGGTGCGCGCCCAGCTTGAGCTCGAATATACCGAAATCAAAGCACCGCTCGCGGGCCGCATCGACCGCCGCCTCGTCTCGGTCGGCAATCTCGTCCAGGCCGACCAGACGGCGCTCACCACCATCGTGTCGCTCGATCCAATCGATTTCTATTTCGATGTCGATGAGCGGCAGTTCCTCGCCTATGCCCGCGATGCGAGAGCGCGCAAGGCGAGCCTGCAGGAAGGGGCGGGAGGCCTCGATGTGACGGTCAGGCTCGCCGACGACTTGGAATCGCCGGTCTCGGGCAAGCTCGATTTCGCCGAAAACCGCATCGATCAGGCAACCGGCACGATGCGCATCCGCGCCCAGATCCCCAACAAGGACCTGATCCTGCAACCCGGCCTCTTCGGGCGCGTCAACATGCCGGGCTCGCTGCCCTATCAGGGGATCCTCGTTCCCGACGATGCGATCGGCGCCGACCAGGACCGCCGCATCGTCTATGTGGTCGACGATGCCGGGAAAGTGACGCCGAAGCCGATCCGGCTCGGACCCAAGCTCCACGGCTATCGCGTGGTGCGCTCCGGCCTCACCGGCAATGAGACGATCGTCATCAACGGCCTCATGCGCATCCGGCCCGGCGTCACGGTCAAGCCCGAGCTCGTGACGTTGCCCCCCGAACAGGCGGCCGGCGGAGCCGGTCAATGAGGTTTTCGCATTTCTTCGTCGACCGTCCGATCTTCGCGACGGTCCTGTCGCTGGTGCTTCTGATCATCGGCGGCATCGCCTATACGCAGCTGCCGATCGCGCAATATCCCGAGATAGCACCACCCACCATCGTGGTGCGCGCCACCTATCCGGGCGCCGATGCCGACACCGTCGCCAAGACGGTGGCGACGCCCATCGAGCAGGAGGTGAACGGCGTCGAAGGCATGCTCTATATGTCATCCTATTCGACCGCCACCGGTTCGATGCAGCTCACCATCACCTTCAAGCTCGGCACCGATCTCGACCAGGCGCAGGTCTTGGTGCAGAATCGGGTGGCGATCGCTGAAGCCAGGCTGCCGGAGGAAGTGCGCCGCCTCGGCATCGTCACCGCCAAGAGCTCGCCCGACCTGATGATGGTCGTGCATATGCTGTCGCCGGACGAGAGCTACGACCAGCTCTATGTCTCCAACTATGCGCGCTCCAGAGTGCGCGACATCCTCTTGCGCCTTGACGGCGTCGGCGATCTCATCATCTTCGGCGAGCGCGAATATTCGCTGCGCATCTGGCTTGATCCCGACAAGCTCACTGCCTATGGCATGACGGCGAGCGACGTCGTCCAGTCGCTGCGCGACCAGAACGTCCAGGTCTCCGGCGGCTCGATCGGAGCACCCCCGACGCCCGGCGACAATGCCTTCGAATATACGGTGACGACGCAAGGGCGCTTCGAGGACCCCCGCCAGTTCCGCTATGTCATCGTCAAGTCGACCGAGGACGGCCGGCTCATCGAACTCCAGGACGTGGCACGGATCGAGCTCGGCGCCAAGGAATATGTCACCAACAGCTATCTCACCGGCAAGCCCGCGGTGGCGCTGGGCATTTTCCAGAGGCCGGGCACCAATGCGCTGGCCTCGGCGGACGAGATCATCCAGACGATGGAAAGGCTCAAGGCGGACTTCCCGCCCGGGCTCGCCTATCAGATCATCTACAATCCGACCGAGTTCATCTCGGAATCGATCTCGGAGGTCTACAAGACGATCTTCGAGGCGGCACTCCTGGTCGTCATCGTCGTCCTCATCTTCCTGCAGTCCTGGCGCACCGCCATCGTGCCGATCGTCGCCATTCCGGTGTCGCTCATCGGCACCTTCGCCTTCCTCTATGCCTTCGGCTTCTCGCTCAACATGCTCACTTTGTTCGGCCTGGTACTCGCCATCGGCATCGTGGTCGACGACGCGATCGTGGTGGTTGAGAATGTCGAGCGCAATATCGGCTTGGGCTTCGATCCGGCGACGGCCGCGCATCGCACCATGAACGAAGTGGGTGCCGCGGTCATCGCCATTTCGCTGGTGCTCGTCGCGGTCTTCGTTCCGACCGCCTTCATCCCCGGCATCTCCGGCCAGTTCTATCAGCAGTTCGCCGTCACCATCGCGGTGGCGACGGTGATCTCGGCGCTCAACTCGCTCACTCTGTCGCCGGCGCTGGCGGCACTGCTGTTCCGGCCGCACAGCCATACACCGCCGCGCTTCTTCCTGGTGCGCTGGCTCAAGGCGGCGGGCGACGGCTTCAACCGCGGCTTCGACGCCGTGGCGGAATTCTATGGCAAGGTGGTGCGCTTCCTGGTCAAGAGCTGGATTTCGCTTATCGCCATGCTGGCGGTCTTCGCCGCCCTCATCACCGGAACCGTCTATGCGCTGCAGGCGACGCCCAGGGGCTTCATTCCGACCCTGGACCAGGGCTATGCCATCGTGGTGATCCAGCTGCCTGACGGTGCATCGCTGTCGCGCACCGATGCGGTGGTGCAGCGCGCCTCCAAGATCATCGCGGCGACTCCGGGCGTCACCGATTCGGTCGCTTTCGCCGGCTTCTCGGGCGCCACCTTCACCAACGCCTCCAATGCCGGCGTCGTCTTTGCGCGCTTCGATTCCTTCGAGAACCGGCTGAAGGAAGGCCACAACGCCAATCAGATCATCGGCCAGCTCTATGCCAGCCTGCAGCAGATCCAGGAAGCCTTCATCATCGCCATCCCGCCGCCGCCCATCCGTGGCATCGGCAATTCCGGCGGCTTCAAGATCCAATTGCAGGAGCGCGACACGGCCGATGTGCGCCGGGTGCTCGGCCTCGCTTATGGCATGATGCAGCAGGCCAACCAGACGCAAGGCCTCACCGGCGTATTCACCACCTTCTCGGCCTCGAGCCCGCAGCTCTTCCTCGAGATCGACCGCGACAAGGCGCGCATGCTGAACGTGCCGATCCCCAACATCTTCGAGACGCTGTCGATCAATCTCGGTACATCTTATGTGAATGACTTCAACGCCTTCGGGCGCGTCTACCAGGTCAGAGCGCAGGCCGACCAGTTGCACCGGATGGATCGCACCGACATCAGCAGGTTGAAGGTCAGGTCTGCCGCAGGCGCTCTCGTGCCTCTGGGCACGCTGGTCTCGATCCGCGACGTGACCGGACCGGCTCTCATCCAGCGCTACAACATGTATGTCTCGGTGCCGCTGCAGGGCAATGCGGCGCCCGGCGTGTCGACGACGACGGCGCTCGACCTGATGGAGGGTCTCGCCGCCAAGACCTTGCCGCAGGGCACGTCCTTTGAGTGGACCGAGCTCGCCTACCAGGAACGCTCGACCGGCAACACCGCCATCATCATCTTCGGGCTCTCGGTGCTGTTCGTGTTCCTGGCGCTCGCGGCGCAATATGAAAGCTGGGTGCTGCCCTTCGCCATCATCCTGATCGTGCCCTTGAGCATCCTCGCCGCCCTGATCGGCGTCAATCTGCGCGGCCTCGACAACAACATCCTGACCCAGATAGGTCTCATCGTGCTCATCGGCCTTGCCGCCAAGAACGCCATCCTGATCGTCGAATTCGCCAAGCAAGCGGAGGAGCGCGGCCTTCAGGCGGTGGACGCGGTGGTCGAAGCCTGCCAGCTGCGCCTGCGGCCGATCCTGATGACCGCCTTCGCCTTCATCCTGGGCGTGCTGCCCTTGATGCTGGCGACGGGCCCGGGTGCGGAGATGCGCGAATCGCTCGGCACGGCGGTGTTCTCCGGCATGCTCGGCGTCACCTTCTTCGGCCTGTTCCTGACGCCGGTCTTCTTCGTCGCCTTGCGCAAGGTGTTTCCTTATCGCATCGCCTCGCGGCCGACCTATTCGGAAGCCGTCGCGGCCGATAATAAGATCTGAGATAAGGGTGTACAGGCGTGTATGACGGGCCGATCATCGATGCGCATCATCATCTGTGGGATTACGGCATGGGCAAGCATCGCTGGCTCATGCCGGTCGAAGGCGCCACGGAAGCGCTGGGTAGCCTCGCGCCGCTCAGACGCGACTATCTGGTCGCCGACTACCTGAAAGACGCTGCCGGCCATAATGTGGTCGGCACCGTCCACATCGAGGCGCAATGGCAGGAAGACGACGCGCTCGGCGAGACATTGTGGCTCGAAGGCCTCGACAAAACACAAGATGTGGCCTTGCGCTACGTGGCGCGGGCGCCCTTGGGCGCTCCTGAAGCCCGCGACGTCATCGCGCGGCAGGCGGCGATCGAGCGGGTAGCCGGGATCAGGGCCATATTGAGCCATCATCCGACCCTGCCGCAGAAGAGCTTCATCACGCGTCCCGATCTTGCCTATGACAAGGACTGGCGGCGCGATATCGGGCTCTTGAGCGAGGCGGGACTCCATCTCGAGCTCATGATGTATCCCTATCAGGGCGAGGCCGTCTTCGATGTGGCGCAAGCTTTTCCTCAGCTCCAGATCATCGTCAATCATTGCGGCAGCCCGATCGACCGCAATCCCGCCGGCCTGCAGAGATGGCGCGATGCGTTGAGGCTTGTAGCATCGCGGCCCAATGTGGCGCTCAAGATCTCCAATCCCGGTGCCTATGATCATGACTGGACACCGCAAAGCATCAGGGGCGTGGTGCAGGATTGCCTTGACGCCTTCGGCGTCGAGCGGGCCATGTTCGGCACCGACTATCCGGTGGCGGCGTTGCAGATGAGCTACGGTGAGATCTATCAGAACTTCAAAGAGGCGGTGGCGCATCTCTCAGGGAACGACCAGCGGGCGCTGTTCCACGACAATGCGCGGCGGTTCTATCGGTTCTAGACTCCATCAGCGGGGATATTCCGCCAGCTCCTTCTTGAGCCGGTCACGATCGGCCAGGTGCATTTTCTGGATGTCCTCGAAGGTCGCCAGGAGATTTTCAGCTACCGCCGTGTCGTGACCGCCATTCGCCAGGCTGGCGATGATGCGTATCTGGCTGGCAATATGCTCATAGCCGCGCGCGACATGGCGCTCGGCCAGCGCAAGATGAGCCAATGTCGTGGCCTTATCCATGGCTGGTTTTAGCACAGTTCCCGAGGCGGAAGGGAAAATCCGCCTGGCCGTCATCGCCGGAGGTTAGACGGGCTTTCGCCATCCAGGGAAGCGACCCTTAACACAGGTTAAGGCTGCACGGCGCGCGCGGATTATAGTTCTCTCAGCCTCCGAAACTGGAGGACAAGCGGAACTCACAAAGCCCGTTGTCGGCACCACCCCCAACCCCCGTCTGACGGGCTTTTCCTTTGCCTGGATACGATAGACGCTCAAGATCCGACTTGCTGATCGGGATGGCACTGGGAGGAGTACTATCGGCTTAGGTCTGGTGACACCCTCCCGAGCTGCGATTGACGCCGCCATTTAGGAACATACCGCGATTGTCCCGCATTGCTCTTCGTTGGGGCTTCGCAAGGAAGAACGATGGCAAACCGCGATATAGTGGCGATCGGCACATCGGCCGGCGGGCTCGATGCCTTGCGTTTTCTGGTGTCCGAACTTCCGAAAGAGTTTCCGGCAGCGCTTCTTGTCGTGATGCATCTGTCGCCCAGATTCACGTCAAGGATCGACAGCATACTCACCCAGCTGGGCAGGATGCCGGCGCATTTCGCCGAGAATGGCGAGCCGGCCCGGCACGGGCGCATTTACCTGGCCCCGCCCGATCGTCATTTGATTTACGATGGCCGTTTGTTGTCGCTGGGCATCGGAAGCCGTGAGAATCATTCCCGGCCGTCGATCGATCCGTTGTTCCGATCGGTGGCCCAATGCTGCGCCCACCGTTCGATCGGGGTCCTGATGACCGGGACGATGACTGACGGCAGTGCCGGCATTCACGCGCTGGGCGACTGCGGAGGGAAGACGGTGGTGCAGGATCCGGAAGACGCGGCCTTCGCCGAGATGCCGGCAACGGCGCTGCGAAGGGGAAATGTGGATCATGTCGCAACACTGGCGGCGATACCGGCTTTGCTGAACGAGCTGGTCCGCGAGCCGGCCGCCGTGCCGGGCGATGTCCCGGAAAACCTTCAGCACGAGGTCGAAATGGCAAAAACCGGCAAATCGACCATTGGCTTGATGGACCGGATTGGCCGCCGCTCGGTCATCACCTGTCCAGAGTGCGACGGCGTCATGTGGGAGATCGAGGAAGGCGATACATTGCGATATCGCTGCCATGTCGGCCATGCCTTCTCGGCCGACCTGGTGAATATCGCGCTCGAGGATTCCGTGTCACGGGCGCTCGCCGTTGCGTTGCGCTCCTTCGAAGAACGGGCAGAGATCGCGCGGGATCTCGAAGGTCAGGCGGAACGCACATCGCGTCCGGCGAGCGCCAAGATGTGGCGGGACAGAATCACGGAGCTCGACGCAGAGGCCGAGGTCGTTCGCGATGCCATCAAGCGCATCAACCGGCTGGCCAGACCTGCGCCTTCGTCCGCCGGTGAGTAATCGTCAGTTTTTTGCGGGCGGCTTCGACTTCCTCCGGCGCATCGCCTGGGCTGCCGCCTTGCTTTCGCAAATGGCGGCATGTTCGCGATAGAGATCGGCCAGCAGGCCATCTTCCTCGCCCGCGAACCGTCGCGCGCGGCGGGCAAGGATAAGAAGTCGGTCCGGTTGACGTTTGAGTCGCTGCACCATGGCTGTTCCTTTGGGGCGGAGAGACCCCCTCGCTACGGACTGCAAGGGGCCTCTCCGCGGCGCATCGGATCACACGATTGCGCCTCATAATTCTACGGGGCGAGCCGATGGCCACATTAACCTATGTGATTCAGGTTCCGTGCGGGCCGATGACCTCCAGCGGCGCCTTGGGTGGCGGATTGTCGCGTGCCGCCGCCATGATGCGCGCGGCGATGAGGTTGTGCTGGGCGGCCGTCACATGGCCATGTTCACGCTTGAATTCCGCGCATTCCTGCTCGAGCTCCTTATAGAGAGCCGCAAGCTGCGCCGAATTGAAATAGCCGGTAGTCATATGAATTCTCCCTGGCTTGGCCAGTCCATTCAATGAGCGAGCTCGTAGGAGCGTTTGGAGATATAGACCTCGCGATCGACCCGTCTAATCCACTCCTTCGGTATGGGCTGATCGGATGTGCTCGTGAAGATCAGGCTCGCCGTGCATGCGCTGACATGGCCGGCGCATCTTCCGTCGGCGGTGATGATCTCCATTTCCTCGCGGACACGGGTGATCGGATCGTCCTCTATGCGCGTGTCGTTCATGATCGCCTCCCTGGCGGCGCTATTGGCGCTCGATTGTTTTGCAAACGTGGAGTGCCGTGATGATTGACCATAGGAGCTGGCGCGAGGGCAGCCTTAACATAGGCGAATCAAATGGCGGCGGAGAGCAAGTATTGTTGGAACTTCCGTTCGCTCGAGCACTGGCATGTCAGCGGAACTTACCACAGCGCTTGCGGCGATTTTCGAAGCGAAAAACTCCGAGCTTCGATTGACGCGGAAGGGTGCGATTCCGGCAGCTATGCCGAACGGTCCGGAATCGCTATGATCAGTCGATGACCTGATGACGAATGAGTGAACAAGACGGTGGCCGACGACCCCAAATCTGAAAAGAAGCCTAAGATATCGGGCGTAGTCCTCATCGCGGCGCCGGAAAGCGGCATCGATTCCCTGACTCGGCTGTTTGCGGGCCTGCCGGCCGGCCATGACGCCTCCTTCATCGTCCTGGTTCCCGGCTACCCGGGCTCACCCGACAAGCTCGGCGAGATGATCGGACAGGTTTCCGGTCTTAAAACCAAGGTCGCGGCGACGAAGGACAGGATCGAGGCCCACACCATCCATATTCTTCCGCCTGATCGCGTCTCGACCATCAAGAAATCCAGGTTCGTCATCGAAGGAAAGAGCGGCGCGCAGAAGGGCCTCGTCGATAGTTTCCTGTTGTCCCTCGCCAGTGATCAGGAAGACAGGGCCATCGGCATCATCCTGTCGGGACTCAATGGCGATGGCACTCTGGGCCTGACCGCGCTCAAGGAGTCGGGCGGACTGGCGGTGGCCGAGCTCGTGGATGGGATCGCTCCCAATCCGGCCAATCCGACAGGCATCGTGGATTATCTCTTGCCGCGCGAAGACATCGTCGCAAGGCTTACAAGCCATCTCGCCCATCGCACCGATACCGCCGGCGCCCGAGAAAGTTTCCAGCCGGAACCGGGCGAAGTCCGCCGCATCGCCACGATCCTGCGCAACAAGACGGGGCATGATTTCCATAATTACAAGCAGAACACCTTTCTGCGGCGGATCCAGCGCCGCATGCAGGTCAACCAGATCGATGCGGTCGACAAATATGCCGAATTCCTGCGGTCCGACAATGATGAAGCCAATCTTCTCTTCCAGGATCTGCTCATCGGCGTGACGCAGTTCTTCCGCGACACGAAGGAATTCGAACTTCTGGAAAGCCGCGTCATACCCCAGCTGTTCGAAGGCAAGGCGACGGGCGATCATATAAGGATCTGGGTCCTCGGCTGCGCCACCGGCGAGGAGGCCTATTCCATCGCCATTCTGCTGCGCGAGCATTTGGCGCGCATAGATTCGGTGCCGCATGTGCAGATCTTCGCGACCGATATCGACGGGCGGGCGCTGGCCGCGGCACGCGTCGGGCGCTTTTCCGAGTCCATCGCCCGCGACATGTCGCCGGAGCGGCTGGCGCGCTGGTTCGTGCATGAAGGAAACACCTACAGCGTGGTCAAGGAGCTGCGCGAGATGTGCATCTTCTCGGCGCATAACCTGATCAAGGACGCCCCCTTCTCGCGCATCGATCTGATTTCCTGCCGCAACCTGCTCATCTATCTGAATGCCGATCTGCAAAGCCGCATCATCCCGTTGTTCCATTTTTCATTGCGGTCCGGCGGCTATCTGTTCCTCGGACCATCGGAGAGCGTGACGCGGCATGCCAAGCTGTTCTCTCCCATCGACAGGCGTCACCGCATATTCCAGCGCCAGGACACGATCACGCGCGTGCTGCCGGAATTTCCGCTGGCAACGCGCATCGAAAGGCCCGAGCAGGGAGGCGAGCCTCGTGCCACGGCGAGAGGCCGCACCGTCGAGCCGGGCATTGCCAGGCGTGCCGAGCGCATTGCCGAGCGCTACACCCCGGCTTACATCATCGTCGATGACCAGAGCGAGGTCTTGCATTTTTCCGGGCGCACCGGGCGCTTTCTCGAGCCGGCTTCCGGCTCCGCCAACCTCAATCTCCTGAGCCTCGTTCACCGCGATCTGCGCCTGGACCTGCGCGCTTCACTGCTCAAGGCCGCGGCCGAGAAGGTTTCGGTAAAGACCGAAAAAATCGTCATGGGGCTGAATGGCGATCGGCTCGGGGTTTCCATCATTGTCGAGCCGCTCAACAACAACCCCGGCGAGCCGCAGGCTTTCGTCGTCTTCTTCCAGGATGCCGAGATCACGGAAGACGAGACGCCCAGCGATAATTCGAGTTCCGGCGTGATCCGCGACGAGCATGTCCAGCGCATCGAATCGGAATTGCGGCTGACCAAGGACAGGCTGCAAGCGACGATCGAGGAGCTCGAGAGCACCAATGAGGAACTCAAATCCTCGAACGAGGAATATCAGTCGATCAATGAAGAGCTGCAATCCGCCAATGAAGAGCTCGAGACATCGAAGGAGGAGCTGCAGTCGGTCAATGAGGAAATGCAGACGGTCAATGGCGAGCTGGCGCACCGCGTTCATGAGCTGGGCCGCGCCAACAGCGACCTGAAGAACCTGCTGGAAAGCACCCAGATCGCCACGATCTTTCTCGACAATGAATTCAGGATCAGGAGCTTCACGCCGGCGGTCGCCGAGATCTTCCATCTGATCGACAGCGACGTCGGCCGCCCGATCGTGCACATTGCGCCACGCATCGCCTATGAGCACCTCCACGAGGATGTCCGCAAGGTCTTGCGGACTCTGCACACCGTCGAGCGCGAGATCGAAGATTCTGCCAGCGGGACTCGCTATCTCGTGCGCATCCTGCCCTATCGCAATGTCGAAAATTTCATCGCCGGCGTCCTGCTGACGTTCATGGACGTCACCGCAACGGCGCAGGCCGAGAAAGCGCTCATGGAAAGCGAAGAACGCTTTCGCAATATCGCCCAGACGGTGCCGGCTTTCCTCTTCATCGCGACGCCGAGCCTGGAATGGCAGTATGTGAACCCGGCATTCTATCAGTATACCGGGCTTCCCGAGGGCGAAGGGCTGGGGTCCAGGTGGCTTTCCGTCCTTCATCCCGATGACGCCCAGGAATATCGGCGCCTTTTGGCGCTGTCGACGCAAACCGGTTCCCCCGTCGAGCTGGAGTTCCGCCTGCGTGACGCTTCGGGCACCTATCAGTGGTTCTTGGGCAAGACCCATGCGATCATGTCTCCGGCCGGGAAAGTGTCGCAGTGGTTCGGCTCATGCATCAATATCCATGCCCGCCGGCTAGCGGAGAACCGCCAGAATCTCCTGCTGACCGAGCTCCAGCATCGGGTGAAGAACATCCTGGCGGTGGTGCGCTCGCTTGCCAATCGCACCGCCGAGAACACGGAAACGCTCGAGGACTTTGTCGCTCATTTCGATGGCCGCTTGAGCGCCATGGGACGCACCCAGAATATCCTGGCGCGGTCGCCGGAAGGCGGGGTCGATCTGACCGAACTCGTCCATGAAGAGCTTGTCGGCCATGCGGCGCATTTCGATGACCAGGTGGAGGTCAGCGGCCCGGAGATCAAATTGCGCGCCAAGCCGGCCCAGACCCTGGGGCTCGCCATTCACGAGCTGACGACCAACGCCATCAAATATGGCGCCCTGTCGACGCGTTCGGGTCATATCAAGGTCTCCTGGCGCGTGGGCGAAAGGCTTGGCGATCCGCGCTTGACCTTCGAATGGCTGGAAAGCGGCGTGCCGGTCATCGACCAGGCGCCTGCCAGAAACGGGTTTGGACGGGAGCTCATCGAGCGTGGCCTGCCCTATGATCTCCGGGCCAATACCGCTCTTGAGTTCCGCCAAGGTGGTGTAAGATGCGTTATGGAGATTCCGCTCGACGATAAGATCACGATCCGGGAGTAGGAACAGTGGAGGCGGCGGCGCCGACATTACTCAAGAACAAGAGGGTCCTGATCGTCGAAGATCAGTATCTCATTGCTGCCGATCTGAGCCGGACCCTGACCAGGCTGGGCGGCGTGGTCGTGGGGCCGGTCGCCAGCAGCGAGGCGGCGCGGGAGCAACTGGCCAAATCCGACATCGATCTTGCATTTCTCGACATCAATCTCGACGAGCAGATGGTTTTCCCCTTGGCCGACGAGCTCGAGAGAAGAGGCATACCCTTTGTCTTCGCGACCGGCCATGAGGCGACCATTCTTCCCGACCGGTTCAAGTCCAGGCTTCGCCTGACAAAGCCGTTCACGGTCGAGGCGGTGATCGAAGCCGTGCGGCATTTGAGTCCAGGGCGTTAGGGAGGCCTGCCATGCCGCGCGCGGCCTTGCTGGCTCAATCCTCCGCTCTGATCAGCCGTTTCCGTTCTCTCGCGCCGATCTCCGAGACCGACATCAATTTTCTGATGGGCGGGCTGGGTCCCATCGAGCGTCATCCAAGCGGCACCGAACTGTTGCGCGAGGGCGAGGTCATCCCGGGGCCGCACTATATTCTCGATGGCTGGGCGCTGCGCACCCGCTATCTGTCCGACGGCCGGCGCCAGATTTTCGGCTTCGTCCTGCCGGGCGACGCCATTGGCCTTTGCGAGCGCGAACGGCCTTTGGCGCTGACCAGCCTCATCGCCTGCACGGCAATCGCGCTCTGCGACGCGTCCGCCCTGCGTTCGGTGTGTCTGGGTCTCCTTCCTGATTTCCCCCACATCACCCGCGCCCATCAGCGGGCTACGGCGCTGGATGAAGCCTATCTGCTGCATCAGATCATCAGGATCGGCCGCCAGACCGCCTATGAGCGCCTGGTTCACTTGTTCCTGGAGCTCAATTCGCGCTGTCATGCGGCAGGGCTTTCCGACGGCTCGACCTTCGAGATGCCGCTCACCCAGGAGATTCTGGCGGATTGCCTTGGCTTGAGCATCGTTCATGTCAACCGCACGCTGCAGACGCTGCGCCGCGAGCAGCTGATCGAGCAAAAATCGCCGATCGTGACGATCAGAGACAAAGAGAGACTCGTGGCGATAGCGGAATATGCCGACCCTCAGGTCGCCGTCTCGCGCTGGGGGAACTGATCGGCCCTTGCGCGCTCAGTGCATCGTTTCAAGCGTTCGCGCCTCGGCCTCCCACTTGTCGGCTAGCTCGAGAAAGCTTTGCTTCAGCTCGGTAGACTCCAAAGATTGCGCAAATGCGCGGGCACGTGATGCCGCTTCCCGGAGTTCCGCGGGCCTGGTGTCCGTTTCCATGGCCGGTACTCCTTTACGGTGTAACGTCACGTCCGGCATTCCGTTCCGGCTCCGGCAAAAACCGCAAGTGAAAGGACGACGCCCCGTGATGCGCCCAGCATGAAATACCGGACGGGAAGGGCAACAAGGAAAAGGCGAATCATGATTGGACCCCGCTGTTCACCGCCCCCAACGGCGTCGATGCGGATTGGTTCCTCAATTGTCGGCGTGCGCCCGCTCTCGCAGCCGGACTTAACAAAAGATAAGGCGCGAGTTCCTTGTTTGAACAAAGATGATTTGTCCCAAGCCGTCGCGGGACAGAAGCCTGCCGTGACCTCCTCAGGTGGTCCGGCAGGCTTTCTCCATCTGGAGCTTGCGTCTTTCAGGTCATTGTGCTGATCGCTCGCCCCAGCGGGGCGGTTCGAACGCGGATCCCTAACCGATTGATCGGCATGGATTTATCCGAAAATCAGGTTATGATTGACTGGCGACTCCAGTAGTGAATACTGGCCCTCGCTTAACCATCAGAAGAGAGTGGCGCGAATGTCCGTGCCCTCCAGGGAGGTTGCCAAATGAAAATCAAACTGTTCTCTGCTGCCTGTTTTCTCGCTGTGCTCTCGCTGCCGTCACTGGCAGCGGACAGCGTCACCGTCGTGTCATGGGGCGGCGCCTATCAGGACAGCGTCCGCAAGGCCTTCTTCGAACCCTATATGAAGGAATCGGGCGAGAAGATCGTCGAAGAGGAGTTCAACGGCGAGATCGCCAAGATCCGCGCCATGGTCGAGACCAACAACATCACCTGGGACGTGGTCGAGAACGACTCGATGACCACCATCGCGGCTTGCGCCGAAGGCATCGTCGAGAAGATCGACTGGGACAAGCTCGGCCTGAAGCGCGACGATTTCGTCAGCGCCGATGCCAGCGAATGCGTGGTGCCGAGCATCCTCTATGCGACCGTCCTCGCCTATGACACGACGAAGGTGAAGGAAGCGCCGACCTCGGTCGCCGCCTTCTTCGATCTCGAGAAATATCCCGGCAAGCGCGGCCTGCAGAAGAGCCCCTTCATCAATCTGGAATGGGCCTTGATCGCCGACGGCGTGGATGTCAAGGACGTCTACAACGTCCTGTCGACGCCCGAAGGCGTCGATCGCGCCTTCGCCAAGCTCGACACGATCAAGAAGGACGTCGTGTGGTGGGAAGCGGGCGCCCAGCCGCCGCAACTCCTCGCCGACGGCCAGGTGATCCTGACTTCCGCCTGGAACGGCCGCATCTATTCGGCCGCCAATGTCGACAAGAAGCCCTTCAAGGTGATGTGGGAAAATCAGGCCCTCGACTGGCAGGGCTGGAACGTCGTCAAGGGATCGAAGGTCCGCGACGCCGCCTATAAGTTCATCGCCTTTGCCGGCCGTGCCGACCGCCAGGCCGACCAGACCAACTACATCTCCTATGGTCCGGGCAACAAGCAGGCGATCGCCGATACCAACCCCAAGATCACGCCCGATCTGCCGACGAATCCCGACAATCTGAGCAAGGGCTTCATCGTCAACGCGAAGTTCTGGGGCGACAATATCGACGCCTTGCGCGAGCGCTTCAACGTCTGGGTTGCGCAGTAAGAGTGAGCAAAAGCTCTCCAACTTCCCCCTCTCCCGTTGCGAAGCAATGGGAGAGGGTGCCCGAAGGGCGGGTGAGGGCTCTTTGCCTGCAAAGCAAATGCTTTTGAAAGCTGGACACGCTGCACGAAAGAGCCCTCATCCGGCCTTCGGCCACCTTCTCCCACGCGTGCCGCGCGGGAGAAGGGGAATATTGTTGCGATGCCCACGATGACTGAGGCCACCCTCACAGCCGCCCCCAGACTGCCGTGGCAGTTCGCCGCCGCCGAGCGAAAGGGCCACCTCCGCGCGGCCGTCCTCGTGCTGCCTCTGCTGCTGTTCGTGATCGTCACCTTCGCGACACCGGTCGTGCTGCTTCTGACGCGTGCCGTCTATGATCCGAGCATCGCCGAGACGTTGCCCACGACGATTGCCGCCTTGCAGAACTGGGACGGCAAGGACTTGCCCGATGAGCAGGTCTATGCGGCGCTGGCCCAGGATTTCAAGAAAGTCGCCCAAGACAATACCGCGGCCTTCGTCGGCAAGCGCATGAACTATGAGATATCGGGCATCCGCAGCAAGATCATCGGCTCGGTGAACAAGTCGACGGAGTTCACCGGAGCGCCTTACAAGGAGCAGTTCATCGCCGCCGACAAGATATGGGGCGACCGGCTGGTCTGGGCCAAGATCAAGCAGGCCGGAAGATCCTTCACCGATTTCTATCTGCTGCGCTCGCTCGATCTCGAGCGCAATGCCGACAACGGCATCGTTTCCGTCCCCAAATCCCAGGCCGTCTATGTCAATGTCCTGGCGCGCACCTTCTATATCAGCGCGCTGGTGACCCTCATCACCCTGGCGCTCGGCTATCCCGTCGCCTTCATGCTGGCGCATGCGCCGAACCGCCTGGCCAATATCCTCCTGATCTTCATCCTGGTGCCGTTCTGGACGTCACTACTGGTCAGGACCACGGCCTGGTTCGTGCTGCTCCAGGATAACGGCCCGGTCAACGGCCTCATCCAGTACCTGAACTTCTCGGAAGGGCCGCTCAAGCTGATCTTCAGCCGGTTCGGAACCGTGACGGCCATGGTCCATATCCAGCTGCCTTTCACGCTCTTGCCGATCTATGGCGTGATGAAGGGCATATCGCCGTCCTATATGCGCGCCGCGCGGTCGCTCGGCGGCGGGCCCTTCTATTCGTTCTTCCGGGTCTATCTGCCGCTCACGCTTCCCGGTATAGGCGCCGGCTGCCTCCTGACCTTCATTCTCTGCCTCGGCTACTACATCACGCCGGCGCTGGTCGGAGGCGCCGCCGACCAGATGGTCAGCGGCACCATCGAGAGAGCCATGAATCAGGAGAACAACTGGGGCAAGGCCAGCGCCTTGAGCGCCATCCTGCTGCTCGCGACCATTGTCCTGTTCTTCATCTATAACCGCATCGTCGGCATCGACAAGGTGAAGCTCGGTTGAACATGATGCTCAAACCCGCCCCCTATGCCATGCCCGCCGAGAAAGCGCTGTTCTATGGCGGCTGGGTCTTCACCGGGCTGGTGCTCCTGTTTCTGGTGGCGCCGATCCTCGCCATCGTGCCCTTGTCCTTCAATGCCGAGCCCTATTTCAGCTATCCGATGCCGGGCCTGTCGCTGCGCTGGTATCAGGATTTCTTCGGCAATCCGCGCTGGACCGGCGCCTTCCTGCTCAGCATCAAGCTCGCGGTCGTGGTCACCATTGCCGCGACGGCGCTCGGCACCATGGCGGCGCTGGGCCTCGCCCGGACGCATCTGCCCGGACGCAGCGTGATCCTGGCCGTCATCCTCCTGCCGCTGATCGTTCCGGTGATCGTCGTCGCCGTCGCCGTCTTCATGTCTTTCGGCTATTTCGGCCTGATCGGCACTTTCACAGGGTTAGCCTTGGCTCACACGGCACTCGCGGTTCCCTTCGTGGTGATCGCGGTGACCTCGACGCTCACCAATTTCGACTGGTCGCTGCAGCGCGCCGCGCAAGGATTGGGGGCAACGCCCTTGACCGTTTTCCGCAAGATCATCCTGCCGCTCATCCTGCCGGGCGTCGTCACCGGCGCGCTCTTCGCCTTCGTCACCTCCTTCGACGAGGTCGTGGTGGCGCTGTTCCTGTCGAGCGCCGAGCAGCGCACATTGCCGAAGCAGATGTTCAGCGGCATCCGCGAGATGATCAGCCCGACGATCACCGCCGCCGCGACGGTTCAGGTGGCGCTCTCGATCTGCCTTCTCATCGGCGTCGAATTGCTGCGCCGCCGCTCCGAGAGGCTGCGCGGCATGACGCCGAGCTAAACGTCGTCGAGGGCGCGGCAATCCTCGGGCGCCCAGCCGATCTTCACCTTCATCCCTTCCTTGAGCGCGGGGCGCTCGGTGTTGTTGGGGATCTTGACGATGAAATCGGACTGGCCCGCCACCTTGAGCCTGGTGCGGACATGGTCGCCGAGATAGATGAGCTCCTCGATCGAGCCGTCGATGATATTGGCGGTGCCGTTGGTCGTGGGATCGATCTTCACCCGCTCCGGACGCAAGGAGAGAAGCGTGCGGTCGCCCTTCTTCGCGACTTTCACCGCCGAGGCGTTCACCACCTCGCCCGAATCGAGCCTGACCGTGCAGGATCCGTTGCCGGCGATAGTCTCGACGACGCCGGGCAGCCGGTTGTTCTCGCCGATGAACTGGGCGACGAAGGAATTCTGCGGGCGCTCATAGAGCTCGGCCGGGGTCGAGAGCTGCTGCACGACACCGTCATTGAAGACCGCGATGCGGTCCGACATGGTGAGCGCCTCGGCCTGGTCATGCGTCACATAGACGACGGTGATGCCCAAGCGCTCGTGCAGATGGCGGATCTCATACTGCATCTGCTCGCGTAACTGCTTGTCGAGCGCGCCCAAGGGCTCGTCCATGAGCACGAGATCGGGGTCGAAGACCAGAGCGCGGGCGACGGCGATGCGCTGCTGCTGGCCGCCGGAGAGCTGGCTCGGGCGGCGATTGCCGAAGCCCGGCAGCTCCACCATCTCGAGCACCGTCTTCACCCGGCTCTCGATCTCGGCCTTGTCCAGCCGGCGGACCTGCAGCGGAAAGGCCAGGTTCTCATTGACTGTCATATGCGGGAAAAGCGCATAATTCTGGAACACCATGCCGATGCCGCGCTTGTGCGGCGGCATGCGGTTGATCGGCTGGCCGTTCAGGAAGATCTCGCCGTCGGTGGCGGGCTCGAAGCCCGCGAGCATCAGGAGCGTCGTGGTCTTGCCCGAGCCCGACGGGCCCAGCATGGTGACGAACTCACCCTTGGCGATATCCAGATTGAGATTCTTAACAACCAGAGTCCTGCCGTCGTAACTCTTCTGCACGTTCACGAAGCGGACCATGGGGTCGCCGCCGGACACGGAAGCCGTTGTCGTCAATTTCCCTCCCTCAGGGCTTTATGGTTCTGGTTCGAGAGGATAGGCCGGAGCCGGCCAAAAAGGAAGCCGCTCGCCGTTTGCGCCCCGCATGACCGCCTGCCCTGGCGGCACGGAGATTCCGGGGTAGCAAGGAGGAATGGACCGTGCTGTGGGTTCTCCCACCCGGATGCCTTCCGGGGTCCAGGTGGGAGCCCTTCGCGGGCGGCCTTTGCGAGTGGGCAACCAGCACCGCGATCTGCTTATATGCATCCCCCGAAGTTCTGCTTGCGCATTCGCTAAAATGCTCGAGATTCCGCGTATCATTCTAGGGTTGAAGGGCGGTTGTGAGACCTAGTAACTTTGCGAGGGAGGGGGACGAAATATTACTAGCGTTCCGGTATCGCGCCACCCGATGCAGCTACCACAGAATCGGACCAAGAAGTGCGAAGCGGTTTGCGCCAACCTCGCGCCACGTTCTAATCGCTTAGGAAGGCGCTTTGGTCGCTATCGACAAATTCCTTGCGCAGCCGGTAGGCCGCCGCGATCAGCAGCACGCCGAAGACGATGGCAAAACTGCTGATGTGCCAGACCAACGCGACAACGCCTTCGTCCGACTGGTATATCAGCATGGCGCCAAAAATGATCGCGACCCACCCGCCCAGAAAGTAGAACCACTCATGGGAGGTCACCTTGAACAAGGCGATGCCGCCCGCAATCTCGCAAAGGCCAAGGACGACGGCCCAGACGGCGATGCAGTAAAGCAATGTCTGCGCCGACAGACCTGGCCATAGGAGCGCGAAAAGACCGGCGAGGATGCCGCAAACACCGATCAAAGCGAGCCACAAGTTCGCTCCAATGCTGGGTGCGCGATAAGCCGAGACCAGGGCGATGGTGCCATCGACGAGCGCATAGATCCCAAAGAGGATCGCAAGCATCGCCAAAGTCATGTCCGGCAGGAGCAAAGTGATCTCGCCGAGTGTCACGACCCAAAATCCGCGCAGCAATGGAATCCATGGACGCCCGACGAGCACGTGCCTCGACGCCGCGCCGCGAACCGTATGATCCATGGCCCCACCACAGCAATAGTCTTACTCGGCGACAAGTTGGACTTAGGCCCAATACCGAGAAAGCCTGTGGTTGCAATTCCCTAATAGTTTTGCCTACTTGGAGTGGAGTGTCGGTGGCCGAGTGGAGGGCTGAATGTCTACAGAGCTAGCAGTTGTAGACCCCAGCGGCGCACCGCCGTACCGTCCGGCGCGTGACGCCGGCAACGCTCATCGGCGTCAGCGGTCGACCGACCCTTGCTTGCGCAGTTGGAATCGAGATTCCGCGACCGGGCCCAATCAGCAACTCGCCGACATTGAATGAAAGCATGCCGACGATGGTGGCGCCGAGCACGATCACAATACGCTTCAGCATTGCGGTGACCTCCTTATTTGTTCACCAGAGCGCTCGGCAGTTCGTCGACATCGGGAAATTCACCTGGCTTCAGCTTTCGCGCCTCTGCCGGCGGCGTGAAGGCAAAATCGTCGGCTGCGACCTCGGCTCCCGTCTTCCAATCCCGAATGTCGACCGTATATTGCGGCCACCCTTTGACGTCCTTGGTGGTCACGACATAGCGGCAAGGGTAGGGATGGTCACCTTGCGCGATCCAAATCTGCCAATCCACGTCCTTTGCCCGGAATGCAAAATGATCGCACTCCACACCCCGGATCACGCCGCTTCCAACATCCCTCACTTCCGTTGCCAGGGGCATGAGCTGACCGTAGACGTCGGACATCACCAGGTCCGCTCCCGACAGCGGGCGATGAAATTTGTCCCGCATGACGTCGACCAGGTTGTCGATGGTGCCGGGTATATCGGCCTGAGCGTATAGATTCGCATCCTTGCCGAGCAGCGAGACGGTCCTTCCGTCAAAGACCAGCTCGACATCGGCGAACCCACCTTTACGCGTGGCACGAAGCTTGTCAGGACGGTTGAGCGTCACGCTGCCGGAGCTTGCGAAGGCGATCTTCTGATCGTCTTTGGTAACGACCTCGAGGGTGGTGTCGAGGTTGAATGAGATCTTCTGCTGCGAGGCCATGTAATCCGACATCGCCTTGAACAGCTGCTTGGCCTGTGCTTCATCCGCTCGAGCTGCCGGCATGGCCGTGATCATCGATAGGGCCAGCACCACGGACGTGATTCTGAGCGACGACATCGTGCGATCCATTTGTTTGCGTTGCTTGCCTTCTGAGCAGCCCATAAGGATCAGCTCTACGGACCTTCACTTTACGTGACGAGAGCTGAGCTTGAGACCTCGTAAGTTTACGAGGGGACCGGGTGAAAAATTACTGGCGCAGTTTGTTCGCGCTCATTCACCTATGTTATTTCCGGATGCCGTCAGCAGATGCATCATTTCGGCTGCGGGAGCGAGCCATGGAAGCGCAGGTAATCATTCTTTTCTCGACAATCGGGCTATTGCTGACCTTGCTGGCGATCAAGGCGGAGTAGTTTTCTCCGATCAGATGGTCACCACGCCGTGCTTGATCGCAAAGTGAATCAGCTCCGCATTGCTGTGCAGCCCGTGAGCCTCCATCAGCTGATATTTGTGAAACTCGACGGTGCGCGGGGATATTGCAAGGCTTATCGCAATTTCTTTCGCTGAACGGCCTTCCGCCAGCAGCCGCAGGATCTCGAGCTGTCGCGCGGTCAGCAACTTGGCGGCATCGTCGATGTTCGATGATTTGTTCCCCTGTCGCAGCAAGTCGCCGGTCAGCGCAGGTGTTATGAAAGTCTGACCCTTGAGCGCGGCGTGAATGGCCATGACGAGTTCAGCGGTGGCGGAGTGCTTCACCACAAAGCCGTGAGCGCCGGCGTCGAGCGCCCGACGCGCATAGGCTGAATCCTGGTGCATCGTCAGAAAGACGACCTTGATGTCCGGATTGTCCTTTTTCAGCTGGGCTACGGCATCGATCCCGTTCACATGCGGCATCGATATGTCGGCCACTACGACATCGGGCTTGAGCGTCCTGGCGGCGGCGATCAGCGCACGTCCGTCTTCAACCATGCCGACCAGCTCGAAATCATCGGCAAGAAGGCCCTTCAGCCCCTCGCTGACGATGCGATGGTCGTCAGCCAACAGGACGCGTGGACGGCTCATTGCTTTGCTCCTCGCCCGGCTGGACATTGTTGTAGCACGAAGAACCGCACGGAGCGAGCCGGCTGCGCGAGGCGGCGCAGTATCAAACACCCCACCGGTCCCAGGTGCGATCCTATTCAACGGCGTCTCTCAGATGTGACTTTCGAGGCAAGTCAAGTCGACCCTCTCAGGATACGAAAAAACGCCCGGCAGCCAGGAATTCCGGACGCATTTCTTTCGATCTTGATATTCTCCAAATCCTGCCGTTTGGCCCACGATGTCAACAGAAAAGTGATTGTTAAACTCAAAAGAATAGCCCTTCGGCATAATGGAAGCGTGGCAAGCGTCAGTGGAAGCAGACAGCGCTGGTGCCTTGCGGAGGAGGACCTGGATGAGGCGCAGAAATACAGAAACGTCTAAGAAATAAAGCGCATCGCCAGAGTTGGTGATGCGCTCGCTGATGCAATGCTGACTCTCATGGACGATTACAGTCCCAGCATTCTAGTTCGGGACCTCATTCCAGGTCTTGTCGGGGTTGAAACGCTTGATCTGTTGGACAAGCTTCGCCGTATTGGGGCCAAGGTCCTTCTCATAGACCGTGCCGTGATGGCTCACGAGGAAGGTCTTTATCCCGGTTTCGCCATAGCGCGCCGGCCACGCCACCAGCGCATATCCGGCAATCATGTTCCCATTGATCACATAATCATATCGGCCGCCGGCAACATTATTCCCTTGCCCGCCCAGAATACGGAACCGATATCCGAAATAGCCCTGGTCCGCGGGAGCGCCGGTTTGCCCGAGCTTCGCCTCCTCTACAAATCGACCGGCAGGACTTTCTCCGTCATCATCAGCGGGCCAATAAAGCCCGTCATGCGCTCCTTCAGTGCTCATGAGTTTCTGCGCGAATTCCAGCACATCGTCATCGTCGCGATCCTCGCTTGCGTAATCCTGCTGCGCCGTAATGTAGTTGCGGGAGTTTTCGATGGCTTCGATCTCGTTTTCGCCTATGCGCCGGACCAGTATCTCCTCAAGGCCTTCCTCGGTGTTGAACTGCCAGCCCTTCGCGCTCTTCACCAGCGGGAACGGAAATGGCCATAGCAGGTTGCCAAGCAGGATTTCGCGGCGATCGGGCTTCGTCTCCTTGACTTCGACCTTCTCCTTCGTGGCGGTCTGCAGCTCAGTCAACCGCTTGTCGAAGTCTTCCGTCTTGGCGATCTCCTTGGCATCGAGCCCGATGATCTGCGCCAGGCCAGGCACGTCCTTCGCGATCATCTTGGCCTTGAACGCCTCGACGGCCTCTGCCGGTTCCTTGAATGTTTGCGGCTCATCGCCGAAGAACCTCTCGATCGACGGCGCGGCGTCGGCCGAGGGAATGCCGGCGGCACCCCAGAGCAGCGTTGCCGTGAAGAGGAGGATTGAAGTGGTGCGTCGCATGGTCAGTCTCCTGGAATCGGTATGGATCAGGATGTGATGCTCAGCGGCGGCCGCCGCCTCTGCCGCCCCTGCCGCCCCTGCCGCCGCCGCCGAAGCCGCCGCGGCCACCCATCGGGCGCCTTATCTTCGGGCCGCCGCCATAGCCTCCTCTGCCGCCTCCGCGGCTGAATTGTCCGCGCTTCGAATACTGCTTGGCGCTGCGGCCTCGGCCGTAGTCACCCAGGCCGGACATCTGCTTGGGACGCCGGTCGACTTTGGAGGCGGGGCGCTGTGCGGCCCGGTTGCGAGTGCTGCTTGCCTTCTTTCTCTGCGCAGCCACGTTCCTGGCACCCTGGGACGGCCTGGTGCCTGCCCGTTGCGAGCCCTGGCCCGCTTTACGGTCCGCAACATTGGCGGGTCGTTGACGTTGCCCTTGGCCTTGCTTCTTCAGGCCCTGCTTCACGTCCCGCCTTACATCCTTGCCTGTGATCCTATTGCCGCCAGCGGGCAAATTCGAAACACGGTTTCCGCGGTTGCCGGCCTTGCGGTCAAGCCGATCGAAATTATTGTTCCTCAGCCGGTTATTGATCGAGTTGCGGTCGAATTTGAAGTTGTTCTTGTTCCACTGGTTGAAGTTGTTCCTGTCCCAGTGCTCGAGACGATTGCGGTCAAAATCAAAATCACCGTCGATATCGATGTCGACATCGACGTCACCGCCCCAGGAATGCCAGTCATCCCAGTCGATCGCCGCACCCCAGAACGCGCCGGTGATGAATCCGGGCCAATAGGGTGCGTAGGGATAATAATAGGAAGGGTAGGGGTCACCGTAATAGACGGGGGGCGGAGCGCTTTCCTCGTAGACATAGGTCGGGCTCAGAATGGCCGGGTCATATGTCGGCACATAGGTGGCTTCCTCCTTCGCCGGTGCGATGATCACATTGTTGTTCTCTTCTTTAACGGTAATCTTGCTGTCTGATTTTATGATGCGATTTGCCACCGCCCGGTCGCGCAACTCCTGGATAGCCACCAACAGATCTTTCTGCTGGGTCTGGACCGCGTTGCCCAACTGCTCTGTCCATTTGAGGTCGTCATTCATCATCTTGAGGACGTCCGGATAGTTGAGCAGCGCAATAACGCTGCCGTCCCAATCCGGGTCCGGTTTCAGGTCTGGCTTGCTCTTGACGTCGGAGAGGTAGCGATCGGCCTGGATGAGCTGCAGCGGATAAAGCGAGGAGGCCATGACAAGCGCCACCAGGTCATCCGGATAAAGCGCAATGCGCGCCACGAGGGTCTCAAGCTCTTCGGCTGAGAGAGGTTGCTGGCTGGCGTCGGCCGCGGCGGACGTTGCGCTGGAGTCCTGCGCCGACAGGATCACGGGATCCTGGGCCATGAAGATCATGATCGTCGCAACGGTCATGCCAATCGACTTGATCTGGCGGCTGAGAGACATGCTTCGACCCTCCGAACGATTGCCAATAGCGAGGCTGCCGATCAAACCAGACGCGTCGGAATGGCTAATCTTCACAGCCTTGAGCCAACGAGTTGCCTCGACAACAAATGATGGCGGTCACGGCGTATCCGCATGCGCAGGCCGAATCTTCGCCTGTGTCATGACAAGGGTTGTCGGTGCCATCCAAACATCTCATACTTGCTGTTTCGATTTTACTATACAGTCGTAGAAACGTCGTGAGACCTCGTAATTTTACGAGGAGAATGATCTGGTTCTCGGCCATCTTTGAATAGCGCGCTCACCCTGCTGCATGCAGGATACAATCCCCGGCGCCAGGCGGGAGCCGCAGCGCCGGGGGCGGGCTCGACCAGGGTCACCAAGTCGCAGACCTACGGCCTGATTGAAGTGTCTGGGCGCTCACCAGGCCGCGAGGCAAAGTCTCGTCCAAATCGCCAATCACGCAAGCTGGTAAAATTACCTGCAAAGCTGTCGGCGGTATTACGAGTGTCATTCACCCACCGCGCGTGCCTCGCTCGCAGGAGTTGCATCGCGTTCAACATCAGCAGTGCATGCGGCAAACCTGCCCAGCGAAGTTTCCCGAACAAGGCAAAGCCGTATCAGCGATGCCGGCTCGTCCTTCTCTTGCCGATCGAAGCAACCCGCGCATCAGTAATAATTCATGCCGCTACCTCGCAAATTTACGAGGTCTCGCGCTGTCTGCGCTGATGTAGCTTCAGACCGGAATGGCCGGCCCAGTCCTGAAAGCCGGTGGAGTTGCCTGATGCTGAACCGGTGACGTGACGCATCCGCTCAAGGCGATAGCGATGGCTCGCTTTGGCCGCCTGATGCCGTCAGCGCCGGCGCGGCTGGGGAGGGAACCATGACTGCGACTGACACCGAACAGGCGATCGAAGCGCGTTCCACCGAAACACAGAAACTCTCTCTCATCCCGCTGATTGCCCTCGTCATCGGCTCGATGATCGGCGGCGGCGTGTTCAACCTGCCCTCCGACATGTCGAAGGGCGCCTCACCGGGCGCGATCCTTATCGGCTGGCTCATCACCGGCTTCGGCATGCTGATGCTCGCCTTCGTCTATCAGAACCTCGCCACGCGCAAGCCCGAGCTCAATGCCGGGCCCTATGCCTATGCGAAGGCGGGATTCGGATCGTTCGTCGGCTTCAATAGCGCTTGGGGCTACTGGCTCAGCGCCTTCCTCGGCAACGTCGCCTATGCGGTCGCCATCTTCTCGGCGCTATCCCATTTCATCCCGATGTTCGGGGATGGCAATAACCTCGTCTCGATCATCGGCGCATCGATCTGCCTGTGGCTCATTCACCTGCTGGTGCTGAATGGAATCAAGCAGGCAGCTTTCGTCAATATCGTCACAACGATCGCAAAACTAGTGCCGCTGTTTCTCTTCGTCCTCGTCGCCATCGTGGCATTCAACTGGGACAAGTTCACCTTCAACTTCTGGGGCGAGCCCGACTCCCAGGGCGCGGGCGGCCTTGGATCGATCGTCAATCAAGTGAAGAGCACGATGCTGGTCACCTTGTGGGTGTTCATCGGCATCGAGGGAGCGAGCGTCTATTCGGCGCGAGCCGCCCGCCGCTCCGACGTGGGACGGGCCACGGTCATCGGATTCCTCGGCGCGCTCGGCCTCTATGTCCTGGTCTCGCTGCTGGCAACCGGAGTGCTCAGCCAGCCCGAACTTGCCGGACTCAAGGTGCCTTCAATGGCGGGGGTCTTCGAGCCTCTGGTCGGCAGCTGGGGGGCGGCACTGATCAACATCGGCCTCATGATTTCCGTGGGCGGCGCCTTTCTCTCATGGACGCTGCTGTGCGCCGAAATCCCCTACACCTGCGGGCGCGACGGCACATTTCCGCGGTGGTTCGCGTTTGAAAATGCCAACGGTTCCCCCGCCAATTCGCTATGGGCGACCAACGCTCTCATCCAGCTGTTCCTGATCGTCAGCTACTTCTCCAAGGACGCCTATCAGTTCTTTTATTTCATCGCTTCTGTCGCCATTCTTCCGCCCTATGTCCTCTCCGGCGCTTATGCCTTGAAGCTTGCGGCCAGCGGAGAGACCTATTCCCGCGACGGTGGTTCGCGCAACAGGGACATGTGGATTGGCGGCCTGGCCACCGTCTACGGCCTCTGGCTCGTCTATGCCGCGGGGCTCACTTACCTGCTGATGTGCGCCGTTTTGTTTGCGCCCGGCATTCTGGTCTACGCCATAGCGCGGCGCGAACGTGGCGAATCTGTGTTCAAGGGCTTCGAGATTATCGTGGCCGTGGTGATCGTGCTGCTTGCTGTCCTGGCCGCCTACTTGATGTGGACCGGCAAGATCAGTCCGCTGTGACCGCTGGATAAAGACGTCCCATTCAAGCTCTGGAGAATGTAAATGCGAGAGTATGGAGTTCATTCGGAAGTCGGAAAGCTCAAGACGGTCATGGTGTGCAGGCCCTCGCTCGCCCATCAGCGGCTCACTCCCGGCAACTGTCACAGCCTTCTGTTCGATGATGTCATCTGGGTGCACGAAGCGCAGAAGGATCACTACGATTTCACCCTGAAGATGAAAGAGAGAGGGGTCGAGGTTCTGGAACTGCATGATCTTCTGGCGGAAGCGCTCGAGGACAAGGAGGCTCGAAGTTTCGTTCTCGACCGACAGATTACCGAGAATGCCGTGGGGATTCAGGTTGCGTCATTCATGCGAAGCTGGCTCAATGAAATTCCGGCCAAGCAACTGGCGGTCTTTCTCATAGGCGGCATCGCCATTTCCGATCTTCCCGACGGAAAAGCCAAAACACTGATGAAAACGGCCTTCGGCGACAGCGACTTCGTGCTCCCCCCGATCCCCAACACGTTGTTCCAACGCGATCCGTCCTGCTGGATCTACAATGGGGTAACCTGCAACCCGATGTACTGGCCGGCCCGCAGGCCGGAGACGCTATTGCAGCGCGCCGTCTACAAATTCCATCCCATGTTCAAGGGCGGAAACTTCAAGATCTGGTGGGGCGATTCCGATAGCCACTATGCCAATTCCACCATGGAAGGCGGCGACGTGATGCCCATCGGCAAGGGCGTCGTCCTCATCGGCATGGGTGAGCGAACCACCTATCAAGCGGTGGGACAGGTCGCCCGAGAGCTGTTCAAGGCCAAGGCGGCGACACGGGTCATAGGCTGCCTCATGCCCAAAAGCCGGGCCGCCATGCATCTCGACACGGTGTTCAGCTTCTGCGACCGCGATCTCGTGACATTGTTCGAGGAAGTGGTCAGCCAGATCCGTTGCTACAGCCTCTATCCAACCGACGGCAATGGCGGCATCGAAGCGCGGCAGGAAGACAAGCCGATGCTCGAAGTGGTCCGCGATGCGCTGGGCCTCAACAAGCTGCGCACGGTCGGCACGGGTGGCGACGCCTATGAAGCCGAGCGGGAGCAGTGGGACGACGGCAACAACGTCGTGGCGCTGGAGCCCGGCGTGGTCGTCGCCTATGACCGCAACACCCATACCAACACGCTGCTGCGCAAAGCAGGCGTGGAGGTGATCACGATCCGTGGCGCCGAGCTCGGCCGGGGCCGGGGCGGCGGCCATTGCATGACCTGCCCGATCTGGCGCGAGCCCGCCTATTGAGCACCCATCCGACAATCACGCTGAATGATGGAGCAGAGAGATGAGCCTTAATCTTCGCAACCGGTCCTTATTGACTGTCCAGGACTACACGCCGCGCGAATTCCGCTATCTCCTCGACCTTGCGCGCGACCTCAAGCGGGCGAAATATGCGCGCACCGAGCAAAAGCATCTCGAGGGCAAGGAGATCTGCCTGATCTTCGAAAAGACTTCGACCCGCACGCGCTGCGCCTTCGAAGTCGCCTGCTACGATCAAGGCGCCCATGTCACGTATCTCGACCCGAGCGGATCGCAGATCGGCCACAAGGAATCGTTCAAGGACACGGCGCGCGTGCTCGGGCGCATGTATGACGCCATCGAATATCGCGGCTCCGCCCAGAAGGGCGTGGAAACGCTCGCAAAATTTGCGGGCGTGCCGGTCTATAACGGCCTCACCGACGAGTACCACCCTACTCAGATGATTGCCGACGTCATGACCATGCGCGAGCACAGTGAAAAGCCGATCAGCGAGATCAAATATGCGTTTCTCGGCGACACGCGCTCCAACATGGGACATTCGCTGCTGATCGTGGGCTGCCTGATGGGCATGGATGTGCGCATCTGCGGCCCGAAGAAACTGTGGCCCTCGGACGAGTATCAGTCGATCGCCAAGGATCTTGCCAAAAAATCCGGCGCGCGGCTGATGATCACCGAGGATACCGCCGCCGCGGTCAAGGGTGTCGATTTCATCCATACCGATGTGTGGGTTTCGATGGGCGAGCCCAAGGACGTGTGGAAGGAACGCATCAAGCTGCTGACCCCCTACCAGGTGAACGCCAAGCTGATGAAGGCGAGCGGCAATGCGCAGGTGAAGTTCATGCACTGCCTGCCTGCCTTCCACGACACCGAGACCGTGTTGGGCAAGCAGATCGCCAAGGACTACGGGATGTCGGATGGACTCGAAGTGACGAATGAAGTCTTCGAGTCGGAAGCGAATGTCGCCTTCGAGCAGGCGGAAAATCGCCTGCACACGATCAAGGCGCTGCTGGTGGCCACGCTGGGAGACTGATCATGCGAGTGGTGATAGCGTTGGGCGGCAACGCGCTCCTGAAGCGGGGCGAACCGATGACCGCGGAGACGCAGCGGAACAACATCAAGGTCGCGGCACAGGCGATCGCGCCGATCGCCTCCGAGCATCAGGTGGTGATCAGCCACGGCAACGGCCCTCAGGTCGGACTCCTGGCGCTCCAGGGCGCTGCCTACAAGCCGGACGAGGCCTATCCGCTTGATGTCCTCGGCGCCGAAACCGAAGGTATGATCGGCTACATGATCGAGCAGGAACTCGGCAATTTGCTTCCCTTCGAGGTCCCCTTCGCCACGCTGCTCACCATGGTGGAGGTCGACGGCGACGATCCCGGGTTCAAGAACCCGACAAAATTCGTCGGGCCCGTCTATGAGAAGGCCGATGCGGATCGCATCAAGGCGGAGAAGGGGTGGGTGTTCAAGCAGGATGGCGCGAAGTGGCGGCGCGTCGTGGCCTCGCCGGCGCCCAAACGCATATTCGAGATCCGGCCCATCCGCTGGCTGCTGGACCACAAGACGATCGTCATTTGCGCCGGCGGCGGCGGCATTCCGACGATGTATGAGAAGGGCGCCGACAGAAAGCTCGTGGGCGTGGAAGCGGTGATCGACAAGGACCTGTGCTCGGAGCTTCTGGCCAGAGAACTGGGCGCCGACCTCTACATCATGGCGACCGACGCGACCGCGGTCTTCATCGGCTACGGCACGCCTGAGGCCAAGGCCATACATGAGGCAAATCCGGACGCGATCTCAAAGCACAGTTTCCCGGCGGGATCGATGGGACCAAAGGTCGACGCGGCCTGTCAGTTCGCCAGGAAAACGGGGAAATCCGCCGCCATCGGCGCGCTCGCCGACATCCCGGAGATCGTGCGTGGCAAAAAGGGCACGATCATCGACGGAAAGTTCGCCGGCATCAAATGGCACAGTTGAACTAAAGCGCGATGGCTTTAGATCGAGTCGCCATCGCGCTTTGTCTTTTTTGTTTACGCATGATTTTTCCGGAAAACCGGGATGGCCGGGTTTAACCCGGCCACAAGCTTTTCCGGATCATGCTTTAGTGACCGGTCGTGGCAATGATCCCGAGAGAATTTAGTCCGTAAACCATCAGTTGGACAGCAACCGCGGTCAAGAGAATCCCGAACACAACTTCAGAGACAACCAAGCTTACGGGGCTCATGCGCTTCGACAACTTGTCGATATTGGCAAAAACCAGATAGTCCAACGCGCCAACCAGCAGGACTAGCCCCAAGACAAGTCCGGCACTCGCAATCGAGACGACTTCACCGGACGAAACAATCAGCAACGTGATACCCACAGGGTTCAGCAGATAGGGTATCGCGAGCGGATAGATCGCGATGTGCTTCGGATCCTCTGGGCCCCCTGCTTCCGCCTCCTCGACCTTTTTGCCCGGGCCTGACACCATATTGATGGCAAGGATCGCAAAGATGATCGAGCCCGCGACTGCGACGGCGCCGCCGGTAATGTGGAGGAGGCGCATGAGGAACCAACCGGTGGCGAACAGGATGACGGCCGTGACCACCGCCGTCATAACCATCTGCCGTCCCACTGCCCGTTGTGTCTCTGCATCGAGGTGCTTGGTCTTCTCGAGAAAAGGGACCAATGCGATCTTGGGACCCATACCGATCAGCAAGAGGATAAGGAGCTTCAGCACGAGTTCGACGTCGATCACTGAGAAATCCATGGTGAGGCTCCCTTAGGCAAATTTGCGGGACTGACGACCGGTTGCCGTAGCTGCCAAATCTAATCGGCCGCTACTGTCATAGGCAAGGGTCGTGGTGACGGCGTTCATAGGGTAGTTGAGGGCAGTGGCGCTCCAGCCGGGACGCAGCTGCGGATGGATTCGCACTACGCAAGCTGGGGTAGGGTTGATGTTACGAAGCAATCTCCGCAAGATCCAAATCCGGACCTCGTGTGAGTTGGGTTCGGCGACGACAGGCGGAGTTTTCTTGGCCATATCAGTGCACGACCTAGCTTAAGGTAGCTGGCATGATGCGACGTAGCCAGACATAGAAGGGAACGCCGAGAAGCAGCAAGACCAGGCCATAAAGAACCGGTTCCGCTCCGCAGCCGATCAGCGTGAATATCGCAAAGATGAAGGCGACGATTTCAATGACCGTCACACGCGGGATGGCTGCGCCTTTACTGACGCGTTTTGCCACGAGGCTTCCGGCCAGCGCGCAGAAGGCATAGGGGATCACCGCCGTCATTGTGCCGAGGCCGACAACGAGTTTATAGAATGCCGCAAAGCCCTCCGAGCCCGCGGCTTGGGTCAATACCAGCACGGTGGAGAAAAGGGCCGAGACGACAATGCCGATTGCCGGCACATTTCGGGCCGAAAGCCGGCTGAATACGGGTGGAAAGAGTCCGTCATTTGCCGCTGCCATCGGGACCTGGCCCATCAGCAGGGTCCAGCCGTTGAGCGCGCCGATCGACGATATGATGACGGCGAGCGACACCGCTATCCTGCCCACCTCTCCCCACATGATTCCGGCCGCATCGGCGAAGGGGGCAACCGACTTCACAAGCTCCGCACGAGGAACGATGCCCATCACCGCCACTGTACCGAGAACGTAGAGCACCGCCGCGATCGTGATGCCCAGCACGGTTGCAAAAGGAATGGTGCGCGCCGGATTTCGCACGTCGCCGGCAGGAACCGTCGCCGATTCGAGGCCCAGAAACGCAAACATGGTGACGGGCGCGAGCGCGGCGGTGGCTCCGATGATCGACTGCCCGCTCGGGTTGAACTCCGCGAAATTCGATATATCGACGTAAAGAAGGCCGAATATGGCCACAGCCGCAAAAGGCAGCAGCTTGGAATAGGTCGTAAGCTCGGCGAAGAGACCGGCGGCGCTGACGCCGCGAAGGTTCACAAGCACGACGGCCCAGATGGCGCCAAGGGTGAGCACCACAACCACGATGCGACCATGGAGCGACGGGAACAGCTCGATCACAGCGCCGGCAAAGGCGATGGCGATGATGGGCATGGTGGACCAGATGGAAATCCAGTATCCCCAGGCAATGAGAAAACCGGGAAAATCGCCATAGGCAAGACGAGTATAGGCATAAGGCCCTCCCGTCGTCGGGGCGAGCCGGGCGAGTCTCGCAAACACCAGGCCGAGACAGGCGGCACCCAGGCCCATGATGATCCAGACCAGGACAGCAAGATTGCCGTAGGGCGCCACGATGGCTGGGGAGAGGTAAAAGCCGGAGCCGACCATGTTGCCGACCACGATTGCCGTGCAAGCCGCAATGCCAAGGCTCTTGCCATTCGCTTTAGCCGACATCCCGAACCCCAGTGCCCTCGCTGTACACATATGCCGCCGGATGCGGGACATTGTGCACCAGTAATATTTTGTGGCGCTACCTCGCAAATTTACGAGGTTTCAGGGGGCCTCGTATGAAGTAGATTTCGCTGGGTACGCCTGCCGCGTTGCATCTGCGGCGATTTGAGTCTGCCTGAAGCTATCGGGTGCATCGCAGATCAGGCTCGGAGGGGAGCATGAAGGGGTTGTCGCGCCTCCTTTTGGGAAGTGCAGCGTTGGTGTGGGTTGCCGGGCTGGCTCGGGCTGACGAACTGAGTTCCCTGAAAGCTGAGATCGAGTCGCTCCAGTCGCGTATTTCGCGGCTGGAAGCGCAGCCACAGGCTTCTGTTCCCGCCGGCTATAGTCTTTTGTCTATCCGCGGCGGTCAGACCTATATTGAATACTCTCGTCCGGGAAAAAAAGACGATGTGATTCCGGAAGACTCCGGTTTCACCTTGTCGGTCGTGCCGGCCGCGGATGCTGCTCCGACGGCTGAGGTCAGCGTTTCGGCCGAACTTCGTACAGCCTTGTTGTATACGGATTTCGAGAATGACGACAATGCGGACATCGCTTTGCGTGCCCGTCTTGTCGTCCAGGGCAAGACCGATACGGCGGTCGGCGAGGTCGGTGGCTATTTCCGTCTCAAAGCCGAAGGCGGCGGCGATTTGTCGGATTATTCCGAGGAAATCGAGATGCAACGAGCCTTTGGCTGGTGGAAGTTTGCCCCCAACTGGCAACTGCTCGCAGGGCAAGAGGACGCTACCGCGACCCTGGTGACAAGCTGGGACTTCTATGCCGCCACGGCCCCGACGCGCAGTTTTGGGCCTTCCGACGCCTATAATGAACAGATGCGGCTGACCTATACCCGGGATGCCTGGTCCTTCGCCTTGGCGCTGGAAGATCCGGACTATGACACGGACACGGTGACTTTTCTCGTGCTGTCCGAACCAGGTCCGGTGCTTACGGAGCAAACGGAAAACGATGCCAAGAACGATATTCCGTCGGTTCAAGGATACGCTCTGTATTCGGGCGACGGCTTCACGGGCCAAGTTGTGGGACTGTGGCAGTCAGACAAGGACGGTGCCGATGACTGGGCAGCCGGCGGCGGTGTCGTGATCGGGCTTGGCGAGGGCTTCGATTTGTTTGGCGCGGCGGTGATCGGCGAAGGGACATCGGTCTATGCCAACAATCTCGCGCCGCTCAGCACCGATGACGAGTTTTGGGCGGGAAGTGCGGGCATCCTCGCCAGTCTCACCGAAGAGACGCGGATCGAGCTCGGCATTGGTTATGAGGACTATGAAGAAGCGGGCGAAGCGTTGGGCGTCGGTGGCGGCATCTATTGGAGTCCCGTGGCCATCGTGACGCTTGGTGCCGGAGTCACGTATGTCGACTTCAACGACGCCTTCGTCAATGACGAACCGACGGATGACAACAGCCTGCAAGTATTCTTCGGTGTTTGGTTGAAGGGATTGAAATATCAATGAGGGTGCGACGTCTGATGTATCTTCGCTGGCATCCGAGCGCTCGCGCGGCATGCTTTGGTGAAAACGTTACCTTGGGAGTGTGGTGAGACCATGCCGCTGAAACCGGACGAAGTGACCGAAGCTGTCGAGTATCTGAGGACCCTGTTGGCGGAAAAGAGAGGGCGCCTGCGCAAGACCGGCGCCGAGCTTGATTACACGGCAAAGCGTGACGCTGTCCTCGCCGTCAAGGACCGCTATCCCGGCCTCTCGGACGACCAACTGCACGTCGTGATGCAGCAAGCTGACGAGTAGCTTGCCGACTTGGCTTGCCTAAACGAAGCCTCTTGTTTGCGCCGTGAATTCGGATCATGGTTGGCGATGCTCAATCCGGCGACGATATTCGCTGAGGCCTTCGCCGATCATCTCGCAAGCCTCTACGACCGCGCCTATGGGCGACGCGAGCCGCGTTTTGCCAACACGATACGCGAAGGCGCAAGTCTCATATTCGAACGCCTGAGCTTGAGCGATGCGCTCTATCACGATGCGGAGCACACGGCTTTGGTGACGCTGGTCGGCCAGGATATCCTGCGCGGACGCCGATTCAAAATGGATGTCTCGCCTGAGGACTGGCTCCATTTCACTATCGCGACGCTTGCGCACGATATTGGCTATGTCCGAGGAATTTGCAGCGGTGACAAGGAGGGCGCCTATGTCATCAATGAGCGGGGTGAGGTCTTCTCGCCTCCGGCGGGCGCTTCCGACGCGAGCCTTGCACCCTATCATATCGATCGCTCCAAGATCGCCGTGCGCGAGCGTTTCGCGTTACATCCGATCATTGACGCTGACCGCATAGCACGAGCGATCGAGCTGACGCGTTTTCCGGTGCCGGAGGATAGCGATCACCGCGAGACGGACACCGAGGCCGGCCTGGTCCGGGCTGCTGATCTGATTGGGCAGCTCGCCGACCCCTTCTACCCCCGGAAACTGAATGCTCTTTTCCATGAGTTTGAAGAGATCGGCTGCAACGAAAGGCTCGGCTATGGGACTCCCGCTGACATCGCGGACAAGTACCCCCTATTCTTCTGGACCAAGGTCGAGCCCTTCGTACTGGATGCGCTGAACTATCTCGCCCTGACGGTTGGAGGCCGGCAATGGATCGCGAACCTGTATTGCAATGTGTTCGAGATGGAACATAAGATCAGAAAAATGGGGCCAGAAGGCAACCGGACTCGCGACAAGCAAAAGAGCCCCTGAACATTCCCTGATTGCTTCCCACCTCACGCCGGCAACGACAAGCCGAGAGCAACGTGCACGATCTCGGACTCGCGTGTGGTGCTCATGGACAAGCCGGTATTCTCGAATAGTTTCAGCATTGCCGTGTTGCTCGCCAGTACATCCGCAACCAGTTCTTCCAACCCGGCGTTGTGGGCCAGGATCACGAGATGACGCATCAATGCGGCGCCGATGCCTTGCCTCTGGTACTGATCGACCACGGCAAAGGCTAGTTCGGCTTTTGCGGTCCGCGGGATGACGATATAACGGCCGCCGCCGATCACGACAGGCTTGCCGTTTTCATCCGCAACCGCAACCAAGGCCACGTGATGGACAAAGTCGACATTCACAAAATATGAGATTTCCTGTTCCGTGAAGTGATGCCTCGCCCCCAGAAACCGGCGAAAAATCGACTGAGGGCTGCTTCGATCAAGGGCCGAAATGAGTGCCTGCTGGTCCTGCGGCCTGAGAGCGCGGATCTCTATCGTGCGTCCATCCCGAAGCACCTCGGTCGCGGAATAACTTGCCGGTTCGATCACGGTGCCGAGCCCTCATTCGGCGCTGGTCCCTTCTCGGGATCCTCCATAGGGGCATGCGCAAGCCGCGCCGCCTGCGGGGCTAGAATCCTGAATGGCCTCTTGAGGCGCAGCGGCGACGCTCTGATCAAACTCCTGCCCAGTGAGAGGACCATCAGAACGAGTGCAGCGACAGCCATCAGATACAATATGCCATTGATCTCGAAATTGGATACCAGAATCGCTCCGGCAAGGGGCCCGGCGATGGAGCCAATCCCGTTCCACAATATGAGCCGGCCGCTGACGGCCACCACACGATCGCCCGGCATGCGGTCGTGCGCATGGGCCACAGATACGGGATACAGCGTCGACATGAATCCGCCGAGCAGGAACGAAACCAGCAGAATGGCGGGCAGACTACGCGGCATGAAGACCAAAGTGCCGGCGCTCATCGCAAGGCCGGTGCAAAGGACAGCCAGAACGACCCGTCGGTCAGAACGATCCGAGAGCCAGCCAATGGGGAGTTGGAAGGCGAGGCCCCCGAGCACGGCCGCAAGCATGCAAAATCCGATCGTCGTCCGTTCGATCCCGACGCCCTGCATCCATGCTGGAACGAGTGCATAGAAGGCGGCTGTTATGAGGCCGCTCAAAGCGGAACCCATGACGGCAACGGGAGCCGTGCGGAAGAGCTGTGCGCCGGACAGGCTTGGAGCATCCGCGGTCAAGGGCGCTTCAGCGCGAGTCGTACTGACGATGATCAATGACAAGGCAAACAAGACGCTGATGCTGCTGAACGGCGCCGCCGTTTCAACCCGTGCACCGATGATCAGGAGCTGGCCCAGGGCCAGGGCTATGAAAGTACCCAGCATATAGTGCGAGAAGATGCGCCCTCGCTCCAACGGCTTGGCCTTGGCATTCAGCCAGCTCTCCGCCGTCACGAAGATTCCGGCGCACCCAAATCCTACAATCACGCGTAAGACTATCCAGGGCCAGGCGCCGACCAAGAGCGGCATCGCCGCGGTGGCCGCGATCACCATTCCGGCGAACGCCGCATAGCATCGAATGTGGCCAATTCGCCTGATCAGCGGCGCACAGCGCAATGCACCCGCAGTGAATCCGGCGAAATAGCTGCTGAGCACCAGACCCGCCATGACCGGGTCGAAGCCCTCGAGTGCCACGCGCAATGACAAAAAAGTTCCAAAGAACCCATTCGCCAACTGAACGCCGCTCGTCGCAATGATCAGCGTGGCAGTCTCGGAGTCCTTCAATCGGCGCAGCGGCATCGCTTTGCCCCCTTATCGGCTGCCGTGGGCCGAGCTTCCCAATCTCCCGAACTTGCGCTGTCTTCCCACAAGTATCATCACGCCGACTGCCGATCGAGGGCATTGACGAAGCTGCGCACCAGAAGCCTGGCGTGACGGAGCGCCAATTTCCTTTGATCATCCGCCGGCTGCGGACCGCCGGCGCCAGGCAGTTCAGCGTGGACTTCGATATTCAACTCGCCAATATACGGAATGGAGTAACTGGCTTTTGCAGTCCGTTCGCCCTGTTGCCAGTTCAATTTCCCGGTGGGCTCCATTCCAAACTCCCGTGCTGAGTGATCTGACCGGAGGCCTGCGCCAGAGCGGGAAGCGACCTGAAATATCGCCCAGAGCGAACCGGCTGCGGAAGCCGACGCAGCAACGTACATCAGGATTATTTCATGCCGCTACCTCGCAAATTTACGAGGTTTTCGGATGTCTCAAAACCGTCTAGTCTGGGCGAAACGGTAAGTCGTAATGAAGGCCGGCAGGGAGTTCTCAATGCCGCACCGGTCATCCGACGTGTTTGCGGTATCAATCCTGATATTGGCCTCCATCGCAATCATCTCACCTTGCATGGCGGTCAAGCCCTATCCGCATCCATTGACCATGATCTGTGACGAGCTTGTGCCGCCCCCGGCCAGAGAAGCCCTTGCGGAAATTCCGGATGTGGGAAGAAAGCTTCTCGCCCTTCGAATTTATCTGCGCACCGGATCAAGGTTGGTGAAGCGGTGGAGCTGGACCGACGAACAGATCAAGGCTTTCCAGGCATCTGCCGAGCAAAAGGCGCTTCTGGACGAGGTCGCCGCCGTAAACGCTCATTTTGCCCAAGCAAATCCCGGCTTCCAACTCCATGTCAACACCAATGTCAGGAGCCTCGGCGTCCAGATCCGCAATTGGAACAACAATGAGTCCGTCGGCGTCGCTGCGGATGAGATCCTGTCCAAATGGAAGGAGGAGTTCGGATCCGATGCGCCGAGTTGGGTTGATCTCGACCCCAAAAAGGTGCGCAATTGGCTGAACGGTTTCGAGGGCACCAACAGGGCGGCAATCGCCGCACCGGGGCTGTCTTTCCATGGCCAGGCCCGCGCCCTGGATTTCCAGGTGGTCCAGAATGGAACGATGATCGCCGGCACCAGCTCGAAAGATGTCGAGCGCACTTGGCGCGTCGCTAAGTGGGACGTGAAGCTCAAAGAGAGCATATTGGCCGCGGGGCCGTCCTTCAGGGGACCGCTCACTTCCCCCGATGAGCCCTGGCACTATGAGTATGACCCCGCCAATCGGACCGCCGTGAAGTAGACCAGCGGTGATTGAGCGGGGTTCGTCCGAATTCGGCTGGCGCTTCAGGGTGAGGGTTGTGAGGCCGACCAAACTCATCCTCCGCTAGTAATATTTCATCCCGCCACCTCGCAAACTTACTAGGTCTCGCGCGACCGCCCCGACTGTAGAGTCGGACCGTCAGGCACTTCTTCGAATGCTTAAGTCTATGAATGGATCTGAAACGCGCTGCGTCTTGTTGGCCGACTCTCATCACGGGATGAGCGAGGGCGTCCGGGGTCTGCTGGCGACAAAGTTCGATGCGGTCGTCATGGTGGCCGATGAAGCTTCGTTGCTGGAGGCTGCGGATCGAATGCAGAGTAATTTGGCCGTCGTCGACCTCGCGCTGTCGCGCGGCAATGCGCTCGAGCTGGTGCGCCGCCTGCGCAGCCGGTTTCCACGAATGAAGATCGTCATCGTCAGTCTTCATGACCAGCCGAGCGTAAGCCTGTCTGTCCTGAAGGCAGGCGCGGACGGGTTTGTCGTCAAGCGGGCGATCGCGACCGAGCTGCTTGCCACGATCGATACCGTCCTCTCGAAAAGGCCGTTCGAGCTGCCTGAAGCCGGTGAGGATAGGGCGCCCCAATGAGATCCAGTTTCGCCCCCAATACACGAGTCCGTAGCTCAGGAGGAATCAAACATGGCAAATAAAACCGACAAGCCGTCGACCGCCCTGCCAACCGCAAAGCAAGTGATGGAGAAGGTGGCGCAGGCGGAGGCCGAAAGGGCCAACGAGGCCATGCGGCGTGAGGCAGCCATCGCGGCAGAGAAAAAGGCCCTGATCGACAAGTTGCAGGGGCCTTCGGGCGTCTCCGACGAGCAGGCGATGGAGCGCGTGGCGGTCATCATCCAGCGCGCCGTCAGCAACGGGCTCACCGAGGTGCAGGTCTACCGCTTCCCGAACACATTGTGCACGGATCGCGGCCGTGCCATCAACCAGCAGGAGCGCGGCTGGGAGACGACCCTTACCGGCGTGCCCAAGGAGATCTTCGAGTTCTGGAAGAGGAAGCTGCAACCGCTCGGATACAAGCTCTACGCCCAGATCGTCGAGTTTCCGGACGGCGTGCCTGGCGACGTGGGCATCACGCTCAAATGGGGTTAGACCAGTATTTGGGCGGGAACCGATCTCGGACTGGTCGAGAAGCGGGCGTCACAGTGAAGCGGAGGGCCGATGCGAAACAGGGCTGAGAGGACGTTCGAGGCCGAGGCGCCGCCGGCACCGGCAAAGACCAAGGCGCCGGCAAATCCCGTCCGCCGGGCAACACTCATTGTCCTTCTGCTCTGCGCGGCGCTTTTCACCTATAGCATCATCGCCGACCGGCTGACCCCCTATACCGACCAGGCGCGGGTACAGGCCTATGTCGTGCGCATGGCGCCCGATGTGAATGGCCGCGTCGAGAAAGTGAATGTCGTCGACAACCAGATCGCCAGAGCGGGTGACATCCTCTTCGAGATCGACCGCGAACGCTATGAGATCGCCGTCGAATCGGCGAAGGCGCAGCTTGCCGCCGCCGGCCTGTCCGTCGGCGCCTCGACCGCCGCGCTGGCATCGGCCGAAGCGCGGCTTGCCGAGGCGGAAGCAAAGCTCACCAATACGCAGGAGCAGACCGCGCGCATATTCGAAATGGTCAAGAAGGGCGTCTACTCCAAGGCGAGAGCGGATCAGGCAACGGCCGGTCTCGATGCCGCCATCGCCGACGTCGACCGGGCCAAGGCCGACGTCGAACAGGCGCGACAGAATCTGGGGCCGCAAGGCGCCGACAATCCGCAGATCCGCCAGGCCGAGGCGGCGCTCAGAACGGCGGTACGCAATCTCGTCGATACAACCTTGCGGGCGCCCTCCGACGGCGTGGTGACCAATCTGCAGCTGGCACCGGGCCAGTTCGCGGCCGCCGGCCAGGCGGTGCTGACATTCATCGACGCAGAAGCGATCTGGATCGACTGCGAGTTTCGCGAGAACAATCTCGAGAACATGAAAGTCGGTGATCTGGCCGACATCGTCCTCGACATTCGGCCGGGCCGCATCTTTCGGGGCACGGTCGAGAGCATAGGCTGGGGCGTCAACAGCCGTGACGTCGATCCGGTGACGGGCCTGCCGACATTCAAGGAGAACACCGGCTGGATACGCGATGCGCAGCGCTTCGCTGTCAGGATTCAATTCGAGCCGGAGAGCCGTCCAAAGGGGATCCGCCTCGGGTCGCAGGCGAATGTCGTCGTCTATACCGGACAAAGCTCTATAACAGATGCGATCGGCCGGCTGTGGATCGTGCTGATAGCCTATCTCAGCTATCTGGGCTGACGTGAAGTACGCTCCGCCAGATCCCGTGGCCGTCCAGCTTGCCTTCAGGATGGCGTTTGCGGCCACCATGGCCTTCGCGATTGCCGAACTCTACAAATGGGAATTCAGCTTCCTGGCGCCGATGCTGGCCATCCAGGTCCTGGCCGCCATGCCGAATGCTCCCGCCATCCGCCAGGGTGTCGCCATACCCTTGACCATCTTCATCGCGACAACGCTGGCGCTAGCGGTGTCGGCGATGTTTGCCGGCAAGCCAGGAGTCCTGCTCATTATTGTCGGACTCGTGATCTTCTGGACCTTCTATGGCCGAAGAAGCGGCGCACCGGGCGTCGTCATGCTCCTCATCCAGATCGCCTTCTGCTGCGTTCCGGTGATATCCACGATATCGTTCGATCTCGCGCAAACCTTCTCCAATGCCCTGTTGTGGGGAAGCATCGCCGCCCTTGTCACCGTCTGGATCGCCCATCTCGTCTTTCCGGCGCCAGCGCATTCGCTTCCACCAGCCGCGCCGCCGGTCAACCCAGCCGACCTTCCCCCGACCAGCGCCGCTCGGGGCGCGCTTATCGACATGATCATCCTGATGCCTATTCTCGTCGCCTTCATCATCGGCGGGAACATCAACAACATCGTCATTCTCATCATCGTCCTCAATCTGCTGCGCGAGGTCGAACCGGTTCGCAGAAGCCGCGTCGCCCTGGCATTGCTGGTCGGCAACGTCCTGGGCGGCGCATTGGGCGTGCTCGCTTACCAATTTGTCGTCCTGGCCAATAACAGTCTTGTGTTCTTCACGCTCGTGGTGCTCGCCGCGAGTCTCTGGTTCGGCGGCAGGTTCGCGCGGCGCGGCGACAGCGCCCCAGTCTATGCGATTGCGTTTGCGACGTTCCTCCTAATCCTCGGCCTTGGCGTTTCACCCCTTCCGATGGGCTCGGAAGAGGCGTTCGCGCCTCGTATCCTCAAGATATTGCTCGCCACCGCCTATACGATCGGCGCTCTCAGCCTCGTAGCCCTTCGCCGGGAACGAGCCCCGCCGGCGCGTGAGACCATCCGATGACGATGACATCCTGGAGTTCAGCGTAACAGGAGGAGACCATGGAACAGAAAGTCAGTACCAAAAACGGCAAGAACGCCAAGAACGCAAAGAACGGCAAGAACGCCAAGAACGAAGAGGCCGAAGGCAAGGCGGAGCTTTCTCGCAAGGACTATATGGCGGAGCTCAGGAAGCTACAGACCGAACTGGTCTACCTCCAGGAATGGGTCAAGGAAAGCAAGCAGCGCATCGTCGTCATCTTCGAAGGCCGCGATGCCGCCGGCAAGGGTGGATTGATCCGCGCCCTCACCGAGCGCGTCAGTCCGCGCGTGTTCAACGTGGTGGCACTTCCGGCGCCATCGGAACGTGAGAAGAGCCAGCTATATATACAAAGATACCTCCACCGTTTTCCCGCCGGTGGTGAAGTCGTCATCTTCGATCGCAGCTGGTATAATCGCGCCGGCGTCGAAGTTGTGATGGGCTTCTGCACCGAAGAGCAACGCGACAAATTTCTCCGGCTGGTGACCGCGGTCGAGAGACAGCTCATCGATGACGGCATCATACTGATCAAATACTGGTTGGAAGTGAGCAGCGCCGAGCAAAAGCGGCGCTTCGAGCAGCGCATCGAAGACCCCATGCGGCAATGGAAACTGTCGAACATGGACCTGCCGTCGCGCGAACGCTGGTATGATTATTCGCTTGCCCGTGACAAGATGCTGGACGCCACCGACACCGAGGTCTCGCCATGGCACATCGTGCGCTCCGACGACAAGCGGCGGGCGCGACTCAATTGCATCACCGATCTCCTGTCGCGCATCCCCTATAAGCGGGTGCGCCGTGACAAGGTCAAGCTTCCCAAGCGTTCGGACAAGCGTGCCTATGACGATGAGGTGACGATGGTGAAGCGCCGCTGGGTTGCCGAGAAATTCTGATGGTGCGGACATTGCCGACCATCAGGACGGACCGTCGTTCATGCCGCAGCGAAGACGAAGACCGGGAGTCTTGGCGCCCATGACGGCAGGTGATGCCCGCTTATCGCCCTTGGCGAAGTTCCGCGGTTATCGGGCCGAATGGTTGCGCCATGACTTGACGGCGGGCCTCGCCATCGCCGCCGTGGGCCTGCCGAGTGCCATCGCATATCCGGCAATCGCCGGCCTGCCGCCCGAAATGGGCATCTATTCGAGCATCGTGCCGCTCGTCGCCTATGCGCTGTTCGGCCCGTCCCGTTTCCTGATCGTCGGGCCCGATGCCGGGACCATGATCGTGCTTGCCGCCGTCCTTCTTTCGCTTGCGCCGGCGTCGGCTGGCGAGGGTGTTACCATCGCGGCGGCAATCGCCGCGATCGTCGGCGTGCTTTGCGTGCTGGGGAGCTGGCTGCGACTGGGCTTCGTCGCCAATTTTCTTTCCCGACCGATTCTCCTCGGATTCATGGCGGGCATTTCGCTGTCCATCATCATCGGCCAGATCGGCCGGTTCACCGGAGTCAAAATCGAAAGCGAAGGTCTCATCCGACCGATCGTCGAGCTTCTAGGCAAGTCAGACCTCATCAACTGGCCGACGCTCATGCTCGGCCTCGGGCTGTTTATTTTGCTGCGCCTCCTCTCCGCATGGCTGCCCGCTATTCCGGGCCCGCTGGTCGCGATTGTCCTTGCGATCGCCCTGTCCATGGGACTTGATCTCCAGGCCCTCGGGATTGCGGTTGTCGGAAACATCCCATCGCAACTGCCCACGCCGATGTTGCCCATTCCATCCGGCATATCGCTCACCGATCTGATACTCGGAGCAAGCGCCGTTCTGCTCGTAAGCTTCGGGGCAGGGATCGTGACGGCGCGAAGCTTCGGCACCATGGTCAAGGAGCCTGTCGATGCCAATCGCGAGCTCATCGGCTTCGGAGCGGCCAATATCGGCGCCGGACTTTTTGGCGGAATTCCGGTAACGGCGTCGGATTCGCGTACCGCCATCAATGTGTCCATGGGCGGCAAATCGCAGGTCGCGGGCATAGTCGCCGCCCTTACGCTCGCGATCGCCGTGCTTTTCCTCACCGACGCCTTGCAGGTCCTGCCCAGAGCGGCGCTCGGGGCCATTCTCGTATCCGCGGCGATCAGCCTGATCGACATCAGGGCGTTTACCGAATTGTGGCGGGTCAGCCGGATCGAGTTTGTCTTCGCCCTGATCGGCATGTCCGGCGCAATCGTGCTTGGGGTTCTTCAAGGGGTGATCATCGCGGTGGCCGCCACGCTGCTCTACCTCCTCATCAAGGGCCTCAGGCCTCGCGACGCCATGCTGGGCCGCATCGCCGGGCGCGACGGATTCTTCAAGCTTCACCGCCATCCGGATGCCAAGCCGATTCCCGGCATGGCGATCTGTATCTTCCAGGGCAGTCTGCTCTTCTTCAACGTGGACTTTGCAAAGAGCCGCTTCGAAGCGATCGCCGCGGCTCTGCCGCCAGGCACCCAATGGCTGATCCTCGATGCCAGCGCCATCGTGCAGATCGACAGCACGGCAGCGGCGTTGCTCGATGAGGTTCAGGCCCTGCTTGCCGCGCGCGACATCGCCTTCGGCATCGCCGAGCTTCACAACGAGCCGCGGGCGCTCCTCGAGCGGTCGGGGACATTGGCGAGGCTCGGCTCTACAATGGTCTTTGACGACCTCGAGGATGCGCGGGCCGAGTTCATGCGCCGTGCGGCATCCGGGACCTAAGAGGAGCAAGCCCAAGGGCTTGCGCCTTGCGTGTGAATCATAAATGTCGGGGACTGGAGAAACATCATGTCAGCGGACGCACCTGCATCGCTAAGCTTTTGGGCCGAGCGCACGGTTGGACTCCTGGCGATCGGCATCATTGTCTTCGGCTGTTTCTGGATCGCGCGACCGCTCCTCGGCGTGATTGTCTGGGGAGCACTGATCGCGATCACGCTGGCGCCGTTGCATCGGATGATCGCCCGCGCGCTTGGAAACCGCCCAAAGTGGGCGGCAGCGCTGCTGGTATTGGTGCTCCTGGCACTCCTTGTCGTTCCGCTATCCCTTCTGCCTGGTTCGATCGAGCGTGCCATAGACGGAATTTCGAGGATAACGAACAACTGGACGGAACTGAATCTGCCGCCACCACCGGCGTGGGTCGGCGATTTACCCTTGTTCGGACCGAAGATCAGCGAGAAATGGGCTGCGCTGAGCAGCAATTCACAAGCGCTGCTGACCAATGTGAAGCCTTTTGTCGGTCCGGCATTCCAGTGGCTTGCCGCTGAGGGAGCGTCACTGGGCCTTTCCGTCCTGCAGATACTGATTTCCATCATCCTCGCCGGAATTTTTCTCGTCAGCGAATCCGGCACGACGGCCGCGTTCGAGCGGATCGCCCATCGCCTGGCCGGGGTATCGGGCCAGAATTTGCTCAAGCTTGCCGTTCGTACCGTGCGCAATGTTGCGCAAGGGGTGATCGGGACAGCTCTTATCCAGGGGGCGCTGTCGGGGATCGGTTTCGCCATTGCTGGGATTCCGCTGGCGCTGGCGCTCGGGGTCCTGAGCTTCGGCACTTCGATGCTTCAGATCGGCACGTGGCTGGTATGGATACCGGCCGCCCTGTGGCTTTCATATCAAGGCGAATCCGGCTGGGCGCTGTTCACTGCCGTGCTTGGCATCATCATCAACGTGCTCGACAACGTCATCAAACCCCTGCTGATCGGCCGTGGCGCCGACGTTCCGCTCTGGATCATATTCATCGGCGTGATCGGCGGCATATTGACCATCGGCTTCGTCGGCATATTCATCGGTCCGATCGCGATGGCCGCGGGATACACCATACTCACCAGCTGGCTCAGCGAAGAGGCGCAACGTTACGGATATGATGGCCGATAAGACCTGGTGGGGGGCCCAGGCTACCTGCCCGCCTCCTCGGCAGGCACTGCTTCAGCAACTCTATCTCTCAAGGGTATCCAGGCCTGAACCGTGGTGCCCTGACCCGGGCTGCTTTCAATGTCCAGTCTGCCGCCAAGCGAAATGACCCTCTGTCTCATGCTGGCAAGCCCGAGGCTCATGCCCGCGCGGCGCTTCCCGGTGTCGAAGCCGGCGCCATTGTCGCGAACGGTGAGTTGCAGTCCGCCGTCGGGATTTCGCAGGTCAACCTCGGTCCGACTTGCGCCGGAGTGGCGTGCGACATTGCGTAGACTCTCCTGAGCGACGCGATAGATGCACAACGCAATGTCCTGTGGAATATTCTCGGGAGTATCGGGAGCGTTGAACTCCAGGTGAGGGAGAGATTGCGCGTAGTTGTCGCACTCCGACTTCAATGCCTCGACCAGGCCGAGGTCTCTGAGAATCGAAGGGTGGAGCCTGTAGGACAGAGCATGCACATCCTCGCTGAGCCGGACCAGTCCGTGATGCACGGATTGCGTGGCGTCCCCGGTGGAGCCTGCCGTCTCGCGCTCATGGCGGGCAGCGTTGATCGCAAGGGCTGCCAATCGCTGGGTCACGTCATCGTGCAATTCGCGCGCCAGGCGGGCACGCTCTTCCTCCTGCGCGTTGATAAGGCGCCGGCTCAGCTCGCGCGCATCCGCCTCCGAGCGGCTGCGTTGTCTCTGCTCATAGAGCAGCCAGAAAATCAGGCCAGTCTGCAGAAGAATGATGACCGAGACCGCCGTGATTTGCAGCCGGTAGCGTTCCCACAAGGTGGGATCGCGAAAATATATCGTGCTTCCCGGCGGGAGGCGGCTCTCGCTGATGCCCCAGCGCTGCAGTTCTCTCCAGTCGAACATCGGAGCCGCAAATCCGACGGGCTTTATATCCATGTCGGCCGGCCTCTCGCCGGCCAGGATGCGAACGCCGATGGCGGCGGCCTGGCGGCTTGTCTCGGCTATGGATAGAAGCGGACCGCCGACGATCTCGCGCCCGAAGAAGGATTCGTCATAAGAAAAAATAGGGGCGCTGGCGACAGAATGGAGGCTTGCCAGCGCCGTGCCGCCTTCATGCACGACACCCGCCGCGTCGACCAGCATCAGTTCCCAGAAGATCGCCGAATGCGGAGGAAGTGCCGCGGCCTGCTTCAGAATGTCCGCGAAGGACAGGGTGTCGGTCCATGAGACGGCGATCCGGCCTTCGAGGGGTTGTATTTCCTTGGCAATCTCCCGGCGCCAGAACTGCTCAATGGGAGACGTGCCGACAACCACTATCACGTTCTTCGTATCCGGCAGCACGTGCAGGATGTTTTCCATTGCCGCTAAATAGTCGATATGCACGGCAACGACGGCGTCTTTCGAGGTCAGTGTCGAGAACTGGACGCGACGCTGATCGATGGCGGTCAGAACCATGGGAGCTGCGGGGAACAGCTTTTGCCGGTGCTGCTGGACGAAACCGGCCGCCGGCGCTCCTATGCTCACGATCAGGTCTGGCGGGTTCCTGGCATAGAGGGAACGTAGATACTCGACGAAGGCGGGCTCCGTGTCGCTATCGCCGAATCGCGCGGTTACAAGGGAATGTTCCGTGATGTCCAGCGGCCATTGGGAGCGTTGATCCAGTTCGGCGCGGATGGCCTTGCCATATTCGCTCCACGGCTTGAATTCTCTGCCGAAGGAGAAAAGCAGCATAACCCGTTTGGGCTCGGCCGCGGTGGCGGCGAGCGTGGTCGACAGGAGCACGGCCAGTGCAATGCACTGCAGAAGTCTGAACACGGCCCGAAAAACCCGATAGCAGGAATGCGAGCTGAACCCCAGCAGCGTTTATTGCGCAATCAAATGATCGGCGCAACCGGTTGCGGACCCATCCGGCGTGTCATCGCTTTGTGACACGAGTCGGACAGGGTTTCGCCTCCCCCATCCAGAAGACAGGAGGCCCCTCCCATGCGCATGACCGTCAACCGCCGCAAATTTCTCGTCTCGTCAGCCACGGGCGCGCTCGCTCTGTCGGGCGGCCTTGCCATGCCGGCCATCGTGCGCGCCGCGGCGCGGCCGCAAGTGAGCCACGGCCTGCAAGCGGGCGATATCGACGCGACGTCGGGCATGATCTGGGCGCGGAGCGACCGGCCCGCCAGGCTCCAGGTCGAGGTGGCGACCACCGAAAGCTTCATCAATGCCACGCGGCTTCCCGCCGTCACCGCGCTGCCGGATTCGGATCTTGCGGCAAAGCTGCTGCTGAGCGATCTCGCGCCCGACCAGACGATCTTCTATCGCGTGAGCTTCGCCGATCTCGCCGACGTCAATGCGGTGAGCGAGCCGGTCACCGGCCAGTTCCGCACCGCGCCCTCGAGCCGCCGCGCCGTCCGTTTCGTCTGGTCGGGCGACACGGCAGGCCAGGGCTGGGGCATCAACACGCAAGACGGCGGCATGAAGACCTATGCCACCATGTTGAAGCACAATCCGGATTTCTTCATCCATTCGGGCGACACCGTCTATAGCGACGGGCCGATCAAGGCCGAAGCCGAGATCACCGGCGGCGGGGTATGGAAGAACACCGTGGCGGAAGGCGTCGAGAAGGTCGCCGAGACGCTCGATGAATATCGCGGGCGCTGGAAATACAATCTGCATGACGAAAACCTGAAAGCCTTCAACGCCAAGGTGCCGACCTATTTCCAATGGGACGATCACGAAGTGACCAACAACTGGTCGGCGGCCAAAGATCTGAGCAAGGACGATCGCTACACCGAGAAGTCGATCGGCGTGCTCTCGGCGCGGGCCGGCCGCGCCTTCCATGAGATGACGCCGATCCGCTATGTCCCGGAAGAGCCGGGCCGCGTCTATCGCAAGGTCTCCTACGGGCCGTTGCTCGACATCTTCTTCCTCGATCTCAGGAGCTATCGCGGGCCGAACGGCCCGGCGCTCGAAACCGAGATGACGCCGCAATCGCGCATCCTCGGCGAAGCCCAGACGCGCTGGCTGAAGCGCGAGCTCGGCAACTCCAAGGCGACCTGGAAGGTGATCGCCTCCGACATGCCGATCGGCATCATCGTGTGGGACAATGCCAAGGAGAAGAAGGGGGCCGAAGCCATCGCCAATGGCGACCAGGGGAAGGCCTCGGGCCGCGAACTCGAGATCGCCGATCTCTTGCGGTTCATCAAGGTGTCGAACATCCAGAATGTGGTGTGGCTGACGGCGGATGTGCATTACACCGCGGCGCATTACTACACGCCGGACAAGGCGCAGTTCCAGGATTTCGTCCCCTTCTGGGAGTTCGTCTCAGGCCCCATCCATGCCGGCACTTTCGGACCCGGCGATCTCGACATGACCTTCGGGCCCGACCTCAAATTCGTGAAAGCGCCGACGAAAGAGCAGGGCCAGAACCTGCCGCCCTCGGCGGGCCTCCAGTTCTTCGGCATCGTCGATATCGACGACAAGACCGAGCAGATGAGCGTCCGGCTCATGGATCGCGACGACAAGGAGCTCTACAAAGTGACGCTCGATCCCGAGCGGATGGGGTAGTTTGCTGCCGTGATCCACAATCTGGGCGGCGCTGCTCGGGTGGCAAGAATTCAATAGGCCCGGGGTGACGGAGTTGTGTTTGCGGGCGGAGGAAGGCGTGATACACCCGCTCTTTCTTCCTTCGCAATCGTCTCACCGTGACCACCCTCGCCGTCATCGTCTTCATCCTCGTCTATGTCGGCATGGCGCTCGGCCGGGTGCCGGGCCTCGCCGTCGACCGCACCGGCGTGGCGCTGCTCGGCCTCATCGTGCTCCTGGCTTCGGGTGATCTCACGCTCGATGCGGCGGGCCGCGCCGTCGACATGCCGACGATCGCGCTGCTCTTCGCGCTGATGATCCTTTCCGCCCAGTTCGAGCAATCGGGCTTCTACGGTTTCGTGGCGGAACGCGTGACCCATGCGGCGCGCAATCCCAAAACCCTGCTCGCCCTTCTCATCGTGGTGACGGGGGTCCTTTCGGCCATCCTCACCAATGACGTGATCGCTTTCGCCTTCACGCCGCTCATCTGCTCAGGCCTCCTCAGGCAGAAGCTCGATCCACGGCCATATCTCGTGGCGCTGGCGGGCGCTGCCAATGCCGGCTCGGCTCTGACCCTCATCGGCAATCCGCAGAACATCCTGATCGGGCAGGCGGGCGGCCTCGATTTCTGGCGCTATATCGCCATCGCCGCACCGCCGGTGATCCTGTCGCTCGCTTTCGTCTATGGCGCCGTCGTCCTGACCTGGAAGACATCGCTCACGGCATCGAGCTCCGATACGCCATCCGAGCCCGTGACCCTCGACCGTTTCCAGACCGCGAAAGGGCTCATCGCCATAGCGGCGCTGATCGTGCTGTTCCTCACCCCCTTGCCGCGCGAGCTCGGCGCGCTCGCGGTGGCGGGCGTCCTTTTGCTCTCGCGGCGGCTCTCGTCCCGCGAGATGATCGGCGCCGTCGACTGGCATCTGCTTCTGCTCTTCACCTGCCTCTTCGGCGTCACCGCCGCCTTCGCCGAGACCGGTCTGGCGCAGGAAGGATTGCAGGGACTGGCCCAGGCGGGCTTCCTGCCGCAGAGCCTTTCGGTCATGCTGCCGCTGACGCTCGCTTCCTCCAACACCATCGGCAACGTGCCGGCGGTCATCCTGATATTGAAACTTCTGCCCGACCTTCCCGATGGCGTCCTGTCGGGCCTGGCGCTGCTCTCGACCTTCGCCGGCAACCTCTTGCTCACCGGCTCCTTGTGCAACATCATCGTCGCCGAAAGGGCCGCGGCCTCGGGCGCCCGGCTGAGCTTCGCCGATTTCGCCCGCTCCGGCATACCGATGACGCTGGCAAGCCTCCTCGCCGCCGCCCTCTGGCTCTGGTTCACGGGTTATATGCCATTGTAAAGGCTAAGGAATTACAGGGCTCGCCTTTGCCCCTGGACCGTGCTAAGGCCCCGCCCGAAACCAGAGCGGGAATGTGGGGCGGGAAACCGTCACACCTTTGTCCCGCTCTTATTGTTCCTTGAATCCGTTTTCGAGAAAGACTCAGCGCATCATGAACCTGCGCAACATCGCCATCATCGCCCATGTCGACCATGGCAAGACCACCATGATCGACCGGCTGCTCGCCCAGTCCGGCGCCTTCCGCGACAACCAGAAGGTCGCCGAGCGCGCCATGGATTCGAACGACCTCGAGCGCGAGCGCGGCATCACCATCCTCGCCAAGGTGACGTCGCTCGTGTGGAAGGACACGCGCATCAATATCGTCGATACGCCGGGCCATGCCGATTTCGGCGGCGAGGTCGAGCGCATCCTCAATATGGTCGACGGCGCGGTGCTCCTGGTCGATGCCGCCGAAGGTCCGATGCCGCAGACGAAATTCGTGCTGCAGAAGGCGCTCAAGATCGGCCTGAAGCCGATCGTCGCCATCAACAAGATCGACCGGCCCGACCAGCGCCATGTCGAGGTGGTCAACGAGGTGTTCGACCTCTTCGCAGCACTCGATGCGAGCGACGAGCAGCTCGACTTCCCCATCCTCTACGGTTCCGCCAAGCAGGGCTGGATGGCCGAGAAGCCGGAAGGCCCGCAGGAGTCGATGGCGCCCTTGTTCGACATGGTGGTGCGTCATGTGGCGCCGCCGGTCGTCGAGGAGGGACCCTTCCGCATGCTGGTGACGACGATCGAGGCCAATCCGTTCCTCGGCCGCGTGCTCACCGGGCGGGTGCGCTCCGGCAGCGTCAAGGCGAACCAGCCGGTCAAGGCGCTGGCGCGCGACGGCAAGCTCGTCGAGCAAGGCCGCATCTCGAAAGTGCTGGCCTTCCGCGGCCTCGAACGCCAACCCGTTGACGAAGTTCAAGCCGGCGACATCGTCGCCATAGCGGGTCTCACCCAGGCGACGGTCGCCGACACGATCACCGATCCCGCCTTGAGCGAGCCCATCGCCGCGCAGCCGATCGATCCGCCGACGCTCACCATGGCCTTCCGCATCAATGACGGGCCGCTCGCCGGCAAGGAAGGCGACAAGGTGCAGAGCCGCGTCATCCGCGAGCGCCTCTTCCGCGAGGCGGAAGGCAATGTCGCCCTGCGCGTCAGCGCTTCGGCAACCGAGACCGATGCCTTCGAAGTGGCGGGGCGCGGCGAGTTGCAGCTCGGCATCCTGATCGAGACGATGCGCCGCGAGGGCTTCGAGCTCACCGTGGGCCGGCCGCGCGTGGTGTTCCGCACCGACGAGGCGACGGGCCAGAGGCTCGAGCCGATCGAGGAAGTAACCGTCGACGTCGATGAGAATTACACCGGCATCGTGGTGCAGAAACTGTCGGAGCGGCGCGCCGAGATGAAGGACATGCGGCCCTCGGGCACCGGGCGCCAGCGCATCGTCTTCCATGCGCCCACCAGGGGTCTCATCGGCTACCAGTCGGAGCTCCTGTCGGACAGCCGCGGCACCGCCATCATGAATCGCATCTTCCATTCCTATGCGCCGCATGTCGGCGAGATCCCCGGCCGCCATACCGGCGCCCTCATCTCCAATGGCGATGGCGAGGCGGTCGCCTATGCGATCTTCAACCTGCAGGACAGGGGCCCCATGTTCATTGATCCGGGCACCAAGGTCTATGCCGGCATGATCATCGGCGAGCACACGCGCGGCAACGACCTCGAGCTCAATGTGCTCAAGGGCAAGAAGCTCACCAATGTCCGCGCCGCCGGCAAGGACGATGCGGTGCTGCTGACGCCGCCGATCCGCATGACGCTCGAAAAGGCGCTCGCCTATGTCGGCGAGGACGAGCTTGTCGAGGTGACGCCGCAATCGATCCGCCTGCGCAAGACGCTGCTCGATCCGCATGAGAGAAAGCGCGCCAGCCGGGCCAAGGAAGCCGAGAGCGCGGCGTGATTTAGGCGTCCGACGCCGCGAGCGGAGCAAGCGCCCGCGACGCCCTGTGGGCCGCGCGACATAATTTCTTAACAGGCAGCTACAACAATGAATTGTTGAGCGCCTTTCCGTGCTTTTGCCCGGCGGAACTCGCCAAGAGATGCTGAGGTAATTGCTACGCTCGGCGTCCACGGGTCAAGACTCGTGCTCCGCGTGATTGATTCCGCCGCGCTTCAGGCCTTGACCGGCAAGGCGCCCTAGGGTGTCCCAGCTTGGGGCCTGTCTCGGCCTTCGCCAGCGCGCGGCCGTCACCGGAAGTTCCCGTTTTGGAATTGAAGTTGCGCAAATGCTCCAACCTGTCATAAGGTAAAATCTGGATGACGTAGGGGGACACTCATGCAATCGCGGCACGTGTTCGTTAGGGGGCAATGGCTCGGCCGATTGCGGCCTTCGTATCCAGCATCAAGGAAACTTTGGGAGCTGCGTCAAGGGTGAGCCTGAAGGAGGCAGCCAAGGTGCAGGCTCGTCAGCTCGGATCGCCGGGGTGGCTTTGGAGACATACCAACAAGTAGCGGGGGACGGATGCGCATTTACCATGAAATTCTTGCTGTCGCCGCCGGGGCGGCAAGCCTTGTGCTTCTCGCGGAATCGCCGGTTTTCGGCGAGCCGCTTAGTGACCTGACAAAGCCGTCTTGCTCAAGCGTCGATGCCGATTATGGCGGCGCGCCCCCGAAGATGTCGCCGAACTGCAAGGCTCCGCCGGCTGATGGTCGTCATGATATTCTCGAAGTCTCGCTCAAGGCGGCGCGCGGACCGGCGCAGATCGGCGACTTCCTGGTCACGGATGCGTATCTCTATAACGACAGCTACACGCCTGAGGTGTGGAGCGTCGATCCCGGCGACAAGATTTCGATCGCCTTTGACAACAGCTTGAGCGGTACTGCCGGGTTCCGCACCAATCTTCATAGCCATGGCCTGATTGTTTCGCCGAGCAACGCGCCGGGCGCGCCGACGGAAAAGCTGGGTGACAATGTCTACGCCCTTGTCTACGCCCAAGGTGCCGAGGCCCAAGACCACTCGGCGCATTCGTCGTCGAACGCCGTTCCCATGCGAAATTTCGAAAAGACGGCAGAATATCTGATCGATGTTCCGAAGGATCATCCCAAGGGCCTCTTCTGGTACCACCCCCACCCGCACGGGGTTTCCGGGCCGCAGATCATCGGCGGCATGGCGGGATTCCTGACCGTCGGCCAGCCTTCCGACTACATCGCTCATGAGGTGAAAGAAGGGGAGATCGAAGAAAAGCTCCTGATGCTCAAGGACACGCAGGTCACGCGCCAGCCCGGCGCCAAGGAGTGGCAGATCAACGACAAATACGACGCCGGCAACTGCGGCGATTCGGCCAGAAAGGAAAATGGCGTCTGTTTCAAGGACGATAACAACGCCTGGGTCTTCCCCGTCAACGGTCAGATCTACCCGACCATCGAGGTGAAAGAGGGTGTCGGGCAGCTCTGGCGGATTGGCAATCTCGGTGCCAACGCCACCTATCAGCTCGAGCTGGTCGAAATCGCCGATAACGGCAAGGAAACGCTGCTGCCGTTCCAGATCATCGCCAATGACGGCGTGGCGATCGGACGCGCGGCCGGCCAGAAACCGCTGATCCAGGAAAAGCTCCTGGTCATGCCCAGCGCGCGCATCGAGGTGCTGGTCCGCCATCCGGGTGCTGCGGGAAAAGCGAAGCGGGCAATCTTCCGGACGATCGGTTTCGACACCGGGGCGACGCCGGGCGACGGTGACACGTGGCCCGCGATCAACCTTGCCGAGGTGGTGTTCGCCGACACGCTTCCCGATTCCGACAAGGATTCCGGTTTCGCGCTCGTGACGGACGGCAGTGCGGCAATCGACCTCAAAACTCTGAATGCGACGTCCGGCGATGCCGATTGTCCGCGCCTTGCGCAGGGCGAGGTTCGCATGGTCGCCTTCGATATACCTGGGGTTCCAGCCAGCGAAAGATCCCGCCCCGGCTTCACGCCACCACGTGGCTGCACGGCCAATCAGACGTTCCAGATCATCGGCAGCGTCGTCACCAAAGTGACAGACGACTCGTCATTCAAGGCGGTTCTGTCGGCGTTCGACCAGGCCGTTGGCGACAAATATTCCCGGTCGTTCAAAGAGGCGCCGCAGGCCTATCGCGGCAAGTGTTTCGACGGCGCGCTCGACACCTGCGTCCCCTATCCCTCGGTCGAGGAATGGTGGGTGGTCAACGCGTCGAGCGAAGCTCACAATTTCCACATTCACCAGACGCGGTTCGAAGTGCTGGAAGTGCGCGGCGCCAGCAGTGACTTCACACCGATCCCGAACGTCCTCGAGGACAATTATCCGGTCCTCGCGGGTCAGGCCATCAAGGTGAGGATTGCGCTGAACCGGCAGGAGCAGATCGGTACATTCGTCTATCACTGCCACATCCTTCAGCACGAAGACAAAGGCATGATGGCGGCGATCGAGGTGCGCAAGATCAAACCGAAATGAGGCGGCCAATGTCGGGGGAAACGCATTCGAAACGGAGCGCGGCGATCGCCTTCACGGTCGTCGCCGGCATGGGCCTGCTGGCGGTATCGCGCGCGGCATCGCAAGATCAGGCGTCCGAGCCTTACAATCCATATCCTCCCGGCATCTTGCCGGCGGATGTCGCTGCTGAAACGGCAAGGGTTCGGGACGAAGTCCGGAAGGCCTTTGATCGAGTCCTCAAGGAATGGAAGGACCTGGGTCCGCTTACGCGGCAGGGAAATCCGCCGAGCATCGCCGACAGAGGCTATGCGGCGACCAGCCTTCTCGGCGAGCTGATGAACTACGACGAGACCATTTCGGTCAACAGAAACCAGGCCTGCGCCTCCTGTCACATGCCCTATACCGGGTTCGGCGGCCCCATCCCATCCGTCAATCTCACCATGGCCGCCTATCCCGGGTCGGCGCATTTTCGCGCCGCCGTACGGACGCCGATGCGTTACAGCTACGCATCGAGATTCCCGGTGCTGTACTACGACCAGGCGCAACAGGACTTCTATGGCGGGAACTTCTGGGACGGCCGGGCCACCGGGTATCAGTTGCAGAACCCCAATGCCGAGCAAGCCATGGACCCTCCGGTCAGCGCGGGAGAGATGGGCTTCGCCGACACGGCTTGCATCACTTACCGCCTCTCTGAGGCGCAATATCGGCCTCTATTCGAAGACGTCTGGGGGGCAGGGTCGCTCGATATCGAATGGCCGGCGGAGACGGAAAAGATCTGCTCGACGCCCGCGGGCGCCTCGGAATTCGGCAACAGCGCGACACCGCTGCCGCTCCGTCCGGGGGAACGGACCAGGTCGGACACGGCGTACGCTCACTGGGGTCAATCGATCTCTCTCTATCAAAGCTCGCCCAATGTCATCGCCTTTTCATCCAAGTTCGACGCCTATCTCGCCGGGAACTATGCTCTGACGACGCAGGAAATGGCCGGCTACAAGCTTTTTCGCGGCAAGGGCAACTGCAACTCCTGCCATCTTGACGGCGCCTCGACCCTTCTGGCCGATGGCACTGCAGATACGGGTGCTGCGGCCGATGCTGCTCCGCTGTTCACCGACTTTACCTATGCCAACATCGGCTTGCCGCTCAATCCGAGGGTGCCTTCCTACTACGAGACGGTGGCGGACTCGCACGGGTTCACGCCCAACCCTTCGGGTTTCGGCTTCAGGGATTTGGGCATGGGCAACTTTCTCAGAAGCGTCAACGGCACCAATCCCAATGCGGATTGGACCAGTCTGGCACCGCAGTTCGACGGGGCCATGCAAGTGGTTTCCGCGCGCAATGCTGCCTTGACGCCGTCGCAGTGCCCGACGACCGAAGCGGGTCAGATCGACGCAGACGGCAAGCCCGTCCCCTATTTCCAAAAGGGATTCTTTCACAACGGCTACATCAAAAGCCTGAAGCAGCTGGTTCATTTCTACAACACGCGCGATCTTCACGCCTACCCCGTCACCTCGGGTAACTGCCCGGCCGGAAAGACGGAGCGGGTCGATTGCTGGCCGATGCCCGAGGTACCCAATAATGTCGACAAGACGATCGGCAATCTCGGACTGACCGGTGAGGAAGAGGATCAGATCGTGGCCTTTCTTCAGACGCTGACCGACGGTTACACCACACCCTTTCCCAACCGGGATCTTTTCGCCGGCAAGTGCCAGACGGGCGGGTCGGCGGCAACCCAAGGCAACGAAACCCTGATCGCGGCGCCGGATCTTCCGACCTGTTCGCGCGAAATATGCGGCGTTGCGCCGGAACCGCAACCGCCAATCCGTTAGTGGTGAAGGTAGGAATTCTTGTCGGTCTGCCGGAAGGCGGCTAGACTTCCCGGCATGACCGATCCTTACGAAACTCTGGGTGTTTCCAAGACCGCTTCGGCGGAGGAAGTCCAGAAAGCCTATCGCCAGCTCGCCAAGAAGCTCCATCCCGACCTCAATCCCGGTGATAAGAGTGCTGAGGAGAAGTTCAAGGATGTCACGGCGGCCTATGATCTCCTGGGAGACAACGAGAAGCGCGCGCGCTTTGATGCCGGCGAGATCGACGCGCAAGGAGCGGAGAAGCCGCAGCGCCGCTATTACCGCGATTTCGCCGATCGCGGCGAGACGGGCCCGTTCACCTCCGATTCCGGCTATGCCGATCTCAACGACGCCGACATCCTGTCCGAGATCTTCGGGAGGCGCGGCGCCAATATGAAGATGCGCGGCGGCGATGTGCGCTATCACCTCGCGGTCGACTTCCTCAGCGCCGTCAATGGGGCCAAGCCGCAGCTGGCGCTGCCCGACGGCTCGGAGATCACCGTCACCATCCCGCCCGGCACGCGTGACGGGCAGGTCTTGCGGCTCAAGGGCAAGGGCCGGCCCGGCTATAATGGCGGCGAGCCCGGCGACGCCCTGATCGAGATCGAGGTGCGCCCGCATCCGCAATTCACCCGCAAGGACGACGACATCCATCTGGAATTGCCGATCTCGCTCGCCGAGGCGGTGCTGGGCGGCAAGGTCAAGGCGCCGACGCCCTCAGGCGCCGTCATGCTGAGCGTGCCCAAGGGCGCCAATAGCGGGACCACACTCAGGCTCAGGGGCAAAGGCGTCGCGAAAGCCAATGGCGGCCATGGCGATCAATATGTGACGCTGAAAGTGGTGCTGCCCGACAAGCCCGATCCCGAGCTCGAGGAATTCATCGCGCGCTGGAGCAAGGCCAAAGCCTATGATCCGCGCCGGACGATGGAGGTGTGATCATGGTCAAGAAAACCACCGTTTTCGTCACTGCCCGCTATGATGAAGAGATGCTGCGCACATGGGCCGCCGCCGGTTGGATATCGATCGAGGAGAGCCAGGTCGGAGAGCCTCTATCGGAAGTCGACACGGCGCGTTGCAATCTCATCTGCGATCTCAAGCACGATATCGGCGTCAATGACGAAGGGATCGACGTGATCCTCAATCTGCTCGACCAGATCCATGGGCTGCGGCGGGCCTTGCGCGAGACGCTCGGTGACACCAAGCGGAGGTGAAATACTCTCGCTCCTCGCGATCGCCGTTGCTCAACGGCCCGCTATCGGCAATCCCCACCTATCGTGTTGATGTCATCGACCTCGCCATGCGAAACAACTGTGCCGAGAAAGCTCGGACCCGAATGTCCGAGGCCGCCAGTGGCGATTACGCGCATGTCCGAGTCTTTGCGGTCGAACCATTGCCATTCAATCGAACCGGTCAGGACGCGGATATCCGAGCCAGCCTGTTGCTGATCGCTGGTCATCGTTCCCATGGAGCAGAGGTTCTCGATGCAGACTTTCACAGACTGGTCGGAGGCTTGATATTTGAAGGTAATGTCGCTGCCGACAACGCCGCCCGTCGGCGATTTTTGGCTGCAGAAATCCGGTGCGCAAGCGACTCTGAACAGTACGCGGCATTCCAAATCGGTGCTGCCGACGTCGGCCGCATAAGCGGGCACGTTCAACGACAGCGCCGAAGCCATGAGAATGCAAGCTCGCTTATTGCCTACTGGGACATAGCTCAACATCGGCATGCCCTCACATAAAATGATAAACGATAGTCCCGAAATCTATCGCACTTCTGCGCTGTTGCAACATATTTCCGTGTGCGTGACTTTTGCGGTCATCGCCGCAAAAGCCAAATTCGATTTAAATTGAGCGACGACTAGGTGATTACTCTTCCCGGTACGGCCCGCCGGGGCAGGGGATGCCGCTGGCATAGTCGGTGGCGATGCCGCCCAATGATGAGAAGACTTCCGGCATGTCCTTGGCGCAATTGAAGGTCGCCGCCTCCTCGTCGGCGCGCTGGCGCGCCACGTCATTCGCTTCCGCATATTTCGTGTCGATATAGGCGATGTGGCAGGCCTCTTTGTCGGAGACCTTGGTGACGACGAGCCAGTTCTGCTTCACGGGATTGCCGCCGTCGGTGTTCTGCGTGGTGAACCAGCGCAAGATGGTGGCGAAAGGCTTGCCCGCGCTCATACGCCATTCGACGCGCGGGCCCAGCGAGTTGAACGCGCCAAAGGTCTGCATCGAGGCGCATTGTGCCGGCGCCATCTTGCCGAAGCCGACGAAGCTCCTGAGATCGCCCTCCCAGACGCGCACCTCATGGTCCTTGATGCCGGGGCACGACCATTCGCCGCCTTCGCCCTCATCCTCGAAGAGCGCGAGTTTAAGGCATTTCTTGAGATCGAGATCGCTATAGACGCTGGTCGCCTCATCGGCCGCTGCGGAAAGCGGTGCCAGGCTCAAGATTATTGGAAAGACAAGCCTTTTCATGCCATGTAGGGTCATTGTTCTTTTCACGGAGTATCCCCTTCATGCGTATTGATGCCATATCGATCGGCAAGAATCCACCGAAGGAAGTCAATGTCATCGTCGAAGTTCCGGTGGGCGGCGAGCCGATCAAATATGAGATGGACAAGGCGGCGGGCACGCTGGTCGTCGACCGCTTCCTCTATACGTCGATGCGCTATCCGGGCAATTACGGCTTCATCCCGCACACGCTGTCGCTCGACGGCGATCCCTGCGACGTGTTGATCGCCAATCAGCGGGGCATCGTGCCGGGCGCGGTGATGTCGGTCAGGCCGGTCGGCGTGCTCTTCATGCAGGACGAGGCGGGCGGTGATGAGAAGATCGTCGCGGTGCCGGTGCCGAAGCTCACGCGCCGCTATGAGAATGTGCACAACTATACTGACCTGCCGGAGATCACGCGGCATCAGATCCAGCATTTCTTCGAGCACTACAAGGATCTCGAGACCGGCAAATGGGTCAAGGTGAAGGGCTGGGGCGACGCGGCCGCGGCCGAGAACATGATCCTCGAAGCGATCGAGCGGGCGAGACAGGCGAAAGCATAGCGCTCCGCCGACACACCCTCACATTTCAGGAACAGGCAGCGATTTCTGCGCGCAGGCGGCGCGCACCGTGTTGTGCAAGAGGCAGGCGATGGTCATCGGGCCGACGCCGCCCGGCACCGGCGTGATCGATCCCGCCACCGCGGCGCAAGAGGCATAGTCGCAGTCGCCGACGAGCTTCGCCTTGCCGTCGCGCTCGATGCGGTTGATGCCGACATCGATGACGCAGGCGCCGGGCTTGATCCAGTCGCCCTTTACCATCTCGGGGCGCCCGACGGCGGCGATGACGAGATCGGCGCGACGAACGACTTGGGGCAGGTCCTTGGTCCTCGAATGAGCGATGGTGACGGTGCAGTTCTCGGCGAGGAGGAGCTGCGCCACCGGCTTGCCGACGATGTTGGAGCGGCCGATGACCACGGCCTCGAGGCCTTCGAGCTTCTTACCCAGCGCATCCTTGGCGAGCATGACGGAGCCGACCGGCGTGCAGGCGACGAGCGCATCCTGGCCGGTCGACAGCTTGCCGACATTCACCACATGGAAGCCATCGACATCCTTGGCGGGGTCGAGGGCGCTCAGCACCTTGGACGAATCGATCTGCTTGGGCAGCGGCAGTTGCACCAATATGCCATGCACGGCCGGGTCCTTGTTGAGCTTGTCGACCAGAGCGAGGAGCTCCTTCTCCGAGGTCGAGGCATCGAGCCGGTGCTCCCAGGAATTCATGCCGACCTCGACCGTCTGCTTCGCCTTGTTGGCGACATAGACCTTGCTCGCCGGATCCTCGCCGACCAGCACCACGGCGAGGCCGGGCTTCAGCCCGTGCTTGGCTTCGAGCTCTTTCACCGCATTGGCGATGCGGGCGCGCAAGCCCTCGGCATAGGCTTTTCCATCGATGATCTTTGCGGTCATGAGCTCTGGTCCTGGATGATATCGTTGAGTTTCTGGCGGATGGTGACGGGGTCTCCGGCGATCCTGACCGTCTTCAGGCGGTCGGTCGCGCCGGCGGCGATGGCGAAGGACCGCTTGGGCAGGCCCAGAGCCTCGGCCAGAAGCTCGATAGCGGCTTCATTGGCCTTGCCCTTTTCCGGTTGCGCCCTGACTTTGACCTGGAGCGACAGTTTGCCGTCGGCGCCGGTATGAAGGCCGGCGATCTGGCCTCGCGCGGATTTCGGCGTGACGCGAATGAAGAGAAGGCCGCCTCCGTCATCGGGCTTGAAGGGAAGCCCGCTCACACGAAGAGCCGCGGCCCATATTCCCACAGCAGGCTGCGGAGGAACCAGATGGCGATGAGGGCGATGAGGGGCGAGATGTCGATGCCGCCGAGATCGGGAAGGATGCGGCGGATGGGGCCCAGCACCGGCTCGGTGATCCGGTAGAGCGCATAGCGGATCTGGCGGACGATGTCGTTGTGGCCGTTGATGATGTTGAAGCCGATGAGCCAGCTCATGATCACCACGGCGATGATGATCCAGGTGTAGATGTTGAGAATGAGGTCGATCAGGTTGAGGATGGAGAACATGCGCGCCTCTGGTGGGGGATCGGGCCTGAGATTTAGAGGTCCGGGGGGCCCGGCGCAAGGCGGCCAAAGCTTGACAGGGGGCCATGGGAGCCCCTACACAGCGCCGTCTCAGCGAGGGGCAGTAGCTCAGTTGGGAGAGCGCGGCGTTCGCAATGCCGAGGTCAGGGGTTCGATCCCCCTCTGCTCCACCAGTTCTCATAACCTATTGAAATAAAAGCTGCTTTCCGTCCAACGGAAACGGGCAAAGCTTCCCTCGGGTCACATTTTTTCGCCGGGCATTTGGCTGGCTTGCTTCACCCAGCGGGCAAGCTGGGCTTCGTCGATCTCATCGTCCTCGTGGATGTCGAGATAGCGCACCTCCTTCTGCTTGGATGCGCCGGGAGGGACGGGATTGAGCGCCGCGCCGCGGAAGAAGGCCAGCTTGACGTATTTGTTGAAGCAGTGGACGCCGAGGAACCAGCCCTCGCCTTCTATGCCATAGAGCGGCGAGTTCCATTTGACCGCTTTGTAGACATGAGGGACGGCACGCGTGATGAGCGCGTCGAGGCGGCGGCCGACGTCGCTTTTCCAGCCCGGCATGGCCGCGATATAGGCCTGCACAGGCGCATCGCCATAGGCCTTCGCGATCTGAGGATTGCCGCCTGAGAGAAGGACGACGCCGGATGGAGACTTCGGCAAGGCTTTGCACGGTTTAACTGCCTTCGCGGCGGCCTTCTTGGCGACCGTCTTCTTTGCGACCTTCGCCGATTTCTTCGATGATTTGCCGGCCATTGTGTGCTCACTCCAACGGGTGGAATCACATATATCGCATGTTTGCTGATTTCGGAAAGCCGCGTTGTGTTGCGACCATCAAACCGTCTTGAAGATCACTCTTTGCGGATGGTTGACGGAGGTCAGATATTCGACCTTGCGCTTGCGCGTGTCCTGCGCCACGGCACGGAAGATGAGGGCAGGCGATTCCTTCTTGAGGCCCAGCAAGGTCGCTTCCTGGGCCGTTACCGTCGAAACGCTGATCGTGCCTTCGCCGCTGTCGACGTCGATGCCGTAGCGCGATTTGAGCAGGGCATAGAAGGACTGGGTGCCGAAGAGATCATGGGCCGCGAGACCCGGCACGAGGGCTGCCGGAAGATGGGTCGTCTCGACGCAGAAGGGCAGATCGTTCACCGTGCGCAAGCGCCGGATCACGATCAGCGCGTCGCCCGACTTGATGTCGAGCCGTTCGGCGACGCGCGCATTGGCTTGCTGCTCCTCGAAGAAGAGCAGCCGGTTGCCGGGGATGCCGCCGCAATCGCGCACGATCTGCGAGATACCTTGCGAGAACATGCGGCTGATCAGCGGCCGCTTGATGACGGGCACGGGAATATATGTGCCGCTGGTGCCGCGTCGCTCGAGCAGTCCCTTCAGAACGAGCCGATCGATCGCCTTGCGCATCGTCATACGGCTGATGCCGAAGCGCTCGGATAGCTCGCGCTCGGAAGGAATGCGATCGCCGGCGGCGTAATCCGGCCCCTCGATCATTTCGAGAATGTGCTGCTGTGCCTTCTCATAGACCTTGGTGGCCGATGCGGGCTCGTCATCTGTCACGCTCATATCCTGTCCCTTCGCAGATGCAGCGCACTGGTCTAGCGCAAAAACCTGTGCCCCCGCGCCACAAATTCCCGGGAATCCGCAGGCTTTGGTCTTCCCGGGCCAGAAGACATAGACATATACCAATATTCTCCAGAATCCTTACTTTGAGCCCAGATGTCCGTTGCGATGCAGCAATAGACTCATATTCTACGCCGCATATCCGAAAAACTCTTGACCTCGGTATACTATACCAAATAGCCTGCTGGTATATAGATAAACTGCAAGCATGGAGAACCGATGGCTACCGACGTGAATAAGAAGGCGATTGTCGACGGACTTGCCGTTTCGTCCAAAGCCATGCTCAAGGCGGCTGAGCTCGGTGAGAAGCTCGCAAGCTCGGTGGACCGGGTCTATCTGGTCGGCTGCGGCGCGCCCAACCGGATCATGCTGGGCCTCGAATACTGGATCCAGCATTCGAGCCCCTCGCTCGAAGTCCGCCGCTATTTCCCCGCCGAATTCATCGCCCAGTCGCCGGCCAGGCTCGACAAGCGGACCGTCGTGCTCCTCGGCTCCAAATCGGGTACCACGCCCGAAACCGTCGCCGCCGCGGAATTCCTGAAGGGCAAGCCCTGCGTCACCGTCGCCGTCACCCAGACCGAGGATCTGCCCCTCGCCCGGGCCGTCCAGCATCCATTCCTGATGGGTGAGACGAATGAAGCCCATACCGGCATGTTCATGATCATGCAGGCATTCGTCGGCGGGTTGCTCGCCGGCAAAGACAAGTGGCCCTTGCAGGCGAAATTGATGACCTCGCTCGCCAATCTGCCTGAGGCCATGGCCGACACGCAGGAAAGCAACGACAAGCGCGCCGCCGAGGAAGCGCGGCTCTACAAGGACGACCGCATTCTCTATGAGGTCGCCTCCGGTCCGATGTTCAACACGGCCTATGTGTTCGGCGTCTGCATCCTCATGGAGATGCAGTGGATGCACAGCTATCCGATCGAGGCGGCGGAGTTCTTCCACGGTCCCTTCGAGATCGTCGACCAGAACACGCCCATGGTCCTGATGCTGGGCGAGGATCCAAGCCGTCCTCTGATGGAGCGGGTCGTACGCTTCTGCAAGAAGTACACCGAGCGCCTGGTCATCTACGATTCCAGGGACTTCGAGATGAAGGGCATCGATCCGGACATCCGCGCGATCGTGGCGCCTTATATCCTGGAGGCAGCCCTGGTGCGCATCGCCCATCGCCTCGCGGTCTGGCACAACCAGCCGCTTTCCACCCGCCGCTATATGTGGAAGACGGAATATTGAGAATGGTCCGTGTTCTCGGCATCGGCGACAACACCGTCGACATCTATGTCGACCAGGGTGTGCAGTTTCCGGGCGGAAACGCGGTCAATGTTCCCATCATGATGAAGCGCCTCGGCGCCGAAGCCAGCTATCTCGGCTGCATCGGCACCGATTTCCTCGGCGATCTCATCAGGCAAGCGCTCATCACCGAGGGCATCGATATCAGCCGCCTGCGCGTGATCGCGGGACCGAATTCCTGGTCGCGGATCCGCCATGTCGGCGGCGATCGGGTGTTCGCCGGCAGCCATCCGAGCCTGCGCGGCGACTACCAGCTCAAGGACGAAGACTTCCGCTTCATTGCCGCGCATGACCTTGCCCATTCGAGCGTCTATAGCCGGCTCGAGGACGAACTCTCCCGCATCCGTGCGGCGGCACCGCTCCTCTCCTTCGACTATTCGAGCGAATATGACGGCGACTATATAGCGCGCACGGCACCCCATCTCGATATCGCCTTCCTCTCCGATGCCCGAGGCAGCGATGATCAGGCGGAAGCGCTCGCCCACAGGGTCGCCAGCCATGGCCCACGCATCGTCGTGATCACGCGGGGCAGCGAAGGCGCAATCGCGCTCGTGGCCGGCAAGATACTCCGGCAGTCCGTCATCCCCGCTTCTGTCGTCGACACGCTGGGCGCCGGCGACGGCTTCATCGCCGCTTTCCTGCTTTCGCTTCTCGCAGGCGAAGACATACAGACCGCGCTCGGCAAGGGCGCCAATCATGCCGCGCATGTGTGCGGCTATCGCGGCGCCTTTGGCTACGAAACACCAATAAGACCCGGGCAACCGGGCCTCGTGCATCCGCTCCCAACTGCATAGTCAGAGAGGAACCACCATGAAACCCAGGAAAATCGCGTCCGGCCTGTTGATCTCAGGCTTCAGCCTCATGGCCCTGTCGGCCCAGGCCTTCGCCGAAGTCACCGTCAGCTTCCTGCACAAATGGCCCGAGCCGCAGAACATGGCCTATTTCGAGCAGGCGGTGAAGGCCTTCGAGGCAAGCCATCCCGACGTCAAGATCAAGATGGAGGCCGTCGCCGACGAACCCTACAAGGACAAGATCCGCGTGCTCATGGCGTCCGACCAGGTGCCGGATGTCTACTTCTCGTGGTCGGGCGAGTTCGGCAAGAAATTCGCGCGCGGCGGGCGGGCGCTCGACATCACCGATGCAGTCTATGGCAGCGACTGGAAGGCGGTGTTCTCGGAAGCGTCCATGGGGCCGTTCAAGTTCAAGGACAAGCTCTATGGCGTGCCGATCAATGTCGATTCGAAATACATGCTCTACAACAAGAAGATCTTCGCCGATAACGGGCTTAGCGAGCCCAAGACTTTCGCCGAATTCGTCGCCGCCTGCCAGAAGCTCGAGGATGCCGGCGTGACGCCGATCGCCTTCGGCAATCAATATCCCTGGGCGGCGGCGCATTATATCGGCGACCTGTTCGGCAAGCTGGTGCCCAATGCGACGCGGCTCGCCGACTATGAGCTGAGCTCGCCCGCCGATACGGTCTATACGGATCCCGGCTATGTCGAGGGCCTGACGAAGTTCAAGGAGCTCAACGACGCCGGCTATTTCAACCGCGGCTCGAATGCGCTGTCGCATGAGATCGCGCGCGGCAGCTTCTCGGCCGGCCGCACCGCGATGATGTATCTCGAGCTCGTCGAATTCGGCCAGCTCAAGGGCACGAAGCTCGAACAGGACGGATGGGACTTCTTCGCGCTGCCGGGTTTTCCGGACGGCAAGGGTGACCAGGGCCTGCTCACCGGCGCGCCCGACGGCTTCATGGTGTCGGCGAAGACCGGCCATCCCAAGGAGGCGCTGGAATTTCTGAAGTTCCTCACCTCGCCCGAGCAAGGCGCCGATTACGTGAAGATGACCGGCATGACCAGCGCCGTCATCGGCTCGGTCACCAAGGACACGGCCGACGCCGCGACGCTGAAAGGTCTCGATGTCCTCAACAAGGCGTCGGGTCTCGCTTTGTGGATCGATACCGACATGGATGCGCGCTCGACCGAAGTGCTGCTCGCCGGCAGCCAGGCCATCCTCAACGGCACCGAGACGCCCGAGCAGGTCATGGCCAAGGTGCGCGAAACGGCGCTGGCGGTAAAGAAAGATCGCGGCGAATAGCGCAAAAACGGGGTAGGACATCAGTGATGATGGCAATCCGACACCGGCTGGTGCCCTACCTCTTCGTCCTGCCGGCGATCATTCTCCTGCTCGTCTTCGTCTATGGGCCGGCAGTCGAGAATGTCATCTACAGCCTCTATGCCTGGAGCTCGATGTCGCCCGACTGGCGCTTCGTCGGCTTCGGCAATTACGACGAGTTGTTCACCAATCCGATCTTCTGGACGGCACTTCTCAACAACATCATCTATGCCGTCATGTCGGTCCTATTCCAGGTCGCCTTCGCGCTGGGGCTGGCGGCGGTCCTGCAGGCCGGCGTCTTCGGCCCCCATCTCAGATCATTCTTCCGCACCACCTTGTTCCTGCCCTCCATCCTGCCGGTGACGGTGGTGGGACTTCTGTGGCAGCTGATCTACCAGCCGACCATAGGCCTCATCGATCAGCTGCTCTACAGCACCGGACTCGAGAGCCTGTCGCATGTCTGGCTCGGCGAGGAGCGTACCGCGCTCATCGCGGTCGTCATGGTGTCGCAGTGGCAATGGACCGGCTATATGATGGCCCTGTTCATGGTGGCGATCGCCGCGATCCCGCGCGATCTCTATGAAGCGCTCGAGCTCGAAGGAGCGAGCAGGCTGCAGACCTTCCGGCATCTCACGGTCCCCGGGGTGCGCGAATCGACCCTCATCTTCACCGTCATCACCATCTTTGGCGCCTTCAAGGTATTCGACATCGTGTGGGTCATGACGGCGGGCGGTCCCAATCACGCGAGCGAGGTGCTGGGCACGCATATGTATCGCTCGGCCTTCCGCGACGACGTGGTGGGCTATGCATCGGCGGTCGCGACCGTGATCTTCTTCCTCACCATCTCGGTCGGCTATGTGCAGCTCAAGCTGCAGCGGGATCATGGATGACCGCCGCCGCCAAATCCCGCCCAGGATTGACGCCGGCCCATGCCGCGCTCCTGATCCTGTTCTGGCTTCTTGCCGGCGCCTCGGTCTATCCGCTGTTCTGGCTGTTCATCAGCTCGCTCAAATCGTCGCCCGAGATGTTCGGCTCGACCTGGGCGCTGCCGGAAGAATGGCGGTGGAGCAACTACGCCGCTGCCTGGGATGCCGGCATCTCGCAATATCTCGTCTCCAGCGTGATCGTCACGGTCGTCTCCACCATCCTTGTCGTCTTCCTGTCGGCCGCCGCCGCCTTCGCGCTGGTCGTCCTCAAATTCCGCGGCAAGACGCTGATCTATGCCTTAATCCTCGGCGGCCTCATCCTGCCGCCGGAGGTCGCGCTCTTCCCGCTGTTCAAGACGCTGAATACGCTCGGCATCTACAACACCTACCTCGCCCTCATCATCCCCTATGTCGCCTTTGGCATCCCGTTCACGACCTTCCTCATCCGCGCCTATATGGTGACCATCCCGGCGGAGCTGAATGAAGCCTCGATCATGGACGGAGCCGGTCCGGTCTGGACCTTCTTCCATGTCCATCTGCCGCTGTGCCGGCCCATCCTCGCCTCCGCGGCGCTCATCGAGGCGATGCGGGTGTGGAACGAATTCATCTTCGCGCTCACCTTCGTCGAGAGCGAGAGCGTCAAGACGATCACCATCGGCATGATGAGCTTCGCCAATGCGCTGCGCGGCGACTGGGCGGTGCTCATGGCGGGGCTCGCCATCTCGATCATCCCGATCCTGATCACTTTCCTCATCATGCAGCGGCAATTCATAGGCGGCCTCACCCAGGGTGCGGTCAAATGAGGGCATCGAATTGAGCGAATTGATCATGCGCGGCATCGCCAAGTCCTTCAGCACGGTCGAGGTGCTGAAGGACATCGACCTCAAGGTCGGGGACAAGGAGTTCGTGGTGCTGGTCGGCCCCTCGGGCTGCGGCAAGTCGACGCTTCTGCGCATCGTGGCGGGGCTCGAGGAAATGACGGCCGGCGATCTCTTCATCGACGGTGAGCGCGTGAACGATGTACCGGCGGCCAAGCGCGGGCTCGCCATGGTGTTCCAGTCCTATGCTCTCTATCCGCATATGACGGTGGCGGAGAACATGTCGGTCGGCCTGCGTATCGCGGGCGAGCGCAAGGATGTCATAGCCGGAAAGGTTGGCGCGGCGGCGCGCGTCCTGCAGCTCGAAGCCTTGCTCGATCGCCTGCCGAAGCAGCTCTCGGGCGGACAGCGCCAGCGCGTCGCCATCGGCCGTGCCATCGTGCGCAACCCCAAGGTCTTCCTGTTCGACGAGCCCTTATCCAATCTCGATGCGGCCTTGCGCCTGCAGATGCGCCTCGAGCTTGCGAAATTGCGCCGGCAGCTCGATGCCACCATGATCTATGTCACCCATGATCAGGTCGAGGCGATGACGCTCGCCGACAAGATCGTCGTCATGAATGGCGGGCGGATCGAGCAGATCGGCTCGCCGCTCGAGCTCTACAACCGGCCGCGCAATCTCTTCGTCGCGGGCTTCCTCGGCAGCCCGCGGATGAATTTCCTCGCCGGGCAGGTGAAATCGCAATCCGTCATCCAGCTCGCCGCGGGCGGCGAGCTTGCTCTTGCCCGAGGCCTCGTTACATCATTGGCCAAGGGGGACAAAGTGACCCTTGGCATGCGGCCCGAGGTTCTTGTAACAGGTGTCCTCCCGGAGCGCGGGCTCTCGATCACGGGCAAGGCCCTGGTGGTCGAGCGGCTTGGGGCCGAAACCATCATCTATCTGGGGCTTGCGGATGGCGCGCAACTGACCGTCAAGACGGACGGGGCCGCCACCGTCAATCCCGGAGATGATCTGACGGTTGGCGTTCCGGCCGATTCCGTGACCATTTTTGGGCCGGATGGCCTGGCCTTGCGGCCGGCGCTATGATCGACAAATTGCCAGGAGACTCGTAGCCCATGCTTAATTTTGATGCCGAGCGTTTCCTCAAGATCGAGAAAGGGGCTGTCGCCCTGGCGGCGGAAATCGATGCCGCTGCCCAGCGCTATGTGGCGGAAGGCATCGACAGCGTATTCTTCCTGGGGACGGGCGGCGCGGCCATCCTCATGTATCCGGCGGCGGCCCTGCTTGCAGAGCGCTCGCGCCTCAAGATCTTCACCGAGAGATCGGCCGAGCTCGTTCTTATGGATCACCGATCGCTCGGGCCCCGGTCGCTGGTCGTCATTCCCTCGCTCTCCGGCACCACCAAGGAAAGCATCGCGGCCCTCGACTTCTGCCGCGCCCGCGGCGCCAGGATCGTGACCCTCGTCGGACATGCCGACACGCCGCTCGGCCGCTCGGCTGATCGCGCCTTCGTCAATTTCGCCGAGGACGACACGTCATCGGAATCTTTCTATATCCAGGGCTTGCTGATCGCCGCGGCACTTCTCAAGCATCGCGGCGAGGCTAATCTCCATGAGATCGTGACGCCTCATCTTGCGCAGCTGCCGCAGGCTTTGCTCGCGGCGAAAGCGTCCTTCGAGCCCAGGGCCGCCAGGCTCGCCGAGACCTTCAGGAACGAGCCCTATCACATCATCACCGGCGCGGGCTCCGCCTGGCCGCAAGCCTTCTATTACGGCATGTGCATCCTCGAAGAGATGCAGTGGATCCGCACAAGGCCGGTGCATGCTTCCGACTTCTTCCACGGCACGCTGGAGCTGGTAGAGAAGGGCGTCAGCGTCATCCTGCTCAAGAGCGAGGATGAATTCCGGCCGCTCGCCGACCGCGTCGAGCAATTCGCCCGGCAATATACGGACAAGCTCACGGTCATCGATCCCGCCGAGGCCGATCTGCCGGGGATTCCGCAAGCCTTCCGCGCGCTCATCTCCCCCGTCGTCCTCGCGGCAGAGCTCGAGCGCCTCTCCGCCCATATCGAGCATCTGCGCAACCATCCCCTGACCACGCGGCGCTATTACAAGCGCGTCGCTTATTAGGGCACCTCGTGTCCGTTCGCATCGCCACTGTCGGCGACAATTGCATCGACCACTATCTGCCGCCGGTCGATCGCAAGCTGGTCGGCGGCAATGCCGTCAATGTCGCGGTGAACCTGCTGCGGCTCGGCCATCAGGCGGCTTATTTCGGCGCCGTCGGCGAGGACGCGGAAGGGCTGCGGACGCGTACCGTCCTGGCGCGGCTCGGCGTCGATGTGACCGCGGTCAAGGTGATCACGCCCGGCCGCACCTCGCTCACGGTGATCGCCACCACCCCTGATGGCGATCGGCATTTCGTCGCGGAGGATTTCGGCGTCTGCCGGGGCTATCGGCCGGACGATCAGGACCTGCAGCGGCTCAAGGCCATGAAGCATGTCCATATCGGTTGGCTCGACGATGCGGGCGCGACCAAGCGCGCGCTCGCGCAAGCCGGTGTCAGCGTCTCGCAGGATCTTTCGGTCAATGCCGAGCCGCGCAATATCGCGCCCGACAGCCTTGCCATCGCCTTCGTCTCTTGCGACGGCGATGACGCCGAGGCGCGGTCGGTGCTGGATCGGACGCTGGCGCAAGGTGCTCTCGCCGCCGTCGTCATGCGGGGACCGCGCGGGTCGCTCGCTTGTGCCGGTGGCGACGTCTTCCGCGGCACGGCGCTTCCGGTCGTGGTGCGCGATACGACGGGTGCGGGCGACAGTTTCATTTCAGGCTTCCTTGCCGCGCATGTGACGGGAAAACCTGTCGCCGACTGCCTCGCTGGCGGTCACGATGCCGCGGCGCGTACCTGCCAGATATTCGGCGGCTTCGAACAGGATTGACTGTTAGCCACGTCGGGTGAAACCATTCGGCGATTTCCCGGAACCAGGCTTTGCTGGAAAGCCGCAACCGCTAGTGTCCTGATCCTAACATTCGCTTCTGTTTGTGGCGGGCGGGTTGCGAATGTTAGGATCAAAAGGACACTAGCAAATTCAAGAGTCTAGTGTGGTCTTGGATTTGACATTCGCTTTCTGTGCAGGCCGAGATACCGAAGCGAATGTCAAATCCACCACACGAGCGAAGGAGCCCGTCATGCTTTATGTCGACCTGCCGACCACCGAAGAGCTGACCCGGCTCGCCAATGCGCGGAAACCGGGCTCGGTCACGATCGTGCTGCCGACCACGAAGGTCACTCAGGACATCGGCGCCAGCATCATCGAGCTCAAGAATCTCGCCAAGGAGGCGGCGCGCCAGCTTCGCGACGCCGCCTTCGACAAGCGGAAGATTGCAGCCATCGAAGAGCAGATCGAAGACCTCGCCGGCGATGACGCATTCTGGGCGCATCAGGCCACGAGCCTCGCCCTCTATGTGACGCCGGATAATCTCGCCACCTTCCGGCTGCCAACGCGCCTCGAGCCCCTGGTCGAAGTGGCCGACCGTTTCCATATCAAGCCGCTCATCCGCGCCCTGGCATTTCCCGACGTGGCCTTCATCCTCGCCTTGTCGGAGAATAATGCGCGTCTCGTCGAGATGCATGGCGATCTGCCGGCGGAAGCCCTCAAGGTCGACGGCCTGCCGAAGAACATGGATGCCGCGGGCGCGCGCGCCAAGAGCCGCGACGTGTCGCCGGGCGGGCGTTTCCAGGGCGGGGCGGGCGAGACCTTCCATCGCCGCACCTATGCCCGCAAGATCGATGCGGCGCTGCGGCCGCTGCTCGCCGGCCGCGACATACCGCTCGTCCTCGCCTGCGTCGATGAGTTCGACGCGATCTATCGCACGGTGAACAGCTATGAGCATCTGGCGGCTGAGATCGTGAAAGGAAATCCCGACAGGCTGTCGGTGAGCGAGCTTGCCGAAAGCGCCCGGCCGATCCTGCAGAGATTGCATGCCGGCAGGATCGCGGCGCTCAACGAGCAGTACCTGATGCGTGAGAAACAAGGCCGCGCCGGCGCCGATCTGGCGCTTGTGGCGCGCGCCGCTGCGGCGGGCGCCATCGACACGCTCCTGGTCGACATCGACGCCGTCGTCGACGGCACGCTCGATGAGGCGACGGGCGCGATCGCGATCGCCAAGGAGGCCGGCGCCGACAGTTACGACATCGTGGATGAGATCGCCGGACTGACGCTGAGATATGGCGGACGCGCCATCGGCCTGCGCAAGGCCGACCTGCCGGTCGCCACATCGCCCCTCGCCGCGATCTATCGCTATCCGGCGTGACGGCCCTTGCAATCATCCCGAATATAAGGCTCGATATGTCATACAAAATGGAGATGGGGAAAGATGGCTACGTCCGACTATTACGAGATCTTCGACAAGCGCTTTGCGCGGCTGTTCAACAGCAATGCGCTTGTCGACAAGCTGTTCACCGGCTGCCGCTGGGCCGAGGGGCCCGTCTATTTCGCGGCCGGACGCTATCTCGTCTGGTCCGACATCCCCAATGACCGCATGCTGCGCTATGACGAGACCGACGGCTCCATCTCGGTCTTCCGCCAGCCCGCGGGCAACAGCAACGGCAACACGACCGACCGGGAAGGCCGGCTCGTCACTTGCGAGCATGGCGGGCGGCGCGTCAGCCGCACCGAATATGACGGGTCGATCACCACCCTTGCCGACGCATGGCGCGGCAAGCGCCTCAATTCGCCGAATGATGTCGTGGTGAAATCGGACGGCTCGATCTGGTTCACCGATCCGGCATACGGCATCGACACCGACTATGAAGGCAACAAGGCCGAGAGCGAGATCGGCGCCTGCCACGTCTATCGCATCGACCCCAAGTCGGGCGGGATCGAAGCGGTGATCACCGACATGGTGCGGCCGAACGGCATCGCCTTCTCGCCCGACGAGAAGCTGCTCTATGTCGTCGATACCGGGCGCACCCATGGGTCGCAGAATCCGGCCCATATGCGGGTGTTCAAGGTCTCCGACGCGGGCAAGCTCTCGGGCGGCGACGTCTTCGCCGATTGCACGGCGGGTTTGTTCGACGGGTTTCGGCTCGATACCGATGGGCGCATCTGGACGAGTGCCGCGGATGGCATCCACTGCTATGAGCCGGACGGCACACTCATCGGCAAGGTTAAGGTGCCGGAAGTGGTGGCCAATTGCGCCTGGGGTGGCCCTAAGCGCAACATGCTCTATATCTGCGGGACGACATCGCTCTATGGCGTCAGGCTGATGGTCAATGGCGTCAAGACCTGTTGAGGAGAACGGCAATGCCTTTCGTCAATATCCGCATCGTCAAGGAAGCCATCGCCGCGGATCCTGCCGGCAAGAAAGCGCAGATCAGCAAGGCCGTGACGGAAGCAATCATTGCGGCCACCGGCCTCACCAAGAATCAGGTGTGGGTCGTGTTCGAGGAAGTCGCGGCGCGCGACTGGTATGTCGGCGACACCGATGTGGAGACGATCAGGGCCAAGCGCTGATTCTGCGCATAGGCCCGTCCGAAACCTGGATGGCCGGTCGAGCCTGGCCACGAAGAAACGGGGAGGCTTTTGCAGCGCTCCCCGTTCCCAATTTCCGCCGGGTACGCAGTACCCAATCCCGGCCGCGGCCCCGCTTTGCATCACCCTCGCGAGCCTTGAATCCGATGATGGCTCAGCGAAGTTTCCAAATAGCTAAAAATTGAACTTTTTCAGATGGTTAATGGTTAGTGAAGATTTGAGGCGCCGACAGGGAAGAGTCAAGCGGCCTGGGCCGAAGCCGGCCTTGGCCTGAGCCAGAGATCGAGGAAGCCCCAAAGCCATTGGCGCACCGGCGCGTCATGGAGGATCTGGCCCGAAAGCTGCTCGGCACCGTTCTGGGCGCCTTTCAGCGTGAAGCGATGCGCGCCCCTGACCGACCAGCGATGCATCATCAGCCGCGTCACCTCGGGATGGAATTGCAGGCCATAGGCCTCGCCGTCATAGCGGAAGGCCTGGTTGGCGAAGGTCTGCCCCGTCGCCAGAAGCTCGCAGCCTTGGGTCAGGGTAAAACCTTCGCGATGCCAGTGATAGACCGTGCCCGGCCAGTCGCCGAGCTTGCGTCCGACCTCGGTCGGCGCGAGCGGGAAATAGCCGATCTCGACGAAACCTTCCGCATGTGGCTCGACCTTGCCGCCCAAATGGCGCGCCAGCATCTGGGCGCCGAGGCAGATGCCGAGAAAGGGCTTCTTCTCCTTGAGCGGAATGGCGATCCAGTCGGTCTCGGCGCGGATGAAAGCGTCGCAGTCATTGGCGCTCATCGGACCGCCGAAGATCGCCGCCCCCTCATGTTCGGCGAGCGTCTCGGGCAAGGCATCGCCAAGGCAGGGCCTTCGGATATCGAGCGTGTAGCCCTTCTCCTTCAGCATGGTGCCGACGCGTCCGGGCGACGAGGTCTCCGAATGCAGGATGATCAGGATCTTTCCGGCAGCCATGATTCGCGAGGGTGACACAGGAAGCGGCCTATCGTCGAGAGCGGCAGATCATGGCTGGCATGTCGTCAGAGAGGCTCATGTGGAAGACCGCGAAGGACATGAGTGCTTGCGGCGAAGGGAGGAGCTAGCGGGCCTTGGCCGAGCCCATGGCCCGCCCGATGACGGGAAGGATCACGCGCCGGGGTGCTCCCCTCATTGCATAGGCGGCAAGCTTGTTCATGGTGCCGGGCACCACCAGCCGCTCGCCCGCCTTGAAACCGGCCCAGCCGGCCTGGGCGACGGCCATGGCTCCTTTCGGCACCACCCGGCTCAGCGCGCGCGCCTGCTTCATCCCGGCGCGGCGCTGGAAACCGGTATCGACCGGACCCGGCGACAAATTGGTCAATGTGACGCCCGTTCCCTTGGTCTCCTCATGGAGCGCATCGGTGAAAGACAGCACGAAAGCCTTGGTGGCGAAATAGACCGCCATATTGGGCCCCGGTATGAAGCCCGCGGTCGAGGCGACGTTGATGACGCCGCCCGAGCCCTTGGCGATCATGCCAGGCAGGAAGCGCAAGGTGAGATCGGTCAAAGCGCGGACATTGAGGTCGATCATCTGCAACTGGTCTTCGCGCGCGAGCTCGGCCGCCTTGCCGATCAGCCCGAAGCCGGCATTGTTGATGAGGATGTCGGGGGTGAGCCGGCGGGCTTCGAGCTCATTGGCGAGGATTTCGCAAGAGCCCGGCTTCGCCAGATCGAGAACGATGATGTTGACCGGAACGGCATAGCGGGCAATCACCACGCCGCGCACGCGATGCAACTCGGCCTCGGTGCGCGCCACCAGGATCAAGGGATGGCCGTCGCCCGCCGCCACATGGGCGAAAGCCTCGCCAATGCCGCCCGACGCACCGGTGATCAGGACTTGCGGAAAAGGGGATTGTTCGCCCATCACCCTTGTCTAGACGGCAATTAGGGCGGAGAAAAGATGGTCCGTATGCACTGTTTCCGGCCGGCATAAATACCCTCATGAGGCCGTATTTATGTTTTGACCCGCTGAAATCGGAAAATCCTTAGAGGTTAGAAATGGATGCGCATGCCAGGGCCATTGTCATTCGCAAGGCGCAAAGCCAGGAAGGGAAGGCCATTCGTGCCCTGGTGTTGACCGAGCGGATGCGCCCCATCGACCTCAAGCCCGAGAATTTCTTGGTTGCCGTCAAGGATGAAGAGATCATCGGGACGGTACAAATGAGACGCCATCCGGATGGAACGCGTGAATTGGGGTCTCTTGTCGTAGCACCGCCCTGGCGGCGGCAGGGCATCGCCACTCGGCTCATCGATGAGCTCCTGAAGGATGAAAGACAAAGCGTCTATATGATCACGGCCAGAGCGCATTGGGCAGGCTTTGCGCGGTGGGGTTTTGCGCGTGTATCCCGCGGATCCGTTCCCAAGTCGATCCGGTTACATCATTTCATTGGCAGTCTGGGCAGTATCGTGTCGCTGCTCAAGCGGCGTTCCATGCGTCGCCTCGTCATCCTGAAGCGGGCGATCTGAGCGTGTGGTCGCCACGGTAGGGGTTATCCCAATCCCAGCTTCTTGCCGGCGGCGAGCGCGATCGGGTTCAGCGCGGCCTTGTCCGTGGCGATGAGCTCAGCCAGCTGCTTGCGCATGCGCGGATCCCAGAAAGACTTGATATGATTGGCGGTTTCCTTGATGGCCTGGTCCTCGGGATAGGCCTGGAAGGCCACCGCGATCTGGTTGGCCATGCGCTTGATGTCGGCGAACTGGTCCATGATGTACCCTGTCAATGAAAGCAGACGATGCCGTCGGGCGAGCGGCTTGCGAGCGTCATGCCCGCTCCGCGCGCCAGATGGAGGGCAAGGCCGGTCGGCGCCGAGATGGTGACGAGATGGGCAATGCCGAGATGGGCGCATTTCTGCACCAGCTCGAAACTGCATCGGCTGGTCATGGCGACGAAACCCGAGCTTCGGTCCAGCCCCTCGCGCGTCACCGCGCCCAGCAATTTGTCGAGCGCATTGTGGCGGCCGATATCTTCGCGCACCAGCTTGATCTCGCCCTCGGGCGTCACCCAGGCCGCGGCATGAACGGAGTGATTGATCTTGTTCATCGGCTGGCGCGCCGGCAATTCGGCAAAGGCCTTCTGCACGGCGGCGGGCGCGAGCGCGAAGGCTTTTCCGATAGGCGCCACGGGCTTCACCACATCGGCAATGTCCTCGACGCCGCAGAGGCCGCAGCCGGTGCGGCCCTCCAGCGCCCGGACCGAGCGCGGCTTGAGCGCCGCCTCATCTACCGCGATATCGACGCAGAAGCCGTTCTCGACGGTCAGCGCCACGACATTGCGGATGGCGGCAGGGTCGGTGACGAAGCCTTCCGACAGCGAGAAGCCGACGGCGAAATCCTCGAGATCGGCCGGCGTCGCCATCATGACCGCGGTCGAGACCGAATTATGCATGATCGCCACCGGCACTTCCTCCGGCACCTGCCAGACGAGGTCCTTCGCCGTGCCGTCGGGGCGATAGAGGCGCCCTTCGGCAGGACGCGATGTCGCGGGCTCCGATGCCCAGTCCGGATCGGGCCTCGCCGTCATCGCATCACTCGGCCGCGACCAGCGGCTTCACCGCCACGCGCTTGTGCTCGCTCTCGCGCTGCTCCCATTCGACCTGCCAGTCGGAGGGCTGGTTGGAGGGCGTGACTTGCACGGCGGTCACCTTGTATTCCGGGCAATTGGTCGCCCAGTCGGAATATTCGGTGGTGATCACATTGGCGCCGGTCACCGGGTGATGGAAGGTGGTGTAGACGACGCCCTGCGGCATGCGCTCGGCAATGACCGCGCGCAAGGTGATGGCGCCGATGCGGCTCGTCAGCGACACCATCGAGCCGTCCCTGATGCCGCGCACTTCCGCATCATGCGGATGGATCTCGAGCACGTCCTCCGGGTGCCAGGCGACATTGGGGGTACGCCGCGTCTGAGCGCCGACATTGTACTGGCTCAGGATGCGGCCGGTGGTCAGGATCAGCGGGAAGGAGCGGTTGGTGCGCTCATCCGTCGGCACGAATTCGGTGACCATGAAGCGGCCCTTGCCGCGCACGAACTTGCCGATATGCATGATCGGCGTGCCTTCAGGTGCCGCATCGTTGCACGGCCACTGCACCGAGCCCAGCCGGTCGAGCTTCTCGAAGCTGACACCGGCGAAGGTCGGCGTCACGCGGGCGATCTCGTCCATGATCTCCGCTTCCGATGAATAGCTCATCGGATAGCCCATGGCGGCGGCGATCCTGGCGACGACTTCCCATTCCTGCATGCCCTGCTTCGGCGCCATCACCGGGCGCACGCGGTTGATGCGCCGCTCGGCATTGGTGAAGGTGCCGTCCTTCTCGAGGAAGGAGGTGCCGGGCAGGAAGACATGGGCGAAGGCCGCCGTCTCGTTGAGGAAGAGGTCCTGCACGACCAGGCATTCGATCGCCTCGAGCGCCATATTCACATGCTTGGTGTTGGGATCGGACTGGGCGATGTCCTCGCCCTGGACGAAGAGGCCCTTGAAGGAGCCTTCGACGGCGGCCGTGAACATGTTGGGGATGCGCAGGCCCGGCTCCGCATCGAGCTCGACATTCCACACTTTCTCGAACAGGTCGCGCACCGTCGAGTCGGAGATGTGGCGATAGCCGGTGAGCTCATGCGGGAAGGAGCCCATGTCGCAGGAGCCCTGGACATTGTTCTGGCCGCGCAAGGGATTAACGCCCACACCGTCGCGGCCGATATTGCCGGTCGCCATGGCGAGATTGGCCATGGCCATGACCATGGTCGAGCCCTGGCTGTGCTCGGTGACGCCGAGGCCGTAATAGATGGCGCCATTGCCGGCGGTCGCATAAAGCCGCGCCGCGGCCCGAACGTCCTCGGCCTTGACGCCGGTGATGCTTTCCAAAGCCTCGGGCGAGTTCTTCGGATCGGCGATGAATTTCTCCCAGCGGGCAAAGTCTTCGGGCTCGCAGCGCTCGGCGACGTAATCGCGCTTCACCAGGCCTTCCGTCACCACGACATGGGCGAAGGCGTTGAAGATCGCGACATTGGTGCCCGGCAGAAGCGGCAGATGATATTGGGCCTCGACATGCGGCGAGCGCACGATGTCGGTGCGGCGCGGATCAATGACGATGAGCTTCGCACCTTCGCGCAGGCGCTTCTTCATGCGCGAGGCGAAGACCGGATGAGCGTCGGTCGGGTTGGCGCCGATGATCAGGATCACATCGGCCTTGTCGACCGATTTGAAGTCCTGGGTGCCGGCGGAAGTGCCGAAAGTCTGCTTCAAGCCATAGCCGGTCGGCGAATGGCAGACGCGGGCGCAGGTGTCGACATTGTTGTTGTGGAAGGCGGCGCGGACCATCTTCTGCACCACATAGACTTCCTCATTGGTGCAGCGGGACGAGGTGATGGCGCCGATCGCGCCCACGCCATGTTTGGCCTGGATGTCCAGGAAGCGCTTGGCGGTGAAATCGATGGCCGCGTCCCAGGAGACCTCGCGCCAGGGATCGGTGATCTTCTCGCGCACCATCGGCTGCAGCACGCGGTTCTGATGCGTGGCATAGCCAAAGGCGAAGCGGCCCTTCACGCAGGAATGGCCTTCATTGGCGCCGCCATCCTTCCAGGGCATCATGCGCACGACCTCGTCGCCCTTCATCTCGGCCTTGAAGGAACAGCCGACGCCGCAATAGGCGCAGGTGGTGACGATCGAATGATCGGGCTGGCCCTTTTCGATGATCGACTTCTCGGTCAGCGTGGCAGTCGGACAGGCCTGCACGCAGGCGCCGCAGGAGACGCATTCGGAGGCCAGGAAATCCTCATCCATGCCGGCCGAGACATGCGAGGCGAAGCCGCGCCCGTCGATGGTCAGCGCGAAAGTGCCCTGCACTTCCTCGCAGGCACGCACGCAGCGCGAGCAGACGATGCATTTGGACGGATCGAAGGTGAAATAGGGATTGCTCTCGTCCTTCGGCTTGTAGCGGAAATTCTCCGAGCCGTTGTGCTTGGCGAAGACGTGGTTGTCGCCGTCATAGCCATAGCGCACTTCGCGCAAGCCCACCGCTCCCGCCATGTCCTGCAATTCGCAGTCGCCATTGGCGGCGCAAGTGAGGCAGTCGAGCGGATGATCGGAGATATAGAGCTCCATCACGCCGCGGCGCAGCTGCGCCAGGTGATCGTTCTGGGTCTTGACCTTGATGCCGGGGGCGACCGGCGTGGTGCAGGAGGCGGGCGTGCCCTTGCGCCCTTCGATCTCGACCAGGCACAGGCGGCAGGAGCCGAAGCTCTTCATCGAATCGGTGGCGCAGAGCTTCGGGATCTGAGTGCCGAGCTCCATCGCGGCACGCATGATCGAGGTGCCTTCCGGCACCGTGACCGACTGGCCGTCGATCTCGAGGGTCACCATCCGCGTAGCCTCGGACTTGGGCGTGCCGTAATCGATTTCCTTGATGAGCGTCGTCATATCGCTGTCCTACTCTATTCCGCGGCCTTCGCGGTGGGCCGGTCGAAGTCTTCGGGAAAATGCTTGATGGCGCTCTGCACCGGCATGGGCGTCAGGCCGCCCATGGCGCAAAGCGAGCCCTCGACCATGGTCTGGCAGAGATCGTCGAGGACGATGAGGTTCTTGTCGCGCTCGATGCCGGCGATGATGCGGTCGATCACCTCGACGCCGCGCACCGAGCCGATGCGGCAGGGCGTGCATTTGCCGCAGGATTCGATGGCGCAGAATTCCATGGCGAAACGCGCCTGAAGCGCCATGTCGACCGTGTCGTCGAACACCACGATGCCGCCATGACCGACCATCGCGCCATTGGCGGCGAAGGTCTCGTAATCCATCGGCAGGTCGAATTGCGAAGCCGGCACGTAAGAGCCCAAGGGACCGCCGACCTGGATGGCGCGGGCGGGGCGGCCCGAATGAGTGCCGCCGCCGAAATCCTCGAGGAGCTGGCGCAAGCTGATGCCGAAGGCCTTCTCGACCAGTCCGCCATGCTTGATATTGCCGGCGAGTTGGAAGGGGAGCGTGCCGCGCGAGCGGCCCATGCCGTAATTCTTGTAGAACTCAGGCCCCTTGCTCAGGATGTCGGGCACCGCGGCGAAGCTCAGCACATTGTTGATGATGGTCGGCTTGCCGAACAGGCCCTCGAGCGCCGGGATCGGCGGCTTCGGCCTCACCATGCCGCGCTTGCCCTCAAGGCTGTCGAGCATGGACGTCTCTTCGCCGCAGATATAGGCGCCGGCGCCGGTGCGCACGGCAAGCGTGAAGCTCTTGCCCGAATCCTGGATGTTGTCGCCGAGGAAGCGCGCGGCGGCCGCCTTGGCGATCGCCTGCTTCATCTTGGCGATGGCATGGGGATATTCGGAGCGGATGTAGATCAGGCCCTTGGTGGCCCCGACCGCGATGCCGGCGATGGTCATGCCTTCGATCAGCGTGAAGGGATCGCCTTCCATCAGCATGCGGTCGGCGAAAGTGCCGCTGTCGCCCTCATCGGCGTTGCAGCAGACATATTTCTGGTCCGCCTTGGCATCGAGGACCGTCTTCCATTTGATGCCGGTCGGGAAGCCGGCGCCGCCCCTGCCGCGGAGCCCTGAATCGGTGACGTCCTTGACGATGTCGGCGCCCGATTTCCTCAGCGCGGCCGTGAGCCCGGCGAAACCGCCATGCGCGACATAGTCCTCGATCGACAAGGGATCAATGACGCCGCAGCGCGCGAAAGTGAGGCGCTCCTGTTTCTTGAGATAGTCGATCTCTTCGGTCGGGCCATGGCCAAGGCGATGCTTGCCGCCGTTCAGAAAATCCGCGTCGAAGAGCGAGGCGACGTCCTTGGCCGCGACCGGACCATAGGCGACACGGCCCTTTGCCGTCTCGACCTCGACCAGAGGCTCGATGAACAGAAGGCCGCGCGAGCCATTGCGAATGATTTCAATCTCGAGACCGCGCTTGCCGGCTTCCGCCTTGACGGCGGCGGCGACTTTGTCGGCGCCCATCGAGAGAGCCGCGGCATCGTCGGGAATGAAGACTCTGGTCATGCCGAGGCCTCGCTGAGCGTCTCTTCCATGATCTCATCGAAGCGCCGGGCATCGACGCGGCCGTGCAAATGACCATCGACCATCATTGCCGGCGACAAAGCGCAATTGCCGAGGCAATAGACCGCTTCGAGCGTCACCTGGCCATCGGCGCTGGTTTCACCGAAGCCCAATTTGAGGCTCGCTTTGGCGTGGCTGCAGAGAGCTTCGCCTTTCATCGACTGGCAGGACTCGGCGCGGCAGATCTTCACCACATGGCGGCCGGCCGGCTCGCTGCGGAAATCGTGATAGAAGGTGATGACGCCATGCACCTCGGCCCGGGAAAGATTGAGCGCCTTGGCGATGACGGGGACGACGGCTTGCGGCACGCAGCCGAGCTCCTCCTGCACATCATGCAGGATCTCGATCAGTTCGTCGGGGCGGTTGCCATGGCGGTTGCAGACGTCACGGGCACGCTCGCCATCCGGTGACATTTCAGGCTTCGTCAACATCGAGCCAAACCTTCCTGGCCGGAAGACCGGCGCCGGGTACCAAGATTATATAATCATTCCGGTTTTGCCGGAACAGTGATGCTCCAGCAAATCGGTAGTTCCGATGAAATGATTGTTACGCCCGATGAAGATCCAGGGGCTTGCGCAAAGCGGCGGGATCGAAGCCAAGGGCGACGTGCTGCAGCGCAGCGACGATCGGCGCCAAGGGCTCGCGGTCGACCACCAGGAGGCCCACGGCATGCTCGACATCGGGGTTGGTCAAGGGGATGGCCGTGACGCCGGTCGTGGGGCCCAGCGCGTCGAGGAAATATTCAGGCATGATGCTGGCAAGGCCGGTGAAACGGACATTTGACCATAGGTTAGCGATGGAATTGGTCTCGAGCCGGGGCTGCGGCTGGCAATTGGCGGCCCTGAAGGCGCGGTCGATGATGCGCCGGTTCTGCATATTGGGCGTCAGCAGGCAGAGAGGTTCCTGCGCCGCCTCGAACCAAGTGACGGTCTCCCGCTTCGTCAAAGGATGGGTAGAGGCGATGAAGAGGCAATAGCGCTCGCGGTAGAGCGGTGAGGCGATGAGCCCGTCGATCGGCTCATTGTCGAGATAGGCGATGCCGACATCGATCGAGAAGTCATGGAGGCCGCGCAGGATCTCGGCCGTCGACTGCGAGTAGACGGTAAAATCGACGCGCGGATGCTGGGCCTGCATCGTCTGGGTCAGAAGCGGTGCCATGGGCAAGGCTGACGGTACGGCACCGATCACCAACTTCCCGGTCAATTCTTCCTTGCGGCCCTTGATCGAGGCGAGCTCCTGCTGCATCGCCTGCCAGTTGTCGAGGATGGTATGGGCCCATTTGAGCACCCTTTCGCCTTCCGGCGTCAGGCCGTGAAAGCGCTGGCCCCGCTCGACAATCGGCACGCCGAGTTCCTGCTCGAGCTGGCGGATGCGGCCGGAGAGGGTCGGCTGCGAGATGTTGCAGGCTTGGGCCGCCCGGGTGAAATGCTTCTCGCGGGCAAGGGCGGCCAGGTAGCTGAGCTGACGGATATCCATGGACCCCGATAGCAGATCAGGCACCCTTCCATGAAGAGGGGCCTGCTCTTCCTTAGGTTGTTTGTCTGATAATATGCATATTTTGATCGCGTGAGCTTTATTCACCGTTACAAACTGTTACCCAACGTCTATACTCCCGTGTGGGGACGGTGACATTGCCCCCGGATCCGCACCCCGGGAGAGCCCTCGCCTTAAAACGGTGAGGGCTTTCCTGTTCTAACGTAGGGGAAATTCAAATCGATCCGGTCAGGGCGCCAGAAACCCAGCGGCCAGTCTCGCCAGCGAAGACAAAAAGTCCCGCTCCATCAGCAGCAGCCAAGCGCAGGCGGCAAGGCCCAAGAGCAAGCCCAAGGGAATGACGACGGGCCAGCGCGGCAAGGGCGCATAGACGATCTTGGGCGCCCAAGGTGCCGTGCCCGGCAGCGGCGGCACGGAACGGGCGTTGCTCTCAGCCTTCATGACAGCGATCCCAACCAGGAGAACGGGGAGCTTGCGCTATACGTCAGTTTCAAATGCTGAAACAGCCGTCTCATGCCGATTGCCTTATCCAAGCGATGCGCCATCCCGGACGCGCTCATATGACAGGTCTATGTGACAGCTCTCACTATAAGTCACCTGAATTTGCTGCGAATCCTTTCGGCGAAGTGATTCACTTCGCCGGGATGCGCGCTCGTGAGAAGGTCACAGGGATCATCGACCCTCCATCGGGGATCGATTAGATCGCCGATCCTGGCATTGCAGAAGACATAAGCGGCGGGCTCCCAAATTCCCATCCGATGATCTGGTTCGGATGGGATTGGGACCCATCCATTTAACGCCGTCCGGTCTTGCGCGCCTGCGACCCGTTCGCGATCTTCTTCGAGACTCCGGGTGCCAACTTCGCCTTGAACTTGCGATCGACGGAAGTGAACGCGAAAGGTTCACGACCGAGCCACAGGAGCAGCGAGAGCAGGTGCTCTACTGCAACAGGCGTCGAACGTTCGAGCCTGAAGATGACCGTATGATCGCAGCCGACCTCGCGGGCCAGATCGCGGATCGTGAAATTCCGCCCCAGCCTTGCGGTCTTCAATTCAGTTGCAACCGAAGCCCAGGCAAAAGTCACGGGCGACCCGACGCGAGCGACCCGCTTTTTACCTGACGAACGAGAAACAGAGCGCTTTTTCTTGAGAGAGTTCAGCATTCATCCCCACCACACCGACCCCCTGGATAGATACTTACAGCAAGCTGGGCCGGTTTCAAATGTTTTGATCTTTACTGAAAAGTAACAAATTTTAGAGGGATCGAGAATTCCAGCTCCCGGGGGTCGACCGGCGGGATCAGCACCGGGAGGGCGTAGCAGAAGCGCGACTCGGCAGAAGGCACCATGGGCTGGTCATCGAGCAGCCGGGACAAGCGGCCGATCTCATTGCTGTAGCCCCGCCGCTTGACCGAAATGTCGAACCGGACTGACAGGACCGATCTTGAACTGCCATTCAATACCCGGGTCTGCACGGGAGTCTCGGCCGAGCAGGCTCCGGGGTCGAAAACCGCGGCAATCGTCACCTTGTCCTCCTCGGCCAGCATACGCCTGTTCTCCAGCCATTCATAAAGGGCCCAGCCGCTGAGCAAAATGACAGCAGCCAGCAGGATATAGCCGGCGGCGCGCGGAAAAAACACCAGCGGCACAAGGAATACCAGCGCGGCGATCAGCCAGCCCATCATCACCTTCCTGCTGCCGCGCCTATGCCCGGCAGCTTCACCACATTCCCGCCCGCACTTCAGGATCGAGGCATGTTTCCGTCAGCCATGGCAGGAATATAGGACGGCATGCCTTGCGTATCATTACTTCATAAAGCCCATGGAGCCCTCCATGCGGAGCGCTCCGAAAGGAGGTTCCATGTCCAATATGCAACGGGCAGTGCTGGCGCTCACCATCCTCAATCTCGGGGTGCTGGCCGGTGGGCTCGGCTTCAACCATCTGTCCGCGGCACCCGCGGCCGAGCCCGTCCTCCGGGCCGAGCTGATCGAGCTCGTCGACCACAGCGGCACCGTGCGCTCGCGGCTCAGCGTGGCACCCGATGGTGAAGTGGTCTTCCGCCTGATGGATCAAACCGGCGCCATCCGGGTGAAGCTCGGCGCGGGCAAGGACGGATCGGGCCTGGTCCTGGTCAACGATCAGACCGAGCCTGGCATCCACATGCTCGCGACCGACAAGGCGACGCGCGTCTCATTGACGAACCAGTCCGGCGTCGAAAAGGTGATCGCGCCGTGACGGCGGCGAGATGCTGCTTCCGATCAGTCGAACAGATCGGCGAAGGGATTGCGCCGCTTCATCCAGCGCGGTTTGCGCGGCAAGGCGCTGGCGAAATCATCGGAGAAGCCGCCGAAGTCGAACTCGAAACCGCCTTTGACGACGACGCGGGTGTTCTTCATTCCCGTCTTCTGCACCAGGGCGTAGAGCTTGGCGGCATTGGCCGGCGCCAGGCGCACGCAGCCATGCGATGCCCTCATGCCGAGGCGCTTGGTATGGGGGCTGCCATGGATCGCGTGGCCTTCCATGGTGAAGAAGATGGAATGCGGCATCGGCGCGTCGTCCCACTCCTTGGAGAAATGGTCGCGCTCCATGCGGAACGGCTTGTAGCTCCCGCTCGGCGTCGTATAGCCCTGAACGCCGGTCGACACCGGCCAGACATAAGTCTGCTCGCCGTCGACCGACACGGTCATCTTCTGACTGTTCTTGTTGATCGAGATCAGAACATTCTTGGCGGCAAGTGCGGCGCCAATATTGAGCACGCCCAAGAGCATCGCGGCCAACACCACAAGCCTCAAACGCATGGACCTTCTCCCTCGCAGTCGGTCTATCCCCATGGCCGGGTACCGGCCGTCCCCTTATTCTACCGATTTGCGCGGCTTCGTCCATGACCCTGCCGAAGGGTCAGGCGGCGAGGCCCGCCAGGCGAAAAGCGACGAGCGAGGTGAGCTCAAACATCATCACCATCGCCATCTGCGCGGTGATCTGGTTCGGACTGTCCTTGGTCGGCATCAGGCAAACGACGTCGGCACCAATGATATCCAGGCCCTTGAGGCCCTGCAGCAAGCGTGTCGCCTCGCGGATGGTGAAGCCCGAAAAACCGGGCTCGAGGTTGGACACGCCGGGCGCCACGCTCGGATCGAGGGAGTCGAGGTCGAAGGTGATATAGGCCGGGCGGTCACCAACTCGTGATCGGATGAGCTCGACGGTCCTCGCGATGCCGAGCTCCTCGAATTCGTTCATGGGGACAACCTTGTAGCCCAGCGCCTCGCTGGCCGAGCCGACCTTGCCCTGATGGATCGAGCCCGAGGGATGGCCGCGCATGCCGATCTGGATGCTATGGGCGGCATCGACGGCCGCTTCCCGTACCGTATAGGCCGCCCAATGCGCCGCCGAACGGCGGGCGCCCAGCCAATGCGGCATGTTCTCATAGGAATCGGTATGGGCGTCGAAATGGATCAAGGCGGCGGGCTTGCCGCCCGAAAGCTTGCGCCCCGGTCCTGCCACGGCCTTGAGGATCGGACCGGTGATCGAATGATCGCCGCCGATCGATACGGGGCGCGTGCCGGCCGCATCGAGGCGCCGATAGAAGGCCTCGATGTCGCGGACGCAGGCCTCGTTGTTCATCGCTTCCGGCAAGGGCACGTCGCCCAGGTCATGGATCCGCGCCGCCTCGAACGGGGCGAAGCCGTGCACGCCATGGGCGCGGCGATAGAAGCCCGAGACATGGCGCACCGCGCGTGGCCCCAAATGCTGATCGCGCTCGGTGGAGCCATTGCCGGAACTGTGCGGCACGCCGACAAGGGCGATATCGCAGGCCGAAGGGTCTTCGTTCCAGGGGCAGCGGAACAGCGTCGGAATGCCCCACCAGTACCAGGATTGGGCGCTGTTTCGGGCTTGTTCCATCTCGCTGCCTGACATGTTTTTCACCTTTGAATTTTATGATCGCTTTATGGCCGAGCCGCCTATTCCGCATCGTTTTCCGATGCGCGGATAGCCAAATGGACGTCAGAAACGATGAGTCCCGAGCCATGTCAAACACCATTTTTAGAAGGCGCAAGCTTCCGCCGGTCATCGCGGTCCTGGCACTCGTGCCGGCAGCCTTGGTCGCCATCGCCACGCTTTTCGCCGTGTTCTTCGCTGCAACGCCGGAACGCGCCGTGTTGACCCTCGCCCAATGCCGGACGATCAGCGCGGCGGATCAGCGCCTCGCCTGCTATGACAGCCTGGAAGGCAAGCCCTCGCCGCTGCCGGCGAAAGGCGGGCAGGCAGCCGCCGGATGACCGGATTCGTGACCGGATCAGACCCGGTCATGAAGTTCCCTGTTGCCGAAACGGCCATTTGACGCTTTGATCCAAGGCGCGACCGGGAGCGGTTCGTTCCCGGCCGCGAGGGAGGGGACAATGGCCTTGCAGGCACGAGGACGCGCCACCGTCAATCCGCGCGAAGAGCTGGCCAAGTGGATGGGCGCCCGACAGAAGCACCATTCCGAATACATCAAGCTGCTGACCGACCGGAAGAACGAGCTGTTCAATGTCGAGCTCGATCACGGGCCGCGCTCGGACATCTACATAGGGGCGCAGCGCGAGTTCGAACGCCACGACCAGCAGTTCGACCGGCTGCAGGCCGTCGTGCGCCGGCCGATCAACAATCTCAACATCGCGCCCTGGATATTCTGGCTGCTGGCGCTCGGCCTCGCCATTCTCGAAGCGCCGGTCAACAAGTTCCTGTTCGATTATGCGATCCAGGGAACCAATCTCACCTCCTATCTGGTCTCGACCGCCTTCGCCATCCTGCTGCTCTTGCTCGCGCATCTCGCCGGCAGATGCCTCCGGCAAATCTGGTCGGAATATCGCCGCCGCGTCGTGTGGTCGAACCTCATCATCGCCTGCCTGGGCGTCGCGGTTCTCGCCATTCTCATCTCCATCCTGACCATCGGCCGCGCCCGCTATTCGGCGGGTGCCGCCGATCCAGGCCTTGGCAGCCTCTTCACCGATATCGGCGGGCAAGTGAGCCAGCATGGCTTCTTCACCAGCCTGTTCAGCGCCTTCGGTGATGTGAGCGCGCTCATCCTGTTCACCGTCAATTTCGGCGGCGTGATCATCGCCATGCTGCTCGGCTTCTTCAGCCACGATCCCGACAAGGATTTCGATCACTCGGAAGCCGCTCTCAAGAAGGCCACCCGCCGCCTCAACAAGCTGCAGTCCAAATATGCCCAGTCGCGCGCCAAGGTCATCCGCAAGTTCACGCCCGATCTCACCGGCGCCAGCCGTAATTTCGCCGATGCCAACAACAAGATCATCGAGATGAAGACGCTGTTGAGCGAACCGCTCGATGAATGGGACCGGTTCGTGCTCGACGATCTCGACACGCTCGCCGAGGAGGCGATGGAGGATGACGTCGGCTCGCAGCTCGCAGGCTCCCGCCTGCCGCCGAGCGAGGTGACGAAAGGCGCCAATATCCGGCCGCTCAGATGAGGAGTGTCGCAAGCCTTGCCGTTCTCGCCGCCATCCTCCTCATAGGCCTCATCAGACCAGCGGACGCGCAAGCGATCGATTGGCAGCGCTATTGCGCAGCCGATGGCCGCGACGTTCTGCTCTTCGTCGACGTCACGACGCCCTATGACGCCCAGGACAAGACCATCCTCGTCGACGGCCTGCAGCGCATCGTCGCCGACCTCAAGGGCGGCGACCGCATCGTCATCAGGACCATCGGCGACAGCGCCGCCCATTCCGAGCGCCTGGTCGACCGCTGCATTCCTTATTGCCCGCCGAAGGGTTTTTGGGAGGATCTGTTCTCCGACTGCACCGGCGGCCTCATCCTCAACCATAAGCGCATCCTCATCGCCGACATCCGCAACAAGGCGCGCGAGCGGCTCGATCAATTCACCGAGCTGCCGTTCTCCGACATCGTCACCACGGTGGCGCTGGTGTCGCGCGAGGAACTGTCGGGCAAGAAGTCGGCGGAGATATTCCTGTTCTCCGACCTCATCGAGAACTCGCCCTTCATGCCGGGCGGCGAGTTCCTCATGCTGCCCAATGCCGACCTCCTCAAGCGAATCGCGGAGAATCAGCTCGTGCCGTCACTTCATGGCGCCAAGGTGCAAGTGTTCGGCGTTGGGCGCGGCGGCACGGCCGAGCGCACGGCGCTGCCGATCGAACGGCTGAACAAGATCATGGAATTCTGGACCAGGCTCTTCACCGAAGGCGGGTCGGGGGACGTGTCGATCAATCAGAACCTGGCGGTGCAGTGACGTTCGCCTCATACCAGCGCCGCGTGAGAACGATGTCCTGACGATCGAGGCCGTGACCGGCGGCGATGGTTTCGGCGGTGATCCTTGAGCCGCAGCGGCGGAAGTGATCGACCAATGGCGGCGCATATTGGCCGTAAGGGTCCGACCTTCCGGCGATGGTCAGAATGCCCGTGTCCGAGAGGTCGGGCGTCGGCGGCGTCTCGAGCACCAGCATCGGCCGTAGCAGGATGGCGCGGGCGAGAAGACCGGGATGAAGCAGCATGAGGGCGGCGACGAAATTGGCGCCATTGGAATAGCCGAGCGCCGTGACGCGGGATGGATCGAGCCCGTAACGCGAGAGGGCTTGCGGCAAGGTGGCGGCGAAGGCTCCCGTCTCCCGCGCGATGTCCGCCTGGTCGAAGCGGTCCATGCCATAGCGCCGGAACCAGCGCAGCGAACCTTCCTCGCTGCTGCGGCCGCGGAAGCCCAGGAGATCGGCTTGCGGCGCAATCTCCCGGCCGAGCGGCAAAAGGTCGGCCTCATGGCCGCCGGTGCCATGGAAGAGAATCAGGGTCGCGCCATCGGATTTTTCCGCACGCTTCAGGCGATGAATGAAGGGAAGGTCGGCGGCGGGATCGCGCGGCTCGCCGGGCGCTGAAATATCGGGCAGCATGGCGATGATATCCTTTTCGCGTGCCGCCTCATGCGGCGGAACAAAGACCTTCGTGCCGAGCCCGGCTTCATCCTCGTCCACCGTCATGCCGGGCTCATCGGTCGCAAATTCGGTGAGGATGCCACCCGGCTCGCGGACATAGAGCGAGGTGAAATAACGGCGGTCCTTGATCGGGCTCGTGGCGCGCGCTTCAGCGGCGAAGGCGGCATGAAGGGCATCGAGCTCGGCATGCCCGCTGGCACGGAACGCCACATGATCGATCGTGCCGGGGCCCGGCGCTCCCGGCCAGAAGCCCGACGCTTCACGCAGATCGACAACATCGCCGCTTAAGGAGATAAACCGGGTCGCCGCCCCCTCGCGGGCGCTTTCGCGATAACCGTAACGCTGGGGCAAAGCCGCGCGCGTCCCGTTCGGATCATTGGAGAGCCAAGTGACGCCGCGAATGCGGCGCACGGCCATGGCGGCGGGAATGTCCGACGGATGAAACAAGGCGGGCGCCAGGAGTTCGTCCTGGCCGACGAGCTTGATGATGACGCCGTCCGGATCGCTGAGGCGCAAGACCGGTTCGCCGAATTCGCGGCCCGGCAATCCGGTCTTCAGTCCCAATGTCATCGCCCGCGTGAGCCAGAAACCCATGGCCTCCGCCGGTATGGCGAGGGCGATCTCAAAGGCCTGGCCGAGGCCCTGGCGTCCACGGGCGCCCTCCTGCCAGACAAGTGCGGTGATGAGGGAGCCGGGCGAACCCAGTTGGTCGCCATAGAAGAGATGGAGCTGGGTCGAATCCTCGAAGCCCGCGGTCCGCTTCACCAGCCTGAGGCCCAGGAAACCTGCATAGAAGTCGACGTTGCGCTGCGCATTCGCCGTCACCAGCGTGACGTGATGGATGCCGGAACTCTGGCGGGGATCGCTCATGCGCCCAGGTAATCAGGTCCGGTCGATCGGGTACAGCGAATTCCAGACATAAAAGGTCATGCCCGAGATGAATGCGGAGACGACGCCGATCACCGCAATGGAATCGAGGCGTCCGTAAAAGGGAAGGGTGAACAGGCATATCGCCGACGCGATCAGCACGGCGGCAGCGGTCCACGGCGCCATATGCGCCAGGACCGACTCGGCGAAATAAAGAGCGACGGCAAGAGCCACGATGTAAAGCGGCCAGGCTACGAGCAGCCCGGCGATGACATGCATGGGGTTCCAGAGAAAGAGCGTAAGCAGCAAGGGGCCGACGATGAAGGAAAGGATCAGGCGGAGCGCCAGCGCCTTGCGCCGGCTCGAGGTCACGGGCGGGTTCTCTGTTTGCGACGGAGGCGAAGGCGCTTCTGCCATGTGCTCCCATCCACCGATGGTTCGCTCAATAGAGCGGAGAGCCGGCCTCAGCGCAAGCGCTTCATGCTTTCGGCTTCCGTCGCATGGCCAGCCAGACGGCGCCGATGATCCCGCCGACGACGGCGCCGGACGGCATGATGAAGGACACGACGCCCATGGCATAGGCGCCTTCCATTTGCGAGATGTTGAAAATCTCCGCGGCCGCGATGGACAAGGCCAGGGCCAAGGCGGCGCCGGCAATGGCGCCGATGAGGAAGCCGGCGATAACTCTCAGTAAGATCATCTTTTCAACACCTTGCCGGGATTGAGAATGCCGTTCGGATCGAGCGCCTGCTTGATGCGGCGCATGACGCCGAGCTCCTCGAGACTGCGCGAGTAGCCGAGATAATCGCGCTTGAGCGTGCCGATGCCGTGCTCGGCCGAGATCGAGCCGCCATATTGGGCGACGAGCCGGTAGGCGATCTCGTCTATGTCGTGCAGGTCGGCCTGGCTCGCGCCCGCGACCGAGACGGAAACATGCAGATTGCTGTCGCCGATATGGCCATAGAAGGAGACATGGCAGCCGGGGAAGCGCCGGTCGAGCGCCATGGCGCATTCTGCAGCGAAGATGCCGAGGCTGCCGATCGCCAGGCTGACATCGAGATTGACGAGCGACGGCAAGAGGCGGTCCATGGCGAGGCCTTCGCGCACCACCCAGAACGAGCGCCTCTCCTTTTCCGATTGCGCGATGAGCGCATCGGCGATCAGCCCGTCGGTGAGCACGCCTTCGAGGAAGGCTTCGAGCGCCGCGTCGTGGCCCGCTCCCTCCGTCTCGATGATGACGGCGAAGGGCGGGGCGCTCTCGAACAGGCGAAGGCTTTCGGCTTCGCAATTGAAGCGGAAATAGCTCTGCCACATGGCCTCGAAGGCGGAGAGCGAGGCGAGCTCGCTCTTGGCCCGGTTCAGAAGAGCGACCACGTCATCGTAAGCCGCCAGCGCCAGGAGCGCGGTGGACCGGCCCTCGGGCAAGGGCTTCAGACGCAAAACGGCGCGGGTGATGACGCCCAGCGTTCCTTCCGCGCCGATGAAGAGCTGGCGGAGATCATAGCCGGTATTGTTCTTCGCCATCTTGTTCAGCATGGTGAGCACCGTGCCGTCGGCGAGAACCACTTCGAGGCCCAGCACATTGTCGCGCGTCACGCCATGGCGGATCACCCTGATGCCGCCGGCATTGGTCGAGAGATTGCCGCCGATCTGGCAGCTGCCGCGGGCGCCGAGATCGATCGGCAGCAGGAAGCCTTGGGCCGCCGCGGCATTCTGCGCCATTTCGAGCGGCGTGCCGGCCTTGACCGTCATGGTCCCTGCCGCCCGATCGATGTCCTCGATGCCGGCGAGGCGTTCGAGCGACAGGGCAAAATCGGCCGTGGCCGGATTGGCGGCACCAGCAAGACCGGTCATGCCGCCTTGCGGCACCACGCTTTGGCGATGCGCATTGCAGATCCTGAGCGCTGCCGCCACCTCATCGGCGCTCGCCGGACGCAGCACCGCCTTGGGCAAGTGCCGGCCGGTCTGGCTCGCATCGCCGCGATGGCGCTCGCCGATCTCGGCGCCGGTCAGCACCGCATCGTCGCCCAGCGCACGCCGCAGTTCATCGATGATCGTCGTGGCAGGCTCAGCGGACATAGCTCGCGCCGTTGATGTCGAAAGTGGCGCCGGTCATATGGCGCACCTCATCGCCGCACAGGAAGGCGACAAGGGCGCCCACTTCCTCGGGAGCCGCCATGCTGCCGAGCGGGATCTCGGAGAGGATGCGGCTTATATCCGCTTCCGTCATGCCGACATAGGCCATGTCCGTCTCGGTGAAGCCCGGCGCCACGGCGAAGGCGAGGATATTCTCCGCCGCATAGCCCCGCGCGATGGTCTTGGTGAGCGCCACCAGCGCGCCCTTCGAGGCGGCATAGGGCCATTGATCGGGCGCGTCGCCGCGATGCGCGGCACGGCTGGCGATGTTGATGATCTTGCCGCCGCCCGTTTGCCGGAAATGCGCCACCGCCAGCTTGCAGAGCTCGGCCGGTGCGGTGAGGTTCACCTGCATAACTTGCGCGAAAGCCTGCCGCCAGTCCGCCATCGGTGCCGTGACCGGGGCGGGGGCGAAGATGCCGGCATTGTTGACCAGCACGTCGATGCGCGGGGCTTGAGCTTCGGCATCGCGCCACAAAGTGCTGGCCGCATCGGCTTCCGCGAGATCGGCGCTCAGAAGATGGCAAGAGGCGGCTCCGATCTCCTCGCGCAGAGCTTCTGCCGCCGCGCGGCTTTTTGCATAATGGAGCAGCACATGGGCGCCCGCCGCCGCGGTCGCCCGCGCGATCGCAGCACCTATGCCGCGCGATCCGCCCGTCACCAGGACGGTCTTGCCGCTGAGATCGGTCATGATGGGCTTTCTCCCTTCTCTAGCCGTAGCTGCTTTAAAAGTTTCAGCGGTAGAATACTATACCGACCTATTCCACGGGGCGTGTCAGGCAAGGGGAAGAAACCGAGTGAGCGATCTGCCAACCATCCATCTCGTCCGGCATGGTGAGACCGAGTGGTCGAAGTCCGGACGACATACGGGCCGCACCGATTTGCCGTTGACCCCGAACGGCGAGGCGGAGGCTCGGGCGCTCCAATCCCGTCTGGCCGGAACGGCCTTCGACCAGGTGCTGACGAGCCCGCTCAAGCGCGCCGCCCGCACGGCGGAACTGGCCGGCTTCACCGGCAAGCCCGAGCCGGACCTTCTGGAGTGGGATTACGGCGACTATGAAGGCCTGACCACAGCGGCTATTCGCTCAAGCCGCCCTGGTTGGGACTTGTTCAACGACGGCTGTCCCGGCGGCGAATCCGTCGAGCAAATCTCTCAACGGGCCGACCGTATCGTGACCCGGCTGAAGGCGCAGAAGGGGAATGTGCTCGTCTTCGCCCACGGCCACATATTGCGGGTGCTGACCGCCAGATGGGTCGAGCAGCCGGTCCTGTTCGCGCGGGCACTGCTCTTGTCGACCGGCACCGTGAGCACGCTTGGCTTCGGCCACCACAGCGTCGACGAGCCGGCGATCAGCGTGTGGAATTCGTGATCGAATGAGGCCGGTGGTTCTAGTTCACTGAGGCGCAGGTTTCTGACGCTTCTTTGCCTTGGTTTTTACCGGCGTGTAGATCGGCGCCAGAGCAGCCTTCATGAAAGGATGGTTGTCAAAGCGTCCCCTGTCGGCGGCATCAAAAGCGATGTCCTTCTGCCGGCAAGCGGGTTTGACTTGCTCGATGATGTTTCTGGCCCTTCGGGCGGCCTCGGTACAATTTCGTCCCTGCAAGCCGGTGAGAACCGCATCCATGCGGCGCACGCAGTTCATCCATATGGCCCGATGCGTTTCCTCGTGCTTCCTGATGAAGCCGGAGAACTGCTGCCAGAGGCGGCGGTCACTCGCGGACAGAGACGCTTCATTGGCGTGCCTCGGCAGGCGGATCACAAATCGGACGGACAACCCGGCGACGCGGCAACCTTTCGCTGAGCTCACGGTCCGCGGCGTGGAAAATTCTATCATTGTGAGCGCATGGTGTCGCGCGCCGTTCACCCGTAGCGAGTTCTTGAGGAGCGACGCAAAGATGCCGGTCGTGCTCGTTCCCGATACGCTGTAGAACGAGTATTTGGTCGTAAAGGCGGGCGCAGCCTGGGCTGTTTCCAGTCCCAGCAAGAAGACGACACCCACCGCTGCAGTCGCAAGCCTTGCGAATGACCGCATCGACGCCTCGAAAGTTGAGGCAAATATAAGGACCAGTCCGGGATACAGGCAAGCATTTGGGACGGGATATTGGCTCACGATGCCAAGGGGCCAACGTATGGTTACGGTTCCTGTTGGGCAATAGTCGCGCCGCAACCGCAGCAACCTGCCCGTGCCGCCATAGGCAGCTTTCGCGGTATCCGCGAGGTTAGAGAAAATTCTGAACCTACCGCCTTCTGTGTTAAATAACGCCGTATGATTTTCCGCTCACTGATGAAACTGAGCGTCTTGCCCCTCTGCCTTCTTCTGACGCAGCCGCTCCGCGCCGGGCAATTCGAGGATGGTCTGGCCGCCCGCGAGCACGGCGACTATGCGCAGGCACTTGCTCTCTGGGGTGAGCTCGCCCGGCAGCAACACGCGGCAGCCATGTATAGTCTCGGCCTCATGCATGCCGAGGGCCATGGCGTCGCCCGCAATGATGCCGAGGCGCTTAAATGGTATCGGCAAGCCGTCACCAAGCGCCATGCGCCCGCCCAGTATGCCATGGCTCGCCTCTACGAGCAGGGCCGCGGCGTGCCGAAGAGCCAGTCGAGCGCAATGAAGTGGTATCGGCTTGCCGGGCAGCAGGGCCATATCGCCGCCCAGCTGGCGCTCGGCCTCATTTACGATGAAGGCCGTGGCGTGCCGCAGAATGGCTGGCAGGCCGAGAAGTGGTACCGGCTTGCGGCCGAGAAGGGCGAGGCCACGGCACAGATGAGGCTCGGCCTTCTCTATTCGCAAGGCCGCGGCATTTCGCGCGACGACGTACAGGCCTATATGTGGCTGAGCCTCGCTTCTGCCGCAGGTCACGCGAATGCGGCCAAGCAGCGCGATGCGATTTCCGCGCAGATGACCGGCGAGCAACGCGTTGAGGCCGAGAAGCTCGCCAACGCCTGGTCGCTCATCCGCGCGCGGGCGATAGCACGCTGCCGGGCCGCAAATCTTCCGCCATCTTCATGTTGAGGAGCGGTGCAGGCGGGACAAAACCACACCCTGACACTCAGCCGCGTCCTTGAACTGTGGCGTCAACAGGGGTGCAGCCATGCTCTGAGGAAGGCGCCAAATGAATAGAGACTGAACACTAGATTTCAGCCAAGTTCATTCTCAAGATGGCATTCTGCTAAAGCGCGATGGGGCCTCGAGCAACAGAGGTTAATTGCCATGGCTGAGATTGTCGAAATCCCCGCGTCTCTGATGGTCCCCGAACATCGTCTCCGTTTCAAACCCACGGATCCCTCGTGGGAACACGTGGTCGTTTCAGGTGAAGTCGATCTCGAGCAATTCTCGAATGAAAGTATCGCGCTTCAGGGCCATGAAGACGACTCTACATCCTGGTATGAGGTCCATTTGAAAGTAGGGCCTTGGTGGCGCGACGTTCAGGTTTGTGTCCCGCACGTGACCATCAACGGCTTCAAGAACACCGATGCTGACGAGGATGATGAGCAGGAATGGATCATCAGAAATCTGAAATGGACGACGGATGGTGAAGGCGCGCCCAATCCAGGAGAAGTCCGCATTCGCCTGGAATTCCAGGTAGGGTTGCGCGGAGAATCCTCTTGGCTTCAGTGGCTTGGGTATGGCTTTACCGCGGCCGGCAGAAACCTCGGCGTCGGCGGTATTACTAAGCCGGGACCGATAAAGACTGGTCCCTGATAGCCTTGCTTTTCACCGATAACGATTGAAGCAATTTGGATCTGCGCTCTGGAATCACCGGGTAGGGTCGCCATAACTCCGAGCGCAGATTCTTCATTTAAAAATGGTGCCGCCTAGGTGACTCGAACACCTGACCTACGCATTACGAATGCGCCGCTCTACCGACTGAGCTAAGGCGGCCCCGTGGCTTGGAATGGGCGGACTGATACAGGGTTCGCCCCGCGATTTCAACTAGCGGCGATAATCCGCCGTTCCGGCCGGTTCCGGATCGTCCTCGGGCAGGCCCGGATCGTCCGGCGGACGGGTAGGCTCGACGATCCGCGGCTTGGACCGCGCCTTGGCGGCGGGCGGCGATGCCGGGGCTTGGGCTGGGGATGCAGGTTCCACCGGCTTGGGGGCGGGGGGCGGGGCGGCGGCTTCGGGGGCCGGCAAGGCCGTCTCTTCGACAGGCGGCTCCTCGGGCTCGGGCGCCGCGGCCCGGCGCGGCAAGGCCTCGAAAGGCACCTTCCATTCGGCAAAGGCGAGCTCGCCGGTGACCGGCGATACCGGCGTCCAGTAAGGCGAGGCGGCGCCGTCGATCACCCACATGGGATCGCTGGGCGCCCTGACCGCGCGGGCGAGCCATTCGCGCGCCCGGCCCTTGTCGCCGCGGCCGTCCTCGACCTCGGCCATCAGGGCGCAGACCCGCGCCTGCGGCTCATTGGCGACAAGGGCTGAGAGCGCCTTCACCGCATCGTCCCATTGGCGCGCGCCGGCCGCGGCCCGGCCCAGGGCGTAGGCGCCTTCGCTGCCGCCATGGAAGGATCCGATCAGCCGGCGCACGCGCTCATAGCGATCCAACGGCGAATCGGTGAGGCGGGCATAGGCGTAAGCCTCGGCGAGGTCGGGATGAGGAGCGACGTCCCAGCTCTTGCTGATGACGCGCCATACGCGGCGCTGCGCCCCTTGCGCGGCATAAAGCCTCGCCGCGACGCAAGCGGCCGGCACCAGCGCCGGATCGAGCTTATGGGCTTCGAGCGCCCAATCGAGGGCGTCCTTCGGTTCCTTGGTTTCGCCCGCCAGCGCCTTGGCGGCGAGCAGCACCGCCTTCATGCGCCGCGCCTGATCGGCGCCGACCTGGCTGGTCTTGCGCTGCGCCTCGAGCGTCGTCAGCGCCGCATCCCAGTCGCGCGCCTGCGACTGGATGGCGAGCATCGCCGAGGACGCCCAGCCCAGCGCCGGATTGAGTTTGAGTGCCCGCTCGGCGAAGCCCCGCGCCGCAGCGAGATCGCCCGACTGGCGCGCTTCGGCGAACAGGCCGCGCAGGCCCAAGGCCTCGGTCTCCGGCGCCTTCAGCATCTCCTCGAAACCGCGCCTGACCTTGGCGCGGTCGCCCTTGAGCTGCGCTGCCTGCACTTCGAGGAGTTTCAGCAAAGGCTCATCGGTCAGGTTCTTGGCCGCGATCGTGGCAAAGCGATGGGCGCCCTGGCCGTCGCCGGCGCCGGCAGCGATGATGCCGCGCGACAGGCTCTCATAGCCGCGGCGTGCCTTGCGGAAGCGCCAATAGCCGGTGATGGCGCCGGGCGTGCCGATCAGCCGGCGCAGCAGGGAGAACAGGAACCACAGCGCCAGCACGGCGAAGACGAGGCCGGCGAGGCCCGCCAGCACCGAGGTTTCGATCTCGCGATTGAGCCAGCGGATGACGATGGTGCCCGGCCGGTCGGCGATCCAGGCAAAGCCCGCCGCCAAAGCGGCAAGCAGCAGGAAGCGGACGAGAAGACGAATCATGGCTTGCCCATGATGATCTGCGTCACCGCTGCCGCCAATTGCGCCATCGCCGCTTCCGCTTCGAGCCGCTGGCGCGCTTTGTCGCGCCATTGGGCGAGTTCGGGCGGCAGCTCGCCGCCAGGTTCCTCGAGCCTGGCGATGGCCGCCTTGAGATCGCCGGCCTTGGCATCGCCCGCCGCGGACCGCGCGAGATCGGCCCAGTCCAGCGTGTTGAGGTCGCGGATCTTCACCACGGTCCCCATCCAGGCCCAGAAGCCGCTGGTTTCGGCGGTCGCGGGATCCCCCGAGCTCCGGCCCGCGAGGGTCGGCACGAGCGCCTCGAGAGTGCCGCCCAGCACTTGCGCATTGGCAAGGCCCGATGCGGCGAAAGGCGCCAGCTCGGCGAGATCGGCATTCTGCGGCACATAGATGGCGATGCGATCGAGCTCGTCCTTATAAGCGACGCCCGCCTGGAATTTGGCCTTGAGATCGGAGAGCGCTTGCGACAGCCGGGCGAATTCCTCGTTTCCGGTCGTGGGCGTCGTGGTCGTCGTTGCGCCCTGGCGCAGCTCTGCCACCTGCTGCTCGAGCTGTTCGATGCGCCGGGTGACGTCGGCGAGAGCCGCGGGATCGGCCGAGCCCCCTTCGCCCGAGCCCAGGTTCGTAACCGACTGGCGAAGCTCGCTCAGGGCCTTGTCCAGATCGCCGAGCTTCGTCTCGACAGCTTCCGTCTTCTGTGCCTGCTCCTCGGCCGTTTGCGCGGTGCCGGATTTGAGATTGTCGAAAGCCCCCGAGAGCGCGACGAGCTGCTCGTTCAGCGTTCGGTTCGAGGCTTCGATCACGCCGAGCTTCTCTTCCATCGCCGACATGGCCGAAGGCGGCCACCAATGCGCGCCGAATTCGCGATAGGCCCAGGCGCCGAGGAGAGCGGCGATGACGGCGGCCGCGCCGGCGATGCGGCCCTTGGTCCAGAAGGGTGTGCGCTCCGGCGGCGGTGGCGGTGGTGAAACCGCCTCCTCTTTCGGGGCCTCGGTCTCGCCCAGATCGCCAGTGTCGCCGGTATCGGCGGGGGGCGAAATATCCTCCGCCTCGAGATCGATGACGGGACGTCGTGCCTCAGGCCCTTGCGATTCGTTTTCGATATTGGTCATCGCCACCGTTCATCCTGTCGCAAATCTTGCCCGAAAAATTCAGGCTCGGCCAATGATTTCCAGAAGCGCTGCCTCCTCGGGCCGCGCCGCGACCCGTGTGGCAAAGCTGTCGGGCAAAATCGCGGCAATATTCGGCGACAGGCAAAAATGCATCATGACATCTGCCGCAACGCCCGCTTTGGCGGCGAGATCGAGCCACAAACGGGCCGAGCGTGGCGAATAAAGGAGAACGCCGTCGGCGCGCGCCGCCTCCGTTACGAGCGCGGTCGCGGGGTGCGCCTCATAGACGATGACGCGCGTCACCGCGAAGCCTGCGCGCGCGAGACGGCCGGAAAAGTCGCTCGCCGTGTCGAGGCCCGACAGATAGAGAAGGGGACCCAATTCAGGTCTTGCTTGGGCAATGATGTGGCGCGCCAGCCCCTCGCCGTCGCCGCCGGCTTCGCTGATGGCGGCAAATCCCGCCTCTCGTGCCGCCGCCCCGGATTGCGGCCCGACCGCCAGGACCGGCAGATGGCGCAAGCGCCCGAGAAGCGGACTGCCGGCAAGGCAGCGTATGGCATTGGCGCTGGTCAGGGCGATGGCCTGATAGGGTCCGGCCGGGATCTCGATATCGGGGCGTGGCACGATCTCGAGCAAAGGCGAGGCGATCACCTCATGACCGAGCCGTTCGAGATTCGCCTTGAGAGGCTCGGCGTCTTCCCAAGGCCTGGTGACGATGAGGCGCATGTCAGGAGAAGAGATCGACGAGATGCCGGCCACCCTTGGCCTTGACCTCCTCGCCGGCATCGCGGCCGAGGCGGGCGGCGTCCGTGAGCGCGCCGGTCCGGCTGGCGGTGAAGGTCATCTTGCCGTCGAGCGTCAAGGCCTCGCCGCGAAATTCCAGGTGATTTTCGCGGATCACCGCATGGCCGGCGATCGGCGTGCGGCATGAGCCATCGAGGCTCGCGAGAAAAGCACGCTCGCAAGCGACCGCGGTCTCCGTCGGCAGGTCGTTGATCGCCGCCAGAAGCTCGCGGACAGAATCATCGCTGGCGCGGATCTCGATGCCGATGGCGCCTTGCGCCACCGCCGGTAGCATGTCCTCCTCGGGAACGGGTGCGGTGATGCGATGCGAAAGCCCCAGACGGTTGAGGCCGGCGCAGGCGAGGAAGGTCGCGGCGACCTCGCCCTGATCGAGCTTGGCGAGGCGCGTCTCGACATTGCCGCGCAGATTGACCACGGAAATATCCGGGCGGATGCGCTTGAGCTGGGCCTGGCGGCGCACCGAGGCCGAGCCCACGACGCAAGATGGCGGCAGGTCACGAATGCTCGCGCAATGCGGGCTGATCAAGGCGTCGCGGGCGTCCTCGCGCGGCAGCAAAGCAGCGATCACCAGAGCTTCAGGCAATTGCGCCGGCATGTCCTTCATCGAATGGACGGCGAGGTCGATTGAGCCCGAGAGCAGCGCCTCCTCGATCTCCTTGGTGAAGAGACCCTTGCCGCCGATCTCGCTCAACGGCCGGTCGCGCACCCTGTCGCCCGTCGTCGTGATGGCCACGATTTCGATATCGGCCGGATCGAAGCCATGGGCGGCACAGAGCCTAAGTCTCGTCTCTTCGGCCTGGGCGAGCGCCAGGCGCGAGCCGCGGCTTCCGATTTTCAGGCGAGGCGTTTGCAAGTCAACTCCACGAAATGCTATTTACCGGGCTCCTCTTAATCTCTTACACCCCAGACGTCATCGACATTCATGGCCGCACCGGATTTGACCATTCTAGGCATCGAAACCTCCTGCGACGAGACCGCGGCGGCCCTGGTGCGCCGCCATCCCGACGGCTCGGGCTTGATCCTCGCCAATGTCATCCTGTCGCAGATCAAGGATCATGCGCCCTATGGCGGCGTAGTGCCCGAAATCGCGGCCAGGGCGCATGCGAGCCATCTCGACCGGCTGATCAAGACGGCGCTCGCCGAGGCCCGTCTCACGCTCGACGACATCGATGGCGTTGCGGCAACCGCGGGCCCCGGCCTCATCGGCGGTCTCCTGGTCGGCCTCACCACGGCGAAGGCGCTGGCGCTCGCCAAGGCGAAGCCGCTGCTCGCGATTAACCATCTGGAAGCGCATGCGCTGACGGCCAGGCTCTTATGGCCCCTCGACTTCCCCTATCTGCTGCTCCTGATTTCGGGCGGCCATACGCAAATCCAGATCGTCGAGGGGGTGGGGCGCTACCGCCGCATCGGCACCACCATCGACGACGCCCTGGGCGAGGCCTTCGACAAGACGGCCAAGCTTTTGGGCCTTTCCTATCCGGGCGGGCCCCAGGTCGAGGCGCTGGCGCTGAAGGGCGATGCCGGGAGGTTCGACTTCCCGCGCCCCCTCAGGGGCCGCCAGGGCTGCAATTTCTCCTTCTCCGGCCTCAAGACCGCCGTCCGTGAGACGGTCGAAGCGCTGGGTCGGCTCAGCCCCGCCGACAAGGCCGATATCTGTGCCGGCTTCGAAGCGGCGATCGCCGATGTGATGCGCGACCGGCTCTCCCGCGCGCTCAAGCAGTTCAAGGCGACGTTCGCGGATGTCCGCCAGCCGGTGCTGGTGGTGGCGGGTGGCGTCGCCGCCAATCGCAGGCTCAAGAGCACCTTCGAGACGCTGTGCGCCCGGCATGGCTTCTCCCTCATCATCCCGCCGGCTCATCTGTGCACGGACAATGCCGCGATGGTGGCCTGGGCCGGCGCCGAGCGCCTCGCCCTCGGCCTCACCGATCCTCTCGATGCACAAGCGCGAGCGCGCTGGCCGCTCGACCCCGAGGCCAAGCGCATGACGGGTGCGGGAGTGAAAGCGTGAGCCGCATCGGCATCATCGGCGCGGGTGCCTGGGGACTGGCGCTCGCCGCCGTCGCCGAGCGCGCCCACCATCAGGTGACGATCTGGGCGCGCCGGCCCGAGACGGCAGAAGAGATCAATGCCAGCCATACGCTCGCCGCGCGGCTGCCCAGCATCAGATTCGGCAAGGCGGTCGTCGCCACGAACACGCCCCAGGACCTCGCTTCCATGGAGGCGGTGCTGGCGGTGGTCCCGGCGCAACATCTGCGCCAGGTCCTCGGCCAGTTCCGCGACTTGCGCGTTCCGGTTATCGTCTGCGCCAAAGGCATCGAGGCCGACAGCGGCGAGCTCATGCCGGAAGTGCTCGCCGATTGCCTGCCCGACTGTCCCGGCCTCGTGCTTTCGGGCCCGAGCTTCGCCGCCGATGTGGCGCGCCGGCAACCGACGGCGGTGACCTTGGCCGGACCCCATCTCAGGCTCGCCAAGGATTGGGCCCAGGCTTTGAGCCTCACGAACTTCCGCATCTATCCCTCAGATGATCTGCGCGGCGTGGCGCTGGGCGGTGCCGTCAAGAATGTGCTGGCGATCGCCTGCGGGATCGCGGCCGGAAAAAATCTCGGCGACAGCGCCCGTGCCGCCCTTACCACCCGCGCCTTCGCCGAATTGACGCGCTTCGGCAAGGCCTTGGGCGGCAGGCCCGAAACCTTGACCGGCCTTTCCGGCCTCGGCGATCTCCTGCTCACCTGCTCGAGCCGGCAATCGCGCAATTTCTCCTTCGGACTGGCGCTGGGCGAGGGCAAGAGTGCGAGCGAAGCCAAGGCTCTGGCCAAGGGTACCGTCGAAGGCATCGCCACGGCCAAGATTGTCGCTGAGCTCGCCAAAGTGCAGAATATCGACATGCCGATCGCGACCGCCGTCCATGCGGTCATTGACGGCGGCTCGAACCCTGAGGAAGAAATTGCGCGGCTCTTGGCGCGCCCCATCAACCCCGAATTCCATCGCGCTTAAAGGATAACATGATGCTCTATGCCTTGATCTGCACGGACAAGCCCAATTCGGTCGATTTGCGCATGAAGGAGAGGCCCGGCCATATCGATTATCTCAACGGCCTGGGCGATCGGCTCAAGGCGGCCGGTCCCTTCACCGACGAGGCCGGCAGTCCGATCGGCTCGCTCGTCATCGTCGAGGCGAATGACCGGGCAGGGGCCGAGGAAGTCGCCAAGAACGATCCTTACACGAAGGCCGGGCTGTTCGCGGCGGTGGAAATCCGCGCCTGGAAATGGGGTCTCAAAAATCCGGAGGTGAAGTGATGGCCTATTGGTTGTTCAAATCGGAGCCCGAAACCTGGTCGTGGGAGCAGCAGAAGGCGAAAGGCAAGGCCGGCGAGGAATGGACCGGCGTGCGCAACTTCCAGGCGCGCAAGAACATGAAGGACATGAAGCTCGGCGACAAAGGCTTCTTTTATCACTCGGGTGAGAGCAAGGCGGTCGTCGGCATCGTCGAGGTCGCGAAGCTCGCGCATCCCGATTCGACCGCCAAGGATGGCCCATGGGAATGTGTCGATATCCGCGCGGTGGAAGACGTGCCGAAGCCGGTGACGCTCGCCCAGTGCAAGGCCGACAAGCGGCTCAAGGACATGGTGCTGGTCAATAATTCACGCCTCTCGGTGCAGCCGGTGAGCGCGGAGGAATGGAAGATCGTCTGCGCGCTCGGCGGCATGAAGAAATCCTGATGTGCTGAAGCTCGTCGATCATCCGGATTTCATCCGGCAGAATACCACGATCCTGGCGCCGCCCTTGGTGCCCGAGGTCCTGCTGCATCTGGCGCATGAGGCGGTGCCGATCTGGCAGAAGACCGAAGAGGAACTGGGCGAGATTGGCCTGCCGCCGCCTTTCTGGGCCTTCGCTTGGGCAGGTGGCCAGGCGCTGTCGCGTTACGTGCTCGATCATCCGCATCTGGTGAATGCCAAGAGCGTGCTCGATCTCGCGACCGGCTCGGGGCTTGTCGCCATCGCCGCGAAGAAAGCGGGCGCCAGATCGGTGCTCGCCGCCGATATCGACCGCTTCGCCTGTGCGGCGGCGCGCCTCAATGCGCAAGCGAACGGCGTTGCGATCGATATCGGTGACGAGGACCTGCTTCAGGACGCCCCGCACGACTTCGATGTCGTCCTGGTCGGCGATCTCTTCTACGAGAAGGCCTTGGCCGAGCGTGTTCACACTTGGCTCATCGCGGCCAAAGCGGGTGGCGCCGACATACTGATCGGCGATCCCGGCCGCAGCTATTTGCCGAAATCGGCGTTGTTGCATGTCGTCGACTATAATGTGCCGGTGACACGCGAGCTCGAGGACTCGGAGATCAAGCGTACATCGGTGTGGCGGATCTAGTTTAAAGGAGGCGCGACATGGACCGATTCACCGGCGGTTGCTTGTGCGGCAATGTCCGAATGGTGGCGTCGGGACGCCCCTATCGGGTCGGCCTTTGTCACTGTCTCGACTGCCGCAAGCATCATGGGGCGCTTTTTCACGCTTCAGCCATATTCCCTCAGGATGCGGTGACGATCGCGGGCGAGACGCGCGACTATGCCGGGCGGTTTTTCTGTCCGCGCTGCGGCTCGTCGGTCTTCGCGCGCACCGGAGACGAAATCGAAGTGAACCTGGGATCGCTCGATGCCCCTGACCAGCTGATGCCAACCTATGAAAGCTGGATCATCCGTCGCGAATCCTGGCTGCCGCCGTTTCCGCTCGCGCGCCGATACGACCGCGACCGTGACGCCACCAGCCGCTTCGAGGACGGCGGCGCCTAGTTCAGCACGCGCCTGCGGCTGTTGTTGAGCCACAGAGCGACCATCAGGATGGCGAGGCTGACCCAGATCCACGGATCGGCCGGCATGCCGAAGATGAAGATCGCCCAAAGCACCGCGGCCGGGGTCGACACATAGATGGCCTGGATCGTGTAGAAGGCGCCCTTCTCGCGAATGAGGGCGAAGAAGGCGATGCGCTCGACGATCCACAGGAGCGAGGCAAGCCCCGCCGTCCAGTAGGCGGAAAGCTGAGGGCTGGCCTCGCTCCAGGGCGGCGCCAGGATCAGCATGAAGGGGATGGCCAGCAGGCCGGAAAACACCGATTCGGCCGCACCCACGGTCATGATGTCGGCGTTCTTCGGCCAATAGGCGGCGGCGAACCAGTTATAGGCGCTATAGACGATGGGCACGGCAAAGGCGGCCAGGACCCACAGCGAGATGCCGCTTCCAACCGTCTCGCCGCGCGACAAAATGAGCACGGCGCTGGACAGGAAGCCCACCATGAGACCGCCGATCCGGCGCGGATGGGCGATCTCGCGCCCGGTGGCGAGCGCCAGAAGGTAATTCCAGAAGGGGGCGGTCGAGACGATGAGCGCATATTCGGTGGCGGCGACATGGCGCGAGAAGAACAGGCTCATGGCGAAGGGGACGTTGAGCAGGGCGGCGCAGCCCAGGCCATAGAGCATGACGCCCCGGTTCATCACCAGCCGGCCCCTGGCCAGAGGCACGAGGGCAAGCGCCACGCCGACGATCAGTCCGGTATAGACGATGATATGGGTGATCGGCAGGCCGTGCTCGCCCATGAGCTTATAGAGCGAGGGGGTGAGACCCCAGAAGCAGCCGAGGGTGATGAACCAAAGGAGATGGACGGGCATGCGGCCTTAGATCACGGGGACTTCTAATTGGTCAATCCAGGGCGGATGAGCGCGACCGGGTTCACTATCTGAAGCGCCCCCTTCGCATGCCTCTTCTGGTTGACTTTCTTAGACAGTTGGCGGATTGCAAGGATAAGACTGAGCGCCGATAGTAACGGCCCAGACGCGGCATGAGAGGGAGGATTTTTGCTTATGTCCGACAAGATCTATCCGGTTCCGGCCGCGTGGAAGAAGCGGGCTCTGATCAACGACGCCGAATACAAGAAGATGTATGCGGAATCGATCAAAGCGCCGGACAAATTCTGGGCCAAGCATGCCAAGAGACTGGACTGGTTCACGGCGCCGAAGAAGATCAAGAACACGAGCTTCGCCCGCGACAATGTGTCGATCAAATGGTTCGAGGACGGCGCGCTCAATGTTTCGGTCAACTGCATCGACCGGCATCTCAAGAAACGCGGAAACCAGACGGCGATCATCTGGGAGGGCGATGATCCCTATTACGACAAGAAGATCACCTATCGCGAGCTCTATGAGCAGGTCTGCCGCTTCGCCAATGTGCTGAAGGCCAAAGGCGTCAAGAAGGGCGACTGCGTCACCATCTACATGCCGATGATCCCGGAAGCCGCCTATGCGATGCTCGCCTGCACGCGGATCGGGGCGGTGCATTCGGTGGTGTTCGGCGGCTTCTCGCCCGATTCACTCGCCGGCCGCATCAATGACGCCAAGTCCAAATTCATCGTCACTGCCGATGAAGGCCTGCGTGGCGGGCGCAAGATTCCGCTCAAGGCGAATACCGATGAAGCCTTGAAGAAATGCGAAGGCAGCGAGAAGGTCCTGGTGGTGCGGCGCACCGGCGGCAGCGTCGCCATGCAGGAAGGCCGTGACTTCTGGTATCACGAAGAAGCGGTGAAAGTGCCGGCCGAATGCAAGCCGGAGAAGATGAAGGCGGAGGATCCGCTGTTCATCCTCTACACCTCAGGCTCGACCGGCAAGCCCAAGGGCGTGCTGCACACGACCGGCGGCTATCTCGTCTATGTCGCGATGACCCATCAATATGTCTTCGACTACCATGATGGCGACATCTACTGGTGTACGGCGGATGTGGGCTGGGTGACCGGGCACTCCTATATCGTCTATGGCCCGCTCGCCAATGGCGCCATCACCTTGATGTTCGAGGGCGTGCCCAATTACCCGACCGCCTCGCGCTTCTGGGAAGTGATCGACAAGCACGGGGTCAATATCTTCTATACCGCGCCGACCGCCATCCGTGCGCTGATGGGCGCCGGTGAAGCCTTCGTGAAGCGCACCGCGCGCAAGTCGCTCAGGCTGCTCGGTACCGTCGGCGAGCCGATCAATCCGGAAGCCTGGGAATGGTATCATCGCGTGGTGGGCGACGATCGCTGCCCGATCGTCGACACCTGGTGGCAGACGGAGACCGGCGGCATATTGATCACGCCGCTGCCGGGCGCCACCAAGCTGAAGCCGGGCTCGGCGACCAGGCCGTTCTTCGGTTGCAAGCCGGCGCTGGTCGATGACAAGGGCACCCTCCTCGAGGGTGCCGCTTCCGGCAATCTCGTGATGCTCGATTCCTGGCCCGGCCAGATGCGCACCGTCTATGGCGATCATGAGCGCTTCGTGCAGACCTATTTCGCCGCCTATAAGGGCATGTATTTCACCGGCGACGGCTGCCGCCGCGATGAGGACGGCTATTACTGGATCACCGGCCGCGTCGACGACGTGCTCAATGTCTCGGGCCACCGGCTCGGCACGGCGGAAGTCGAATCGGCGCTGGTCTCGCATCCGAAAGTGTCGGAAGCTGCGGTGGTCGGCTATCCGCATGACATCAAAGGCACCGGCATCTATTGCTATGTCACCTTGATGGCGGGCGAGAAGGGGTCCGACGGCCTGCGCCAGGAGCTGGTCGCGCATGTGCGCAAGGAGATCGGCCCGATCGCCTCGCCCGACCTCCTGCAGTTCTCGCCGGGCCTCCCCAAGACGCGCTCCGGCAAGATCATGCGGCGCATCCTGCGCAAAATTGCGGAGGACGAGTTCGGCAATCTTGGCGATACGTCAACACTGGCCGATCCGGCGGTGGTCGAGGATCTCATCGCCAACCGGCAGAACAGACGCGCGTAAACCGGATAGCCGTCCCATTGCCGAGCGAGGGGTGGGCGTGGCAGAGTGCGGCGCCTAGAGCAAATCCCGCCAAAGTTGAAGACTTTGGCGATAAGGATTTGCTCGAACATCAATTGGCGCGCTTCCCGGCGAGATGATTTCATCTCGCGGGGAAGCGCGCTGCGGTGCGCCCACTTAAGCAAGGATTCCCATGCCTCGTCTGTCGAATATGGCCGTCCGCGATATCGAGACGGTTATCCATCCCTATACCAACCTCGCCCGCCACCGTGAGACCGGTCCTCTCATTCTCAATGAGGGGCGCGGCATCTATCTCTATGACGATACGGGCAAGCGCTATATCGAGGGCCTCGCCGGATTGTGGTGCACGTCGCTCGGCTACGGCAATGAGGAACTGGTCGAGGCGGCGGCGCAATCCATGCGCAAGCTCTCCTATACCTCGGTTTTTTCCGGCAAGTCGCATGATGCGGCAATCGAGCTGTCCGAGAAGCTGAAAGAGATCGCTCCCTGCCCCGCCTCGAAAGTGCTGTTCGGCGGCTCGGGCTCGGAAGCCAACGACATGCAGATCAAGCTCACCTGGTATATGAACAATGCCAAGGGGCGGCCGAAAAAGAAGAAGATCATCTCGCGCCAGCGCGCCTATCACGGCGTCACCATCGCCTCGGCCTCGCTCACCGGGCTGCCCTGGGTGCACAGCGACTTCGATCTGCCGATCGCCAATATCATTCACACCTCATGCCCGCATTATTACCGCTTCGCGGAGGCGGGCGAGAGCGACGAGCAATTCGCCGAGCGCATGGCGCAGAACCTCGACGAGCTGATCCAGAAGGAAGGGCCGGACACGGTCGCGGCCTTCATCGCCGAGCCGATCATGGGTGCGGGCGGCGTCATCATTCCGCCTGAGAGCTATTTCCCGAAGATCAACGAGGTGCTCGCCAAATACGACGTGCGCATCATCGGCGATGAGGTGATCTGCGGCTTCGGGCGCACCGGCAACTGGTTCGGCACCACCACCATGGGCTTCAAGCCGACATCGATCTCGATGGCCAAGGCCATCACCTCGGCCTATTTCCCGATGGGCGCCATCACCATCGAGGAAGAGCTCTATCAGGCGATGCTCGATGAGAGCCGCAAGATCGGCACCTTCGGCCATGGCTTCACCTATACGGCGCATCCGGTCGGGTGCGCCGTGGCGCTCAAGACGATCGAGATCTATGAGCGTGACAAGACCGTCGAGCATGTGCGCAAGGTGGCGCCCACCTTCGAGAAGCGCATCGGCCAGTTCGCCGACCATCCGCTGGTCGGCGAGGTCCGCGCCAAGGGCCTCATCGGCGCCATCGAGCTCGTCGCCGACAAGAAGACCAAGCGCCCCTTCGACCCGAAGAAGGGCGTCGGCGCCATCGCCGCCGATATCCTGCAGGAGAACGGGCTGATCGTGCGCCCGATGGGCGATTCGATCGCTTTCTGCCCGCCGCTCATCATCCGCGAAGACGAGATCAACGAGATGTTCGATATCGTCGGCAAGGGCCTGCGCATCCTGGAAGAGCGCGTGCTCAAGGAGAATCTGCGCAACTAGGGCGTTTCGCGCCAAAGTTGCTCGACTTTGGCGATAAGGAAACGCTCCAAATAATGAGAGGGGAGCGGCATGAGCCGGATCGAGGAGAAGAGCGTTCTCAGGTCGAAAATGGGCGCGGTGGGCGAGCTCGCCGCCAAGAAGACCCTCACCCGGCTCGACAAATATGCCAGGACCTATATCGAGCGCTCGCCCTTCCTGTGCATCGGCACGGCCGACGAGCATGGCCATGCCGATGTCTCGCCGCGCGGCGACCCGCCGGGCTTCGTGCGCATCGTCGACGACCATACGCTCATCATCCCGGACCGGCCCGGCAACAACCGGGTCGACACGATGCAGAACATCATCGCCAATCCGCAAGTCGGCATCCTGTTCCTCATCCCGGGCATCGACGACACGCTGAGGGTCAACGGCAAGGCGGAGATCATCGACGATCCGGCGGAGCTCGCCCCCGCCGCCGTCAATGGCCGCCCGCCCAGGCTCGGCATCAAGGTGAAAGTGGAAGAGGTGTTCTTCCACTGCGCCAAGGCGTTCCGGCGCTCGAAATTGTGGGATCAGAGCGCGCATGTGGATCGCGGCTTCCTGCCCGGCCTCGCCCACATGGTGATGGAGCAGGCGCGCGCCTGCGAAGTGGATCACCAGGAATCCGACAAGGTCGAAGCGGAGATCCAGGAAGAGTACAAGACCGGACTTTATTGATGACGGATGCGACCGATCTCAAGCATATCCGCCGGGCCGTCGAGCTGGCGCGCGAGGCGCTGGAAGCGGGTGATGCGCCTTTCGGTTCCGTGCTTGTCTCAGGAGATGGCAAGGTCCTCGCTGAAGACCGTAATCGCACGTCGGGCGGTGATGCAACGCGGCATCCCGAGTTCGACCTGGCGCGCTGGGCCGGTGAGCACATGACGCCGGCCGAACGTGCCAGGGCCACCGTTTACACATCGGGGGAGCATTGCCCGATGTGCGCGGCGGCGCATGGTTTGGTGGGGCTCGGCCGTATCGTCTATGCGGTGTCCTCGCGCCAGTTCATCGACTGGCTGGCGGATCTCGGCATCAGCGATGACTTCGCCGTCCGGCAACTACCGATCGCGGAGATCGCTCCCAAGGTAAAGGTCGAGGGGCCGGTGCCGGAAGTCGAGGACGAGGTGCGCGAACTGTATCGCCGGCGATATGGCAAGGCCCGGTGAAGGCGGCTTTAGCGCCGTTCCACCGGCACGATGAAGCGCTCGCGCAATTCGCCGCGGCGCAGCACCGTGACACGCGTTTCGTGGCCGACGCGCTCATGATTGAGGAGCCGCAACAGATCGTCGACGCCTGAGACGGCATGGCCGTCGATGGCGATGATGAGATCGCCCGACTTGATGCCGCCGTCATCGGCGGGACTCTTGTCGACCACCTTCATTACCCTGACACCCATCTCCTGGGTGACGCCGGCATGGCGCGCGATGTGGCGCGGCACCACGCTCTGCTGGCCCTCGACGCCGATCGCGGCGCGGCGCACGCGGCCATGCTGCAGAATCTGGCTCAGCACATAGAGTGCCGTGTTGCTGGCGACCGAGAAGCAGATGCCCTGGGCGCCCAGGATGACGGCGGTGTTGACGCCGATGACGCGGCCTCTCGAATCGACCAGCGGACCGCCGGAATTGCCGGGATTGAGCGCCGCATCGGTCTGGATCACGTCGTCGATCAGGCGGCCGGTCGAGGCCCGCAAGGAACGGCCGATGGCGCTGATGACGCCGGTCGTCACCGTCTGCTCGAAGCCCAGCGGGTTGCCGATGGCGATGGCGAGCTGGCCGCGCTTGATCGCCTTGGAATCATGCAGGATCAGCGGCGCCGCGGCGAGATTCTCGTCGGTGCGGATCACGGCGATATCGCTGTCGGGATCCTCGCCGATGATGCGCGCGGCGGCGCGATGGCCGTCGGCGGTGCCGACCATGATGGTCTTGGCGCCCGAGACGACATGGCTGTTGGTGAAGATGAGGCCGTCGGAAGACACGACGAAGCCCGAGCCGCCGCCCTGGCGGCCCTGACCGTTCTTCACGGCAATATGGACGACGGACGGCCCGGCCTTGTCGACCGCACCGATCACCGCCGTTGAATAAGCATCGAGCAATTCGCCGTCGGTCACCTGAGGGGTGACCTCCGGCAGGGCCTGGCCCTGTCCATCGAGATCGAGCATGAGAGTTCTCCGCCAAAGCATATGGGGAGGGGAGATAAAGGTTACCAGTGGGGGTATAGGCGAGGGCAGCGTCAGCCCAGCGCCTGCTCGATGTCTGCTATGAGGTCGTCGGCATGCTCGATGCCGATGGAGAGCCGGATGAGGTTGTCGGGCACCGGGCTCGTCGGTCCCTCCACCGTCTTCCTGTGCTCGGCCAGGCTCTCCACCCCGCCGAGCGAGGTCGCCGGCAGGATGACCTTGAGGCGCGTGCACACCTTGACCGCATCGGCGGCTCCGCCCTTGACCAGAAGCGAGAGCATGCCGCCGAAGCCGTCGGTCATCTGCCGAAGGGCTATGTCGTGGCCTCTATGCGACGCAAGGCCCGGATAGAGAACCCGCTCGATCCTCGGATGCTTCTCGAAATGCTGCGCTAGGCTGAGCGCATTGGCGGAAGCCTGGCGATAGCGCACGAAGAGCGTGCGCAGGCCGCGAATGAGCAGCCAGGCCTCGAAAGGCGCCAGCGGCGCCCCGATCTTGGTGCGCAACAGCTCGATCTCTTCCCAGCGGGCATTCACCTGCCTGGTGATGAGCACGCCGGCAAGCACATCGGAATGACCGTTGAGATATTTCGTCGCCGAATGAAAGACGATGTCGGCGCCGAGCATCAGGGGCCTGGTGGTGACGGCCGCACTCGCCGTCGCATCGACGGCGAGGATGGCGCCAGCGTCATGGGCGAGTTTCGCGGTCTTGGCGATGTCGATCACGTCCCAGGTCGGATTGAGCGGCGTCTCGATCCAGACGAGATTGGTCTTGCCCTTGCGGATTGCGCCCGCAATGGCGGATGCGTCGGTGGGATCGAACAGAGTGAGCGCGATGCGTCCCTTGGCTTCGAGCCGCTTCAGCCAGTCGCGCGTGCCGTAATACATGACATCGGGGGCGGCGACATGGCCGCCCATGGGCACGGTCTCGAGCAAGGTGGTGATCGCCGCCATGCCGGACGCAAAAAGCAATGCCGCCTCGCCTTGCTCGAGGGCCGCGAGCGCCTCTTCGGCATGCCACAAAGTGGGGCTGCCGCCGCGGATGTAGTTTTCCTTGAGCTTGGGCGTGTAGCTCTCGTCGCGCGCATAGGTCGACGACATGTGGAGCGGTGGTGTGATCGCGCCCGTCGCTTCGTCAATGGCCTTGAGCGAGTGCGCTGCGACCGTCTCCGGCCGGAGCTTGGAATTAGACATGCTGGCCGCCATTGATGTGAAGCTCGGCGCCCGTCACATAGCTCGACGCGTCGGTGCACAGGAAATAGATCGACTTCGCCACTTCCTCGGGCTGGCCCAGGCGATGCAGCGGGATCTGCGCCACGATCTTCTCGGTGCCGGGCGAGAGGATCGAGGTTTCGATCTCGCCCGGCGAGATGGCGTTGACGCGCACGCCGAAGGGACCGAAATCGCCGGCCATCTCGCGCGTGAGCGCGGCAAGCGCTGCCTTCGATGTCGCATAGGCCGCACCGGCGAAAGGATGGACGCGCGAGCCCGCGATCGAGGTGACATTGACGACCGCTCCCTTGGCGCGCGCCAATTCATCGATCAAGCCCCGCGCCAGCATGATCGGCGCGTAGAAATTGACCTGGAAGACGGTCTTCCAGTCCTCCTCGTCCGTCTCGATGGAGTTCAGCCGGGCGCCGCCCGGCTTCTTCGGCGAGATGGCCGCGTTGTTGATGAGGGCGTGGAGGCGCGAGCCTTGCGCCTTCAGACGCTCCTTCATCTGGAGAATGGCTTCGGCCAGCGCTTGCGGATCGGCGAGATCGACCTGGATATGATCCTCAGGCCCCGCATCCCAGGGACAGTCTTCCGGGAAGGGATGGCGCGACACGGTGATCGCCCGCCAGCCGGCGGTCGAGAAGCGTTTCGCCGTCGCATGGCCGATGCCGCGCGACGCGCCGGTCAGGATCAAGGTCTTGCGTTCATTGTCAGGGGGCGTCGTCATGCGTCCTGCTCAAGGATAGAGACGGGTTTTGGTCCAGGCGCCCTCCGGTGACTCGCGGCGGAAGACGACGCGGTCGTGAAGGCGAAAGGGCCGGTCATGCCAGAATTCGATTGAGATGGGCCGCAAGCGAAAGCCCGACCAGTAGGGCGGGCGCGGCACCTCGCCAATGGCGTAGCGCGCCCCATACATGGCGACCGCCGTCTCGAGCTCGAAACGTCCTTTCAGCGGCCGCGACTGCTGCGAGGCCCAGGCGCCGATGCGGCTGTCGCGCGGGCGCGAGGAGAAATAGGCGTCGGCCTCGGCATCGCTCACCGTCTCGACGGGCCCGCGGATCCTGACTTGGCGGCGCAGCGATTTCCAGTGGAAGCACAGCGCCGCTTTCTGGGCCGACAGCAGCTCCTGACCCTTCTGGCTTTCGTAATTCGTGTAGAAGACGAAGCCCCTTCCATCGACGCCTTTGAGCAGCACCATGCGCACATTGGGCAGGCCCTCCTCATCGACGGTGGCGAGCGCCATCGCATTGGCATCATTGGGCTCGGTCTTGCCGGCATCCTTGAGCCATTCCTCGAAAAGCGAGATCGGCTCTTCACGCTCGGTAAAGCCCTGGGCCGCCATCAGGGTCGGGAGATCGCTCAGTGACATTTGTTTAACTTTGTCCAACTCTGCCTAAGACTTACCACATTTCGCCCCTGTTGCCGCCACCGCCCAATCCTAAGCAGATATGCGCCCAACGGGATGGGCATCTTTAGAATGCTGGGGAAGTCGAATGCAATCCAAGTCTGTCGCCATCGTCACTATAGCCGGTCTTTTACTGGCCGGCTGTGCCGCCGATGCCGGCCCCAAGGAAACCGGCGGTGCGGTCATCGGCGGTGTCGCGGGCGGTCTTCTCGGCAATACGATCGGCCATGGCAAGGGGCGCGCGGCGGCGACCATTCTGGGTGCGGCGCTCGGCGCCGTCGTCGGCGGGGCGGTCGGCCGCAATCTCGACGATACCGACCGCGAGCGGGCTTATTACGCCGCCAACCGGTCCTTCGAAACGGGACGCGAGACCTATTGGGACAATCCGCGCTCCGGCCATCGCGGCCGCTTCAAGCCGCGCCGGTCCTATCGCGACGACGACGACCGCATGTGCCGCGATTTCGAGCACACGATCTGGGTCGACGGCGAGCCGGAGCTGATCGAAGGCACGGCCTGCGAGATGGCCGACGGCAGCTGGCGCGTCGTCGGCTAAAGCGCGATGGCTTTACATCGAGTCGCCATCGCGCTTTAGCTTTTTTTGCGCATGATCTTTTCGGAAAACCGGTGCCCACTTTTCCGGATCATGCTCTATTCACTTCAATCCCAAGCGCTCCGCGAGCTTGGCGATCTTGAGCTGCTGGCGCGCGGTCACCTCGCCGTCGGCAGCCGCTACGCGCCGGACCATCCGCAGGAAATCCTCGCGCTCTCCTTGCGACAGATCGCGCATCCACAATTTCGCATAGCGCAGCGACACGTTGTTGGCGTCCTCGACATGCGACGCCACCCATTTGCCGAAGACCATGAGCTCGGTCGGATCGGCAATGCCCATGGTCTTGACCACTTCACCGCGGATCGCCGTCTCGGCGGTTTGTGTGAGCGGACGTTCTTCCGCAGCGATGGCCATCATCATGATGACGGCGGCGGCCACCGGATCATCGACGGCCTCGACCGGCGCTGCCTCGGCCTTCCTGCGGAATTTGTAGCGCTTCCACTTGCCCCAGGCGCGGCCCGCCATGTCGGTCACATCATCGGTCGTCTCCTTGATGGCCTTGAGGCGCCAATACCAGACCGCCGCCACGCCCAGTATGCCGACCAGCGCTATCAGTATGTGCATCGATGATTCCCCCTTGCCGTAGAGGCACTCAACCGCAACCCGTCCCGCTTTGCAACTCCCTGCTGCAACTGGACTTTAGGACCCGTTAAGCGATTGCGTCTGATTGTCGGCCGTCGATGCGACGCGCGCACGACGCGTCGCGAGGCTTTCCGGTTCGTCACCTTGCCGCAGATCGTGAGCGCTTGACTTCGTGGGCGGAAGCGTGGGATTTGGGAAATATCAGGATCGATGAATCTGCAACTCCCGGAGCCGGGCGTTTGCGCTTCAAAGCAGAAAAAGCACAAGGGTCGCTCAATTCCCTGCTCTTTATTCCTGTTGCGGGACTAACTCGTTGATATGTTTGGAGCGGCCGCGGATTTTCACAAAATTCCCTGAAAATCCCTGATAATCCCTGAATTCACCCAACTGTGGCGATCGATCGAGAAGGCGGCTAGAGCCTGCGCTCCACCATCATCTTCTTGATCTCGGCAATGGCCTTGGCGGGGTTGAGATGCTTCGGGCAGGCCTTGGCGCAGTTCATGATCGTGTGGCAGCGATAAAGCCTAAACGGATCTTCCAGATTGTCGAGCCTTTCGCCCGTCGCCTCGTCGCGGCTGTCGATCAACCAGCGATAGGCCTGGAGCAGGATAGCGGGGCCCAGATAGCGATCGCCGTTCCACCAATAGCTCGGGCATGAGGTCGAGCAGCAGGCGCACAGGATGCATTCATAGAGCCCGTCGAGCTTCGCGCGGTCGGCATGCGACTGCCGCCATTCGGCCTGCGGCGTCGGCGTCGTGGTCTTGAGCCAGGGATCGATCGAGCGATGCTGTGCGTAGAACTTGGTCATGTCGGGGACGAGGTCCTTGACCACCGGCATATGCGGCAAGGGATAGATCTTGACCGGTCCCTTCACGTCATGGATCGCCTTGAGGCAGGCGAGCGTGTTGGTGCCGTCGATATTCATGGCGCAGGAGCCGCAAATGCCTTCCCGGCAGGAGCGGCGGAAGGTCAACGTGGCATCCTGCTCGTTCTTGATCTTGATCAAGGCGTCGAGGACCATCGGTCCACAGGTTTTGAGATCGACATGATAAGTGTCGAGGCGCGGATTCTGGTGATCGTCCGGCGACCAGCGATAGATGCGGAATTCCTTGAGCTCGCCCTTGTGCGGCGCGGGCCAAACCTTGCCGGCATCGACCTTGGAATTCTGCGGAAGGCTGAAGGCGACCATCTATTCCATGACTCCTAGTAAACCCGCGCCTTCGGCTTGATATAGGCGATGTCGTTGGAGAGCGTGTAAGTGTGCACCGGGCGGTAGTCGAGGCTCACCTTGCGCTTGGCATCATCGGTGCGGGACAGCGTGTGCTTCATCCAGGTCTTGTCGTCGCGTTCGGGGAAGTCCTCGCGCGCATGGGCGCCGCGGCTCTCCTGGCGGGCAAGCGCGCCTTCGACCGTCACCGCCGCCTGCGCGATGAGATTGTCATATTCGAGCGTCTCGACGAGATCGGAATTCCAGATCAGGGAGCGGTCGGTGACCTTGATGTCGTCGGTCGCGCGCCACACTTCGCCGATGACCTTCACCCCTTCCTTGAGGATCTCGCCGGTGCGGAACACCGCGCAATTGCTCTGCATGGTGCGCTGCATGCGCAAGCGCAGCTCGGCCGTCGGCGTTCCGCCATTGGCGAAGCGATAATGGTCGAGCCGCGCGACCGTAGCCTCGCCCGCATCCTTCGGCAGCTCGGCATGGGGTGTGTTGGGCTCGATCTCCTCGGCGCATTTGTGGGCCGCGGCGCGGCCGAAGACCACGAGATCGATGAGCGAGTTGGAGCCCAGCCGATTGGCGCCGTGAACGGAAACGCATGCCGCCTCGCCCACCGCATAGAGTCCCTGCACGACCTTCTCGGGATCATTGCCGTCACCGGCCAGCGCCTGGCCGTGATAGTTGGTAGGCACGCCGCCCATATTATAGTGGACCGTCGGCACGATCGGGATCGGATCGCGCGTGACATCGACGCCGGCGAAGATCTTGGCCGACTCGCTGATGCCGGGAAGACGCTCTTCCAGGATGCTGGCGTCCAGATGCTCGAGATGGAGATGGATATGATCCTTCTCCGGCCCGACGCCGCGGCCTTCGCGGATCTCGATGGTCATGGAGCGGGAGACGACGTCGCGCGAGGCCAGGTCCTTGGCCGAAGGCGCATAGCGCTCCATGAAGCGCTCGCCTTCCGAATTCGTGACATAGCCGCCTTCGCCGCGCGCCCCTTCGGTGATGAGGACTCCCGCGCCATAGACGCCGGTCGGATGGAACTGGACGAATTCCATGTCCTGCAGCGGCAGGCCGGCGCGCAGCACCATGGCATTGCCGTCGCCGGTGCAGGTATGGGCGGATGTGGCGGAGAAATAAGCGCGGCCATAGCCGCCGGTGGCGAGGATGGTGCGATGCGCGCGGAAACGATGGATCGAGCCGTCTTCCAGGCTGAGCGCCATCACGCCGCGGCAGGCGCCATCCTGCATGATGAGATCGAGGGCGAAATACTCGATGAAGAACTCGGTCGAATAGCGCAGCGACTGGCCATAGAGCGTGTGCAGCATGGCATGGCCGGTGCGGTCGGCGACGGCGCAGGTGCGCTGCACCGGCGGGCCCTCGCCGAAATTCATCATCATGCCGCCGAAGGGCCGCTGATAGATCTTGCCTTCCTCGGTGCGCGAGAAGGGCATGCCGAAATGCTCGAGCTCATAGACGGCGACCGGCGCGTTGCGGCACATATATTCGATGGCGTCCTGGTCGCCCAGCCAGTCGGCGCCCTTGACCGTGTCATACATGTGCCAGCGCCAGTCGTCGGGTCCCATATTGCCGAGCGATGCGGCGATACCGCCCTGTGCCGCGACGGTGTGCGAGCGGGTGGGGAAGACCTTAGTGATGCAGGCGGTCTTGAGGCCGGACTGCGAGGCGCCGAGCGCTGCCCTGAGCCCCGAGCCGCCGGCGCCGACGACGATGACATCGAAACTGTGATCGATGATGGGATAGGCGCGATCACCGATCGAGAAGGATTTGGGCGCGGCTGATCCGTTGGTTTTGGGCGCGGCCATGCGCTCAGGCTCCGAAACTGAGAGAGAGGATCGCGTAAAGGGCGGCGATGCCCAGAGCGGCGGTGAAGAAGAGATTGGCGAGGAGGCAGGGCAGGCGCCAGCCGCCATGGACATAGTCCTCGATGATGACCTGCATGCCGAGGCGCATATGCCAGAGGATGGAGAGGAAGGACATGACGAGGGCGATGGCGATGAGCGGATGCTTGACGCTCGCCATCAGCTGAGCGCGGTCGGCGCCCAAATGCCAGAGGATGAAGACGACGAGGAAGATGACGAGCGGGATATTGGCGATGGCCGTGACCCGCTGCAGCCACCAATGTTCGGTGCCGGCCTTGGCGGAGCCCAGGCCCAAGACGGTGCCGAGCGGTGTCTTCATAATGTGCCCCTCACCAGATAGACGCCGAGCCACAATGCGATGGTCCCCAGGATCGACAGAGCGATATTGGCGCGGGCAAGCCATTCGATGGTCGTGAGGCCGAAGCCGTGGCCGGTGTCCCACAGGAGATGGCGCAGGCCGCCCAGCATGTGATGGAGCAGCGCCCAGGTGAAGCCGAACAGGATCAGCTTGCCGAACCAGTGGCCGAAGAAGGCCTGCACCATGGCAAAATAATCGGCTGAGATCGCGGCGGCGAGCAGCCACCAGATGAGCAGGATGATGCCGAAATAGAGCCCGGCTCCGGTGATGCGGTGCACGATGGACATCATCATGGTCAGCATCGGCCGGTAGATCTGGAGATGCGGCGACAAGGGCCGCTTGTCGGTATGTGTCTCAGCCATTGGTCTTGTTTGGTCTCACAGGTGAGTCTTATTAACCCGGTCCATGCTGCACTGCAATGATCCATGCGACGCAGGGTTGGCATGGCAGGTCTGAGGTGCTAGGAGGCCCCGCAGCAGAGCCCAAATCATGGATATCACGCAAAAATCCGCCGCATCGGCCGAGGCGGCGCGGCGACGCACTTTCGCCGTCATCTCGCATCCCGACGCCGGCAAGACCACCTTGACCGAGAAATTGCTGCTGTTCGGCGGCGCGATCCAGCTCGCGGGCGAGGTCAAGGCCAAGAAGAACCGCATCGCGACGCGCTCCGACTGGATGGCGATCGAGCGCCAGCGCGGCATCTCGGTCGTGACCTCGGTCATGACCTTCGAATATGGCGGCCATGTCTTCAACCTGCTCGACACGCCGGGCCATGCCGACTTCTCCGAGGACACCTACCGCACGCTGACCGCGGTCGATTCGGCCATCATGGTGATCGACGCCGCGAAAGGCATCGAGGCGCGCACCCGCAAACTGTTCGAGGTCTGCCGCCTGCGCGACATCCCGATCGTCACCTTCATCAACAAGATGGACCGCGAGGCGCGCGATCCCTTCGATCTCCTGGACGAGATCGAGAAGACGCTCGCCCTCGACGTGACGCCGATGACCTGGCCGGTCGGCCGGGCGCGCAGCTTCGCCGGTACTTACGATCTCGCCCGCAACACGGTGCGCGGCCTCGACGAGGAGGAGGTCCCGATGCCGGTTTCGGGGCCCGACGATCCCGCGGTCACAGGCCTTCTGCCTGCCGATGAGGCGAAGGTCTTCCAGGAGGAAGTGCTGCTGGCGCGCGAGGCTTCGAAACCCTTCGATCTCGCCTCGTTCCGCGAAGGCCATCTGACGCCGGTCTTCTGGGGCTCGGCGCTCCGAAACTATGGCGTGCGCGACCTCATCAACGGGCTAGGCAGCTATGCGCCGTCGCCCCGCAACCAGCAGGCGGCGAGCCGCATGGTCGAAGCCGGCGAGCCCAAGATGACGGGCTTCGTGTTCAAGATCCAGGCCAATATGGATCCCAATCACCGCGACCGCATCGCCTTCCTGCGCGTCTGCTCCGGCAAGCTCGAGCGCGGCATGAAGGTGAAGCTGGTGCGCACCGGAAAGCCGATGAGCCTGTCGGCGCCGCAATTCTTCTTCGCCCAGGACCGGGCGCTGGCGGACGAGGCCTATGCCGGCGATGTCGTCGGCATTCCCAATCACGGCACCTTGCGCATCGGCGATACCCTCACCGAGGGCGAGGATCTCGTCTTCCGCGGCGTGCCGAGCTTCGCGCCGGAAATCCTGCGCCGCATCAAATTGCAGGATGCGATGAAGGCGAAGAAACTGCGCGAGGCCCTGCAGCAGATGGCGGAAGAGGGCGTGGTTCAGCTCTTCCTGCCCTATGACGGGTCGAATGCGATGGTGGGCGTCGTCGGCGCCTTACAGCTCGATGTGCTGGCCGAGCGCCTCAACAGCGAATATGGCCTGCCGATCGCCTATGAGACGCCGCGCTTCTCGGTGTGCCGCTGGATATCATCCGACGACCCGCAAGAGCTCGAGCGCTTCATCGAAGCGAACCGCTCCGGCATGGCGCATGATCTCGACAAGGCGCCGGTGTTCCTCGCGGGCAGCCAATTCCTCCTGCAATATGAGCAGGAGCGCTGGCCCAAGATCGCCTTCGCCGATGTGAAGGATTACCAGAAGCAGGTTTAGCGTAACTAAGTCGAAAAGGGGGTTCGGCATGGTCACGAAGGCTCTGAAATCATATCCGATCAAGGGCGGTGCGCAGGGACGCAACCGGCTTTCCGTCATTGCGCGCATACTCGAACCTACGACCGAGGCGCTGCTCAAGCGCGCCGGCCTACGCAAAGGGTTTACGGTCGTTGATGCCGGCTGCGGCGGCGGCGATGTGACATTCACCCTGGCGCGCCTCGTGGGACGTGACGGGCATGTGACGGCGATCGATCTCGACGAGGAGAAGCTCACGCTGGCGCGGGCCGAGGCCGAGACGCGAGCCATCACTCACGTGAAATTTGAGGCCGGCGACGTAACGGCGTCATGGCCCGTCAAGAATGCCGACATGGTCTTTGCGCGCTTCATCCTCACCCATCTGCCCCACCCGATGGTACTGCTCAGAGAGGCCATGGCGGCGCTCAAGCCAGGCGGCGTGATCGTGGTGGAGGACATCGATCTCTCGGGGCGTTTCTCCTATCCCGAATGCGCGTCACTCGATACGGCGGCCGAGCTTTATATGACACTGTCGCGGCGGCGGGGCGGCGATCCTACGATCGGACGCCGGCTCAGCCTGCTTCTGGAAGAGGCTGGATTCGACCAGGTGGAGACGACCGTGGTCCAGCCCTTCTCGCGCAAAAACGGGGCGAAAGATGTCGCCGTCCTCACCTTCGCCGCGGTCGCGGACGGGCTCAAGGCGGAAGGTCTCGCCAATGCGGAGGAGATCGCCTGGATCAGCCGCGAGATTGAGGAGTTCAATCGCCGGCCCGACACGATCGTCTCCCTGCCGCGCATCTTCCAGGCCTGGGGACGGAAAGTGTGATCAGCGCTTCGATGGCGCTTCGGTGAGAAAGCGCGCTCGCGTCTCGGGCGGCAGAACCAGGCAGGTGTCACGCTTGCCGAACCAGTTGTAACGATTGCGCGCCAGTATGTCATAGGCCCAGTCGCGCAAGGCCCGCGGCACATAGCGCAAGAGAGAAATCCAGCGCCAGGCGCGAAGGCGGCTCGCCGCCGCGATGGCAGCATCCGATTTGAACAGGATTTGCCCCTTGTCGACAAAAGCGAAGCTCTCGGCGAAATCACGGTCGATGCCGAAGCGCCCCATGATCTCGTTTCCCCACGGCGACTGGCAGGGCACATAAGTGAATTGCTGCGTATGATCGCGCTCGAGGAGAAAGCGCACGCTGCCCGAGCAGACATGGCAAAGCCCATCGAACAGCAGAAGGCCGTCCGGCAGATCGGCGGCAGGCACGGGCTTCCAGTCTTTTCGCATGGGATGCTCCACAGGCTTTCCGCCCCTTATGTGGTGGTGCGCCGGAGGCGTGGCAAGCTGGGGCGCGGCGCTGCAGCTAGAGGACAATGACCTTGGTGCCAATGTAAACGCGGTCATAGAGCTCGACCACTTCGTCATTCAGCATGCGGATGCAGCCCGAGGAGGCGGCGGTGCCGATCGATTGCGGCTCGTTGGTGCCGTGGATGCGGAAGAGCGTGTCGCGGCCATTGGCGAAGAGATAGAGGGCGCGGGCGCCCAAGGGGTTGTCCGGTATGCCGCCCGGCATGCCATTGGCGAATTTGGCGAGCTCGGGCCTGCGCTTGATCATCGAGGCGGGCGGCGTCCAGCGCGGCCATTCGGTCTTGCGCCCGATCTGGGCGATGCCCGCCCAGGAAAAGCCTTCCTTGCCGACGGCGACGCCATAGCGGATCGCTTCGCCGTCCTCCAACACATGGTAGAGGGCGCGGGCATGCGTATCGACGATCACCGTGCCCGGCTGCTCATAGGTGTCGAGATAGACCAATTCGGCGCCCTGATAGGGTTGGCGCTTCTGCTTCGCCGCCTGGGCCAGGCCGGGAAAGGCAGCCGCCGTCAGGCCCGAAGCAAGTACGGACAGGAACAGGCGGCGGTGCATGAAGGGTCTCCCGAAGCTGCTTTCGTCTCAAAGACGGGCGACGGAAGGTAATTCCGTCGCCCCCTGAGCAGGCAGTTCGTTAGTTCCCCAAAATGGCGGATTCGAGGATGTCGAGGCCTTCCTTGATAATGGCTTCCGAAGCGGTGAGCGGGGTCAAGAGGCGGACCGTGTCGCCATAGACGCCGCAGCTCAGGATGAGCAGGCCGCGCTCGAGACATTTTGCCACCAGCGCCTTGACCGCCGCCGCATCCGGCTTGTCGCCGCCGCGCTCGGTGACGAGCTCGAAGGCGACCATGGCGCCCAAAGCGCGGATGTCGCCCATCGGCATGCCCTTGTTCTTGGCCTTGATCGCCTTCAGGCGCTCGACCATGAGGTTGCCCTGCTTCTCCGCCTTCTCGAGGAGCTTGTCCTGCTCGAAGGCCTCGAACACGCCAAGGGCGGCGGCGCAGGCGACCGGGTTGCCGGCATAGGTGCCGCCAAGGCCGCCGGGCTCCGGCGCATCCATCATCTTGGCGCGGCCGACAACGCCCGCGAGCGGGAAGCCGCCGGCCAGCGATTTCGCGACCGTCATGAGATCGGGCTCGACGCCCATATGCTCCATGGCGAACCATTTGCCGGTGCGCCCGAAGCCCGACTGGATCTCGTCCGCGATGAAGACGATGCCGTGATCGTCGCAGATCTTGCGCAAGGCCTTCATCAGCTCCTTGGGCGCGATATAGAAGCCGCCTTCGCCCTGCACCGGCTCGATGACGATAGCCGCAACCCGCGAGGGCTCGACGTCGGACTTGAACAGCCATTCGATGGCGTGGATCGTGTCCTCGACGCTCACTCCCTTATGCGCGACCGGGAAGGGCACATGCCACACGCCGCCCGGGAAGGGGCCGAATTTCGTCTTGTAAGGGACGACCTTGCCGGTCATCGCCATGGTGAGCAGCGTGCGGCCGTGGAAACCGCCCTGGAAACAGATGATGTCGCTGCGGCCGGTATGGGCGCGCGCGATCTTGATGGCGTTCTCCACCGCTTCGGCGCCGGTGGTCACGAACAGGCTCTTCTTCTCGCCCGAGATCGGGGCGATGGCATTGAGCTTCTCGGCGAGCTCGATGAAAGGCGCGTAAGGAGCGACCATGAAGCAGGTGTGGGTGAAGGCGTTGAGTTGCTCCTGCACCCGCTTCATCACGGCCGGATGGCGATGGCCGGTATTGAGCACGGCGATGCCGCCGCCGAAATCGATATAGCGGCGGCCTTCGATATCCCACAATTCGGAATCCTCGGCGCGCGCTGCGATCACCGGCGCGGCCATGCCGACGCCGCGCGAAACGGCCTTGCTGCGCCGTTCAACCCAAGCTTCGTTGAGGCCCTTGGCCGATGCCTTGACGTTCATGTTCTGGTCTCCTGTGCAATGCTGCGGCGTTCTACCTCCATTGACCTTGAGCGGCAAATGGATTCAATCCTCTGATAAATAGGGGCTGCCATGACCGATCTTGTCCGATTGACCGCCAATGAGATTGTCTCGTTGTTGCGCAGCGAGGAGATAACACCGCTCGATTGCCTCGATGCGCTCGAGACGCGCATCGCTGCCGTCGACAAGGCGGTGAACGCATTGCCGACCCTGTGCTTCGAGCGGGCGCGCGACCATGCCAAGACGCTTATGCGCAAACCCGTTGCCGAGCGCGGCACGCTTTTGGGCCTGCCCATCCCGATCAAGGACCTCAACGATGTCAAGGGCGTACGCTCGACCCAGGGCTCGCCGATCTTCGCCGATCACATTGCGAAAGAGTCGGACATACTGGTCGAGAATATCGAGGCGGAAGGCGGCATCGTCTATGCGATGTCGAACACGCCGGAATTCGGCGCCGGCGCTAATACCTTCAACGAGGTCTTCGGGCGCACGCTCAATCCGTGGAATCTCACCCGCTCGGCGGCGGGATCGTCGGGCGGCGCTGCGGTGGCGCTCGCCACCGGCATGGCCTGGGTGGCGCATGGCTCCGACATGGGGGGCTCCTTGCGCAACCCAGCGAGCTTCTGCGGCGTAGCCGGCATGCGCCCGTCGCCCGGACGGGTGGCGGCGAGCGTCTATGGCAAGATCGACGGCACGCTCGGCGCCGAAGGACCGATGGCGCGCAATGTCGAAGACCTGGCGCTGCTGTTCGATGCGATGGTCGGCGCCCATCCGGCCGATCCCTTGTCGCTGCCGCGCGAAGACATTTCCTATCTTGCCGCGGCGCGCAGCAGAGAAAAGCCGAAGCGGGTCGCGTTCAGCCGCGATCTCGGCATCACCCCGGTCGATCCGGAAGTGGCGGAAATCGTCGAGCGCGCCGCCTTCAAGCTCAGCGAGGCGGGCGTCATCGTCGAGGCGGCGCATCCGGATCTCAAGGAAGCGCATGAATGCTTCCAGGTGCTGCGCGCGCTGGCTTACGCCACAGGTTTGAAGCCGCTTTACGAGAATCATCGCGACAAGCTCAAGCCCGACGTCGTCTGGAATATCGAGAAGGGTCTCGCCCTCAGCGTCGCTGAGGTCGCCCGCGCCGAGATGCAGAGGGGAACGATGTTCAGGCGTGCCCGCGAATTCTTCGGGCATTACGATCTCTTGTTGTGCCCGACGACGATCGTGGCGCCGTTTCCGATCGAGCAGCGCTATGTCGGCGAATGCGACGGCCAAACTTTCTCGAGCTATATCGACTGGCTCGCCATCGTCTATGCCATCACCAATGTCTCCTCGCCCGCCATCTCCATCCCGGCCGGCTTCACGCGGGAGAGGCTGCCGGTCGGCATCCAGGTCGTGGCGCCTTGCCGGGGCGAGGCCCGTCTGCTCGCCGGAGCGAAGCTCCTGGAAGACGTGCTCGGCCTCGGCCGGATCACCCCGATCGATCCCCGGCCGGGCCGCTAAGAACAAGGTTTATGCAATGAAGATCTTGAAGAGCCTGATTTTCTCCACGCCTTTGCTGCTCGCTTTCATTCAGCCCGCCGCGGCCTTCGATTGCGGCAAGGCGCAAAGCTCCGTCGAAAAGGCGATCTGCGCCGATCAAAAGCTCAAGGCGGCGGATGATGCGATGACGGCCGCCTATGCGAGCCTGCGCAATGCTCTCACCGGTTCGGATCGTAAGGCACTCGGCGCCTCGCAAGGCAAGTGGGTCAAGAGCCGGGAAGGCAGTTGCGGCTATCAGCAAGGTGCTGAGCTCACCAATTGCATCCTGAGCGATACCGATGAGCGCCGCCGCCTGCTGCTGGCGGAGCCCGAAAGCGGGCCCGGCGCCGCATCGCGCCTGATGCCGGTCTTCATCCAGCAAGAGGGCGATCCCCGTCACTATGACGTCGACTATACCCTCATCAGGTTCGTCACGCCGAAATCGCGCGGCGAGAAACTGTTCAATGCGGAAGTGAACAAGCTTGCCAAGGAAGCGCCGCTACAGCGCCAGGCCGAGGCGGCGCGCCAGGACATGACTTATGCCGCAGTCGCTTCGATGGCTATTACTTATGCATCGCCGAGCCTGATCTCGGCCAAGGTGGAGAGCTGGTCGTTCACCGGCGGCGCCCATGGCAATGGCGGCACCTCAGGGATCACCGTCGACCTTGCGCGCGGCGCCGCGCTGAAGACCGGCGACCTGTTCGACAACAAGGCGATCGGGGCGCTCAAGGCCGATTGCGTGAAGCAGATCCTGGCGCAAAAGAAAGAGAAGCTTGAGGGAGAGGATTTCGACCCGGCGAATGATCCGCTCTATAGCGAGAAGACCGTCGTCGAATATCTGCAGTCGCTCGCGAACTGGAATTTCTGGAAGGACAAGGCGACGGTGACCTTCGATGCCTATGCGATCGGCTCCTATGCCGAAGGGCCATATAATTGTGATTTTGCCATGGATAATCTGCGCAAGCTCGCCAAACCCGGCGCGCCGCTGCCACAATAGGAGGACAGCATGCTCGATCATGTCGGTTTAGCCGTTGCCGATTACGAGAAAGCCAAGGCCTTCTACGAGAAGGCGCTGAAGCCGCTCGGCATCGGCGTCGTCATGGAGGTCACGCCGGAACAGACGGGCAACGTTGCCGCCGCCGGCTTTGGCGATGAGCAGAAGCCCTATTTCTGGATCGGCACCGGCGACAAGCCGAAAGGCGGCCAGCATGTCGCTTTTGTCGCCGCGAGCCGCAAGGCGGTCGATGACTTCTATGCTGAAGCACTTGCCGCCGGCGGGCGCGACAATGGCGGGCCGGGCCTCCGGCCGCATTATCATCCCGATTATTACGGCGCCTTCGTCTTCGATCCGGACGACAACAATATCGAAGCCGTGTGCCATCGGGCGGAATGAGCCCGCCGCTCTCGCCTGCGCAGTATCAGTCGCTTCTGCGGTTGGCCTGCCGTCACGCGCGGGTCAAGGACGAGGCCGAGGATCTGCTGCATGATGCGCTGATCGCGGCCGTCGCCGCCGGCCGATTGCCCTGGCGCGAGGGAACGGCCTGGTTCAATGGCATATTGCGCAAGCGTGCCGCCATGGATGCGCGCAGCTCGATCCGCCGCCGCCGCCGCGATGCTCAGGCGGTTGCGTGGCGCGAGCCGGAGAATGCGGACCTGCCTCCGCCATGGCCGGCGGTTGCCGGCCTCAGCTCTGCGCTCAGGATCGTGGCGCTCCTCATTCTCACCGGGCACAATCGCGCCGAGATATGCCACTTGCTGCGCATTTCGGACGAGACGCTGCGCCAGCGCCTTGCCGCGCTGCGGCGCAGGCTCCAGACACGGGAGCCCGAAGGACCGCTGGCCGAATTCACCGGCCTTGCCGAAGGTTTCGCCTTTGGTTCGGTGCGCCGGGCCCTGCTGCCCGCGATGCGCGACCGCAAGTCTCACCTCGGCAGCCATGATCCGGACGGGCATCTTTTTATCGTGGGAATTGCGTCTGACGGTGCTCACAAAGAGCGGCTTCACGGCAACTAGACCCTGTCAGCTCATTACAAGAGGTGCGCCATGCTCAAGAACTGCCGGATCGGGGCTATCTGCTTCTATGTGACGGATATCGCCCGCACAGAGGTTTTCTACCGCGACGTGCTGGGGCTCAATGTCCAGCGCATGGGCGACGACGACGGCGGCAATGATTGGCTGCTCGCGACGATCGAAGGCAATGTGGAACTGGTCTTCTTCAAAGGCGACTGCCGGCCGGGCACGACGCCGATCATCGTCTTCGGTCTGGCGGAAGGACTGATCGATGATGTCGTCGTGGGATTGGCCGGCAAGGGCGCCACCATCGTGACGCCGGTGAGCCATGCGCCGGGCGGCTGGTCGGCCGAGTTCAACGACCCGGACGGCCACCAGCTCTCGCTCTATCAGACGGAAAGCCTGCCGCGCGCGAAAGGGCGGTAGCTCACAATATCCGCTTGCCGAAGGCCGAGAGCGCGAAGTGGACGATCACCGACGCGAGACGCGTCTCGGCCTTGGGATCGAGGCCGGTGACGTCCATGGCGCGCATCGCCTTGCTCTGGTGGATCGCCTCCATCGCCTGATGGGTCTCTCTGATGGTGATGCCGCCGGATCCCGGCAGGTAGCCCGGAATGTCGGTCACTGCTGCATTGTAGCTTACATGGAAGCCCTGCATGCCCGCCGAGGCGATCTGCACCGCCTGGCGCATCACCTCGCGCATGCCGAGCGCATCGATGTCGGCAATGGTGAAGATTCTTACCGGTGACGATGTCAGGAGCTCGACTTCTTCCGGCGCGGTCTCACGCAGCCCGATGAGGACGACATTCTCCGGCGACAGCTTCGGCGTCAGTGCCCCATCGCCACGGCCGAGCCCAAGCGCGCGATAGAGCACCGACTGGCTCTCGACTTCCGCACCCGCCGGCTGCGGCAGGGCGCTCGCCACCGAATCGAACCAGATGAGACCGAAGGCCTCGAGCTCCTGCGCCAGCGCGGTCATGCCGGTGAAGCTCGCACGGTGATCGTGGCCGAAGATCAGTGGTGTGGCGCGGCGTTCGAGGGCGGCCGTGATCTGGTCGGCGGCGACCGCGGGCGTCAGGTCGACATGATAGCCGATATTGGCGAGCCTGCCGTCGAGCGTGTGGTTATGCAGAGCCGATAAGAGAGGCGCTTCGGCAAAAATGCTCACCCGCGATGCCGGGGTGGCGGCGTGGCGGTCATACATGGGCACCTTCTCCACATATTCCGAGGTCATGGCGGCGAGGAGCGCGCCGTAGCTCATATGGAAATTCACCTTGTCGCCTACTTTGGGCTCAGGGTCCGCATCGGAGACATCGAGGATGAGATGGTCGCTAGAGGCGCCCAGAACCGTGACGCCCGGCGTTACCGGCAGCAGGCCTTCGATATTGGCGTCCTCGCGGCCGATATTGACGATGCCGCGCAGGCGCTCGCCGATGTCCTTGAACACCGGGCGGCCACCAAAGGCATCGACGCCGGAAACGCCAATGGGCATCGACGGCTTCGTCTTCACTTCCAGCAATTCGCCGGAGAGCAGGAAGACGTCGCGGTCGAGTTCGGCTCTGGGCTTGTCGAGGAAAGTGTCGCGCCCGCCTTGCAGGATCGCTTCGCCGATGCGCAAATGATTGATGCCCTTGGGCACGCCGCCCGACAGGAGCAGCGGCAGCGAGCTCGAATTGCCGCCCGATATGTATGTGAGGTCGAGCTCGAAGCGCTCGCGCACGGTCGAGGCCAGATCGGCAAGCTGGCCGAGATTGACCTCGGTCGGGATGATGGCGCCGAAACAGGTGAGGTTGGTGCCGAGGCCGGCAATGCGGATGCCGGGCAAATCGAGGATCCGCTCGACCGTCGGCACGAGATCGTTGGGCCAGATGCCTTCGCGCAGGTCGCCCAGATCGATCATCAGGATGATGTCGTGGATGCGGCCCATGCGCTCGGCGACGCGCGACAATTCGCGGATGACGGCGAGTTCGGAATTGAGGCTGATATCGACCGAGCGGACGACCTCGTCGATCAAGGAGAGCGGCGGGCTGCGCAGCAGCATGACCGGCGCCTCGATGCCGCTCTCGCGCAGGCGGCGGATATTCTCGAGCCGCGATTCGCCCAAGCCCTTGACGCCGCCGCGCAGCATGGCGCGCGCCACTTGCGGCATGCCGCAGGTGCCTTTGGTGACGCCGAAGATGGAAATGCCGGCCTTCTCGCACCAGGACACGACGGTGCGGGTATTCTTCTCGATCTTCTCGAGGTCGATGGTGACGTACGGGCCAGGCATTGGAGCTAGTTCACATAAAGGAGGCCATCCGTATCGATCTCCGGCTTGCGGCCGGAAACGAGATCGGCGACGAATTTCCCCGATCCTGCCGCCATGGTCCAGCCGACATGGCCATGGCCGCAATCGAGGAAGAGATTGCGATAGCGGGCGGGGCCGAGGATGGGCACCGAGGTCGGCGTCATGGGCCTGAGGCCTGCCCAATATTCGGCCTTGGCCTCATCGACGCAGCCCGGGAAGAGGTCCTTCGCGGTCTGCAGCAGGCGACGGAAATCGACCGGCTTGTAGCTGCGGTCGTAGCCCGCGAATTCCGCGGTGCTCGCGACTCTGAGCCTTTCGCCGAGCCTGGAATAGGCGATGAGGCGATCCTCGTCGACCCCGCCCATGGTGGGCCCGAGCGACGGGTCGGCAAGCGGGATGGTGGCCGAATAGCCTTTCACCGGATAGATCGGGATATCGAGCCCGATGCTGCGCGTGATGAGCGGCGTCTCCGGTCCCAAGGCCACCACGATGGCATCCGCGGTCAGTCGGCCTTTGTCGGTGACGACAGCCGCCACCCGATCGCCGTCGGCTTCGAGGCCCAAGATTTTCGTTCCGAAGCGGAAGCGCACGCTGAGGTTGTTCTCGCACCATTGGGCGAGGTTGCGCGAGAATTTGCAGCTGTCGCCCGTTTGGTCGAGGGGTGAATAGAGGGCGCCGGCGATCTCATGCGCCGCCGATCCGAGGCCGGGCTCGAGCTCGACCATGCGCGTGGCGTCGATCTTCTCGATGGTGAGGCCGTTGTCGGCGAGGATCTGCATATGCTTGGCGCCGGCATCGAGGCTCTGCTCGGAGCGGTAGAAATAAAGAATGCCCTTGCGGCCGTCGTCATAGGCGACATTGGTGTGGGCCTGGATCTCGTTGATGCAGGTCTTGGAATAGAAAGCGAGCCTGAGCTTGCGCAAGGTGTTGATATGCGCGCGCGCATGCGTGCACTCGAACAAGAACTTCCAGCTCCAGGCGATGAAGCGTGGATCGAGATTGATCCCGACCTTGATGCCGAGATCGCGCCGGTAGAGCGACTTGATGAAGACGGCGAGTGCTGCGGGCGAGGCCCAGGCATAGGAGTCACCCGGCGAGACGAGGCCGGCATTGCCATAGCTCGTCTCGCTCGCCGCTTCTTTATTGCGCTCGATCACTTCGACCTCATGGCCGTCGCGGCCGAGATAATAGGCGACCGCGACACCCACCACGCCACCGCCCAGGACCAGCACTTTCATAGGATGCCTCCACGAATGGATATGCCCTTGGCCGGCCGCAGGCGCGCCGGCGCGTTGCCTTCGGCAAAGCGAATGGTGCGCGCGCCGTCGGCGAAAGCAGCAGAAGACTGGCGCCAGCGCGCCACCGGCCAGACGAGCTCGGCGGATGCATCTTCAGGCCGATAGACCGCCGTATAGAGCGTACCATAGCCGCGTCCGTAGGCCGTCTGGAAGACGGGCGGGCGCAGGAAGGCCTTGAGCAGCGCCTCGGTCTCGGGCGCGTCGACCATCGCCTGTTCCAGACTTTCGGCGCGCTCGAGCGAGCGGGTCGCCGTCGCATGGCGCGGCCATTCGACCTCATGCTGGTGATTGGTGGCGACACGCTGGTCGAGAATCTCGGTCGGACGGTCAGGCGCCACGAAAACCGTGGCATGTTGGCCGCTGCGGTCGAGGAGCGTTATCGTATAAGACATGTGGACGGGAACGCGATCGAGGATCTTCGCCGCCTCGGCGACGGTCGACGCGAATTCGAGCACATAGCGCATGACGATCGGGATGCCGAAACCCTCGGCGACCGCGGTGCGGCCACCGAAAGCGAGCGAGGCGGCCAGTCCATCTTCGTTGATGCCGTCGAGCACGCCCCACAGGCAGTCGACCATCGCCAGCACCCGCTTGCCATTGAGCCGCGAGGCGAGCCAGGTGCCTTCGAGCAGCTTCGGACTGTAATCGTAGTTGCGGATGATGGCAGGCTCGCCGCCCAGGCTGATCGCCTGCGAGCAGCCGCCGACATACATGGGCGGGCACCACATCGACAGAAAGCGGGCCTCGAGGTCGCCGCCGCCTGCCGCTTCCGCCACCGCCTCATAGGCGGGGAGAAGCTCCGGCATATGTTGGCGAATGGCCCTGAGGCTCGCGAGATAAGTGGGCCGCGCCTTCAGCCCGTCGCGCATGAACCAGCGGCTATAGGCATGCCAGTGGCGGTCATAGATCGTCCGCCATTTCGGCCCCGGCCGGTCTTCCGCGATCGCTTCGAAGACGATGTTCATGTGCTTACTGCTCTATCACCCTCACCCTGAGGTGCCCGCCGAAGGCGGGCCTCGAAGGGCCTGTTGCAGCGAGTTCGCTCTATCCTGATGGATGCTTCGAGGCTCGCTGCGCTCGCACCTCAGCATGAGGATGTGGTTAAAGTATCTTGAACGAACCGGGCGCCGGCGCTTCGTCTCGCTGGATCTCGGTCAGGGGCTTCGCCGCATAGAGCCGCTTGATGCCCTTGATCCAGTCGCGCGCCCGGTCGTTCAAATCGAAATCCTCGCTCATCACCCGGCCGCGGGTGATGAGGATGCCGAGATCGGCGCCTTCATAGCGATAGTCGCCGGGCCCGGTGATGCGCAGGAAGAAGGCCTCGCGCTCGGATTCGATCGCCTGGCGGTTGTAGTCGAAGCGGTCATAGGAGACCGAGCCGTCGCTCGCCATGCGATAGATGCCGGTCGCCGGCGCGTGGATCACGATGTCGACCGTCTCGTCGGTCGATTTGATGACGAGCTGCGACCAGGAATCGATGAATTCCCGGCGCGCCCAGCGCTCGTTCAGCTCCTCGACGTCGATCTTGTATTTGAGGCCGGAGAATTCGAGCAGATGGAACAGGAAGAGCGGCGCATCGGCATAGGCGAAGGCGGCGTGGTTGGTCATCGACGAGGCGCCGCAGATGCGCGGATTGAGCTCGCCCAGATAGACTTCGCCATCGGTCTCGTCGATGAGGAAATCGAGATCGAAATAGCCACGATAGCCTTCCTTGATCAGCCGGTTGCCGAAGCGGAACGCCATGTCGCGCGCCTTGTTGCGCACCTTCTCGCTGAAGGCGCCAGGGAAGATCTCGTTGCCGCACCAGCCGCCTTTGTAGGGCGTGAGCTCCTTGCGGCCGACGACCTCGGTCAGAAGCGGGCCGACCAGCGTGCCGGAGCGCGTGGCGCAGGCTTCCATGGTGGCGCCGCGGCACTTGATCCGCTTCATGATCTTCACTTCCTTCTCGCCCGTGATGTCCTTCGCATGACGGGCGAAGTCCTGCTCATTGGCGATGAAGAAAGTGGTGTGGCCGGAATCGCCAAAAGCGCTCTGCACCACGAGGTCGCGGCCGATCCTGGCCTTGTCGGCGGCCTTGATCAATTCGTCATAGCTCGAGGCCCTGGCCAGCGTATTGGGCACCGAGGCGACGCCCGCCTTGTTGCCGATGCGCACCGTCTCCATCTTGTTGTCGCAGCGCGACCGGAGCTTGGCCTCGGGGAACCACACATCGATGCCGAGCTCATCGCACAGGCCCTCGGTCTCCTCGTCGAACATCAGGAAGGTGGCGGCGGGCTTGCCGCCGCGCTTCTTGACATGGTCGACCACATCCTTGTGCTGGAGCATGTGGTTGTTGATGTCCTCGATCGACTCGAACTCGTCATGCGCCTGCTTGCCGGGCACGAAGACATTGGGATGCCGGCCGTCGAAACAGTCGATGTAGTTGATGAATTTGAGATTGCGCACCCACTGGTCGATGCCGATGAGGTTGAAGTTGGTGGCCGAGATGAAATAGATCGGCTGCTCGTTGCGATGCATGACATTGCGCAAATCCGATACGTTCCTGACCGTCTGCATCGTTTCCTCTTCGCTTAGGCGGCTTTGAGCCGGCGTGTCTTGTGCTTGACTTCGAGATAGGCATCGAGGCCCCAGGGACCGAGCTCGCGGCCGATGCCGCTAGCCTTGAAGCCGCCCCAGGAGGTCTCGACGAAGATCACTTGTGGGCTGTTGATCCAGATGAGGCCCGAGTCGATCGCATCCGCCACCCGCTCGCCGCGGTTCTTGTCATTCGTCACCACGGTGGCGACGAGGCCGAAGTCGCTGTCATTGGCGAGAGCGACGGCTTCGTCCTCGTTTGAGAAAGTCTTCACGCACAGCACCGGACCGAAAATCTCCTCGCGCCAGAGAGGACTCGAGACCGGGACATCGCCGAAAATCGTCGGAGCGATGAACCAGCCGGTCCCGAGTCCTTCCGGCCTGCCGCCGCCCAGGATGAGGTCGAGGCCGTCCGCCTTGCCGCGCGCGATATAGGACATGACCTTGTCATATTGCGCTCTTGTGGTGAGGGGACCCAAAGTCGTTGCGGGGTCGAGCGGGTCGCCGGGCTTCAACGCCCTGGCCGCGGCGATGACGCGCTCCATCAGCCTGGGCGCGATCTTGTCTTCGACCAGCAGCCTCGAGGTCGCCGAGCACATCTGCCCGGCATTGAAGAAGATCCCGTTGATCACGCATTCGGTGGCGATGTCGAGGTCGGCATCGGCGAAGACGACGATCGGCGATTTGCCGCCGAGCTCGAGGCTCACCGCCTTGGGGCCTTGCGCCGCTGCGGCCATGACGCGAGCGCCCACGGCATTGCTACCGGTGAAGGAGATTTTGGCGACGTCCTTGTGCGTCGTGAGCGGAGCGCCGACATCGGGACCCAGTCCGGTGACGAGATTGAGCACGCCTTTCGGCAGGCCCACCTCGTCGGCGATGGCGCCGAGCTCGAGCTCGACGATCGGCGTCACTTCCGAAGGCTTCAGCACCACGGTGCAGCCGGCGGCGAGCGCCGGCGCCACTTTCCAGGATGTCGTCACCATCGGGAAATTCCACGGCACGATCAACCCCGCGACACCGATCGGCTCGCGCCGCAGCGTCGCGCGGAAGGCGCTGTCGGGGACTTGGACAGCCGCATCCTGCTCGCGGTCGAGCTCGACGGCGAGGCGGCCGTAATAGTCGAAGGACGTGGCCACATCCTGCATGTCGATCAGCGCTTCGGCGAGCGGCTTGCCGTTATTGAGCGACGAGAGCCGGGCAAGCTCGTCCTTGCGCTCGCGCACGCGCGCGGCAATGGCTGAAAGAAAACGGCCGCGCACCGAACCCGAAGCCCGTTTCCAGGCAGGGAAGGCCGCGGCCGCCGCCTTCACGGCGAGGTCGACATCGTCAGGCCCCCCGGCCGCCACCTGATGAATGACCTTTTCCGTGAAGGGATTGAAGACGGGGATGGTGCCGCCGCGCACAGGCGCCCGCCATTCGCCGTCGATATAAAGTCTGTCGCGCATCACGCCGCCAGCTCATGCGCCAGGGACTCGCCGGCACGGATCTCGATGATGGTCGGCACTTTGCGCTTCGCCGACTGCACGAGCTCGTCGCGCAGAGCGACGATATCGGCCGGGCGCACGGCATGGCAGCCGAGCCCTTGCGCGATGGCGATGAAGTCCGGCGTATAGATGTCGACGCCGATCTCGGGGATCTGGCGGTCGCGCATATAAGCCTTGATCTCGCCGTAGCCGCTATTGTTCCAGATCACCACGGCAAGCGGCACTTGCGCCTCGACGGCGGAAGCGAGCTCGGGCAGTGAGAACTGCAAGCCGCCATCGCCGATCAGGCAGACGGCGGGGCGATGGAATTGCCCGAGCTTCGCACCAATGGCGGCCGGCAGGCCATAGCCCAGCGTGCCGTAGCCGGTGCTCGAATTGAAGTAGGAACGCGGTCGAGGTGCTTCATAGGTCTGATTGGCGGCATAGACCGGCTCGGTCTGGTCGCCGGCAATGACGACATCGGGCAACGCCTCGCTGATCACGCCCAGCAAGCGGCCATGGGTGCGGCATTGCGGCCACAGGCGCTTTTCGATCTTCTGGCGCAAAGCCGCGCTGCGCGCTTCGCCGTTTCGCTTCGCTCCTGCCTTACCGGCGAGTGCCTGGTTGAGCGCCGCGACGGCGAGCGTGCTGTCCGCAAAGATCGCGACGTCGGCCGGCAGCTGATTGACCAGCTGCAACGGATCGATGTCGATGCGGATGAGCTTGCCCTTGACCACGATGGCCTTGGGCTCGGGATACATTTCCGTCTCGCCGAACTCGGTGCCGATGGCGAGGACGACGTCGCTCTTTTCGAGCACGTCCTGGGCCGCATCCATGCCGAGATTGCCGGCGAGCGCGAGCTTGTGGCCTCGGGGCATTATGCCCTTGCCGTTGATGGTCGTGAAGACGGGCGCATCGAGGGCCTCGGCGAGCTTGCGGATCTCCGTTGCGGCATCGGCCGCTCCGCCACCGGCAATGATGAGAGGGGTCTTGGCCTTGGCGAGAAGGGAGGCCGCTTCCGCGATGAGCTTCGGATCGGGCGCCGGGCGCGACGGTAAGGTCCAGGCCTTCGCCTTGTCGTCCATCCTGGCGGTGATGACATCGAGCGGGATCTCGATGTGGACCGGACGTGGCCGGCTGCTTCCAAAGACGGCGAAAGCGCGCGCCAGGACCTCCGGCAACTGCTGAGGGTCGAGCAGCGTGTGGCTGAAGGCGGCAACGCCCGAGATCAGATTGCGCTGCGAGGGCAATTCATGCAGCCGCCCCTGTCCCATGCCGAGATGCGCGCGGGTGTTGACGCTCGAGATCACCAGCATGGGCACGGAATCGGCATAGGCCTCGCCCATGGCGGTCGCGATATTGGTCATGCCGGGACCGGTGATGATGAAGCACACGCCGGGCTTGCCCGAAGCTCGGGCATAGCCGTCGGCCATGAAGCCCGCCCCTTGCTCATGGCGCGGCGTCACATGGCGGATCTTCGTCGCCTCGAGGCCGCGATAGAGCTCGACGGTATGGACGCCCGGAATGCCGAAAATCACCTCGACGCCATAGGCTTCGAGAAACTTGACCAGAACTTCACCGCAAGTGGACACGCTCGTTCTCCTTATCGAATCAGCGGCCGGCAAAGTGCCTGGATAGGTCGCGCAAGTCATCCTTGCGTCCGGAAACCGAACTTCTCGTCATCCCGCAGAGCCTTCCGCGGGAGCGTCGGCTTCGTCCGAGAAATCGACATGGGCGTGGCGCGGAACGATGATCATCGGCACCGGCGCGTTGCGGATGATCCGGTTGCCGTTGGAGCCGAGGAAGACCTGCGCCAGGGGGCCGAGGCGGCCCGAGCCGATGACCAGGACCTCGCCCGGCTTCCAGCCGATGGACTGGAGCGCCTCTTTCCAGTTGGCGCCGTCGCCAATGACGGTCTTCACCGGCATATCGCTCGAGAGCTCCGCGAGGAGAGCCTTCTGCGCCGCAACGGCCTGGCTGCGCCATTGATTGGCGACGAGATTCTCGATCTGGTAGCCGGCACCGGTCGGATACATCTGCTTGTCGCGCACCACGAAAGTCGCGAGCCTGAGCGGCACCTGGTATTTGCGGCTGAAGCCCACGCAATAGTCGACCGTCGCCTTCGACTTGCGGGTCGCGCCATAGGCGCAGGTCATGCGGGGGAGCACGGTCTTGCCGCCGGTATTGAAGCCGCGCGGCGCCAGCGCCACGGGCAGCTTCGAGGAATGCAGGAGATTGCGCGTGACGCTGCCTTCCAGGAACTTGCCGACGGTCGCCCCGCGCGAGGAGCCGAGCACGATCATGTCGGCGCCGAGATCCTCGGCCGTGGCGAGAAGGCCTTCCTGGGCGGAGGTGTAGCTGCGCGTGATGAACTGCGCCTGAAGCTTGTTGCCGACGAGGGCCTTGGCCTTGTCCATCGCCTTCTCGGCATGCTTGTCGAGAAAGGCCGCATATTCCGCATCCACCCGGGCCATGGAGGGATAGCCCCAGGCACTGGGCTGGATGAGGCAGACGACCATCTTCGCCTTGTTGCGCTGCGACAGCATCGTGCCGAGAGCGAGAGCCTCCTCGCCGCCGCGATCGGCCGAATAGGCAACCAGATATTTCATCTAAGCCTCCCGCCTCAGGATTGCGTGACGCGAGCCTTGGGCTCGAGCTTGGACTTCTTGATGCTGTAGAGGAAGTAGAAGGCGGCCGCGAAGACGAGCCACACGCCGAACAGCTCGAAAGTGCGCGGGTTGAGATTCCAGATCAGATAGAGCGAGGAAAGGATGCTGAGGATCGGCAGCATTGGATAGAACGGCACCTTGAAGCCGCGCTGCATGTCGGGCCGCGTGCGGCGCAGGATCATGACGCCGGCGGAGACGACGATGAAGGCGGTGAGGGTCCCGAGGCTGGTGAGATCCCACAATATGGCGTCCGGCACAAAGGCGGCGATGGCGCCGACGAAGATCGCCACGACGATGGTGTTGGCGACCGGCGACAGGCTCCGCGGATTGACGCGGTGGAACAGCTCGGGGATGAGACCGTCGCGCGACATGGCGAAGAGGATACGGGTCTGGCCGTAAAGCACGACCAGCGTCACGCTGAACACCGAGATGACGGCGCCGATCGCCAGCACCAAAGCGGGCCAGTTGGAGCCGGTGACGTTCTGCAGGATGGTGGCGAGGCCCGCCTCCTGGCCCTCGAAGGCGGCGGGCGGCTGCACGCCGATCGCGGTCAGCGCGGTCAGGATATAGAGCGTGGTCACGATGACGAGCGCCAGGATGATGGCGAGCGGCAGGTTGCGCTTGGGGTTTTCGACCTCTTCGCCCGCGGTCGAGACCGCGTCGAGGCCGACATAGGTGAAGAAGATCGTGCCCGCCGCGGCGCTGATGCCGGCAAAGCCCATGGGCGCGAAGGGCTGGAAATTGGCCGAGGTAAATCCGGTCACGGCGATCAGGATGAAGAGGACGAGGACGCCCATCTTGACCAGCACCATGATGGCATTGAGGCGCGCCGACTCCCTGGTGCCGCGGATCAAGAGCAGGCAGCACAGGAACACCAATATGGCAGCGGGCAGGTTCATATAGCCGTCGCCGCCGATCGAGAGCTCATAGCCATCGGCGACGATCGGTGCCGCCGACAGCCATGCCGGAAGCCCCGAGCCGAAGACGATCTCGAAGAATTTGTTGAGATAGCCGCTCCAGCCGATGGCGACGGCGGAGGCCGAGATGCCATATTCGAGGATGAGGCAGGCGCCGACGAAATAGGCGACGATCTCGCCGAGCGTCGCATAGGCATAGGAATAGGACGAACCCGAGACCGGGATCATCGAGGCCATCTCGGCGTAGCAGAGCGCGGTGAGGCCAGCGACGACGCCCGCCATGAGGAAGGAAATGATGACCCCGGGACCCGCCGTCGGCACGGTCTGGGAGAGAACGAAAAAGATACCAGTGCCGATGGTGGCGCCGACGCCGAACATGATGAGCTGGAACAAGGTGATCGAGCGGTTGAGATGGCCGTGCTCGGGATCGGCCCCTTGCGTCTCGCTGATCAGTTTCTCGACGGGCTTCTTGCGCAAGACGCGCGGGCCCAGCACCTGCTGTTGTGACATATGCGTTCCTTCCCTCATGGGCGCGTTGGCGGACCCTGTGCCCTGATCGGGCCGGCCAGTCTCTTGTTGTTGGGCGTGCGGTCGATGTGCAGCCGAATTGCGCGCTTTTACCGCAAAACGGACGAAAGGTGCTGCCGTTCTTGTACCGGGAGACACGCGAAGCTGTCGGTGGGCAACGGCCGGGAAGCGGTTTCTGCTGCGGCCCTCGACATGATCCGCCCGGAAGTGTCACAGTGAGGGTGGAGGGGGATATGAAAGACAGCGACACTTCCTTAAAGCTCGACCAGCTCGATCTGAAAATCCTGGCCAAGCTGCAGACCGACGCCCGCATCACCAACCAGGAGCTTGCCGACGCGGTCGGACTGTCGCCAAGTCCCTGCCTGCAGCGGGTCAAGCGCCTGGAGCGGGCCGGGATCATCTCCCTCTACCAGGCGCAGATCGATCTCACCAAAGTGTGCCGGCATGTCGATGTCATCGCCGCCGTCACCTTGAACAGCCATGGGCTCGAGGATTTCAACGACTTCGAGAAAATGGTGGCCGGCATGCGCCACGTGGTCGAATGCACCAAGCTCTCGGGCACCATCGACTATCTCGTGCGCTTCATCTGCCCCGATATCGGCTCCTATCAGATGCTGTCGGACGAGCTCCTGAAGCTCGGGCCGAAAGTAGGGAATTTGAGCTCCTATATCGTGCTCAAGGCGGTGAAGCCGTTCCGCGGGGTGGTCTTGGACGACCTCGTCTCGCCGCATTGATTGCTGACATCATCTGACAGGATGCTGGAACTCCACGTCTTGCCGCTGCCGCCAGCCGGCAGTAGCCTCAGCCTGTCGAAAAAGACATATCGGTAGGTTTGCCCGATGCCTCCTGTTCTTTCGGGAGGTTCTGACCTGATGGCCGGAAGCCCGGCCACGGAGTCCCACGACCTGCAACGCCGGACTAGTAGCCCCGGCGGATGAAAGGACGTGTAAGATGCAACAATATATATCTCTCATCACTCTTGGCATTACCGACATCCAGCGCTCGCGCCGCTTCTATGGTGAAGGTTTTGGCTGGAAGCCGGTCTTCCAGAATGACGAGATCACCTTCTATCAGGTGAACGGCTTCGTCTTCGGCACCTGGCTCACCAGCCTGCTCGAGGATGACATGCAGCGCAAAGGCCTGTCGCAGCAGGGCGCCTTCGCGCTCGCGCATAATGTCGGGACGGAAGAGGGCGTCGTGCCGATGATCGACCGGCTGGTGCGCTTCGGCGGCAAGCTGCTCCGCCCGGCGGATGCACCGCCGCATGGCGGGCTTCGCGGCTATATCGCCGATCCCGACGGCCATGCCTGGGAGATCGGCTGGAATCCCGACTGGCGGATGAGCCCCGAAGGCTACACGACCTTCGGCATTTGAACATCGAGCGCCACGCCTTGCGACAGCAGGGTGTGGCAGCGCCTTCGCTCGCTCGCTGGCCTCGTGTCTTGGCAGGTGGCAACCAAATCGCGTAACGTCATATGGAGCTTGGGACGATACGGCTTGATCGGGTTCGGGACCGATGGTTGAGCGGCACGATACTGTCGTCATTGGCGGTGGCCAGGCCGGACTGGCCATGAGCTACCATCTGCAACGGCATGGTCGCGAGCATGTCATCCTGGAGCGCGGTCGCATTGCCGAGCGCTGGCATGCGGAGCGATGGGACTCGCTTCGCTATCAATTCATCAACGAGACCATTGAGCTCCCCGGCCTCAGTTATCAGAGCGCAGATCCGAACGGCTTTGCCCATTACACCGCCGTCGCCCAATTCATCGAGAGCTATGCCGCCCATATCGCGGCACCGGTCCGCGAGGGGATCGCCGTCACATCGCTTCGGCATGAGGACGATTATGTCTTGGAGACGACGGACGGCGTTGTCAGGGCCCGCAATGTCATCGTGGCGACAGGTCCGTTTCAAGCCCCGATGATTCCCATGGCCGGCCGAGACCTGCCTCACTCTCTGTACCAGGTTCACGCCGCGAACTATCGCGGACCCCAAGAGCTTCCGCCCGGAGCGGTGCTGGTGATCGGCAGCGGGGCATCTGGATGTCAGATCGCCGATGAGCTTCAGCAGGCCGGGCGCAGCGTCCATCTGTCGGTCAGCCGCCATAAGCGCGTGCCGCGGCGCTATCGCGGCAAGGACGTCCTATGGTGGTTTGAGAAGATGGGGCGCTTCGACGTCACGATCGACAATTTTCCACAGCGACGCTATCCGCCTTCGACAATCATAACCGGCGTGAATGGCGGATATGACATGGACGTTCGGCGATTCGCCCGAAATGGCGGAAGGGTATTGGGACGCCTCCTGGCATCGTCCAACGGACAGCTGGCGACGGGAGATGATGCCGCCGAGATTCTCGGTGAGGCCGACAAGACCTATGATGAGTTCATCTCCGCGGCGAAAATCTGCGCGGCAAAGTTCGAAAGCTCAGGCGAGCTCGAACCCGATGATCATCACTCGCAGGCGCCCTCTGTGGCAGAGATCGATGGCGCCCGGACAGTGGACCTCGCGGCTGAGGGGATCAGTTCGGTGATCTGGGCAACGGGATATCGCTTCGATTATGGCTGGATAGAAATCCCGGTGCTCGGTTCCCAGGGTGCGCCCATTCAGCAGCGCGGCGTCACGGCCTCGCCGGGGCTATATTTTCTTGGCCTCCATTGGATGCATACCTTCGGCTCCGGCCTTCTCTCCTATGTGGGCCGTGACGCCGCTTATATAGCCGATCACCTGAAGGACACCGCAAAGCGCTGAAACCGCAAGATTGGTTAACGGCTTGGCAAGATCGAGAGCGCAGAGTTGCGCTGACGTGCTCTCCCCAGGAAAGTGCCATGCCGCCCCACGCTCTACCGGAGGCTCCGGCCTTCACCTTGACCTGTCCGGCCAAGAACAGTCCCGACCTCAAGGTCCGGGCGATCAGGGCGCGCGGCAACCTGCCCTTGATGATCGATGACCGGCTGCTCGCCGAAATCGCGCAAGGCGATCTCGTCGAAAGCTGGGAGACCGCCGTCCATCTGTCGGCCGCCGCCCTTGCCGATATGAGCAAGCTTGCGGGCGCGCGCCTCGCCTCGGTGCTCGAAGACAATATCGATGCCGCCGATCTCACCGATGTGGTGAGCGACGCGGCGGTGCTGTTCCTTCTCGCCATGCGCCGCGCCGGTGTGCGCACGCCCGATGAGATCGGCCCATGCACGCTGCTATGGGACGAGGAACGCCGGCAGGAGCTGGTGCTCAAGCGCACCTAGGTATTCATGAGCGATAAAGACTCTTTCATGCCGGCGCCGGAGCTTGGCCGGTCCTTCAGGCCGGGACTCGGCGTCAATCTGCTGATGCGCGATGTCATGGAAGGTGTCCGCTTCGCGAAGGAAGTGCTGGGCGCCACGATCCTGCACGCGAATGAGGATTTCGCCGCCATCCTCTATGGCGAGAGCGTGTGGATGCTGCATCATGACCGCACCTATCGCGGCAATGTGGTCCAGGGGCTCGTCCAAGGCTTCGAAGGGCGCGGCGCCGGCATCGAGCTCAGAGTCTATGGCTGCTCACCCGATCACGCCGAAGCCCGCGCGCGGGCGCAAGGCTTCACGGTGCTCGCGGGATCGATGGACAAGCCGCATGGGCTTCGCGAATGCGTCATCCTCGACCATGAGGGCTATGCCTGGGTTCCGGGCGTCGGTATTCCCGACAAGACAGAATGATGTCCGCCGGATAGGACTTGCCTATCCAGCGCAAGCGCACGCGTTCCTGCTCAGGATCGAGCGGCCGAATGGACGTCCAATAGCGCTCCGACATCAGCGCCGCCAGTCGAAGACCGCGGTGACAAAACCCTGCGCGTCATGGACGAATTCGTCGAGCAGGGACAAGGGCGTGGGGCCGGCCGGCGACATCTCGCCCGTCACCTCGCCTTCGGCGAAAGTCAGGCGCGCGCCGAACTTGCCGGCAATGTGGCGCATCCGGGCATTCTCGCTGAGGCAGATCATATGCAGGCGGGCGATGCCGCGATTCTGCGCAGCCGTGAGGATGCGGTCCATCAGCTCGCTGCCGAGGCCCTGGTCCTGCCAGCCGGCCTCGACCGCGAAGGCCGCTTCGGCATCGGGCGTCGGGCCGCCGAAAATGCTGCGCAATTCGGCGGAAGCGCGGATCTCGCCGCCGACGAGGACGCCGAAGATCGTGGCATCGAGCCGGAAGGCCGTGTCGACATAGGCGTCGATGAACTCATCCGAGGTGACGCCGCCGAAGCGCAGTCGCCGGGCTTCCGGGTCGAGGCGCTTCAGATGGGCGCGCAGCGCCCCCAGATCGCCGATCCACAATTTGCGTAAGGTCTTGTTCATATTAGATAAGTCCGGTCTCAACGAAGTGATTCCGACCTGGACTGTCCATCCCTAACATGACAAGAATTATGCTGCATTGCATCAAAATCAAGGAGAATTTTTGTGCAGTGCATGATGAAAAAGATTGCGTAGCTGGACAAGACGGTCACGGCGATTTGGCGCATGGCCCCGACGCGCAAGGCGCGTCTATAGACCCGCCCGAGATTTCCCCTTTGCCCGATCGCGGGCTAGAGTTGCGCCACGAAACAATGACAGCATGACGCGCAGAAGCGCCATCCGGAGGATCCAATGACCAAGACGATCGGACATTTCATCGGCGGCAAGCGGGTCGAGGGCAAGTCGGGCCGCTTCGGCGATATATTCAACCCGAATACCGGCGAGCTGCAGGCGAAAGTGGCGCTCGCCTCGCAAGCCGAAGTGCATGAGGCCGTGCTCAATGCCAAGGCGGCGCAACCCGCCTGGGCGGCGAAGAATCCGCAAGTGCGCGCCCGCGTGATGATGAAGTTCCTAGAGCTCGCGCATCAGCACCGCGAAGAGCTGGCGCTCTTGATCTCGATGGAGCACGGCAAGACCATTCCCGATGCGCTGGGCGACCTGCAGCGCGGCCTCGAAGTGGTGGAATTCTGCACCGGCATCCCGCATCTCCTCAAAGGCGAGTTCACCGACGGCGCCGGTCCCGGCATCGACATGTATTCGATGCGCCAGCCGCTTGGCGTCGCCGCCGGCATCACGCCGTTCAATTTCCCGGCGATGATCCCGTTGTGGAAGGCGGGACCCGCGATCGCCTGCGGCAATGCCTTCATCCTGAAACCCTCGGAGCGTGATCCTTCCTGCCCGATGCGCCTCGCCGAGCTCTTCGTCGAAGCCGGCCTGCCGCCCGGCATTCTCAATGTCGTCAATGGCGACAAGGAAGCGGTCGATGCCGTGCTCGATGATCCCGATATATCGGCGATCGGCTTCGTCGGCTCGACGCCGATCGCCGAATATGTCTATTCGCGCGGCACCGCGCACGGCAAGCGCGTGCAGTGCTTCGGCGGCGCCAAGAACCACATGATCGTGATGCCCGATGCCGACATGGACAAGGCGGTCGATGCGCTGATCGGCGCCGGCTATGGCTCGGCGGGCGAGCGCTGCATGGCGATCTCGGTCGCGGTGCCGGTCGGCGAGGCGACCGCCAATGCGCTGGTCGAGAAGCTCATCCCGCGCGTCGAGAAGCTGAAGGTCGGGCTGTCGACCGACCGCGAGGCCGATTACGGCCCGCTCGTCACCAAGACGCATCTCGACAAGGTCAAGTCCTATATCGATCTCGGCGTCAAGGAAGGCGCCAAGCTGAAAGTCGACGGCCGCGGCTTCAAGATGCAGGGCTATGAGAACGGCTTCTTCCTCGGCGGCTCGCTGTTCGACAATGTCACCAAGGACATGCGCATCTACAAGGAAGAGATCTTCGGTCCCGTCCTGTCGGTGGTGCGCGCCAAGACCTATGAGGAGGGTCTCGACCTCGCCAATGACCATGAATATGGCAATGGCGTCGCGATCTTCACTCGTGACGGTGATGCGGCGCGCGATTTCGCCGCGCGCGTCCAGGTCGGCATGATCGGCATCAATGTGCCGATCCCGGTGCCGCTCGCCTATCACACCTTCGGCGGCTGGAAGCGCTCGGCCTTCGGCGACCTCAACCAGCACGGGCCCGATGCGGTGCGCTTCTATACTCGCACCAAGACGGTGACCTCGCGCTGGCCCTCCGGCATCAAGGAAGGCGCGCAGTTCTCCATCCCGACGATGCGTTGAGGGTGAAGGAGCTCGCGACAGCCCTCGCCGCGGCACAGGTCCTGTCCTTCAGGCTACCCATGTTGTGGGCGATGTCATTGTCGCCGACGCCGGCGCGTCGCGCCGAGGCGGTGAGGATGATCGTCGAGAAGCAGATGACGGTGGCCGAGGGGCTGAATGCCGCCACCCTTGCCGCCTTCACCGAATGGCTGAAGGTGATGAGCGGGCACGGCCTCCCGGTCGAGACCATGAGCGCGCGCATTGCCGATGCGGCGGTGAAGCCGGGCCGGCGGCGTGTCAAGGCCAATGCGAAGCGGCTCGGACGACGTAAACGGATTTGACTGTTCCCGGGCGAAGCGCCTTGTTCACCTTTCGGTAAGGATTAGGTGCGAGTCTGATGATTCTAGCGCGGAGCGTCGTTTTGATGCTCCGAGGCCCGCCTGACCGACGATAGTGGCGCAAGACCTCCGGCCAAACGGCGTCTCGGACCCGAGATGGAGGTTTGCATGTTGCCGAAGTCTGTCCGGCGCACCGCTTTCATGGCCGTCGCCGTTCTTTTCGCCTTCACCACCCCAAGCCACGCGCAATTCGCCATGTGCGGCGAGCGCGCGGCGATCATCGATCAGCTCAAGACCAAATACCAGGAAAGCCGCCAGGCGGTCGGCCTCATCTCGACCAATGGCGCGGCCGAGCTCTATGTCTCGGAGAAAGGCACCTGGACGATGCTGGTGACATTGGCCAGCGGCAAGAGCTGCATCATCGCCGCCGGCCATAGCTGGGACTCCTCGCCGACCCTGGCGCAAGGCACCGGCATCTGAGCGTCAGGGTCGCACAACGATGCGGCCCTTCATGTTGGGATGAAAGCGGCAGTAATAGTCGACGGCTCCCGCCTGCTCCATGACCACGCTGCCTGATTTCTTCGGCGGCAGCATGACCTCGAAGCCGCCCTTCACCGTGGCGGTGTGCGCGAAGACATCATTGTTGATCCATTCGATCGTGTCGCCTGGCTTCGCCTCGATCTCGGTCGGCGAGAAGGCCATCTTGTCGATGGTGACGCGGAGCGTCTGCGCTTTGGCCGTGCCGGCGCCGATGGGGAGCGCCAGCACGACCCCGAGCAGCATATGCCGTCTCGTGAGCATGAAGTTTCCTTTGCGCATCGGATTATCCGAAAACCGGTTTCCACTTTTCGGTCCGATGCGCTATTTTATCTCGCTCGCGACATGCTCGGCATGCTGCTCATGGCCCTGGAAGATCTTCAGGCCGGTCTCGAGCAGGCTCTTGAGCTCGCCATTGCTGGCGGAAGGGATGAGCAGGGTCTGGAGCGCCCCGTTCACCTGCTTGTGGTAGGCGACCTCATTGTCGACATAGGCCTTGTCATAGGCCGCACCATCGAGCTTGGCGAGCTTCTCGCGCGTGTCGGAGGCCGCCTTCGACAGCGACTGGCTGGTGGCGTTGTCCTCGGGCGTGACATTGAGCTTCGTCACCAAAGCGAGCGCCAGCTTGTTGACCTCTTCGTGGTCGCGCACCATGTCCTCGGCAAAGGCGACGACCGCCTTGTTCTTGGACTTGGCGATGGCCTGCTTCGCCGCCTCGATGTCGATTACGCCGGCGGTGTAGGCGATATGAGCGATCTGAGGATCGCTCGGCTTGTCGGCTGAATGGGCCAGGGGGGCTGCGCCCAAGAGGCACAAAGCGGCGAGCGCCGCAATCGGTCGGATATGCATGGGAGTCTCCTTCATCCGGTTGACAAGAAACCACCGGAGCGTCGTGTTCAGTAACGATGATTGGATGCCGGGCGGACGAAAAGGTTCCCGAAGGGACTCACTCGGAGAAGCCGAGCCGTTTCATCACCGCGGCCGTCAGGCGCTCGCAGCGCCGCCCGGCGAAGGGAAAGGCATCGAGCAGGATGGGTCCGATACGCTCGTCGATTTGCTTGCGCACCAGATCGCGGGCGCGATGCAGCCGGGTCTTCACCGTCTGCGGCTTGAGCTGCAGGAGGTCGGCGGTTTCCTCGATGCTCAAGCCTTCGATCACGCGGGCGACGAACACGGTGCGATAGACATCGGGGAGAGCATCGGTCGCCTGCTCGACAACCTTCAGGATCTGTCTCTGGGCCATGGTGCGCTCCGGATCGTCGCCGCTCGCCGCGAGCGGAAACGGGATGATGCGCGCATCGCTCATGGGCTCGCTCATGATCACCGTGGCGGCACGACGCTTCCGGCGCAAGCGGCCGAGCGCCTCGTTGATGGCGATGCGGGAAAGCCATGTCGCGAGCGATGCTTCGCCGCGAAAGGAGGCGAGATGGGCGAAGGCCGTCACATAGGTCTCCTGGACGACATCTTCCGCCTCGCTGTCATTGCGCATGATGCTGCGGGCCAGGCGATAGAGCTTCTGGTTGTGCATCCGCATGATGGCGCGGAAGGCGCCGGCATCGCGGGCCTGGGCCCGCAAGGCCAGTTCCAGATCGCCAGGGGCTCTTATGTCCGGTTGCAGCTGCGGCATGGCTAACTCCTTACCATTGGATGCGCCATCATGGAAAAGGTTCCCGGAAAACCGTCATCGCCCGATCGAGGAGAGGAATTCGGCCCTGAGGGCGGCATCGTCCCGGAAGGCTCCCAGCATGCGCCGGGTCACCATGCGGCTGCCATGGGCGCGGATGCCGCGCGACGTCATGCAGCCATGCTCGGCCACCAGCACGACGGCAACCCCGCCGGGACTGAGGGCACGGTCGATGGCGGACGCGATGTCGCCGGTCAGGCGCTCCTGGATCTGCAGGCGGCGGGCGCAGGCATCGACCAGCCGCGCGAGCTTCGAGATGCCCACTACGCGGCGGCCCGGCAAATAGGCGACATGCGCCTTGCCGGTGATCGCCGCCAGATGATGCTCGCAGACCGAATGAAACGGGATGTCATGCAGCTCGACCATCTGATCATAATTGCCGGTCTCATCGAAGCTGCGCTGCAGAAGGGTCGCCGGGTCCCGGTCATAGCCGCTGAACCATTCTTCATAGGCGCGGATGACCCGTTGCGGCGTATCGCTCAAGCCAGGCCGCGCCGGATTGTCGCCGGCCCAGCGAATGAGCGTCCGCACCGCCGCCTCGGCCTCGGCGCGTGTCGGCCGCTCCTGATCGGCAAAGCTTTCTTCCTTGCGCCGGCTCGCGGCATTCGCAGGCATATCCATCGGCTTCTCCATCATCACACGGAGTGATTAGATGCCGCTCGGCGGGTTTGGTTCCCGCATTGCATGAAGTCCAGATGAACGGGCCATTCAGGGTGATTGCGCATCATTGTCGCGTCATCAACGAGAAGGCCGTGCTGGAAGTCTATCTCTCGCGCAAGGGCACGTGGACGATGCTGGTGACCGATCCCTCGGGCATCACCTGCATTCTCGCGGCCGGCGATGCCTGGGACGAAGCGCCGATGCTGGCGCAGCGCACGGGAATCTAAATCGGCGAAAGAGGAACTTTCGCAGGGCATCACGCATTAGCTTGCAGATCATTTGCCTGTCTTGCTTTTTTACGACAGGCAAGGAGAGTCCAATGCGTAGGATATCAAAACTTGCGTGCGCTTTTGCGATGTGCACGTTCGCCTTGAGTGCAACGGCTTCCGCTCAAACGCCGCAGCAGCAATGCGCGCCGCGCAACGAAGTCGTCAAGGTGCTGAACGCCAAATACCAGGAGAGCCAGCGGGCGCTGGGGCTCATCAATGAAAAAGCGATGATGGAAGTCTATATTTCGCCGGCCGGCACCTGGACTATGGTGGTCACCAACGAGGCCGGTATCGCCTGCGTGCTCGCCGCCGGCGAAGCGTGGGACGAGATGCCGGCAAAGGCCTTGGGCCCCGCGAGCTGAGCCCCGTTGCGCCCGGGCCCGCGGCACGCCATAAGGCCGCATGGGGTTCTGGGCGGATTATCAGCATAAGATCGAGAATGGAGCGATCAAGCCGGACGAGGCGCAGGCCTTCGTCGCGCGCAAGCTCGACACGCTGGCCGTCGCACTTGCAGACTATGACCCGCATCCCGCAGGTTTCCTCGCCCGTTTGATCGGACGCGAGAACGGCCCGGCGCCCAGAGGCCTTTACATCCAGGGCGATGTCGGGCGCGGCAAGACCATGCTGATGGACATGTTCTATGCGGCGGTGACCGTCGCGCCCAAACGGCGCGTGCATTTCCATGCCTTCATGCAGGACATCCATGCCCGTCTGCATCGGGCGCGCCGCCATTCCAAGGATCCGCTCAAGGACGTGGCGCAGGCGGTCGCGGCGGAGGCGACGCTTCTCTGCCTCGATGAGATGCAGATCGCCGATATTGCCGATGCGATGATCGTCGGGCGCCTGTTCGAGATCCTTTTCGCGCGCGGCACCGTGGTGGTGACGACGTCCAACCTGAAGCCCGACGATCTCTATACGGACGGCCTCAACCGCCAGCTCTTTGTGCCCTTCATTCGCCTCATCGAAGAGAAGCTCGATGTCGTGACGCTTCAAAGCCCGACCGATTACCGGCTCGGGCGGGTGAAGGGACACGAGACCTTCATCCATCCGCTCTCGCCCGAGGCCGACCGCAAGCTTCAGGAATTGTGGGAAAGGCTCACCGACACGGAAAGGGGCGCGCCCAGGACGCTCGACGTGCTCGGCCGGCAGCTCGCCGTCCCGCAAGCGGCACATGGCGCGGCGCGCTTCACTTTCGCCGATCTCTGCGAGGCGCCCCTGGGGCCGCCCGACTATCTCGCCATCGCCGGGAATTTCGGCGCGGTGTTCATCGAGCACATCCCCGTCCTGACGCCCCGCTACCGCAATCCGTCGAAGCGTTTCATCCTGATGATCGACACGCTCTATGACGGGCGTACCCGGCTCGTTGCCTCGGCCGCAGCACCCCCCGAGGCGCTCTACAGCGAGGGCCATCACATTAAGGAATTCGCGCGTACGGTTTCGCGCCTCAAGGAAATGCAGTCCGCCTCCTGGTGGGGTGCAAAAATCGTCGAAACTTGACGTTTTGGTCAGGAATCAAGTCTTGATGCTGTCACGCCGGGGGAGTACAGCTTGCGTCGCTTTTGCACTGCGAAAGGGCGCGCGTGATCTCTGGGGAACGCGTTGACCTGCGCGTCACAGGGAAATCGAAATGGCACGAAACAAAATTGCGCTGATCGGCGGTGGCATGATCGGCGGGACTCTCGCACATCTGGCCGCCTTGAAGGAGCTGGGCGACATCACGGTTTTCGACATCGCCGAGGGCCTGCCGCAGGGAAAATCGCTCGATATCGCGCAATCCGGCCCGGTCGAAGGGTTCGATGCCAAGCTTTCCGGCACCAACAGATATGAAGCGATCGAGGGCGCCGATGTGGTGATCGTCACGGCGGGCGTGCCGCGCAAGCCCGGCATGAGCCGCGACGACCTGCTCGAGATCAATCTCAAGGTCATGGCGCAGGTCGGCGCCGGCATCGCCAAATACGCGCCCAAGGCCTTCGTCATCTGCATCACCAACCCGCTCGACGTGATGGTCTGGGCCTTGCAGAAATATTCCAATCTTCCCGCCAATAAGGTGGTCGGCATGGCGGGCGTGCTCGATTCCGCCCGCTTCCGGCATTTCCTCGCCGAGGAGTTCAACGTGTCGGTCGAGGACGTGACCGGTTTCGTGCTCGGCGGCCATGGCGACTCGATGGTGCCGCTGACGCGCTATTCGACGGTGGCCGGCATCCCGGTGCCCGATCTCGTCCAGATGAAATGGACGACGCAGCAGCGCATCGACCAGATCGTGCAGCGCACCCGCGACGGCGGGGCCGAGATCGTCGGCCTGCTCAAGACGGGCTCGGCCTATTATGCGCCCGCGACGTCGGCGATCGCGATGGCCGATTCCTATCTCAAGGACAAGAAGCGCGTGCTGCCCTGCGCCGCCCAGCTCAACGGACAATATGGCGTCGATAATCTCTATGTCGGCGTGCCGGTGGTGATCGGCGCCAACGGCGTCGAGCGCATCGTCGAGATCAGGCTCGATTCGGAAGAGAAGATCGCATTCAAGAAGTCGGTCGATGCGGTGAAGAGCCTGATGGACGCGGCGAAGAAGATCGCCCCCGATCTCGCGTGACGTGACTGAAAGAAGAGAGCGGCCATGAACATTCACGAATATCAGGCCAAGCAGGTTCTCAAGGCCTATGGCGTGCCGGTGGCGAAAGGCCTTCCCGCCTTCACGGTCGATGAGGCGGTGAAGGTGGCGCAGGAGCAGGGCGGCCCGGTCTGGGTGGTCAAGGCGCAGATCCATGCCGGCGGCCGCGGCAAGGCCGGCGGCGTCAAGGTGGTCAAATCCCTCGATGACGTGAAGAGCGAAGCCAAGCGGCTCCTGGGCTCGACGCTCGTCACCCATCAGACGGGGCCTCAGGGCAAGGTGGTGCAGCGGCTCTATGTCGAAGAGGGCTCGGCCATCGACAAGGAGTTCTACCTGGCGCTCCTCGTCGACCGCGAGACTTCCCGGCTCGCTTTCGTCGTCTCGACCGAAGGCGGCATGGATATCGAGAAAGTGGCGCATGACACGCCGGAGAAGATCGTCACCGTCTCGATCGATCCCGCCACCAATATCTGCCCGCATCACGTGCGCTCGATCGCCAAGGCGCTGAAGCTGCCCTTAGGTGGCCCGCAACAGAAGCAGCTCGCCAAGCTCGTCTCCGACTTGTATCGCGCCTTCGTCGACAAAGATATGAGCCTGCTCGAGATCAATCCGCTGATCGTCACCAAGGCCGGCGACATCCTCTGCCTCGACGCCAAGATCAATTTCGACAGCAACGCGCTCGACCGCCATCCCGACATCAAGGAACTGCGCGATCTCAGCGAAGAGGATCCCAAGGAGATCGAGGCGTCGAAATTCGATCTCTCCTATGTCGCGCTCGACGGGACGATCGGCTGCATGGTGAACGGCGCCGGCCTCGCCATGGCGACCATGGACATCATCAAGCTCTATGGTTCGGAGCCGGCGAACTTCCTCGATGTCGGCGGGGGCGCCTCAAAGGAGAAGGTGGCGGCGGCGTTCAAGATCATCACCGCCGATCCCAAGGTGAAGGGCATCCTGGTCAACATCTTCGGCGGCATCATGAAATGCGACATCATCGCCGAAGGCGTGGTGGCGGCGGTGAAGGAAGTCGGCCTCAAGGTGCCGCTGGTCGTGCGCCTCGAGGGCACCAATGTCGAGCTCGGCAAGCAGATCCTGCGCGACTCCAAGCTCAATGTGATCCCCGCCGATGATCTCGACGACGCGGCGCAGAAGATCGTGAAAGCGGTGGGGAAAGGGTGATGGCGCGTCATCAACATCTCTCCCGAATTTTCCCTTCTCCCGCGCGCAGCGTGGGAGAAGGTGCCCGAAGGGCGGATGAGGGCTCTTTCTCAAAGCAGGCAAAGCTCTCAAAGGCCCTTCGTGTTGCAGGCAAAGAGCCCTCACCCGGCCTTCGGCCACCCTCTCCCATTGCTTCGCAACGGGAGAGGGGGAAAGTCGGAGGCGCCCGCAAGGGGGAGGGGAATTTTGTGCAACCGACGAGGAGCGTTTGATGCCCCCGCGCGCGATCAATCTCCTCGAAGCCGCCGACCGCAAGATCAGCAAGGTCTTCGATCCGCATATTGCGGGTGACGTGAACGACGCGCAGGCCAAGGTGGCGAAGTTCGGCGAGGCCTTCGACTGGCACGCGCATGAGCAGGAAGACGAGGCCTTCCTCGTCCTGCGCGGCCGGATCGCCATCGATTTCCGCGACGGCTCGGTCGAGCTCGCCGAGAATGATTTCATCGTCGTGCCGAAAGGCGTCGAGCACCGGCCGCGCTCGCTCACCAAAGAGCCGGTCGTGCTGATGTTCGAGCCGGCGACGACGCTCAATACCGGGAACGCCACAAGCGATCTCACCGTCACTGATTTGAAGCGGCTTTAGGGAGCAGAATGTCCATCCTGATCGGCAAGAATACCAAGGTCATCTGCCAGGGCATCACCGGCAATAACGGGACGTTCCATACCGAGCAGGCGATCGCCTACGGCACCAAGATGGTGGCGGGGGTCACGCCGGGCAAAGGCGGCATCACCCATGTCGGCCTGCCCGTCTATGACACGGTCGCCGAAGCGCGCGACGCGACGGGGGCCGACGCGACCGTCATCTATGTGCCGCCGGCCTTCGCGGCGGACGCCATCTCGGAAGCGATCGAGGCCGAAATCCCGCTCATCGTCTGCATCACCGAGGGCATTCCGGTCATGGACATGGTCAAGGTGAAACGGGCGCTCTCGGGCTCGAAATCGCGCCTCGTCGGGCCCAACTGCCCGGGCATCCTGACGCCGGGTGAGTGCAAGATCGGCATCATGCCGGGCAATATCTTCAAGAAGGGCTCGGTCGGCATCGTGTCGCGCTCGGGCACCCTCACTTATGAGGCGGTGTTCCAGACGACGCAGGAGGGCCTCGGCCAGACGACCGCCGTCGGCATTGGCGGCGACCCGGTGAAGGGCACCGAATTCATCGATGTGCTCGAGATGTTCTTGAGCGACCCAGAGACGGAATCGATCATCATGATCGGCGAGATCGGCGGTTCCGCCGAGGAGGACGCGGCGGAATTCATCCGTAAATCGAAAGTTAAGAAACCCATGGTCGGCTTCATTGCCGGGCGCACGGCACCGCCCGGACGGCGCATGGGCCATGCCGGCGCCATCATCTCGGGCGGCAAAGGCAAGGCCGAGACGAAGATCGAAGCGATGAAGCACGCGGGCATCGCCATATCGGATTCCCCCGCCGCCCTTGGAAAGACATTAAAGCGTGTCTTGAAAGGCAAGTGATGAGTTCTATGTTGACATAAGGAGGGCCGGACAGGGTTCCCGGTTCTTGATGGAAATGAACAAGACTGATCTGACGACCGCGTTCGAACAAACTTCCTTCCTTTATGGCGGCAACGCCCAGTTCATCGAGCAGCTCTACGCGAAATACCTCGAGAGTCCGGCATCCGTCGATCCGGCTTGGCGGCAGTTCTTCTCGACCCTCGCCGACGACAAGGACGCCGCGAAGAAGCAGCTCAAAGGCCCGTCCTGGGCGAGGCCCGACTGGCCGCAGGCTCAGAATGGCGAGCTGATCTCGGCCTTCGATTCGAACTGGCCGGCGGCCGAGGCGCAAGTCGGCGCCAAGATCGCCGCCAAGGCGAAGGACAAGGGCCAGGCCCTCACCATCGAGGAAGTGCGCAAGGCGACGATGGACTCGGTCCGCGCGCTGATGATGATCCGCGCCTACCGCATGCGCGGCCATCTCGCCGCCGATCTCGATCCGTTGCGGTTGCGCGAGCCCATTCCCCAGCCCGAGCTCGATCCGAAATCCTACGGTTTCACCGAGGCCGATCTCGACCGCCCGATCTTCATCGACAAGGTCCTGGGGCTGGAGCAGGCGACGATCCGGCAAATGGTCGACATCCTGCAGCGCACCTACTGCAATACGATCGGCGTCGAATTCATGCATATTTCGGATCCCGACCAGAAGGCCTGGATCCAGGAGCGCATCGAAGGTCCGGACAAGGAGATCACCTTCACGCCCGAGGGCAAGACCGCCATCCTCAACCGGCTCATCGCCGCGGAAGGCTTCGAGCACTTCCTCAATGTGAAATATACCGGCACCAAGCGCTTCGGCCTCGATGGCGCCGAATCGATGATCCCGGCGCTCGAGCAGATCATCAAGCGCGGCGGCCAGCTCGGCCTCCAGGAGATCGTGCTCGGCATGGCGCATCGCGGCCGCCTCAATGTGCTCGCCAATCTGATGAAAAAGCCGTTCTCGGCGATCTTCCATGAATTCAAGGGCGGATCGTCGACGCCTGACGAGGTCGAAGGCTCGGGCGACGTCAAATACCATCTGGGCTCGTCGTCGGACCGCGAGTTCGACGGCAACCGCGTGCATCTCTCGCTTACCGCCAATCCGTCCCATCTCGAGATCGTCGATCCCGTCGTGCTCGGCAAGGCGCGCGCCAAGCAGGACCAGCGCGGCGACAAGGAGCGCACCAGCGTGCTGCCGCTCATCATCCACGGCGATGCGGCCTTCGCCGGCCAGGGCGTGGTGGCGGAATGTTTCGGCCTGTCGGGCCTCAGGGGCCACCGCTCCGGCGGCTCTGTCCATTTCATCGTCAACAACCAGATCGGCTTCACCACCAGCCCGTTCTGGGCGCGCTCCTCGCCCTATCCATCGGACGTCGCCAAGATGATCGAGGCGCCGATCTTCCATGTGAATGGCGATGATCCGGAAGCGGTGGTGTTCGCGGCCAAGATCGCCATCGAGTTTCGCCAGAAGTTCAGGAAGCCGGTGGTCATCGATTTGTTCTGCTACCGCCGCTTCGGCCACAATGAATCGGACGAGCCGTCCTTCACCCAGCCCCTGATGTACAAGCGCATCGCCGCGCATCAGACGGTGGTGGCGCTCTATGGCAAGCGGCTCATCGACGGGGGCGTGCTCACGCCCGAGCAGTTCGACCAGATGAAGGCCGAATACCGCCGCCGGCTCGACGACGATTTCTCGGCGTCGGAATCCTATCGCGCCAACAAGGCCGACTGGCTCGACGGGCGCTGGGCGCATCTGAGCTACGCCAAGGATCATGACGATCCGCGCCGCGGCCAGACCGGCTATGATCTCACCAAGCTCAAGGAGATCGGCCTCAAGCTCACCAAGGTGCCGAAGAGTTTCAAGCCGCACCGCACCTTGCAGCGTGTGCTCGACGCAAGGCGCAAGACGATCGAGGAGGGCCAGGGCATCGACTGGGCGATGGCCGAGCAGCTCGCTTTCGGCGCACTGTTGCAGGAAGGTTTTCCGGTCAGGCTCTCGGGCCAGGACGTGCAGCGCGGCACCTTCTCGCAGCGCCATGCGGTGCTGGTCGACCAGGAGACGGAAAAGCGCTTCACGCCGCTCAACCATCTCGTCAAGCATCAGACGGTCAAGATCAATGTGATCAATTCGATGCTGTCGGAAGAGGCGGTGCTCGGCTTCGAATATGGCTATTCGCTGGCCGAGCCCAACACGCTGGTGCTGTGGGAGGCGCAGTTCGGCGACTTCGCCAATGGCGCGCAAGTGGTGTTCGACCAGTTCCTGTCCTCGGGCGAGCGCAAATGGCTGCGCATGTCGGGCCTCGTCTGCCTCCTGCCGCATGGCTATGAGGGCCAGGGGCCGGAACATTCCTCGGCCCGGCTCGAGCGCTATCTGCAGATGTGCGCCGAGGACAATATGCAAGTGGCGAACTGTACGACGCCCGCCAATTACTTCCATATCCTCAGGCGCCAGCTCAAGCGCGACATCCGCAAGCCGCTCATCCTGATGACGCCCAAGTCGCTGCTGCGCCACAAACGGGTCGTCTCGCAGCTTTCGGAAATGGGGCCCGAAACCTATTTCCATCGTCTCCTGTGGGACGATGCGCAATATGGCGGCGGGCTCGTCGCCGACGACCAGATCCGGCGCGTGGTGCTGTGCTCCGGCAAGGTCTATTACGACCTTTATGAAGAGCGCGAGAAGCGCGGGATCAAGGACGTCTATCTGCTCCGCGTCGAGCAGCTCTATCCCTGGCCGCACAAGGCGCTCATCCAGGAACTTGGCCGCTTCAAGCAGGCCGAGATGGTGTGGTGCCAGGAAGAGCCGCAGAATATGGGCGCCTGGACCTTCGTCCAGCCCGGCATCGAGCGCGCTCTCGACTTCATCAATGCTCAGCACCGCAGACCGCGCTATGTGGGCCGCGCCGCATCGGCCGCCACCGCGACGGGCCTGATGACCAAGCATCAAAAGGAACTGAAAGCGCTTCTCGACGACGCGCTGGTGTTCCGATCCTAACGACGGGAAAAACAGGACAGGCCATGGCAAAGGAAATCCGCGTCCCGCAGCTCGGTGAATCGGTCACCGAGGCGACGATCGGCAAATGGTTCAAGACGCAAGGCGATGCGGTGAAGGCGGATGAGCCGCTGGTCGAGCTCGAGACCGACAAGGTGACGGTGGAAGTGCCGGCGCCGGCCTCGGGCGTCCTGTCGTCCGTCGCGGCTCAGCCCGGCCAGACCGTGAATGTCGGCGCGTTGCTCGGCGCGATCGAGGAGGGTGCTGCCGCTGCCGTCGCGCCCAAGGCCGAGGCGAGACTTGCGAAAGCCGAAGAACCGAAGAAAGTGGCCGAGCCTCAGGCTCAGCCCGTAAGCGGCGAGGCCAAGCCTTTGTCGCCGGCAGTGCGCAAGATCGTCGAGGAGAACAGGCTCGATCCCGGCGCCATTGCCGGCACCGGCAAGGATGGCCGTCTCACCAAGGGCGATGTGCTGGCGGAGGTTGCGAAGCCTGCGCCGCCGCCCGCGATCCAGTTGCCGCCGGTGGCACCGCCGCAGCCTTCGGCGCCCAGGGCTCCGTCGCCCCAGGCCGATGCCGAGCGCGAGGAGCGCGTACGCATGTCGAGGCTCCGCCTGACGATCGCGCGCCGCCTCAAGGACGCGCAGAATACCGCCGCGATGCTTACCACCTTCAACGAGGTGGACATGACCGATGTCATGGCGCTGCGCAATCAATACAAGGAACTGTTCGAGAAGAAGCATGGCGTTAAGCTCGGCTTCATGAGCTTCTTCGTGAAGGCGGTCGTCCATGCGCTGAAGGAGATCCCCGCCGTCAATGCCGAGATCGACGGCGATGACATCGTCTACAAGAACTACTATCACATCGGCGTCGCGGTCGGCACCGAGAAAGGTCTCGTCGTCCCGGTGGTGCGCGATGCCGACCGGCTGTCCTTCGCCCAGATCGAAAAGACGATCAACGACTTCGGCAAGAGGGCGCGCGACGGGCAGTTGCAGATCGCCGAGATGCAGGGCGGCACCTTCACCATCTCGAATGGCGGCGTCTATGGTTCGTTGATGTCGACGCCGATCCTCAACGCGCCGCAATCGGGCATCCTCGGCATGCACAAGATCCAGGAACGGCCGATGGCGATGGGCGGCCAAGTGGTGATCCGCCCGATGATGTATCTCGCCCTCTCCTATGATCACCGCATCGTCGACGGCAAGGAAGCCGTCACCTTCCTGGTGCGTGTCAAGGAAGGTCTCGAGGACCCGCAGCGCTCGCTGCTCGATCTTTAATCCGCTGACCTCCATGGCCGCCCTTGAGGCGGCCATCCAGTCCCAGTGAGGCATTCTGAAATGGCTGACCCCTTCGACATCACCATCATCGGCACCGGACCTGCGGGCTATGTGTGCGCCATCCGCGCCGCCCAGCTCGGCATGAAAGTGGCGGTGATTGAGAAACGCGCCACCCATGGCGGCACCTGCCTCAATATCGGCTGCATCCCGTCCAAGGCGCTGCTGCATGCGTCCGAGCTGTTCGCCGAGGCCAGGCATTCCTTCGCCAAGATGGGCATCGGCGTGACACCCTCGCTCGATCTCGGCCAGATGCTGAAATTCAAGCAGGAGGCGATCGACGGCAACACCAAGGGCATCGACTTCCTGTTCAAGAAGAACAAGATCACGCCGATCCGCGGCACCGCGAAGATCTTGGGCCCCGGCAAGATCCAGGTCGACGGCAAGGATATCGTCGAGACGAAGACCATCGTCATCGCGACGGGCTCCGATGTCGCCGGCCTCAAGGGCGTCGAGATCGACGAAAAGCAGATCGTGTCCTCGACCGGTGCGCTCATGCTCGAGAAGGTGCCGGAAAATCTCGTGGTGATCGGCGCCGGCGTGATCGGGCTCGAGCTCGGCTCGGTCTGGTCGAGGCTCGGCGCCAAGGTCACGGTGATCGAATATCTCGACCGCATCCTGCCCGGCATGGATCTCGAGACGGCCAAGAATTTCCAGCGCCTCCTCACCAAGCAAGGTGTCGCCTTCAAGCTCGCGAGCAAGGTAACGGGAGCGGAGAAGGGGAAGACCAAGGTCAAGCTCACCGTCGAGCCGGCGGCGGGCGGCACAGCTGAGACGATCGAGGCCGATACGGTCCTTCTCGCCATCGGGCGCGTGCCTTACACGAACGGCCTCGGCCTCGAGGAGGCGGGTGTCAAGCGCGACGCCAAGGGCCGCATCGAGGTGGGAGCGCATTTCGAAACGAATGTGCCCGGTATCTATGCGATCGGCGATGTCATTCGCGGCCCCATGCTGGCGCATAAGGGCGAGGACGAAGGCGTCGCGCTGGCGGAATTGCTCGCAGGGCAAGCCGGTCACGTGAACTATGACGTCATACCGAGCGTCGTCTACACCTCGCCCGAGATCGCGGCGGTCGGCAAGACCGAGGAAGAGCTCAAGGCCGAGGGCATCGACTACAAGGCCGGCAAATTCCTGTTCCTCGCCAATGGCCGCGCCAAGGCCAATCAGACGACCGACGGCTTCGTGAAGATCCTCGCCGATGCCAAGACCGACCGCGTATTGGGCGCCCATATTTTGGGCCCGCAAGCGGGCGAGCTCATCCATGAAGTGGCGGTGCTGATGGAGTTCGGCGGTTCGGCCGAAGACCTGGCGCGCACCTGCCATGCCCATCCGACACTCGCCGAAGCCGTGAAGGAAGCGGCACTCGCCGTCGCGGGCCGCGCGATCCATTCGTAAGGCAAGTCGTTCGCTACTAATTTCGTCGGGGTGACGGATGAGAGAGTGTGCGCCGCGGGAAGAGCGATATACTCGTAAATCGCCTCGGTGTTTCCCTGCTCCATGGGCGGCCATTTTTCACCGCAGGCCATAGGAATCATTGGGCTATTCCACAGAATCCCCGGGCCTCGGAGGCGCATTTTCGCGATTTTCCCTGTATTTACCCTGTATCCAGGCGGGGCGCCGGCGCGATCCTCTACAACCCCGTCGTCGGCTGCGGGTTGGTGCCGTCGAAATAGCGCGAATAGCGGAAGGGCTCCGGGTCGACGCAAGGCGTCGAGCCGGTGACGAGATCGGCCGTGAGCTTGCCGGCGCCGGGACCGAGCCCAAAACCATGGCCGGAGAAGCCCGAAGCCAGGAAGAGTCCCGGCAATTTCGCGATCGGCGACATTACCGGCACCGCATCGGGCGTCGCATCGATGACGCCGGCCCAACGATCGGCGATCTCCATGTCGCGGAAGACGGGGAAATAGTCCTTGAGGCTCGCCGCCGCCTCATTGAGGATCGAGATGACGGGCTCGGGATCGAGGATGCGCACTTCTTCGAAGGGCGACCTCTCATCGAGCGCCCAACGGCGCTTGAGCCGGGCCTCGTCGAGGAAGCGCTGGCCTAACCTCAGGCGCAAGCCGCTCCAGTCGACCTTGAGCGCGGGCAGGAATTCGCGGAACAGGCGGAAGGAATCGGGCACGATATCGGCGACCGACAGATGCCGGTGGGCGATCGTGTAGCCACCATCATGGCGCCTGCGGAGCGAGAATTTGCCGGCCGAGCAGGAGCGTTCGAGCGGTGTCTCGATGGGCTTCGAGCGCATCACCGAATTGACCACGCTCAATTGCGGGAAGGGGATGTCGAGATTGCCGAGGAAGCGGCGCGACCAGGCGCCGCCCGCGAGCACGACCGTGTCGCAGGCGATGCGGCCCTTCTCGGTGACGACGGCCGATATCCTGCCGGCAGAGGTTTCAACTCCGCGCACGGCGCATTGGGTGAGGATCTTGGCGCCCTTCTTGCGCGCACCATGGGCGATGGCGGGTGCGGCCATGAACGGCTCGGCACGGCCGTCGGCAAACGAGAAGAGTGCGCCTTTCCACCGTCGAGTGGAGCCGGGCTGGAGCTCGGCTGCCTCCGCGCCCGAGACGATGCGGGTCGCGAGATTGAACGGGCGCGCGTTCTTCTCATACCACTTCTCTCGTGTCGCCAATTCTTCATCGGTCTCGCAGAGATAGATGATGCCGCATTGGCGGAAGCCGGTCTCGGCGCCGATGCGCTCATTCATGCCGCGCCAGGCATTGAGCGCCACCAGGATCAGCGGAATCTCTCGGATGTCGCGATTCGCCTGCCGGCACCAGCCCCAATTGCGGCTCGATTGCTCGCCGGCGATGACGCCTTTCTCGATCAGCGTCACATCGACGCCGCGCTCGGCGAGCTCGAGCGCCGTCGCCGTGCCGATGATGCCGCCGCCGATGACGGCGACCGCTGTCTGTTTCGGCAATTCGGTATCGGAATAGACGGGATCGGGTGTGACGGGCATAGTGGGAGATTGGTTGACGTCCATTACTTTCGTAGCCTGCCGCGCGGAAAAGCTCCACAAGACATTGGTAATAGGTATGGCAACACATCAACTTCCGATTCCGGGTACTGCTCCCACGCTTACAACCGAGCGACTCAGGCTGCGTCCTATCGTTCTTGATGACTTTGCCGAATATGCGAAGTTGATGGCCTCTTCGCGTTCGGAATATATGGGCGGGCCTTTCGACACGGCAGCTGCCTGGGGTCTGTTCTGTCATGAAGTTGCTCTTTGGCATCTGGCCGGCCATGGCGGCTTGTCGGTTGAACTTCGTTCAACTGGAGCATGCGTCGGCCAGGTCGAGATAAATCACGGTCCGCTTTTTCCCGAACGTGAGCTCGGCTGGCAGGTTTACGAAGAATATGAAGGCAACGGATACATAACGGAAGCTGCCGGAGCCCTGCTGGGCTGGGCGTTCAGCGAGCTCAAAGTGACCACCCTTGTCAGCTATGTCGACCCGAACAATATCCGTTCAGTCGCCGTCGCGAAGCGTTTGGGCGGCGTCCTGGACCCTTCCGCGCAAAAGCAGGACGAGGGCGATCTCGTCTTTCGCTATACGCAGCGATACTAGCCAAAGTCAGGCGCGAGGATGCGCCTTGGCACATTGCGCGAGGAGATGCGAGGTGTCGACCATTATGGACAGATCAATTGACCGGTGTTACCTCGTAGCCCGCTTTGCGGAAAAGTTCCACCAGACCTTGGTCGCCCGGCAGACGCATTGTGCTCACGACAATGAAGGCATTGCCTTTGACAATGAGTGGGAGCGCACGCTCCACCGTGCTTCGATTGCGCTGGTTCAGGAGCTCTTCGAAGAAGGCCAGTCTTGCCGGATCGGGTCGATCAGTCGGGAAGCCCTGTGTCGAAAGAACCCGGAGGCTCGATATTCTGCGCGCCAGATAGAGCTGTTCGTGGGTTTCCATCCAGTCAGCAAGCCGGTCGCCAAACTTTGCAGTGGCGACGAGATATCGGGCCTGGCTATCAAGCGGCTCGCTGGCGAATGCCGCCATCATTTCCTCGACCCTCTCCAGCCCAACCAGAGGGATCTTTCGCGCCAGGGCCATCTGCCCGATTGACCGATCGAGAGTCGGTAAGTCGACCCGCAGCCTCTCGAGCTCGCACATCGGAAAGGCCAAAGAGTATGTCAGCACCCAAGGCTGGACGGCGCTCATCCCCGCTATCTGATCCGGTGTTATCTGGGGCGCCGACCTTATAAAGCCTTCATCTACGTCGGGGATAAGATCCCACATATTCCTGCCGTTCGGCATCATCATCAAGCGGGAATGGCGAGCGAAAGCGAGTCTGAATGCATTGGGTTCGACGATCTCTCTCAATTGCAGGGCGACAACACTGGCGCGCTCAATCGCGTTGCGCGCCTCGGCCGGCAAGGCGTGTATCTTGGTGCTCGTGACAGGAAACGTGCCAAATAAATAAGATGGGGCGGCCTTCCCGCTCTTGTCTGTGATCCGCCAAAGAATCGCCTGCCCATTGGGAATGGTCCGTTCGGCCGATGCCAGCCTGTCGGCGAGCTTGGGGGCCGAAACTACAAGATCCGGCAAAATGTCCTTGCCCGAACATTCCGGCGGTTCGCCCGCCAGCGCCAAGCCCGCGAAACCGAAGAAGGCCGTCGTTGCAATCAGAATACGCGTGAGCATCATGCCCTGGGATGCGCCTTGGCATATTGCGCGAGGAGATGCGAGGTGTCGACCTCGGTATAGACCTGCGTGGTCGAAAGCGAGGAATGGCCGAGAAGCTCCTGTATGGTGCGCAGATCGGCGCCGCCGGCGAGGAGGTGGCTGGCGAAGGAATGACGCAAGGCGTGCGGCGTGGCGCTTTCGGGAAGCCCGAGCGCGCCGCGCAACCGGGCGATCAGGAGCTGGATGTTGCGGGCATTGAGCGGGCCGCCTTTCACGCCCCGGAACATCGGCGCGCGTGAATCGAGCGCCAAGGGGCAAAGATCGAGATAGCGCTCGATCGCCTGACGCGCCACCGGCAAGACCGGCACGATGCGCGCCTTGCCGCCCTTGCCGATGATGGTCAAGGGATCGTGGTTCACCGCCTGCGGCGTCAGGCCCAACGCTTCGGAAATGCGCAGGCCGCAGCCATAGAGCAATGTGAGCACGGCGGCATCGCGGGCGAGCACCCAGGCCGGTGTCTCCTCGCTGCTCAGCGTGTCGGCCTTGATCAGCTCGCGGGCCGCTGCGGGCGTGACGGGCTTCGGCACGGCATGCGGGATCTTGGGCGCGCGCAGCACGCTCAAGGCGGCATTGCTCAGGATCTTGCGCCGCTCGAGGAAGCGGAAGTAGCTGCGGATGGCGGAAAGCTGGCGGGCGAGCGTGCGGCTGCCGCTCCCCTTATTGCGCCGGCGTGCGAGGAAGGCGCGGAAGTCGGACGGCGTGAGGCTTGCCAGATCGGTGAGCGTCGGCGCGCCACCCAGATGATCGGCAAGGAAGGCCATGAACTGGCCGATGTCCCGGCCATAGGCGGCGAGCGTGTGGTCGGACGAGCGCCGCTCGGTCTTGAAATAGGCAAGCCATGCCGCGACCGTCTTGGCCGTTTCCGGCGCGGCATGGAAGAGCTCGAGATCGGGTGCTTCGGCCATAGGCGGAGACTATAGCCGAATGGTTGATCGAAAGTTCAAATCTTCTGGCCGGTCTTCTTCCAGTCGGCAAGGAAGGACTCGATACCTTTGTCGGTCAGCGGGTGCTTGACCAGGCCTTTCAGCACCGCCGGCGGCACAGTCGCCACATCGGCGCCGGCGAGAGCCGCTTCCTTCACGTGATTGGCGCTGCGGATCGAAGCGGCCAGGATCTCGGTGGTGTAATCGTAATTGTCGTAGATCTGGCGGATCTCGCGGATGAGCTCCATGCCGTCGATATTGATGTCGTCGAGGCGGCCGATGAAGGGCGAGATGAAGGTGGCGCCGGATTTGGCGGCGAGCAGCGCCTGGTTGGCGCTGAAGCACAGCGTCACATTCACCATCGTGCCGGCCTGGGTCAGCGTGCGGCAAGCCTTGAGCCCGTCCAAGGTGAGGGGCACCTTGACCGCGACATTCTTGGCGATCTTGGCGAGCTTCCTGCCCTCCTCGATCATGGCGTCGGCTTCGAGCGCCGTCACCTCGGCCGAGACCGGGCCTTCGACCGCATTGCAGATCTCGGCGATTACTTCCTTGAAATCGCGGCCGGATTTGGCAACGAGGGAGGGGTTGGTGGTCACGCCATCGAGAAGGCCGGTGGCGGCGAGTTCCTTGATATCCTTGATTTCGGCGGTATCGACGAAGAATTTCATGACGGCCTCATCCTTGCGCTTGTTGCTGGGAACCTAATCCCCGGGCCATGGCCTGACAAGGTCAATCCACCGCCCGTGGATCGACACCCGATTCTTCGGCAATCCTGAGGCAGAGCGTGTCGAAGTAGCCGGCAAGCGCTACGTCATCGCGGCCGAGCGGCTGGCCATCGAGGGAATGGACCGGACGGATCAGACGCAGGCTGTTGGTGAGAAAGACGGCATCGGCACTCAACAGTTCTGCCGGCGTCACCGGCCGTTCCTCGGCTCGCGGAAGCTCGAGGAGCTTTCTGCGCGTAATGCCGGCGAGCACGCCGTCGCTGGTCCGCGGTGTCGCGATCCAGCCGTCGCGCAGGATGAAAATATTGGCAATCGTGGTCGAGGCGACAAGACCCTGATGATTGAGAAAAAGCGCATCATCGCAATGGATGGCGGCGGCCTCGCGCGCCGCGATGATGTTGTCGATATAAGAGAGCGTCTTGAGCCGTGAGGCGGGGGATGTCTCGTTGCGTCTGATCGAGGAGGTCGAGAGCATAGCCGGGGTGAAGAGCATGTCGCTCGTCCAGGGCGCGTGCGCGATCAGAAGGCTCGGTTGACGCGTTTCTGCCGCGAGACCACGCAGGCCCGGCCCTCGCGTCAAGGTGATGCGCAAAATGCCGTGCGGAGCCGGGGCATGCTCCAGCACTTGCGCCACTCCATCCGCGACGATGAGACGGTCGGGCGGCAGGCCGAGCGTTATGGCGCCCGCCATCATCCGGTCGAGATGATCATCGAGCCAGACGGCGGTGCGGTTGAAGACGGCAAGCGTCTCGAATATCCCGTCGCCCAGCAGCAATCCGCGGTCCGCCGGATCGACAGAGAGCGCGTCCTTGACGATCTTCCCGTTGAACCAGACCGTGGCGCTCACGGCGTCCTCTTCAGGAAATTGCGCAAGATGTCATAGCCATGCTCGGTGAGCACCGATTCGGGATGGAACTGCACGCCGAAAGTCGGATGGGTCTTGTGCTCGACGCCCATGATCTCGCCATCCTCGGAACGCGCGGTGACCGTCAAGGGCTCGTCGCCCGACAGCTCGACGATGAGGGAGTGATAGCGTCCGGCATTGAAGCCGTCGGGAACGCCTGAAAGCACGCCCGCCCCCGCATGGCGGATGGCCGAGGCCTCGCCATGCATCGGGCGTTTGGCGCGCGCGATGTTGCCGCCAAAGGCCTCGCCAATGCATTGATGGCCGAGGCAGATGCCGAGAATGGGAATTTTACCCGAAAGCTTGCGCACGACATCGAGCGAAATGCCGGCCTCGTTGGGCGTGCATGGCCCGGGCGAGATCACGATGCCCTTCACATCATCCTTGATGGCGCCTGAGGAGAGCGCGTCATTGCGCTTCACTTGCGCCTCGGCGCCGAGCTCGCGCAAATAGCGCGTCACATTGTGGACGAAGGAATCATAGTTATCGATGACGAGGATCATGATGCACCCTCGAAACTCGCGGCGATGCGAGTGATCTTCGCCAAGGTCTCTTCATACTCATCGGAAGGCTGCGACTTCGCGGTGATGCCGCCGCCGCCCTGGAAGGAGGCGCGCCCGTCATGGAAGAGGACGGTGCGGATGGCGATGTTGAGGTCCATATGGCCGGTGAAGCTCAGGAAACCGATCGAGCCGCAATAGATGTTGCGCGGCAGCCGCTCGATCTCGGCGATGATCTCCTGGGCGCGGATCTTGGGCGCGCCGGTGATCGAGCCGCCGGGGAAGCACGCGGCAATGAGATCGCCGCGGCTCTTGCCCTTGGCGAGTCTCCCGGTGACGACGGAAGTCAGATGGTGCACGGACGCGTAGGATTCGAGGCCGCAGAGCACCGGCACTTGCACGGAACCCGGCTCCGAGACACGCGAGAGATCGTTGCGCAGGAGATCGACGATCATCACATTCTCGGCGCGGTCCTTGCGGCTGGCGAGAAGCTCGGCCTTGAGCTCGGCATCGATGCTTTGATCCGCATCGCGCCGCCTGGTGCCCTTGATCGGACGCGCCTCGGCGGTCACGCCGTCGAAACTCATCAAGCGCTCGGGCGAGCTCGACGCGATCCTGACCGCGCCGTAATCGAGAAAAGCGCCGAAGGTCGCGGGATTGCGCTCGCGCAAAGCGAGATAATAGCGCAGCGGTTCGAAATCGGCGGGAATGGCGGCGGAGAAGCGCTGCGAGATATTCGCCTGGAAGATGTCGCCGGCCAGGACATAGTCGATGGTGCGCTGGACCGCTGCTTCATAGGCATCGCGGGTGAAGTTCGATTGCCAGCCGGCGATGAAATTGCTTCCCGAGAGCGCCGGCAGAGGCTTGAGGCACAAGGCTTCGAATTCGGCGAGGCGCTCTTCGGCGCGGGCGATGCGCGCTTGCGGCTCGGTCTCGGGAAAACCGGTCGAGATGATCCAGCATTGCCGCGTCTGATGGTCGAATGCGACGATTGTGTCATAGGCGTGCAGGGTGACCGGCGGGATGTCGGGCGGCGGCGTCTTCGCCATGATATGCGGTTCGAGCAGGCGGGCGAACTCATAGGCGATATAGCCGGCGAAACCGCCCTGGAAAGGCGGCAGCCCCGCGACGCGCTCGAGCTTCCAGCGCTTGAGGCGGCGGTCGAGCCGGGCGAGTGCTGCCTCGCCGCTCTCGCCTTCCGCCAGCGTAAAGGTCTCGAAGGGGTCGGCCGCAATATAGGAATAGCGGCCGAGCTCGCTTTGCTGAAGCGCGCTATCGAGAAAGGTCAGGTCCCTGAGGCCGGTGAAACGGCGCAACAGCAGGGCCGGATCGCCATAGGCGATCTCGCGCCAGAGCGGTTCGTCGATGGCGGATGCGACATGTTTCATGGGCGGTTGATATAGGCTTTACGCGACGTTTCCGCCATGGGCTTGTCCGTTTGCGGCAGTTGGCGCAAGGCTTGGCCCGATGCCTGCCGATTCCCAGACAACCGCCGAAGTCCTGTTGCCGCTGGCGCTCGCCGGCGCCTACACCTATGCGGTGCCGCAAGGTCTCGCCGTGGCGCCCGGCGACTATGTCGAAGTGCCGCTCGGGCCAAGGTCCTATATCGGCTGCGTCTGGCGCATCGGCTCGGGTGATGGCGGCGGCAAGACCTTGCGCGAGATCGTGCAGAAATTCGATGTGCCGCCGCTCGGCGACACGCATCGCGCCTTCATCGACTGGGTGGCGAATTACTATATCGAGCCCATCGGCAATGTGCTGCGCTCCTGCCTCAGGGCGCCGGGCGCCTTTGGCGAAGCGCGCAGCGAGATCGCTTATCGCATCGGACCCCATCGCCCGGCGAAGCTCACTCCGCAGCGCGCGCGGATCCTCGAGATCGCGCGCGAGGGCCCGGCGCTCAAGGCATCGGAGCTGGCCGAGCTCGCCGGCGTCGGCACGTCCGTCGTCAAGACGCTGGCGAAGACGGGCGCGCTCGAAGCCGTCGCCTTGCCGCCGCACCGCGCCTTTGCGACGCCCGATCCCGCGGCGGGCAAACTCGCTCTGTCGCCTGAGCAGGAAGCGGCGGCGCAGGAGCTGCGCGCCATCGTGACTCGTCGCGGCCACAAGGTGATGCTGCTCGACGGTGTCACCGGCTCCGGCAAGACGGAAGTCTATTTCGAGGCGATGGCCGCGGCCTTCGCTTCCGGCCGCCAGGTGCTCCTGCTGCTGCCCGAAATCGCGCTCACCCAGCAATTCATCCAGCGTGTCGAGCGCCGCTTCGGCGCCGAGCCGGCGCGCTGGCATTCGGGCATGCGGCCGCGCGAGCGCGAACGTGTGTGGCGCGCGGTGGCGGAAGGAACGGCGCAGGTCGTCGTCGGCGCGCGCTCTGCTCTCTTCCTGCCCTGGGCGAAGCTCGGCCTCATCGTCGTCGATGAAGAGCATGAGGGCGCCTACAAGCAGGAAGACGGCGTCCCCTATCACGCGCGCGACATGGCCATCGTCTATGGCGCGCTCGGCAAATTCCCGATCGTCCTTTCCTCGGCGACGCCCTCGCTCGAAAGCCTGGTCAATGCCGAGCGCGGGCGTTACGGCCATGTGCGTCTCCATGCGCGCTACCGCCAAGCCGAATTGCCGCCGAGCCATATCCTCGACATGCGCCAGTTGGCGCTGTCATCCGGCTCATGGCTGTCGGAGCCTTTGGCGCAAGCGGTCGAGGAGACGCTCAAGAACGGCGATCAGGCGCTGCTCTTCCTCAACCGGCGCGGCTATGCGCCCTTGACGCTCTGCCGCGCCTGCGGCCATCGCATCGACTGTCCCAATTGCGCGGCGTCCCTGGTCGAGCATCGCTTCCGCAAACAACTGATGTGCCATCATTGCGGTCACACCCAGGCGATCCCGCCCGAATGTCCCAAATGCGGGACGCCGGGCAAGCTCGTGCCCTGCGGACCAGGCGTCGAACGGCTCGCCGAGGAGGCGGCACAGCGCTTTCCGGAAGCACGCCTCGCCATCCTGTCGAGCGATCTCGCGCAAGGCACCTTGCTCAAGGATGCGCTACGCGACGTGGCCGAGGGCGTCCACAATCTCGTCATCGGCACGCAGCTCGTCGCCAAGGGGCATCATTTCCCGCATCTCACTCTGGTCGGCGTCGTCGATGCGGATCTGGCACTCGATTCGGGCGATCCGCGCGCCGGCGAGCGCAGCTGGGCGCAAATGGCGCAAGTGGCGGGACGCGCCGGGCGCGGCGAGAAGCCGGGCCGCGCGCTGATCCAGACTTATCAGCCGGAACATCCGCTGATGCAGGCGCTGGCCAAAGGCGACCGCGACGGCTTTCTCGCCCAGGAGAAGCATTTGCGGGAGGAGGCGGAGCTTCCGCCCTATGGCCAGCTCGCGGCAATCGTCATATCGGGGCGCGACGGGCATGAGACCGAGCGCTTCGCCCGGGCGCTGCTGCCGCTCGCGCCCTATGGCGAGGGCGTGCATGTGCTGGGTCCGGCGCCCGCACCTCTGCATCTGGTGCGCGGCCTCTATCGCTGGCGCTATCTGGTCAAGGCGCGCCGCGGCATCAATGTCCAGGCCTTCATCCGGGCCTGGCTCACGACCGTGAAGCCGACAGGCTCGCTCAGGCTCGCCATCGACGTCGATCCCTACAGCTTTCTGTGAGAGTTCCTGGCTATTGGAGGTGCTTGCCATAAATGCACCATTTGGTTACTTGTGGGACAGGCAAAGATGGGTGCCTCTCATGTATGATTATGTGATCGTCGGCGGCGGTTCGGCAGGGTGCGTGATGGCGGCGCGCCTGAGCGAGATGCCCGATGCGAAGGTGCTGCTGCTGGAAGCGGGGCCATCTGATCGCAATCCTTACATCCATTTGCCCTGCGGCTTCTTCAAGATGACCGGCGGGCCCTTGACCTGGGGCTATCGGACGGCGCCGGCGCGCCATGCCGGCAACCGTGAAATGGTCTATCCGCAGGCCCGCGTGCTAGGCGGCGGCAGCTCGATCAATGCGCAGGTCTATACGCGGGGCGCGCCTGAAGACTATGACGGCTGGGCGAAAGAGGAGGGCTGCACGGGCTGGTCGTGGGCGGAACTTCTGCCCTATTTCGTGAAGTCGGAAGACAATGATCGGCTCGACGGCAAGATGCATGGCCAAGGCGGGCCGCTCGGCGTCTCGACGCTGAAAGAGCCCAATGTCATGACCCAGGCCTTCGTCGCGGGCGCCCAGGAATTCGGCATGCCGCTCAATCCCGATTTCAATTCAGGCCATCAGGAAGGGGTCAATGTCTATCAGATGACCATCCGCCAGGCGCGCCGCTGCAGCGCCGCGGTCGGCTATCTGAGGCCCGCGCGTCAGCGCCCCAATCTCACCGTCAAGACGGATGCTTTCATCACAAGGCTGGTGGTCGAGAAGGGCCGCGTGAAAGGCGTCGCCCTCATCGAGAACGGGCGTGAGGTCATCATTGAAGCCGAGCGCGATGTCGTCCTCACCGCCGGCGCCATCGGCTCGCCCAAGCTCCTGATGCTCTCCGGCATCGGACCTGCCGTCCATCTCGAGAGCCTCGGCATCACGGTGCAGAATGATCTGCCGGGCGTCGGGCAAAACCTGCAGGACCACATGGCGAGCGACATCGTGTGGCAGCTCAATGGGCCGCACTCCTACGACAAATACAAGAAGCTCCATTGGCAGGCAGTGGCCGGCGTCCAGTATCTTTTGACGCGCTCGGGGCCGGTGGCCTCGAGTCTGGTCGAAGGCGGCGCCTTCTGGTGGAGCGACCGGCGCGAGAAGTCGCCCGACCTGCAGTTCCACTTCCTTCCCGGCGCCGGCGTCGAGGAAGGTGTCGGCACGGTCCCAGGCGGCAATGGCGCGACGCTCAATTCCTATCATCTGCGCCCGCGCTCGCGCGGCTTCGTCGCGCTCAAAAGCAGCAATCCGCTCGATCCGCCGGTCGTCGATCCCAATTCCTTCGCCGAATCTTACGACCTCGAGCGCGCCGGCGATGCGATCGAAATCTCCTGCGAGATCGGCCGCACGCGCGCCTTCAGCAAATATGTGGCGCGCCAGCATCTGCCCGGCGATGAGTGCCGCACGAAAGCCGATTACCGCAATTTCGCCCGCCAGGTGGCGCGCTCGGCCTATCACCCGGTCGGCACCTGCAAGATGGGCGTCGATGCGATGGCGGTGGTCGAGCCTTCGAACCTGCGGGTGCGCGGCATCGACGGCTTACGCCTGTGCGACTCATCGATCATGCCGCGGCTCGTCTCGTCCAACACCAATGCGCCGACCATCGCCATGGCGGAAAAGGCGGCGGATATGATCAAGGGGAATAGGGCGTAACTAGCCGCCGTTCGTTTCGCCCGTCATCTGCCGCCATTTGACGGCATAGTCGACGATGGCTTCGGGGGCGAGCGGCGCCACCTCGTCGAGATCGAGATCGAGCCTTGGGATCTCGCCGCTCTCCGTCATGAGTGCCAGCGCCATAGCGCCGGCGGTGGTGCCGTCGCGCAATTGCGAGGCGAGAACCGTCTGCGGCTGACGCAGGGAGGCGAGCACCGAGAGGAAGACCGGGTTCTTGGCAAAGGGGCCGTCGACAATGATGTCGCCTCTGGATTTCACCGCCGCCAGCGAGCGATCGACCATCAGCGCGCAATAAAGTGCTGCGAGTGTCGAGCGCTCCTCTTCGCCGGCCGGCGCCGGTCCCTTCACATGGCCTTTATTGCCGGTTCCCGGCATTGGCCCGCCCGAATCGGTGAAGGAGGGCAATGCGAAAGTCCCTTGCGCGACGAGGCTGCCCAGCGCCTTGAAGCTCGCGGCTTCCGCGGACGCGCCGCGCGACAGGACTTCATATTCGCGCCCGCCCATGAAGCGGCAGCAGGCAATGGGCTTGCCGAAGATATCGGTGTTGGTCACCGTGTCGCGCTGCGGATCGAGCTCGGTGATGCCGGTATCGGTGTCGAAGCCGATGATCCAGGTGCCGGTCGACAGCAGGGTGAAATGCTTCCGTCCTCCCGCCAGATAGCGCAAGTAGTTGCCGCTCGAATCGTGGATGCCGGCCAGGACCTTGCCGCGGCCGCGAAAGCCGTCTTTGCGGAATTGCGGCTTGAGTCTGCCGATCACTTCCCAGGCCTTCGCCCAGCGCGCGAAGAGCTTGTCCCAGCCGCGCAACCTGGCGAGCGAGGAAAAGCTGTTGTCGCGTACATCCATGAGCTGCGACTGGCACGACATCGAAGCGATCTCGATCACCGGCTTGCCGCTCAGGAGATGGCCGACATACTGGATCCAGGGCAGGATCGTCCTGACCTTGGCGAATTGCTCAGGGAAGTCCTCTTCCTGCCAGAAGAGCTGCATGCCATGGGTCAGCGCCATGGGCAGAAGCGGTGAGAAGACCTCGGAGAAGGGCGGCTCGGTCTTGCGATAGGACTCGATGATGTCCGCCGGCGGCTCGGCCATGTAATCCATGACCGGCAGCGCGAGCTTGCCTTCGCCATCCAGACAGGCAATGGCGGCGCCATGAGCGGCGGGTACGACCACATCGATCGGCATGATGCCGTCGAGATCGGGCAGATGCTTGGCGCAGAAGGCGACGAGGGGCTTCGGATCGAGATGCGGATAAAGCGGCCCGGCAACATGCCGGCTCGAGGTCTTGCGCTCGGCCAGGACCTTGCCGGCGGAATCGAACAGGACAATCTTGCTGTTCGTCGCTCCGACATCGACAACGGCAATGCCACGCAGTTCCTCGGCCATGGTTCCTCCCCCTGAGCTGGAGAGGTGAGCCGAAAAAGCGGCGAGCGTCAATCGGTTAGAGCCCTTGTTGCTCGTGCGTAAGCCATCCGTAAGTCGCTCTCCGGCAAATTTTGACCCAACGACGGCGGAATTCAGGAGATGAGGCCATGCGCGAGCACTTCCGGCAATCGATATCCATGGAGCGAGCCTATCGGCGAGGGGAGCCCATCATCCTCAAATACGAGCTCGTTAATGAGAGTGACGACGATTATGCGCTGCTCAGCTGGGAGACACCTTTCGAGCACGGTGTGGGCAACTTCATCGAGGTCCGCTTCGGCGACCGTGTCGTTCCCTATGATGGCCGCCTGGTGAAACGGGGAGAGCCGACCGAGGTCGCATATCGCAGGATCACGCCGCGGCAAAGAATTGCCGAAGAGCTCGATCTGTCGACAGCCTTTGCCTTCGATGAGCCCGGCATCTATACCGTCACCCTTCACGTCCGGTTTCGCGATGCCATCCGCCAAGCCGACAGCCGCTTCACCGCGCGCCGCAGGATCGAGCATGAGGGCTTCGCGCTTGAACCACTCTCATGGAGCTTCGAGCTTCTGCCGGACGGCGAGGCGCGCCTCACGGACGGTCAAAAGGCCCGCCGGCGTCAGGGCGCGCGTCCACGCCGCGATGCGAGCGATTTCACCCGCGACCTGTCCGCATCCGAGCTCACCATCGATCAGGACGTGATGCACAAGCTCGGCGGCCTGACCTTCGATCTGAACATTCCACCCGTGCATTGGGACGTCTTCGACGCCGATCAGAATGCCGTGGCCTGGGTCGACTCCACCCTGGCCGAGCTCGCGAGTTGGAACAGCCGGACCGACAATGCGCTCTATACCGAATGGTTCGGTGCCGACAACGCCGCCCGCTACCAGACGATCCGCGATCACTATTCCGCAATAAGGGCGCGGTTGGTGACGCCTCATACCTATGACCTCACGCCGGATGACTGCTCGCCGGGCGATTTTGCCTATACCTATGCCGGCTCCGACACCGTCTATCTGTGCGGCGGCTGGTTCAATGCGCCGAAAACCGGCATCGATTCGAAGTTCGGCACATTCGTGCATGAATGGAGTCACGCCGTTGCCGGGACCGGTGACACGGCCTACGGCCAGGCCGCGGCGCGAAACCTCGCTTTGACAAATCCCGCCGGCGCCATCAACAACGCCGACAATCACGAATACATGGTCGAGACCCTGGCCGACCGGATGCTGACCGCGCCGGTGGTGTGGCCCAACAACGGCAAGGCCTATTTCTTCGTCGCGGGGAAGTACTATCGCTATGACATTGCCAATGATCGGGTTGACGAAGGCTATCCCAAGCCGATCGCCGGCAACTGGCCCGGCCTGTGGACGGACCGCGTGGATTCGGGGATCGTCTGGCCGAACGGCAAGGCATATTTCTTCAAAGACAATATGTACATGCGCTACGACATCGCCACGGATCGGGTCGATGATGGATATCCCAAGCCCATCGCCGGCAATTGGCCGGGTTTGTGGGGCGACCGCATCGATGCCGCTATCGTCTGGCCCACCAACGGCAAGGCCTATTTCTTCCGCGACGGCCAGTACATGCGCTACGACATCGCCGCCGATCGCGTCGATCCCGGATATCCGTTGCCGATCGCCGGCAACTGGCCCGGCCTGTGGGGCGACGCCATCAATGGCGCCATCGTGTGGCCCAATGGCAAGGCCTATTTCTTCCGCGGATGGCAGTATATGCGCTACGACATCGCCGCGGACCGCGTCGATGGCGGCTATCCGAAAGCGATCGCCGAGAACTGGCCGTTCCTGTGGTGGGGTAAGGTCGATGCGTCGGTGTTCTGGCCCAATGGCAAGGCCTATTTCTTCCAAGGCTCCAGATACATGCGCTACGACAACCCGTCGGACCGTGTCGATCCGGGTTATCCCTTGCCGATCTCCGGCAACTGGCGAGGCCTGTGGACGGACCGCATAGATGCGGGGATAGTCTGGCCCAACGGCAAAGCCTATTTCTTCCGCGACAGTGAGTATATGCGTTTCGACATTGCCACGGATAAGGTGGATCCGGGATATCCCCAGTCCACGGCGGCAAACTGGCCGGGCTTGGGCTCGGGCAAGATCGATGCCGCGGTGATCTGGCCCAATGGCAAAGCCTACTTTTTCCGCGGCTCGACCTATCTGCGCTATGACATCGCCGCGGATCGGGTCGATGACGGATATCCGCTGCCTATCGCCGGCAACTGGCCGGGCCTGTGGAGCGATCGGGTCGACTCGGCCATCGTGTGGCCGAATGGGAAGGTCTATTTCTTCCGCGACTCGCAATATATGCGCTACGACATCGCCACCGACCGCGTTGATCCGGGCTACCCCTGCCCGATCGGCTGGAACTGGTTCTATTTGCCGGGCCGGGTTCGCTAAAGCGCTTTGTACATGATTGTCGTCGCATCGAGACGATCGGTGAAAGTGTCGCGGCAATAGCCCGGAATGATGCCGGTCGTCTGATAGCCGAGCGAGCGATAAAGCGGCTCGGCGCTGTCGCCGGTGCGGGTGTCGAGGGTAAGGAGGCTGCGCTTGAGCTGAGCGGCCCGGCGCTCGATCTCGGCCATCAATTCGCGCGCAATGCCCTGGCGACGGAAATCGGGATGGACCAGCAATTTGCGGATCTCGGCGCGGTGCGGCTGATTGGCCGGCGTGTCGTAATCGAGCTGCACCGATCCGACGATTCGGCCGTCCTGTTTGGCGACGAGAAGCAGGCGTCCGCCGTCGCGCACCGCTGGGCGCACCTTGTCGCGCCAGAAGGCGGCGCTGTCGGCTATCGAATAGGGCAGGATGAAACCGATGCTGGCGCCGTCATGGACGCAGGCATGGATGAGCGCGCTCAAGCCTTCGATATGCCGTTCGATATCGTCCGCAGCGAGGAGCGCCAGAGTGGTGGACCGTGTCATGTCCCTAGACCATGAAGATGAGATAGCGGGCGGAGGTCTTCTTCGGCGTGGCGAAAGCGCTCGGGCCGAAGAGCTGATAACGCAGGCAGTCGCCGGGCTTGAGCTCGTAGCTTTGACCGCCGACGGTGATCTCGAGCTGGCCCTCGAGCAGCAGGAGATGATGCTCGAGGCCGGGCTTCGGCACATGATCGTAAGCGATGCGCGTGCCGGGGCCGATCTCCCCTTCGATGACCTCGCCGGCGAGCGTGCGCGCCGGCGGCGATACGGCGCGGCGCTTGAAGCTCAATTGAGCATCCGCCCATAGACCTTGCGCCGCGCGGCGCACCAGCGGTGCGAAATCGCCTTCCGCCATATGCATGAGCCGCGACATGGTCAGGCCATAGGCGGCGCACAGTTTGCTCAGCATGCCGGTGGTCGGGCTGATGGCGGAATTCTCCAGTCGCGACAAGGTGGCGCGGCTGACGCCGCTCTTTCCGGCGAGATCGTCCAGCGACCAGCCGCGCTCCAGGCGCAGGTCCTTGAGACGTTCGGAGATGCGCCGGTCGATCGAGGCGTCGGTGATTTCTGCTTCTTCCATTTTCGAGAATTTTTCTCATATATGGGAGAATGTCAAGAGGCCGCCCCGTGCATTTTCTGGACCTTTCGACTTTCCGGCTGTAGGGTCCCGCGCGATTTTGAAGGAGCAGCGAATGTCGAAGACTAAATATGCCGATCTCAAGAAGAAGATCATCTGGGTCTGCCGCCGGATGAATGAGATGGGCATCAATCAAGGCACATCGGGCAATGTCAGCGCCCGCACCGAGAAGGGCTTCGTCATCACCGCCTCCGGCATCCCCTATGACGTGATGGACGCCGAGCACATTGTCGAGATGGATCTCGACGGCGGCTATTACGGCAAATACCTGCCCTCGACCGAATGGCGCATGCATATGGACATCTTCAAGGCGCGCCCCGAGGCGGGCGCCATCGTGCATACGCATTCGATCTATGCGACGGCGCTCGCGACCCTGCGCAAGGACATTCCGCCATTCCACTATATGATCGGCGTCACCGGCGGCTCCACCTTGCGGGTGAGCGACTATGCCGAGTTCGGCACGCAGGCACTGTCCGATACGATGCTGGCGGCCTTGAAGGACCGCACCGCCTGCCTCCTCGCCAATCACGGCCAGATCGCCTTCGGTCCCAATCTCGACAAAGCGCTGTGGCTCGCGGGCGAGATCGAGACCCTGTGCCAGCAATATTGGGCGGCGAGCCTTGCCGGCAAGCCGGTCATCCTGTCGGATGCCCAGATGAAGACGGTGCTGGCGCGGTTCAAGACCTATGGCAAGCAGACCACTGAGCTCAAATCCGGCGAGGCGCTGGCGGTGATCGCGCCGACACGCCGCGATGCGCCCAAGCCGAAAAAGGGCAAGTCGAAGAAGGCCAAGGACAAGTCGAAGTGATCGCCAATGTGTCGTCGCTGGCGCTGGAATTGCGCCGGCATGCGGAGACGAAAGGACCCGTCACCGTCGGCCTCGCCGGTGCCGGGCAAATGGGCACCGATCTCGTGGTGCAGCTCGCCCGCATGCCGGGACTGAGGCTCGGCGCCATTTCCGAGATCACCGGTTCGCGCGCCAAGGCGGCGCTGGCACTTGCCGGCCATGATCCGGAAAATTTCGCCGAGGCGAAGACCGCTCAAGACATCGACCGTCTCATCGAGGCGAACAAGATCGCCATCACCCAGGATCTCGAGGCATTGGTGAAGGCAGGGCGCATCGATGTGGTGATCGATGCGACGGGAAATCCCGAAACCGGTGCTGGTTTCGCGCTGGCGGCGATCGCCCAGGGCAAGCCCATCGTGATGCTCAATGTCGAGGCCGACATCACCATTGGCCGATACCTGCATGCGGAAGCGCGCCGCGCCGGCGTCATCTATACGGGTGCTGCCGGCGATGAGCCGGCCGCCGCACTCGAGCTCATCGGCTTCGCCCAGTCGCTCGGCCTCGGAGTCGTCTGCGCCGGCAAGGGCAAGAACAATCCGCTCAATTTCGATGCGGTGCCGGCCGACTACGAGACGGAAGCAAAAGAACGCAACATGAATGCACGCATGCTGGTCGAGTTCGTCGATGGCTCGAAAACGATGGTCGAGATGGTGGCGATCGCCAATGCGACCGGTCTCAAGCCCGATATTCCCGGCATGCACGGTCCGAAGGCGACGCGCGATGAACTCGCCCAAGTGCTGGTCCCGCGCGCCGAAGGCGGGGTGCTCAGCCGGAAAGGCTGCGTCGATTATTCGATCGGCAAGGGTGTGGCGCCCGGCGTCTTCTGCATCGTCGAGGCCGACCATCCGCGCGTCGTCGAGCGCATGATCGATCTGAAGGTGGGCAAGGGGCCTTATTTCGCATTGTTCCGTCCCTACCATCTGACGAGCCTCGAAGTGCCGCTGTCGGCGGCGCATGCGGTGTTGCATAAGCGGGCCGACATGGTGCCGCTCGATCACCCGGTGGCGGAAGCCATCGCCGTCGCCAAGCGCGACCTCCAGGCGGGCGAGACCCTGGGCAAGATCGGCGAGACGCAATATCGCGCCTGGGCCATGACCTGGGCCGATGCCCGGAAGGCCAATGCCCTCCCGGTCGGGCTCGCCGAAAGGGCGAAAGTGGTGAAGCCGGTGAAGGCCGGCGCCTATCTCACCTATGAGAACTGTGTGCCGGATGACGGGCTCACCATCACGCAGCTCCGCCGCCGCCTCGACCAGGCGGATGCCCGCTTCCTCGCTGCGGCGGAATAGGGCGCGTTCCCTTAACTCTCTGAATTTGATCGAAATTTCGAGCGTGAAAATCGGCGATTGACATCGCCGGCCTTGCCGCGTTTACTGCCGTTACATTTGTTCCGGCAAAATTACAAAAGTTCAAGTCGCCGGATAAGATGGGAGGTTCGAGCCTGATGACCGCATGCCGGGCGGCCGAGACGATTTCCGCTGGGAACGCCCGATGAGCGAGGCGGTGGTCCCACGCGATCGTCCTTCGGACCTGCCGATGCCGCGCTGGCGCTGGCTCACTTCCGAGCATCCCTTGCCCTGGCTTCTGCCGGCCGCGGCGCTGATGACCATCTTCGGCATCTATCCGCTGCTCTATGCGCTGTGGCTGTCGCTGCATAAGCGCAATCCCGTTACCCGGCTCAATGTCTTCGACCCCGACCACAACTGGGCCAAGGCGCTTGGCGATCAGCGCGTCTGGGACGCGGTCGCAACGACGCTGCTCTATACGGGCGTCGCGCTCGTCATCCAGCTCGTCCTCGGCCTCCTGATCGCGCTCCTGCTCGATACCGACCGCAAAGGCTATGGCGTCTTGCGCGCGCTTATGACCTTGCCGCTGGTCGTGCCGCCGGCCGTCACCGGCATGATGTTCCTCCTGATGCTCGACGGCTCCTTCGGCGTGCTGTCGCGCTCGCTCTATGCGGTCGGCCTGTGGTCGCCGCAATTCCCGATCCTCGCCACCAGCTCGACGGCGCTCGCGGGCGTGCTCCTCGCCGATATCTGGCAATGGACGCCCTTCATGGTGCTGATCATGCTGGCGGGCCTCAGATCGCTGCCGAAAGAGCCTTTCGAGGCGGCGGCGATCGACGGTGCCACGGCGGTCCAGGCCTTCTTCAAGCTGACGCTGCCGATGATGTCGAAGGTGATCGCCATCGCCGTCCTCATCCGTGGCATCGATCTCTTCCGCATCTTCGATTATGTGAAAGTGATGACGGATTCGGGCCCCGGCACCGCCACCGAGACGCTCACCTCCTATGCCGGCCGCATCTATTTCAACGGCGATTTCCCCTATGCCTCGACGCTGTCGCTCATCACGCTGGTGCTGGTGATCATCGCCTCGACCCTGTTCATGAAGATTTTCCGGGTGAAGCTCTAATGGAACAGTCCTTCGCCAAACGCACCTTGCGCGATATCGCCGCCGTCCTCACCGTCGGCGTCTTCATGTTTCCGCTGTTCTGGTGGGCCTTGACGTCGATCAAGCCGATGTATGCGATCTTCAACAAGGACAAGGTCGTCGTTTTCGACTTCGTGCCGACGCTGATCAACTATGCCGTCGTCCTCCTCGGCTGGTCGCGCGCCGAGATCGCCATCGAAAGCGGCTCGACCTTCGGTGTCGGCGGCACCAGCTCCTATGATTCGCGCCAGACCATCGTCGATTCGATCATCATCGCGGTCGGCTCGACGGTGCTCACCATCATCATCGCGACGCTTGCCGCCTATGCCCTGTCGCGCATGCGCTTCAAGGGCCGCGACGGCTATCTCAACTGGGTGCTCGGCCAGCGCTTCCTTCCGCCGATCGCGATCATCGTGCCGCTGGTCGGCATGTACAAGGTCGCCGGCATGCGCGACACCGACAATCTTTTCTTGGGCTATATCGGCCTCATCATCATCCACTCGCTGATGAACCTGCCGATCGCGGTGCTGTTGCTCAAATCCTTCTTCGACGATGTGCCCAAGGACGTCGACGAGGCGGCGATGATCGATGGCGCCACGCGCTGGCAGACCTTCCACAAGGTGGTGCTGCCGATGGTGCGCGGCGGTGTCGCGGCGGCGGCGGTGCTGTGCTTCATCTTCTCGTGGACGGAATTCCTGCTGTCGCTCTTCCTCACCACGATCATCCGCACCGTCCCGGTCAAGATCACCACCTTCGTCACCTCGACGGGTTCGGAATGGGGCTTCATCTCGGCGCTCGGTACGGCGGCGATCCTGCCCGGCTTCATCTTCATTCTTCTGGTTCAACGGCATCTGGTCCGCGGCCTCACTCTTGGTTCGCTCAAAGAGTGAGGCGGCGGGCGAGCACTACTCAACCCATGGGAGGAATTAATGAGTTTCAGAGAATACGATAAGAAGACCTTCATCATCGACACGGCGCGCGACTTTGCCGCCCGGCGCATCTCCAAGCGCGACTTCCTGCGCAAGGCCGGCATGGCCGGCATCGGCTTCTCGGCCTTCGCCTCGGGACTCCTCGGCTCGACGCGGCCGTTCCGCGGCAATCTCGGCGGCAATGCCGCTTACGCGCAGACGCCGGAAGAGATGACCAAGTGGCTCAAGGATGTCGGCGGTAAGTTCAAGGGCAGCAAGGTGCGCTACACGTCGGAAGCGACACCGCCGACCGTCGTCCTCAACCAGATCAAGAACGAGTTCACTGACGCGACCGGCATCGAGGTCGAGATCGAGATCGTGCCGCTCGAGCAGGTGCTGGCCAAGGCGACGCAGGACGTCCAGGGTCAGCTCGGCACCTATGACGTCTATTATCTCGACCAGTCCTGGACCGCGACCTTCTCGCAGGACACGGTCGATCCGGTGCAGTATTACAAGGACAAGCCCGATCTCGCGATGCCGGGCTTCGACTTCGACGACTTCTCGAAGCCGCTGGTCGAAGGCCTCGCCGTCTATGACGGCAAATGGGTCGGCATTCCCTTCGACATCCCGATCTTCATCACCATGTACCGCAAGGACATCCTCGAGAAGCACGGGATCAAGCCGCCGACCAATTTCGACGAATTCACCGCCGGCGTGAAAGCGATCACCGAAGCCGAGAAAGCGAATGGCATCTTCGGCACCGGTCTCCAGGCGAAATCGGGCCACTACTCGCTCGAATGCGACTGGACGGCGGCGGTCTGGGGCCATGGCGGCTCGATCTTCGGCAAGGACAAGAAGTTCAAGGGCAATGACGAGCAGGCGATCAAGGGTCTCCAATGGTATCAGGAGATGCTGAAGAACGCCCCGCCGCAGTCGACCGCCTCCACCTGGGACGGCCAGTTCCAGATGATGCAGGCGGGCCAGGTGGCGCTGGTCAACAGCTGGGACGAGTTCTTCCCCGGACTCGATGCCGATGACTCGAAGGTGAAGGGCTTGTGGGAGCCGCTGCACCCGATCTCCTCGATGACGGGCGTGCGCCCTGTCGCCGAAGCGGGCTTCGGCGAGATTCCCAATGTCGGGCATCAGGGCGGCTCGATCCTCGGCCTGTCGAAATATTCTAAGAATCTCGACGCCGCCTGGATCTTCATGCAGTGGGCCTGCTCGAAAGAGATCATGACCCGCTGTACGCTCTTGGGCGGCTTCGCGCCGATGCGCATCTCCTCCTTCGAGGATCCGCGCGTCAAGGCGAAGGCGGTGGTCGGCCCCGGCACGACGCGCCATCTCGAAGTGGTGAAGTGGACCATCGACAATGTCATGGCGTCCGAGCCCGACATGCCTCTGTGGGCCGGTTTCTCCAACAACGAAATCCCGGTCGAGCTCGGCAAGCTCCTCACCAACCAGGATTATGGCGGCGATGCCAAGAAGTGCATGGATAATGTCGCCAGCCTGATCGACAAGGCCGTCGAGGACGCCGGCCTCCTGTAAGACTCCCTGAAACTGGCGGAGGCGGACTTCATCCCGTCTCCGCCGCTCTTTTTCGTTTCGATGAGTGCATGATCCGCGATCTTGTCATTGGCCTTGATTCTTCTACGACGGCGACCAAGGCCATCGCCTGGGACCGCGAAGGCCGCGCCTTGGCCGAAGGCCGCGCGCCGATCGCTCTCAACAATCCGCAAGCCGGATGGTTCGAGCAGGAGGCAGACGACTGGTGGGCCTCGGCGCAGAAAGCGATCCGCGGGCTTCTCGATAAAGTAGCCGCTGAGCGCATCGCCGCCATCGCCATTTCCAATCAACGCGAAAGCTTCGCCCAGTTCGACAAAGCCGGCCAAGCGCTGCGGCCCGGAACGCTGTGGCTCGACGAGCGCGGCCGCTCCGAGATCGACCGCCTGGTCAAGGCGGTCGGGGGCAAAGAGATCCATCGCATTTCCGGCAAGCCGGTCGATCTGACGCCTTGCCTCTATCGCTGCGCTTGGTTCCAAGCGCATATGCCCGATATCTGGCAGAAGACCGCCAGGACAGCCGAAGTCCATGGCGTGCTGGTGCACAAGCTCACCGGCGAATGGGTCACCTCGACCGCTTCCGCCGATCCCATGGGTCTCATCGACATGAAGGCGCAGGACTGGTCGGACACGCTCCTGAAAGCGGTCGGTCTGACGCGCGCGCAATTGCCGAAGCTCGTAAAGCCCGGTGAGAAGATCGGCCCATTGACGACGTCGGCGGCGGAAGCGACAGGCTTGCCGCAAGATGTCATCGTGGTCGCGGGTGGCGGCGACGGGCAATGCGCCGGCACCGGCGCCAACATATTCGAGAAAGGCCGCGCCTATCTCAATCTCGGCACGGCGGTGGTGTCGGGCAGCTTCGGCCAGTCTTATGCCCATGATCCTGCTTTCCGCACCATGAATGCCGTGGCCGAAGAGGGCTATATCTATGAATCCTGCCTGCGCACCGGCACGTTCCTCGTCAATTGGCTGGTCGAGCAGTTGTTCAATGTCGAAGCCGGCAAGAACCCGCAGATCTTCAAGACGCTCGAAGCGGAAGCGGCGCTGTCGCCGATCGGCGCCAATGGTTTGGCACTGGTGCCCTATTGGTCGGGCTGCATGACGCCCTATTGGGATCCCAATGCGCGCGGCGTCATAGCGGGCCTCACCGCCTCGCACCGGCGCGGCGACGTCTATCGCGCCCTTCTCGAAGGCGTGGCCCTCGAGCAGGCGATCGTTACCGACAAGATCGCCAGGACGACCGAGCCCATCGATCATTTCATCGCCATTGGCGGCGGCGCCGCATCCGATCTCTGGTGCCAGATCATCGCCGATGCGACCGGGCGCAAGGTGTTGCGCTCGACCACGGTCGAAGCCTCGTCGCTGGGCGCCGCCATCGCTGCCGCGACTGGCGCCGGGTGGTACGCATCGGTCACCGATGCGGCGCGCGCCATGGCCGGGTCGCTGATCAAGAGCTTCACCCCCGACAAGGAAGCGCAAGCTCGCTATGCCGAGCTTTCCGCCATCTATGCCGATCTCTGGCCGTCACTTTCGAAATGGAATGCCCGTATGGCCGCTTTCGCCCAAAGGAGCCCCGTGAATGCCTGAAGCGATGCGCGACTGGAATGCACTGATCGCCGACGTCGTCGCCGGAAACTGGGCCGATCCGGAGACGGGCAAGCCGGCAAAGGTTCCGTTCAAGACGATCCTGCTCGCCGAGACGCTCGATGGCGGTGCCGCCGATGTCGCCGCACCCTTGAAGCTCGGCAAGCGCCTCGCGGTCGTGTCCGATGTGAATACGCTGGAAGCGATGGGCCGGCGCGTCGCCAAGGAACTGAAAGGTCTGGGCTCCGTCGAAGAGATCGTCATGCCCGGCAATATGGAATGCGACGAGCCGACGATCGCCTTGGTGCAGGAGAAGACCCGCCATGCCGATGCGCTGGTCGCGGTCGGATCGGGGGCGCTCAGCGACACCTGCAAATATGCCACCTTCAAGGACGGGCGGCCCTATGCCACCTTCGGCACCGCCGCCTCGATGAACGGCTATGCGGCGTCCACCGCCTCGGTGACGCTCGCCAATGGCTACAAGACATCGCTGCCGGCGCATGCGCCCAAGGGAATCTTCCTCGATCTCAAGGTCTCGGCCGAAGCGCCCACCTGGCTGTCGGCGGCAGGCCTTGGCGACTGCCTCTGCCGCTCGACGGCGCAGATCGACTGGTGGGCCTCGCACCGCCTGTTCGATACGTTCTATTCCTCCGTGCCCTATGTGCTGCAGAAGGACGATGAGAAGCCGATGCTGGATGCCGCGGCCGGCCTCGCCAGGCACGATGTCGCCGCCAATGGCTACCTGCATCGCGTGCTGACGCTGTGCGGCCTCGGCGTGTGCTTCACCGGCATCTCGCATCATGGCTCGATGGGCGAGCATCAGGTGTCGCACTGGATCGACATGTTCGCCGGCCCCGCCCATCCCGGCACAACCCATGGCCAGCAAGTGGGTGTCGCCTCGCTCGCCATTGCGAGGCTCCAGGCCGAGCTGCTCGCCCTCGAAAAGGCGCCGAAGATCAAGCCGACCCATATCGTCGAGGCGGAATTCATCGACCGCTACGGCCGCGAGATCGGCATGATGTGCTATGCCGAGGCCAAGAAGAAGGCGTTCGACCGGAAGGGTGCGGACGAATTCAACGCCAAGCTCGAGAGCCTGTGGCCGCAATTGCGCGAGGAGCTGAAGCCCTTCGCGATGGACCCCAAGGAGATGGAGAAGGCGCTGAAAGCCGCCGGCGGACCCACCACCACGACCGAAATGGGCCTGCCGCGCAAGATCTGGCGGGACGCCATGAAATATGCCCGCGACGTCCGCAACCGCTGGTCCTTCCTCGATCTTGCGGATGATGCGGGCCTGCTCGATGATTTCCTTTCACGTGATGCGCAATAGGGACGGGATCAACTGATGGCATCGGTTTCAGCCAAGAAAGTCTTCAAGAGCTATGGCGATGTGGCGGTCGTCCATGGCATCGATCTCGACATCGAGGACGGCTCCTTCGTCGTGCTGCTCGGCCCCTCGGGCTGCGGCAAGTCTACGCTTCTGCGCATGATCGCCGGCCTCGAGACGGTGACCAAGGGCGATATCGAGATCGCGGGAAGGCGCGTCAACGACGTCCATCCCAAGGACCGCAACATCGCAATGGTGTTCCAGAACTACGCGCTCTATGCCCATATGAATGTCGCCGACAATATGAGCTTCTCGCTCAAGCTCGCCAAACGGCCGAAACCTGAGATCGACGAGAAGGTCACTTGGGCGGCAAAGATCCTCAATCTCGAGCCCTATCTCAAGCGATTCCCGCGTGAATTGTCGGGCGGCCAGCGCCAGCGCGTTGCCATGGGCCGCGCCATCGTGCGCGATCCGGCGGTCTTCCTGTTCGACGAGCCGCTCTCCAATCTCGACGCCAAATTGCGCGTGCAGATGCGCACCGAGATCAAGGAGCTGCACGAGCGGCTCAGGACGACGACGGTCTATGTGACGCATGACCAGATCGAGGCCATGACCATGGCCGACAAGATCGTCATCCTGCGCGACGGCCGCATCGAGCAGATCGGCTCGCCGCTCGAAGTCTATGACCGGCCGGCCAATCTCTTCGTCGCGGCCTTCATCGGCTCGCCGGCGATGAATCTCCTGAAAGGCGAGACGGTCGCGGCGAAGGACGGCCTCGGGGTCAAGTCGGGCGACGCGCTGCTGCCCTTGCCCAAGGGCGTCAAAGCCGAAGCGGGCCGCAAGGTCATCTATGGCGTGCGCCCCGAGCATCTCGATCCCGTCGCGCAAGGCGACGGGCTTGCCGCCAAGGTGAGCGTGATCGAGCCGACGGGGCCTGAAATCCATATCTATGCCGAGCTCGCCGGCGAGGAAATCTGCGCCATCACCGATGAAAGGCTTCAGCTCAAGCGCGACGAGATCATCGGCCTCAAGCCAAAGCTCGACCGGATCCACCTCTTCGATGCGGAGAGCGGGAATGCGATTCTATAGTGGGATAAGATCATGGCAGTGATCACAATTCTCGGTGCAGGCGTGATGGGATCGGCCATGATCCTGCCGGCGCGCGACAGGGGCCATGAGGTGAGGCTGGTCGGCACGCATCTCGACCAGGCGATCATCGACAGCGCGGCGAAGACCGGACGCCATCCGCGTCTCAATGTGAAGCTGCCGGACGGCGTCAAGGCCTTTCCATACAGTGATTTCGCCAAGGCCTTGGGCAATGACACGGACCTCCTCATCTTGGGCGTGAGCTCGGCGGGGGTCGGCTGGGCCATCGAGCGCCTGTGCGAGGCTCTCAAGGATCCCGTGCCGGTGATGATGATCACCAAGGGCCTGATGCCGACGGACGACACGATCCTGCCACTGCCCGATTTCGTGCACAGCGAGGTGAAGCGCCGCAAGGGTCTCGCGCTCGATCTCGCCGCGGTCGGCGGACCTTGCATCGCGGGCGAATTGGCGGTGCGCCGCCAGACCGGTGTCGTCATCACCTCGCGCACCGCGGGGCTTGCGCAGAAGCTCTGCGACATGCTCGCCACCGACTACTATCATCCGCGCGTCTCCGACGACATGGAGGGGGTCGAGCTCTGTGCCGCCTTCAAGAATTTCTTCGCCATCTCGGTCGGCTGGGCGCAGGGCCAGTTCGAGAAGGCGCCCAAGACCGAGAACAACGCCTTCAACTTCAACGCCGCCTCGGTGATCTTCGACCAAGCGATCGCCGAGATGATGGTGCTGGCGCGCTTCCTCGGCGGCAAGGACCGAAGCGTGTGGGGCATGCCGGGGGCGGGCGACCTCTATGTGACCTGCCAGGCCGGTCGGAACTCCAGGCTCGGACGGCAGCTCGGCCTCGGCCTCTCTTACGCCGAAGTCAAAGCGGGGCCGATGAAGGATGATACGATCGAAGGCGCGGAGCTCGGCATCACGCTGGCGCCGACGTTGAAGCGCCTGATGGCGACGGGCCGGCTCGATGCCCAATCGCTCCCGGTCACGCAAGCCCTGCTCACGGCGCTGACCGGCAACCAGAAGCTCGACATGCCGTGGGACAGGCTGCATCGCTATACGTGAATCAGTGACGGAGTGTGTCATGACAGAGAAGAAATCCATCGCCATTGGCGCCGATCACCTGGGCCTCGAATTGAAGAACACGCTGGTCGAGCATCTCAAGGCGAAAGGCTATGAGGTCAACGACATGGGCGTCGTCGACAGCAATCCGGTCGACTATCCCGACATCGGGGTGAAGGTCGCCGAAGCCGTCGGGCGCGGCGACTATCCGCGCGGCATCCTGGTCTGCGGCACGGGCGCCGGCATGGCGATCACCGCCAACAAGGTGCCGGGGGTGCGCGCCGTGCCGGTGATGGATCCCTATACGGCCGAACGCGCCATGGCCTCCAACAACGCGCAGATCATCACTTTCGGTCAGCTCATCGTCGGGCCGGCAGTGGCGAAGATGCTCACCGATATCTGGCTCAATGCCGAATTCCAGGGCGGCCGCTCGGCGCCCAAGGTCGCCAAGATGGATGCCATCGACGAGAAATACCGCAAGCCGGTCAAATGAACGACGAGTCCATGCTGGTGCTCACTGTCGATCGCGACGAGCAGCTCGCGACGCGCGCCGCATGGCTCTATTTCGTCGCCGGCCTGACCCAGGCGCAGATCGGTAAGAAGCTCGGCATCAACCGCATCCGCGTCAACCGGCTGCTCGCCCAGGCGCGCGAGCAGGGCATGGTGCAGATCAGGATCACCGGAAGGCTTGCCGACTGCATCGAGCTCGAGAACAAGATCAAGGAGCGTTTCGGCATCGACCAGGCGATCATCGTGCCGACGCCGCCCGACCAGGCGCTGGTGCGCCATGTGATCGGCGCTGCCGCCGGCAATGCGCTGGCCGAACGGCTCAAGGACGGCATGTCGGTCGGCGTCGGCTGGGGCCGCACCTTGCGCCTGAGCCTCAGATCGGTGCCACGCCGGCCGCTGCGCCGCGTCTCGGTCGTCTCGCTGATGGGCGGACTCACCCGCGGCGCCGCCGTCAATCCGCATGAAACGGCGTCCCATCTCGCCGATCTCATCGATGCGCAATGCTTCTATATCGCTGCTCCCGCGCTTGCCGATTCGGAGGCAACCCGCGATCTCCTCGCCCAGCAGCCGATGATCAAGGATGTGTTCGAGCGCCTGCGCAAGGTCGATCTCGTCCTTGTCTCAGCGGGCGGACTTGCTTCCGACAGCACCATCCACCAAGTCGATCTCATCGGCGAGGCCGATGGCCGGTCGCTCAAAAAGGCCGGCGCGGTCGGCGATCTCTGCGCCCATTGGCTCGATGTCGACGGCAGGCTCGTCGACCATCCGCTCAACAAGCGCGCGGTGGCGCTCTCGCCCTTCGATCTCAAATCCGTGCCTTGCGTCATCATGGCGTCAGGCGGACCGGACAAGATCGAGATCCTGCATGGCGTGCTCAAAGGTCAAATGGTCGACATATTGATCACCGATGAAGCGACCGCATCCGGCATTCTGGCCATTGCCGAGCGGAGGAAGGAATGAACAAAGCCGCCCTCGGGATCGATATCGGCACATCCGGCGTGCGCGCCGTTCTCCTTGGGCCGGACGGTGAGATCCTCGCCATGGGCCAGACGGCCATGACGCTGCCGCAGCAGAGCTTTGGCCGGCTGTGGCAGGACCCGCATATCTGGGCGGCCGCGGTCGATGAAGTGCTGCTCGGGCTCAAGGCGAAATTCAAGGAGCACCAGGTCCTGGCGCTCGCCGTTGACGGCACATCGGGAACGATCCTGCCCGTCGACAAGGACGGCGCACCGATCGAGTTGGCCGCCATGTATAATGACGTGGCGGACGAAAAATTCCTCGACGCGGTGACGAAGGTGGCGCCCGAGGAGACGGCGGCGCGCGGCGGCTCGTCACCTCTCGCGCGGGCGCTCGAGATGCAGGACAAGGAAGGCGTCCAACGCATCCTGCACCAAGCGGACTGGATCGCCGGGCGCTTCTCCGGGCGCTTCGATGTCAGCGACGAGAACAACGCGCTGAAGACCGGCTATGATCCGGTGAAGCGGACCTGGCCGGATTGGATCAGAAAGACGGGTCTCCGTATGGATCTTCTGCCGCAAGTGGTGGCGGCGGGCGAGCGCACCGGGACGATCCTGCCCGCGGTCGCCGATCGCTATGGCCTGCCGCGCGATACCGCCATCGTCGCCGGCACGACCGATGGCTGCGCCGCCTTCCTCGCTAGCGGCGCCAGCGATCCGGGCGACGGCGTCACTTCGCTCGGCACCACCTTGACGCTGAAGCTGCTCTCCGACCGGCCGGTCTTTGCGCCCAATTACGGCATCTACAGCCATCGCATCGGCGATCAGTGGCTGGCGGGCGGCGCCTCCAATTCGGGCGGCGCGGCGCTTGCCGTCCATTTCGACCGCGCGGCCATCGTGCGCCTCACCCCGCTGATCGATCCCAACCATCCGACCGGGCTCGATTACTATCCGCTGCCCAAGCCCGGTGAGCGCTTCCCGATCAACGATCCCGCCATGCAATCGCGCGTCACGCCCAAGCCCGATGACGAGCGGGTTTTCTTCCAGGGCCTGCTCGAAGGCATCGCCGGCGTCGAGGCTTCGGGCTATCGGCGGCTCGCCGAACTCGGCGCGTCACCGCTCAAGACGCTGCGCAGCGTTGGCGGCGGCGCTGCCAATGAGCCCTGGACGCGCATCCGTGAAAAGCTGCTCAAGGTCAGAAGCCTGCCGCCCAGGAGCGAGCATGCCGCGGTCGGCACCGCGCGGCTCGCCTGGCGAGGGATCGGCCATGATCCCTATTGAAGGTCTCTCGGAGATCGCGTCCGACTATGACGGCATGCTGATCGACCAGTTCGGCGTGCTGCATGACGGCGCAAGGCTCTATCCTGGCGCGCTCGATGTTCTGGCCAAGCTGCATGAATTGAAGATCCCGATCGCGGTGATGACCAATTCCGGCAAGCGCACAATCGCGAATATCGCCCGCCTCACCAGAATGGGAATCCCGCGCGAATTCTATGTCGATGCGGTGAGTTCGGGGGAGGTTGCCTATCAGCGGCTCAAATCATCGAAGTCCAGGCGCGCCTTCATCATCGGCAAGGATTGCGACGATTATGGCTTCGATCATTTCGAGATCGTATCATATCCGCAACAGGCCGATGTGATCCTTATCCTTGGCTCGAATGCACCGGCAACCTCGCTCGATGAGTATGCGCTGATGCTCAAAGGCCTGACCGTGCCGGCGATCTGCTGTAACCCCGACAAGCTCATGATCACGCCTGCAGGTCTCGAGCCTGCGCCCGGCGCCATCGCGGCGCTCTATGAGGCGCAAGGCGGCAAGGTCGAATGGATCGGCAAGCCCCACCGTGCGATCTACGACCATGCGCTCAAGATCATCGGGCGGCCGCGCCGGGCCTTGTGCATCGGCGACAGCGCCGAGCATGACGTCGCGGGCGGCCGCGGCGCGGGGCTCTCGACACTTCTCGTCACGACGGGCGTGTCGGAAGGCCAGACCCAGTTCGATCCCGAGCCCGATTATCTGATGGAGCGCTTCACCTGGCGATGAGCCATTCATGCTCCTTGGCATTGTGGAACTTCCAGGTGCGCTTCGGCCCTGCCATCACATTAAGATAATAAAGATCATAGCCATGCGTGGCGGCGCAAGGGTGATAGCCCTTGGGCACCAGCGTCAGATCGCCGTCCTCGATGGCCATCGCCTCGTCGAGCGAGCGGTCGTCGGTATAGACGCGCTGGAAGCCGAAACCCTGGGATGGGTTGAAGCGGTGGTAATAGGTCTCTTCCAGCAACGACTCATGCGGCAGGTTGTCCTGGTCGTGCTTATGCGGCGGATAGGACGAGGTGTGGCCGCCGGGCGTGATGACCTCCACCACCAGCAAGCTCTCCGCCGGCTCGGTCTCGGGCAGGATGTTGGTGACATAGCGCGTGTTGGTGCCCTTGCCGCGGGTCTCCTGGCCGAGATCATCCGGACGGATGACGCGCGCCGGCACCTTGCCTGAGCCGGGTGCTGAACAGACGCCGAGCTCGAGCGGCGTCTCGGCCGTGACGCTCCAGGCGTCACCCGCCGGCACATAGACCGACCACGGTTTTCCCTCGAAAGGCGACATGCGCTCGCCGATGACACCGAGATCCTTGCCACCGACCTTGACGCGGCCTTTGCCCGCGACGAAGACGAGGCAGGTTTCGCGATCCTTGCTCTCGGCCTTCACAGACCGACCTTTGCCGAGCTTCCACAGATCGAAGCCGACATAGGTCCAGCCCGCCGTCTCGGGCGTCACATGCAGGATGCGGCCGTCACCGGATTTGGGCTTGACGAGCAGCTTTGGCATCAGAGGAGTCCGCCAGCTTTGAGGAACCGGACGAGATTGTCATGGCCCATCTTAGCATATTTGGCGGGCTCGGCCTTCTTCGGATCCTGCTCGGCCTCGACCACCACCCAGCCGGAATAGCCGGGCAGCTCCTTGAATACCGATACATAATCGACCATGCCGTCGCCCGGCACCGTATAGACGCCGGCGAGCACGCTATCGAGGAAGGACCAGTCCTTCGCATCCGCTTCCTTGCGCACCGCCGGGCGCACGTCCTTGCAATGCACATGGCTGATGCGCTTGCGGTATTTGCGGGCAAGAACGGTCGGATCGGCGCCGCCCCAGGTGGCGTGGCCGGTATCGAGCAAAAGATGCACGGCCTCGCCTGTCTCCTTCATCAACCGGTCGATCTCTTCCGGCGTCTGGATGACGGTGCCCATGTGATGGTGATAGACGAGCTGGAAGCCCTCTTTCCGCAGAAGCTCGGCGAGCTTCGTCAGGCGCTCGGTGAAGCGCTTCCATTCGGCTTCCGTCATCTTCGGACGAGTCGAGAGCGGCTTCGACTTGTCGCCATGGATCGTGCGGGTGCATTCGGCGACGATGAACACGTTCGTGCCCATGTCCTTGAGCAGCTTGCGGTGATGGGCGGCCTCGGCGAACTCGGTCTCGGCATCGCGCTCGATCAGGAAGATCGAATGCCAGCCGCCGATCAGCGCATGGCCGTATTTGTCGAGGATCGGGCGCAGTTTCGCCGCCTCGCGCGGAAATTTGTTGCCGAGCTCCATGCCGACGAAGCCTGCGGCTTTCGCCTCGCTCAAGCACTGCTCGAGCGGGATCCAGCCGCCGATCTCCTGCATGTCGTCATTCGACCAGCCGATCGGATTGGCGCCGATACGGATTGCCATAGTGTCTATCTCCTTCGTTAATCGCCTACGCGCTGCTGCTTGAGCGCCGTCTCATATTTCTTCCGCGCCGCTTCCACTTCCTTGCGGGCCGAGACTTCCGGCACTGCGACATCCCACCAATGGCCGCCAGCCTCGGTCGAGATCCAGGGGTCTGTGTCGATGACGATGACGCTGGTGCGAGGTGTGGACTTCGTCTTCTTGAGCTCGGTCGCGAGATCGGCAAGCGAGCTCACCTTGATGGCGATGGCGCCAAGGCTCCTGGCATGCGCGGCGAAATCGATCTCGGGCAAGCTCTCATGCACCGTGTCGGTGAAGAGATTGTTGAAGCGCGCCCCGCCGGTCGCCTTCTGCAGCCTGGTGATGCAGCCATAGCCGCGATTGTCGAGCAGCACGATGGTGAGCTTGACGCCCATCATCACCGAGGTGGCGAGCTCGGAATTGAGCATGAGATAGGAGCCGTCGCCCACCATCACCACGACCTCGCGATCGGGCTGCGCCAGCTTCATGCCGATGCCGCCCGCGACCTCATAGCCCATGCAGGAGAAGCCATATTCGAGATGGTAGGAAGAGGGCGTGCTCGCCTGCCAGAGCTTGTGCAATTCGCCGGGTAGGCCGCCTGCGGCGCACAGCACCGATATGTCGCGGCCGAGCGCCCGCTGCACTGCGCCGATAACTTGCGCGTCGGAAGGAAGCGTATTGGCTGCCGCCGTCACCGCATCGGCTTCCTTCATCCAGGCCTTGAAGCCGTCCGCGGCCGATTTCGTCCAGATCGACGGTGTCTTGTAACTGCCGAGATTGGCGGAGAGCTCCTCGAGGCCGACACGCGCATCGGCGATGAGCGGCAGAGCCTGATGCTTGGTCGCATCGAAGACCTGGGTGTTGAGGCCGATGATCGTCTTCCCCGGGTTCTTGAACAGCGCCCAGGAGCCGGTGGTGAAGTCCTGCAGGCGCGTGCCGACCGCCAGGATGACATCGGCCTCTTCCGCCAGATGATTGGCGGCCGATGTACCGGTGACGCCGACGGCGCCCATATTGAGCTTGTGCAGGAAGGGAAGCGAGGATTTGCCGGCCTGGGTCTCGGCCACCGGGATGCCGTGGCGCTCGGCGAAACCGGCGAGCGTCGATGAGGCTTCCGAATAAAGGATGCCGCCGCCGGCGATGATCATCGGCTTCTTCGCCGCGCGCAGGGTGCTCACGGCGCGTGCAAGCTCACTTTCATCGGGGCGGATGCGGCGCTGAGCCCAGATCTTCTCGGCGAAGAAGCTCGCCGGATAGTCATAGGCCTCGGCCTGCACGTCCTGGCAGAGCGCCAGGGTGACGGGGCCGCAATCGGCCGGATCGGTGAGAACCTCCATGGCGCGGCTCAAGGCCGGGATGAGCTGCTCGGGCCGCGCGATACGGTCGAAATAGCGCGACACGGGGCGGAAGCAGTCATTGGCGGAAGCCGTGCCGTCGCCGAAATTCTCGATCTGCTGCAAGACCGGATCGGGCTTGCGGTTGGCGAAGACGTCGCCCGGCAGGAACAGCACCGGCAGACGATCGACATGGGCGACGGCGGCCGCCGTCACCATATTGAGCGCGCCCGGGCCGATCGAGGTGGTGCAGGCCATCATGCGCCGCCGGCGCGTCGCCTTGGCGTAGGCAATGGCGGTATGGGCCATGGCCTGCTCATTATGGGCGCGATAGGTCGGCAATTCGTCCTTCACGCCATAGAGCGCCTCGCCCATGCCGGCGACATTGCCATGGCCGAAAATGGCCCAGACACCGGCGAAGACCGGCTGCTTGCGGCCGTCGATCACGGTCATCTGGCGGGTGAGGAACCGCGCCAAGGCCTGGGTCGTGGTGAGGCGGATCGTCTTGGTCATGAATGCGTCCTCTTCCATAATTGGACGAGCTTGCCGAAACGCCGAGCCATGGCGGCAACGGCGTCGTCGTCCTTCATTTGACCTGAGAGCCAGTCTTTCGCCACATCATTGAAGATCGTGCGGCCAATGGCAAATCCCTTCACATGCGCCTGGCCTTCCGCGACGGCGAAGGCCGTGGCGAGCTCGGCCTCCGGCGCCTCGAGCCCCAGGAGTACGATGCCGCGGCAATAGGGATCGTTGCGGTCGATCACCGCGCCGATGTTTTGCCAGGCCGCGGCCGAGGCCTGCGGCTCGAGCTTCCACCAGTCGGGCTTGATGCCCAGCGCATACAGCTCGGCCAGTGCCCGGGCAATAGTGTCGTCCTGCACGGGCCCATGCTTGCCGGCGATGATCTCGACCAGCAATTCGCGGCCGATGCCGCGCGTCGCCTCGAAGAGCGTGCGCAGCTTCCGCGCCTGCTCGTCCTTCAACGCCTTGTCGTCATCGGGATGATAGAAAGCGAGGCACTTGATCGTGTGGCCCACCGGCCATTCGACGAGACGCGATCCGACATCCTGGGTGAATTCGAAGCGCAGAGGCCTCGAGCCCGGCTCTTCCAGCGGCCGGGCGATCCAGAAATTGTGCTTTGCCGCATCGAACATCGCCTCGCGGCCATAGGTGTCGTCGAGCAGCATGCCGAAGCCCGGCTTGCCCTGTGCGACATCGGCCGTCGCCTTGACGGCCAGGCGCTTGAAATCGGCGATGCGCCGGCGCGGCACGCCGAGCTTGTCGGCCATGTCCTCGAGCTGCTTCCTGTGATCGATCGCAAGGGCCAGCAGGCTTTCCGGTTGCGGGCGCCGCGTCGTCGCCCAATGGACATGGTTGATCGCCTCGTCGCGGCGCAACGCCCTGTGCCGGCTTCCGTGCTTCAGGAAGAACTGCAATTCCTCCCAGGTCGGGATCTCGGGCGAGCAAAGTAGGCGTGACACGGCGAAGGCGCCGCAGGCATTGGCCCAGGTCGCCGCGGTCGCATAGTCCTCCCCCTTGAGCCAGCCGCGCAGGAAGCCCGACATGAAGCTGTCGCCGGCACCCAGCACATTATAGACCTCGATCGGAAAGCCCTGGCCGACAATGCCGTCCTCGATGCGCGAAGGGATGGCATCCGGGAATACGACGCAGCCCATGGGTCCGCGCTTCAGGACGATGGCCGCCTTGGAGATGGAGCGGATCTTGCGCAAGGCGCCGAGCGTGTCTTCCGCGCCGCCGGCAATATGCACTTCCTCCTCGGTGCCGACGATGAGATCGCAATCGGCGAGGATCGCCTGCAAGCTTTCCGACACCTTGTCCGACTTGATGTAGCGCTCCTCGCCCGCGGCATGGCCGGCGAGGCCCCAGAGATTGGGCCGGTAGTCGATATCGAGAATGATGCGGGCGCCCTTCGCCTTGGCGATCGCCATCGCCTTCCTCTGGGCGGCATGATTATTGGCCCGCGCAAAATGCGTGCCGGTGACGAGGACGGCACGGCTCGAGCGGATGAAGTCGGGATCGATGTCGTCCTCGCTGAGCGCGCTGTCGGCGCAGTTCTCGCGATAGAAGATGAGCGGGAAGGTCTTGTCGTTCTCGACCGAGAGCAAAACGAGCGAGGTCAGCCGCTCCTTGTCGGTGACGATGCCCTTAAGCGAGACGCCCTCGCGGGCCATCTGCTCCTTGATGTAACGGCCCATCTGCTCATCGCCGACACGGGTGATGAGGCCCGATTTGAGTCCGAGACGCGCCGTGCCGATGGCGATATTGGAGGGACAGCCGCCCACCGACTTGGCGAAAGACGCGATGTCCTCGAGTCTCGAGCCGATCTCTCGCCCATAGAGATCGACGGAAGACCGGCCGATCGTGATGACGTCAAGTTCCGCCATGGGCCTCCCAATTGAGTTCGCTCTTATGTACCTATGTACGCTTGACGATATGAAACAATAATTCTATTCAATCGTCAATTCAGAATATTTGTTCCGTTTTGGGAGGCCGCATGATCAGCTTCGGAATTCTGGGTGCCGGACGTATCGGCAAGGTTCATGGCGCCACCTTGGCCGGTTCCGGCCGGGCCAAGGTCGCCTATGTCGCCGATGCCGACGGCAGGGCCGCGGATACGCTCGCCAAATCGGTCGGCGCCAAGGTCGCCTCGGTCGAGGAGGTCATCAAGGCCAAGGACACGGATGCGATCCTGATCGCGACCCCGACCGACACCCATGCCGATCTCATCGAACAGGCGGCGAGGGCCGGCAAGATGATCCTGTGCGAGAAGCCGGTGTCGCTGTCGGTCGAGCGGATCGAGAAGTGTCTGGCCGCGGTCGAGAAGGCGAAAGTGCCGCTGATGATCGGCTTCCATCGCCGCTACGATCCCAATTTCGCCAATCTCGAGAAGCGCCTGCGCAAAGGCGAGGCGGGCGATGTCGAGATCGTCACCATCACCTGCCGCGATCCCTCACCGCCGCCCGTCGCCTATATCGAGCGCTCGGGCGGGCTCTATCGCGACATGATGATCCACGACTTCGACATGTCGCGTTTCCTCCTGGGCGGCGAAGCGATCGAGACCGTCCATGCGCTGGGCGGCAACCTGGTCGATCCCGATATCGGCAAGGCGGGCGACGTCGACACGGCGGCCGTCCACATGCAGACGAAGCGCGGCGCCATGGTGATCATCACCAATTCCAGGCGCGCCACTTATGGCCATGACCAGCGCATCGAAGTGCATGGCAGCAAGGCGATGCTCAGGGCCGGCAATGTCCATCTGACGACGGTCGAATGCGCCGATGCGCAAGGTTTTACGCAAGACCTCATCCCCTTCTCCTTCATCGAGCGCTATACGCAAGCCTATCGCCTCGAAGTGCTGGCCTTCCTCGATGCGATGGGCAAGGGCAAGGCGCCGAGCGCCTCCGGTCATGACGGGCTCGAGGCCCAGAAGCTCGCGGAAGCGGCGACCGAAAGCTGGAAGACCGGCAAGCCGGTGAAGGTGAAGTGACGACCGGAATCAGGGATTATCAGGGATTATCAGGGAATTTTTACAAAAAAGAATCCGACCTCAGGCATATCAAGAGGTTAGGGTCCGAATAGGAATTTGGAGCAGGGAATTGTCAAATAGCGACGATTGCCGTTTGCCGGAATGACCGCAACTGCGGGCACATCTTCATAGCCTGAGATTTCCCAAATCGCACGGCTTGGCCCGCGATTACAAGAGCGATGAAATCTTACCTGTTTTCCCCTTCTCCCGCTTGCGGGAGAAGGTGGCCGAAGGCCGGATGAGGGTGTCTCTTTGATGCGATGATCACGCGGAACATTAAGCCGAAACATCTCGACCAGGCTCGTTGGCTGCGGCGCAACCAGGTGCCGACGGAAGTCCGACTAGAGTCAGGACATCATCGTTTCGATGATGTGACGAACATGATCCTCTTGGCGTTTGCCGATAGACTGCCGCAAGATTGACCAACACCCTCATCCGCCCTTCGGGCACCTTCTCCCGCGAGCGGGAGAAGGGGAAGTTCGGGCAGGTGTCTAACTTCCCCTTTTCTCCGCCACGGCGACGGTCAGCGTCATGGCGAGGGCCAGCGTGGCGGCGAGCGAGCGGAAGCCTTCGAAATTCGCTTCTGCCACCTCGAACCAGATCTCGGCATCGCGCGCCAAGGGCGAGAAGGCGCTGTCGGTGATGGCAATCACCGGCACATGGGCGCGAACAGCTTGGCTGACCAAGGTAACGGTCTCGCTGGCATAGGGGGTGAAGCTCACTGCGAGCACGGCGTCCTTGGGGGTCGCGAAAGCGATGTCGTTGGAAGCGAGGCCGCCCAGCCCGTCGACCAGCACATGGCGTAGCCCGAGCTTGCCGAAGGCATAGGCCATATAAGACGAGATCGGGAAGGAGCGCCTGAGGCCGATGATGTAGATCGTCTGGGCGCCGGCGAGCCGCGCCACCGCCTTGTCGAGCGTCTTGGCCTCGATCTTGCCGGAAAGATCGGCGATCGACTTCTGCGCCGCCTCCGAAAAGCCTTCGAAGAGGATATGCGCCTTCGAGGCCGATTTCGCATGCTCGCGCAATTGCGCGATGCGCTCCTCGTAATTCGGCACCCGGTCGCGCAGGCGTGCACGAAAAATCTCCTGCAGCTCGGAAAAGCCCTGATAGCCCATGGCCTGGGAAAAGCGGATGAGCGAGGAGGGTTGGACCTCGGCCTGCTCGGCAATCGACGCCACCGTGCCGAAGGCGATATCGTCGGGGTGCTCGAGGGCGAAGGCCGCGATCTGGCTCAGGCGCTTGGGCAAGGTCTTGCCGCGCTCGATGATCAGCGCCTTGAGCGTCGCGAAATCCTTGGGAGCGGTCTCGGTCGTCGCCATGGCCCATGACAACAGAAGGGCTTGACGGCGTCAAGCAAAAATGGAATAAATGTTCTAATAACAAAAATAATCACCAGAATATTCTATTTTGGACCGGCTTCCAGGTCCTGAAAGGGAGGATGGACGGGTGACCACCACCGAAACCCCGCTGCTCGAAGCCAAGGGCGTCACGAAATATTTCGGTGCCATCACGGCGCTGCGCAATGTGAACTTCCATGTGAACTCCGGTGAAGCGCTCGGCGTCGTCGGCGACAATGGCGCCGGCAAATCCACCCTCATGAAGATCCTTTCCGGCCTCTATCAGCCGAGCGAGGGCCAGCTCATCTTCGAAGGCCGCCCCGTCCATTTCTCGAGCCCGCGCACGGCGCGCAATATCGGCATCGAGATGGTCTATCAGGACTTCGCGCTGGCCGGGAATCTGCCGATCTACGAGAATATCTATCTCGGCCGCGAGCCCGGCGCGCGTGTCGCCGGCCTCACCGTCATCGACAAGGCCAGGGAGCGCGAGATGGCGCAGGCCCATCTCGACAAGCTCAAGATCCATGTGAAGAGCGTCGACCAGCCAGTCGAGGAGCTTTCCGGCGGCCAGCGCCAGGCGGTCGCCATCGCGCGCGCCACAGCTTTCGACGCCAAGGTCGTCATCATGGACGAGCCGACGGCGGCGCTCGCCATCAAGGAAGTCGGCAAGGTGCTCGACCTCATCAAGTCGCTTAAGGAGCATGGCGTCGCGGTCATCATGATCTCGCACCGCATGGACGACATCTTCTATGCCTGCGACCGGGTGATGGCGCTTTTCCACGGCGCCAATTTCGCCGATTCGCCGCTCGAGAAGACCAACCGCAACGAGGTCATCGGCTGGATCATGGGGACCAAGGGTCATACCGCTGAGCTCGCGCATGACCGGGTGCATTGATGATCAGCAATAATCCCGCTCTATCGCGCTTCCTCGAGAGCTACGGCATCATCCTCGTCGTCATCGTGATGATGGCGATCCTCTATGCGACGCAGCCCGCGACCTTCCTGTCGGCGGCCAATATCTCCAACATCCTGAAGCAGAATGCCTTCGCCGCCATGCTGGCGCTCGGCATGTTCGTGGTCATCATCACCGCCGGCATCGATCTCTCGGTCGGATCGGTGATGGCGCTGGCGATGATCTGCCTCGCGGTCGCCGACAAAGCGGGCCTGCCCTGGCCGATCGTGATCCTGGTGGCGCCCCTCGTCGGCATCGCCTCGGGGCTCGTCAACGGCCTCGGCTACACGATGCTCAAACTGCCGCATCCCTTTATCATGACGCTCGGCACGCTCAATATCGCGCGCGGCCTCACCAGCCTCATCAGCCAGGCGCCGATCTCCGGTCTCCAGCCGGAAGTGCGCTATCTCGGCCAGAAATACTACACTCTTGGCCTGTTCAACCCTCCGGCGGGCGTGCCCGTCAGCTTCTTCCTCGTCATCCTGTGCGCGATCGGCCTGTGGTTCTTCCTCAACCGCACCAATATGGGCCGGCACATTTTTGCGATCGGGGGCAATCCGCAGGCGGCGCGCGTCACCGGCATCGATGTCGACCGCGTGCTGGTCTATGTCTATGCGATCTGCGGCTTCTTCGCCGGGCTCGCGGCACTGCTGCTTGCCGGACGCACCGATTCGGGCTTTCCGCTCGCCGGCGTCGGGGCCGAGCTCGATGCCATCGCGGCGGTGATCATCGGCGGGGCGAGCTTCTTCGGCGGGCGCGGCACGGTGCTTGGCGTGCTCGCCGGCGTGCTCATCATGGGACTTTTGCGCAACGGGCTCAATCTCAACAATATCAGCCCGTTCTGGCAGCAGATCCTCATCGGTCTTATCATCATCATCGCCGTCTATATCGACGTGCTGCGGCGGCGCGCCGCGACACGCAAGTGAATGCCGCTTCCGGCCTTGTCTCCAGGCCGGAAGCGCTGATCCATCGGAGACGTCTTGTCCATGGGAGGAGTAGATGAAGAGATTTCTGATTGCGGGCGTCGCCGTGGCGGCGCTGAGCTTCGCCGGTTCGGCCTTTGCCGATCCGATCGTGCTCGACATGAAAGGCCCGGGCGCGGGCAACCCGTTCTGGGCCGCGGTCCAGGCCGGAGCCGAAGAGAAGGGCAAGGAGCTCGGCGTCGAGGTGGTGGTCATGTCGCCGCCGGCCGAATCCGACGTCCAGGCGCAGATCGCGCAGCTCGAGGACATGCTCGCCAAGGGCATCGCCGGCCTCGCTCTGGCGCCGACCGATCCCAATGCGCTGGCGCCCGTCGTCGACGCGGCGAAAGCCAAGAACGTGCCGGTCGTGTTCGTCGACACCAAGGGCACCAATGAAGGCGTGACCTTCATCGGCACGAACAACGAAGTCGGCGCCAAGCTCGCCGCCGATTTCATCTGCTCGAAGGTCGAGAAGGGATCGGAAGTGGCGATCCTGCAAGGCATCATCACCCAGTCGACCGGCCAGGCGCGCGCCAATGGCTCGAAGGCCGGGCTCGAAGCCTGCGGTCTCAAGGTCGTCGCCGAGCAGCCGGCCGATTGGGACCGCGCCAAGGGCCAGTCGGTGATGGAGAACATCCTGACCGGCAATCCCAACATCAAGGCGGTGTTCGCCTCCAACGACAATATGGCGCTGGGCGCCGTCGAGGCGCTGAAAGCGGCCGACAAGCTCAAGGACGTCATGGTGGTCGGCTTCGATGCCAATCCCGATGCCGCCGCCTCGATCATCGCCGGCGACATGACCGCTTCCGTCGCGCAAGCGCCCAAGAATATGGGCGCCTTCGCGGTCGAGAACCTGGTCAAGCTGCAGAAGGGCGAGAAGATCGATCCGGTGATCGACACCGGCACGGTGCTCGTCACCAAGGAGAATGCCGATCAGTATAAATAGGATCGGTTTTCTGTTGAGTTGATCGCAGGTCCCGGCGAAAGTCGGGACCTGCTTTTTTTGGAAGGTCGAGAAATAGTCATGACGTCCTTAGGTGTCGCGCTGATCGGAACCGGCTTCATGGGCAAATGCCATGCCATGGCCTGGAGCCATGTGCGGCCCGTCTTCGGCGACGTGCCGGAAATCCGGCTCGAGACCTTGTGCGATATCGATCCCGATCTCACCAAGAAGCGCGCCGCCGAATATGGCTTCGCCCGGGCTGAAACGGATTGGCGCAAGCTCGTCGATGATCCCAGGATCGACATCGTGTCGATCACCGCGCCCAACAACGTGCATCGCGAGATGGCGGTCGCCTTCCTCGCGGCCGGCAAGCATGTGTGGTGCGAGAAGCCGATGGCGTTGACGCTCGAGGAGGCGCAGGCCATGGCCGCCGCGGCGGAGAAGGCCAAGGGCCGCACCTTGCTCGGCTACAACTACATCAAGAACCCCGCGGTGCTGCATGCCAGGCACCTCGTCCAGGCCGGCGCCATTGGCGAGGTGGTGCATTTCCGCGGGCAAGTGGACGAAGACTACCTGGCCTCGCCCGACGTGCCGTGGAGCAAAAGGGCGCGCATCGATCTCTGGGGCCTCGGCACGCTCGGCGACATCACCTGCCACCTGGTGAGCTTCGCGCATTTCCTCATCGGCGACATCGCCTCGGTCGCGGCCGACATGGAGACCGTGGTCAAGGAGCGCCCGGTGCCCGGCACGAGCGAGATGCGCGAGGTCGAGAACGAGGACATCGCCCATGCCATCGTGCGCTTCAGGAACGGCATTTCCGGCACGCTCACCTCGAGCCGCGCCGCCTGGGGCCGCAAGAACCTCATCCGCTTCGAGATCCACGGCCGCAAGGGCATGCTGACCTTCGACCAGGAGCGGCTCAATGAATTGCAGCTCTATGTGAGCGAGGGGCCGGAAGCGACGCGCGGCTTCCGCACCATTCTCACCGGTCCCGCCCATGCGCCCTATGCCCAGTTCACCCCCGTCGCCGGACACCAGCTCGGCTTCAACGAGCTCAAGGTCATCGAGGCCAAGCATCTTCTCGACTGCATCGCCGATCAAAGCGAATGCTTCGTCAATTTCGCCGAAGGCCTCAAGATCGAGCGCGTGATCCACGGCATGGCGCGCTCGGCGCGCGAGCGGCGCTGGATCGAGGTGATCTAATTTCTCGCGTCGTGAAGCGGGACGCTCTCCACATCGGGCATGGCGGAGAGCGATTTCTTCAGGATGGTGACGAAATCCGTGTAGAAGCCGCGAATGACATTGGCCTCGTGCGTCAGCACGGCAATCTCGACGGTGAGACGCTGCCTGAGCGAGCGCAGATACAGGCCGGGCCTCAGCATGCTGCGCGCGGTCAGGCGATCGACGATCGTGGCGCCGCATCCGGCCGCGGCGAAGGCGCAAGCGAGATAATAGGTCTGGACCTCGATGCCGGGATTGTAGCTGCGGCCCAGCCGCTCGCGCTCCTTGGCGATCAGGCCGCCGACCCCGTCGCCGCGCGACAGGCCGACGAGCTCGCGATCCTCGATCTCGGCCAGGTCGACATCGCCGCCGTCGCGGGGCCCCAGATAGACGAGGTCCATCTCGCCCACCACCTGGGTGCGGATGTCCGGATGCTCGTCGGGAAAGATCGAGATCGCGAGATCGAGCTGGCGCGAGCGCAAGGCGGCGAGCAGGGCCTCGATATGGTTGGTCTCGACCTCGCAGACGACGGAAGGATAGGCTTTGCGGAAGTCGTGGATGGTCTTCGGCATGATGGAGAGGCCGAGGCTCGGCAGGCAGCCGACATGCAATCGCCCTTGCGGGAAGCGCCGCAGATTGGCGGAGAGCTTGCGCAATTGCTCGAGGCCCAGATTGAGCTTGGCGACCTCGACATAGAGCAGCTCCGCTTCCGCCGTCGGCAGGAGCCTGCCCTTCACCCGCTCGAACAGCTTGAAGCCGAGCGAGGATTCGGCGTGCTGCAGCACCTTGCTGGCCGCGGGCTGCGAGACGCCCAGCAAAGCCGCCGCCTTGCTGATCGACCCGGCTTGCTTGATGGCGTGGAAAACCTCGATATGGCGCAACCGCAAGCTACCCTCCTTCGTCGCCCAGCACATAACCTCAAGTTATGGATGCCGTCCATATTCCAATTTGACCATTCGGGTGCCGCCTCCGAGATTGCCCTTATGGGACGGGCGTCGATATGCGGCTGGCAGTCAGGGAACTGCCGCTGATATTCGGCTTGTTCCAGTCCAGTTCATAACCACAAATATCAGGTCCGGGAGGAGCTAAAATGCGCAATCGGAACCCAGTTTCAGGATTTTCACGCCGGGCGATCCTGGCCAAGGCCTTCATCGCGGCGCTGGCGACGATGGCCCTGACCGCAATCCCGCTCGCTTCCGCCGAAGCCGCGACGCTCAAAGTCGGGGTGCGCGAGGATGCGCTCACCATCGATCCCATCGCGTCGAGCGACAATGCCTCGATCTGGGCGGAGCTGCAGATCTATGACCAGCTCGTCCGCCCGAGCAAGGACGGCACCAAGCTCGAGCCGGGCATCGCCGAATCCTGGACCGTCTCCCCCGACGGCAAGGAATACAGCTTCAAGCTGCGCGCCGATGCGAAATTCTCCGACGGCACGCCGGTGACGGCGGCCGATGTCGAATTCTCGCTCAAGCGCGCCGCCGGCGAGAAATCGGAATGGGGCCGGTTCTTCCGCCCGATCACCACCTATCAGGTCGTCGACGACCACACGATCGTGATGAAGCTCGAAAAGCCCTTCACCCCGATCATCAACAATCTGGCGATGTTCTCGGCCTCGATCCTGCCCGCCAAGCTGGTCGAGGCGAAGGGCGAAGCCTTCTTCGAGAAGCCCATTGGTTCTGGACCCTTCGTGCTGACGAACTGGGCGCGCGGACAGAAGATGGAGCTCGCCAAGAACCCGCATTATTGGGAGAAGGGCAAGCCGCAGATCGACGGCGCCACGCTCGAGATCGTGCCGGAGGACAATTCGCGCGTGCTGAAGCTCAAGGCGGGCGAGCTCGACGCCGTCATCGAAGTGCCGTTCAACCAGGCAGCGACGCTCAAGAGCGATGCCAGCGTGAAAGTGGGCCTGGCCTCGGTCTTCCGCATCGACATGGTGCAGATCAACACCACCAAGAAGCCCTTCGACGATGTGCGCGTGCGCCAGGCGATGAACTATGCCGTCGACAAGGAAGCGCTGGTCAAGGGCATCTTCCATGGCGATGCGGTGGCGGCGACCACCTCCATCCCGGTCATGGCCTATCATAATGAGGAGCTCAAGCCCTATCCGGTCGATCTCGAAAAGGCCAAGGCGCTCCTGAAGGAGGCGGGACTCGAGCAGGGCTTCAAGACCAGCATGTTGGTGCGCGGCGGCGACGTGACCAGCCGCCAGATCGGCAGCGCCATCCAGGCGTCGCTGCGCCAGATCGGCATCGAGGTCGAATTGCAGACCATCGAAGGCTCCTCGCAGTTCAGCACCACCAAGGCCGGCAATTTCGAGCTGTCGCTGTCCTATGCGACCAGCGACACGATCGATCCGGATCAGCTCGTCGGCTTCACCATGGTCAATCCGGAGCGCGCCAATGCCTTCCACTCGCAGTGGAAGGACGATCGCGTCAACGAGCTCTATGCGCTCGAGCGCCAGACCAATGAGGGCGAGGAGCGCGGCAAGATGTTCAAGGAGATCGAAGCCCGGGTGCATGAGGGCGCTCCCTTCATCTTCCTGTTCATGCCGAAATCCGCCTATGCGATGCGCGCCAATGTCGAAGGCTTCGAAGTGCTGCCGACGGCGAATTATTCGCTGAAGGATGTGGTGATAAAGTAGCCGGGTGTCTTTACTGTCGCATCTGCCCTCCGCCATTCCCCTTCTCCCGCGCGCAGCGTGGGAGAAGGTGGCCGAAGGCCGGATGAGGGCTCTTTCGTGCAAAGTGTTCCAATCTCAACAAGTATTCATTGCTGAAGCAAAGAGCCCTCACCCGCCCTTCGGGCACCCTCTCCCATTGCTTCGCAACGGGAGAGGGGGAAAGTGGGGAGGTCTTCCATGAAGATCGTCTTTTTCTGCCTGTCGCGGATCATCCAGCTCCTGCCGGTGCTCATCGGCATCACGCTGGTGGCGTTCCTGCTGCTCCGCGTCATGCCGGGCGACCCGGCGACCTTGATGCTCGGCAGCCGCGGCACGCCCGAAGACATCGCCAAGCTCAATGAGCAGCTCGGCCTCGATCAGCCGCTGTGGCAGCAATATCTGCGCTTCATTGGCGATCTGGTGCAGGGCAGCTTCGGCCGCTCGATCGCCTACAAGGCCGATATCGCGCCGCTCATCCTCGAAAGACTGTGGCCGAGCCTGGCGCTGGTCGGCCTCTCCACCATCATGGCGGTGATCATGACCGTGCCGCTCGCCATGCTGGCGGCGATCCGCAAGGGCGGCGTCTTCGACCAGGTGATACGCGTCGTCTTCGTCATGGCCATGTCGATGCCGGCCTTCTGGCTGGGCGTGCTCCTGGTGCTGCTCTTTGCCATCTATGTCCCGCTCTTCCCGGTGTCGGGCTATGGCGAGGGCTTCTGGGACAGGCTGCACCATCTCGCTCTGCCGGCCTTCATCATCGCGCTGGGCACGGCGGCGCTCACCATCCGCTCGCTCAGAAGCTCGATCATCGCGGTGCTCGGCGCCGATTATGTCGACACGGCGCGCGCCAAGGGCCTGGTCGAGCGCCAGGTGCTGTGGCGCCATGTCTTCCGCAATTCGCTGACCTCGACCATCTCGGTGCTCGCCGTGCATACGAGCTGGGTGATCGGCGGAACCGTGGTCATCGAAACCGTGTTCGGCATACCGGGCCTCGGCTCATTGCTCGTCTCGTCGATCTCGGCCCGCGACTATCCGATGGTGCAGGCGCTGACCGTCACCTTCGCGACCCTGGTCGTCCTCATCAACCTCCTGACCGACCTCGCTTATGCGCTGGTCGATCCGCGCGTGACCTTGTCGTGACCCGGCTCATCTCCAGCGAAACGGCCGACAGGTTCCGGCGCAACCGCAACCTGCATGTCGGCCTGCTTCTCCTCGCCGTGCTGGTCCTCGCCAGCCTGATCGGACCGCTCGTCGTGCCGCATGATCCGGTGGCCATCGACTTCGCCAATGCGCTCGCCCCTCCGAGCCTCGCCCATCCTTTCGGCACCGACGATCTCGGCCGCGACGTGCTGGCACGCGTCATCGCCGCCGCCCGGGTCGATCTCGAGGTCGTGGCCATCTGCGTGCTGCTGCCTTTCCTCATCGGCTCGACCATCGGCCTCGTCTCCGGCTATTTCGGCGGCTGGCTCGATCTCGTGCTGATGCGGATCGTCGACATATTATGGGCCTTTCCCTTCTATGTGCTGGTCATCTCGATCGTCGGCGCGCTCGGGCCCAGCATCGCCAATATGTATCTGGCCTTCACGCTGGTGGTGTGGATTTCCTTCGCCCGCATCGTCAGGGGCGAGGTGCTGCTCGCCAAACAGCTCGATTACGTCAAGGCCTCCTCGGTCCTGGGCTACAGCCATGCCCGCATCATGTTCCGGCATATCCTGCCCAATGTGATCACGCCGGCGATCGTCTTCATGATGGCCGATGTCGTGCTCACCATCCTCGCCGTCACCTCGCTCGGCTTCCTCGGGCTCGGTATCCAGCCGCCGACGCCGGAATGGGGCGTCATGATCGCCGATGGCCGCAACTTCATCCAGGACGGCTGGTGGATCTCGCTGTTCCCGGGCCTCGCCATCGTCCTGGTCGGCGTCACCTTCACCTTCCTGGGCGACGGGCTCGACGACTTCCTGAGGCCCAAGGCATGACGGCCCCGCTCCTCAGCGTGCGCGACCTCAAGGTCTCCTTCGCCGGGCGCCAGCAGACCGTGACCGCGGTCGACGGCGTCAGCTTCGAGATCAAAGCGGGTGAGATCTTCGGGCTGGTCGGTGAATCGGGATGCGGCAAGAGCGTCACCTGCCGCTCGCTGATCCGGCTTTTCGGCGGGGCGCCCAGCCGCATGGCGGGCTCGGTCCGCTTCGACGGCCGCGAGCTTGTCGATCTCGGCGATGGCGATTTCACCCAGATCCGCGGGCGCCAAATCGCCATGATCTTCCAGGATCCGATGACGGCGCTCAATCCGACGATGCGCATCGGCCGGCAGATCCAGGAGGGCCTCGTCCGGCATGGCCGGCTCGCGGGCCGAAGCCCGCGCGCGGCGGCGATCGATCTCCTGAAATCGGTCGGCGTCTCCGCCGCCGAAAGGCGGCTCGATGCCTATCCGCATGCTTTCAGCGGCGGCATGCGGCAGCGCGTGCTCATCGCCATCGCGCTTGCCTGCCGGCCCAAGCTCCTGATCGCCGATGAGCCGACGACGGCGCTCGACGTCACCGTGCAGGACCAGATCCTGAAGCTCATCCTGCGCCTGCGCGAGGAGACCGGCATGGCGGTGCTGTTCGTCACCCATGATCTGGGCGTCGTCGCGCAGACCTGCGATCGCGTCGCCGTCATGTATGCCGGGCGCATCGCCGAGACCGCCACGACGGCGCAGCTTTTCGCCAAGCCGTCGCATCCCTATACGCGGGCGCTCCTCGGCGCGCTCCCCGCCATGCGCAACAAGCACGAGCGGCTCGAGCCGATCGGCGGCGCGCCGCCCGATCTCTCATCCCCGCCAAGCGGCTGCCGCTTCCATCCGCGCTGCCATTTCGCCGTGGCGCAATGCGCGCGCGATGAGCCGCCCTTGCTGCCGGTCGAGCCCGGCCATGAAGGCGCCTGCATCCGGATGGGAGAGCTCGCATGAGCGCCTCCCGGCCGCTGCTCGAGATCAGCCATGTGTCGAAGACCTATGTGCTCGACCGGAGCTTGAGCGATGTGCTGGCGCGCAAGCCCACGGCGCGGCTCAAGGCCTTGCGCGATGTCAGCCTCACGGTGAGGCCCGGGGAAATCCTGGGCGTCGTCGGTGAATCCGGCTGCGGGAAATCGACGCTCGGGCGCTGCATCGTCGGCCTCGACCGGCCGGAAGGCGGCAGCTTCGCCTGGCAAGGCGGCGCTTTCGCCGGCGACCGGCAGGCGCGGGCGCGGCAGGTCCAGATGGTCTTCCAGGACCCTTACGCCTCGCTCAATCCGCGCATGACGCTGGGCGCCATGCTGGACGAGGCCCTCAAAGTGCACGGCACCGTCACTAATGCCGATGCGCGGATGAAGCGCGTCGATGAATTGCTGCTGATGGTCGGCCTGACGCCAAAGCTCAAGGATCGGCTGCCACATGCGATCAGCGGCGGCCAGCGCCAGCGCATCTCGATCGCCCGGGCGCTGGCGGTCGAGCCCCGCCTCATCATCGCCGATGAACCGGTCTCCGCTCTCGATGCCAGCGTGCAGGCGCAAATCATCAATCTGCTCGAAGACCTGCGCGCCAAGCTCGGCATCGCCATCATGTTCATCGCCCATGATCTCAATGTGGTGCGCCATATCAGCGACCGCATCGCCGTCATGTATCTGGGCGAGATCGTCGAAGTGGCGGAGACGGAAAGCCTGTTCGCGAGGCCGCAGCATCCCTATACGCGGGGGCTCCTCGCGGCGATCCCGATGCCCGATCCGCAACGGCGCAGCATGGCGCCAGGGATCGAAGGCGAGGTGCCCGATCCCCTGGCGCCGCCCTTGGGCTGCGGTTTCTCGACCCGCTGCCCCTTCGTGCTGCCCGCCTGCCGCGCCGAGCATCCCGAGCTTCGCGACGGCGACCCCGACCACCAAGTGCGCTGCCTCAATCCCGAGGCCTCCACTCAATTCACCTTCGCCCGAAACTCCTGACATACATTCGAGGAATCCCTAATGCCGTCACAGAGCATAAGCCTTGCGGAAAAAATCGGCACCGCGCTCACAGTCTGGATCAAGGGGCGGTTTGCGCCGCACGGTGTGAAGCCTGATGATTTCGCCGTGACGCTCCATCTGCATGAGGGCGAAGAGGGGCCGGTCAAGGACAGTTTCGCCTATCGCGGCGATGCCCCGTTCTATCCCTGCAGCGTCATCAAGATGTTCTACATGGTGGCGCTGCAGCAGGCCTATGAGGATGGACGCCTCGCCGAAACGCCGGAGCTCGCCCGCGCTCTGCATGACATGATCAAATGGTCGAGCAACATGGCGACCAATTACATCATCGATCACCTGAGCGGCACCACGGGCGACACCGAGCTCAGCGGTGAGGAGATGGAGCGCTGGATCGCGGCGCGCGAGAACGTGAACCGCTATTTCCGGTCATTCGCGCTGCCCGAGCTCGCCCGGATCAATGTGTCGCAAAAGCTGATGGACGATGAGCGCTATGGGCGCGAGAAGGTCTATGTGCAGCACGGCGGCAACAACCATAACCGCCTCACCAGCAACGCCGCCGCCCTGATCTTGGCGAAGATCATGAGCGGTGAGATGATTTCGGGGCACAGGTCCAAGATCATGCGTGACACGCTCCACCGGCCCAATACGAAGGAATTCAGGGACACGCCGCATGCCCAGCTTCTGGGGTTCCTGGGCGAAGGCATGCCGGACGGTGCCAAGATCTGGGCGAAAGCCGGCTGGACCGGCTGGACGGGCGACAGCCATGCGAGCTATCGCCGCCATGACGCGCTGCATGCCGCATTGCCGACGGGCGAGGTGTTCACGCTCGTCGTCTTCGCCCAGGGCAAATGGCCCTCGGACAGCGTCACGATGCTGCCCGAGATCGGGGCCGAGGCGGTGAGGCTGATCAGAGAATTCCCTCTCCCCCGGCGAGGAGAGGGGCAGGGTTCTATACGCTGGCAATCTTCTTGATGCGCGTGACCTTGCCGTCGCCATGGTCTTGCTCGGCAGCGGCGGGCTTCTCCTGATCCACGGGCTTCTCCGGCTCGTTGCCTTCGAGGTCGCGCAGATGCGCTTCGTCGCGCGCGATCTGTACCTTGATCTGTTCGGCGACGCCGTCATGCCGGCGATTGATCATCATCTTCATGTTCGCCGCGAATGAATCCAGGGCTCCGAGGTCCTCGTCGCGGCCATCTCTCAGTACACCGAGCAGATCGCGGAAATAATCGATGCTGGCCTGATCCTTCGCGCGATCACGGTCGATTTCGACCCTCAGGGCCTCGGTGGCTTCAGTCTGCAGTCTGATGGAGTTGCGGGGCATGCATAATGACCTTTCTGGATCGAAAAATCCAAAACGCCGTACCCATCGCGACGATTGCACAGTATACGGATTAACTCCACCCTTAGGCTTGGTTAACGGCCCAACCTGCGCGATTTTGAGCCATTAACCTAAATTTGCGAATATTACCCTTCATCGAAGCCCCGAGCGCCGCCGCGGCCCTCGTCGTGGCCCTTCTGCCGGGCATTGGGCGGCGGCATCGCGCCGCGCGATTCCGCGAGCGCGCGCTTGAGCCGCCGGATGACGACGGCGCGGGCCTTCTCGTCCGCGGCCTTGCCCATCTCGTCATTGATGTCGAGGATGAGCTCGGCAAGCTCGTTGTGCCAATCGGGATGCGCCATCTTGTCGGGGCTGAGGCGCGGCCTGATCTCGGCCTCGCGGCGCACCGGCGCATCGCCCGTCACGTCATAGACGTCATCGAGACGCGGCCGCTCGATCCGTTGGGCCTCGATGATCTCGCCCGCCATGGCATTGGCCAGCGCCACTTGCGGCTCCTCCTCGCCATGGGTCAGGAAGACCGCCTTGGCGATGGGCAAGCGCTCGCGCAGCCATTGCAGCAATTCCGGTCCGTCGGCATGGCCCGAATAATCCTCGAAGCGCCGGATCGCGGCTCTCACCTTGACCTCCTCGCCATGGATCTTGACGCTCTGCGCGCCATCCTCGAGCAGGCGGCCGAGCGTGCCCATCGCCTGGAAGCCGACCAGGAGGACGGTGGCATTGGGCTTGAACAGGTTGTTCTTCAGATGATGGCGGATGCGGCCCGCCTCGCACATGCCGCTCGCCGCGACGATGATGTGGAAGCCTGCGAAGCGGTTGATGGCCTTGCTCTCATCGGCGGTTTCCGTCGTCTTCACATAGGGCGATTCGAGCGCTCTCAGCAGCGCATCGCCGTTGCGCAGCGATTTGGCGTGATGGGTGAAGATCTCCGTCGCCTTCAGCGCCAAGGGTGAATCGATGAAGACCGGCGCATAGGGAACGACGCCCGCATCCATGAGCGCGATCACGTCGACCAGGATCTCCTGGGTACGCTCCACCGCGAAAGAGGGAATGAGGACGGCGCCCTGGCGGCTCGCCGCGGCGCGCAACTCGGCGCCCAGCACCTCGCGGCGCGTCTCCTGCGAGCGTTCGAAGCGGTCCTTGCCGCCATAGGTCGATTCGCAAATGACATAGTCGAAATCGACCGGCGCCTCGGGATCGGGCTCGAATAATTTCTGGTCGGGACCGATGTCGCCGGAGAACAGGATGCGCAAGGGTTTCAGGCCCTCACGCGCGACCTCGACCTCGATCGAGGCGGAGCCCAGGAGGTGGCCGGCATTCCAGTAGCGCGCCTTGATGCCGGGCACTGGCGTGATCCAGGTCTTGTAGGCGATGCCTTCGAAATGCTCGAGCGCCTGGCGCGCATCATCGGCGGTGTAGATCGGCTCGACCTCGTCGAGGCCGCGCTTGCGGTTGCGCTCATTGAGCTGCTTGACCTCGGTCTCCTGGATGAAGCCCGAATCCGGCAGCATGACCGCGGCGAGATCGCAGGTCGCGTGGGTCGCGTAGATCTTGCCGGCATAGCCCGCCTTGGTGAGCTTGGGGATGAGGCCCGCATGATCGATATGGGCATGGGTCAGGAGCATGGCGTCGATCTTGCGCGGATCGAAGGGAAAGGCGCGGTAGTTGAGCTCCTTCTCGGTCTTCGAGCCCTGGAACATGCCGCAATCGACGAGGAGCCGCGCGGAACCGGTCTCGAGGACATAGCAGGAGCCCGTGACGACGCGCGTGGCGCCGTGGAAATGAATCTTGATCGTCATGTCCTATCCTTTGCGTTCCGGGACCTTGAGGCCGCGGGCGAGAAGCTCTTTCCAGGCCCCCTCCGGCGTGTCGGCGAAGCCGAAGAGATCGAGATCGGATTCGGCGCACAGGCCCTCATCGGCGAAGCGGCGGAAGTTGATGGTCTTGTGCCAGAAGATGCTGTCATAGAGAACGATCGGTACGGGATCGTCCATCTTGCCGGTCTGCCTCAGGGTGAGGATCTCGAAGAGCTCGTCGAGTGTCCCGAAGCCGCCGGGGAAGACGACCAGGGCATCGGCGCGCATGGCGAAATGCATCTTGCGCATCGCGAAATAATGGAAGCGGAAGGTGAGCTCCGGCGTCGAATAGGCATTGGGCTCCTGCTCATGCGGCAGCGTAATGTTGTAGCCGATCGAGGGCGCGCCCACATCATAGGCGCCGCGATTGGCGGCTTCCATGATGCCGGGACCGCCGCCGGTGGCGATGACGTTCCGGCGCGGGCTCGAAAAGCTGTGGAGGGCGCCGCCATTTTCCGAGACGATGCGGGCGAATGCGCGGGCGGCTTCATACCAGCCGCGTTTGTCGCCTTCCCTGACGCGCGCCGAACCGAAGACGACGACGGTCGAGGCGACCCCCCATTTGCGCAAATATTCCTCCGCCTTCTGGTATTCGAGCTGGAAGCGGATGCCGCGCGTCGTGTCGCCGAGGACGAAGTCCTGGTCGATGGCGGCGAGCCGAAAGGCCGGTGACGCCATCTGAGCCTTATTATCTGTCATATATCAATCCTTTGGCATTAGGCATTAGGGTGCTCGGCCCTTGCAATCAAGGCCCCAATGTCCGAACCTCTGGCCGGACCTGAACAGGGGAAAAGATGCCCAGCCAGTTTGCGAAGAAATTCATCGTCGGTCCCGGCAAGGCGGTCTCGCTCGCCAAGATCGACCCGCGCGACGACAGCGCCTTCAAAGGCAAGGACCAGGCCAAGGCCCAGACCCAGAAGGATGCCGAGGCGATCGACGCGCTGCAGGACAAGCTCTATGCCGAAGGCAAGCACAGCCTGCTCGTCGTGCTGCAAGGCATCGATTGCAGCGGCAAGGACGGCACGGTGCGCGCGGTGTTCAACACCTGCGGCCCGATCGGCGTCGAGGTGACGCCCTTCAAGGTGCCAAGCCCGGAAGAGCGCGCGCATGACTATCTCTGGCGTGTCCACGAGGCCTGCCCGGAGAAGGGCATCATCGGCATCTTCAACCGCTCGCATTATGAGGACGTGCTGGTGGTGAAGGTGAGGAAGCTCGCGAAGCCGGACGTCATCGAGCGGCGCTATGAGGAGATCAACCAGTTCGAGAAGATGCTCAGCGACAACGGCACGCGCATCCTCAAATTCATGCTGCATATCTCCAAGGCCGAGCAGGCCGAACGCCTGAAAGAGCGCGTCACCGATCCCGCCAAGCAGTGGAAGTTCAATCCGAGCGATCTCGAGGACCGGAAATTGTGGAACGACTACATGGCCGCCTATGAAACGGCGCTGAGGCGCTGCTCGACCGCCCATGCGCCCTGGTATGTCATCCCGGCCGATCGCAACTGGGCGCGCAATGCCGCGATTTCGCGCATCGTGCGCGAGGCACTGGAAGAGCTGGCGCCGAAATATCCGCCGCCCGACGGCTGGGATCCGAAGACGGTTGTTGTGAAGTAGCAAGCGAGAAGGGGAAGGCTGGACAGGTCCCACATCTTGCTCCCGGTCCATTTGATGCTACGATTGCCGAATTACGAGGGAGGAAAGACCAGATGACCACGACACGCCGCACTCTGTTGAAATATGGAAGCGCAGCAGCTTTTGCCGTTGCGGCTCCGGCGATCCTGACGAAGCCGCTTCGCGCCCAGGCCCAAAAGCGCATTGCCATGATCGTCAAGAATCTCGGCAACAGCTATTTCGACGCCTGCGCCAATGGCGCGAAGGAAGCGGGCTCGGAGCTGGGCGGCATCGAGATCATCTATACCGCTTCCGCCAAGCCGACCGCGGAAGAGCAGATCGCCGTGATCGATGCGCAGATCGCGCAGAAGGTCGATGGCATCATCGTTTCCGCCAATGACGCCGACGCCCTCGTGCCGGTCGGCAAGAAGGCCATGGAACGCGGCATCAAGGTGATGAGCTTCGACAGCGCCATAGCCCCCGCCGGCCGTATCGTCCATCTCTCGGCGTCATCCACGCCGCTCATCGGCGCCAAGCAGGTGCAGATGATCGCCAAGACGCTCGGCGGCAAAGGCGAGGTCGCCATCCTGTCGGCAGCCTCCACTATGACGAACCAGAATTCCTGGATCGCCGCCATGCAGGAGGAATGGAAGAAGCCCGAATACAAAGATATGCCGCTGGTGGCGACCGTCTATGGCGACGACCAGGACGACAAGAGCTATCGCGAGATGCAGGGCCTGGTGAAGGCGCATCCCAACCTCAAGGGCGTCATTTCGCCGACCACGATCGGCATCCGTTCCGGCGCCAAGGCCATCGTCGATGGCGGCCTCGTCGGCAAAGTGTTCATCACCGGCCTCGGTCTGCCTTCCGAGATGAAAGACTATGTCATGCAGGGCGCCTGCGACAGCTTCGCGATCTGGAATCCGGTGGAATATGGCTATGCCTCGACCCAGATCATGGCCGCGATCCTGGGCGGCGCCGACACGAAAGAGGGCGCCAAGCTCTCGATGGGCAAGAAGGGCGAGACGGTCGTGGGGCCGGCCGGTGAATGCATCATGGGCGAGCCCTTCGAGTTCAATAAAACGAATGTCGAGGAATTCGCGAAGATCTTCTGATCACGTCTTTACTGCATTGTCGCCATTGCCGGATCCCGGTCCGGCCATGGCTTCATGCCTATTCTCCTCGCGGCCGGATGATCGTGTCTGATCCCATCCTCACCCTTTCGGGCATTTCCAAGCGCTTTCCGGGCGTCAGAGCCCTGCATGATGTCAGCCTCGCCTTGAAACCCGGCCGGGTGACGGCCATCATCGGCGAGAATGGTGCGGGCAAGTCCACCATCGTCAAGATCCTCACCGGAATCTACACGGCGGATGAAGGCGAGATCCGGGTGCGCGGCGAGCCCAGATCCTTCGCCTCGCCGCGCGATGCGTGGGCCGCCGGCATCGCGGCGATCCAGCAGGAAACGGTGATGTTCGACGAGCTGAGCGTGGCCGAGAACATCTTCATGGGCCATATGCCGACCGGCGCGTCGCACCTCGTCGCGTGGTCCACGATGCGTGAGCGCTCGCAGGCGCTCCTCAAGCGCATCGATGCCGTCATTCCGAGCGACTTCAAGCTCAAGCGCCTGTCGGTCGCCCAGAAGCATCTGGTCGAGATCGCCCGCGCTCTGTCGCATGAGGCGCAGGTCCTCATCATGGACGAACCGACGGCCGCCCTTTCGGCGAGCGAGATCGACGATCTCTTCCGCGTCGTCGCCCAGCTCAAGGCGGAGGGCCGGGCGATCGTCTTCATCAGCCATAAATTCAATGAGATCTTCCGCATCTGCGATGATTTCATCTGCCTGCGCGACGGCGAGAAGGTCGGCGAAGGAGCGATCGCCTCGGTGACGCAAGCCCACCTGGTGCGCATGATGGTGGGCCGTCCGGTCGATCAGTTCTTCCCCAAGCGCGACGTCGAGCTCGGCGAGACCGTGCTTGCCGTCGAAGGCCTGTCCAATGCGACGGAATATGCCGATGTCTCCTTCAGCCTGCGCAAAGGCGAGATATTGGGCCTCTATGGGCTGGTCGGCGCCGGGCGCACCGAGGCCATGCAGGGGTTGTTCGGCATCACGCCCATCACGCAGGGCGAGGTGACGCTCGAGGGACAACGCCTTGCGATCGCGGCACCTTCGGATGCGATCGCCGCCGGCATCGCCTATGTGCCGGAGGACCGGCAGGACCAGGGCGCCATCCTGTCGCTCGGTATCCGCGAGAATGTGACGCTCGCCGACCTCGGCAAGCATGTGCGGGGACTGTTCCTGTCGCGTGCGTCCGAACAGGCCGAGACGCGGAGGCTCGGCCGAAGGCTCGCGGTCAAGGCGGCAAACTGGGAGCAGCGGCTCGCCGAGTTGTCGGGCGGCAACCAGCAGAAAGTCGTCATCGCCAAATGGCTGGCGACGCGCCCCAAGGTCATCGTGCTGGACGAACCGACCAAGGGCATCGATGTGGGCTCCAAGGCCGCGGTGCATGATTTCATCGGCGAGCTCGCGAGTGAAGGCCTTGCCGTCGTGCTGATCACGTCGGAACTGCCCGAGGTGATGGGCCTTGCCGACCGCGTCATCGTCATGAAGGAAGGCCGCATCGTCGATGAGTTCAAGCGCGGCGAATGGAGCGCCGAGGCGATCGTGGGCGCGGCGACCGGGGCCGCGAGCGAAGCGGCATGAAGGCCCTCCTCAATAATCGCGAGATCGTGCTCGCGCTGATCCTCCTCATCGGCATGGCACTCATCGGCGCCTATCAGCCGGCCTTCCTGGCCTGGGGCAATATCAGCGATATGCTGACCGAGACTTCGGTGCTGTTCATGATGGCGCTGGCGCAGATGGTGGTCATCCTGACGCGCGGCATCGACCTTTCGGTCGCCGCCAATCTGGCGCTTTCCGGCATGATGGCGGCACTCGTCAGCCAGTATCATCCGGAAGTGCCGCTCATCCTCATGATCCTCGCCGGCATCGTCACCGGATTGCTCCTCGGCATGATCAACGGCGCGCTCATCGCCTATCTCGGCATTCCGCCGATCGTCATGACCTTGGGCACGCTCGCGGTCTTCCGCGGCATGATCATCATCATCGCGGGCGGCGATCAGGTGAACGCGTCGGAAATGGGCGTCGCCTTCCAGGCTTTCCCGAAACAGGTCTGGCTCGGCCTGACGAGCCCGGTGTGGATCGCCATTGCGGTGGCGCTCCTGTTCTGGGTTTTCCTGAGCTTCACCCGCGCCGGCCGCGGGCTCTATGCGGTGGGCGGCAATCCGGTGGCGGCGCGCTATTGCGGCATCGACCAGCGCCGGCAGGATCTGCTCGCCTATTCCATCTCGGGCGCCGTGGCCGGGCTCTGCGGCTATTTGTGGGTGGCGCGCTATGGCGTCGCCTATTCCGAGATCGCCAGCGGCTATGAGCTGACGGTGATCGCGGCGTGCGTGATCGGCGGCGTGTCGATCGGCGGCGGCATCGGCACGGTCGCCGGGACATTGCTGGGCGCTCTGTTCCTCGGCATCGTGATGACGGCGCTGCCGGTGATGCAGATATCGCCCTTCTGGCAAATGGCGATTTCGGGCGCCGTCATCCTCACCGCCGTCGTCATCAATGCGCGCGCCGAGCGCCGGCCCGACAAGCTGATCCTGCCCGAGGCGCGCCGGTTGAGACGGGTGGCGCCATGACCGCGCCCGCCACGTCCGAGGATCGCTATGCCGTCGCCGACTCACCGCCCCGGCGCTTGCGCGACATCGTCCTCTCCTGGGAGGTGATCCTCGTCATTCTGCTGGCGCTCACCATCATCGTGAACACCATCGCCTCGCCCTATTTCCTCGACGTCTTCAACCTGGCGGACGCAACCTTCAACTTCTCCGAGAAGGCGATCATCGCGCTCGCCATGGCGCTCTTGATCCTGGTACGCGAGATCGATCTTTCGGTCGCCGCCATCGTGGCGCTGGCCGCCATGGGGGTCGGCTATGCGGCGGAAGCGGGCTATGGCGCGCCCGTCCTGTTCGCGACCGGCATCGGCATCGGCCTTCTCTGCGGCGTCTTCAATGGCGTGCTGGTATCGTTCCTCAATCTTCCCTCGATCGTCGTCACCATCGGAACGATGTCGCTGTTTCGCGGGTTGACCCAGGTGATCCTGGGCGACCAGGCGAAGACGAAGTTCCCGCAGGAATTCCTCGATCTCGGGCAGAGCTATTTCATCAAGATGAAAGAGACGGGCATATCCTGGCTGTTCCTGCCGCCGGTGCCGCTGTCTTTCCTGATCTTCCTCGTCCTCACGGCGCTGTTCGGCATCGTGCTGCACAGAACGGCGATCGGCCGCCAGCTCTTCGCCACCGGCTCCAACCCGGTGGCGGCGCGCTTTTCCGGCATACCGGTGGCGCGTCTACGCTTCATCCTGTTCGTCGTATCGGGGATCCTGGCGGGCCTCGCCGCCGGCCTCCTGGCGGCGCGGCTCGGCTCCGTGCGCTCCAATATCGGCATCGGCTGGGAGCTCGATATCGTCACCATGGTCATACTGGGCGGCGTTTCGATCGCCGGCGGCGTCGGCTCCATTCTCGGCGTCTTCCTCGCCGTGCTGGTGCTGGGCCTCCTGACCTTCGGCATGTCGCTCAACAACATCCCAGGCCAGGTGGTCAGCGTCTATATCGGCGCGCTGCTGATCGCCGTGATCGCCATTCCGCGCATCATCGAGCGCATGAAGCGCGCGAGCGGGCGGTAGGACTTATTCCGCCGCTTTCGGGAAGGCGACGATCGCTGCCTCGGACTCGGCCACCGCCTTGCGGCCAAACAGGCTGTAGACGGCGGGCACGACGAACAGCGTCAAGAGCGTGCCGAAAGTCATGCCGCCGACAATGACCCAGCCGATCTGGACGCGGCTCTCGGAACCGGCGCCATGCGCCATGGCGAGCGGCATGGCGCCCAGCACCATGGCGCAGGTGGTCATCAGGATGGGCCGCAAGCGCAAGGTCGCCGCCTCGATGACGGCGGCGCTGCGACTCCTGCCCTCATCCTGCAGGCGATTGGCGAAATCGACGATCAGGATGCCGTGCTTGGTGATGAGGCCGACCAGCGTCACGAGGCCGATCTGCGAATAGATGTTGAGCGTGCCGCCGGTGAGCTTGAGCGCGAGAAGCGCGCCGGTCATCGACAAGGGCACCGTCAGCATGATCATCAGAGGATCGCGGAAGCTCTCGAATTGCGCCGACAGGACGAGATAGATGAAGGCGAGCGCCAGGACGAAGATGAACAGGATGTTGCTGCTGGCGTCACGGAACTCGCGGCTCTGGCCGGAGACGTCGGTCAGCGCGGTGGCGGGCAAAACCTCATTCGCCGCGGCCTGAATGGCCTGGAGCGCCTGGCCCAGAGTGTAGCCGGGCGACAGATTGGCATAGATGGTGACGGAACGAAGCTGGTTGAAGCGGCGCAGATCCTTGGGCGCCACCGTCTCGGTGATCGAGACGATGTTGGAGAGCTGGATCATCTCGCCCGAACTGTTGCGCACGAACATGCGCGCGAGGTTTTCCGGCGCGGTGCGCTCGCTGGCGTCGAGCTGGACGAGGACGTCGTACTGCTCGCCCGCGATCTCGAAGCGGGTCACCTGGCGGCCGCCCAGCATCGTCTCGAGGGTGCGGCCGACCTCCGACACGTCGAGCCCCAGATCGGCGACCCGGTCGCGGTCGATCTTCACCTCGAGCTGCGGCTTGTTGAGCTTGAGATCGGTATCGAGATCGGTGAGGCCGGGATTCTGCGCCAGCCTGTCGACCATGGCGTCGCTGTATTTCTGCAGATCCGCATAGGTTCCGGAGGTCTGGATGACGAACTCGACCGGCCGTCCGCTGCCGCGGCGCCCGAAGCCGGCCATCGAGCGCGCCGAGACCTGGGCGCCGGCCACTTTACGCAATTTGGGCCCGAGGCGCTGGGCGATCTGCGCCTGAGTCAGGTCGCGATCGGCATAATCCTTGAGGCGGCCGATGGTCCTGAATTCGGTCACCTCCGGCATCCCGACGGTCACCATATAGGCACGGATATTCGGCGACGTCTTGAGGATGCCTTCGACTTGCGCGGCATAACGGTCGGTGAAAGCGAGCGTCGATCCCTCCGGCGTCTGGCCGTTGATCTGCAGGACGCCGCGGTCCTCGGGGGGCGTCAGCTCGGAATTGAGACCGGTGAACAGGAAGCCGCCCAAACCTGCGACCGCGAGAGCGATCAGGAAGACGGCATAGCGCGCCTTGACGGCGAGCCTGAGAAGGAAACGGTAAACATGCTCGAGCCGCGCCAGCACCCGCTCGATGAAGCGGGCGACGAGATTGGGCCGGGCATTGTGCTTCAACAGCTTCGAGCACATCATGGGTGTCAACGTCAAAGCGATGAAGCCCGATATGACCACCGCGCCCGCAAGCGTGAGGGCGAATTCGAGGAACAGGCGGCCGGTCGAGCCCGGCATGAAGGCGATCGGCGCATAGACGGCGGCAAGGGTGAGCGTCATCGCCACGATGGCGAAGCCGATCTCGCGCATGCCCTTGAGCGCCGCCTCGAAAGGCTTCATGCCCTCCTCAATGTGACGGAAGATGTTTTCGAGCACGACGATGGCGTCATCGACGACGAGGCCGATGGCCAGCACCATGGCGAGAAGCGTCAGCATGTTGATCGAGAGGCCGGTCAGCAGCATGACCGCGAAAGTGGCGACGAGCGAGATCGGGATCGTGACGATCGGGATCAGCGATGCCCTGAGCGAATGCAGGAAGAACATGATGATCAGGATGACGAGCGCGATCGCCTCCATGATCGTCGTGAAGACCGAGCCGACCGACTGCTCGATGAACTGGGTCGAGTCATAGCCGATTTCGCCGCTGACTCCGTCCGGCAGGGAGTCGATGATCGAGGGCATCACCCGGCGCACTTCCTTCGACACATCGAGTGGATTGGCGACCGCCTGCTTGATGATGCCGACGGTGATCGCCGTCTGGCCCATATAGCGGCTGGTGCGGCGGACCTCGTCGGAGCCGAGCTCGACGCGGGCGACATCGCCGAGCTTGACCTGCAGCCCGCCCGCCCGCTTCAGCATGATGTTGCGAAATTCCTGAGGCTCCGACAGCGCGGTCTTGGACAGCACGGTGAATTCGCGGTCGTCGCTCTCGATGCGTCCGGCCGGGATCTCGGCATTCTGCTGGCGCAGCGCATCCTCGACATCCTGGACGGTCAAGCCATAGCCCGCCAGCCGGTCACGGTCGATCCAGATGCGCATGGCATAGAGGCGCTGGCCGTAGATTTCGGCGTCCGATATGCCGGTCAGGTTCTTGAAGCGATCGACGACATAGCGGTCGACATAGTCGGTGAGCTCGATGGCGTTCAGTCGTTCGGAGCGGAAGTTGATGTAGATGATGGCCTGCGCATCGGCTTCGACCTTGGCGATGATGGGCTCGTCCACTTCGTCGGGGAGCCGTCCGCGGACGCGGCTGACGCGGTCGCGCACGTCGCTCGCGGCGGTATCGATATTGACGTCCGACTTGAACCTGACGGTGATGCGGCTCGATTCCGACCGGCTGGTCGATTCGATGATGTCGATGCCCTCGATGCCGGCAAGCGATCCTTCCAGCACCTGGGTGACTTGCGATTCCATCAGGACCGCCGAGGCGCCGGTGTAAGTGGTTGCCACCGAGACGACCGGCTCGTCGACCTGCGGGTATTCGCGCACCGTCAGGCGGCCATAGGAGACGATGCCGATGAGCAGGATGATGAGGCTCAAGACGGTGGCGAAGACCGGGCGGCGGATGCAGAGTTCGGAGAGCGACATCGGCTCAGCCTTCGATCGCGGCGGTCGTCGGCGGCACGATCTCGACATCGGCGCCGTCGCGCAACCGCGCCTGGCCGGCGATCACCACTTGCTGGCCGACCTCGACGCCCTCCAGAATCTCGACGAAGCCGTTCTCGCGCCGGCCGGCGAGCACCTTCGTCTCCTTGGCCTTGCCATTGTCGGCCTTGAAGACGAGGAAGTCGCTGCCGCGCGGAACCAAGGCGCTCTCCGGGATCGTCACGGCGGTGCGCGGCTGGCCCTTGACCGTGATGCGGGCGAGGAGACCGGGGCGCAGCTTGTCGTCCTCGTTGGGAAGGGTCGCCTTGACCCTGATGGCACGGCCATTGACGTCGACCGCCGGGTCGATGGCGTAGATCTGGCCCTCGAAGCGTGTGCCGGGCAGCGCGTCGGCGATGATCTCGATCTTCTGGCCGACGCTGAGCTTCGACAGATAGAATTCGGGCACGCTGAAATTGACCTTCAGCCGGTCGATCTTCTCGAGATTGGCCAAAGGCGTGCCGGCCGTGACATAGGCGCCGGGCGAGACGGTGCGGAAGCCCATGACACCCGGGAACGGCGCCTTGATCGACAGTTTCTGGTGCTGCGCTTCGATCAGATCATAGACGGCTTGCGCGACCAGCCGCTCGGAATTGGCGGTGTCGAGGGTTGTCTGCGAGGCGGTGCCGGATTTGCGCAGAGAGGCAGCGCGTTCGTAATTGGCCTTGGCGAGCGCCAGGCGGGCTTCGGCATCCTCCCGCTGGGCGGCGATCAGCGTGTCGTCGAGCGTGATCAGAACTTCCCCGGCCGCGACCTCGTCGCCTTCGGTGAATTTGATTTCCGTGACGCGGCCTGCCGTCTCGGCGGCGATCTGAACCGATTCATCGGAGAGGAGCGAGCCCACGGCCGTGATGTCGTCGCTCATCGTCTTGGTCGCGGCGGCGGCCACTTCGACGGGCGAGGGATTTGCCGTGCCCTGACGTTTCTTCTCAGGCGCCGGCTGGCTTTCGGCGAGCTTGCCGGTCGTCGCCGACCAGAATGACGGCACGAGGCCGGTCCGCTGCGCATAGAAGGCGGACGCGGCCAGGACCGCCAGAACAAACAGAGAAACCAGCGTCTTCTTCATAGATCTCGATATTACCGGAAATTTAGCCCGCAATTAAGACGGCGGGAGAGCTAAAACCCGTCGGATTAAATAGCGGGATAAGCCGCGGCCCGTCATCACAGGCTTGTGAGCGGTCCGGGAATGCGACCCTGCTTTTGGGTCGTGAAAACAATCTCTTCGCCGCGCGTGAGGGTGAGCTTGCCCGTCTTGCGGGTGATCGTCAGGGCACCCAAGGGTGTGGTGACCGGGCCAAAGGTGAAATCCTCGCCTTCGTTGCGCAACTCCCAGCCGCGCCAGGGCGAGAAATGCATGGTCCGGGCCTGGGCGATAAAGGGCAGGAGCGCCGACCACGAGTAGAAGGGATCGGTGTCGGGCTGGTCCAGGCCCTCGCCGGTCTCGGGGTGATAGTTCTCGGGCGACAGACGGCGTTCTTCCCAGCTTTGCAGGAAAAGGCGCCAGCCCTTCTCGGCAAGCCGGTCGGCGGCCTCATATTCGCCCGCCCGCTCGAGGCCGTTCCAGGTGAGCCAGTTGAGGATCGGCCAGATGCGGCCGCGCCAATAGACATTGTCGGTGATGGCCGGATCATCGCGCGACACCGAGGGCAGGCCGAAATGGCCGCCGAATTTCTTCGGATCCTCGAGATGCTTCAGCAAGTGCTTCTGCTGCTCCTTCGAGGCGGCACCGCAGAGGAGCGGATAGAAGCTCGTTGGGGCGACACTCTTCACGAAGGCGCCCGACCACAGCCGGTTGGCGAAGATTTTGCGCTTGCCGTCCCAGAAATGCGTGCCGATCTTCTTGCGCAATTGAGCGGCGTGGGCGTCGTGACGCTTGGCCTCGTCCAGGCGGCCAAGGGCGCGCGCCATGAGGCCCAGCATCTCGCAATCGAGGCAGACGAGCGAGTTCAGGCCGACATCCTCGCAATCGAGCGTGCGGCTCTTCTCGTTCCAGCGCGCCTCGTCATGGATCGGCGAATTGTCCATGAAGCTCTCATCCTTGGCGGCGAGCTTGGTGCCTTTATAGAGGCCCTGGCCCACATCGGATGAGCCGAATTCGAGCAGGCCATTGCCATTGCCGTCGCGCACCCGCCTGATCCAGTCGTTGTTGCGCGCCAATATGTCATAGGCCATGTCGATGAAGAGCCGGCTGCCAGTGCGCAAATAGATCTGCCAGACGATGAAGGAGATGATCGGCGTCTGGGTGCGGTCGACCCAGGCGTCATTGCCGGTCATGATGCAGGGCAGGTTGCCTTCGGGCGCCGCCGCCGAGAGCAGCATCGCCAGATTCTCGCGCGCCTGGTCGGGATCGAACAGCGAAACGATGAAGGCGTTGATTGCCGTGTCATTCAGCCAGAAGCCGAAGCCGCCGAATTTCTTGAGATCCCAGTTGCGCGAGCAGGTGATGTAGGGACGGTGATTGACGCTGTCCCAGATGGTGTTCCAGCCCATGATATCGGCCATGGCATCGAGTGCTGCGCCGCGCGTCCAAACCTTGCTTACGGCCGGCGTTGCGGTGAGCCCTTTGAACGCCAGCTCCTTGCGATCGGCGATGGCGATCGAAAAACCGTTCTCCGGCGCTTCCTCGAGATTGAAGCGCAAGGCCAGGACCTTGGCGCTCGAGCTCCGCGAGGCCAGATACCAGTAGCCATGTGTCTCATATTCGCTGCGCAAGCCGTCGAGCGTCTCATGGCCCGTCACCAGAAGCGGATCGCGTGCGGCTCTGACGGCGACGCTGCGCGGACCGATGGTGCAAAATGCGGCGCGGCTCTCTTCGTCATAGTGCCAGAGCGCGCCATCGTCCTGGCTCAAGGCCAGCACCACCCAGAAGCGCAAGCCCCATTCGCCGAATTTGGTCGCCTTCCATGCCCCGGTGAGATTGAACGGCGACGTCTTCTCATAGACCCAGTCGAGATGGGTGCCGCCATGGGCGAAGGAGGCCTCGATCAACCGGCCGTCGGGCTCGTGGCGGCCGAGCCTGATGTCGGAGCCCGGGCCCATCAGCGAGGTCTTGGCCGTGCTCGCAGCATAGAAGACCGGCGTGATCCTCAACCCCAGCGGCAGATGCGACATTTCGAGATAGCGGTCGGCAGCCCAGGTGTTCCAGGCGCGATGGACCGGGATATTGGGGGTGCGCAAATAGTTCGGAACCGTCATGGCGTCCAGGCCTTCAGCAACGTGTCGGTCTCGATGAGCTCGACCTGCTGGTCGAAGCGCGGATAGATGCTGTCGAGCGATGAGTCATGCCCCGGGGGCGATGAGCTCGCGATCGCATCGGAGATGAGGATGGTGCGGTAGCCGCGATCGATGGCGGTGAGCGCGGTGGCGAGCACGCAGACATCGGTCTCGACGCCGGTGAAGATGATGGTGTCGGCCTCAAGCTCGTCGAGCGCTTCCTGGAAGCGCGGCGCCTCGAAGGCCGAATGCACATATTTGTCGATGACGCGCGCCGGCGGCGTGAAGCGCCGCAGGAGCGGAATGAGATCGAGAAGATCGGCATCGATATTGCTCGAGAGCACGCTCTTCCAATGACGATAGTAGATCTGCCATTGGCCTTGCGCATCCTCGGCGCGCTCGGGCGTGAGGAAGCGGGTGAAGAGGGTGAGATGCGGGGCATGGGCGGTGATGCGGGCGACGCGGGGCGCGATGTCATGGACGACGGGAGATGCCCATTCGGTGTCCTCCGCGAATAGTCGCTGCATGTCGATCGCGGCATGGACGGCGCGCTTGCCGATGGGGCCGAAACGAAGTCCTCTTATACTCATGGTTCCACCGGAATGGTCTGCGTCCTGTCCCAGCTCACCGTGACCTGAGCCCCGGTGTCGAGGACGTCGCCGGTCTGGTTCTGGATGAAAGCCAGAAGCGGTACATCGCCGAGGACGTGCGTCTTGATGCGATAGGTCACGCTGGCGCCGGAATAGATCGCCTGGATGATCTCGCCCGCCAGGCTGTTGCCCGCGATCTTCTGCGTGCCGGCCGTGACCGTGAGCTTCTCCGGCCGCACGATCGCAGCACCCGTCGAGGGCTTCGAGGTCGCCAAGACCGTGCCGTCGGCGAGCCGCAATCCCTCCGCGACCGGCGTACCGTGGAAGACATTGGCGTCGCCCAAGAAATTCGCGGCGAAGATGTTGGCCGGACGCTCATAGACGGTGTGCGGCGCACCGACCTGGATCAGGCGGCCCTGATCGATGATGGCGATGCGGTCGGAAAGGGTGAGCGCCTCTTCCTGGTCGTGGGTCACGAAGATCGCCGTGACGCCGGTCTCGCGCTGGATGTCCTTGAGCTCGACCTGCATCTCCTGGCGCAGGCGCCGGTCGAGCGCGCCCAAGGGCTCGTCGAGCAGGAGGACTTTCGGCCTCGTGATCAGGGCCCGGGCGAGGGCCACGCGCTGCTGCTGGCCGCCCGACAATTGCCGTGGATAGCGGCCCTCGAGCCCCTTGAGACGGACGAGGGCCAGCATCTCGGTGACGCGCTTTTGAATATCTTCGCGCGCAACGCCCCGGACATCGAGGCCGAAGCCGATATTCTCGGCAATGGTCAGATGCGGGAAGAGCGCATAGGACTGGAACACCATGCCGATGGCGCGGCGATGCACCGGCACGGCCTCGACCTGCTCGCCGTCGAAGGAGATGGTGCCTTCATCGGGCGTGATGAAGCCCGCGATCGAGCGCAGCAAGGTGGTCTTGCCCGAGCCCGAGGGCCCGAGCAATCCGAAGAACTCGCCGTCATTGAAGGTGATCGAGACATCATCGAGCGCGGCGAAACTGCCATAGCGCTTGGTCACATGCTCGATGTCGACGCGGCTCATGGCTCAATTGTCTCCGCCGAATTTATAGTTGCGGGCGACGATCAGCATGAGGCCCATGGAGAGGAGGATGATGATCGAGGAGATGGCGTTGATCTCCGGCGTAAAGCCCTTGCGGATGGAGGTATAGATTTCGACCGGCAAGGTCGAGGTGCCGGGCGGCGCCAGGAAATAGGAGATCACGAACTGGTCGAAGGAGACGGCGAAGGCGAAGAGCGCCGCGGCGGTGATGCCGGGCAGGAGCACCGGCACGGTGATGCGCCAGAAGGTCTGCCAGGGTGTGGCGCCGAGGCTACGGGCGGCCTCTTCGAGCTGCGGCCCGAAATTGGCGAAGCGGGCCCCGACCACCACGATCACATAGGGCAGCGACAAAGCCACATGGCCGAGGAGGATCGCATGCAGGCCACGCCCGATGCCGGTCCAGAAGAAAAAGATCAGCATCGAGGTGCCGATGATCAGCCAGGGGATGGTGATGGGCGGGAAGAGCAGGATCTGCAACAGGCGCTTGGCGCGGAAGTCGTAGCGCGCGAAGGCATAGGCCGCGAGCGTGCCGAGCGTGGTCGCGATCACCGCATTGACGCAGGCGATCCACACGCTGTTCCAGCTCGCCTGCAGCAGCTTCTGGTTCTGGGCCAGGGCCTTGAACCAGACGAGATCGAAAGTGAACGGCATCTCGTAGAGCGCCGAGCGGTTGAAGGCCATGGCGATCATCACCGCGATCGGCAGATAGAGGAAGACGAGGACGAGGCCCAGATAGGCTTTGGCGGCGCGTTCCATGTCAACCGACCGCCATTTGCTTCTTGAGGAAAGGTGTCGCCGCCAGCAGGATGACGAGCACCATGCCGAGCATGGTGAAGGAGAGCGCCGCGCCCAAGGGCCAGTTGAAGGCGGTGATGAACTGGCCCTCGATGATCGGGCCGAGCATGATCGCATCCTTGCCGCCCAATATGCGCGGTTCCATGAAGGAGCCGATCACCGGCACGAAGATGAGGAAGATGGCGGCGAGGATGCCGGGCATGCTCAAGGGCAAAGTGATGCGGCGGAAGGCCTGCGCCGGTGTTGCGCCGAGGCTGCGGCCCGCTTCGATCAGCGCATCGTCGATCGCCTGGAGCGAGATGTAGCAGGTCAGGATCGCATAGGGCAGATAGGCATGGACGAGGCCGACGACGATCGCCGGATAGGAGAACAGGATGTTGAAGGGCTCGCGCAGCACCATGGTCCAGGAGAAGGTGCGCACCAGCGCGTTCGACCAGAAGGGCAGGATGATGAGCAGGAAGATCGCCTCGCGCCACCGGCCCTTCACATATTTGGCGAGGCCCAGAGCGGCCGGATAGCCGATGACGAGGCAGAGTGCCGTCACATAGAGGCCGAGCTCGATCGAGCGCCAGGCATTGTACCAGTAGATGTGCTTGGTGAAGAAGTCGGTATAGTTCTTGAGAGTGAAATGCACTTCCTTGCCGCCCAAAGGCGAGGCGGTGAGAAAGCTGAAATAGAACATGGCGGCGAGCGGCAGGAGCACCGTCACGGCGAGCCACAGATAGGCGGGGGCCGTCAAAGCGAAGACGGTGCGAGCCTGGCGCATATTCAGTCCCTCTCCCGCACGGGGGAAGGATGATGGGCTATAAACGAAGCTTCAGAGGGCAAAGCTCGTTTTCACCTCGTCCCAGAGCTCCTGGTTCTTCTGCTTCTGCTCGTCGGAAATCGGCGCCATCCACTGGACGCGCTTCACCACTTCGGGATCGCCGAGCACTACGCGGTTGAGCGCGTCCGCCGGCAATTGCGCATTGGCCTTGGCATTGGCGGAAGCGGGCGCCCCGATATCATTGTCCCATTTCACATAGAATTCGGGATCGACCATGAAATTGATGAAGGTGGCGGCGCCTTCGGCATTGGGCGCGTTGGTTGGGATGGTGAGGCCGTCGAACCAGCCGATGGCGCCTTCCTTCGGCACCACGAATTCGACGGGGAGCTTCATCGCCTTCTTGGAGCGCGCGGCCGAGCCCGACCAATAGACGGCGAGGTCATAGTCGCCCGCCGCCATGTATTTGTTCCACTCGTCCTCCGACGACCAGAAGGTCTTGATCTGGCTCTTCAGCGCCTTGAGCTTGTCCTTGATCTTCTCGATGTCGGCCGGCGCATTCATGTCCTGGCCGGTGGCGAGGGCGGCGATCTGGATCGATTCCAGCGCATCGTCGCGCCAGCCGACCTTGCCGGCATGGGCGGGATCCCACAGGGCTTCCATGGAGTCCGGCTTGGTTTTGACCTTCTCGGTGTTGTAGGCGAAGGAGGTCAGGCCCCAGACCCAGGCGATGGCGTAATGCTTGCCGTCCATCACGAAGCGGTCGCTGTCGCGCAGCGCCGCGGTGAGGTCGTTGAAGTTGGAGAATTTCGAGGTGTCGAGCGGCTGGATCAGGCCCTCACGGGCCGCTTCCATGACATAGATGTTGTTCATCAGCACGACGTCGTAGGTGCCGGGGCTGGTGCGCAGCTTGGTCAGCATCTCCTGCTCGGAGTTGAAATAGTCGTGCACGACCTTGATGCCGGTCTTCTTCTCGAACATCTCGAGCGCCCATTTCTCATCAGTGCCGTAGCCCTGCCAGTTCAGGACCTTGATTTCGCCGGCGGCGTGAGCGGCGCGATGGGTGAGGCCAAGGGCGGCAGCGCCACCCAGGAGAGCCAGTGCGGAGCGGCGTGACAGGGCAAAGCGTGACATGGAAGTCTCCCTCGGTTCTTTGGGTGCGGACTTTAACGGATGGGCCGCGGGCCCGCAATGCGGGCCCCCGTTGCGGATTTATCTAAAATGTCAGGAGGCCGAGACCTTGCCCAGGAAGGCCTCGATCTCGGCGCGTGTCGGCGCCGCTGCGGAAGCGCCCTTCTTCGTGGTCGACAGCGCGCCGCAGGCGGCGGCGAAACGCACCGCTTCGGCAAGGGGCTTGCCGTCATCGAGAGCGGAAGCGAGGCCGCCATTGAAGCTGTCGCCGGCGGCCACCGTGTCGATCGCTTTGACCTTGAAGGGCGGAACGAAACCTTCCGCCGCAGGGCCTGAGAAAGCGACGCCCTTGGCGCCGAGCTTCACCACCGCCGTCGCGAAGCCCTTGGCCTTGAGCTCGCGGGCGGCGGCGAGGCCGTCCTCCGGCGTTGCCGGCTGCCAGCCGAGAAGTCCCGCCGCTTCGCTCTCATTGGGCGTCACGATATCGATGGCAGCGATCACCTCGGTCGGCAAAGGCTCTTTGGGCGCGGGGGCGGGATCGAGAATGACGGTGCCCTGATGGGCGCGGAGGATCTTCGCCGCGGCGAGCGAGGCCTTTAGGGGGACTTCGAGCTGGAGCAGCAGCACGCGGCATCTGGCGAGATCGCCCGCCGCCGCCGCGGCGTCGCTCGCGTCGACCGCGGCATTGGCGCCGGCGATCACCGAGATCATGTTCTGCCCGCTTTCGCCGACCTTGATGATGGCAATGCCGGTGGCGGAAGTGTCATCGCGGCGGATGCCGGCAAGATCGACGTCATAGGAAGTGAGCTCGGCGCGCGCCGCGTCGCCGAAGGAATCGGCACCGGTGCGGCCGATGAAGATCACGTCATTGCCGAGCTTCCTCGCCGCGACCGCCTGGTTGGCGCCCTTGCCGCCGAGGCCCATCTTGTAGCTCGATCCATGCAGCGTCTCGCCAGGCTTCGGCAGGCGATCGAGATAGGCGATCACATCCATGTTGATGGAGCCGAACACGGCGACGCTCATTCAATCCTCCCCGCATAGTCTCCGCTGCATATGCCGGAAGAGATCGTCCCGGACAACCTGCGTCAGGACATCATGCGGGCCGTCCGCTGCCGCGGTGAAGTGCGTGCGGCCTTCCTCGGGACCTTCAGTGACGACGGAGATACGGCCGCGCTCGGGGGTGAAGAGCCCGGGCCACAGAAGGAGGGCGATGACCGCCGCATCGTGAATGGCGGCAGGCTGGGCGTTGCTGCCGGCGTAAGGAAGAAGCTCGCCGACGAGCCGTGCGGCGCGCGTGTCGGCGCAAGTGAGCGCGGCGGTCATTTCCCCGGGCACGATCAGGCCACGGGTGATGTCGAGCGGCACGAGGGTGATCGGGATGCCGGAAGCGAAGACGATCTGCGCCGCGTGCGGATCGGCCCAGATATTGAGCTCGGCATGGGGCGTCGCATTGCCGCGGCCGAGCGCGCCACCCATGATCACCAGTCGCCGGGGCCTGCGGCCCCTCGCGATGAGGCCGGCGATATTGGTGAGCGAGCCAATGGCACAGACCACATCCGCTTCCTGCGCGAGCCGCTCGAAGCCTTCGCGGTCCAGGCGTTTGGATGCGCGCCCCGGCGGTGCGAGCGGCAATATGCCGTCGCCGCCCCATAGATCGGTCGAATGCCGGGCCTCTATCGTGAGCGGCTGGGCCGCGCCCTGGAACAGCGGGCAGGGGCAAGCGAGGCGGTCCATGACCTGTTCGGCATTGGCGGTCACTACGTCGATGGGAGCGTTGGCGGCGACGGTCGAAACGGCCAAGACCTCGAACTCGGGCGAGGCCATGGCCAGCGCCAAGGCGACGGCATCGTCGAGACCTGGATCGCAGTCGAGGAGGAGGCGGTGCATGGCCTTTCAATAGAGGTCCCGGAGGGCGCTGGGAACCGGCTTTCAGGCCATGTTGCGGTGCATTATTTTGCGGCAAAAAATGGCGGATTTGCATCCCGCCCAGGCTTAAGTCTATGAATTTTATCGAGTTTATGGTGTCAAAAAATAGTCACAGTAGATTCAAGTATTTAGGCCAGAGGATTGTTAAGGTTTCGTGAAGTCAGGGGGCACCTCAGCCATGTGAATTTCGCATTGCACAAAATGGTGCGACGCACCATATACAGGCTGTCGAAAAAGCAACCAACCACCCGTCAGTCCATAGGGGAAAGACCATGTTCAACTTCTTCAGCGACGGCTTCAAGCGCTGGAACCGTTACAACACCACCAAGCGTGAGCTCGACCTGCTCACCGATCGCGAGCTTGCCGATCTCGGCATCATGCGCTCCGACATCCCGCGCATCGCGCGCGAGAGCGTGAGCCGCTAAGCTTCGTCACAACGAATTTCATGAAGGGCCCGCCGGCGAACCGGCGGGCTCTTTGCATTTGCAGCGCCAGCCGCTGCATTGGCAGGGCGGATACTGCTTTCCCATTGCGGCAATCCGCCGTGCCTTCCTTGTTGCGAGTCTATTTCCCATGTGATAACCCACCGGCGCGGTTGTGAGCGGGACCCATGCCGCACGTGCTCTAGCAAGCACGATTAATCAATAAATTCAGGTGCTTCCGATCCAACGGCAATGGTTCGACAAGCGCGGGTTCGGCGGGGAGTTGTCGTGGCTCAAGGCGATCAGACAGTATCAGGCGTTCCAGGGCGATATGCGACCGCCCTTTTCGAATTGGCGCGGGAAGCCAATGGCGTCGACGCCGTCGGCGCCGATCTCGCAACCTTCCAGGCGCTGATGGATGAATCAGACGACCTGAAACGCCTCGTCCGCTCGCCCGTCTTCTCCGCCGAGGACCAGATTTCCGCTCTCGAGGCGCTGTGCGCCGAGGCCAATATCAAGAGCCTCGCCCTCAATTTCATCAAGCTCGTGGCGCAGAACCGCCGGCTCTTCGTCCTTTCCGACATGATCAAGGCCTACCGCACGCTGGTGGCCCAGTCGAAAGGCGAGATCTCGGCCGAGGTCACCTCCGCCGACACGCTCTCACCCAAACATCTCGACGACCTCAAGGCCGCCATCAAGGCGAGCGTGGGTCGCGATGTGCAACTCTCCACCCGAGTAGATCCCGCCATATTGGGCGGCCTTGTCGTCAAGGTCGGCTCGCGCATGGTGGACAATTCGCTCAAGACCAAACTGCAAAACCTCAAGATCGCGATGAAGGGGATCGGCTAATCATGGATATTCGCGCCGCCGAAATTTCCGCAATTCTCAAGAAGCAGATCAAGGACTTCGGCAAGGAAGCCGAAGTGTCCGAGATCGGCCAGGTGCTCTCCGTCGGCGACGGCATCGCCCGCGTCTACGGCCTCGACAATGTCCAGGCCGGCGAAATGGTCGAATTCCCCAACGGGATTCGCGGCATGGCCCTCAATCTCGAAGTCGACAATGTCGGCATCGTGATCTTCGGCTCCGACCGCGACATCAAGGAAGGCGACACCGTCAAGCGCACCGGCGCCATCGTGGAAGTGCCGGTCGGGCGCGAGTTGCTCGGCCGCGTGGTCGATCCGCTCGGCAATCCGATCGACGGCAAGGGGCCGATCACGTCGAAGGAACGCCGCCGTGTCGACGTCAAGGCGCCGGGCATCATCCCGCGCAGATCGGTGCACGAGCCGATGTCGACCGGCCTCAAGGCCATCGACGCCCTGATCCCGATCGGCCGCGGCCAGCGCGAGCTCATCATCGGCGACCGCCAGACCGGCAAGACCGCCATCATTCTCGACACCATCCTCAACCAGAAGCCGATCCATGTCGCGGGGCCCGACAAGGAAAAGCTCTACTGCGTCTATGTCGCCTGCGGCCAGAAGCGCTCGACCGTCGCGCAGTTCGTGAAGGTGCTCGAAGACAATGGCGCGCTCGAATATTCGATCATCGTCGCCGCCACCGCTTCCGATCCGGCGCCGCTGCAGTATCTCGCCCCCTTCGCCGGCTGCACCATGGGCGAATATTTCCGCGACAACGGCATGCATGCCGTGATCGCCTATGACGACCTCTCCAAGCAGGCCGTCGCCTATCGCCAGATGTCGCTGCTGCTGCGCCGCCCGCCCGGCCGCGAAGCCTATCCGGGCGACGTCTTCTATCTCCATTCGCGCCTTCTCGAGCGCGCCGCCAAGCTCAATGACAGCCTGGGCGCGGGCTCGCTCACCGCTCTTCCCGTCATCGAGACGCAGGCCAACGACGTGTCGGCCTATATTCCGACTAACGTGATCTCGATCACCGACGGCCAGATCTTCCTCGAGACCGACCTCTTCTATCAGGGCATCCGCCCGGCCGTGAATGTCGGCCTCTCGGTGTCGCGCGTCGGCTCCTCGGCCCAGGTCAAGGCCATGAAGCAGGTCGCCGGCAAGATCAAGGGCGAGCTGGCGCAGTACCGCGAAATGGCGGCCTTCGCGCAGTTCGGCTCCGACCTCGACGCCGCAACCCAGCGTCTGCTTGCTCGTGGCGCCCGCCTCACCGAGCTCCTGAAGCAGCCGCAATTCTCGCCGCTCAAGACCGAAGAGCAGGTGGTCGTGATCTATGCCGGCGTCAATGGCTATCTCGATAGCTTCCCGGTCAGCAAGGTGCGCGAATTCGAGGACGGCCTTCTGCGCCTCATGCGCGAGAGCCATGCCGATATCCTCAACGCGATCCGCGACGAGAAGCAGATTTCGGACGCCGTCGGCGAAAAGCTCAAGGCCGCTGTGGCGGGCTTCGCCAAGTCCTTCGCCTGATCATCCTGAACGAGGCTAGGAGCTGAAGGCAGGAAGATGGCAAGTCTAAAGGACCTCAGAAAACGCATTTCCTCGGTGAAAGCGACACGCAAGATCACCAAGGCAATGCAAATGGTGGCGGTGGCGAAATTGCGCCGTGCGCAGGAAGCGGCGCTGGCCGCGCGGCCCTATTCGGAGCGGATGGCGACAGTGCTCGCCAATCTTTCGTCCGCGATGGAGGGCCGCGAGGATGCCCCGCAGCTCCTGACCGGTACCGGCAACAACCAAACTCACCTACTTGTGGTCTGCACGGCGGAGCGCGGCCTATGCGGCGGCTTCAATTCCTCGATCGCGAGGCTGGCGCGCGAACATGCCGACCGGCTCGTGGCGCAGGGCAAGACCGTGAAGATCTTCACTGTCGGAAAAAAGGGCCACGACATCCTGAAGCGGCTCTATGGCCGCTATATCATCGACACCACCGATCTCCGGGCGGTGCGCACGCTGGCCTTCGCCGATGCCCAGGGCATCGCGCAGAAGGTGCTGAAGCTGTTCGATGAGGGCCAGTTCGACGTCTGCACGCTGTTCTTCGCCGAATTCAAGTCGGTCATCTCGCAGAAGCCGACGGCGCTGCAGCTCATCCCGGCAAGCGTCGCCGGCGGCAAGGCGCCCGATCTCGGCGGCGCCATCTACGACGCCGAGCCCGATGAAAACGAGATTCTGGCCGACCTCCTGCCGCGCAATATCGCGGTGCAGATCTTCCGGGCGCTGCTCGAGAACGCGGCCTCCGAGCAGGGCGCGCGCATGAGCGCCATGGACAATGCCACGCGCAATGCCGGCGACATGATCAACAAGCTGTCGATCAGCTACAACCGGCAGCGCCAGGCGCAGATCACCAAGGAACTCATCGAAATCATTTCGGGCGCGGAAGCGCTCTAGAGACACGACGGAAGGAACATCGAAATGGCAAAGAAACCCGCAAGCGCCACGGCCTCCGACAAGCCCGCAGGCCGCATCCGTCAGGTGACGGGGGCTGTTGTCGACGTGCAATTCGAGTCCCACCTGCCGCAGATCCTGAACGCGCTCGAGACGAAGAACGGCGATGTCCGCCTCGTGCTCGAAGTCGCCCAGCATCTGGGCGAGAACACGGTGCGCACTATCGCCATGGACACAACCGAAGGCCTGGTGCGCGGTCAGGAGGTCTTCGATACCGGCGGGCCGATCACCGTTCCCGTAGGCGACGAGACCCTGGGACGCATCATGAATGTCGTCGGCGAGCCCGTCGATGAGGCCGGTCCAATCAAGACCAAGTCGTCGCGCGCTATCCATCAGCCGGCGCCCGAATTCGTCGAGCAGTCGACGGAAGCGCAGATCCTGGTCACCGGCATCAAGGTCGTCGATCTTCTGGCGCCTTACGCCAAGGGCGGCAAGATCGGCCTGTTCGGCGGCGCCGGCGTCGGCAAGACGGTGCTCATCCAGGAGCTCATCAACAACATCGCCAAGACTCATGGCGGCTTTTCGGTGTTTGCCGGTGTGGGCGAGCGCACCCGCGAAGGCAACGACCTCTATCACGAATTCATCGAATCGGGCGTCAATCAGAAGGGCGGCGGCAAAGGTTCGAAATGTGCTCTCGTCTACGGTCAGATGAATGAGCCGCCGGGTGCGCGCGCCCGCGTCGGCCTCACCGGCCTCACCGTCGCCGAGCATTTCCGCGACCAGGGCCAGGACGTGCTGCTCTTCATCGACAACATCTTCCGCTTCACGCAGGCTGGTTCGGAAGTGTCGGCGCTTCTCGGCCGCATTCCCTCGGCGGTGGGCTATCAGCCGACGCTCGCCACCGACATGGGCGCCCTGCAGGAGCGCATCACCACCACGACCAAGGGCTCGATCACCTCGGTGCAGGCGATCTACGTGCCGGCCGACGACCTGACCGATCCGGCGCCCGCCACCTCCTTCGCCCACTTGGACGCAACGACGGTGCTGTCGCGCGGCATCGCCGAGAAGGGCATCTATCCGGCGGTCGATCCGCTCGACTCGACGTCGCGCATGCTCGATCCGCGTATCATCGGTGAAGAGCACTATGAGACGGCGCGCCGCGTGCAGGCTGTCCTCCAGCGCTACAAGGCGCTGCAGGACATCATCGCCATTCTCGGCATGGACGAGCTCTCCGAAGAGGACAAGCTCATCGTCGCCCGCGCCCGCAAGATCGAGCGCTTCCTGTCGCAGCCCTTCGACGTCGCCGCCGTGTTCACCGGCTCTCCCGGCGTCCAGGTCAAGCTCGAAGACACGATCAAGGGCTTCAAGGGCCTGTGCGATGGCCAGTATGACTATCTGCCCGAGCCCGCCTTCTACATGGTTGGTGCCATCGAAGACGCGGTCGAGAAGGGCAAGCGCCTGGCCGAGGCGGCCTGATCACCATGGCGCTCCACTTCGAACTCGTCTCGCCGGAACGGCTGCTCTTCTCGGGCGACGTCGTTGAAGTCGATATTCCGGGCACCGACGGCGACATGGGCATCCTCCCCGGTCACGCGCCGGTGCTCTCGACCTTGCGTCCGGGTGTCATCACCGTGACCAAGGAAGGTGGCGCCAAGGAGCGTATCTTCGTGCGCGGCGGCTTTGCCGAGGTCAATCCGCAAGGCCTGACCGTGCTCGCCGAAGTGGCGGTGCCGGTCGCCGAGCTCCATGCCGACCTCCTGGTGCAACAGGTCAAGGACGCGCAGGAAGACGTGGCGGATGCCCAGGACGACGAGACGCGCCGCCGCGCCCAGGAAAATCTCGACCACCTGCAGGCGCTGCAGAGCGCGCTGCAGTAAGCTTTAGCGAGACGTAAATGAAAAAGCCCGCCATTGGCGGGCTTTTTGTTGAGTCTAGCGGGAGTGGCCGCCGCCTTGGCGCTGCTGCCCGCGTGGCCGCCATTTGCCATTGCCGCCTTGCGGCTTCTGGCCGGGCTTCTTACGCCAGGAGGGTTTGTTCTGCTGCGGGCGATGATGGCCCTGTGGTGCGCCCGAGCGCTCATTCGCCTCTGGCGTGGCGATGCTCAGCGCATGCTGGACGACCGGAATCTTCTGGCGGATGGTGCGCTCGATATCGCGCAACAGCGGACGCTCTTCGTGATCGCAGAAGGCAACCGCTTCGCCCGAAGCCCCGGCGCGCGCGGTGCGGCCGATGCGATGGACATAGGAATCGGGCACGAAGGGCAGGTCGTAGTTCACCACATGCGACACGCCGTCGATATCGATGCCGCGGGCAGCGATATCGGTTGCCACGAGCACGCGCAATTTGCTGCTCTTGAAGCCCGCGAGAGCCCGCTCGCGCTGGCCTTGCGATTTGTTGCCATGGATGGCGGCCGCTTCGATGCGTTTCTGGATCAGGCCTTTCACCACGCGGTCGGCGCCGTGCTTGGTGCGGGTGAAGACGAGGGTGCGCGGCATGGCATTCTGCTCGAGAAGATTGAGCAGCAGGCTCAGCTTGTTGCGGGTCTCGACGTGGATGATGCTCTGGTTGACGCGCTCGGCCGTCGTCGCGACGGGTGTGATCTCGACACGCACCGGATCTCTCAAGAGCGCTGCGGCAAGGCCGGCGATCTCCTTCGGCATGGTCGCCGAGAAGAACAGATTCTGGCGCTTGGCCGGCAACAGGCCGGTGATCTTGCGGATGGCATGAATGAAGCCCAGATCGAGCATCTGGTCGACTTCATCGAGGACGAAAACCTCGAGCTTGGACAGCGACAGCACGCGACGGTCGATGAGGTCGACCAATCGTCCAGGGGTGGCGATCAGGACGTCGACGCCATTTCCGACGGTGCGGATCTGGTTGCCGATGGAGACGCCACCGAAGACGGTCGCCTGCGAAATGCGCAGGAATTTGCCATAGGTGCGGAAGCTTTCACCGATCTGGGCGGCGAGCTCACGCGTGGGCGACAGGATGAGGGCGCGGCAGGTGCCGCGGTCGGGGCGGCCCTTGAGCTTCGCCAGGCGATCGAGGATGGGCAGCGCGAAGGCGGCGGTCTTGCCGGTGCCGGTCTGGGCAATGCCCAAGAGGTCGCTGCCTTTCAGCAGTTCGGGGATGGCCGCCGACTGGATCGGCGTCGGGGTCTGATAGCCCTCGCTGTCCAATGCTTTGAGCAGGGCAGCGTTGAGGCCGAGTTCGTTGAACTTTGTCAAAATAGTACTTTCAGATTCGGAACGGATGAGCAGCACCGACCTGTCCGATTAGGGCATGCGCGATGAGGCGCAGACCCTGGGCGCGGCGCTGAAACCTTCCGCGTGACAGGAATGTTCGGGGGAGCCCTGTGAGAGCCGGACGGGGCGCCTAGTTGTGTTTGGCGCCACTTCACGCATCCGTTGGTATGCTGCGGGCAGGCGCTATATGGGCGCGTTGCCCCGGAAAGTCAAAGACTTAAAACGGCAGCAATTGCCGCAGGCAGGTCGGCATGCCGATCGACCACGGTTTTGGCGCCGAGCCGCGACAAGGCCTCGGCCGAGGCGGCGCCGTCATGGGCGAGGCCGGTGAAGCCGATAACCGTGCAGCCGGCGGCGACCGCCGAAGCGACGCCCGCTTTGCTGTCCTCTATGGCGAGGCAGGCCTTGGCCGGGACTTTGGCCCGCCTTGCGGCCTCGAGATAGACATCGGGTGCGGGCTTGGCGCGCGCGACATCCTCGAAGGTGATGATGCGGTCGCCGAAATAGCGCGTGAGCCCGGCGATGCGGAAGGCGGCCTCCACGCGGTGGCGCGGGCTGTTGGAGGCGACGCTCATCGGCAGCTTCATCCCTGCAAGCGTGGCGTGAATCCCGGGTGCCGCCGCAAGCTTCTTCTCATAGAGAGCAAGGAGGCGGCGGTTCTTGTCCGCGCTCACGTCAGGCGGCAGCTTGATGCGGTAATCGCTTTCGATCCTGTCGATGAAGGCTTCGAAAGTCAGGCCGATGAACTGCGCGCCCACTTCCGCGACGGTCATGGCGATGCCGTTCTCGGCCAGGATGTCGCGGTCGACTTCCATGGACAAGGGCTCGCTGTCGACCAGCACGCCGTCGCAATCGAAGATGATGTGCTTGAACATCAGGCGAGCGCGCCGGAATGGTTCGCAAGGGCGACGAGGAGCGAAACAGCCCGGTGGGTCAGCAGGCAAGGCACGATATCAAGCTCCAAGGTGGCGGAAGTCCGAAATCACCTTCTCATAGACCGCGCGCTTGAAGGGCACAATGACGCCCAGGATCTCGTCCATTTTCGCCCAGCGCCACTGGTCGAATTCCTGCTTGTGGCCGGGCGGCTTGAGATCGACCTCGCTGTCCCTACCGGTGAAGCGCAGGGCGAACCATTTCTGGGTCTGGCCGCGATATTTGCCGTTCCAGGATTTGCCGATCAGATGGGGAGGGAGATCGTATTTGTACCAATCGGGCGCTTCGGCGATCACCGCGGCCGAGGTGACCGAGGTCTCTTCGTACAATTCGCGCAAGGCGGCCTCGGCCGGATCCTCGCCCTTGTCGATGCCGCCTTGCGGCATCTGCCACCATTGCCCGGTGCCCTCGTCATTGGGCTTGTCGGCGCGCCTGCCGATCCAGACCAGTCCTTCGGGGTTGATCAGCATGACGCCCACGCAGGGGCGGTAGCCAGGCTCGGACTTCTTCTTGCTCATTTTGCTCTCTTGGCAATCTGCTCGGGAGACGGGTTGGATGGCCGCCTCAAGGGCGGCCACAGGCTAGCTCGCTCTTCCACGATAGGCAGCGCTGACGGGAACCAGCAATATGCCCTTTTCGGCGAGCGAACGCGACCATTGATCGATCGCTTCGATGGTGACCGCGAGCCCGGTTCCGGTGCCGATGGCAAAGCCCGATTCCCTGGCCTCGGCTTCGAGCTCGGCGAGCGCCTGGTCGATGGCCTCGGCACTTGGATCGGCATCGATCACCTTTTTGGCGTTCTTCACCGGCACGCCCACGACCTTGCCGACCTCGGCCGCCATGCTGCGCGGCGCCGTCCCGTCGTCGAGAAAGACGAGGCCGCGCTTCTTCAGCTCGGCGAGCACCGGCCGCAAGGCCTGCATCTCGCCCAGGAACCGCCCGCCCATATAGTTGGTGATGCCGACATAGCCGGCGAAACGCCCCATATGCCAGACGAGGGCGTCGAGATTGGTGTTGCCGTCGGCGCCGGCCATCAGGGTCTTGGGCCCGGGATTGGTGGCGGGATAGCCGAAGGGCTCGAGCGGCAGCTGCAGCAGGATCTCATGGCCCTGGGCACGGGCCTTGTTCACTTGCGCCTGCAGGTCATCGCCATAGGGCGCGAAGGCGAAGGTCACCTCGCCCGGGAGTTCCCGCGTGGCTTTCTGGGTGAGCTCCCGGTTGAGACCCATGCCGCCCAGGAGGATCGCCACTTTCGGCATGTCGGAATGAAGGACCCCCATCGCAACCGGGCGCGCATAGACGGTCTGCGGCTTGCGATTGCGCTCACCGATGCGCGGCAGCGCGCCGTAGGGTCCCGTCTCGCTCACCTCGGCAAAGGGGGCGGGCTTCAGGCTGCGGCGGGGCGACACGATGATCGCCGTTTCCGTCTCCACGGTTTCCTGCGGCTCCGCCTCCAGTATTTCGACCTTTTGCGCCTCGCCGCTGTCGACAGGCTCTTCGGCCTCGGCTGGCGCTTCCGGCGCCTTGTCGATGGAGGCGGTCTTGAGCTCTTCGACCGGTGGGATCCGGACGGTCACGATCGGTTCACCGGCATAAGGATAGGGGGTGCGGGCCAGGAAGGCGGCGGCAAGGCTCAGAAACAGGGCCGTCGCCAGCGACGCCGCGATCAAGGCAGAAGGACGCTTCGCCCAGAGCTTTTCGAAAGCCCCGCGTTTGCGCAAAGGTTGCCTTAATTCGTCGCGCCGCATTACCCGATTCGTCTCTCTCGCCCGCATGCTGCGCGAGGAAGGGTTAATGCCGCGTTTAACCCTTGAATCTTAACGGGATTTTCTACTTTAACTTGCGCATCGGCTTATCCGAAAACCGCGCACACTGCGCCTTGCGCATCGGCTTGCTCGCCGTCCCAGCGCCGCTTCACCGGCTTCGACTTGGCCGGGACCCGTTCGTAGCCCCTGGCCTTCGTGCTGTCCGAGCACCCTTCAGCCCGGGTTGCAAAACTGCAAAAAATCAGCGCGCGGCCGGGGAACCGGCCGCGCGCCATGATGGGAACCGTACTGATGATCAGTTGGCGTTGGTTTCGTCGCCCGAAGTTTTCGCCGGCTGATCAGGCTTGGCCTCCTTGGGCTTGGCGTTGCTCGCCACCTTGACGCCATGCAGGACGTCGATCGCCGCCTTCAACTGCACATCCTTGGTCTTGTCGTCCGGCACATAGGCGGAAGAGCCGCCGCCTTCATCGCCGCCACCCTCATTGGTGAGATGGCCCTTGAGGCTCGCCTCGCCCTTGGTGGAGGTGTCCTTGCCCAGAAGCTCGGGCGGCAGTTCCTGCTCGATGATCGTGTCGGGATCGATGCCCTTGGCCTGAATGGAGCGGCCGGCCGGCGTGTAGTAGCGCGCCGTCGTCAGCCTGAGCGCGCCCTGGGCGCCGAGCGGAATGATGGTCTGCACCGAACCCTTGCCGAAGGAGCGCGTGCCGATGACGGTGGCGCGCTTGTGGTCCTGCAGCGCGCCGGCGACGATCTCGGAAGCCGAGGCCGATCCGCCATTGATCAGCACGACGACCGGCTTGCCGTCGGCGAAATCGCCCTTCTGGGCGTTGAAGCGCTGCGTCTCGTCGGCATTGCGGCCGCGCGTCGAGACGACCTCGCCCCTGTCGAGGAAGCTGTCCGACACCGAGATCGCCTGGTCGAGCAGGCCGCCCGGGTTGTTGCGCAAATCGATGACATAGCCCTTGAGCTTGTCGCCGGTATCCTTCCTGAGCTGGTTGATGGCGGCCTCGAGGCCTTCCTGCGTCTGCTCGGTGAAGGAGGAGATGCGGATATAGCCGACATCCTTCTGCGGACCTTCGACCTCGGACTTGACCGATTTCACGCGGATGATGTCGCGCACCAGCTTGAATTCGAGCGGCTCCTTGGCGCCCTGGCGCATGACGGTCAAGGTGATCGGGGTATTGACCTTGCCGCGCATCTTGTCGACCGCTTCATTGAGCGACAGGCCCTGCACTTCGGCGCCGTCGAGCTTGATGATGAGGTCGTTGGCGAGGATACCGGCGCGGGCGGCCGGCGTATCGTCGATCGGCGACACCACCTTGACCAGGCCGTTCTCCATCGTGACCTCGATGCCGAGGCCGCCGAATTCGCCCTTGGTCTGCACCTGCATTTCCTGGAAACGCTTGGCGTTCATGTAGCTCGAATGCGGATCGAGCGAGGTCAGCATGCCGTCGATCGCGGCTTCGATCATCTTCTCTTCATTCGGCGGCTCGACATAGTCGGAGCGGACGCGATCGAACACGTCGCCGAACAGATTGAGCTGCTTGTAGGTGTCGGAATTCGACGCCGCGATGGCGCCGCCAAAGGCCTGCCACAGCACCGTCGCCGAAACCGCGCCGGCCAAAACCAAACCAATTGAACGCATCTTCATATCAGGCCTCATCCTCGGGCTTGCGCGAAGCCGCCGATCCACCAGGGTGACGAATCGATCGCTTCGCCGTTCTTCCGGAACTCAATATATAGTACGGGCCTGCCATCTTGCAGCTGGTCACCCGTCAGCGTCCCCGGTGCGGCGCTTTTTCCCATTATCCCTACAGGCTCTCCGGCTTGCAGAAATTGTCCCTGCTCGGCCGTGATTTCGCCCAAGCCTGCCAGGAGCACATGATAGCCGCCGCCGGTATTCAAGATCAAGAGTTGGCCATAGGAACGGAAGGGGCCGGAAAACTCGACCCGGCCGTCGACCGGGGTCACCACCTGGGCATCGGCCCGGGTGGCGACGAAGACCCCTCTGGTCGTGCCGCCGAAACCGTCCTTCGCCCCATAGGCCTTGAGAATCTGCCCTTGCGCCGGATATTGCAGCCGGCCCTTGATATCGGCGAAGGCCATGCGCGGCTGGAGCTTCTTGGCGGCTTCGATGCGCGCCTGGGCCTCCGCCTTGGCCTTGAGCTCGGCCGCCGTCCTCGCCTCGGCCTCGGCCCTGGCCTTCTCGGCGGCCTCGGCCCTGCGGCGCTCCTCCTCCAGCTGGGCGAGGAGCTGCTTCAGATCCTGTGCCTTGGCGGCGAGCTCCAGGGCGCGCTCCTTCTCCGCCTGGAGCCGCTCGGTCGTATCGGCGAGAAGCGATTTCTTGCGCGCCTGCAGGTCGGTCATTTCCTGGCGCGACTGCAAGAGGCGGGCGACATGGTCCTTGAGCCGCTCCTGCTCGCTCTTGGTCTGGGTCGCAAGGGTCTCGAGACGGGCGAGCTGGGCCGAAAGGGCGGCCGCATCCTGGCGCAGCTCCGGCACGATGGTGCCGAACATCATGGCGCTCCTGAGCGCCGAGAGGACATCGGTCGGGTCGACCACCAGAGCCGGCGGCGGGTTGCGCTCGATGCGCTGCAGGCCCGCCAGCAGCCGCGAAATCTCCTCGCGCCTCGCGGCCAGGCCCGAATGGATCCTGAGCTGCTCGGCGCTGAGCTCCTGCAGCCTTTCCTCGGCCGAGAGGATGGCCGCCTCGCGCGACTGGATCTTTTCCGCAAGCGCGATGAGCCTCTCCGACAAGGCCTCCTGCTCGCGCACGATCGCCTCGCGCTCCTGGACCATCTGCTCCTGCAAGGTCTTGGAGGCGTCGATCTGCTGCTCGATGGTGTTGAGATCATCCGCCGTCTGCGCCAGGGCCAGAGGCGCTGCGGCAGCAAGGGCCGCCACGGCCACCAGAACGGCACGAGAATTACGGAGGAGCAACGACATAGAGGGGCAAACTATCGGGCGGCCATGTCCAAAATGGGGCTTGAGTACGGCTTAATGGAATCACGGTCTAGTTACTTGTGGTCAGCCGCGATGATAGGGATGTTTCACCAAAATGGTGACCGCCCGGTAAATCTGTTCGGCGAGCATCGCCCGCGCCAGCCGGTGGGGCCAGGTCATGGGGCCGAAAGAGAGAAGCAGGCCGGCCTGACTTCGCGTCTGCAGCGCATGGCCGTCGGGCCCGCCAATGAGAAAGGTGACCACCCCCGTGCCCTGGTCGAGATGGCGCTTGAGAGTGAGGGCGAAGTCATCGCTCGACAGCGCCTTGCCTCTCTCATCGAGGACGACGCGGAAAGAAGGATCGGGACTTGCACCGGCAAGGAGGACGGCTTCCGCCGCCATGCGGCTTTTGGCATCCGGCAGTTTCGATTCGGGGAAGTCGCGACTCTGGATGTCGGTCACACCGCAGGAGCGTCCAAGGCCACGGGCGCGCGTCAGGTAATCGTCGAACAACGCCAATTCAGGGCCCGCCTTCAGCCGGCCAATGGCGAGGATATGAAGCTTCACTCGAGTCCGAGCTAGACCGCAACCCGTTCGTCCGGGGCGTGATCGGACCAGAGCTTTTCGAGATTGTAGAAGCTCCTGACTTCCGGCCGGAAGATGTGGACGATGACGTCGCCGGCATCGACCAGCACCCAATCGGCATTGGGCAGGCCTTCCACCTTCAGATCCCGGCGCCCGTCATGCTTGAGCCTTTCGACCAGCTGGTCGGCAATGGCGCCGACATGACGGTTGGAGCGGCCGGAAGCGACGATCATTTCATCGGCGATGACGGCCTTGCCATTGAGATCGATGGTGACAATGTTCTCGGCCTTGGCATCCTCGAGCTGGCTGAGAATGGTGGTGAGGAGAGGGTTCTTCGTCTTGCGCTTTGGCGCAGACTTCACCGCGACGGCGCGCTTAGGCGCGCCGTTCTTCTGTCTTGGCGCTGTCAGTGTGGATGTCCTCTTTAATAGGGCAGTTCTGCATAAGGACTGCGTCAGTTACCCTTTGGGCTACGACACCTAGAGAATAGGGTGGCGAACGATTCTATTCAAGCACCCACCTCATGACGCCGTCATGACGGATCTCCGGCGACGTAATCCGCCCTTCTGGGCGCGTTCGCGGATGGCGGTGGAACTTTCGGCCCGCAACGGCATAGGAATAAAGCACCAGGCCGGCGGCGTGGCGCCCGGCAGCTCCCGGGCCCTTTCGCTGGAAATCCTGCGGCCCTCATAGCGCAAGGCCGCCGGGCTCTCCAGCGCGCGCATGGAAAAGCCCGGCCGCGCCAGGATCGCCAGCGGGATCGTCTCGGGGATGTCGGTCCAGTCGTTCCAGTGGTGCAGATGGGCGAAACTGTCGGCGCCCATGATCCACACGAAGCGGCCGCGGCGCAGGACCGGCGCCAAGGCGGCCAAGGTGGCGGCGGTGGTGCGCGTGCCCAGTTGCTGCTCGAGATCGGTGACGATGAAGCGCGGGTGGCGCGCCACCTGGCGCGCCACTTTCAGGCGCTCGTCATAGTCGCGATAGCCATCGGCCTCCTTCAGTGGGTTTTGCGGCGAGACCAGCCACCAGATCCAATCGAGATCGAGCCGCTTCAGGGCATAGAGCGCGACGGCGCGATGACCGCCATGCGCCGGGTTGAACGAGCCGCCGAACAGCCCGATGCGCTGGCCTTCACCGAAGGGCGGCGGGACGATCACGGGCGGATCTGCCCTGTCCCCGAAATCTGGTATTTGAAGGTGGTCAACTGCTCGAGCCCGACCGGGCCCCTGGCATGCAATCTTCCGGTGGCGATGCCGATCTCGGCGCCGAAGCCGAACTCGCCGCCATCGGCGAATTGCGTCGAGGCATTGTGCAAGGTGATGGCGCTGTCGACTTGCGTGAGGAAGCGGCGCGCTGCCTGAGTGTCCTCAGTGACGATCGCGTCGGTATGCTGCGATCCGTAGTGGGCGATATGCGCCATGGCGGCGTCGAGCCCGTCGACGACCTTCATCGAGACGATGGCGTCGAGATATTCGGTTCCCCAGTCCGTCTCGCTCGCGGGCTTGACGCGCGCGTCGGCCGCTTGCGTCACGGCACAGCCCCTGATCTCGCAGCCCTCATCGCTGAGCGTCGAGATGAGCGGCTTCAGATGAGTAGCTGCACAAGCCTTGTCGATGAGGATGGTCTCGGCGGCGCCGCAGACGCCAGTGCGCCGCATCTTGGCATTGAGGACGATCGCTTGCGCCATGTCGAGCCGCGCCGCCTCATGCACATAGACATGGCAGATGCCTTCGAGATGGCTGAAGACCGGCACGCGCGCCTCCTGCTGCACGCGCGCCACCAGGCTCTTGCCGCCGCGCGGCACGATGAGATCGAGCGTGCCTTCGAGCCCGGAGAGCAGGAAGCCGACCGCTTCGCGGTCCTGGGTCGGCACCATCTGGATCGCTTCCTTGGGCAGGCCCGCCGCCGCGAGGCCCTCCTGCAAGGCGGCGACGATGGCGGCCGAAGTGCGAAAGCCGTCAGAGCCGCCGCGCAATATCGCGGCATTGCCGGATTTCATGGCGAGCGCCCCGGCATCGGCGGTCACATTGGGCCGGCTCTCATAGATGATGCCGATGACGCCGATCGGCACCCGCACGCGGGCGATCTTGAGGCCGTTGGGTCTGGTCCAGCGGTCGGTGACGTCGCCGACGGGATCGGGCAGGCCGGCGATCTCGTCGAGGCCCATCGCCATCATGGCGATCCGTTCCGGCGTCAGGGTCAGGCGGTCGATGAAGGAGGATTTGAGGTCCTTGGATTTGGCGGCGGCAAGATCGGCTTCGTTCTCGCGCGCGATGAGGGCCTGATCCCGGCGGATCGCTTCCGCCATCCGGACAAGCGCCTCGTTCTTGACGGCGGTTGAGGCCAGCGCCAGCGCTGCCGCGGCTTTCCGGGCGCCTTGTCCCATCGCCAGCAGCGACTGGCGCGTGTCGGCCTTGGTCTCGAGCTTGTTCATACGCGCGCTCCACCTGTCATCACCAGATCGTCACGATGCACCATCTCGTCGCGTCCCCTGAAGCCCAAGGCCTTCTCGATCTCGCTCGTCTTGCGGCCAAGGATCAGGGCCGCGTCGTCCTTGTCATAGGCGACGATGCCGCGGGCGATCTCGATCCCGGCCTCGCTTACAATACTCACCGCATCGCCCCTGGCAAAGCTGCCTTCGATGCGCCTGACCCCCGCCGGCAGCAGGCTCTTGCCCCGGCTCAAGGCGAGGGCGGCCCCCTCATCGATATGGAGGCGGCCCATCGGCACCAGGGTACCGGCGATCCAGCGCTTGCGCGACTGCAAAGGATTGGCGCCCGACAGGAACCAGGTGCAGGTCTCGCCCTCGGCGATCCGGCGGAAGGGATGGAGCCCGTGGCCCGAAGCGATCACCATGTTGCAGCCGGCGGCGAGCGCGATCTTGCCGGCCTCGATCTTGGTGATCATGCCGCCCGAGCCTACCCCTGAGACGGGCTTGCCCGCCATGGCCTCGATCTCGGGCGTGATCTCCTTGATCTCGGGAATGATCTTCGCCCCGGGCATTCCGGGGGGTGCCGTGTAAAGCCCATCGATATCCGACAGCAGCACCAGGCAGTCGGCCGACATCATGGAAGCGACGCGCGCGGCGAGGCGGTCATTGTCGCCATAGCGGATCTCGGACGTCGCCACCGTGTCGTTCTCGTTGATCACCGGCACGGCACCTTGCGCGAGCAGCATCGCCAAGGTCGAGCGGGCATTGAGATAGCGGCGGCGCTCCTCGGTGTCGTTGAGCGTCACCAGGATCTGGGCGGCGACGATGTCGTGCTTGCGCAAGGCTTCAGACCAGGCCTGGGCGAGCGCGATCTGGCCGACGGCGGCCGCGGCCTGGCTTTCCTCGAGCCTGATCGCGCCCGGCGCCAGCTTGAGCTTGCGGCGGCCCAGCGCGATGGCACCCGAGGACACGATGATGATCTCTTGCCCCAGGCGGCGCGCGTCGGCCAGATCCTCGCTCAGCGAGGCGAGCCAGGAGGCTTTCAGTGTCCCCGTCTTGCCGTCGACAAGGAGGGCCGAGCCGATCTTCACCACGATGCGGCGGGCTTTGCTCAGTCTTTCGCTCACGGCTGCCAGGTCTCGACCTTGATGTTGCGACTGGTCTCGTTCTTCTCGGCGAGACGCGTGTCGGTGATGACCTTGAGCAGCTTCTTCATCACCTGATCGACATTCTTGCCCGCGGCACCCGACATGGCTATCGGGGTCTTCTTGATGCGGCGCTTGAAATCGGCGAGCTTGCGGTCGAGCTCGTCCTCGGAAATCGCATCGATCTTGTTGAAGGCGATCACTTCCGGCTTCTCGGCGAGATGGCCGCCATAGGATTTGAGCTCCTTGCGGATGACGCGATAGGCCGCGGCCGGGTCATCGCCGGTGACGTCGATGAGATGGAGCAGCACGGCGCAGCGCTCGACATGGCCGAGGAAGCGGGTGCCGAGGCCATGGCCCTCATGCGCGCCCTCGATGAGACCCGGGATGTCGGCGAGGACGAAGCTCGATCCGCCGACCTGCACCACGCCGAGCTGCGGGTTGAGCGTGGTGAAGGGGTAGTCCGCGATCTTCGGTTTCGCAGCCGAAACGGCGGCGAGCAAGGTCGATTTGCCGGCATTGGGCAGCCCCAAGAGCCCGGCATCGGCGATGAGCTTCAATCTCAGCCACAGCCAGCGCTCCTCGCCCAACTCGCCCGGATTGGCGCGGCGCGGGGCGCGGTTGGTCGACGACTTGAAATGGGCGTTGCCGAAGCCGCCATTGCCGCCGCGCGCCAGGCGGATGCGGTCGCCGATCTTGGCCAGGTCGCCGATCAGCGTCTCATTGTCCTCTTCGAAGACCTGGGTGCCGGCGGGCACTTTTAAAACAATGTCGGGCGAGTTGGCGCCGGCGCGGTCGCGGCCCATGCCATGGCCGCCGGTTCGCGCCTTGAAATGCTGCTGATAGCGATAGTCGATGAGCGTGTTGAGGCCGTCGACGGCTTCGATCCAGATGTCGCCGCCGCGTCCGCCGTCGCCGCCGTCGGGTCCGCCCATCTCGATGAATTTCTCGCGGCGAAAGCTGACACTGCCGGCACCGCCATCGCCGGAGCGCACATAGATTTTCGCCTGATCCAGAAACTTCATAATTTTTGCCTAATTTCTCTGCGTTTTTTAGGATGATATCCTTAAACTTCTGCCCGCAAATTGCTCCGAGTGCATCTTATTTTCGTCACATCCCTTAGGCTTCTAAGAGGCTTCACTGCTGGTCGTGACAGGGACAGTACACCAGCGAGGGGATGTCTAAAACGACGAGGGACACCTGAATGAAGTCTGTTTACGCGCTGATTCCGGCTGCGCTCCTGGCCGGAACCGTTCTTTCTGCGCCGGTTGAAGCCAAAAGAACGGAAGACCCCAGTGTGCATGCCGAGCGTCTGAGCTCGAAGCAAAAATACTTCAAGACCATGGCTGCCAAAAAGCCAGGCAAAATCAATAGGGTGGGGGAAGTCAGAACGCGTAAGGCCAAGACCGGAACGGTGAGCGAGGTGCGCAAGGCGGCAAGCGAGCCACGCAAGGCCGCGGCGAGCCTCAAGCCGCGCAAAGTCGCCGCGGGCAGGAAGCGCAAGCTCAGCACCGTTGCCGCGCTGAAGCAGGTCGAGACCAAGACGCACCGGCCCGTCACCGTCGTGGCGCCGAAGCAGCTCGAGATCAAGACGCGCAAGCCCGTCACGGTCGCCGTACCGAAGCAGCTCGAGATCAAGACGCGCAAGCCCCGCACCGTTGCCGCGCTGAAGCAGGTCGAGACCAAGGCGCGCAAGCCCATCACTCTTGCCCAGCCGAAGGGAACCGAAACCAAGTCGCCTTTCGATATGATGTCGATGACCAAGACGCTGCGCAGCGGCCCGCGCGTGGTGCGAAAGCTCGGCGACGGCAAGGCGAAGTCGCTGGCGCAGGAGGAGTTGCGCATCGACGGCCAGCGCGACATCGAGGTCACGCAGGTCATCCGCGAGATGGCGCCGTCCTATGGCGTGCCGACCTGGTTCGCGCTGCGCATCGCCAATGTCGAATCCGGCTACAATCCTTATGCGCGCGGACGCGCCGGCGAGATCGGCATCTATCAGCTCAAATGCCAGACGGCGCGCGGCATGGGCTTCGAGGGCGATTGCTCGGGGCTCACCGACGTGCGCACCAATGTGCGCTGGGGGCTCAAGCATCTTTCGCTCGCCATCGCGTCCTCGGGCGGCAACCTGCGGCTCGCCGCGTCCAAGCACAATGCCGGGCTCGGCCGCAAGTCGCTGGTGCACAGCTACATCGCGAAAGTGTTCTGATCCGATAGAGCGCCCCGGCGCTCCATCGTTTTGCGCATCGGCTTGTCCGAAAACCGCAGAGCGCGTGATCAGGAAAAGTGGGCGCCGGTTTTCCGTCCGATCACGCGCCAAATTAGAGACAGGATGGCCACCTCGAGGGCGGCCATGAACTTTTCGGGCCGATGCTCTATCGTCCTGTTTTGCGCGCGCATCCCTCCTCATGCGGCGAGCCCCTGCCAATGCTCGCGCGTGAGGTGGAAACGATGGCCCGGCAGTTTCGCCTTCAACACCAGAGAGTCGATCTCATAGCGGCCGACATGCTCGAAGCCGGCCTTTTCGAGGATCCGGCGCGACGCATGGTTCTGCAACCGGCAGCCGGACGTGAGCTTCGCGTGCCTGTTGACCGTGAAGGCATGAGCGACGACGGCCTTGACCGCCTCGCTCATATAGCCCTTGCCCCAATAGGGTTCGCCCAGCCAATAGCCGAGCTCGGGCTCCTCTTCGCCGCGCAGCTCATAGCTGCATACGCCGATGAAGATCTCCCCAGGCTTGAGGTACAGGCCGAAGATCCCTTCGTCATCCTGCCTGGCATTCACCCAGCTTATGAAATCGCGCGCATGCTCGATCTTGTAAGGATAGGGCAGGCGCGACAGCATCACGGCGACCTTGTAGTTGTCGGCGAGCGCCGTCAGGGCCTCGGCGTCGCGCGCGGCCACGGGTCGCAAGATGAGGCGGTCGGTGATGAGCGTGTTCTTGTCCATGGGTCTGCTCCAAACAAAACGGGGAGATGGTCTGCCCATCTCCCCGTTTGCTGAAACATTCCTCATTCGCACCGGATCGATGAGCCCGGTGGAACGATTGAAACCACCGGTATTATTCCGCGGCTTTCGGCGGCGTTACCGACACGACTTGCTTGTTGTTCTTGCTGGCGCGGAAGGTGACCGTGCCGGCGACAGTAGCGAAGATCGTGTGGTCGCGGCCGATGCCGACGCCCGTGCCCGGATGCCATTTCGTGCCGCGCTGGCGCACGATGATGTTGCCCGGGATGACGGCCTCGCCGCCGAAATGCTTGACGCCGAGACGGCGGCCTGCCGTGTCGCGCCCGTTGCGGGATGAACCGCCTGCTTTCTTGTGTGCCATGAGGGGTTCTCCTTATTCCTTGCTCTTCTTAGGCGCCTTGGCCTTCTCGGCCTTGGCTTCCTTGTCGACCTTGGCGCGGGGCGGCTTGCCGGCCGCGAGTTCCTTGGCCTGCGCGGACCATTCCTCGCGCGCGATGCGGCCCGGCATCTTGATCTCGGCCTCGATCTTCTCGATCTCATCCGCGCTCAGATTGGCGATCTGGGCATAGGTCGTGTAGCCCAGGTCGTTCAGGACTTTCAGGATCTTCGGGCCGACGCCGCCGATGAGAGCGAGATCATCGACCTTCGCCTCGCCCACGGGGGCAGCGAGAGGTGCCGCTTCCGCCTTGGCGGGCTTGGCTTCCGCTTTCTTCGCCGCCGCCTTCTTATCGGGCTTGGCGCCGCCGGTCAGGATCTCGGTGATCCGGACCGAGGTCAGGTCCTGGCGATGGCCGTTCTTGCGGCGGAAATGCTTGCGGCGGTGCTTCTTGAAGATGATGACCTTGGGGCCGCGCACTTGCCCGATGATCTCGGCGGCGACGGTGGCGCCGGCGACGAAGGGAGCGCCGACATCGACACTGCCATCATTGGCGACCATCAGCACATCGGTGAATTCGACGATGTCGCCGGCTTCTCCGGCGAGCTTTTCGATCTGGATCTTGTCTTCGGCCGCAACGCGATACTGCTTGCCGCCGGTCTTGATGACTGCGTACATGACTGTTCCTTTTCCCGCGCCCATCGGCGCCGCCTTGCGAAAAGAAGGCGGACTTCGGTCAGATCGTTTGAGCCTGAGGCAGCGATATTAAAATTGCGGGGTCAGCTTTCGCTCCCGCAAGTCGGCGCGGTTCTAACGAGAGGCACATATAATGTCAAGAAATCCGTAGATTCGGGGGCGGCGGCGCCCCGTCGATCCCAGAAATACAGGGAAGATACAGGGAAAATCGCGAAATTTGCCCAGCCAGGCGGCGGGAAGCGTGCAATTATCCAATGATTTCAACCGACTGTTCTCAAGAAGCGGTTGGGCCCGAGCAGGGAAGTCCACCCCGTCCGGCAGGGCGCCGCAGCCGCCGACGCGGAAAAATGCCTCATCTTTCTGGCCGGGGTTGCCCGAAGGGGTTTCATTCGCTATCTACCCCGCGCCGCCCAAAGGCGCGCCTCATGATCTTGCGGAGAGGTGGCTGAGCGGTTGAAAGCACCGCACTCGAAATGCGGCATACGGGCAACTGTATCGGGGGTTCGAATCCCTCCCTCTCCGCCATCTACTCATGCTATCTAATTGAATTTCCAGGTGATTTCGATATTATTGGCCAGTGCGACCTGGCTCCGTCCTAGTTTCAGCTACGTTTGGCGGGGCCGACCACCCTCCATGGCACGGCAGTCTCCGCAGTGGCGGAAGCCGCGAGGCTCAGGGCGATGGCAAAGAGGGTAGCGTCATGGAGGCATGACGAATATGCGCCGAGCAAATTGGCGGCGCCAGCCCGCCATTGCGAAAGTATGCTACGCTTACTCAGGTATCGGGTGCGCCACAACTTGCTGAGCTTGTTACCTAACTCGAGTCTACTCTTATCAGTTGCTCCGCTCCCGGCCATTGTGGCAGCCAATTGGCGACCAAGAGCAGTCATTTTCATTTGAGGCGCGGAGCTACGTGCGGTTCGAAAGCGGCATGGTGCGATCCCGGAGCAGCGGGTTCAAGAGAAGGATTTACTGATCATTAACCCTGATCCTTATAGGATTAAGGCGCGGGCGGCCGGTAGAGGGAGATCATCAATGCCCATCCTGTTTGGAGCCGCATCCGTTCTAATAGTGCTCGTCAGTTTGCTGTTCTTAGGCTGGAAAGCGTGCTCGGTACATCGGGCCCCAAGTCCCCAAAGGGATGATAAAGCCGGCAAACTGCTGATGCAGCGTACCCGGTACGCACTTAATCAGAACAGTGTACCTGCTGAAGCCGATACCCTCAATGTGATCAAGTTCGCAATCACGGCCCGTGTATCAGGAGCGCCGGCCGGCGCCGTCCCTGAGCCTGCAAATGAGTCATCATCTTCTCCTAGCGATACGCCTCAGAGTGACCGCCCTGGCGATGATGCCGCCATCGCCAAGAAGACCGCAGCCCGCCAAATGCCGAGGTCAATCGCCCGCCGCCGCAACGATCCCATTGGGCAACAGGCTATGGCCTATGCAATACGGCATCCAGAGCCGGGCAGGCGAGGGGTGAGGAATACAGAGTTGTCCGAGCTTGCCAACCAACTGGGCATCAAGAAACGCTCGCTAAATGATCGAATCTATAAAGCCCGGCTCGTCCTTCGTTACAACCAGGACGCCGTGCCGCTTGTGATGAACGGGGCACTGAGCTTATGGAAGGCGCATGATAAGGCGCTCGACTTAAGGCGCCGGAAAAACGCGGAAATGACAGATCAAACACGCGAAAAATCACAACCTCGGTATGTTGGTCCCCCGTCTGCACCGGCGGAGTTCGCCAAAGCGGCATAGCATTTTCGAACACAGGCCCTCGGGCACGCCAAGTTCAGCACCGCGAAGGCGAAGGGCTGCTCGTCGGCCACACCTGCTTTGCGCCATTCGAAGAAGCCACCGGCCAACACGAGGCAGCGACGCCCCGCCTCCAGGCGCCCTTGAATGCCGGCTTGGTATCGACGCTTGCGGCACGGCTTCCCGCTCCGCCTCGAGTCCGCTCCGCACCTCTTGCTCTGGTGCATGGGAAAGTTCTGCATGGGCTTGATCCTCTGATTTCTGTGAGACACCCCCTCCACCCTGGACACTTCCGACTATGGCTTGTCCGCCAGCGTTCACCGTCACGTGTTCGACCCGTACTTTCTGCTGCCCTTTGCCTCTGTGCTTGTCCAAGGCCTCCATGTGAAGGGCGAATGTGCGAGAGAGTTTATTTGCGAAGTTCAGGTTTTGCTGGCGTCCAGCGAAGGTTTGTTCCGAAATCATGGCCCGGCGAAAACACTCCATCGCCGCATTGTGGCAACCAATCATCTGAGCGACTAAATGGCAACCGTCGGCACGAGCGAGGCAGTTGAGGTGACAATCTCGGCGCCCAACGGAGACTTCACTGGCATTGTGTGGCATGTTGAATCCCGGCGACCGACACCGGGGAGCGGGCCACAGTATGCTTAGCAGCGAGGTGAGCAATGCCGACGGTACATGGTGCATCGGAGGAATTTGCCGAAATGGCGATCCTTGCCCGGTCTTTCCAGACTTCGAAAATGCTCGAGGTGGCGGTGATGCTCGAATTGGCTGACCGGATCAACGACAGGCCGCGGCATGCACATGAGTTGGCTAGCGAGTGCGGAGCCGAACCGGAAATGCTCCTGCGTCTCTGTAGGGCCTTGGCCGCTTTCGGGATCTTCACAGTGGATTCTGAAGGGTATGTCGGCAATTCTCAGAAATCACGTTGGCTTCGAAAAGATACCCATCCGACGCTCCACCACGCTATCCGGTATTGGATGATGCCAAGCACCTGGACGGTATGGGGCAACCTGGAACATGCTGTCCGCAGCGGTAAGGCTCCTTTCGAGTCCATTTTTGGAATGCCGTACTTCGACTATCTGAAGACTCAACCGGCACAGGCCAAACTATTCGACAGCCACATGCAAAACAGCCCCGATGACAGACACGCGGCAGTTGTTGAAGCCTATGATTTCTCCGGCGCCGCATCGGTTGTGGATGTCGGTGGCGGAAACGGCGCGCTTCTGGCAGCCATATTGGCGGCCAACTCCGGAGTTCGCGGAGTGTTGTTGGATCAAGAGCCCGTGGTGCTGGCTGCAAACTCGATTCTTGGACCCCTTGCGCAACGTTGCACCATTCACCCGGGCAGTTTCTTCGACAGCCTTCCGGCCGGCGGCGATATCTACATGCTCTCGCAAATTCTGCACGACTGGAATGACGAACGCTGCCTGAAGATTCTCGCAAATTGTCACGCCGCAATGAACAAAGGCGGCCGTCTCTTGGTCATCGAACGGGTTCTCGACGCGGCACCCAGTCAGTCGAATCGAATGGACTATTTCACCGATATGCACATGATGATGCTGTTTCCGGGCGCGAAGGAGCGAACATCGAAGGAGTTCGCTCGACTCTTTCGTGAGGCTGGCTTTTCTGAACCAGGATTGATACGCACGCGTTCGCCCTATTGGATTGTCGAGACGCGGCCGGCTTGCTTTTAGCCCAGATAGCTCGGCGGCTTCAGAGGACTACCGAATCTAGAAAGTCGACCGTGAACAATCCGGATTTCACGCGGCGGCGGGATTGAGAACTCGCGCCTGAGCAACCCAGACTTCCAGCATCAGACGCAGCAAGAGCCTCAGCCAGGTGAGGAGAAGGCGGAAGTTATAGC
>JAKATG010000018.1:0-167566 GCA_021828105.1 Pseudomonadota bacterium
CAGATCGCTCACCTCGATCCATCGCTCTGTGCACCTCCACCAAACAGAAGGAGTAAAATGTGGGAAAAAGTGACCTTGACAAAAAGCCCCATACAAGGTGGCCGAAGGCCGGATGAGGGCTCTTTCGGCCAGCGCGCTCTTAGCTCGACAGTATTCCTTGTTGAGATAAAGAGCCCTCACCCGCTCTTTGGGCACCCTCTCCCATTGCTTCGCAACGGGAGAGGGGGAAAGTAGGAGAGGCCGGAGACACTACCGCCCCTTCTTCCACGTCTCGAAGTCGGCCAGGCTCTCGGCATTGGGCGGATAGAGCCCGAAGGTCGACCGGCCGGCGAGGACGCGCTCGGTGACGAAATCCTCGAACCGCGTCTGCTCCAGGCCCTGGCGCGCGACGTCATCGGCGAGATGGCGCGGGATTACCACGACGCCCTCGCGGTCGCCGACGATCACATCGCCCGGATAGACCGGCACGTCGCCGCAGGCGATGGGCACGTTGATGTCGACCGCGTGATGGCGGGTGAGATTGGTCGGCGCCGAGCGCCCGCCGCAATAGACCGGATAGTCGAGCGCCTCGATGGTCGGCGAATCGCGCAAGCCGCCGTCGGTGACGACGCCGGCGGCGCCACGCATCATGGTGCGCGTCACCAGGATGCTGCCGGCGCCCGCGGCACGGGTATCGCGCCGGCAGTCGATAACCAGCACATGGCCTGACGATATGGTCTCGACCGCCTTGCGCTGCGGATGCTCGCGGTCCTCGAAGACGGCCGAGACGTCGATATCCTCGCGGGACGGGATGTAGCGCAGCGTAAAGGCCTGGCCGACCATGACCGGACCGCCGGTCGTCAGGCGGTGCACCTGCTGCATGAAGGTGTTGCGCAGGCCCCGCGCCATGAGCTGCGAGGTCAAGGTGGCGGTGCTGATGCGCATCAGCAGGTCGTGGGTCTCTGATGAAAGGGGCTCGATGCTCATCGCGGAAAATCCTGTGCGGGTTGGCCGATAGCGGGATCGTCAGAAGAAGGTGCGAAGGGCCGAGACGACATTATATTCATCGTCGACGACGCAAATGACCTGCCATTTATCGAAGGTGGTGCAGGGATGCGAGATGCCGAAGGCCACCATGTCGCCGACGGCGAGGGGGCTCGTCTCGGGGATCTGGAGATGGCAATGCTGGTCATTGAGCCCGGTCACGACATGGTCGGGACCGATGGGCTGAAGATCGGCGGCCGTCGCGCCGGCGTCCGGCCGCAGCCACTTCAACGGCGTCGGCATGGCCGAATCGAAGGAGATGTCGCGGCGTCCGACGGTGAGCAGCGCCTTGCCGGGCTCGGGGCGTGACTGCACATAGGCCCACACTTCGAGCGCGGCTGCGGGGCCCGCTCCCAGATCGTCCACCCAAGGGGTGCGCGCCCTGAGCTGCTCGAAGCTCTTCACATAGGAGAAGGAGTCGTGCGTGAGGTAGCAGCCGCAGCGGACGACCACCCGGAAAGGTCGCGTGATCTGGGCGGCGCTGAACTGCTTTGTCACCATGTCATAGAAGACGGTGCCGCCGGCGGTGAGCAGGACCTCGCCCTCGCCGAACAGGCCTTCGCGGTCGCAGCCGACCGCGATGTCGATCAGGCTCTTGAGGAAGCCGTCGACCGCTTGCGTCGATTCCTCGAGTGCCGGCCGGCGCAGCAGGCCTTCATAGCCGCCGACGCCGCGCAGCGACAGATAGGGTGCTGCCGCCTTGATGGCGCGCGCCACCGTCATGGCGTCCGCCAGGCTGCGGCAGCCGGTGCGGCCGCCGGCGAAGCCGCCTTCGAGGATGACCTGCAGCGGCCGCTTGAGCCCGCTGTCACGCACGACCGCCGCCAATTGGCGCACCAGCGCCACGGAATCGACGAAGCAATAGAAATCGAAGGCGCTGTCGCGCTTGAGCTCATCGACGATATACCGCTGCGACTGCCGGCCGACCGGCTGGTTGGCGAGGAGGAGGCGCCCGAAGCCATATTGGCGGGCGACCTGCACCTGCTCGACCGAGCCCAAGGTGATCGCCCAGGCGCCGTCCGCGACCTGGCGGGCGAAGAGCTGCGGGCTCATGGTCGTCTTGCCATGCGGCGCGATCAGGGCGCCCGTAGCCTCGAGGTAGCGCCGCATCCAGCCGCTATTGTGCTTGAGCGCGCTCTCGCGCATGACGGCGAGCGGCAAGGGCAGGTCCTGGCGCAGCACGTTCCATCCCTTGCCGCCGATATCCTTGAGGGCGATGGGTGTCAGATGCCCCGGCATGCCTTTCACCGTGCGGTCGAGTGTCGAGGCCTCGATGCTGTTGAGATCGATCGTGGTCATGGCGGTCGGGCCGTCCCCTCTGTGTTGCTTCCCTAACTTGTCTTACATCTCAATCCTTCGCGGATTCAACAGCTTTTCGGCCTTTTGCCGCGCGGAACGCGAAAAAGCAGGCAAACTGCCCATATTCCGGGCTGCCGCGGGCCGCCTGTCGCTTCATTAAAACCTGACTGACAAGTTGATGAATTCTTGACAGAGCGCTTCCGACATGTAAGCCTGATCGCTGCTCCGTCGAGCTCAAGACAATAATCAGGAGGACACCAGGTGAGGAATCTCGTGATGGCGCATGCCGCCGACCGCGGGTCGGACGCCGGCATGAAATCAAGGACAACAGCACCGATGGCCGCAGGCCTTCTTGCCGGCCTCGGTGCCCTTTGGCTTTCGACCACCGCGGCATCGGCCATGGACTACAAACAGGCGCCGATGCTGGAGGAGATGGTGAAGGCGGGCACGCTGCCGGCACTCGCCGAAAGGCTGCCGCAGTCGCCGCGCGTGATCACGCCCGTCGAGAAGGTCGGCAAATATGGCGGCACCTGGCGCTCGGGCATGGTCGGCGGCTCCGACCGCAACTGGCTCTTCCGCATCGCGGGCTACGAGCCGCTCCTTGCCTGGGACCGCGAATGGAGCGGCAAGGTGGTGCCCAATCTCGCCGAGGAGATCACCAACAGCGCCGATGCGAAGGAATACACCATCAAGCTCAGAGCCGGTCTCAAATGGTCCGACGGCAAGCCCTTCACCAGCGACGATATCGGCTTCTTTATCAATGACGTCGCCGGCAACAAGGAATTGCTGCCGAACGGCATCGACTGGCTGATGAGCGGCGGCGAGCCGGGCAAGTTCGAGAAGATCGACGACACCACGTTCAAGATCGCCTTCAAGGAGCCTTACGGCGTCTTCCCGCAGAAGCTCGCCAGCGTCTATGGCGTGCAGATGACCATGATGGCCAAGCATTACTGCTCGCAATTCGAGCCGGCCTACAACAAGGACAAGCTCGACGGCCTGATGAAGGAAGCCGGTGTCGCGACCTGGACCGAGCTTTTCATCAAGAAATGCGCCGTTGACACCGAGGCCAATGAGCGCTGGCAGAATCCGGAGCGTCCCACCATGGAGCCCTGGGTGATCAAGGACCCCTATATCGGCGGCGCCACCCTGGTCACGCTCAAGCGCAATCCCTATTATTTCAAGGTCGACACCGAGGGCAACCAGCTGCCCTATATCGATGACCTCTCGATCTCGGTGAATGCCGACAAGCAGACACTGGTGCTCAAGGTGGTCAATGGCGAGATCGACTACCAGGACCGCCATGTCAACGCCAATGCCAACCGCGCCGTCTTCACCGACGCGGCGGAGAAGGCCCAGATCCATCTGGTCGACGGGCCCAATGCCGACATGAACACCACGATCATCTCGTTCAACCTGACCCACAAAGACCCGGTGAAGCGCGAGATCTTCAACAACAAGGATTTCCGCATCGGCTTGAGCTATGCGATCGATCGCCAGGCGATCATCGACGCGGCCTTCGTCGGGCAGGGTGAGCCCTGGCAGGCGGCGCCGCGCAAGGAATCGCCTTACTACAACGAGAAGCTTGCCAAGCAGTACACCGAGTTCGACGTCGCCAAGGCGAATGAGTATCTCGACAAGGCCTACCCCAAGAAGGACGGCGAAGGCTTCCGCCTGGGCCCCGACGGCAAGCGCATCAGCTTCAACATCATGGTGATCCCGGCGCTCGGCGACTTCCTCGACTCGACCCAGCTCGCCGCCCAATACTGGCAGGCCGTCGGCGTCGACGCCAAGGTGCAGACCGTCGATCGCACGCTGTTCTACGACCGCAAGGACAACAACGACCAGGATGCGGCCGTGTTCCTGGGCAGCGGCGGCATGGGCGATGCCTTGTTCGAGCCGACCTTCTACTTCCCGTTCTGGAACGAGAGCCTGTTCGCGGTGCCGTGGGGCAACTGGTATGCCTCAGGCGGCAAGTCGGGCGAAGAGCCTCCGGCCGCGGCCAAGAAGCAGATGGAGCTCTATCGCGAGATCCTCAAGTCGGCCGATATCACGAAGCAGAACGAACTCATGCAGCAGCTGCTCAACATCGCGGCGGACGAGTTCTATGCCGTCGGCATCTCAACGCCCGGGCCTCTGTTCTCGGCGGTCAAGAACAACCTGCACAATGTCTATCCACGACCCTTCGCCTGGACCTATCCGAGCCCGGTGGCGAGCAACACGGAGCAGTATTTCTTCGATCCGCCGCGGTGAATGCTGTTATAGAAGGCATCGGCCGGCCGTCGGGCCGGCCGATGCCTTGTTCCTCAAATTGATCGGTCATGCTCGGTTTTATTTTCCGCCGCCTGCTCTGGATGATTCCATCGTTCTTCGCGGTGACGGTCGTTGCTTTCGTGATCATTCAGCTGCCGCCCGGCGATTTCGTCACCAGCTACGCGGCCGATCTCGCCACATCGGGCTCTCCTGCCGATTCGGCGACGCTCGATGCGCTGCGCGTGCGCTACGGGCTCGACCAGCCGATGGTCGTCCAGTACCTGACCTGGGTCGGGAATGCGCTGCGGGGCGATCTCGGCATGTCCTTCGAATACCGCTCCGCCGTGTCGGACATCATCTGGGGCCGGCTGGGCATGACGACGCTGGTGGCCTTCTGCACCCTCGCCTTTGTCTGGCTCATCGCCTTTCCCGTCGGCATCTTCTCCGCCGTCAAGCAATACAGCATCGGCGACTACGTCGTCACTTTCCTGAGCTTCCTTGGCATGGCGACGCCGAGCTTCCTCCTGGCGCTGGTCGTCATGTATCTCTCGGTCGAGTTCCTCGGCTATTCGGTCGGCGGCCTGTTCTCGCCCGAGCAGGTGAACGCCCCCTGGAGCTCAGCCAAAGTGGTCGACCTGCTCCAGCACCTGTGGATCCCGGTCGTCGTCCTGGGTGTCGCCGGCATAGCGGCCCTGGTGCGCATCATGCGCGCCAATCTCCTGGACGAGCTCGGCAAGCCCTATGTCGAGACCGGTCGCGCCAAGGGTCTGCCGGAGACGACGCTGATCCTGCGCTATCCGACCCGCGTCGCGCTCAACCCTTTCATTTCGACGGTCGGCTGGGTGCTGCCGGTGCTGGTCTCGGGCGACGTCATCGTGTCGAGCGTTCTCAGCCTGCCGACATCGGGGCCGATCCTCATCCAGGCGCTGAAGACGCAAGACATGTATCTGGGCGGCGCCCTCATCATGTTCCAGTGCATCCTCGTCCTCATCGGCACGCTCTTGTCCGATATCCTCCTCGCCATCGTCGATCCGCGCATCCGCTATGACGATTAGCGCCGATCTCGACAGCCCGGCCGGCGGCAGTCCGGCGACCAGGCGCGATTCCGCCTCGCAATGGCGGCTGATGTGGTGGCAGTTCCGCCGCCACCGCCTCGCCGTGGTGTCGAGCTTCGTGCTGCTGTTCATCGCCTTCGTCGGTATCTTCTGCGAGTTCCTGGCGCCGCTCTCGCCCAACGCCTTCTCGCCGCGCTACACCTACGCGCCGCCGCAAAGGCTGCATTTCTTCGACCGCGACGCGGATGGCGGGCTCATATGGCGGCCCTATGTGAACGGCTATAAGATCACCATCGATCCTCAGGCGCTGCGGCGTGTCTTCACCATCGACGAGACGGTGAAATATCCGGTGGGCTTCTTCGTGAAGTCCGAGCCCTATCCGATGTGGGGCGGCCTGTTCACCCTCGAGACCAGGCTCATGGGCCCGGTCAAGAAGGGCGATCCGATGTTCCTGCTCGGCGCCGACCGCCTCGGGCGCGACATGCTGAGCCGCATCATCTACGGCACGCGCATCTCCATGTCGATCGGCCTGGTCGGCGTGGCGCTGAGCCTCCTGCTCGGCATCATCCTGGGCGGCATCTCGGGCTACAAGGGCGGCATGGTCGACAATGTCATCCAGCGTGTCATCGAGTTCATCCTGTCCTTGCCGACGACGCCCTTGTGGCTGGGGCTCGCCGCCGCCATGCCGAACAACTGGCCGCCCTTGCGCATCTATTTCGCGATCACGCTCATCCTCTCGCTCATCGGCTGGACCAGTCTCGCCCGCGTGATCCGCGGTCGCTTCCTGTCGCTCCGCACCGAGGATTTCGTCACCGCCGCGCGCCTCGATGGTGCCAGCGAACCGCGCATCGTCTTCCGCCACATGGCGCCCTCTTTCGTCAGCCACATCATCGCCGAGGTAAGCCTCGCCATTCCCGCCATGATCCTGGCCGAGACCGCCTTGAGCTTCCTGGGGTTGGGCCTGCAGCCTCCGATCGTGAGCTGGGGCGTGCTCCTGCAGGAGGCGCAGAATATCCGCTCGATCGTGACCGCACCCTGGCTCTTCGCGCCTGGCGTCGCGGTTGTGATCGCCGTTCTTTCGCTCAACTTCGTCGGCGACGGCCTGCGCGACGCCGCCGATCCCTATCGCCAATGACGTTCGACCCGCCGATAAAACACCCTGCAAGCGACCTGGTCGTCGAGGTCAAGGACCTGTCGACCTGGTTCGATACCGGCCGGCAGGTCATCAAGGCCGTCGACAACATGAATCTCGCCTTGCGGCGCGGGCGCACCCATTGCATCGTGGGCGAAAGCGGCAGCGGCAAGAGCGTCACCGCGCGCTCGATCCTGAATATCGTCCCGAAGCCCGGGCGGATCGTGAAGGGCGAGGTGCTGTTGCATGGCGCCGGCACGGCCTCGACTACGATCGATCTCGCCAAGCTCCACCCGAAGGCGCGGCAGATCCGGGCGATCCGCGGGCGCGACATCAGCATGATCTTCCAGGAGCCGATGTCGAGCCTGAGCCCGGTCCACACCATCGGCCAGCAGATCATCGAGACGATCCGGTTGCACCGGCCGGTCGGGCGCAAGGAAGCGCGCGAGCGCGCCATAGAGATGCTGGCCCAGGTCAAGATCCCGCGTCCCGAGCGCAGCATCGACAGCTATCCTTTCGAATTCTCGGGCGGGATGCGGCAGCGGGCGATGATCGCGATGGCGCTCGTCTGCCAGCCCAAGCTCGTCATCGCCGACGAGCCGACGACGGCGCTCGACGTCACCACCCAGGCCGAGATCCTCGATCTGATGAAGAGCCTGCAGCAGCGCCACGGCATGGCCCTGATGTTCATCACCCATGACATGGGCGTGGTCGCCGAGATCGCCGATGATGTCACCGTCATGTATAACGGCGAGGTGGTCGAACACGGGCCGGTGAACGACATCTTCTTCGCCGCGCGCCATCCCTATACGCAGAAGCTGCTCGCCTCCGTCAGGGCGCTGGAGAGCCGCTCGCATCGCGCCGGTCCGGCGGCGAAATCCGGCAGCGGCGATGCCATCCTCGAAGTGTCCAACCTCTCCATGAGCTTCGCCGGCCGCCGTCGGATGTTCAGCCGCAAGGCGCCGGAAGCCCCGGTCAAGGCGCTGGACGATGTAAGCTTCACGCTCAAGCGCGGCGAGATCCTCGGCATCGTGGGCGAGAGCGGGTCCGGCAAGACCACGCTCGGCCGCTGCATCCTGCGCATCCTGGCACCAAGCTCCGGCGGCATCCTCTTCAAGGGCCGCGACACGGCGCCGGTCGACCTCGCCCCTCTGCCGCAGGCCAAGGTCAAGCCTTATTGGGGCAGGATGCGGATGATCTTCCAGGATCCGTTTTCCTCGCTCAATCCGCGCATGACCGTGTTCCAGGTGATCGCTGAACCGCTGCTCAATCACGGCGTCACCGAGAAGCGCGTGCTCGAGGATCAGGTCGCGGGCCTTCTCGAACGCGTCGGCCTCGCGAGCGATGCGATGTGGCGCTACCCGCATGCCTTCAGCGGCGGTCAGCGCCAGCGCATCGGCATCGCCCGCACCATCGCGCTCAGACCTGAGCTCATCGTCGCCGATGAGGCGACCTCCGCCCTCGATGTGTCGCTGCGCGCCCAGATGCTCGATCTCCTCCTAGGCCTCGCCCATGAGTTCGAGATGAGCCTCATCTTCATCGGCCATGACATCGGCGTGATCCGCTATATGTGCGACCGGGTGGCGGTCATGCATCGCGGCCGCATCGTCGAGATCGGCGAGACCGACACCGTCTGCGACAAACCGAGCCATCCCTATACGCGCTCGCTGATCTCGGCCATTCCCAAGCCCGATCCCCGGCTGCGCGGCAAGACCGAACGCATCCGCTATATGAGCGAGGTGGAGAGCTGATGGCCGGTACCGCGACCGTCGACTGCGTGCTCGATGTCAGAGCCGAGCTCGGTGAGTGCCCGCTCTGGTGCGGGCAGGAGAATGCGCTCTACTGGGTCGACATCTATTCAGGGCGGCTCAACCGCTTCGATCCGGCGACGGGACAGAACCGCGTCTGGACCTTGCCCGAGCCGATCGGCTCCTTCGCGCTCGCGACCGACGGTGCCGTTCTCCTGGCGCTCAAATCCGGCCTGTGGCGCTATGATCTCACGACAGAAGAGCGCAAGCCGCTCGCGCAGCCGGAAGCGCATCTGCCCAATAATCGATTGAATGACGGCCGCTGCGACCGCCAGGGGCGTTTCTGGATCGGCAGCATGCAGGACCCCGTCGATCCGGCGATGCCCCGGGGCGCGCTCTATCGCTTCGCTGCCGATCATCGTTGCGTCCCGATGGTGGATGGGCTTTTCGTCGCCAATGGCCTCGCCTTCAGCCCCGACGGGCGCATCCTCTATCATTCCGACAGCTTCAAGGCGGTGCGCCGCATCTGGGCCTGGGATCTCGACATCGACGACGGCGTCATCAGCAACCGCCGGGTCTTCGTCGATACGGAAGGCATGCCGGGACGGCCCGATGGTGGGGCGGTCGACGCCGATGGCTGCTATTGGATGGCCGGCAATGACGGTTGGGAGATCGTGCGCTTCACGCCCTCTGGCAAGATCGACCGGCGCATCGCCTTGCCGGTCGCCAAGCCCAGCATGCTGGCTTTTGGCGGTCCGCGTCTCGATGTGATCTATGTGACCTCGATTCGGCCGTCATCCGGTCTGGAAGATCAGCCATTGGCGGGCAGCCTGTTCGCCATTGAGGCGGGCGTCACCGGCCTGCCCGAGCCGCGCTATCGCGGGTGACCCCGCGTCTATCGGCCTGGGTAAACCTGGCCTCCGTCAGCGCCGGCCGGCGCCCGACACTTGCGACATCTGCTCGCCCGAATGACGGGCGAGGACGCGGCCGGCAAGATAGAGCGAGCCCGCGATCAGGATGCGAGGGGCGGGCGTGATCTGGGCGGCCTGCTTGAGCGCTTCTTCCAGGCTCCCCGCTGTCTCGGCGCTGATCTGATGCTGCCGCGCGGTCTCGGCGAGTTCGCCCGCCGGTATGGCATTCTCTTCGTCCGGAATGGTGAGCGTCACCACGCGATGGACGATGCCGGCGAAGGGCGCGATGAAGTCGGAGGCGGCCTTGCTGTTGAGCATGCCCCAGATGAGGACGAGCGGGCGCGAGACGCGGTCATTGAGCTCGGAGAAAGCGCGCGCCAAGGCGCGGCCGGCGGAAGGGTTGTGCCCGCCATCGAGCCACAATTCGGAATCTTTCGGGATGAAGGACCACAATGCGCCCGGGCCTAAGCGCTGCATGCGGGCCGGCCAGGTGGCCGATTTGAGGCCCTGGGCGATGTGGTTTTCCCCGATCCGCCCGTCATCGAGGCTGCGCAGTGCGGCGACCGCGGTGCCGGCATTGTCGATCTGGTGGCGTCCCGGCAATTGCGGCAAGGGCAGATCGAGGAGCCCGCTTTCATCCTGATAGACGAGCCGGCCATGCTGCTCATAGGCCTGCCAGTCCTGATTGGCGATGAGGAGCGGCGCCCGCACCCTCTCGGCCGAGCGTTCGATCTCGGCCAGCGCCTCGTCGGGCTGCGGCGCCACGATCGCCGGCACGAAGGGCTTCAATATGCCGGCCTTCTCATGCGCGATCTCGGTCAGCGTATTGCCGAGATACTGCTGATGGTCGTAGTCGATCGGGGTGATGACGCCGGCCACGGGCTTCGACACCACATTGGTGGCGTCGAGCCTGCCGCCAAGGCCCACTTCGAGCACGAGATAATCCGCCGGCGAGCGCGCGAAAGCGAGGAAGGCGGCAGCCGTGGTGATCTCGAAGAAGGTGATCGGCTCGCTTCCATTCGCCTCTTCGCATTCCTCGAGAAGAGAGTTGAGCCTGTCCTCGCCGATGAGCTCGGCGCCCCCCGGCTTGCCGAGCCGGATGCGCTCGTGGAATTTGACGAGATGCGGCGAGGTATAGCAATGGACCGACAGCCCTGCGGCCTCGATCGCCGCGCGCAAATAGGCGATGGTCGAGCCCTTGCCATTGGTGCCGGCGACATGGATGACGGGCGGCAGGTTCTCTTGCGGGTCGCCGAGCTTTTTAAGGATCCGCCACATGCGGTCCAGGCTCAGATCGATGATCTTCGGGTGAAGCGACAGCAGGCGCTTCAGGATGGCATCACTGACGGCCATGGAATCAGCTGGTTGCAGGGACGAGCGCCGTGCCGCCGCCGTCGCCGTTCGCCTCGCCGTTGACGCTGTTCTTGAGGAAAGGCGGCGCCTTGGTGAGGAGCCGCGCCACGCGGCTCACCGTGTCGCGCAGCTGATGGCGATGCACCACCATGTCGACCATGCCGTGATCCTGCAGATATTCGGCACGCTGGAAGCCCTCGGGCAGCTTCTCGCGTATCGTCTGCTCGATGACGCGGGGACCGGCGAAACCGATGAGTGCCCCGGGCTCGGCGATATGGACATCGCCCAGCATGGCATAGGAGGCGGTGACGCCGCCGGTCGTGGGATGGGTCAAGACCACGATATAGGGCAGCTTCTCCTCGCGCAGCTCCCTGACCGCGATGGTGGTGCGCGGCAATTGCATGAGCGAGAGGATGCCTTCCTGCATGCGCGCCCCGCCGGATGAGGCAAAGAGCACATAAGGCGTCTTCTTCTCGAGCGCTGAGCGCATCGAGGTGATGAGGCCTTCGCCCGCCGCCATGCCGAGCGATCCGCCCATGAAGGAGAAGTCCTGCACCGTCATGACGATCGGCAGCCCGTCGAGCGTGCCGGAGCCGGAAAGGACCGCATCCTCGGCCCCCGTCTTCTGCTTGGCTTCTTTCAACCGGTCGGTATAGCGCCGCTCGTCGCGGAACTTCAACGGATCGAGCGGCACCTGCGGCAGGGCGATCGGCTCATAGCTGCCGCCGTCGAACATGGCTTTGAGCCGGACATCGGGCGCCATGCGCATGTGATAGCCCGATCCCGGGATGACGAACTGGTTATTCTCGAGATCGCGATAGAAGACCATTTGCCCCGTCTCGGGACATTTGACCCACATATTCTCCGGCGTCTCGCGCTTGGAGCCGAGCAGGCCCCTGATCTTGGGACGGACGAAATTCTTGATCCAGTTCATCTGGTCACCTCCGCACGCCCTGGGCGATCTCGCTCACCAGGGCATGCACGGCTTTCACGGTTTGGGGCGTCGGCTTGCCGGCGCTGTCGAGATTGTTCTTGACCGCATTGACGAGGGCCGAGCCCACCACGACGCCATCGGCGCTTTTGGCGATGCTGCGCGCCTGCTCGGCGGTCTTGACGCCGAAGCCGACGGCGATCGGCAGTTGCGTGTGGCCCTTGAGGCGGATGACGTTCTGCTCGACGCTCTTGAGATCGGGCGCCTTGGTGCCGGTGATGCCGAGCACCGAGACATAATAGACGAAGCCCGAAGTATTCTTGAGCACCGCCGGCGCCCTTTTGTCGTCGGTCGTCGGCGTGGCGAGGCGAATGAAATTGAGACCGGCCTTGATGGTCGGCAGGCACAATTCATCGTCCTCTTCGGGGGGCAGGTCGACGATGATGAGGCCGTCGATGCCCGCCGCCTTGGCGTCCTTGAGGAAGCGCTCGACGCCATAGATATAGATCGGATTGTAGTAGCCCATGAGTACGATGGGGGTCTGATCATCACCGGTGCGGAAGTCGCGCACCAGGCTCAGCGTCTTGATGAGCGTCTGCCCGGCCTTCAAGGCGCGCAAGCCCGCTTCCTGGATCGCCGGGCCGTCGGCCATGGGATCGGTGAAGGGCATGCCGAATTCGATGATATCGGCGCCGGCCTTGGGTAGGCCTTTGATGATCTGAAGCGAAGTCTCGTAATCGGGATCGCCCGCCGTCACGAAGGTGACGAGGGCGGCGCGGTTTTGGCGCTTCAGGTCGGCGAAGCGCTTGTCGATGCGTGTCGTCACAGTTTCACCCCGAGATGATCGGCGACCGTGAAGATATCCTTGTCGCCGCGTCCCGACATGCAGATGACCATCAGATGGTCTTTCGGCTTCTCGGGCGCGATCTTCATCGCATGAGCGAGCGCATGCGAGGGCTCGAGCGCCGGGATGATGCCTTCGAGCTGGCAGCACAATTGGAAGGCTTCGAGCGCTTCCTTGTCGGTCGCCGACACATAGGTGACGCGCTTCAAGTCGTTGAGCCAGGCATGCTCGGGGCCGATGCCGGGGTAATCGAGACCGGCCGAGATCGAATGCGCCTCGGTGATCTGGCCGTCGTCATCCATCAATATGTAGGTGCGGTTGCCATGCAATACGCCGGGCCTGCCGCCGGTGATCGAGGCGGCATGCTTGCCGGATGCCAAGCCGCTGCCCGCCGCTTCGACGCCATAGATCTCGACCCCCGTGTCGTCGAGGAAGGGATGGAACAGGCCCATGGCATTGGAGCCGCCGCCGATCGCCGCGACGAGCGATGAAGGCAGGCGGCCTTCGCGCTGAAGCATCTGCTTCTTCGTCTCATTACCGATGACGCATTGGAAGTCGCGGACCATTTCGGGATAGGGATGTGGTCCCGCCACCGTGCCGATGCAATAGAACGTGTCCTCGACATTGGCGACCCAGTCGCGCAAGGCCTCGTTGAGCGCATCCTTGAGCGTGCGCGAGCCGGAAAGGGCCGGCACCACTTCGGCGCCCAGGAGCTTCATGCGGAACACATTGGGCTTCTGCCGCTCGATATCGACCTCGCCCATATAGACGATGCATTTGAGGCCGAAGCGCGCGCAGGCGGTCGCCGTCGCGACGCCATGCTGGCCGGCCCCCGTCTCGGCGATGATGCGGGTCTTGCCCATGCGCCGCGCCAGCAGGATCTGGCCCATCACGTTGTTGATCTTATGCGCGCCGGTGTGGTTGAGCTCCTCGCGCTTGAAATAGATCTTGGCGCCGCCCAGATGCTCGGTCAGCCTCTCGGCGAAATAGAGCGGGCTCGGCCGTCCGACATAATGCTCCAGAAAGCCGTCGAGCTCGGCCTGGAAGGACGGGTCGGCCTTGGCTTCCTCATAGGCCTTCTCGAGGTCGAGGATGAGCGGCATGAGGGTTTCGGCGACGAAGCGGCCGCCATAGATGCCGAACAGTCCTTTTTCATCGGGACCAGTGCGATAGGAATTGGGCTGGATGACGTTCATGGGCTTTATCTAGCGAGCCGCCTTGGCCGCCGCAATGAATTCCCGGATCAAGGCTATATCTTTGATTCCAGGCGATTTTTCGACACCCGAGGACACGTCCACAATGGGCGCGCCGGTGACCCTGATCGCCTCGGCCACATTGCCGGGGTTGAGGCCGCCTGCGAGGAGAAAGCTCCGGGCGGCATTGCCCTGCCCGAGAAGCTTCCAGTCGAAGGCGATGCCGTTGCCGCCGGGCAGCGCGCCTTTCAGCGTTTCCGGCGCCTTGGCGTCATAGAGAATGAGGGCGGCTACCCCGTCAAATTCTCGGGCTTGCACGACATCCTCCAGGGTCTTGACCTTGATTGCCTTGATCACCGGCTTGCCGCTCCGCCTGCCGATCTCGGCGATGCGCTCGGGCGTTTCGCTGCCTTGCGCCTGGAAGAAATCGGGATCGACAACTCGCGCGATTTCATCGATCAGGCTGTCCTCGGCATCGACGATGAGGGTCACGATGCGGGCGCGGCCTCGGGCGAGCTTTGCCAGCTCCCCGGCCCTCGGCGGCGACACGTAGCGCGGGCTCTTGGGATAGAAGTTGAAGCCGATGAAATCGGCGCCGCCATCGAGGGCCGCCATCACGGTCTCGGGCGTCGACAGGCCACAGATTTTGACATCGACGGACATGGCCGGGGTTCTAGCACGGGGCGCCCGGCGGGAGTCAGGTTTATTGTACCCCACGGCGCGGCATTTGCCGGGCGCCGGGTGACGACCCGGCCGCCATCGCTATTCGGACTTCTTGATCACGCAAGTACTTCCACCACCTTGGCGGCACGAGCGCAACGCGGCCGCCTCGGCAGCTCCTTTCGATGGCGCACTCCATGCCGAGCCGCAACTTTGTGTCATGGAGGACGAAAACGCATTTGATACCGCAAAGGCCCTGTGCCTGGGCTTCTTCTCATATTGCCGCAGCAGCTTCTTGCATTCCTGGTTCCAGCTCGGAAGCGTCTGCGCCAGGCTTGGCTCGATGGGTAGCGCAACGAACAGGAGTCCGAGGCCCATGCCCAGTGCGGCGCCGGCCGCGCCTGATCGACTCAGATTTCGCCGTCGTGATGTCATGGATGATGCCCTTTTGTGCGTGGGATTTGTCGGCTCGCCTGGACAGGCCAGCGGCCGCCATGGCAAGCATGAACGCTAACACCAATAAAATTGGGCAAGTTTTGATAGGCCGTCTATGCTCGGGGAGATACCGGGATCAGGTCCTCAGGCCTGAAGCCCTCGGTGCATGATCCGGAACCATCCCCTCTCTTGGAGGGAAGATTACCTAAAGTCGAGTTCGTCGGATAGGGGGTCTCAGCCGCTGCCGCCGAAACCCTGTTCGGAGCGGACGCGATATAACGCCCAGCGAATACCAGGCAGCCTTCGATCACTCCTTACCTGTCCGCTTCCTGCCGCATGAGCGTTGCAGCAATCGCGCGCGCCGCTTGGGCGGGATCGGCCGCACCGGTGATAGGTCGGCCGATGACCAATATGTCGGCGCCGTCATCGAGCGCGGCGCGCGGTGTCGCAATGCGTTTCTGGTCCTGCACCTCCGCATCGGCGGGGCGGATGCCGGGAACGACGGTAAGGAAGTCGCGTGTCGTTGCCGCCTTGACTTCGCGCACATCCTGCGGGCTGCAGACGACGCCGGCGAGGCCCGCCGCGCGTGCGAGTTTCGCGAGCGCCGCGGCATGGTCGCGGCCGCTGCGATCGACGGCAAATCCCGCCTGGTGGATATCGGCGTCGGAAAGGCTGGTCAGGATGGTGACGGCGATGAGGAGCGAGCGGCCGTCGACCGCTTCCGCCGCCGCCCGAAGCATATCGGCACCGCCGGTCGCATGCACATTGATGATCGCCGGCCTTGGCTCGAGCCGCATCAGCGAGCGCAGGCCCGCGGCGACCGTATTGGGAATGTCGTGGAGCTTGAGGTCGAGGAAGATCGGCAAGCCTTCCTTGGCGACCGTCTCATAGCCCTCAGGGCCATTGGCATAGAAGAATTCCATGCCGAGCTTGGCATAGCCGACATGGGGCTTGAGGTCGCGGGCAAGTTCGGCGGCGCGCGCGACGTCGGGTGTGTCGAGGGCGACGCAAATCGGGTTCTGGATCATGGCCGGGCCCCTTACTCCGAAACGGGGGGAGGTGCAAATCGGGATGAACACAGGGCCCGTCGCGACGACGAAGTGCTCGGTGGGTCGTGCCTGCCTCTCACTCACGGATGGTCTGCGTCACCCATTCGAGCTTTTGCTTGGTCCGCATAAGAACATCGGGAAACACTTTCCGGACTTGCTTCTTGGACATGCCAGGCTTGATGGCCGGATCATAAAGCATGTTGGCGATATAGAGATCGAGTAGCGGTATCTGCGCAAAATAACTGGTGTCGCTCATCAACGTCTTTGTCGATGCACGGCTGTCATTGATCGGACCTAGTGCCTGTATGAATTCCTCAAAGGCGCATTCCGTGTGGTTCTGGCTGTTCGTCAAGGCGAACAGGATGGTGGAACGTCGAATGCGGGAGCTGCTGCCGTAGTAATCGAGAAACACCGTACAGGGCAGACCCTTCATGAATCTGAGCTGCTCTCGCGATATGTCCTTGCCCCAAATTTCCTTCGCTTTCTTCGCCATTGCATTGTTGTCGGCAACCAGAAAAATGCGAATATCGGCGTTACCCAGCTTGTCAGCGGCGCTCAGGGGGACTGCAGGCATGATGAAAGTCAGGCTTTCGAGCATCATCTCCAGGGGCGTTATCAGCGCCTTGCCGTCGCTCTGCACAAAATATTTGATCGGCCTGGTGTATTTGCGAACGGTCCCGGAACGCAGCTTGCCGACTGTCGGATCTTCCGATCCGAAGACGGTGTCGTAGAAAACCTCAGCGATTTCGGCGTCAGTCAGCTGCTGATATCTGACCAGATTCTTCAAGGCAGCTGCGCCAGCAACAGCTGGCGACCACAGCATCAGAAGCAATGCGAGCCCGACAACTCGGCCACAGCCGGCCATGGCAGCTAGTTTCATGCGCATTCCCGGGAAAATGACCGAGGCAGATCCTGGAAGCGACATGGTACCTGCCCGTGGGGCAACTGGCAATCTTGTCAGCGTCTCTGCCCGGATCGCATCGGCAAACCGAGAAGCCCTCAGCTCCTCGAATAAACCAAGGTCGCGGCGGCGAGGTCCTCGATCGCCGTGCCGCAGGACTTGAACAGCGTGATCTCATCGCTGTTGCGCCGGCCCGCCGTCTTCCCGCGGCAGAGGCCGAAGAGATCGCCCTGGATATTTTCCATGCGGAACTTGCCTTCCTGCGCGGCCTGGAGAAGGTCGCCCGCCTCGGCCTCGGCCCCTTCCCTCGTGTCGACATAGACCCGGGCCCTGGCGATGACCTCGCCGTCGGTCTCGCGCATTTGCGGCTTGAAGGCGCCGGCGAGATCGACATGGGTGCCGGGCTTGAGCCATTTTCCGCGCAGGATGGGTTCGCTCGAGGTCGTGGCGCAAGAGATGATGTCGGCCTCGCCCATGGCCTTTTCGAGATCCGTGACGATGCCGACCTTGAAACCGTCCTTGGCGAGCTCGGCCTTGAGGCCTTCCGCCTTGTGGGCTGAGCGGTTGTAGAGCAGCACCGTCCTGATCGGGCGCATGGCGGCATGGGCCCGCACGAAATGCGCAGCCAAAGCGCCGGTGCCGACCATCAGCATGGTCGAGGCGTCCTTGCGGGCGAGATAGTCGGCGGCAAGGGCGCTCGCCGCGGCGGTACGCCTTCGCGTGAGCTCGGTGCCGTCCATCATGGCGACGGTGGCGCCCGTGCGGTTGTCGATCAGGAGATAGCTGGCGGTGATCGTCGGCAGCCCCTGGGCCGGGTTGTCGCTCTTGAACACCACGGTCTTGAGGCCGGTGAAGTCCTTCGACCAGGCCGGCATCAACAACAGGATCGCCACGTCGGATGTCTGATGCTGGTGGCGCACCGGGGTTTCGATGTCGTCGCGGAAACCCTGGCGCAGGGCTTCGACGATGTCGCGATAGGGGGCGGCTTGGGCGAGTTCGGAGGCGGAGATGATCTTCATGATGTCTGGTTGGGTATGCTCAATCGGTCCTGCTGCTCGCGCCGCAAGCGCTGGGCTTCGTCCTGGGCGCGCTGCAGGTCGACGCGCGCCTCCTTGGTGGCGCGCCGCCATTTGCCCTGACCGAACCAGCAGGCGATCCAGCCGGCGATCATGCCGAAGAATATACCGATGAAGACCAGGGCCCAGAGCGGCATAAACATGGTGGCGAAGGGGCTGGTGCTCGAGAAGGGATCGAAGGAGATTTCGACCCACTGCCGGTTGGCCACGCAAAAGGCGATGACGATCACGGCGATCGGCAGCCCGATCGCCCAGTTGATGATTCGGCGAAAGGTCACGGCTCGCTGCGGTTGAGCTGCTCGCGCAATTCCTTGCCGGTCTTGAAGAAGGGCACGTGCTTAGGCTCGACCGTCACCGGGTCGCCGGTGCGCGGATTGCGGCCCTGGCGGCCCTGGCGCGATTTCACCGAAAAGGCGCCAAAACCACGCAATTCCACCCGGTCGCCGCTCTTCATCGCGCTGATGATCTGGTCGAAGATCGTATTGATGATGCGCTCCACATCCCGGTGGTAGAGATGAGGGTTCTTCTCGGCGATCTTCTGGATCAGTTCCGATTTGATCATTTTAGGCCCCGCTCGCCTGACTTTACTGCAGCGAAGGGTGCCAAACCGAGAGGAGACCGTCAAGTTTCTGCAATTTCGCCTGTTCGGCGAGGTCGGGCAGGCCCAGCGCCTTGAGGGCGCCGGAGGTGATTTTGAGGCCAAGGCCCAAAAGCCCGTCATCCTCGCTCTCGGCCTTCCAGTCCGTGACCGCGATGTCGTCGGAAAGCTTCTTTTCCTTCTTTATCCAGTCGACCGCCTTGTCCTCGCCGCCCAGCTCGTCGATGAGCTTCTCGGCCACCGCCTGCCGGCCGGTATAGACGCGCCCGTCCGACAGGACCTTCACCTTGTCGATGGGCAGCTTGCGCCGCTCGGCGACCAGGCCGGTGAACCAGGCGAAGCTGTCCTGGACCATCTGGTTGGACACTTCGCGGGCCTTCTCGGAGAGCGGCTTGAAGGGCGAGGGCTCGGCCTTGAGGTCGCCCGACTTGATTTCCTGCATGTGGACGCCGATCGTCTCGAGCAGTTTCGAGACTTCGGCCCATTGGAAGATGACGCCGATGGAGCCGGTGATGGTGTTGCCGCGCGCGACGATATGGTCGGCGGCAATGGCGGTGATATAGCCGCCCGAGGCTGCGACCGTATCCATCACCGCGGCGACCGGCTTGTCCTTGGCGATCTTGCGCACCGCTTCATAGATGGCTTCGGAGCCCGCGGTGGTGCCGCCGGGGCTGTCGATGCGCAGGATCAGGCCCTTCACATGATCGGCCTTGGCGATCTCCTCTAGGAGGTCGAGGGTCTTCTGATCGCCGGTGATGAGCCCTGAGATCTTCACGCGCGCGATGTGATCGCTTTGCTTGCTGAGATCGAAGCCGCCGAAAGCGGCGGCGAGCGCCAGGAGCCCGCCGATGAACAGGAGGACGGAGACCACACGCCAGAAGGTGAGACGGCGCTTGAGCCGCCGGCGGTCGATGATGAGTTCAGCTTCGCTCGCCATTGCGCGGGGGTTCCTTACATGATCCGGGATTGCGGTTTTAAGGCCGGCCGGAGGTGCAAATTAAGGCATCGGGAAGGGATGCCCGATTTGGCGTTAGAGCAAATCCCGCCAAAGTTGCAGACTTTGGCGATAAGGATTTGCTCCCACATAATAATTTGGCGCGAATCCTTTTCGGCGAAGTGATTCCACTTCGCCGGGATGCGCGCCAGGAAGAAGAGGCCGGGCGTCGCCGCCCGGCCTTAGGTTTTAGTTCTTGGACTCGGCGTCCTTCTTCGCCTTGTTGAGCGCGGCGCCGAGAATGTCGCCGAGCGAGGCGCCCGAGTCGGACGAGCCATATTGCGCCACCGCCGCCTTCTCGTCGGCGATTTCGAGCGCCTTGATCGAGACGGTGATGCGGCGCGCCTTCGAGTCGATCTGAGTGACCTTGGCATCGACCTTCTCGCCCACAGCGAAGCGCTCGGGGCGCTGCTCGGAGCGGTCACGCGCCAGATCGGCGCGCTTGATGAAGGCGGTCATCTCGGAGCCGGCGATCTTCACATTGAGGCCGTGCTCCTCGACACCGACGACTTCGCACGTGACCGTGTCGCCCTTCTTGACGCCGGCCAGGCTCTCCATCGGATCGCCGCCCACCTGCTTGATGCCGAGCGAGATGCGCTCCTTCTCGATGTCGACATCGAGAACCTGGGCGCGCACATGGTCGCCCTTCTTGTAGTCCTTGATCGCATCCTCGCCGGAACGCTTCCAGTCGAGATCGGAGAGATGCACCATGCCGTCGACATCGCCGTCGAGGCCGACGAACAGGCCGAATTCGGTGATGTTCTTGATCTCGCCTTCGACGAGGGAGCCGGTCGGATGCTTCTCGGAGAAGCTCTCCCACGGATTCTGCTGGACCTGCTTGAGGCCGAGCGAGATGCGCCGCTTGGAGGGATCGACTTCCAGCACCTGCACCTGGATCTCTTCCGAGGTCGAGAGGATCTTGCCCGGATGCACGTTCTTCTTGGTCCAGCTCATTTCCGAGACGTGGACCAGGCCTTCGATGCCGTCCTCGAGCTCGACGAACGCACCATAATCGGTGATGTTGGTGACGCGGCCCTTGACCTTGGCGCCGATCGGATATTTCGCCGCCACACCTTCCCACGGATCCTTGTCGAGCTGCTTCATGCCGAGCGAGATGCGCTGGGTCTCGGGATTGATGCGGATGATCTGCACCTTGACCGTCTGGCCGACCGAGAGCACGTCGGAAGGATGATTGACGCGCTTCCAGGCGATATCGGTCACATGGAGCAGGCCGTCGATGCCGCCGAGGTCGACGAACGCACCGTAATCGGTGATGTTCTTGACCACGCCGTCGACCACCTGGCCCTCGGTGAGGTTCTGGACGAGCTCCGAGCGCTGCTCGGCGCGGGTCTCTTCCATGATGGCGCGGCGCGACACGACGATATTGCCGCGGCGACGGTCCATCTTGAGGATCTGGAAGGGCTGCGTCACGTTCATGAGCGCGCCGACATCGCGGATCGGACGGATATCGACCTGGCTGCCGGGCAGGAAGGCCACCGCACCGCCGAGATCGACGGTGAAGCCGCCCTTGACGCGGCCGAAGATCACGCCGTCGACGCGTTCGTTGTTGGCCGAGGACTGTTCGAGGCGGGCCCAGGCTTCCTCGCGGCGCGCCTTGTCGCGCGACAGCACGGCTTCACCGAGCGCATTCTCGATGCGCTCGAGATAGACCTCGACGTCATCGCCGGGCTTGAGGGCGACGTCCTTGCCGGGCTGGGAGAATTCCTTGAGGGCGATGCGGCCTTCGGTCTTGAGGCCGACATCGATGATGGCGAAGTCGTTCTCGACCGCGACGACGCGGCCCTTGACGACCGAGCCTTCGGCCGAGGTCGAGGTGCCGAAGGATTCGGCGAGCAGGGCTTCGAAGTCGGCGCGGGTCGGATTGAGTGTATCGGCAGTTTTTGCCATGAGGGTCAGGTTTCCTAACATATCGAGGCTGGCCCACGGTAATATCCGCAGGACCTCCCGCCGGGCGCCGTCACCAAAATAGGTGCCGGGCGGGCAAACCACGTCATTTCCGGCACATCACGGCCACACCAGGCTTGAACTCGAGATGATCCGGAAACAGGTAGGGGCGCCTGAGGCTGGACCTAACGCACCCCAATGAACGCGCCCGTCAAAGGCGGGCGGCCTGGACGGCGGGTCTATAGCGAAAGGAAAGGCCCGGGGCAAGAATTCAAAGCAGATCAGATGAGACGCACCCTCACCAGGGCTTGAAAGAGTCTGAGGAATGTTATATTTATATATAATAAATGGAGATGCTTATGCATATGACCAATCTCCGCAAGGTTGGTGGTTCCATCATGCTGGCCGTGCCCCCCGCTTTGCTTGATCTCCTTCAGCTGAGCGCCGGAGCCAAGGTTGGCATAGCTGTTGAAAAGGGCCGGCTGGTCGTCGAGCCACAAGCACGGCCGCGCTACACCCTTGCCGAACTGCTGGCCCAATGTGACTCCTCGGCCAAGCGTCCGGAAGAGGATCGCGAATGGCTCGAAAGCAAGCCGGTTGGTGATGAGCTTTTGTGATGGAGCGTGGCGACATCTATCTGGCCTCGCTCGATCCGACTTCAGGCCATGAACAACAAGGCAAGCGCCCGGTGCTCATCATCTCGCCGGGCGCTTTCAATCGAGTGACGAAAGTCCCCGTGGTGCTGCCGATCACCGGCGGAGGGAATTTTGCGCGCATGGCGGGGTTCGCCGTATCACTGATGGGCGCCGGAACCAGCACGACGGGCGTCGTGCGCTGCGATCAGCCGCGTGCGCTTGATCTTGGGGCGCGCCACGGGCGCAAGCTGGAAAGCGTGCCGCAGGCGATTGTCGATGAAGTGCTGGCGAAGCTCGCGACGATCTTGGAGTGAAGGAGATCACACGTCGAGATTGGCGACCGACAGCGCGTTCTCGCGGATGAAGTCGCGGCGGGGCTCGACCACATCGCCCATGAGCTTGGTGAAGATGTCGTCGGCCTCGTCGAGCTCGCTCACCCGCACGCGCAGCAGCGAGCGCACATTGGAGTCGAGCGTCGTCTCCCACAATTGCTCGGGATTCATTTCGCCCAAGCCCTTGTAGCGCTGCATCGTGATGCCCTTGCGGCCCGCGGCGAAGACGGCTTCGAGCAGGTCGATCGGACCATGGATGGTCTTCTCGGCATCCTTGCGGCGTAATTTGGCGGGCCGCGCATAGACTTCCTGCAGATGCGCCGCCTTCTTGTCGAGGCGTATCGCATCGGCCGAGCCGATGAGCTTGGCATCGATGGTCCAGCTTTCCTTCACGCCCCTCACCTCGCGGGCGAAGACGAGGCCGCCATCGGTCGAGGGCGAGCCGGTCCAGCCGCGCTCGGTCTCTTCCGCGATGGCATCGAGCCGTCTGGCGATATAGCCTGCGGCTGCGGTCGCATTCTCGATATTGGAGAGCACTTCCGGATTGAGGACACCGGCGATCGCCGCCTGCTCGATGACGGTGCGCGAATAGCGCGAATGGAGGCCATCGAGTGCTGCCCTGACCGAGAGCGCCTCCTCGACGATCTCGCGCAGATCGGCGCCGGCGCGCTCCGCACCCGAGGCGAGCGCCAAGCTCGAGCCCTCGAGCCCGGTATCGATGAGATAGTTCTCGAGCGCCTTGCCGTCCTTGAGATATTGCTCGGAAGAGCCGCGCTTCACCTTGTAGAGCGGCGGCTGGGCGATGAAGAGATGGCCGCGCTCGATGATCTCCGGCATCTGCCGGTAGAAGAAGGTGAGCAGCAGCGTGCGGATATGGGCGCCGTCGACATCGGCGTCCGTCATGATGATGATCTTGTGGTATCTGAGCTTGTCGGGGTTGAATTCCTCGCGCCCGATGCCGGTGCCCAAGGCGGTGATGAGCGTGCCGATCTCGGCCGAGGACAGCATCTTGTCGAAGCGCGCGCGCTCGACATTGAGGATCTTGCCGCGCAACGGCAGCACCGCCTGGTTCTCGCGGTTCCGCGCCTGCTTGGCCGAGCCTCCGGCCGAGTCGCCCTCGACGATGAACAGTTCCGACTTGGCGGGATCGCGCTCCTGGCAGTCGGCGAGCTTGCCGGGCAGCGATGAGATATCGAGCGCACCCTTGCGCCTTGTGAGCTCGCGCGCCTTGCGCGCTGCTTCACGCGCGGCCGCAGCCTCGACCACCTTGCCGACGATCTGGCGCGCATCCTGCGGATGCTCCTCGAACCAGGCGGCGAGCTCTTCGCCGATCAGGCTCTCCACCACCGGGCGAACTTCCGAGGAGACGAGCTTGTCCTTCGTCTGGGACGAGAATTTGGGGTCGGGCACCTTGACCGAGAGCACGCAAGTGAGGCCCTCGCGCGCATCATCGCCGGTGAGCGCCACCTTCTCCTTCTTGGCGAGGCCGCTCGAGGCGGCATAGTTGTTGATGACGCGGGTGAGGGCGCCGCGGAAGCCCGCGAGATGGGTGCCGCCGTCCCGCTGCGGGATGTTGTTGGTGAAGCACAGCACGTTCTCGTGGTAGCTGTCGTTCCACCACAGGGCGCATTCGACGGTGATGCCGTCCTTCTCGCCCTTCATCATGATCGGCTCCGAGACGAGCGCCTGCTTGGTGCGGTCGAGATAGCGCACGAAGGCCTGGATGCCGCCCTCATAGAAGAGCTCGACTTCCTTGGGCTCGACGCCGCGCCGGTCGGTAAGCACGATGCGCACGCCGGAATTGAGGAAGGCCAGCTCGCGCAGGCGATGCTCGATCGTCGCATAGTCGAATTCGGTCTTGGTGAAGATCTCGGGCGAGGGCAGGAAGGTCACTTCCGTGCCGCGCTTGTCATGGCTGTCGCGCACCACCGCGAGCGGCGCATCGGCGACGCCGTTGGTGAAGCTCATGGCGTGTTCCTTGCCGCCGCGCCAGATGCGCAATTTGAGCGAGATCGAGAGCGCATTGACGACCGAGACGCCGACGCCATGCAGGCCGCCCGACACCTTGTAGGAATTCTGGTCGAATTTGCCGCCGGCATGGAGCTGGGTCATGATGACCTCGGCCGCCGAGACGCCTTCGCTCGGATGGATGTCGGTCGGGATGCCGCGGCCATTGTCGAAGACGGTGCAGGAGCCATCGGCATTGAGGGTGACGGTCGCGCGGTCGCAATAGCCTGCCAAGGCCTCGTCGATGGCATTGTCCACCACCTCATAGATCATGTGATGGAGGCCCGATCCGTCATCGGTGTCGCCAATATACATGCCCGGGCGCTTGCGCACCGCATCAAGGCCCTTGAGGACTTTGATGGACTCGGCGCCGTAATCCTCGGCCTGTTTCTTGATCGGATCAGCCATTACTGCCTCGTTACGATTCCACCCTCCACATGGAGGAAATCAGCCGTCTTGCCAAGCCCGTTGAACAGCTCTCTGTCGGTGCCGGTCATGAAGCTCTGGGCGCCGAGTTGGCGTAGCGTTTCGAACAGTCCGGACCGCCTTTTGACGTCAAGATGGGCCGCAACTTCGTCAAGAAGAAGGACCGGAGCGGCGCCCGATTCCTCGGCGACGGAAGACGCCTGCGCCAGGATGAGCCCGATGAGAAGCGCTTTCTGCTCGCCGGTCGAGCACAGCGCCGCGGCCATGGATTTGGGCTCGTGGGTCACCAGAAGATCGCTCCTGTGCGGGCCATTGAGCGTGCGTCCCGCCGCCTTGTCCTGGCCTCGCGATTCGGCGAGGAGTTTACGATATTCATCCTCCGCCTGCACCGCCGGCATGGTCTTGAGGCGATCCTCGAGATCGCCTTGAAGGCCTAAGGTGCTGGCGGGAAAAGCGCTCCCTTTAAGTAGGAATTTTATGTGGTTTTGCAAGGCCTGGACGGCATGGAGACGGGCCGCCGCGATGGCCGCCGCGGCCTCCGCCATCTGCGCCTCGAGGCCTGAGAGCCAGGTCAAGTCGGGACGCTGATCCTCGAGCAGGAGGTTGCGCTCGCGCATGAGCTTCTCGAAGACGAGCACGCGCGAGGCATGCTCGGGGTCGTTGGCGGTGACCAGCCGGTCGAGAAAGCGGCGCCGGTCGGAAGCGGGCCCGGCGAACAGCCGGTCCATCGCCGGGGTGAGCCAGATGACCCGCAAATGATGGGCAAGGATGCCGGGACTCTTTTGCGGGATGCCGTTGATGACCACGTGCCGTGTCTGGCTCTGAGCCTCGCCTTCGGGCGTCCATTGGGTGCCGAGCCGGGTCTCACCCTCGGGCGAAGAGACATGGGCGGCGATGGCCCAGCCACGGTTGCCGCCCTGGCGGGCCAGGTCCTCGAAGAGCGCCCCCCTGAGACCACGGCCGGCCGCCAGAAGCGAGATGGCCTCGATGAGATTGGTCTTGCCGGCGCCATTGGGACCGGTAAGCGCGACCAGGCCGGAACCCGGGTCGAGCCTGAGGGACGCGTAATTGCGGAAGTCGGTGAGCGTCAGCCGGGTCAGGATGAAGGCGGAGGGCATCGCCCCTCCTTACCCCCGTCCAGCACCTGCGGGGAGGGGGTAAATGCCTCACACCCGCATGGGCATCAGCACATAGAGCGCCTGGTCGTCGGAAGGATCGAGAACGATGGTGGGCGAGCCCGCATCGGCGAGCTGGAACCTCGCCGTGTCGCTCTTGATCTGGGAGGCGATGTCGAGGAGGTAGCGCGAATTGAAGCCGATATCGATGGGCTCCGCTTCATAGGTGGCGGCGATCTCCTCTTCCGCCGAGCCCGAATCGGGATTGTTGACGGTGAGCACCACGCGCCCGTCGCCGACATTGAGCTTCACCGCGCGGCCCTTCTCGAAGGAAATCGTCGACACCCGGTCGACGGCCGAGGAGAACAGCTTGGTGTCGACATCGAGCGTCTTGTCGTTGTTGCGCGGGATGACCCGCTCATAATCGGGGAAGGTGCCGTCGATCAGCTTGGAAGTCAAAGTGAGGCCGTTGAAGGAGAAGCGGATCTTGGAGGCGGAGAGCGCCACCTCGATCTCGCCTTCGTCGCTCTCGATGAGCTTGACGAGCTCGAGCACGGTCTTGCGCGGCACGATGATGCCGGGCATGCCCTTGGCGCCCGACGGCAGCGCCACTTGCGCCCGGGCCAGGCGGTGGCCGTCGGTGGCGACGGCGCGCAGCATCTTGCCGGTGGTGACTTCGTGCAGATAGATGCCGTTCAGATAATAGCGGGTCTCTTCGGTCGAGATGGCAAAGCGCGTCTTCTCGACCAGCCCCTTGAGATCGGCCGCCGCCAGGGTGAAGCGGTTGGAGAGCTCGCCGGCATTGAGATCGGGAAAATCCTCGGGCGGCAGCGCCTGGAGCGCGAAACGCGAGCGGCCGGCCTTGATGCCGACGCGGCCGGGATCCGGCCCCTGGTCGAGCTCGAGCTGGGCTCCGTCGGGAAGCTTGCGCACGATGTCATAGAGCATATGGGCGGCGACCGTCACGGCCCCGTCCTGGGCCACCTCGGCCGCGACCGTCTCGATGATCTCGATATCGAGATCGGTGGCGGTGAGCTTGACGCTGTCGCCTTTCGCCTGGACCAGCACGTTGGACAGGATCGGGATGGTGTTGCGCCGTTCGACCACGCTCTGCACATGGTTGAGGGCCTTGAGAAAGGCCGATCTTTCGATAGTCACCCGCATATTCTTGGAATCCTGTCTAGCCTGGGCCGGAAACATTAGGCCCGGCGTGCCAGACTTGTCTATTGCTGTTCGATGAGCCGGATCAATAGGGCGACTTCGCGGGCCAGCCGGTCGTCGCTCTTCATCAGCTCTTCGATCTTGCGCACCGCATGCAGGACCGTACTATGATCACGACCGCCGAACCGGCGCCCGATTTCGGGCAAAGAGCGCGGGGTCAGCTTCTTGGCGAGATACATGCCGACCTGGCGCGGCACCACCACGGACCGGGCCCGGCGCGGCGACAGGAGGTCGGCACGGGCCACATTGTAGTGGCGGCCGATCACTTTCAGGATGTCGTCGATGCGCACCCGGCATTGATCGGGATTGGCCGACATGTCGCGCAGAACCATGGCGGCGAGATCGACCGAGAGCGGCGCATGCGAGAATTGCTGATGCGCGATGACCCGGTTGAGGGCGCCTTCGAGCTCGCGGCCGCCGCCCTGCACCTTGTTGGCGATGAATTCGACGACGTCGGGATCGACACGGATTTGCGGATCGCGCGCCGCCACCTCGGCGAGGCGGCGGGCCAGGATCTCGCGCCTCAGATCGAGCTCGGGCAGCTCGATGTCGACCACGAGGCCGCCCATGAGCCTGGAGCGCATGCGCTGGTCGATGGCGTCGAGCTGGGCCGGGGGCGCGTCGGCGGCGATCACGATCTGGCGCTTGGCGTCCACCAGCGAGTTGAAGGTGTGGTAGAATTCCTGCGTCATCGACTTGCCTTGCAGGAACTGGAAGTCGTCGATGAGCAATACGTCGATCGACTGGAAGAAGTCCTTGAAGCCGATCGTGTCGCGCGACCTGAGTGCCCCGATGAAATGATACATGAAGCGCTCGGCGGTAATGAACAGCACCTTGCGTTCGGGATGGCGCTCGCGCACCCGCCAGGCGATGGCGTTGAGCAGATGCGTCTTGCCAAGGCCGGCGGCCGAATGGATGAACAGCGGATTGAAGCTCACCGGGAGGCCCGGCTGCGATTCCGAGATGCGCTGTGCGGCGGCATGCGCGAGACGGTTCGAGCCGCCGGTGATGAAGCTGTGGAAGGTCTGGCTCGGATCGAGCGGCGATCCGCGCTCGGTGGCGGGCTGCTGCCCCAGTGTTATGGTGGGCTGCACCGTTGTGCGGGCCGACGGCTCGGTCTGGTCCTCGCGCACGATGCGCCGCTCGGCGACATCCTGCGGGCGCTGCGGCACGCCCCTGGTGCGGACTTTGACATGGACATTGTCGAGATGGCCGAGCTCGGCTTCGCTCGCTTTCAGAAGTTTCTGCGCGTAATGCGTCTCGATCCAGTTTCTGAGGAAACGGGTGGGGACGGAGACGGCCAGCCGGCCATCGGTGCATTCCTCAGGCTCCATCCGTGCAAACCAGCTTGTATAGAGATCATCGCCCAGCTCGGCCTTGAGCCTTTGCGCGATCCTGTTCCAGCTCTGCTTGAGCTCGATCCCTGCCGCATCTGTCATCACACCTAAACCCCTTTAGTTTCTTGTACTCAAGCGATTAGCCGCGCTTTCGGCACGCAACTTCCCATCTTGCGGATCCACTGATCCGCAAGCAAAACTCCTTTCCGGTTCGATCGAACCTAAGGCGAACTAAATTTAGAAAACCTGGTCACTTTGTAGCCCCGGTTGTGACCTCTACTGACTTACCCATCTTGCCGTGACGCAGCCCCTCAGGCAGCGCCCAAAGACCATAGCCACAAGCCCGGTCCCGTTACAACCGAAGTGGGGCGATCATCCGTGTGCGGAATTCAGAATCGGCTTCGCGCCGATTGACTCTCACGTCACAACATTCGGCGTCAAGTCGTTGACTCGCATGTAAGATTCAATCGCGGGGCCTGGCTGAGTGCGCAAAAACCACAGTCATCACAATATTTAGATTCCTCGCTTTGGGCCCGAGGGTTTTTGCCGGCCTTTGCCCAATCGCCTTATCGCACTCCGCTAACGCAATGAAAAATAATGAAAATCCTTGCGCCTAACCGTCAGCGGGCTGAACAAGAAAAACGGCGCGCCGGGGATATCCTGGCGCGCCGTCTGTGGATGACCGGAAACCCGGCTGTATTTTGAAACGATTTCAGAATGTTACTTGATAGCCTTCACGCGCTTCGACAACCGCGACACCTTGCGTGACGCCGCGTTCTTGTGGACGACGCCCTTTTGCGCGCCGCGCATCAGTTCGGGCTCGGCAGCCTTGAGAGCAGCTTCCGCGGCAGTCTTGTTGCCGGAAGCGATCGCTTCCTCGACCTTGCGCACCGACGAGCGCACCCGGCTCACGCGGTTCTTGTTGATGACGGCGCGGCGAGCCGAAACGCGTGTCGCCTTTTTCGCCGAACTGGTGTTCGCCATGAATCACATCCTGAAAGTTGAAACCGGTCGATATCGGTTCCATGCAAAAATGCCGCCGCTCGATGTTGAGCATGCGGCCCATGTCCCCTTATCGGTTGGCGGGCTTATAGTCGCCTGAGCCCGCGCCGTCAATTGCCGCCTCGTGCCGCCGCGAGCGCCCCGGCGAAAGCGGATTTGAGAGCGGGATCGCTCTGCGCCGCCGCCATCCCTTGCAGCCGCTGCAGGATAGACTGGTTCTCCTCAGGATCGAGCTTCGTGCGGATGACTGGATAATGCCGCCCGAGCGCGGCACTCAGGGCCAGAAGCTGGTCGGTGGTGAAGAGCGGCCCTTCCGCCAGCGTGTCGAGGGTGCCGGCGAGGGCGGTGGCGATGGCGCTCGAGCAGCGAATTTTCTCGGCCTCATCCTGCATGTCGAGCGTGGCCAGGCGGTCGATCAGATAGAGCCGGAAGATCTGGATCGCGACAAGCTCGCCTTGCACGTCATCGCCAAGGGCGACAGCATAGCCATAGCGGCCGCGGAATTCCCCGGTCGCCGAGAGGATGATGAGGATATCCCGGCGCTTCTCCGCCTGGCTCAGCGAGGCGGCCATCACGGCCTCGATATTGCCGCGGTCGATGAGCCGGTCGAAGAACATCCCGGTCTTCGGATTGCCCTGGCGCGGCAGGGTGATGACGCCATTCTGCACGGCGAAGATCGCCTCGACGTAATCCCCGGACGACCAGGGGCCGCTCACCGGGAGCCTTTGCGGATTGGCGAAAGCGGGCGCCCCGGCGAGGCCAGCGAGGACCAGCACGGCGGCCAGGCTTTGTCGCGGCAGAAGCTTCATGTCCGCTCTCCGGTTATCTTGGGGTAATCTAGCGCATTTGCTGGCGCGGCGCATCTCTTGCCGTTGATCGCAGCGACGAGCGTGCTATAGGCACCCGATCCCCTGGCCATCCCCAGTTCGACAGCGAGCGAAGCGAAACTTTGCCCGCCGCGGGACGGCCGCCGCTCACCTCTCAAGAGCCGACCATGCACAGTGACCTCGCGGACATATCGATCGGCATCGATTTCGGCACGACCAATACCGTCATCGCCCTTGCCGGTCCCGAAGGCGAGGCCGAGGCGATCCGGTTCACCCAGGGCGGCGTCGTCCATCGCACCTATAATTCGGCCCTGTGCTTCTGGGAGGAGCACCAGGGCGAGAGCGCGCAGCTGCGCATGGAAGGCGGTCCCTGGGCCGTCGAGCAATTCATCGAGGGCACGGCGGCACATCGCTTCATCCAGTCCTTCAAGACCTTCGCGGCCAGTCCCTCCTTCGTGAAGACGCGCATCTTCCGCCAGAATTTCCGCTTCGAGGACCTGCTCTCGGCCTTCCTGCGCAGCCTCTTGCGCCATGCCGATCGGGCTTTCTCGTTCTCAGGCCGCCCACGGATCGTGATCGGCCGGCCGGTGCGCTTCGCCGGCGCCAGCCCCGACGAGGCCCTGGCGATGCGGCGCTACCGCCAAGCTTTCGGACGGCTCGGCGTCGATCACGGCCATTATGTCTATGAGCCGGTCGGCGCCGCCTTCTTCTATGCCCGCCAGCTGCGTCAGGATGCGACGATCCTGGTCGCCGATTTCGGCGGCGGCACCAGCGATTTCTCGGTCATGCGCTTCGAGCGCCGGCAAGGACGCATGGAAGCCCGTCCCTTGGGCCATAGCGGCATCGGCATCGCCGGCGATGCTTTCGATTACCGCATCATCGACAATGTCGTCTCGCCGCGCCTCGGCAAGGGGGCCAGCTACCGCTCCTTCGACAAGACGCTCACCATTCCCAATGGCTATTACGCCAATTTCGCGCGCTGGAACCTGCTCGCGATGATGAAGACGAATGGCGATCTGAAGGAGCTCGTCGAATTGCAGCGCGCCGCCATCGATCCCGAACCTTTGGCCAAGCTCATCGACATCATCGAGAACGACCTGGGCTTTGCCCTTTATCGCGCCGTCGGCGCCGCCAAGATGGCGCTGTCATCGGCCGAGAGTGCTGAATTCAGTTTTGCGGCGGGCAAACTCGCGCTGAGCGAGACGATCACCCGTGCCGAATTCGAAGGCTGGATCGGCGATGACGTAGAGCGCATCGCCCAGACGGTGGACCAGGCGCTCGAGGCAGCGGCGCTTGGCGCCCATGAGATCGACAAGGTGTTCCTGACCGGCGGATCGTCCTTCATACCGGCGATCTGGCGGATCTTCGGCGAGCGCTTCGGCTTGGCGAAACTGACCACCGGCGACCAGTTCGAATCGATCGCCTATGGCCTGGCCCTGATCGGGCGCGCGCAGGATCCGGGAGCTTGGGCCGCGTCCGGCTGATCGGGCGAGGTTTCAGCGGTTCTTGAATTGGGCTTTACGCTTCTCGACGAAGGCCGCCATGCCCTCCTTCTGGTCCTCGGTCGCGAACATCGCATGGAACAGGCGGCGCTCGACGCGCACACCTTCGGCGAGCGTCGTCTCGAAGGCGCGGTTCACCGATTCCTTGGCCATCATCGCGATGGGCTGCGAGAAGGAGGCGATCTTCTTCGCCGCCGCAAGGGCTTCATCGACGAGCTTGTCGGCCGGCACGACGCGTGCCACGAGGCCCGAGCGCTCGGCTTCGGCCGCATCCATCATGCGCCCGGTCAAGATGAGGTCCATCGCCTTCGCCTTGCCGATATAGCGCGGGAGGCGCTGCGTGCCGCCGGCACCCGGCATGACGCCCAACTGGATCTCGGGCTGGCCGAATTTCGCCGTGTCGGCCGCGATGATGAAATCGCACATGAGAGCGATCTCGCAGCCCCCGCCAAGGGCAAAGCCCGCGACCGCGGCGATGACGGGCTTGCGCTGATGCGCCACCCGATCCCAGCTCGCGAGGAAATCGCCGAGATAGGCTTCCATATAGGACTTGGCAGCCATTTCCTTGATGTCGGCGCCGGCGGCGAAGGCTTTCTCGCTGCCGGTGAGGACGACGGCGCCGATCTTGGGATCCTGGTCGAAGTCGTTGAGTGCCTGGCCGAGCTCCTTGATCAGCGCGGCATTGAGCGCGTTGAGGGCCTGCGGCCGGTTGAGCCGGATGAGGCCCACGCCGTCATGGGTTTCGACAAGGATGTTCTCATAGGTCATGGCTTCTCTCTCGCTGATCCCGTTTTGAGGGCGACAGATAGGCTATTTCTGGCACTTGGGACAATAGAAGGTCGAGCGGCCCCCCTGCACGATGCGCTTGATGGTGCCGCCGCATTGACGCCTGCGGCACTTCTCGCCTTCGCGGTCATAGACGGCGAAGACCTGCTGGAACGACCCCGCATCGCCCGTCGGCTGGACGAAGTCACGCAAGGTCGACCCGCCGGCGGCGATCGCCTCCAAGAGCACGGCGCGGATATGGCGCACCAGCTCCTCGAGCCGCGGATCATACGAGGTCTTCTTGACCAGGCTCCCTGCTTTGCGCTTGGGCGACAGACGTGCGCGCCAAAGCGCCTCGCAGACATAGATATTGCCGAGGCCGGCGATGAGCCGCTGGTCGAGGAGGGCGGCCTTGAGCGGCGCTTTCTTGGCCCGGAAGGCTTGCGCGAGATAGGCGGCGTCGAATTCATTGCCCAAGGGTTCGACGCCGATTTGGGCGAGGAGCTTGTGGCTGTCGAGCCCGGTTTCGCCGACGAGGTCCATGAGGCCGAAGCGGCGCGGATCGGTATAGATGACGCGCAGGCCATCCTCGCGGGTGAAGACGACGTGATCATGCGGGCCTGAGCCGCCGTCGGGTGCTGAACTCTCCTCGTAGAATTCGCCGAGCCCGGTCATGCGGCCCTTGGCGTCGATGACGGTGAAGCGGCCCGACATGCCGAGATGGAGGATCAGGACCTCGCCGCCCTCGAGGAAAGCGAGGATGTATTTCGCCCGCCGCTTGAGGCGCAGCACGATGCGGCCCTCGACGCGCTTGGCGAAGTCGGGCGGGAAGGGAAAGCGCAGATCGCCGCGGGCGAGCCTGACCTTGTGGATGCGCCGCCCGGTAAGCACGGCCTCGAGGCCGCGCATCACGGTTTCGACTTCGGGGAGTTCCGGCATGGGATGGTGTTAGACCAATTTGACGCTAAGGATAAGGATTATGCTTAAGAGCCCCAAGTGACGGAAGGTGTCAGTAGGGTAGGCGTCAGGGCGCCATGGCATTCGGGGCCGTCCTGTTCTATGGTCCGCCGCCATGACAGACACGCCTGAAGAAACGGCACCTTTCGGCTTTCGCACCGTCGCGGAAGCGGAGAAACAGGGCCTCGTGAACGAGGTCTTTTCCAAGGTCGCCTTGCGCTACGACCAGATGAACGACCTGATGTCTGGGGGCCTGCACCGCCTGTGGAAGGACGATTTCGTCACCTTGCTGTCGCCGCCCCGGGGCCCGCGCGACTTCCAGGTCATCGACGTGGCGGGCGGCACCGGCGACATCGCCTTCCGCATCGCCCGCGCCGGAGGGTTAGGCACGCATATCACCATTGCCGACATCTCGCCCGAGATGGTGGCGGAAGGGGCGAAGCGCGCGGGCGCCGAAGGGCTCACCGGGCAATGCCATTTCACCGTCGGCAACGCCGAAAGCCTGGCCTTCCCCGACAAGAGCTTCGATGCCTATACGATCGCCTTCGGCATCAGGAACGTCACCCATATCGACCGTGCCTTGCAAGAGGCCTATCGGGTGCTGAAGCCCGGCGGCAAATTCCAGTGCCTCGAATTCTCCCATGTCGACGTGCCGGGCCTTGCCGCCATCTACGACGCCTATTCCTTCACCACCATTCCGGCGATCGGCAAGGTGGTGACGGGCGATGGTGCCCCCTATCGCTATCTCGTCGAAAGCATCCGCACCTTCCCGGAGCCTGAGAAATTCGAAACGATGATCGCCGCGGCGGGCTTCGGCCATGTCGGCCATAGGAGCCTCTCGGGCTCAATCGTCGCCATCCATTGGGGCTGGCGCATCTGATGGGATTTTTCGGTCACGTCTTCCGCCTCGCCCGCGTCGGCTGGGTGCTGGCACGCCATGACGCCTTTCCGCCGCCCGAGGACACGGCAGCGCTGCCATGGTCGGCGCGCTGCGGCCTGCATCTGGCGAAGCTGGTGGCGACCAAATCGCATGGCAATGGCAAATTGAGCGGCGCTCTGGCCGAGCTCGGCCCGAGCTATGTGAAGCTCGGCCAGTTCCTGGCGACCAGGCCCGATATCGTGGGTCCGGCGCGCGCCGAGGAATTGCGCAAGCTCCAGGACCGCCTGCCGCCTTTCGACTTGGGCGTGGCGCGCCAGATGATCAGGCTCAATCTCGGCCGCGGCGCGGACGAGATCTTCGCGTCTTTCAGCCCGCCGGTGGCCGCGGCCTCGATCGCCCAGGTGCATCGCGCCACGACGCGCGACGGCCGCGACGTGGCGGTCAAGATCCTGAGGCCCGGGATCGAGCAGCGCTTCGCCCGCGACCTCTCCGATTTCTTCTTCGCCGCCCGCCTGATCGAGCGCGTCAGCGCGCCGATGCGGCGCCTGCGCCCGGTCGATGCCACCGAGACCCTGGCGCAATCGGTCAAGCTCGAGATGGATCTGCGCATGGAAGCCGCCGCCATCAAGGAGATGGCGGGCAATGTCGCGGATGACCCGGGCTTCCGCGTCCCCAAGGTCGAATGGCCATTGACCGCGAGGCAAGTGCTCACCACCGACTGGATCGAGGGCACGCCCTTGTCCGACATGGCGGCGCTCCAGGCGCGCGGCCTCGATCTCAACCGCCTCGCCGACACGGTCATCCAGAGCTTCCTGCGTCATGCCATACGCGACGGCTTCTTCCACGCCGACATGCATCAGGGCAATCTCTTCGCCGACGCCCAGGGCAATCTCGTCGCCGTCGATTTCGGCATCATGGGCAGGCTCACGCCCAAGGAGCGCCTGTTCCTCGCCGAGATCCTCTATGGCTTCATCCGGCGCGATTATGCCCGCGTCGCGCAAGTGCATTTCGATGCGGGCTATGTGCCTCAGCATCAGGATCCCGCGGTCTTCGCGCAGGCGCTGCGCGCGATCGGCGAGCCGATCATGGACCGTCCGGCGCATGAGATCTCGATGGCGCGCCTGCTCACCCAGCTATTCGAGGTGACCGGCCAGTTCGACATGGCGACCCAGCCGCAGCTTCTCCTGTTGCAGAAGACGATGGTGGTGGTCGAAGGTGTGGCCCGCATGCTCAATCCGCATTTCAACATGTGGAATTCCTCGGAGCCCGTCTTGCGCGAATGGATCGAGAAGAAGCTCGGGCCGTGGGGCCAGATCGAGGGCGCAGCGGTTGGGGCGGCCTCGCTCGGCCGGCTCTTTACCACTTTGCCCGAAATGCTGGTTGAGGCGCAGGCTGCAACCCATATGCTGGCCGACATGGCCAATGCCGGCGGCATCAAGCTCGACAGGGAGACGACGGAGGCCTTGGCTGCCGCGCAGGCCCGGCATTCGCGTGCGGGCCGCTATGCGCTCGTCGCAGGGGCCGCCGCCTTGATTGCCATCGCCTTGAGCCTGATCTTTTGAAGGGATGTGATCTCATGCTGACAACCCTCTCCGGCAGAAGCGTTCTCCTCGTCATCGGCGGCGGCATCGCCGCCTATAAGAGCCTCGAGCTCATCCGGCTGCTCAAGCAGCGCCAGGCCAAGGTCACCGCGATCATGACCAAGGCGGCCTCAGAGTTCGTCACCGAGCTTTCGGTCGCGAGCCTGACGAAGGAGAAGGTCTATACCGATCTCTTCAGCCTCACCGACGAGGTCGAGATGGGCCATATCGAATTGTCGCGCTCGGCCGATCTCCTGGTGGTGGCGCCGGCGAGCGCCGATCTGATGGCCAAGATGGCGCACGGCCTCGCCAATGATCTCGCCTCCACCACCTTGCTCGCGACCGACAAGAAGATCCTGCTGGCGCCGGCCATGAATGTGCGCATGTGGCAGCATCCGGCGACGCGGCGCAATCTCGGCCTTCTCAAGGCGGATGGCGTGCTCACCGTCGGCCCCAATGACGGCGAGATGGCCTGCGGCGAATATGGGCCGGGGCGCATGGCGGAGCCGGCGGAGATCCTGGCCGCCATCGAGGCCTATTTTGCCGGCGGTGCCTTGCCTTTGATGGGCGCCGGCACAGGGTCGCGGCCTTTGGCCGGCCGCAAGGTGCTCATCACCGCCGGTCCCACCCATGAGCCGATCGATCCGGTGCGCTACATCGCCAATCGATCGTCCGGCCGGCAAGGTTATGCGCTGGCGGAAGCGGCGGTCGCCTTGGGCGCCGAGACGATCCTGGTGTCGGGCCCCGTGCATCTGCCGATCCCGCCCGGCGCCCAGATGATGCCGGTCGAGACCGCGGCCGAGATGCTCAAAACCGTGGAAGCCGAGCTTCCCGCCGATATCGCGATCTTCGCCGCCGCCGTCGCCGACTGGCGTGTCGCCGCGGCCTCCGGAGAGAAGCTCAAGAAAGGGGCGGGCGGCCTGCCCGACCTCAAGCTCGCCGAGAATCCGGACATCCTCAAGACCGTGGCCCAGGCCAAGAGCAAGCGGCCGAAGCTCGTGGTGGGCTTCGCCGCCGAGACGCAGAATGTCGTCGAGAACGCCAAGGCGAAGCTCGCCAAGAAGGGTTGTGACCTGATCGTCGCCAATGATGTCAGCGCCGACAAGGGCGTGATGGGCGGCGAGCGCAATACCGTGCATCTGGTTTCGGCGACGGGCGTCGAAAGCTGGCCCGAGCTCGACAAGCGCGAAGTCGCGCGCCGGCTGATGGAGGATTTCGCTAGGCGGATCGGAGCGAAGGCATGACCGAGGTCGCGATCCGGCGTCTCGCCCATGGCGAGGGCCTCGCACTTCCCGCCTATGAGACGGAGCATGCGGCCGGCATGGATCTGAGAGCCGCCGAGGATGCGCTCCTGCCGCCCGGCGAACGCGCCATGGTGGCGACGGGCTTCGCCATCGCCCTGCCGGAGGGCTTCGAGGCGCAGGTCAGGCCGCGCTCGGGCCTCGCCGCCAGGCATGGCGTGACCTTGCTCAATTCGCCGGGCACGATCGATGCCGACTATCGCGGCGAGATCAAGGTGATCCTGATCAATCTTGGGGTGGAGGCCTTCGCCGTCAAGCGCGGCGATCGCATTGCGCAAATGGTCGTGGCTCCCGTGACGCGCGTGGTTCTCAAGGAGGAGCATGAGCTTTCCTCGACGTCGCGCGGTCAAGGAGGCTTCGGCTCGACGGGACGAAGCTGATGAAGCTTTCGGGCGAGGAGCTGGAACGCTATGCCCGCCACATCGTGCTGCAGGATGTGGGCGGGCCCGGCCAGGCCAAGCTCAAGGCGGCCAAGGTCCTGGTCATCGGCGCGGGCGGCCTTGGCGCCCCGGTCCTGCTCTATCTCGCCGCCGCCGGCATCGGCACGCTCGGCGTCATCGATGACGACGACGTGTCGCTCTCCAACCTGCAGCGCCAGATCATCCATGGCTCATCGCGCTTAGGCCAGCCCAAGACCGAAAGCGCGCAGCAGACCCTCAATGATCTCAATCCGCATGTGAATGTGGTCGGTCACAAGACCCGCCTCACCGCCGCGAATGCGCTCGATATCATCGCCCGTTATGACATCGTCGCCGACGGCTCGGACAATTTCCCGACCCGCTTCCTGGTGAGCGATGCCTGCTATCTGGCGAAGAAGACCCTGGTGGCCGCGGCCGTCGGCCAGTTCGACGGCCAGCTCTCGACCTTCAAGCCGCATCTGAGGGATGCGCAAGGGCTGCCCTATCCGACCTATCGCTGCCTCCATCCCGAGGCGCCGCCCGAGGGCCTCGTGCCGGCCTGCGAAGAAGCGGGCATCATGGGCGCGCTCACCGGCATCATCGGCTCGATCCAGGCGATGGAGGTGATGAAGGAGATCTTGGGCATTGGCGACAGCCTGGCCGGCCGGCTGTTCATGTATGACGCGCTCTCGATCCGCACCTATGTCACGGCGCTGCCCTGGAATCCCGACAATCCGCTCAATGGCCGAAATGCGACGATCAGAGATTTGTCGCACCACGCATGATCCGTCACCCCGGCGAAAGCCGGGGCCCATTGAATAAGCGCAAGCGGCGGCGCTGCTCGGGTGGGTGAGAATTTATTGGATCCCGGCTTTCGCCGGGATGACGATAGGTGAGCGTGAAGCCCTGGCCTATTTCGCCGCCCTGGCGACGCCGACAAGCGCCGGACGCAGGACCCGGTCGCCGATCTTGAAGCCCGCCTGCATCACCTGCATCACCGTGCCCGGCGGCTTCTCGTTGGTCGGCACCTCGAACATCGCCTGATGGAAATGCGGGTCGAATTTTTCGCCCAGCGGATCGACGCGGGTGATGCCATGGCGCTCGAAGACATTGAGCAATTCGCGCCGCGTCATCTCGACCCCGGCCACCAGATTCTTGACCGGCTCGGTCGCTTCCTTGAGGTGGTCGGCCTCGGCGGTCGCCAGAGCGCGGTCCATATTGTCGCTGACGCTCAATATGTCGCGGGCGAAGTTGGTCGCGGCATAAAGCGTCGCTTCCGCCTTCTCGCGCTCCATGCGCTTGCGCAGATTGTCCATCTCGGCGAGCGTACGCAGGAGCTGATCCTTGAGCTTGCCGGCTTCCTCCTTGAAAGCGAGGATCTCGGCGTCGCGCGGGTCGATCTCGGCCTCGGACAGGCTCACGGGCTCGGCTTCCGGAACTTCCGGCGCATTCGCCTCTTCGGGCACGGTATCTTTGGTCGCGTCTTCAATCATAACGATCCTGAACTCTCGAGCGGTGGAATGGGTTTCGGGCGGGATATCAGGGTTTGGGACGGAAAAATCAAGCCCGCTAACGGGGTCCGGGGTCAACTGACACAATAGGGCACTTGGCCCGCTACAAAGGGCCCGGATATCGCTTCTCGAGAGGAAACAATGCCTGGACAGCAAATGCGCCTCTATTCGGGGCCCTTGAGCATGTATGGCGCCAAAACCCAGATCGCGGCGCTCGAGAAGGGGCTCGATGTCGAGGTGATCATGGTGCCCTTCGACATGGAGCGCCTCTATGAGCCCAAGCATCCTGAGGTGCTCCGCATCAATCCCAAGAAACAGGTGCCGGTCCTCATCCATGGTGCGGTCGAGATCTTTGATTCGACCCAAATTTTCGAATATTTCGAGGAACTGAAGCCGCAACCGGCGCTGTGGCCCGCGGACGCAGCGGCCCGCGCCCGGGCGCGTTTGCTCGAACTCAAATCCGACGAGGTCTTCTTCCCGCCGATCATCCGCCTGATGGGGCTGCAGGACAGGCCTGACGATCCGGCGGCTGTCGCGGCGCGCGAGGCCTCTGCGCGTTTCTATGAGGAGATGGAGCTCGAGCTTGCTCGAGTGGACTACCTTGCCGGCACTTACGCCTACGCCGACATCGCCTTCTACATGGCGCAGCTGTTCGCCGCCCGCATGGGGGCGCCTATGACGAAAGCGACGCCGAAACTGATCGCCTGGCGCAAACGCCTTACGGAAAGGCCCGCCATTCGTCAGGTGGCGGGCGCGATGGCGCGCTTTCTTAAGTCCCACAACCGGCCGCTGCCGGATTTCATGGCGAGCATCATCGGCTAATCGAGATGCTCGATATCGGGCAGACCTGAAAGATCGACCCAATGATGCCGCCGCCTTTCAAAGACGGAATGGCGCGGTGCGGGAAATTGCGGATCGGCGAAGGCGCCGACCGCGACGGCGAGCACGCCCGGAAAGGCTGAGAGCTCCCAAAAGACGGTCGAGCCGCAGAGCGGACAGAAGGAGAAGGTGACGCTGTTGCCGCTCTCCGCCGGCCGCGTGAATTGCGTGCTCTTGCCGGTGATCGCCGTCACCTTGTCGCGCGCATAGCGTACTTGCATCGAGAAGGGAACGCCGGTGCGCCTCTGGCAGTCGAGGCAATGGCAGATCGCGATGCGCAACGGCTCGCCTTCGCAAGTGAGGCGCAATTGCCCGCACGCGCAAGCGGCCTCGCGCGTCATCGTCAAATCTTCATGCGTCATAGATCCCCTCGCCATGAAGCTTGTCGCATTTTAATCCCGCCCTGCCGGCAAAGTCCAAGTCAATTCCCTCGACGTCCGCACGCTCACATCCCGATAATTCAAGGCTGGCAAGAATGGCTGCGCGATCCTAGTCTGGATGCCTTCCGTTTGAAACTGCGGAGGTTCCAATGATTGCCAATCATCAGGCCATACCTCTTAAAACATGCGCCCTGGAGCCGGTGTGGTTCGTATGGGTGGAGCTCACGGAAAAGGACGATGCTCGCATACGCGAGTCACTCACCGAGGCAGTCGGCCTAAACTACGGTTCCTATGATCGAGTGGCGCTCGAGAGTGCGTTCGGCACCTGTTTCTTCCGTCCGCAGGAGGGTGCCAAATCGGGCAAGCGCGAGAGCACAAGCAAGGTTCCCGTGCGTGTGCTTACGTTTTCTCTACCGAAGGATCCGGAAATGCTTGGAAAGGCGATCGAAGCCGTTCGCCATGCCCACACCCTCGAGGAGCCGGTCATATATGTGATCGAAGGCTTTGCGACGCGCGCCGACTACGCGTCCGATCGATCAAATCCAAACCGATGGTGGAATCGAGGCTTCGAAATCTGATACTACCGGAAGCGTTTCACGTGATCAGCCGCCCGATGATGCGGGCGGTATAGTCGACCATCGGGATGATGCGGGCATAGTTCATGCGCGTCGGCCCGATGATGCCCAAGGCGCCCACGATCTTCTCCTCGCTGTTGCGATAGGGCGCCACGATCAGCGATGAGCCCGACATCGAGAAGAGCTTGTTCTCGGCGCCGATGAAGATGCGGATGCCTTCGCCCGTCTCGGCGAGGCCCAGCAACTGGATGAGCCCCTTCTTGTTTTCGAGATCGTCGAAGAGCTGGCGGATGCGCTCGAGGTCCTCGAGCGCGGTCAGGTTCTCGATGAGATTGCCCTGGCCCTTGACGATCAGGGTGCGGTCATCCTCTTCGGCATTGCCCGCCCAGGTGGCGACGCCGTCGGCGATGACCTTGGCGGTCAATTCGTCGAGCTCGGTCCTGAGCGTCGTGATCTCTTCCTGCATCAGGCGCTGCACCTCGCCGATCGTCTTGCCCTGCATGCGCGCCGAGAGATAGTTCGACGCCTTGACGAGTGCGGAGGGCGGGAGGCCCACGGGAATATCAATGGTGCGGTTCTCGACGGTTCCGTCCTCGGCGACGAGGATGACGAGGCCGCGGCTCGGCGCCAGGCTCACGAATTCGATATGCTTCAGGCGCGCATTGGCCTTGGGCGCCACCACGAGCCCGGCGCAATGCGAGAGGCCCGAGAGCAGGGTCGTGGCCTCGGCCAAGACTTCCTCGACCCGGCGCGAGCGGTTGCTGCCCGACATCTGCGCGTCGATGCGGACGCGCTCCTCGGGCGAGATCGAGCCTACTTCGAGAAGCGCATCGACGAAGAAGCGCAGACCGGCATTGGTCGGCACGCGCCCGGCGCTGGTATGGGGCGAATAGATGAGGCCCGAATCCTCGAGATCCATCATCACATTGCGCACCGAGGCCGGCGACAGGCTCGACGGCAGGATGCGCGAGATGGTGCGCGAGCCGACGGGCTCGCCGGTATCGAGATAGGTCTCGACGAGGCGCCGGAAGATGTCGCGGGAACGCTGGTCGAGCTGGGCGAGCCCCGGCAACCGTTCATCGATGAGGGGCTTCTGCGAATGGATGCTCATGGGTTGAATCTAGAAATCGCCCGCCGGGCGGTCAATGAGGCGCAATCGAAACCGGCTTGCGCTTCGCCAAAAGTTTGATATGTTATGTTATAACATTTCATAAATGGAGCAAGCGGATGGGGTTGCGGAGACTTCTGGCCTGGGCGGGCCTTTGGGGACTGATGGCGGGACCTGTTTGGGCGGCGGAAATGGACCATTGGCGGGTCTTCGTCGCCGATCACAGCCAGGCCACGGTGCGCGCCATCGAGGTCAAGAGCGGCAAGATTCTCGCCACCATCAGCACGCTGGGTCCGGCAACCTTGCACAAAAGCGCCAGCGGCAAGACGGTCTTCGCGGTGCAGTCGGATGCTGACCGCGTCTCGGCGATCACGTCCGGCGTCGCGCTTGATGATCATGGCGACCATGGCGATCTCAAGCTGTCGCAGCCTTACCTTCTCAATGCCACGGCCAAGGGCGCGCATCCGGTCCATTTCGTCGAGCATGATGGCCGGATTGCCATTTTCCATGACGGCGATGGAACCGCCCAGCTCGTCAGCGAAGGGCAATTCGCCAAAGGCAAGCTCGCACCGCAAGTGATCAAGACCGCAAGCCCGCATCATGGCGTGGCGGTGCCGCTTGGCGGGAAGACGCTTGTTTCCATACCGCACCCCCATGACCCTGACGCGCTGCCGATCGGCATGCGCCTCTTGGGCGAAAAGGGCGAGGCGCTGGCGGACCATGCCTGTCCCGATCTGCATGGCGAGGCATCCTCCGGCCGTCTGGTGGCGATCGCCTGCGCCAAGGGCCTGATCTTCGTCGACGCGCAGAAGAAGGAGCCTCGGATCACCGTCATTCCCTATCCGGCCACGCTGCCGGATGGCAAGGCGACGACGCTCAGGGGCGCCAAGTCGCTGCGCTATTTCATCGGCAATTACGGGCCTGACGCAATCGTTCTGATCGACGTCTCGGCCAAGGACGCCTTTCGCTTGGTCAAGCTGCCGGCCCGCCGGGTCGATTTCATCATCGATCCCGAACATTCCGAGCGCATCTATGTCTTCACCGAGGATGGCTCCTTGCATCGCATCGATGCCATCAAAGGCGAAATCGTGAAGAGCGCCAAGCTCACGCAAGCTTACAGCATGGACGGCCATTGGCGCGATCCGCGTCCGCGCCTCGCCGTGGCGGGTGAGGAGATCGTGGTCAGCGATCCCTTGGCCGGCCTCTTGCGCATCGCGAATCCCGAGACCTTGGAAGAGGCCCGCGTCATCGATGTCGAAGGCATGCCCTATGGGATCGTCGCGATCGGTGGTGCTGGAGAAGTGCATTGACGCAGGACACGCGCATTCCCGTCACGGTGCTGTCGGGCTTCCTCGGCGCCGGCAAGACGACATTGCTCAATCACATTCTCAACAACCGTGACAGCCGCCGCGTCGCGGTGATCATCAACGACATGGGCGAGGTGAATATCGACGCCGAATTGGTGCGCAATGCGGGGAGCAACCTCTCGCGCACCGACGAGCGACTGGTCGAGATGACCAATGGCTGCATCTGCTGCACCTTGCGCGACGACCTTCTGGCCGAGGTGCGCCGCCTCGTAGAAGAGGGGCGATTCGACTATCTCCTTATAGAGGGCACCGGCGTCGCCGAGCCCTTGCCGATCGCCGCGACCTTCGCCTTCCGCGACGCGGAGGGCCGCTCGCTTTCCGACATTGCGCGCCTCGACACGATGGTGACGGTCGTCGATGCGGTGAACCTGCTCGGCAATTACGCGAGCCATGATTTCCTTAAAGAACGGGGGCAAGTGGCCGGCGAGGGTGACGAGCGCGCCCTGGTCGACCTCCTGGTCGACCAGATCGAATTCGCCAATATCGTCGTGATCAACAAGATCTCCGACATCTCCCGCGAGCAGCTCGAGATCGTGCGCCAGGTCGTGCGCGCATTGAACGCCGATGCGCGCATCATCGAAACGGATTTCGCCCGCGTCGCCATGAAGGACGTGCTCGACACCCGCCTCTTCGACCACGATAAGGCGCATGAGCATCCGCTCTGGTTCAAGGCGCTCTATGGCCATGAGGATCACCGGTCCGAAACGGAGGAATATGGTGTCGCGAGCTTCGTCTACCGGGCGCGGCGGCCGTTCCACCCTGAGCGCTTCCAGGAATTTCTGGGGCAAGGCTGGACCGGCCTCATCCGCGCCAAGGGCCTGTTCTGGCTGGCGACCAGGCCCGACTGGGTCGGCGATATGAGCCTTGCGGGCGCCATCTGCCGCACCGAGGGCATGGGCCTCTGGTGGGCGGCGGTGCCCGAAACGCTCTGGCCGGATGATCCCGAATGGCTGAGCCAGCTGAAGGCCAGATGGGTCGAAGGCTGGGGCGACCGCCGCCAGGAGCTCGTCTTCATCGGCATGGGGATGGAGGAAGCGGCGATCCGGACGGCGCTCGATCGCTGCTTGGTCGGGCCTGAGAGGCCGTCGCGCTTTTCCGTCCATGATTACAGCCATTTGCCGGACCCGTTTCCGCCCTGGCGACGCGCGGCAGCCTGAGGCAAAAGCGCTTCGCACTTCTTCTCCCGATGCTGTAGAACCCTCCCCCGTTCAATCGGAAAAGGAGAGACTATGCGGCCGTCCGGGCGGAAGCCCCAAGAATTGCGCAAGGTGAGTTTCGAGCGCGGCATTTCCAAACATGCGGAAGGCTCCTGCCTTGTGCGTTTCGGCGACACCCATGTGATGTGCCTGGCGACCGTCGAGGAGAAGGTGCCGCCCTGGCTCAAAGGGGCAGGCAAGGGTTGGGTCACGGCCGAATATGGCATGCTGCCGCGCGCCACCGGCGATCGCATGCGGCGCGAGGCGGCCCAGGGCAAGCAATCGGGCCGCACCCAGGAGATCCAGCGCCTCATCGGCCGCTCGCTCCGGGCCGTGGTCGATCTCGTGACCTTGGGCGAAAGGCAGATCACGCTCGACTGCGACGTCATCCAGGCCGATGGCGGCACCCGCACCGCCGCCATCACCGGCAGCTGGATCGCGCTCCATGATGCGCTCGCCTGGATGACGGCCCGCGACATGTTCAAGGCCAATCCCTTGCGCGATCATGTCGCCGCCATCTCCTGCGGCATCCACAATGGCGAGGTCGTGCTCGATCTCGATTATGAGGAGGATTCGAGCGCCGAGACCGATGCGAATTTCGTGATGACCGGCAAGGGCGGCATCGTCGAAGTGCAGGGCACGGCGGAAGGCGAGCCCTTCTCGCAGGAACGCTTCCTCGAATTGCTGGCGCTCGCACAGCAAGGCATCGGCGAATTGGTGGCGCTGCAGAAACAGGCGGTCCAATGAAGGCGAAAGCCATCCTCGAGACCATCGTCTATGGCGAGGACATCAGGGCCTTGCGCCATTTCTATGAGACGGTCCTCGGGCTCGAAGTGCGCCGCGAGCTCGAGGAGCAATTCGTCTTCCTGCATTGCGGCGAGAGCATGCTGCTCGTCTTCAATCCGCTGAAATCCGAAGTGAAGCCCAGATCCTTCACCTCGGCACCGCCCCATGGCGCGCATGGTCCGGGCCATGTCTGCTTCTCGGCTGGCGCCCAAGAGCTCGACGCCTGGCGCGAGCGTCTCGCGGGTCACGGCATCGCCATCGAGGCGGATTTCGAATGGCCGGGCGGCGGCCGCTCGATTTATTGCCGCGATCCCGCCGGCAATTCGGTCGAATTCGCGGAGCCCCGCATCTGGGGGCTTCCGCGACGCTCCTTGCGTGATCAAAAGCTTGTCGTCGCCTCGCATAATCCGGGCAAGATCAATGAGATCAACGAGCTTCTGGGCCCTTATGGCGTCGAGGCGGTCTCGGCCGGAAGTCTGGGCCTGCCCGAGCCCGAGGAGACCGGCACGACTTTCGTAGCCAACGCCCAGCTCAAATCGGAAGCGGCAGCGAAGGGGTCGGGCCTCGTGGCGCTCGCCGATGATTCAGGCCTTTGCGTCGATGTCCTCGACGGCGATCCCGGCATATACTCGGCGCGCTGGGCCGGCCCCGCCAAGGACTTCGCGCTCGCCATGCGCAATGTCGAAGAGAAAATGCAGGCCTCAGGCGCCGCTTCGCCCGAGCAGCGGCGCGCGCATTTCGTCAGCGTCCTGTCGGTCGCCTGGCCCGATGGCCATGTCGAGAATTTCGAAGGCCAGGTGCATGGCTCGCTCGTCTGGCCGCCGCGCGGCAAGCGCGGCTTCGGCTATGACCCGATGTTCCTGCCCGACGGACGAAGCGAGACCTTTGGCGAGATGGACCCTGACGCCAAGCATGAGATCTCGCACCGCGCCGTGGCGTTCCGGAAACTGGTCGATGCGCTCTTCTGATCCGGGCTTTGGCATCTATGTGCATTGGCCCTTCTGCAAGGCCAAATGTCCCTATTGCGATTTCAACTCGCATGTCCGGCATGAGCCCGTGGATGCGTCGTCCTTCGCCGATGCGCTGGCCCGCGAGCTCGCCTGGTTCGGCGCGCGGACGAAAGGGCGAAAGGTCGACAGTATCTTCTTCGGCGGCGGCACGCCGTCGCTGATGCCGCCCGCGGCGGTGGGGCGCGTGCTCGATCGGATCGCCGAACTCTGGACCGTCGCCCCCGATGCCGAGGTGACGCTCGAAGCCAATCCGACCAGTGTCGAGGCCAAGAACTTTGCGGGCTATCGGGCGGCCGGCGTCAATCGAGTCTCGGTCGGCGTTCAGGCGCTCGCCGATGCCGATCTCAAGGCGCTGGGCCGCCAGCATACGGCCGAGGAAGCGCTCGGAGCCTTCCGGCTGGCGGCGAAGACTTTTCCCCGCGTCTCCTTCGATCTCATCTATGCAAGGCCCGGCCAGACGGTGGCGCAATGGCAAAGCGAGCTTGCGCGCGCGCTCGGCGAGCAGCAGGGCCATATGTCGCTCTATCAGCTCACCATCGAGGAGGGGACGCGCTATGCCGATCTCCATCGCCTGGGCAAGCTCGTCGTGCCGGACGAGGATGTGGCGGCCGAGCTCTATGACGTCACGCAGGAATTGACCGCCAAGGCGGGCCTTCAAGCCTATGAAGTATCGAACCACGCGGCGCCCGGCCATGAATCGCGCCACAATCTCATTTACTGGCGCTATGGCGATTATGCGGGCGTTGGGCCCGGCGCCCACAGCCGCATCGATGAGGGATCGCGGCGCCTCGCGCTCGCGACCGAGCGGCATCCCGAGACCTGGCGCGCCCAGGTCGAGGCCCGCGGCCATGGCGTGATCGAGGAGACGATGATCGAAACCTCCGACCAGGCCGCCGAATATCTGCTGATGGGATTGCGCATTGCCGAGGGCATCGATCTCGCCCGCTACAGCGCGCTTTCCGGCCGTCCGCCGTCGCATCTGGCCGAGCTCACCGAGATGGGCCTCGTCAGCGTCAAGGGCGACCGGCTCGTCGCGACCCATGCCGGGCGCCGCGTGCTCAATGCGGTGATCGCGCAATTGGCGGCCGCCGGCGCCTCTTGACGTTCCCTTGCGCCTAAGACAGGGTTTTGAAAACAATCATGTGAACTTGCGGGAGGAGAGAATGACTCTATCGCGCCGTCATTTCATCAAGGCCGCAGCTCCCCTGGTCGTGGCGCCCGCCGTGTTGCGTGCGCGGAACGCCGGCGCGCAGGAGCAGGTGACCTTGAGGTTGCACCATTTCCTGCCGCCCGTCGCCAATGTCCATAAGAGGCTCCTGGAGCCTTGGGTAAAGGAGATCGACGCGCAGAGCCAGGGGCGGCTCAAGATCGACATTTTCCCGGCCATGCAATTGGGCGGCAAGCCGCCGCAGCTTTACGACCAGGCGAGGAACGGCGTCGTCGACATCGTGTGGACCTTGCCGGGCAACACGCCGGGCCGGTTTCCCTCGACCGAAGTCTTCGAATTGCCCTTCATCGCCGCGGCGCGCGCGACGGCGAACGCGCCGGCGGCGCAGGAATATGGCGACAGCCATCTTGCCAAGGAGACGGCGGATGTAAAGCTTCTTGCCTTCTGGGCGCATGATGCGGGATTGATCCACACCCGCAAGAAGATCACGACCATGGAGGATCTGGGAGGTCTCAAGCTGCGCAATCCGACGCGCCTCGCCGGCGAGGCCTTGTCGGCGCTGGGCGCGGTATCGGTGAGCATGCCGGTACCGCAAACGCCCGAAGCCCTGGCGCAAGGGGTCATCGACGGCTGCGTCGTCCCGTGGGAAGTCGTGCCCTCGATCAAGGTCAACGAGCTGACCAAGTTTCATACGTCCGTGCCGGGCTCGCCGACCCTCTATACGACGACCTTCTTCCTGGCGATGAACAAGGAGCGCTATGGCGCGCTGCCCGTTGATCTCAAGGGCATACTCGACAAGAATTCCGGCATGGCATTCTCGCAATCGGCGGGCAAGATGTGGGACGAGGTCGGCGCCGAAGTGGCGGAGATGGTGAAGAAGGACAGTTCGAGCGTCGTTTCGGAAATCACCGAGGCGGAAAAGCAGCGCTGGATCGAAGCCACCAGCCCGGTTCACGAGAAATGGCAGGCCGACATGACGGCCAAGGGACTGGACGGCGCAGCGCTCATCGAGACGGCAAAGAAGCTTGTAGCAAAGTATGATGCGGCATAGCGCGCGGCGAGAGTTTCGGTAGAGTAGGCGCCTCAGATTTTTCCCTTCTCCCGCTTGCGGGAGAAGGTGGCCGAAGGCCGGATGAGGGTGTCTTTCAAGGTAATGCTTCTGTACATTCTCGATTCTGATAGGCGATGAACGTTGTCGTTTCTAAGCTCACAGGAGAATCCGTTGCAGGTGGGACCAACACCCTCATCCGCCCTGTCGGGCACCTTCTCCCGCAAGCGGGAGAAGGGGAATGATGGAGAGTGATACCGCTCTAAACACCTCACAAATTCCATATGATAAACGTGGTCGAAATCTCAAGTTGGTGCGTGATCGGACGGTAAACCGGTATCCACTTTTCCTGACCACGCGCCCCGGTCTTCAACTTTGGCGGGATTTGCTCTAGGCATAAGCGATGCATCTCTCCCGCCGATTGGTTCACCTCGCAGAGAGAACGGCGACCGTAGCCGCGATCGGAGGCGGCCTGTTGGTCCTCGCTGTCGCTACGCTCGTGACGGCGAGCGTGCTGGGGCGCTGGCTCTTCAACAAGCCCATCCCTGCCGACTTCGAATTCGTCGAGATCGGCGTCGGCCTCGCCGTCTTCGCGTTCCTCTCCTACACCCAGATGCGCGGCGGCCACATCGCGGTCGACACCTTCACGCAAGCGTTGTCGCCGCGCCTGAACAGCGCGCTCGACGGTTCTTGGGCGTTGCTCCTCTGCGCCTTCCTCGGCCTCTTCGCCTGGGGGCTCGCGTCGGGCGCCGTCGAAGCTTGGGCATATGGCGAGACGCTCGTCCAGCTGCCCTGGCCGATCTGGCCGATCTATGCGGTCGCTGCCGTCCTGTGCGCGCTCGCCTGCATCAGCGCCGCCGCGACCGCCCTCGTCAAATTCGGAGCCGGCCATTGAGCGGCATGGCCCTGGCGGCGCTGGGTTTCGCCGCCATGCTCGGCCTCATCGCGCTCAGAGCCCCGATCGCGCTCGCCATGCTCGCCGTCGGTGCGGCGGGCTATGCCTATTTGTCCGGGCCGCGCGCCCTTTTCTACTATCTCGAGACGAACACCTATCATCAGTTCGCGGGCTATACGCTCTCCGTCATTCCGCTCTTCATCCTGATGGGAGCGCTTGCCGAGCGTTCCGGCATGGCCGCCTCCTTGTTCAAGGTGGCCGAAAGACGGCTGGGCCGGATGCAAGGCGGATTGCCGATGGCCGTGATCCTGGCCTGCACCGGCTTTGGCGCCATTTGCGGCTCCTCGGTCGCAACGACCGCGACCTTCGGCCGGGCGGTGCTGCCGGAATTGCGGCGGGCCCGCGTCGAGCCCGGCTTTGCCGCCGGCACCATCGCCGCCGGCGGCACCTTGGGCATATTGATCCCGCCATCGGTGATCCTGGTGATCTATGCGATCACCGCCGAGCAGAACATCGCCAAGCTGTTCCAGGCGGCACTGATCCCCGGTCTCCTGGCATCGGCCTTCTATTGCCTGGCCATCGCCTTTGTCGTGCGGCGCAAGCCGGAATACGCGCCCTTGGTCGCGAGCGAAACCGGCGCGCCGCCAAATCGCCCCGCATGGGCGCGGCCCGCCGGCCTCGTCTTCTGCGCCGCGGCACTCGCCGGATGGTATGCGGGCATCATCGGCAATGCCCCGGCGATCCTGGTCGCCGCGATCGGGATGATCCTTCTCTTTGCCGATTTCGCCCTGATCCCGACGGCGGCGCTCGCGATCATCGTCGTCGGCGGGATATATGGCGGCGTCTTCACGCCGACCGAAGGAGCAGCCGTCGGCGTGATCGTCATGCTCGCCATCGGCTTGGTACAGCGCAAGCTGAGCCGGCAAGGCATCATCACGGCGCTCTGCCAGACGGCCGAGACCTCGGGCATGATCTTCCTCATCTTGTTCGGGGCAGAGGTCTTCGGCGCTTTTCTGGCGCTGACGCGGATGCCGACGGTCCTTGCCGACCTCATCGGCGCTTCGGGCCTGCCGCCCTATGCCGTGCTGGCCGGCATGCTGCTGACTTATATTTTGCTCGGCGCCGTCATGGACGAGCTCGCCATGATCCTGCTGACGCTCCCGGTCTTCGTGCCGATCGTGCTGGCGCTCGATTTCGGGATGACGCCTGAGGACGTCGCCATCTGGTTCGGCATCCTGGTCCTGGTCGTCGTCGGCATCGGCCTTGCGGCGCCGCCCATTGGCCTCAATGTCTTCATCGTCAGCAAGATCGCCGGCGACATTCCGGTCACCGCCGCCTATCGCGGCGTGCTGCCTTTCGTCTGCGCCGATCTGGTCAGGCTCGTGATCGTGGCGGCGGTGCCAGCCTTGTCTCTATGGCTGGTCCACCTGCTCAATTAGCGCATGATCCGGTTTGGTAGGTCCCGACCCGATGAGAACGTGGTTTGGCTCTGTGAGGGAAAGCTACCTTACAGCGGACATGATCATTAAGTCCGAATCTGGTCCGAAGCGGACATCCGCCTACCAATCGTCTTGCCCCCAAAACAAGTCGAAAATCGATCTTCGATACCTTCGACGGTAATAACGTCTATAGGCCGCGTAGCGGTTTCTATTGCGGCGTCTCCTCCGCGCTTGTGCAATTTTGTTGGATCGCCTCGGCTTCTGAACTACAGGCCGGGTACTCGGAAGTACGACGACCTTGGTCCCCGGCGCCACGCGATCGTACAATTCAACCACGTCTGCATTCAGCATGCGGATGCAGCCCGAGGAGACGGCCTTGCCAATCGATTTCGGATCGCGCGTGCCGTGAATACGAAAGAGCGTATCGGCGCTGCCTTGGAAGAGGTAGAGGGCTCTCGCACCCAGTGGGTTGCGAGGACCGCCCGGCATGCCCCTGCGCCACCTGCGTGCCTCCTTGTCGCGGTATTGCATTTCCTTCGGCGGGAACCACATCGGCCATTTCGTCTTGCGCCCGACCATTGCCGTGCCAGACCATCCGAATCCGTCACGCCCGACGCCAATGCCATATCGCTTGGCCTGACCCGATTCCAGCACCAGATAAAGAAAGCGATCGTCGGTATTGATGACAATCGTGCCGGGCAGTTCGGCGGTCGCATAGCTGACCAATTGCGGCCAAAATGCGGGATCGATCGACTTATACTCATCGATTGAAACAGGGAACCGCTCTGGTTCGCTGAGTGGAGGTGAGGGATGTGGAGGAGTTGAGCCCTCCTGTTCGCCTGGCGCGACAGGAGGGAGAACATATGCACCAAGCTTCCTTGTCCCAAGGCAAAGCGCGCAAGCTGCTCCCAAGGTCGCGAAAATACGCCTGTTCATTGTCATCATCCCTGGAGCCCATCCTAGCAAATAAATGATGCACTTCCCAATGAAGTGTGGCTGAGGATTTCCAATCTGCCGCAGGCGGCTCCCGCCCGCCGGAAAACCTGCACGGGTCAAGGAACGCGCGGCGCTCCGGATTCGATGAAGTGCGCGTGCAGCGCGCGCGAGGCTTGGGCGACGTCGGCGTCGGGCACTAACCACGTGATGCGGAAGGACGAGGTCGAAATCCCGCTGCACGGGATTTCTGCACGGCGCAGCACCGACAACCCCGCGCGCACATTCGCGTAGGTGGCGTTGATGCCGGCGCCGATCGCGCTCACCGCGCCGAGGCCGCTGATGAACGTGACGCGATCGCCGAAGCGCGCGTGCATGGCCCGCTCAACGCCCGCGGCGTCGTGGAGGTTCTCGCGCGAGACGACCAGCGCGGCGTGGGCAGTGTTGGTCGGCACGTAGAGCTGCTTGCCGGCCACGTGATGCTCGTCGAGGGCGGTGAGCAGGCTCTCGGCGCCGGCATCGGATTCGACCACGAGCACGTCGCGCTCGCTCGCGACGCCGACAACGGTGCCCGGCATCCGAGGCGGGTTCTTGCGGACGACAGTGCCGTCGGCGGACGGATCGGCGCCCGGCAAGGGACCGCTCGTCGCGCGGGCGTAGATCGCGATGCCTCGCTCCTTGGCGAATTCGACGGCCTGGGCGTTCAGGACCTTCGCTCCCGACTCGGCCATCTCCTGCGTTTCCTCATAGGAGAGCGTGCCGATGCGCCGTGCCTGCGGTACGACCCGCGGGTCGGCGGAATAGACACCGTCGACGTCCGAGCAGATCTCGCAATACTCCGCGTCGAGTGCCGCCGCCATCGCGACCGCGGTCGTATCGCTGCCGCCCCGGCCGAGCGTCGTCACCTCTCTCCTGTACGACACGCCCTGAAAACCCGCGACGACGACGATCTTGCCGCGTGCCAGTTCGTCCTGGACGCGATACGGCCGCACTTCGATGATGCGCGCGTCCACGTGCCGATCGTTGGTGATGATGCCCGACTGGCTGCCCGTAAAGCTGATGGCGTTGCCGCCCAGCTCGCGGATGGCCATCGAGAGCAGCGCCATCGAGATGCGCTCGCCCGCGGTCAACAGCATGTCGAGCTCGCGACGATCGGGGGCCGCGGAAATCTGCTTGGCCATGCCGAGCAGCTCGTCGGTGGTATCGCCCATCGCCGACACGACCACGACGACGTCGTGCCCCGCCTTCTGCGTGCGCACGACACGCTCGGCGACGAGGCGCAATTTCTGCAAGTCGGCGACGCTGCTGCCGCCGTACTTCTGGACCACGATGGCCGTGGCCATCGCCTAGAATCCCGCGCCGAAGCGGCTCGGCGGCTGCGCCACCACTTGCGGTCCGCTCGCGGACATTTCGAGGATGGCGAGGCCGCGCTCGATGAGGCCGTTCTGGCGGAAGCGGAAGAGGCCGTTCTGGCCCTGGAAGCCGCTCGAATCGGTGATCGCGGAAGCGGAGAAATCTCCCTTGCGGGCAAGCCCAGAGGCGAGGCTCACCGCATCATAGGCGAGGCTTGCGATGCGCGGCGGGCTCGATCCATAGGCGCCCGAATATTTGCTGTTGAAGCGCTCGACGAGGTCGGGCGAGACGCCCGCATACCAGCCGCCTTGCGCGATCGGCGTCGAGCGCGTGACGCTGTCGTCCCAGAGGCCGGTGCCGAGGATGGTCACCTTTTGCGGCGTCACGCCATTCTGCTCGAGCGTGGCGCTCAAGCTTCTCAGCGCATCGCCGCCTTCCGGGATGAGGAGCGCATCGATCTGGCGGCTCGGATCATTGATGTCCTGGGCGATGCGCTGGGCCGCGGAGCTGCCGGCCTGGCCGCGCGCAAAGGGCTGCGATGCGGCGATCTGGACGTCGCTGGCGCCCGCCTGGCGGGTCAAGGCCTGCTGGACGTTGCTGCCATATTGCGTCTGCGGATAGAGCAGCGCGATCTTGCGCTTGCCCTGCTGCGCGGCATAGCGCACCACATTCGCCACCTCCTCCTCGGGCAGGAAGCTCATGAGATAGGTGCCCTGGCCGGCGACGTTGCTTGCCGATGAGAAGGCGATGACATTGGCGCGCCCTTGCGCGACCTTCTTGACCGCCTGGACCTCGGGGGCGAGAAGGGGACCCAAGATGATCTCCGCCCCTTCATTGAGGGCGGCCTGGGCCGCGGCCTGCGCGGTGCCGGCGTTGCCGCCTGAATCCTTGGTGATGAGGGTGACGCCGCCGCCGCCGGTATCGGTCAGAGCGAGCTCGGCCGCCTGCTTCATCGCCTGGGCGATGCGCTTGGTCTCGCCCGGACCCGAGAGCGGCAGGAGCAGAGCGACCTTGCGTCCCGACGCCGCCTGCCGCGTGAGCTGCTCGCCCTTGACGCCGGCATCGTTGAACATGTCGGCCATCTTGGAATTGGTGCAGGCGGCGAGCATCAGCGAAATCAGGCCGAGCAGCACGAAGCGCCACTGCCACAAGCCTTCACGAGGCGCTATAGATCCACTCTGTCCGTTCAATGTCCCCAACTCCACCCCCAACTCGACCCATGTCCGCCACAACCGCAGCCGACCGTCGCTATAGCATAAAAGGGGCTGTTTTCGAGGCCGAAAGGCTGGCGCCCGGCCTCCATGTGACGTCGACACCAATTGGTCATCTTGCCGATATTTCGTTAAGGGCGGTTAACGCGCTCGCCGCGGCGGATGAGATACTGTGCGAGGATACGCGGGTCACGGGGAAATTGCTCCAACGCTACGGCATTAGCACCAGGCTCGTGCCCTATCATGATCACAATGCGGCGAAACTGCGGCCCCGCATCCTGGCCGAGCTTGCGGCGGGCAAGGCCCTGGTGCTGGTGAGCGATGCCGGGACACCGCTTATTTCCGATCCGGGCTTCAAGCTCGCCCGCGCCGTCATCGAGGCGGGCCTGCCGCTCCATGTCATTCCGGGCGCCTCGGCTCCGCTGGCCGCTTTGGCCTTGTCGGGCCTGCCGTCCGACCGCTTCATGTTCTGCGGCTTCCTGCCGGAGAAGCAAGGCGAGCGCCGCCGCCTGCTGGGCGCTCTCAAAACCGTGCCGGCGACGCTGATCTTCTTCGAGAGCCCGCGCCGCATCGAAGCCGCCCTTGCCGATATCACGGAAACGCTGGGGCCGCGCCCGGTGGCGGTGACGCGCGAATTGACCAAGCTCTATGAGGAGGTGGTGCGCGGGCCGGCGCCGGAAGTGGCCGCCCAATTGGCCGAGCGCGAGACGATCAAGGGCGAGATCACCCTGGTGGTGTCGCCGCCCCTCGATGAAGCGCCGGCGCCGGAAACGATCGATGAAGCTTTGCTCGAGGCCTCGGGCCACATGCCGGCCGGCAAGGCCGCGGCCGAGGTCGCGCACCGTTTCGGTCTCGCCAAGAAGGAGCTCTATGACCGTCTCCTCGTCCTCAAAGACAAGAAGGCGCAATGAGCGCCGCGGGCGCTGGGCCGAGAGCCTGGCGCTGGCGAGCTTGCGTCTCAAGGGCTATCGCCTGCTGGCGCGGCGCTTCAAATCGGGCGCGGGCGAGGTCGACCTCATCATGCGCCGTGGCGAGGTGACGGCCTTCATCGAGGTGAAGGTGCGCGGCACCGCCGATCTCGCGGTCGAGGCGGTGACCGATTTCCAGACGCGCCGGATTGCTGCCGCGGCGCGCATCTGGATGGCGCGCGATCCCAAGGCCGCCCTCGGCATCTGCCGCTTTGACATCGTCACCATCTCCCCCTACCAGTGGCCGCACCACATCCCCAACGCCATCATCGTGGAAGACTGAAAATGAAACTTCGCGTCGCCGTGCAAATGGATCCGATCGAGAGCATCGATATCGCGGGCGACTCGACCTTCGCCATCATGCTCGAGGCGCAAGCGCGCGGCCACGATCTCTTCTACTACCAGCCCAAGGCGCTGGCGCTCAAAGGCCGCACACTCAATGCCTCCGGCCATCCGATCAAGCTGCGCGACGAGAAGGGCAGTCACTTCACTCTTGGAGGGCCTGAGCGTGTCGATCTCGGCACCTTCGATGTCGTGCATATGCGCCAAGACCCGCCCTTCGACATGAACTACATCACCATCACCCATATGCTCGAGCATATTCATCCCAAGACCCTGGTGGTGAATGATCCGAAAGAGGTGAGGAACGCGCCGGAAAAGCTCTATGTGATGGAATTCGCCGATCTGATGCCGCCGACGCTCGTCACTCGCGATCCACGCGAATTGCTGGAGTTCCGCAAGGAGCATGGCGAGATCATCCTGAAGCCGCTTTACGGCAATGGCGGCGCCGGCGTCTTCCGGCTTGCCGGCGAGGACCAGAATTTCGGCTCGCTGGTCGAGCTCTTCACCCAGAGTTTTCGCGAGCCCTTCATGGCGCAGCGCTATCAGCCCGAGGTGCGAAAAGGGGACAAGCGCATCATCCTGGTCGATGGCGAGTTCGCCGGCGCCATCAACCGCGTGCCGGCGCTCAATGAGCACCGCTCCAACATGCATGTCGGCGGCAGGCCGGAGCCGACGGTGCTCACCAGGCGCGAGGAGGAGATCTGCGAAAGGCTGGGCCCCGATCTCGAGAAGCGCGGTCTCATCTTTGTCGGCATCGACGTGATCGGCGATTATCTGACCGAGATCAATGTCACCTCGCCGACCGGCATACGCCAGGTCAAGAAGTTTGGCGGCGCCGATATCGCAAGCTTGATCTGGGACGCGATCGAGCGGAAGCGGTCATAGTGAAACAAGATGATCCGCTGGGCCATGAGATCTCGGTAGCGGACGAGCTTGCAAGGCGAGGCATCAAGGGCGGCCTCAACAAGCGGGCGGTCGCAGCGATAGATAGATTGCTCGGCGATGCGGTCGATTTTCTGCGCGTGCCCGGTGACGGCCATGAGGGGCGAAAGGGATCGGAGGAGGCGGCCAAATCTGTCGAGGCCGGTGGACAGGAGATCTTCGGGCCGATTCTCGCGGCGCATTATCGCGAGATTTTTGCGAAGCATGAAAACCGGCAGGCCGTCGTCATGCAGGCATTGGACGTGCTCAAGCAGATGGCGAACGCGCCGGACACTGAGCGGGGCGCCGCCGATCCGATCGGCGATGACTGGCTGAACTTCTTCGCCGCCTATGCGGAGAAGGCGGCGAGCGAGAATCTGCGACAGACCTTCGGGCATATATTGAGCGGCGAGATCCGCAAGCCTGGCTCCTTTTCCTTCTCCACGCTCCGGATCGTTTCCGAGCTCGACCCAGGGTCGGCGAGCCTGTTCCAGCGCATCGCCTCACGCGCCTTCTCCATGGATGCGAAGGACCCGACGCCTTCCGCCGTGCTCAAGCCTGAGGACCTCAGGGGCCCCTATCTCCACGAGATGCTCAAGCTCGAGGCCCTGGGCCTGATCCAGGAAGTGGGCGGGGATTTTGCGATCTCCACCAGCAAGGCGGAAGCCGGCGCCCAGATCTGGATCAGATTCGGGCGGCTGCTGTTGCGTGGCGAAATGAAGAAGAAGGTCTATTTCAGCCTGCAGCTTGTGAAGCTGACCGATGCCGGCGCCGAATTATGCTCGATCCTTCCGATGGATCATCAGGGCGGGGCGCGGGAAGTCGGCGGCCTGATGGCGAAGCGCGGCCTGGAGGCGTCCATCCACGTGATCACCGGCGTCAGCAAGGGCGACGTACTCTATCGGACACCGGGCGAGGCGGTCAGGGCTTAGCTGTCTGGGGCTCGTGCTCGCCCGGCTTGATGATCGACGATAGAACCAGTCAGCGGACTATTAGACGACTCAGAGGCCGCCTCTTCCTCTGTCGGTCGGCAAGATGCCGGGCGCGAAGTAGTCCGCTTGGCCCGTGAGAGACAACGCCAGCTCATCGACAGCCTTCACCACGGCATCGCACTTCGGCCGCATGTCCGAAGAGAAAGTTTGCGCTTGTCCGTACTTCAACGACCATTTGCGTGCGCGTTCAAGAGCATCAAGGAGCGTGGGCAACTCTGTGGGACTGAAGCTTGGACGCAACGGACGCCGCACCATGAGGGATCTCTCTGCGATTTTCGGAATGTCTCTCGGCAAGGCTCACGCCCGCGCTTGGTGGTCCACAACGTTGAGATAGCCCACCAGCTCCCCAGCCACACCGTCTACGGCAGCAATGAGGCCCTCGCAGCGCTTCCTCAATGCCGAGTCGTGATGCTCTCCCCGCTCGCGGGCAACCGCGAGAATGCGACATTCGGCCAAGCCCTGGAAGAAATGCTGGCTGTCGGAAAAGGACATCGGGCGGGGCATGAGCGGTGCACCTCCTTGGCTTGACTCTGGTTCATTTCGGGACTAGAACATACAGAGAACAATGAGTCCAGAGGTTTGTCAGTATGTGTGGACGTGTTCGTGATCCGAGCATTGAGGAAGTCTCTCAGCTCAAGCTCAATCCCTTCCGTGGTAGGCAGTGGCGCGAGAAGCTTCACAGTGAGTGGCGGCCGGGCTCAGACGTGCCTGTATTGGTCCTTGCGGACGGCGCTCGCGAGATAGAGCGCATGCGGTGGGGCCTCGTGCCGGCGTGGTCCAAGTCAGACCTCCTTGAGTATTCGACTTACAATGCTCGCTCCGAGGGCATCCACGAGACGCCGACCTATCGCGGCGCATGGCGGAAGGGGCAACGCTGCCTCTTTCCTGCCGAGGGCTTTTACGAGAAGAAACACTTCTTCAGCCTGCGAGACGCGAAGCTCATGACCTTTGCGGGACTATGGGATGAGTGGAGAAGCCCTATCACTGGCGAGATCGTGAGGAGCTGCACCATCATCACCACGGAGCCCAATGAGCTTGTAGGCAGAGTGCACAATCGCATGCCCGTCATCATCGCGGCCAAGGATCATGGCAAATGGTTGGGCGAGGAGCCGGCCGCAGAGGATGAGTTGAGAGCGCTCCTCAAGCCCTACCCTGCGGACCTCATGACGGTATCGCCAAGCCTTGGCATTGTGGCCCGCCCAACGCCTGACTCTCCGAGAGAGAGCCAGTTACCCCTATTGTGATCCCTTATTTCGTTTGAATGTTGAAAGTGTCCATTGGGCGCAAATCTCAACCCACAATGTTCTCTAAATGTTCTTGACTGACCGGGAGGACTGATTTACGCTGTGGAAGCTCACCCGGGGGCTTTCATGACGGCGCATGCAACGACGGTCGCCTTCCAGGGCATCGAGGCTGTGCCGGTCGATGTCCAGGCCCAGTTCCTGTCGGGCCAGGTCCAGTTCAACATCGTGGGCCTCGCCGACAAGGCGGTGGTGGAAAGCCGCGAGCGGGTCCGGGCGGCGCTCTTCGCCGTGGGCCTGGCGCTGCCCGGCAAGAGGCTCGCCGTCAATCTCTCGCCCGCCGATCTCCCCAAGGAAGGCAGCCACTATGACCTCCCGATCGCGCTTGCCGTGCTTTCGGCACTGGGCGTCCTGCCGCAGGACTTCCTCAACCGCTATCTGGTGATCGGCGAGATGGGCCTCGATGGCGCGCTGGGGGCCGTCACGGGAGCGCTCCCTGCCGCCATCGCCGCCAATGCCAGGGGTCTCGGCCTCATCTGCCCCAGGGCCTGCGGACCCGAGGCCGCCTGGGCCGGCGATGAGGTCGATCTCCTGGCGCCGCAGACCATCATCCAGATCCTCAATCACGTGAAGGGCACGCAGATCCTGTCACGCCCCAAGCCGGGCCTCGCCGAGGATCAGACGCGGTTGCCCGATCTCAAGGACATCAAGGGCCAGGAGGCGGCGAAGCGCGCGCTCGAGGTCGCGGCCGCCGGCGGCCATCATCTGCTGATGGTCGGCCCGCCGGGCGCCGGCAAATCCATGCTGGCCCAGCGCCTGCCGTCGATCCTGCCGCCCATGGATGCGCGCGAGATGCTGGAGACGAGCATGATCGCCTCGCTCGCCGGCGAATTGCCGGACGGCAAGGTGACGCGCAAGCGCCCGTTCCGCTCGCCGCATCATTCGGCGAGCATGCCGGCTTTGGTCGGCGGCGGCCTCAAGGCGAAGCCCGGCGAGATTTCGCTGAGCCACAATGGCGTGCTGTTCCTCGACGAATTGCCGGAATTCCAGCCGCGCGTGCTCGAAGCCTTGCGCCAGCCTCTCGAGTCGGGCGAGACGCAGGTCGCGCGCGCCAACTACCACATCACCTATCCGGCGCGCTTCCAATTGGTCGCGGCGATGAACCCCTGCAAATGCGGCATGGCGGGCGAGCCCGGCCATGTCTGCGCCAAGGGACCGCGCTGTGCCGGCGATTACCAGGCGCGCCTGTCAGGCCCGCTGCTCGACCGCCTCGACATCCAGATCGAGCTGGGCGCGGTGCGCGCCGCCGATCTGGCGCGGCCGGTTCCGTCGGAAGGCAGTGCCGAGGTCGCAATGCGCGTCGCCAAAGCGCGCGAGCGCCAGCGTGAGCGCTTCGCGCGCCTCGGCCTGCCTGAGCTCAGGACCAATGCGCAAGCCGATGGCACGCTGCTCGATGAGATCGCCACACCGGACGAGCCGGGCTTGCGCATCCTGCATGAGGCCTCTGATGCGATGATGCTTTCCGCGCGAGGTTATCATCGCGTTCTCCGTGTCGCCCGCACTCTCGCCGATCTCGACGGCGAGGAGCGCGTCGGCCGCCTCCATGTCGTCGAGGCGCTGAGCTATCGCCAGAAACTCGCCGCCTTCCGCCAGGCGGCATGAAGGATCATGATCCCCGCCGGTTATATGGCAAAATTTGTGGCAGACTGCCCCGATTGGCTCGGAGCGGCCGGGGTGGAGGATATCTATTCCGTCAGCGGATGCGTGTCGCACTGCTTCGCGGATTATTACAGTGCGTGGAAGCATAACGGATTCTGGCTCTTCGATTCGATCGATGTCATTCTGCGCCTTGCATCGGAAAAAGGGATCGATCTGAAAGATGCCAAATTCTTCTATTACGAAATCCATGAACGACAGTTCGATGAGGATGGCACTGAAGAAGTGATGCCGGCACCCGACCTCGCGTTTGCTACCAACGTCTCCCTGCCGGAAACGAAGACTCTCGAAGGCTTCGACGTCGTCACCTTCAATGCCGGCGCCGGTCCGGAATGTTCGCCGCTTTCATGCAACGGCTTGGCGAAAGATCATGATGTCAACCGACATTGCTTGCTGGCATCGCTCGATGAAGCGATCATTCTGCTGAGGAAGGGTGCCTTCAAAGATTCCGAGCCGGGTCCCTATCGCATTTTTGCGGTGTATTCCGTGCAGACCGCCTCGGCCGCGCGGTAGCGGAGTGACAAGCTCACTCGGGCGGCAGTGACTTCGCCAGAAAGGTTATGATCCTCTGCGCCACGTCGCGATGGATATCCGCCCGTGCGCGTCCACCGCCATCTTTGCAGACAATGCCCTCGCCGGGTGCATTTTCCTCGATGAGGTCGACGGCGCCCGGCTTGCAGATTTGCAGGAAGCTGAAATGCAGGGCATCGGCAATCTCCGCAGTGGTCGTTGTCGATTGGGGCAGGTATTCGGCGAGATAGCGCGAATCCTGGTTGGTCGCGGCGACCTCGGCTTTTGCTGCTTCATCCTTGGCGATATCCACTCCGGCGGCGATGACGAGGAAAGGTATGTGGATGTCATCGAGGCTTTCGGGCGTGAAGCCGCGGGCGAGGCCGAGATCGAGCGTCACCACCGCACCGATCCGCGCATCGCGCAGGTCGCTGCCGAGCTTTTCCGTCGCAGCGGCGCTGCGGCCGATGCCGAGCCCGGCGAAGAGCTTGCAGGCGATGGCGCCGAAGCGCGTCTCGCAATCCTGCGTCACCAGCCCAGCATCGAAACGTGCGCCGGCAAGCTCGGCGACCGTCCAGCCGCCGAGCGAATGGCCGATGGCGGCGATCCGCGTCGCGGCGATGCTCAGGCTGTGATCGGCGAGCAGGGCGTCGAGGACGCGGCTCAGATCGCGCGGCCTTTCCCACAGCCTTGCCGCCTTCTCGGGATCCCGGTCGAAGGTCGTGGTGCCGGGATGATCGACGGCAGCGACGACATAGCCCTCACGCGCCAGCGCCGCCGCGAGCCAGCTCAGATTGCGGAAGCTTCCGCCAAACCCGTGCGACAGGAGGACGAGAGGGTGAGAGCCATCTGCCGCCTTGGCATCCCTGACGGCCGAGACCCCATAAAACACGGGGTTCTCGGCGACCGATATCTCAGGCCTCGCGTCCTTCGTCGGATACCACAGGGCCACATGCAGCGGCCGGCTCTCATCCGGCTCGGTGATCTCCCTGAAGCCGATCCGATCGTCGGCGTACGCGGCGGGCAGGGCGAAGACGGCGAGCAGCATGAGGGAGAGGACGAATCTGAGCATGAGAGCCTCCGGGGAGATGGCGAGGCCTTCCTGGTCCAACTTCACCCCTTGCGAGACCTCGAACGCGATCGAGGTCGTGCTAGTCTCAGGCTCATGGGCAGGATGAGAGACAGCCACGCCTCTTTCGATGAGCTTCCCGGCACACCGGTGAGCGACATCGGCGCGGTGCGCACGCTCTTGATCGCGGCCGCCAAAGCGCGCCGCGACGTCAGCTATGCGGAACTGCTCATGGAGCTTGGCCACCGCTTCAGCCGTCCCAAGATGCGGGCCCTCTGCCGCACTCTCGATGCGATCGATGAGGCCGGCCGCGAAGCGGGTGAGCCCGAGCTTGCGGCCCTGGTCGTGCGCGAGTCCGACCGGCTGCCGGGTCAGGGCTGGTGGGTCGGCAAGGTCTATCGGTTGAGCTATGAGGGACCCTGGACCGGCAAGGAAGCGCTGGCCTTCGTGCAAGGCCGGCAGAAGCTCGCCTTCGATTACTGGAACAAGTAAGCCTGTGCAGTCCTCCGAAGCTCGTAAGAGCGTAGAAGGACAGAAGCTTGCTTTTGATTATTGGAACAAGTGAGCGTGTTTAGTCCTCCGAAGCTCGTAAGAGCGTAGGAGGACAGAAGCTCGCTTTCGATTACTGGAACAAGTAAGCTTGTGCAGTCCTCCGAAGCTCGTAAGAGCGTAGGAGGACAACGCTGTCCCGCACAAGGGACCTTTTGCCTCTTGACATCGTGGGCCAAACGGTGATTTGGAAAATATCAGAGTGCCCGAAGTCCATGGCCGGACTTCAAAGGCTTGGCACTCTCCCTCCCAAAAGGAACCGTCACATGACCAGCACGCTTTGCCAAAGCGCGGCGCTCGACCGCATCGTCGCGCCATGGGCGGCGAAGATCGCCGCGTTCTTCGCCACCATCGTCGAAACCATCCTGGCGATCGTGCATGAGCTCAGCGCCTGTTGCCGGGAGGCCTCGCCGCTGCGCCACAAAGCGGGCTTCCTGCCGCCTGCGGTGAGCGCGCTCCATCTCCTTGTGCGCAAGCGTTCGCCCGATTTCGAGCGAGCCGTCATGAAGCCCGAGGCAAAGGATATTGAAAGGGTATTTGAAAGGGTACTGAAAGGTATTTGAAAGGGGTATTGAAAGGCTGTTGAAAGGGTAAAGCTATTGGCAGTGAGGGCCTGCATGCCCGCACGTAAAGAACCGGCGACAGAAGCCTAGCCAAGGGCCCTCTGCTCCTCGCTCGAGGGCTCGGCCGGGCTCTCAATATCCGCCGGCCGGTGCAGGCCGACGCCCAGGATCACCAGGAAGATTCCCGCGAGATCGAGGGGACCCGGGATCTGGCGAAGCACGATGGCGCCCGTCACCGCGGCGATGGCCGGCAGAAGGGTCAGCATCAAGGCGAAGCTCGCGCGCGGCAAGCGCGCCATCGCCAGCTGGTCGCAGATATAAGGGATGACGGATGAGGAAATGCCGACGCCGATGCCGGCGAGGATCAGGAGCGGCTGCGTGGCGAGCTTGGCGACATCGCTGAAGCCGAAGGGCGAGGCGACGATGAAGGCGACACCCATGGCGGCCCCGAGCCGCGCAATGCCCGATGCGCCGCCTTGCCTGGCGATCGAATGGCCGACAATGACATAGAGCGCGAAGAGGAGCGCGTTGGCGAAGGCGAAACAGAGTCCCACGAGATCGCCCGCGATCTTGAAGCCGATGAGCAGGAACACGCCCGCGACCGCGAGCCCGAGCGCCAGGAAATTGCGGGCGCTGCGCAGGCCGATGAGCGCCACCGCGATCGTGGCGGCGAATTCGATGGCCGCGACGGTCGCGAGCGGCAGCCGCTCGATCGCGAGATAGAAGGTCATGTTCATGGCGGCCAGGATGACGCCGAGAAGCAGGATGAGCCGGCGTGCCTTGGGCGCAGCCTCGGCGATGACCCGCCAGGGCGGCAGCCACAAAGCGAAGATCACGGCGGCCGAGGCGATGCGCAGCCAGGCGACGCCCAGCGGCGAGATCTGGCCGAAGAGCAGCACGGCGAAGGAGGGGCCGAGATAGTGAAAAACCGCGCTGATCAGGAAAAAGACATGCGGGGGTAAGGACGTGGCGAACCGGTTCATGCCCGGAGAATGGCCGGTTTCGCACAAGTTTGGACTGGTATATGTAGCCGACAGGGATAAAATGCGGAGAATTCGGAGGTGATTATGAAGAATAACCGAAGAATCGCTGGAGCGAATCTCGACCCTGTCGACCGCCAGCTGCTGGCCACGCTGACCGACAATGCCCGCATCTCGCTCGCCGATCTTGGCCGCGTGCTCGGCATGTCGCCGCAAAGTGCCGCAGACCGCCTGCGCCGGCTCGAGGATGTGGGCGTGATCCAGGGATTTACCGCCAGGCTCGACCCGGCAGCGCTCGGCCTCGCCGTCGGCGCCTATATCCGCGTGCGCCCGGCGATGGGCGAGTTGCCGCGCGTCACCGCCTTGCTGGCCGATATTCCCGAGATCATCGAATGCGACCGCATCACCGGCGAGGATTGTTTCATGGCCAAGGTCTTCGTGGCGCGCATCGAGGATCTCGAGCGGGTCATCGACCGGCTCATCCCTTACGCGCAGACCAATACATCGATCATCCAGTCGTCGCCGGTCATGCGCCGCGCACCCAAATATTCTTAATGCCAGCGGACACGATAATTTGCGTCACGTAATTAGCGTTGTTGCAAATTTACCCTTTATTGACGCTCACTTTAACCGGTAGGCTTTTTCTAAGATGCCTGTGCGAATGAAAAGGTTAACAGGCGTCAGAAACGGCATGTGGCGAGCGAGATGAACTCCGATCGGAAAGAGGACGGTTCGATCGACCGCACGGCGGCGGTGACTGCGGCCTTGCGCCTATTGGCGCGTCCCGGCATCCGTTTCAGCCCCTGGCAGTTCACCGTCGGCGTATTGTGTGTGGCGGCGGGTCTCGCTTTCTGCATCGCCATGATTTTCGGCGCCGAGGGCCTCACCCGGGCCTGGGTGCCGGTCGGCCTGTTCCTGACCGCGGTCATCGCCCTCGCCGTCTATTTCGGCCGGCGGGCTTCCGACATGCGCCGCGAGAATGTCGAGGCCGTTCTCAACATGCTGCAACTGGCGCGCGCCGAAGCCGAAGCCGCCAACCACGCCAAGAGCCGCTTCCTGGCCGCGACCAGCCACGAGATCCGCACGCCGATGAACGGCATCATCGGCATGAACGGGCTTTTGCTCGACACCGAGCTCAACCCCGAGCAGCGCAACTATGCCGGCGCCGTCGATGCCTCGGCACGCTCGCTGCTCTCGATCATCGATGAGATTCTCGACATCTCCAAGATCGAATCGGGCCGCGTGGCCCTGGCGCCGGACTGGATCGATCCTCTGGTCCTCGCCGAGAGCGTGATCGAGCTTCTGGCGCCCCGCGCGCATGCCAAGGGGATCGAGATCACCTGTTCGGCCTCGGCCGACCTGCCGCCGCGCCTCCTCATCGATGAACTGCGCCTGCGCCAGATCCTGCTCAATCTCGCCGGCAACGCCATCAAATTCACGGAATCGGGCGGCGTCGCGATTAGCCTGTCGACGGCGCCCTGCGCCGGCGATCCCGAGCAGATCACCTTCATCGCCGCGGTCGCCGATTCAGGGATAGGCATGACGGTAGAAGAGCAATCCCGCATCTTCGAGGAATTCGCGCAAGGACGCGATGATACCGCACGCCGTTTCGGCGGCACCGGCTTGGGGCTTTCGATCTCGCGCAAGCTCGCTGAAGGCATGGGGGGTGAGATCACGGTCGAGAGCGCGCGCGGCAAGGGGTCGGTTTTCCGCGTGATGCTCCCGTGCGTGAGCGTGCGTCATGAAGGCGGCAACGAGCCTTTGAAGGGCCGCGCCTATGAGCTCGCTTTGCCGCCGGGGCCGACCTTCACGAGCCTCGAGGCGACGTTGAAAGTCCTTGGCGCCGAGACGCGGCATGTGGCGTCGGAGGCGGAGCTGCGCCAGGCCCTGTACAAGCCGCATTCCGCCAACGGCCTCATTTGCGATTCGAGCTTCGCTGCGACACTCGCCATCTGGCGGGCGGCGAATGAAGGCAAGCGGCCGGCGGGGAAGCCCGTCTTCATTCTGCTTCAGGCGGAAGAGCGCCGCGCCCTGCGCGATTTCCTGTCGACACCCTTTGCCGGCTATCTGCTGAAACCGCTCCGCCGCGCGACCTTGCTGCGCCAGCTCGTGCAGTCGGACGATCACACGATCGCGAGCGCAGTCAAGGATCTGCGGCGCATGACTCAAGGCGAGAGGAAAGTACCGCAACTGAACATCCTTCTCGCCGAGGACAATCCGGTCAACGCGTTCCTGACCCGCACCTTGCTCGAGAAGTCGAATCATTCGGTTCACCACGTGACAAATGGCAATGCGGTGCTGGACTATATTGCCAAGGGTGGGCGGCCCGATCTCATCATCATGGATGTCCAGATGCCGGAGCTGGACGGGCTCGAGACGGCCCGCCGGCTGAGAAATGGCGATCTCGTGCCCGATGTTCCCATTCTGGCGCTGACCGCCAATGCGAGCGCTGCCGATGAAGCGGAATGCCTGGCCGCCGGCATGAGCGGCCATATGGCGAAACCTTTCGACCGTCAGGACCTCGATGAGGCGATCGCCGCCCTGACCGCCAAGCGACCGGCGGCTTGACCTGGCGGTTCATGCGCTAAATACCATATTTTGGTCATGTTAATCGCTTCGGCTTCCTCTGAAGCGATCGTGATTAGGTGCCTTTGTCTTCGGATTGTTACAATTCTTGGCCGAACTTTCTTTGTCCGGCAGTCTGTGGCACTGTGCGGAGGCCGGCGACGGGCCGGTTTGCGGAGGCAGGGCTTGATGGCCGTCTATTCTCTGGCACCTGGCCCCCGCAGTGGGGCGACAAGGCAAGAGGACATTGTGCCGGGCTTCGTGCTCGGCACGAAAGCCGATCTGACTGTCAGGCTCGCCGACGGCGCGGCCGATGTCGATGCGGCACAGCATCTGCGCTACCGCGTCTTTTATGAGGAGCTCGACGCCAGGCCCTCCGCCGAGGCGCTGGTGTCGCGACGCGATGCCGATCGCTATGACCCGATCTGCGATCACCTTCTCGTCGTGCGCAAGGGCGCCGCTCTGGGACCCGACGAGATTCGCGTCGCCGACGGCGAAGTCGTCGGCACCTATCGGCTGCTCCGGCAATCGGTCGCCGAGCGCAACGGTGGTTTCTACACCCAGGCCGAATTCGATATCGCACCGCTCATTGCCCGCCACAGCGGGCTCAAATTCCTCGAGCTCGGCCGCTCCTGCGTCCTCAAACCCTATCGCACCAAGCCGGTCGTCGAACTGCTCTGGCAGGGCATCTGGAACTATGTCCGGCTCTACGACCTCGATGTGATGCTGGGCTGCGCCAGCCTCGAAGGCACCGATCCCACGCACCATGCCATGGGACTGAGCTTCATGGCGCAGAATTCCGTCGCACCCGCCGAATGGCAAGTGTCAGCACTTCCCGAACGGAAGATCGAGATGAACCTGCTGCCGCCCGCCAAGGTCGACGCCAAGCGGGCTCTGCGCATGCTGCCGCCCTTGATCAAGGGCTATTTGCGGATCGGCTGCTATGTCGGCGACGGTGCCGTGATCGACCATCAGTTCAACACCATCGACGTGCTGATCATCCTGCCCGTCTCGGCGATCAATCCGCGCTATTTCTCCTATTTCGGCCAACCCGGCGAGGACCCCCTCGCGCAATTGTGAGAGGGTTCACCAAGAAGCATCGTCTTACCGGTTGATGTCGTAAGCCGCGATCGCCGCCAGATTGACGATATCGGTCGCGGTCGCCGACATGGCGGCGATCTGCACCGGCTTGTCGAGGCCGGTGAGCAGTGGGCCGACCACGGTGACCCCGCCCAGTTGCTGCAGGAGCTTGGTCGAGATCGAGGCCGAATGCGCCGCCGGCATCACCAGCACATTGGCAGGTCCGGTCAGGCGGCAGAAGGGATAGAGCGCCATCGCCTCGCGCGACAGCGCCACATCGGGGCCCATCTCGCCGTCATATTCGAAATCGACATTGCGCTTGTCGAGGATGGTCACCGCGTTGCGCACATATTCGGAGCGCTCGCCCTTGGGATAGCCGAAGGTGGAATAGGACAGGAAGGCGACCTTGGGCTCATAGCCGAAGCGGCGCGCGACACCTGCGGCCTCCTGCGCGATATCGGCGAGTTCCTCGGCCGACGGCAATTCGTGGATCGACGTATCGGCGATGAACACGGTGCGCCCGCGCACCAACGCCATGGAGACGCCGATCGGCTGGTGGCCGGGACGGTTGTCGATGGCGCGCCTGACATTGTCGAGGGCGACGGAGAAGTTGCGCGTCAGGCCCGTCACCACCGCATCGGCGTCGTTGAGCGCCAGCATGCAGGCGGCGAAGACGTTGCGGTCGTTGTTGACGAGGCGCTGGCAGTCGCGGAACAGGAAGCCGTTGCGCTGCAGGCGTTCATAGAGATAGTTGGCGTAATCGACATTGCGCGCCGAGAGCTTGGCATTGGTGATCTCGACATTCTCGTTCAGTTCGACGGCGTTGGCTTTCAGTGCCTCCTCGACATGCGCCTCGCGGCCGATCAGGATCGCCTTGCCGAGGCCGTTATTGGCGAAGCTGTTGGCGGCGCGGATCATCCGGTCCTCCTCGCCCTCGGCGAAGACGACGCGCTTCGGGTTGGACCGGACATGCTCGAAGATGTTCTGCAGCGTGCCGGCAATCGGATTGAGCCGTGCCGAGAGCTGGTCGGCATACTCATCGAGATCGGCGATGGCCTTGCGCGCCACGCCCGATTCCATCGCCGCGCGCGCCACCGCGACGGGAATGCGCGAGATGAGGCGCGGGTCGAAGGGCACCGGGATGAGGTAGCCCGGGCCGAATTGCATGCGCGAGCCGTGATAGGCGGCCGCGACCTCGTCGGGCACCTCTTCGCGCGCCAGCGCCGCCAGCGCTTCAGCCGCGGCGATCTTCATCAGGTCGTTGATGGTGCGGGCGCGCACGTCGAGGGCGCCGCGAAAGATATAGGGAAAGCCCAGCACATTGTTGACCTGGTTGGGATAGTCCGAGCGCCCCGTGGCCATGATAGCGTCGTCCCTGACCTTGGCGACTTCTTCCGGCGTGATCTCGGGATCGGGATTGGCCATGGCGAAGATGATCGGGTTCTTCGCCATGCTCTTGACCATTTGCGGCGTCAGCGCGCCGGCGGCGGAGAGGCCGAAGAACACATCCGCCCCTTCCATCGCCTCGGCGAGCGTGCGCGCCTTGGTCTCGATCGCATGCGCCGACTTCCACTGGTTCATGCCCTCGCTGCGGCCCTTGTAGACGACGCCCTTCGAGTCGGCGAGGATGACGTTCTGCGGCGGGACGCCCATGGATTTGATGAGCTCGATGCAGGCGATCGCCGCCGCACCCGCGCCATTGCAGACGAGCTTGAAGTTCTTGATGTCGCGCTTGGTGATCTCGAGGGCATTGATGAGGGCCGCCGCCGAGATGATCGCGGTGCCGTGCTGGTCGTCATGGAAGACCGGTATGTCCATGAGCTCGCGCAGGCGCTGCTCGATGATGAAGCATTCGGGTGCCTTGATGTCCTCGAGATTGATGCCGCCGAAGGAGGGCCCGAGATAGCGCACCGCACCGATGAACTCGTTGACGTCCTTGGTGTCGACCTCGAGATCGATCGAATCGACATCGGCGAAGCGCTTGAACAGCACCGCCTTGCCTTCCATGACCGGCTTTGCGGCGAGAGGCCCGAGATCGCCCAGGCCCAGGATGGCGGTGCCGTTGGTGATGACGGCAACGAAGTTGCCCTTGGCGGTATAGTCATAGGCGGTGTCGGGGTCCTCGGCGATCTTGCGCACCGGCACGGCGACGCCGGGGCTGTAGGCCAGCGACAGATCGCGCTGGGTGGCCATCGGCTTGGTCGGATTTATTTCCAGCTTGCCCGGTTTGCCGCGCTGATGGAAAAGCAGCGCCTCCTGTTCGGTAAAGCTCGGTCGGGCCGCCCGTTTATCTGTACTCATGTTTTCCCCATAAATGTCGGGGGCCGACAGTAGAGGCAGCTCTGCCCGATCTCAAGGTCATTGATTCCGCTCCAACTTGTCGTATCAAGGCGCGATGAACGACATGAACGCCCAGAGGGATGCTGTCGCGGCGACACCGATGATGGCCCAGTATCTCGAGATCAAGGCGGCCCATCCCGGTTGCCTCCTGTTCTATCGCATGGGCGATTTCTATGAATTGTTCTTCGCCGACGCCGAGGCGGCGTCGCGGGTCCTGGGGATAGCGCTGACCAAGCGCGGCCGCCATCTGGGCGAGGAGATCCCGATGTGCGGCGTGCCGATCCATTCCTCCGACCAGTATCTGGAGCGGCTGATCCGCGCCGGCCATCGCGTCGCCATTTGCGAGCAGCTCGAAGACCCGGCCGAGGCGAAGAAGCGGGGGGCCAAATCCGTCGTCCGCCGCGACGTCATCCGCCTCATCACGCCCGGCACTTTGACCGAGGACACGCTGCTCAAGAGCGCCAAGAACAACTTCATCGCCAGCCTGGCGCGCATCAAGGCGGATGCGAGCCTGGCGCTCGCTTTCGCCGACATCTCGTCCGGCGAATTCGTCGTCATCCCGGTCTCAGGCGACCGCCTGGCGGCCGAGCTTGCCGCACTCGAGCCCGGCGAGATCATCTATCCCGATGGGCTCGCCGAACCAAACCTCGTATTCCAACTCGAGGCTACGGGGGCGGCGCTGACGCCCTTGGCCGCGAGCCGTTTCGACAGCACGGCCGCGGAGAAGCGGCTCAAGGATCATTTCGGCGTCTCGGCGCTCGACGGCTTCGGCGCCTTCACCCGGGCGGAAGTCGCGAGCCTCGGAACCCTTCTCGATTACGTGCTCCTGACCCAGGTCGGCCGGGTGCCGGTCCTGCGCGCGCCACGGCGCGAGGAGCCGTCCGACCGGATGATCATCGACCAGGCCACGCGCACCAATCTCGAGCTGACGAAGAGCCTGGCCGGCGAGACGGGGACGAGCCTGCTGTCGATCCTCGACCGCACCGTCACCGCCGCGGGTGCGAGGCTCCTGACGCGAAGGCTCGCGTCGCCTCTGACCGATCCGCAAGCGATCTCGAGCCGGCTCGATTCGGTGAGCTTCTTCGTCGAGGCACGCGATCTGCGCGAAAGCGCACGCAAGGAGCTGCGCCAGTTCCCCGATATCGAGCGGGCCTTGTCGCGCCTGGCGCTGGGGCGCGGCGGCCCGCGCGACCTGGCCTCGCTTTGCGCCGGCTTGCAGGCGGCCGAGGTGCTGAATGAGAGACTGCGCCAGCCGCAAGGTTTCTCGGCTCTGTCGGCGGAGCTCACGCAGGCCGAAGCCGTATTGTCCGACCGGCCGGCCGTGCTTCTCGCCGATCTTGCCGCGGTGCTGGGCGAGGACCTGCCGCTCAATGCCCGCGATGGCGGCTTCGTCAAGGAGGGCTATTCGCAGGAGCTCGACGACCATCGCCGGCTGCGCGACGAGACGAAGCAGGTCATCGCGCAATTGCAGGCCGATTATGCCGGGGAAACCGGCATCAAGTCGCTGAAGATCAAGCACAACAATGTGCTGGGCTATTTCATCGAGGTGACGGCGCAAAATGCAGCGCCCCTGCAGGCGCCGCCGCATAATGCGAAATTCTTCCACCGCCAGACGATCGCGAGCGCCGTGCGCTTCGTGACGCAGGAGCTCTCGACGCTCGAGGAGCGCATCGCGTCTGCCGCCAATCGCGCGCTGGCGCTGGAGCTCGAGATCTTCGAGCGCCTGACCGAGGCCGTCAAAGCGCAATCGCACCGCCTCTCGGCCATGGCCGAGGCCATCGCCACGATCGACGTCGCCTCCGCTCTCGCCGAACTGGCCGCCCGACGCAATTACGTGCGTCCGGCCGTCGATCGCTCGCTTCGCATCGATATCGCGCAAGGCCGCCATCCGGTGGTCGAGGCGATGCTCGTGCAAAAAGCCGAGACGCCTTTCGTCGCCAACGACTGCCGCTTGTCTTCCGACGACAAGCGCATCTGGCTCCTGACCGGGCCCAACATGGCAGGCAAGTCGACTTTTCTCCGCCAGAACGCGCTGATCGTGATCATGGCGCAAATGGGCTCGTTCGTTCCGGCCAGATCGGCGCATCTCGGCATTGTCGACCGCCTGTTCAGCCGCGTGGGTGCCGCCGACGACCTGGCGCGCGGACGCTCGACCTTCATGGTCGAGATGGTCGAGACGGCAGCCATTCTCAATCAGGCGACCGAACGCTCCTTCGTCATCCTGGACGAGATCGGGCGCGGCACCGCGACCTTCGACGGCCTGTCCATCGCCTGGGCGGCGGTCGAGCATCTGCATGAGGTCAATCGCTCGCGTGCCTTGTTCGCCACGCATTATCACGAGCTCACGGCGCTTGCCGGCAGGCTCACCGGCGTCGCCAATGCGACGGTCAAGGTGCGCGAATGGCAGGGCGATGTGGTGTTCCTGCATGAAGTGGTGGCGGGCGTCGCCGATCGCTCCTACGGTATCCAGGTGGCGAAGCTCGCCGGCCTCCCCGCGCCGGTGATCACGCGCGCCGCCGAGGTCCTGGCCTTGCTCGAAAAGAAGGACGAGCCGGGGGCGGGTGCCGATTCGCTCTTCGCCGACCTGCCGCTCTTCTCCGTCGCGCGCCCCAGATCGGCGAGCCCCGCCGTTGCTGCGGAACCGACCGCGCTCGAGACGCGCTTGGCCGAGATCGTGCCCGATGATCTCTCGCCGCGCGATGCGCTGGCGCTGCTTTATGAATTGCGCGCCATGCTCAAGCGATCGCCGCAATGACGCCCGCGAAAAAGCTGCCGGCCTTGGTAGATGGTGCCGCGCTGCGCCAGAGGCTGGCCGAGCTTGGCTCCGGCCCCGACTTGCGCAAGCGCGTGGTCGAGATCCTCAAGGAGACGATCAAGGCGGCGCGCGCCGAGGCCGAACGCCGCCTGATGGCGGACGGCAAGGGCACGCAATGCGCGATGCTCCTGGCCCGAGCGCAGGATGAGATCATTCATGCGCTCTATGACTATGCCGTGCGCAAGCTCTACCGCGCTTCCAATCCTTCAGAGGCCGAGCGGCTCACCATCGTTGCCGTTGGCGGCTATGGGCGCGGCACGCTGGCGCCGGGCTCCGACATCGATCTCCTGTTCCTCTTACCCTACAAGCAGACCGGCTGGAGCGAGAGCGTCATCGAATTCATTCTCTACTCGCTGTGGGACACGCGCCTCAAGGTCGGCCACGCGACGAGGAGCGTCGATGACTGCATCAGGCTGGCGCAATCGGACTCGACCATCCTCACCGCCATCCTCGAGGCGCGCTTTATCTGCGGGGAGCCGACGCTCTTCGAAACATTGACCAAGCGCTTCCGCAAGGAGATCGCCGCCAAGGGGGCGAAGGCCTTCGTCGCGAGCAAGCTTGCCGAGCGCGACGAGCGCCATTTCAAGGCGGGCGAAAGCCGCTATCTGGTCGAGCCCGATGTCAAGAATGGCAAGGGCGGCCTGCGCGATCTGCATACTTTGTTCTGGATCGCGAAATTCCTGTCGGGCGCCAATTCGACCAAGGAACTGGCCGAGAAGGGCGTGTTCACGAAGGACGAGCTGGCGCTGTTCGAGAAGAGCGAGGATTTCCTGTGGGCGGTGCGCTGCCATTTGCACTTCGTCGCCAAGCGCGCCGAGGACCGCTTGAGCTTCGACCGCCAGCCCGATCTCGCCGAGCGCCTGGGCTACAAGGCGCATGCCGGCTTGAAGCATGTCGAGCGCTTCATGAAGCATTATTTCCTGGTCGCCAAGGATGTCGGCGACCTGACCCGCATATTCTCGGCCTCGCTCGAGGCCAAGGAAATGAAGGCAACGCCGGTCTTCGGCCGGATGCTCGGCCGGTTCGCTTCGCGCCGCTCGGGCCTGATCGAAGGGGCGCCCGATTTTCGCATCGAAGCCAACCGCCTGACCATTGCGGATGAAGACGTGCTGATCAAGACGCCGATCAACATCATCCGGCTCTTCTGGCTGGCGGCCGAGAAGGACCTCGAAATCCACCCCGATGCGCTCAAGGCGGTGCGGCGCAATCTTTCGCGCATCGACAAGGATCTGCGCGTCGAGCCCGAGGCCAATGCTCTGTTCTTGCGCATGCTGACCGACGCGCGCGATCCCGAGACGGCCTTGCGGCGCATGAACGAGGCGGGCGTGCTCGGCCGCTTCATCCCCGAATTCGGCCGGATCGTCGCCATGATGCAATTCAACATGTACCATCACTATACGGTCGACGAGCATCTGATCCGCGCCGTCGGCATTCTCGCGGCAATCGAGCGCGGGCGCTTTTCCTCGGACCATCCGCTGTCGACCGAGATCTTTCCGACCGTGTCGAGCCGCCGGGCGCTCTATGTCGCGGTTCTCCTCCATGACATTGCCAAGGGTCGCAAGGAAAGCCATTCCATCGCCGGCGAGCGCGTGGCGAAGACCCTGTGCCCGCGATTGGGCCTCTCGGCGCCCGAGACCGAGACGGTCGCGTGGCTCATCCGCCATCATCTTCTGATGAGCGAGACGGCGCAGATGCGCGATCTCAACGACTTCAAGACCATCCTCGATTTCGCCAATGTCGTGCAGTCGCCGGAGCGCCTGAAGCTTTTGCTCATCCTCACCGTCGCCGACATCCGCGCGGTCGGGCCCACCGCTTGGAACGGCTGGAAGGGCCAGCTCCTGCGCACGCTCTATTTCGAGACCGAGCCTATCTTGTCCGGCGGGCATACCAGCATCTCGCGCAAGGAGCGCGTCGCCGAGGCGCAGGCGAGATTCTTCGCCCATCATCCCGGCTGGACGGTGGAACAGAAGGCCGCCTATGCGGCGCGCCACTATGATGCTTATTGGCTCAATGTCGATACCGACAAGCAGGTCGCGCATGAGCAGCTGATGGCGCGCGCCAGGGCTGAAGGCGAGCCGGTCGCGACGGAAGTCCAGACCGATGAGTTTACCGCCATCACCGAGCTCACCATCCATGCGCCGGATCATCCGCGCTTCCTAGCGCTCATCACCGGCGCCTGTGCCGCGGCCAATGCCAATATCGTCGGCGCCCAGATCTTCACCACCGCCGACAGCCTGGCGCTCGACACCATTCTCATCCAGCGGCAGTTCGCCAATAGCGAGGATGAGGCGAGGCGCGCCGAGCGGGTGGCGAGCCTCGTCCGTCAGGTGCTGAAGGGCGAGGTCAGGATCAAGGACCTGATTGCCAAGGTCCAGCATCCGGAAGCGCGGCTCCAGGCCTTCACTGTGCCGCCGCGCGTCATCATCGACAATGAATCGTCCAACCTCTTCACCGTGATCGAGGTGAACGGCCTCGACCGCGTCGGCATCCTCTATGATCTGACCGAGGCGCTCTATCACCTCAGTCTCAATATCGGCTCGGCCCATATCACGACCTATGGCGAGCGTGTCATCGACGTCTTTTATGTGACCGACCTGACCGGCGCCAAGATCGTGAGCGCGCCGCGCCATGCCGAGATCGAGCGCCGACTTTTGGCCGTACTTGCCAAGCAGAAAGAGGCGGCACTCTAGAGCCTTGTGAGAATCCCCCCGGCAAAATAGAAATTCAACCATGACCCTCCTCAAATCGGCAGCGACCGTGGGCGGGCTCACTCTGGTGAGCCGGGCGGCGGGCTTCATTCGCGACATGCTGACCGCCTCCGTGCTCGGCACCGGCCCGGTGGCGCAGGCCTTCGTCGTCGCCTTCCGCTTCCCCAACCTGTTCCGTTCGCTCTTCGCCGAGGGTGCTTTCAACTCGGCCTTCGTGCCGATGTTCGCCAAGAAGCTGGAGGGGGGCGGGGAAAGCGAGGCGCGAAGCTTCGCCGAGGACATCTTCGCGGTCATGTTCGCCTGGCTGCTTTTGTTCACGGCCCTGGCGCAGATCGCCATGCCGCTCCTGATGTATGGCATCGCCCCAGGCTTCGCCGATGAGCCGGCGAAGTTCGACCTCTCGGTGGCGCTCACCCGCATTGCCTTTCCCTATCTGCTGTTCATGTCCTTGACCGCCTTGCAGTCGGGCGTCCTCAACAGCCTGCGCCGCTTCGTCGCCGCGGCCTGTGCGCCGATCCTGCTCAACCTGGTCATGATCGCGACCTTGCTCTTCGTCCGCTATATGGGCTGGGGCGACAGCGAATTGACCGGCTATGCCCTGGTCTGGGGCGTGTGCGCCGCGGGCGTCGCCCAGTTCCTCTTGCTCTATATCGCCTGCAGCCGCGCCAATATGCGCATGCGTCTCAAATGGCCGAAGCTGACCCCCGACGCGAAACGGCTGATCCGCCTCGGCATACCGGGCGTAATAGCCGGCGGCATCACGCAAGTGAACATCCTGATCGCCACCATGATCGCGACGACCATCGATCGCGCCGTGTCCTATCTCTATTATGCCGACCGCGTCTATCAGCTGCCTTTGGGCGTCGTCGGCGTCGCCATCGGCGTCGTGCTCTTGCCGGAAATGGCGCGCAAATTGCGCGCCGGCGACGAGGCGGGAGCGCTGCTCAGCCAGAACCGGGCGCTCGAATTCGCGCTCTTCCTCACTTTGCCCGCGACCATCGCGCTCATCGCCATTCCCTTCGCCATCGTCAATGTCTGTTTCGAGCACGGCGTCTTCGTCAGGAGCGATTCGATCGCCACCTCTTACGCGCTCGCGGCCTTCGCCATGGGCTTGCCTGCCTTCGTCATCAACAAGGTGTTCTCGCCGGGCTTCTTCGCGCGCGAGGACACCAAGCGGCCGATGATGTTCGCCATCACCTCGGTCGTCGTGAATGTGGTGGGGAGCTTCGTCCTGTCGCGCTACATCGGCCATGTCGGCATCGCGCTTGCGACCGCGCTCGCGGCCTGGGTCAATGCGACGTTGCTCGGCGTGACGCTCGGCCGTTACGGGCACTTCACCGCCGATCAGCGTCTGCGCAGCCGCCTGCCGCGCATCATCGCCGCAAGCCTCGTCATGGGCGCCATCCTCCTGGGCGGCTTCTATTTCGCCGCCCCCATCTTCACCGACAGCCATCCGCTATGGCTGCGCGCGCTGGTGCTCATCGGGCTCGTCGCCCTGGGGGGCATCAGCTATTTCCTGCTCGCCCATCTCTTCGGCGCGATGAAGCTCAGCGAGATCAGGAAGATGACGCGTCGCGGGCCGGCGGCGTAAATGCAAATAGTCAGGTCTTCAGTCGAACAAGTTCAGTCCGCAGCAGGTGCACTTCGCCACTAAAACTGGCGATCATCGCGGCCAAGAAAGAGGCGGGCTCGATCCGGGACAGATCGAGCGGGTATCCGGCCCGCGCAGCGATCAAAAAGAGAAAGCTGAGCTGAGATCGCCCATTGCCGTCGCGAAACGGGTGAATGGCGTTGAGCTCAGCCAGGTATTCGGCGGCGGCCGTTACAAACTCGTCGAAAGAACTGCTGCCGGTAAAAGGTTCGTCTTTGAGCCGCGCGAAAAGCAAATTCATTTGCGCATCGATATACTCAGGATAGCAGAAGGCGTTACCGTCCTTGGCGGTGCGGACCGTGCGATAGCGGCCAGCCCATCGATAGACATCCTGAAACAGATGGCGGTGGATCGCTTTGTAATGATTAGGATCGAAGCATCCCACGGGCAGGGGCTCCTCTGCGCGCAAGGATGACATTTCCAGCTCGAAATCCCGAAGGGCGCCTATATGCCTGAGACCAGCTTTATTCTTGAGAACTACCGTACCTTTGTAGCAATAAGGATCATCGAAGGCATCATAGCCTCCGTAGGTCATTTCCGATCACTGTTTGCTTTATAGGCACGTAGAACCACGGCTCGCTTTTCGTCCTGGCTCAGACCAGCGCCCTTCAGTTGGTCCAGACGCTTCTGGCTTGTAGTACCGAGCCGCAGTCCTTCGACAGCCGAAATAGCCGCGAACGCCCTTGCACCGAGCACCTGCGATTTCGATCTGGGTTTGCGCTTGTCAGAGAATGAATTCATCGGGTCACATTACACTTCTCGGCCGAGGGTTGCTAGTTGCCAGTGGCTTTCGTGTTCAGCGCCCTCTGCATCAGCACGGTGTCGACCCATTGCTCGTGTTTGAAGCCGACCTCGCGCAGCGTGCCGACCATGTGGAAGCCCAGGCTCTCATGCAGCGCGATCGAAGCCCTGTTGCCACTGTTGCCGATGATGGCGATCATCTGCCGCCAGGGGCCTTTCTCGCAGTCCTGGATGAGCTGGCTCAACAGCGCCCGGCCGATGCCTTCACCCGCCGCATGGCGGTCGACATAGACCGAATTCTCGATGGTGAAGCGATAGGCCGAGCGCGTCCGATAGGGTCCGGCATAGGCATAGCCGACGATCTCGGCCTTCCGCTCGGCGACGATATAGGGGAAGGCCCCACTCTTGAGGCTGCGGAAGCGGGCCCGCATGTCATCGACGCTGGGCGGTGCTTCCTCGAAGGAGGCGAGCCCCGTAGCGACGTGATCGCCATAGATGCGCTGCACGCCCGGCATGTCGGCTTCGGTCGCGGGTCTGAGAGAGAAACTGAGCGATGGCTGCATGGTGAAAGGGTCTATGCCGATATCGACAAGATGATGGAGTCCGAGCTCGCGCAAGAGCGCATTTTGCCGCCAGCGCGAACGGGGCGAGCCCGACACATAGCGCCATAGCTGCACGCGGAAATCCCTGATCCGTCCGGCGGTATCCATGAATGGAAGGATCGGCGCTCCTAGCGGCAAAGTAAAATTTATAGTATTAATACATCAGATAAGGAAATATTTGATGCAGCGGCCGAGCCTCACCCAGCTCCAGACCCTCGCCGAAGTGGCGGGCGCCGGGAGCTTCCTGGCCGCCGCCAGGAAGCTCGGCCTCACCCAGCCGGCGGTCAGCCTGCGCATCCACCAGCTCGAGCAGGCTTTGGGACTGCGGCTCATCGAAAGGGTCGGCCGGCGCGCCCAGCCGACCACCGCCGGCGCCACGCTTTTGGGCTATGTGAAGCAGATCGATGCGACGCTGGACGAGGCCTTGCGCGCGCTCTCCCGCCACAGTGCCAGTGTCGCGGGCAAAGTGCGGCTGGGTACCGGGGCCACGGCCTGCATCTATTTGCTGCCGCCGGTCTTGCGGGCGCTCAAAACCCGTTATCCGGGGATCGAGATCGCTGTCCGCACCGGCAATTCGGGAGAGATCCTGGAAGCGCTCGCCGCCAATGAGCTCGATGTGGCGGTCGTCACCTTGCCGGCGCCGGGCCGCAGCTTCGAGGTCAAGGTCATGATCGAGGACGAGATGGTGGCGGCCTACCCCGCCGATGCCGCGCCCGCGGACAGGTTGACCCCTGCCTTCTTCGCGCGCCAGCCGGGGATACTGCTCTATGAGCCGGCCGGCAATTCCAGGCTCGTCATCGACCGATGGTTCAGAGAGGCGGGCGAGCTGGCGAGGCCCGGCATGGAGCTCGGCAATATCGAGGCGATCAAGAAGATGGTGGGGGCGGGGCTGGGTTTGAGCATCATCCCCGAGATGGCGGTAGGCCCGGGGGATGAAGGGCTCGCGGTGAGGCCCCTCTCGCCGCGCCTCCATCGCCGGATCGGCATGGTGCTGCGGCGCGACAAGGTGCCCGACAAGGCGCTCAAGGCCGTGATCAAGGCGCTGACCGGCCTTGCCAGGCGTTAACAAAACCGGCCTTCACTTGCCGAAGGTTTACGGGCATAAGCAGCCCGGTTTTTGAGGAATTCGAGAATGACCGCTTCGACACTTCGCGTCTTTTCCGGCATGCAGCCGACGCACAACCTGCATCTCGGCAACTATCTTGGCGCCATGGTCAACTGGATCAAGATGCAGGCGACCCATGAATGCATCTATTGCGTGGTCGACATGCACGCCATTACTTTGTGGCAGGAGCCCAAGGACCTCAGGCAACATATACGCGACGTGACCGCGGCCTATCTCGCTTGCGGCCTCGATCCCAAGCGCTCGATCATCTTCAATCAGAGCCAGGTGGCAGAGCATGCCGAGCTCGCCTGGGTGCTGAATTGCGTGGCGCGACTGGGCTGGCTCAACCGCATGACGCAGTTCAAGGAGAAGGCCGGCAAGGACAAGGAGGCGGCCTCCGTCGGCCTCTATGACTATCCCGTGCTCATGGCGGCCGACATCCTGCTCTATCACGCGACCCATGTGCCGGTGGGCGATGACCAGAAGCAGCATCTGGAACTGTCCCGCGACATCGCCCAGAAGTTCAATATCGATTACGCCGAGGCGATTGCGCAAGCAGGCTATAATGACGGCTTCTTCCCCTTGCCCGAGCCTTTCATCACGGGGCCGGCGACGCGGGTCATGAGCCTGCGCGACGGCACCAAGAAGATGTCGAAATCCGATCCTTCCGACCTCTCGCGCATCAATCTCATCGACGATGCCGACACCATCGCCAAGAAGTTCAAGAAGGCGAAGACCGACCCCGATGCGCTGCCGAGCGAGGTCGCAGGATTGAAGGGGCGGCCGGAAGCCGAGAATCTCGTCGGCATCTATGCGGCCCTCGCCGGCCAGACCGCCGCAGAGGTCCTGAAGGATCATGGCGGGTCGCAGTTCTCGGCTTTCAAGCCGGCGCTGATCGACCTCGCGGTCGCAAAATTGAGCCCGATCGCCGCCGAAAAGCGTAGGCTCGAGGAAGATCCTTCCTATATTGATGGCGTACTCGCCGATGGGGCGAGGAGAGCGCGGGTCATCGCCCAGCCGATCTATCGCAAGGTGAAGGAGATTGTAGGTTTCGTGTCGGCCTGACGTAAGCCAGCAGGATTTGACACAGCTTAAAATCATTCTAAACTGAGCCCGTGGGTCTCGAGACCCGAAAGGATTCACCGATGTTCATCCAGACCGAAGCCACCCCCAATCCGGCCACGCTCAAATTCCTGCCCGGCAAGCCGGTCCTTCCGGGCGCGACCCGCGACTACCGCTCTGCCGATGAGGCGATGGAATCGCCGCTCGCCGAGCGCTTGTTCTCGATCAAGGGCGTGTCCGGCGTGTTCCTGGGCCAGGATTTTGTCACCGTCACCAAGAAGGAAGGCGAATGGCAGCATCTGAAGCCTGCCATTCTGGGCCTGATCATGGAGCACTATCTGGCCGACGCGCCGGTGCTGACCAAGCCCGCCCAAGGCGATCTGCCGACCGAGGAAGATTTCGATGAGGCCGACAAGGAGATCGTCACCACCATCAAGGAGCTGCTCGAGACGCGGGTGCGCCCGGCGGTGGCCCAGGATGGCGGCGACATCACCTTCCAGGGCTATCATGAAGGCGTCGTCTTCCTGAATATGAAAGGCTCGTGCTCCGGCTGCCCGAGCTCGACGGCGACGCTCAAGCACGGCATCGAGAACCTGCTGCGTCATTTCATCCCGGAAGTGACCGAGGTCCGCCCGGTCTGATCCCGCTCAGGTCACCGCAAAACCGGTTCCATCCATCGCGGATCATGCGATAAATCGCCCCGCATGCTTCTGGCTTTCGATACCTCCATGGCGGCCTGCTCGGCGGCCGTTTACGACGTGGCCCAGGGCCAGGTACGGGCTTCTCGCTTCGCATCGATGGAGCGCGGCCATGCCGATGCCCTGGCGCCGATGATCAAGGCGGTCATGGACGAAGCGGGCCTCGCCTTCCCCGACCTCGAGCGCATCGGCGTCACGCTGGGGCCCGGCACCTTCACTGGGGTCAGGACCGGCATCGCCATGGCGCGTGGGCTCGCTCTGGCGCTCGACCGCCCGGTCGCCGGCATCGACACGCTCTCTGCCATCGCCGCCAATGCGGCGAGCGGTAGGAGCCCTCTGGTGATCGCGGCCGATGCCCGGCGCGACGAGGTCTATTTCGCGATTGCGGGAGGGCCGCCCTCTCCTCTGGTCCTGCCGGTCAGCGAAGCGGCGCGCCGTCTGCCTTCGGGCGAGAGCTTCGTCCTGGGGACGGGGGCCGAAGCGCTGATCGCCGCCGCACCTTCCGGGCGCCTGATTCGCCTCAAGGATGGCGATCTGCCCGATGCCCGGAATTTTGCCGGGCTTTGCGCGCGCCTCACGCCGTTGAATACGCCACCCGAGCCGCTTTATCTGAGACCGCCCGACGCCAGGCCGCAGGCGCAAGGATCACGCCCGCCATCGCCGGTGACGATCCGCCAGGCCTCGGTCGGCGAGGCATCGCTTCTCGCCGCCCTCCATGCCGAATGTTTTGACAATGCCTGGACGGCGGCGGAATTTGCCAAGCTGATGGCCATGCCCGGTGCCCAGACCTATCTCGCTTGCGAAGGCGACGAGCCTTTGGCCTTTCTCCTGGCGCGCCGGGCGGCCGGCGAAGCGGAGATCCTCACCATCGGCACGCGTCCCTTCGCGCGCCGGCGCGGCATCGCCGGTTTGCTCATGTCTCATCTCGGCCAAGAGTTGCGCAAGACGAAGGAGGCGCAGCTCTTCATCGAAGTGGCGGCGGACAATGAAGCGGGCCGCGCTCTCTATGTGCGCGAGGGCTTCAGCGTGACCGGCAGGCGCAGGGCCTATTACGAGAAGCCGGGCGGCGCGCGCGAGGACGCGATTGTGATGATGAAGGCGCTCGCATGACGGCGCTGCGCGCAGGTGTGAAGCTCGCGGGCTTCATCGCCATGACCTTGCCGGGACTGCCGGTGCAGCGTGCTCTGATCGCGCTTTCCGAAAAGGGCGCCCGCCGCTTTCCCTATCTCTATCACCGCGCCGTCACCCGCTGGCTCGGCATCAGGCTGAACATCATCGGCGAGCCGGTCAGGGACCGCCCCTGCCTCATCGCCTCGAACCACGTGTCCTGGCTCGACATCACGGTCTTGAGCGCCGTAACGCCTTTGTCCTTCATCGCCAAAAAGGAGGTCAATTCCTGGCCGGGCTTCGGCACGCTGGCGCGTCTCCAGCGCACCGTCTTCATCGATCGCGATCGGCGCCAGAGCACCAGCGTCTCGCGCGATGAGATGCAAGAGCGCCTCAAGGTGGGCGAGACGCTGGTGCTTTTCGCCGAAGGCACGTCGAGCGACGGCTGGCGCGTGCTGCCCTTCAAGAGCGCCTATTTCGCCGCCGCCGAGATCCCCGGCGTCGTGGTGCAGCCGGTGACCCTTGCCTATCGCGGCCATTGGGGTATCCCGATGATGCGGCGGAACCGGCCTCTTTTCGCCTGGTACGGCGACATGGAAATGGAATCGCATCTCTGGCAGGCCTTGGCGCAGGGACCGATCGAGGTCGATGTCATATGCCACAAGCCCCTGACCTTGGCCGAGGCCGGCAACCGCAAGGCGCTTGCGAGGCTCGCCGAAGATACGGTGCGCCGCGGTCTCGTCGAGGCTTTCGCCAGGCCATGACAGACCCGGCAAAATGGTCTAGACCACGCCCCGCTTCTTGTTTGGAATAGGACGCTGTGAAGAAGGTCCATATCAAATCCTATGGCTGTCAGATGAATGTCTATGACAGCCAGCGCATGGGCGATCTCTTGGCACCCCTGGGTTATGAAGCCGCGGGGGAACCGGAGGATGCCGATTTGATCATCCTCAACACCTGCCACATCCGCGAGAAGGCGGCCGAGAAGGTCTATTCCGAGCTCGGCAAATTGCGCCGCCTGAAGGAAGAGCGTCGCGGCAACGACAGGGCGCCGGTGATCGCCGTCGCGGGTTGCGTGGCGCAGGCCGAGGGCGAGGAGATCGTGCGCCGCCAGAAGGCCGTCGATCTCGTCTTCGGCCCGCAGACCTATCATCGCCTGCCCCAGCTCCTGAAAGCCCATGCCATATCGGGAAAGCCGGTCGTCGAGACCGAGTTTCCGGCGGAAGACAAGTTCGAGCATCTGGCGAAGGCCATGCCGAAGCGCGGCGTCACCGCTTTCCTCACCGTTCAGGAGGGTTGCGACAAATTCTGCACCTTCTGCGTCGTGCCTTATACGCGCGGCAGCGAATTCTCGCGCCCCGTCGCCCAGATCGAAGCTGAGGCGCGTGCCCTCGTCGAGGCGGGCGTGCGCGAGGTGACGCTGCTCGGCCAGAATGTGAATGCCTATCATGGCGCGGGGCCGGACGGCGAGAACTGGCCTTTGGCGCGCCTCATCACACATCTGTCACGCATCGATGGCATGGAACGTTTGCGCTTCACAACATCGCACCCGCGCGACATGTCGGATGATCTGATTGCCGCCCATGCCGAGACTTCGAAGCTGATGCCCTATCTGCATCTGCCCATCCAGGCGGGCTCGGACCGCATCCTCAAGGACATGAATCGCGGCCATAGCGCCGAAGATTATCTGAAGCTCATCGCCCGTATCCGCAAGGCGCGTCCCGACATCGCGCTGTCGGGCGATTTCATCGTCGGATTCCCGGGCGAGAGCGAGGCCGATTTCGAAGCCACGCTCGCCATCGTCCGCGCGGCGCGCTATGCCTCGGCCTTCTCCTTCAAATATTCGCCGCGGCCCGGGACGCCTGCGGCGGAAATGGCGGCCCAGGTTCCGGACGAGGTCAAGTCCGACCGCCTGGCGAGGCTCCAGGCGCTTCTTGGAACCCAGCAGCAGGCCTTCAACCAGGCCTGCCTGGGACGAGAAATGCCTATTCTCCTGGAGAAGCCCGGCCGCCATCCGGGCCAGATGGTGGGCCGTTCACCCTATTTGCAAAGCGTGTATATTGACGCCGGGACACATGGTATTGGGGACATGGTGAACGTGACCATCGACGCTGTTGGATCGAACAGCCTTTCGGCCCATATTCAAGCCTAGATGCCAGTGATTCTCCCATCCCGAACCGCTACTGAAGGAGCTCCATCTCTTTGAGTTCGCGCGCCAATGCCCGTGACGTCGCCGGATCAAGGTCTGGCTCCATGGCGGAAGATCGAGACATCACCACGCTGGTTTTCGACGACAACCGCCTGCTCACCCCGCTCTTCGGCGAGCATGACGAGCATCTGGCGCTGATCGAGCACCGTCTCGGCGTCGACATCACGCCGCGCGGCAACCGGATCTCGGTGAAGGGACCGCAAGTCGCCCGCGACAATGCCCAGATGGTCCTGACGACACTCTATGAGCGGGTGCGCCGTGGTCTCGAGGTCACGAAGGGCGATGTCGAGGGCGCCATCCGGATGAATCTGTCGACGGGCGGCGACGGTGCTGCCGATGAGTCCTCGGTGCGCACAAGGCGCAAGCTGGTGACGCCGCGCACCCCGATGCAGAAGGCCTATGTCACGGCCATTCGCAAGCATGAGCTGGTCTTCGGCACCGGGCCCGCCGGCACCGGCAAGACCTATCTGGCGGTGGCCTGCGCCGCTGCCGCCCTCATGAACGGCGAGGTCGACCGTATCGTCCTGTCGCGCCCCGCGGTCGAAGCGGGAGAGCGGCTGGGCTTCCTGCCGGGCGACATGAAGGAAAAGGTCGATCCTTATCTGAGGCCTCTCTATGACGCGCTCTATGATGTGATGCCGGCCCCGCTGGTGCAGAAGGGCCTCGCCGAGAACACGATCGAGATCGCGCCCTTGGCGTTCATGCGCGGCCGCACGCTCGCATCCGCCTTCATCATCCTCGACGAGGCGCAGAACACGACGCCGCAGCAGATGAAGATGTTCCTGACCCGTCTCGGCGAAGGCAGCCGCATGGTGGTGACGGGCGATCCCTCTCAGGTCGATCTGCCGGGCGGCGTCAGCTCCGGCCTCGATGATGCGCTGGCGATCCTGAAATCGGTCGACGGCATTTCGCACATCGCCTTCACCGCTGCCGATATCGTGCGTCACGCGCTGGTGGGGCGCATTGTCTCCGCCTATGACAAGCACACCGAGAAGGTCGCGCGCCACCGCCCGCAGAAATGATTGCCGCGATCGACATCACCGATGACGCGTGGGCGCGTGTCACGGATCTTGAACGGCTCACCGAGCGCGCCATCGGGGCGGCGCTCGAGCACGCCGGCGCCGACGATAATGTCGAGGTCAGCGTGCTCTTTGCGAGCGATGCGGAGGCGGGTAGACTGAACGCCGAATGGCGCGGGAAGAACTATGCGCCCAACATCTTGTCGTTCCCGGCGCCACAGACACAGAATGTGCCGGAAGGAGAACCAAGACCGCTGGGCGATCTTATATTGGCAGTGGGGACAGTGGCTCGCGAAGCGGAGGAACAAGGAAAGCCTTTGACGTCACATTTGACCCATCTCATTGTTCACGGAACCCTGCATCTCCTTGGGTTCGACCATATCGAGGAAAGGGATGCCAGGCGCATGGAGCGGGCCGAGATCGCCATCTTGGCCGGACTTGGCGTCAAGGATCCCTATAACGCATGAGCGACCCTTCCCCTTCTCCCAAGCCCGACAGCCTGCTCGCCAGGTTGAAGGGCCTGTTCTCCCCCGAACGCGACGCGAGCTTGCGCGAGAGCCTTGAGGGCGTCATCGCCAACCACGACGCCCAGAATCCCGTCGATGGCATGCGCGCCGAAGCGCGCTCGATGATGCTCAATCTCATCAAGTTCGCCGATCTCCGGGTCGATGACGTCATGGTGCCGCGCGCCGACATCGTGGCCATCGAGGCGAGCCAGTCGATCAGGGAGCTGCTCGAGCGCTTCATCGATGCCAACCATTCGCGCATGCCGGTCTATCGCGAGAGCCTCGATGATCTCTCCGGCATGATCCATATCAAGGATCTGGTGCGCTGGCTGACCGATAAGGGCAACAAGGCCCGGCGCAAGAAGGCCGCCAAGGAAACCGTGATCGGCATAAGCGCTCTATCGCTTAACGCGACCGACCTCGCCACCGAGGTGGGCGCGACCGGCATTGCGCGCGAGGTGCTGTTCGTGCCGCCCTCGATGCCGGCAGCCGATCTCCTGATCAAGATGCAGTCGACCCATATCCATATGGCGATCGTCGTCGATGAATATGGCGGCACCGACGGTCTCGTCTCGATCGAGGACCTGGTCGAAGAGATTGTCGGGGATATTTCCGACGAGCATGATTCGGACGAGGAGCTCATCGTCAAGAACAGCGACGGCACTTTCACGGCAAATGCCCGCGCCGATCTCGAGGAGCTCGAGAAGCTCCTGACGGTCGACTTCCTGCCCGAGGAGCGCGATGAGGAGACCGACACGCTGGGCGGTCTCATCTTCTCGATGTTCGGGCGCGTGCCGGTGCGCGGCGAATTGCTGCGCCATGCGAGCGGGGTCGAATTCGAGATTCTCGAAGCCGATCCGCGGCGGGTCAAGCGGGTGAAAATCCGCCCGGTGCCGAACGAGCCGGTTCAGATCGAGATCGTCTCGGACGCCGAAAAGCCGGCCTGAGACTTACAGCATCGACGGCAGCACGCGGTCGGGCGGCTTGTGGCCGTCGACCCAGGTCTTGATGTTGATGATGACCTTCTCGCCCATGTCGATGCGGCCCTCGATCGTGGCCGAGCCCATATGGGGCAAGAGGACGGCCCGCTTGGCCTTGAGCAGCCTGGGATTGACGGCGGGCTCATGCTCGAACACGTCGAGCCCCGCGCCGCCGAGCTCGCCCGCTTCCAGCATCCGCGCCAGCGCATTTTCGTCGATCACCTCGCCGCGCGCCGTGTTCACGATGATGGCGTCCTTGCGTAAGAGCTTGAGCCGTCTGGCCGAGAGGAGATGATAGGTAGCGGGCGTATGCGGGCAATTGACCGAGACGATGTCCATGCGCGCCAGCATCTGATCGAGGCTTTCCCAATAGGTCGCATCGAGCTCTTCGGCGATCCGGGGATGGACCGGCTTGCGGTTGTGATAGTGGATCTGGAGGCCGAAAGCCTTGGCGCGCCTGGCCACCGCCTGGCCGATACGGCCCATGCCGATGATGCCGAGCCTCTTGCCCCAGATGCGGTGGCCGAGCATCCAGGTGGGCGACCAGCCCTGCCAGCTGTTGTCGGGGCCGATGACGGAGGCTCCTTCGGTGACGCGCCGGGCGACGGCCATGATGAGCGCCATGGTCATGTCGGCGGTATCCTCGGTAAGGACGCCCGGCGTGTTGGTGACCGTGATCCCGCGGGCGACCGCCGTCTCGACATCGATATTGTCGACCCCGGTGCCGAAATTGGCGATGAGTTTGAGCTGATCGCCCGCCTGGCCGATCACCGCCTTGTCGATGCGGTCGGTGACGGTCGGCACCAGCACCTCGGCCTGCTGCACCGCCTCGATCAGCTCCTGCCGGCTGAAGGGATGGTCGTCGGAATTGAGCCTGGCGTTGAACAGCTCCATCATCCGGGTCTCGACCACGTCGGGCAGCTTGCGGGTAACGATGACCAGGGGTTTGCGCTTGGACATAAAATGTAACTCCGCGAGGCCGGACTTTGAGATAATCTTAACCTTGCATAGCCAAGGCTAGGCGAAAGGGTTATAAGATCGTTGTCCGGCTCGTGTAGACGACATCTGCTCTCTAGCAGAGGGCATGGTAAAGACAAGTCCAAGGGCCGGGGCGGCCGTGCATCGACCGAGGGGTATGCATATGGTCAAATCAGCCGCGACGCGGCGCAGAATCGGATCGGCGATTCTGGGGTTTGCTTGTATTGCCATCGCCGTGGCCACGGCGTGGTCCCTGATGGCTGGGCAATCGCGCAGTTCCGGCGCTTCGGCCCAGGTCTCGGCCGAGATCACGGGCTCGACCTCCGCCGTCGACAAGCCGGTCGGGCCTTCCGGCCTGCCCTTGCCGCGATTCGTTTCCCTCAAGGCCGACAAGATCAATGTGAGGCGCGGCCCCTCGAGCGAGCATCAGGTCGCCTGGGTCTATCAGCGCAAGGGCCTGCCCGTCGAGATCACCGCCGAGTTCGAGAACTGGCGGCGCATCCGCGACAGTGACGGCGAGGAAGGCTGGGTCTATCAGAGCATGCTGTCCGGCAAGCGCATGGCGCTGGTGGCGCCCTGGCGCAAGCAGGAAGCGGTGCCGATGTATGCTACCCCGGACATGTCCGGGGGCCTCGTCGCCATGGTCAAGGCGGGCGTTGTGGCCACGCTCGAGGACTGTACCGGCGACTGGTGCCGGCTCAATGCCTCGGGCTATCAGGGCTGGATCGCCCAGCCCATGCTCTGGGGCGCCTATCCGGGCGAACAGGTCGAGAGATAGGCTGTCAACAACCTAAATGCGAGACAGGCTCAGGTTGAATTCGGAAGCGGCGCGCGAACGGGCAGGGGGCCGGGACCGGGAAAGCTTCTTCGCCGCTGATACACCGGAGATTTTCCTTGCTGACCTCGCGGCCACAGCAGGCGAAGAGTCGGCCAACCCAGGTCGGTTCAGCTAGTTCGAAACGCGCGCTTTGAGCCGGACGATGATGTCGATCCGGCCGACTTCCATGCCGGGCGGCGGTTCGGGAAGGCCTTTGATGGCGAGGCTGGTGGACTCGATGTCGAACAGCCGGCCCTCATGCTCGACATAATAGTGATAATGATTGGACGTATTGGTATCGAAATAGGTGCGGTCGCCCTCGATGGCCACTTCGCGCAGGAGGCCTGCTTCGGTGAATTGGTTGAGGGTATTGTAGACGGTGGCAAGCGACACCGGCACGCGCGCGGCGACCGCCTCGGCATGCAGCTGCTCGGCCGTGATATGGCGGTCGCCAGCGCCGAAAAGGATTTCGGCCAAGGCCAGGCGCTGGCGTGTCGGGCGCAGGCCCGCCCCGCGCAATTTGGTCGCAACAGTCTCTAAGTTCATCAATTAACCTTTGAATCCTGAAGGTCAATTATAGCGAATTCTGACCCTAGCCTGCAATGGTGCCTAAAATGGGTATTTTGGTGGCCAAACCGTTCGTCTTTCATGCCGGGGATCGGTGTGTTAGGAAGCTGTTCGCGGTGTTTGGAGCAGTGGGAGCGGAATAGCGGAACAAGATGGCCGAACGGAAATCGCGTTTTCTTTACGATGAGTTGATTGCCTGCGCCCGCGGCGACCTTTTTGGCCCGGGCAATGCCCAATTGCCACTGCCGCCGATGCTGATGCTGGATCGCATCACTCATATTTCCGAGGACGGCGGGGAATATGGGAAGGGCCAGATTGTCGCAGAACTGGACATTAAACCTGATCTCTGGTTCTTCCCGCCGCATTTTCCGGGCGATCCCGTCATGCCGGGCTGCCTCGGCCTCGATGCTCTCTGGCAGATGCTTGGCTTCTTCATGGGCTGGCTGGGCGCCCAGGGCAAAGGTCGGGCCCTTGGGGTCGGTGAGGTGAAACTGACCGGCATGGTCGTCCCCACCGTCAAGAAGGTGGAATATGTCGTCAATTTGAAGCGCGTCATTCTGCGCAAGCTCAATCTCGGCATTGCTGATGGACTTCTCAAGGCGGATGGGGAGACTATCTATACAGCGGCCGATCTGCGCGTCGGTCTGTTCAAGCCCGCACAGGCCTGAGGGAGGCATAAAACCGTCATGCGCCGTGTCGTTGTCACCGGTATCGGTATCGTTTCGAGCATTGGCAACAATGCCCAGGAAGTATTGGCGTCGCTCCGGGAGGCCAAGTCCGGTGTCGTGAAGGCGGACGACTATGCGCGGCTCGGCTTTCGCTGCCAGGTGCATGGCGCTCCGAGGCTCGATCTCGACAGCGCCGTCGACCGTCGCGTGCGCCGCTTCATGGGCGATGGTGCGGCCTGGAACTGGGTGGCGATGCGCCAGGCCATCACCGATGCGGGCCTGGAGGAGAAAGACGTCAAGAACGAGCGCACCGGCATCATCATGGGTTCGGGCGGGCCCTCGACCCGCACCATCGTGAGCGCCGCCGACACCGCGCGCGAGAAAGGCCCGAAGCGTGTCGGTCCCTTTGCCGTTCCAGCCGCCATGTCGAGCACCAATTCGGCGACCCTTGCGACGCCCTTCGGCATCAAGGGCGTCAATTACTCGATCTCGTCGGCTTGCGCGACCTCGGCCCATTGCATCGGTAATTCCACCGAGCTCATCCAGTGGGGCAAGCAGGACATCATGCTCGCCGGCGGCGGCGAAGAGCTCGATTGGACCTTGTCGGTGCTCTTCGACGCCATGGGTGCCATGTCGACGAAATTCAACGCGACGCCGGAAAAAGCGTCCCGCGCCTATGACAAGAACCGCGACGGCTTCGTCATTGCCGGCGGCGCCGGCACGGTCGTGCTTGAGGAGCTCGAGCATGCCAAGGCCCGCGGCGCCAAGATCTATGGCGAGGTCGTGGGCTACGGCGCCACCTCCGACGGCTATGACATGGTCCAGCCTTCGGGCGAAGGCGCGGCGCGCTGCATGCGCCAGGCGCTCGCCACGGTGAAGGAGAAGGTCGACTACATCAATCCGCACGCCACCTCGACGCCGATCGGCGACAAGAAAGAGATCGAGGCCATTCGCGAGGTCTTCGGCAAGGACATTCCGGCGATTTCGGGCACCAAGTCGCTGACCGGTCATTCGCTGGGCGCGACCGGCGTGCAGGAAGCGATCTACTGCCTGCTGATGATGAAGAACGGGTTCATTTGCGAGAGCGCCAATATCGAGGAGCTCGATCCGGATTTCGCCGACATCCCCATTGTGCGCGAGCGCCGCGACAATGTGGAGGTCAATGTGGCGATCTCGAACAGCTTCGGCTTCGGCGGCACCAATGCGACGTTGGCCCTGCAACGCTACAACGGCTAGAGCGTGGACAATATTGCAGCGACAGGCATTCAGGCGTTCCGGGTGAGACAGGCCTGAAGCGATCGGGAGTTTAGGGGAGTGATGACAAACGGTTTGATGAAGGGCCGGCGCGGCCTCGTCATGGGGGTGGCGAACGACCATTCGATCGCCTGGGGTATCGCCAAGACGCTCAACGACCATGGCGCCGAGCTCGCCTTCACCTATCAGGGCGAAGCTTTTGGGCGGCGCGTGAAGCCGCTCGCCGAGACGCTGGGCTCGAAGCTGATCCTGCCTTGCGATGTTGAAAATCCCGCGACAGTGGACGAGGCCTTCGCCGCCATCGGCAAGGCCTGGGGCTCGCTCGATTTCGTCGTGCATGCGATCGCCTTTTCAGAAAAAGCCGAGCTCAAGGGCAAATACGCCGATACCAGCCGCGACAATTTCGTCCGCACCATGATCATCTCGTGCTTCTCCTTCACCGAGGTGGCGCGCAAGGCTGCAGCCCTCATGCCGAAGGGCGGTTCGCTGGTGACCCTCACCTATGGCGGGTCGGTGCGGGTGATGCCGAACTACAATGTGATGGGGGTGGCGAAAGCCGCCCTCGAATCGTCGGTGCGCTATCTCGCCGCCGATTACGGCCCGCACGGCATCAGGGTGAATGCGATCTCCGCCGGGCCGATGCGCACGCTGGCCGGCGCCGGTATCGGCGATGCGCGCGCCATGTTCAATTTCCAGAAGCGCCATTCGCCGCTCCGGCGCACCGTGACCCTCGATGAGGTCGGCGGTGCGGCGCTCTACCTCCTGTCGCCCTTGTCGGGCGGCGTCACCGGCGAAGTCCACTATGTGGATTCAGGCTACAACATCATCTCGGCACCCCGCCCGGAGGATCTGAAGCGCGCCTTCGAGGAAGGCGACGACTAGACCAAGGCACCCGGACTCACCGGTTTCGGATTATGGAAGCGCAGGCACGGAAAAGAATATTGTTCCGAGTACCGGCCCCGTGCGATCAATCCTGAATAAATTGAAGTCGCCGCCTGCCGGAGAGGGAGATCATGCGCGACCCGCGCTACGACATTCTGTTCGAGCCCTTGGCGATAGGGCCGGTGACCGCCAAGAACAGGTTCTACCAGGTCCCGCATTGCAATGGCGGGGGCTATCGCGACCCCTCGGCCGCAGCCGAGATGCGCCGCACGAAGTCGGAAGGCGGCTGGGGCGTCGTCTTCACCGAGCAGACCGAGCTTCACCACACCTCCGAGATCACGCCCTTCATCGAGCTGCGCCTCTGGGATGATGCCGATATCCCGGCGCTCGCGCGCATGGCGGACGCCATGCATGAGCATGGCGCGCTGGCTGGCATCCAGCTCGCTTATTCCGGCATCAACGGCCCCAACCTCTACAGCAAGGAAGTGCCGCGCGGACCGACCGCCTTGCCGATCCGCACCTTCACCAACGATCCGGTCCAGGCGCGCGCCATGGACAAGGAGGATATAAGCGACCTCATCCGCTGGCACCGGAACGCCTTCAAGCGGGCGAGGATCGCGGGCTTCGATCTCGTCTGCCTCTATGGCGCGCACGGCTTCGGCATCATCCAGCATTTCCTGTCGCGGGCGACCAACCAGCGGAATGACGATTATGGCGGCTCGCTCGCAAACCGCGCGCGCCTGATGCGCGAACTGGTGGCGGAAGCGCGCGACGCGATCGGTGATGCCTGTGGCATCACTTTGCGGCTGTCGCTCGACGAGATGGTGGGCGAGCTCGGCTTCGCCAATGCCGAGGTCCGCGATCTGATCGAAATGCATGGCGATCTCCCCGACCTGTGGGATCTCGCCCATGGCGCCTGGGAGGATTGCTCCGGCCCCTCGCGCTTCAAGGAGGAGGGAGCGCAAGAAGACCTCGTCCGCGGCATCAAGAAGCTCACCTCGAAGCCCGTCGTCGGCGTCGGCCGCTTCACCTCGCCCGATGTCATGGTGCGGATGATCAAATCCGGCACGCTCGATTTCATCGGCTGTGCCCGGCCCTCGATTGCCGATCCCTTCCTGCCGAGGAAGGTGGAGGAGGGCCGCATCGAGGACATCCGCGAATGTATCGGCTGCAACATCTGCATCACCGGCGACATGACCATGTCGATTTCGCGCTGCACCCAGAATCCGACCTTCATGGAGGAATGGCGCAAAGGCTGGCATCCCGAACGCATCAAGACGAAGGGCTTATCGGAAAGCGTCCTGGTGGTGGGCGCAGGCCCCGCCGGCCTCGAGGCGGCGCGTGCCTTGGGTGAGCGCGGCTACAAGGTGGCGCTGGCCGAGGCCGGGGCGGAGCTCGGTGGCCGGGTCGCCAGAGAATGCAAGCTGCCGGGCCTCTCAGCCTGGGGCCGGGTGCGCGATTACCGCGCCCACCAGCTCAAGCGCATGGCGAATGTCGAGGTCTATTTCGACAGCCGCCTCACCGCCGACGACATCCTGTCCTTCGGCTTCCAGCAAGTCGCTCTGGCGACCGGCTCGACCTGGCGGCGCGACGGCGTCGCGCGCGCCCATGTCGTGCCGATGCCGAGCGATGGGACGGTTTCCGTCTTCACCCCGGACGACCTGATGGCGGGCCAAATCCCTAAGGGCCAAGTCGTGCTGTTCGACGACGATCACTATTACATGGGCGGCGTGCTGGCCGAGCTTCTGGTCGAGCACGGCGCCAAAGTCACTTTGGTGACGCCGTCCGCCTATGTCTCCGACTGGACACGCAACACGCTGGAGCAGGGCGCCATCCATCGGCGGCTCGCGAAGCTCGGAGTCGAGATCGAGCTCAACCGCTACGTGACGCGGCTCGCGGCGGGCGGGATTGCGACGGCCTGCGTCTATACCGGAGCTCCGCGCGATCTTGCCGCCGATGCCGTCGTCCTGGTCACCTCGCGCTCGCCTGAGGACCAGCTCTGGCGCGAGCTCAAGTCGCGGCAGAACGAATGGGCCGCTAACGGCATTCGCGGCATCAGGGTGATCGGCGATGCCGAGGCGCCGGGCCCCATTGCCTGGGCGACCTATGCCGGCCATCGCTTCGCGCGCGAGCTCGATGAGGCCGATATCGGCGATGCTTTGCCCTTCCGCCGCGAGGTGGCGGCGCTGGCTTCGGTCTGATCTATTTCCTGCGGCGGGTGAGCTTGAGGCCGGACCAATCCTGGTCGATGGCGCAGACCTTGATGTCGACCAGCCCCGCGGCCAGCGCCGCGTCGCGGATATCATCCTCGCGCAGGCCAGTGGAAAGGCATGAGGACAGTTTCGGCCAGGACACCCAGAGCATGGTGGCGGGCGGTAGATGGGCCGCCAGGCCGGCGATCTGCTTGAGGCCCGAGGCGTCGGAGATGAAGAGGTGGATGGCATCGCTGCCCTTCGCGCTTTTGCCGAAGCGCATGTCTTTCGGCCGGTCCGGAAGCAGGCTTTCATAGTGAGAGGGCGGATCGATGAGGGCGACGGTTATGCCCGGCTTGAAGCCGAGCTTCTTCCACAGCGGGGTTCCGGAATAGCCGGCGCTCGTCATGGCTTGGTCACCCTGCGCAGGGTGAGGTTGAGCCGCCCGCCATCCTTGAGGAGCGTCGAGGTGCCGCTGAGCACCCGGTCGATGCCGTGATAGCGCAGGCGCGAGGGGCCGCCCAGCACCAGCACATCGCCGGATGAAAGCTTGAGCGTCTCGGTCTTGCCTTGGCGCTCAAGCCCGCCGATGCGGAAGATGGCGGTGTCGCCGAGCGAGACCGACACGACAGGGGCGGCAAAATCCTCCTCATCCTCGTCGCGATGCAGGCCGAGCTTGGCGCCTTCGCGATAGTAGTTCACGAGGCAGGCCTCGGGCTCATGCGGATATTGGGCGACCTTGCGCCAGACCGCCATCACCGGGCCGGGGATGGCGGGCCAGGGCTGGCCGGTTTCGGGATGGGTCGGCTGATAGCGGTAGCCGCCCCGGTCCGACACCCAGCCGAGAGAGCCCAGATTGCTCATGCGCACCGTAAGCGGCCGGCCGCTTTTCGGCATCACCGGCGTATAGAGGGGTGCCTTGGCGAGCGCTTCCCGCAATAAGGCGACCAGCTCTTCCTGGGCGGCCCGGTCGAAATAGCCGGGCAGATGCTTGAGCCCGCTTGTCATGTCTTTCTTTCGATCACAAAGCCTTTTATTCGGGTTTCGGCAGCCGACCGCCAGCTTCCCGGCTGGATAGGGCTTAAGGTCCGTTCGGACCACCCGAAAACGGCGGTGGACCGGGCCATTTTTCCTTTCACCAAAACTTGATAGGCCCGGTTTCCAACCTTATATAGCCCGTGAACGCCGGGTTTCCCTGGAAATCAGGGCCGCCCGGTCAAACTTTAATTGGGGACCCGCACCCCTGAAGTCCGGGGCGGAAGTGCCGCAGTGGGCTTCCACCAGGGTCTGCCGCAAGGAGGTTTTGTAAATGGGAAAAGTCATCGGGATCGATCTCGGCACCACCAATTCCTGCGTCGCCGTGATGGAGGGCAAACAGCCCAAGGTCATCGAGAACGCGGAAGGGGCGCGTACCACCCCCTCGATCGTCGCGCTTAACGCCGACGGCGAGATACTCGTAGGCCAGCCGGCCAAGCGCCAGGCGGTCACCAATCCGGAAAACACATTCTTCGCCATCAAGCGCCTGATCGGACGGCGCTGGAATGACCCGATGGTCGAGAAGGACAAGAAGCTCGTCCCCTATCAGATCGTGAAGGCGGACAATGGCGATGCCTGGGTCGAAGCGCGCGGCCAGAAATACGCGCCCTCCCAGATCTCGGCCTATATCCTCCAGAAGATGAAGGAGACGGCGGAGCGCTATCTGGGCGAGACCGTCACCCAGGCGGTCATCACCGTTCCCGCCTATTTCAACGACAGCCAGCGCCAGGCGACCAAGGATGCCGGCAAGATCGCCGGCCTCGAGGTTCTGCGCATCATCAACGAGCCGACGGCGGCCGCTCTCGCCTACGGCCTCGACAAGAAGGAAGCCGGCACCATCGCGGTCTATGACCTGGGCGGCGGCACCTTCGATATCTCCATTCTCGAGATCGGCGACGGCGTCTTCGAGGTGAAGTCGACCAACGGCGACACCTTCCTGGGCGGCGAAGATTTCGACATGCGCATCGTCGATTATCTCGCCGACGAGTTCAAGAAGGAGCAGGGCATCGACCTGCGCAAGGACAAGCTCGCTCTGCAGCGTCTGAAGGAAGCGGCCGAAAAGGCGAAGATCGAATTGTCGTCTTCGACCCAGACGGAGATCAACCTGCCCTTCATCACCGCCGACCAGACGGGTCCGAAGCATCTCACCCTCAAGCTGACGCGCGCCAAGCTCGAAGCCCTGGTTGATGATCTCATCCAGAAGACGGTCGAGCCCTGCCGCCAGGCCTTGAAGGATGCCGGCGTCACCGCCGGCAATATCGACGAGGTCGTCCTCGTCGGCGGCATGACCCGCATGCCGAAGGTCATCGAGACGGTGAAGCAGTTCTTTGGCAAGGAGCCGCACAAGGGCGTGAATCCGGATGAGGTCGTGGCGATCGGCGCCGCGATCCAGGCCGGCGTGCTCAAGGGCGAAGTGAAGGACGTCCTGCTTCTCGACGTTACTCCGCTCTCGCTCGGCATCGAGACCCTGGGCGGCGTGTTCACCCGTCTCATCGAGCGCAACACCACCATTCCGACCAAGAAGAGCCAGGTCTTCTCGACGGCTGACGACAATCAGACCGCCGTGACGATCCGCGTCTTCCAGGGCGAGCGCGAGATGGCGGCCGACAACAAGCTCCTGGGTCAGTTCGATCTCATGGGCCTGCCGCCGGCACCGCGCGGCGTGCCGCAGATCGAGGTCACTTTCGACATCGACGCCAACGGCATCGTCAATGTCTCGGCCAAGGACAAGGCGACGAACAAGGAGCAGCAGATCCGCATCCAGGCCTCTGGCGGTCTCTCCGACACGGAGATCGAGAAGATGGTCAAGGACGCCGAAGCCAATGCCGCCGAGGACAAGAAGCGCAAGGAGCTGGTCGAGGCCAAGAACCACGGCGAGAGCCTGATCCATTCGACCACCAAGTCGCTGGGCGAGCTCGGCGACAAGATCTCCGACGCCGACAAGTCGACGATCGAGACCGCCATTGCCGATCTCAAATCGGTGATGGAAGGCTCGGATGTCGAGGCGATCAAGGAAAAGACCAATGCCCTGGCGCAGGCCGCCATGAAGCTTGGCGAGGCGCTCTATAAGGCGCAGAGCCAGCAGCCGGGCGGCGGTGATGGCGCGGATGCCGGCGCCGCCGGCGGCCAGGGTGGCGCCGACGATGTCGTCGATGCCGATTTCACCGAGGTCAAGGACGACGACTCCAAGAAGTCGGCCTGACGGAGATGGCCTGCAACGGTCTGAAGCACCTTCTCCCCGCTCGCGCGGGGGGGAGGATTCGCTTTAGGACCTGGCAAAGAACCTGCGATAATTAGAGCTGGGCGGACGGGTCGGCATGGCCAAGCGTGACTATTACGAAATTCTGGGCGTCCATAAGGGCGCCGACGATAAGGAGCTGAAGAGCGCCTACCGCAAACTTGCCAAGCAATATCATCCCGATGCCAATCCGGGCGACAAGACGGCCGATCACAAGTTCAAGGAAATCAACGAAGCCTATGATGTCCTCAAGGATCCGCAGAAGAAGGCGGCCTATGACCGTTTCGGCCATGCGGCCTTCGAAAGCGGCATGGGTGGCCGTCCTGGCCCCGGCTTCGGCCCCGAATTCACCTCCTCCATGTCGGACATCTTCGAGGATCTGTTCGGCGAGTTCATGGGCGGCGGACGTGGCCGTAGCGGACGCGGCGGGGCCAGAGGGTCCGGCGCCGCGCGCGGCTCCGACCTGCGCTACAATATGGAGATCAGCCTCACCGAGGCCTTTTCCGGCAAGACGGCCCAGATCCGGGTGCCGACGGCGACCCAATGCGAGGTCTGCAAGGGCACCGGCGCCAAGCCCGGCTCGAGCCCTAAGACCTGCGGCACCTGCGGCGGCGCCGGCGCGGTCAGGGCGTCGCAGGGCTTCTTCACCGTCGAGCGTACCTGCCCGACATGCCATGGCAGCGGCCAGGTGATCTCCGACCCGTGCGGAAATTGCTCAGGGCAGGGCCGCATCACGCGCGAGCGCACGCTGTCGGTGAACATTCCGGCGGGTGTTGAGGACGGCACGCGCATCAGGCTTGCCGGTGAAGGCGAGGCCGGCCTGCGCGGCGGCTCGGCCGGCGATCTTTACATCTTCCTGTCGGTCCGCCCGCATGAGTTCTTCCAGCGCGATGGCGCCGATCTCTTCTGCAAGGTGCCGGTCTCGATGACCACCGCAGCACTCGGTGGCGATATCGAAGTGCCGACCATCGACGGCAAGAAGGCGCGCGTTTCGATTCCCGAAGGCGCCCAGGCCGGCAAGCAGTTCCGTCTCAAGGGCAAGGGCATGCCGATCCTGCGCTCCACGCAGATGGGCGACATGTATATCCAGGTGACGGTCGAGACGCCGGTCAACCTGTCGCGCCGCCAGCGCGAGCTCCTCAAGGAGTTCGACAAGGAAGCCCGCAACAACTCGCCTGAATCGGAGGGCTTCTTCGCCAAGGCGCGCGCCTTCTGGGAAGGCTTTGGCAGCTAGCCGATAACACAACAGTGATGCCAAGTGAGTGGCGGGGTTCAAGCCATCGCCTTACGACGGGACGTCATCAACAAGGATTTCCGATGGAAAAATATCGTCCCTATGGGCTGAGCTTGTTGCGCATCGTCGCAGCACTGGTGCTGTTCAGTTACGGCACCCAGAAGATCTTGGGCTTCCCCGTGGCCGACAAGGTGCCGCCCGCTTATTCGCTGTCCTGGACGGCGGGGCTCCTCGAGTTGATCCTGGGCTTCGCGCTGCTCGTCGGCTTTTACAGCCGGGCCTCCGCCTTCGTGCTCTCGGGGCTCATGGCCTTCGCCTATTTCATCGCGCATTTCCCACGTGGCTTCTATCCCGCCCAGAATGGCGGGGTCGCCGCGATCCTCTTCTGCTTCATCTTCCTCTATCTCGCCATTGCGGGTCCTGGCCCGCTCAGCGTCGATGCCGTGCGGAAGGGCCGCTAGCTAGACCGCCCCCTCGTCCTCGATATGGAGGACGCGGCCGCAATGCTTGCAATGGACGGCATCGGCATCGTGCCGCCTGAGCCCGCAGTCCGGGCATTTGTGCTCGACCTTGTGCGGCCGGATCAGAATCTGGATGAGGCGCAGGAACAGCGACACGCCGAAGATCATGATGAGGACGGAGAGCATCCGGCCCCAATGGCCTTGCAGCGTGATGTCGCCGAAGCCGGTGGTGGTGAGCGTCGAGACGGTGAAATAGAGCGCATCGGCATAGTTGGTGATGTGCTCATTGAGGCCGCGCTGGCTTTCATAGACGATCGCCGTGGCGACGAAGATGAAGAGGCCGAGATTGAGGGCGGCCATCACCGTCTGCTCGTTCTCGCGAAAGAGGCGGGAATCCCGCCGCATCCGCAAGAGAACCAGGGGCGAGCGCATGATGCGCAAGATCCTGGCCACGCGCAGGAAGGCGAGACCCTCGCCGGCCAAGGGGGCGAGCAACGATATGATGACCACGATATCGGCGAGATTGGCCGGGTTCATCAGATCGGAGGCCCGGTTGCGGCTGATCCAGAAGCGCGCCAGGAAATCGGCCAGGATGATGAGGCCGATGATGACGTCGAGCACCCCGATGAGCGGTGTACGGGGCAGGAAGGACGACACGATCAGGAAGACGATCGTCGCGATGTCGAAGCAGATGAGGGCATAGCGAAAGCGATGCGCCCGGTTGCTCGAGCCTTCATAGAGTTCCCGGACGATAGTCTTCACTGCCATTGACCGCTCCGAACCTTTCACCTAGAGCCTTTCCCGTCTTTGCGAGGAGAGGCGCCATGCCCAAGGCCTATTGGATTGCGCAAGTCACCGTGTCCAATCCCGACCAGTACAAGTATTATGCCGAAAGCGCACCCATCGCCTTCAAGAAATACGGCGCGGTGATCCTGGCGCGCGGCGGGCGTTCGGGCCAGATGGAGGGCGAGGGCCGGCCGCGCAATGTGGTGATCGAATTCCCCTCTTTTGACGATGCGGTCGCCTGCTACAACTCGCCCGAATATCAATCCGCCAAGGCCAAGCGCAAGGGTGCTGGCGAGGCCAATATCGTCATCGTCGAAGGAGTCTGACCATGCCCAAGGGCTATTGGATGGTGCATGTCACGGTGAAGGATCCGGAGCGCTACAAGGACTATGTCGCCGCCAACAAGGCGCCGCTCGAGAAATACGGTGCGAAGTTCATCGTGCGCGGCGGCAACTATGAGGTAGTCAAAGGCGCATCGCGCGAGCGCCATGTGGTCCTCGAATTCCCGTCCTTCGCCGCCGCCAAGGAGTGCTTCTTCTCCCCCGAATATCAGGCGGCGCTCGCTATCTTCAAGACCTGTGCGGAGAGCGACGTCGTCATTGTCGAAGGTGCGCCATGAAGATCGCCATAGCCGGCGCCTCGGGGCGCATGGGTCGCGTCCTCACCCGTATCGTGCATGAGACCGAAGGCCTCGAGATCGCAGGCGGGCTCGAGCCCAAGGGATCGCCCTCGCTCGGCGCCGATATGGGCGAGCTCGCGGGCATTGGACTGCTCGGTGTCAGGATCAGCGATGATCCGCTGCCGCTGTTCACGAAGATCGAGGGCCTGATCGACTTCACCGTGCCGCAGGCGACGCTGGCCTTGGCCGAATTGTCGGCGCAGGCGCGCATCGTTCATGTGATCGGCACGACCGGCATCGACAGAGCCGGCGATGAGAAGATCAAGGCTGCCGCGCGCCATGCCCGCATCGTCAAATCGGGCAATATGAGTCTGGGCGTCAATCTGCTGGCGGCCCTGGTGCGCAAGGTTGCGGCGAGCCTTGCCGAGGATTTCGACATCGAGATCCTCGAGATGCATCACAAGCACAAGATCGACGCGCCCTCGGGCACCGCCTTGCTGCTCGGCCAGGCGGCGGCCGAGGGCCGGGCGATCGATCTCGCCAAATCGTCGGTGCGCTCGCGTGACGGCCATACGGGGGCGCGTCCCCGGGGGCATATCGGCTTCGCCACCTTGCGCGGCGGCAGTGTCGTCGGCGAGCATACGGTGATGTTCTCAGGGCCCGACGAGCGTCTCGAGCTCACGCACAAAGCGGCAAGCCGCGACATCTTTGCGAGAGGCGCGGTGCGCGCCGCCCTATGGGCCAAGGACAAGAAGCCGGGCCTCTATTCGATGGTCGATGTATTGGGATTGGAGTAATTGATGGATCGCATCTTGGTGCTCGTCCGCCACGGGCAGAGCGAGTGGAATCTGAAAAACCTGTTCACCGGTTGGAAGGATCCCGGTCTCACCGAGAAAGGCATTGCCGAAGCGAAGGCGGCGGGCGAGCGCCTGAAACGTATGGGCCTCAAATTCGACATCGCCTATACCAGCGTCCTGTCCCGCGCCCAGCACACGCTCGATCTGATGCTGGCCGAGCTCGGCCAGAAGGGCCTCGAGACGGTCAGGGACCAGGCGCTCAATGAGCGCGACTATGGCGATCTGACCGGCCTCAACAAGGACGAGGCGCGCAAGAAATGGGGCGAGGAGCAGGTGCATGTCTGGCGGCGCTCCTATGACGTGCCGCCGCCGGGCGGGGAAAGCCTGAAGGACACGCTGGCCAGGGCATTGCCTTATTATATGGTCCACATCCAGCCGGATGTGCTCTCGGGCAAAGTCGTGCTGGTCTCGGCGCATGGCAACTCGCTGCGCGCCTTGATCATGGCGCTCGAAGGCCTGACGCCGGAACAGATCCTGAAGCGCGAGCTCGAGACCGGCGTGCCGATCGTCTATCGGCTGAGGGCCGACTCGCGTCCGGAAAAGATCGAAGTCTTGAACGCCTGATCACGCGGCCTTGGCTGTGATCCCGGCTTCCCAGCCGAGGATGGCGCGTTTGCGCGTGAGCCCCCAGTGATAGCCGCAGAGGCTTCCCGACTTGCCGAGCACGCGGTGACAGGGCACCACGAAGGAGACGGGATTGCGTCCGACCGCAGCGCCCACCGCGCGCGCCGCTTTGGGCTTGCCGATGTGACTCGCGACGTCGGAATAGGTCGAGCGTTTTCCCAGGGGGATGCGCAACAGCGTTTCCCACACGCGGATCTCGAAATCAGAGCCGATGAAGACGACGCGCAAGGGCTCGTCCCTGCGCCAGTTCTCCGGCTTGAAGATGCGGTCGGCATAGGGTTTCGTGGCGAGCCAGTCCTCGATATAGGCGGCACCCGGCCAACGCGACTGCATGTCGATGAGCGTGTCCTTCTCCTGCCCGTCATCGGCGAAAGCGAGGCCGGCGAGGCCCTGGTCGGTGATCATGACCAGCGCTCGCCCGAAGGGACAGTCATGGAAGCCGAAGCGCAGCGTGAGGCCTTTGCCGCCGGCCTTGTAGAAGCCGGGCGTCATGCCTTCATGGGTGACGAAGAGATCATGCAGGCGGCCGGGCCCTGAGAGCCCGACTTCATAGGCGGTGTCGAGGATTGAGGCTGAATCGCGTAAGAGGGTTCGCGCATGGTCGAGCGTCACCGCTTGCAGGAAGGCCTTGGGGCTGAGGCCCGCCCAGCGGGTGAACAGCCGCTGCAGATGGGTGGGGCTGAGCTCCGCCTGTTCGGCGATCGCTTCAAGCGAGGGCTGCTCGCGCCAATTCTCGTGAATGAAGGCGAGCGTTCTCTTCACGACCTCATAGTCGCGGGCCGGAGTGGAGAGGGTTTCGATCTCAGGTGTCATGGGCTGAATCTAAGGAGGCCCACTCGCCGAAACCACCCGATTCTTGCTGCAGCTAAATCCTTGTCAAATATGAGGTTTTGCTAGCGCAGCGCGGAGCAGGTCGGCGACTTGCTTGCGGTCATGGGCGCCGAGGAACCGGCCGATCTCGGTGCGCTCGCCGCGGAAGCGCAAATAAAGGCCGCCGATCAGATCGCGCTCCTTGTCCTCCTCGAGCTCGACCTTGACCCATGAGCGGGTGAAATGCAGTTCCTCGCGCTGCTTGTCGTGGTCGAAGCGCTGGAGGATGAGCTCATGCGCGGTGACCTCGATGCGCTCTTCCTTCAGCGCGTCGGCATAGTTCTTGCGGAAAGCCCACCAGACGAGCGCCACGTCGGCGCCGAGGAACGGCGCGATCGGCCAGGCGCCGAGCAGATAGAAGGCCGTCCCGGCCACGAAATTGAGGCCGATGAGCGCCGCCATCAGGATGATGAAGCCTTTCCGGCCGAGCGAGCGATAGGGCCTGAGGACGGCGCGGAAAGTCTGGTCTGGGGCTTCGCTCATGGCTTGATCTTAGTCGCAAGCTGGGCTCTGGTCACGGAGCTTCAAGGGAGCCCAGAATCATGGCGCCAAGACGGCTCAAGCCCGATCAGATCGCGGAAGTCTTTCGCCGTTTCAGAAAGGCCGATCCTGACCCTGAGGGCGAGCTCGATTATCTCAATCCCTACACGCTTCTCGTCGCCGTCGCTCTGTCCGCCCAGGCGACCGATGTCAGCGTCAATCGTGCCACCGGTCCCTTGTTCAAGATCGCCGATACGCCCGAGAAGATGCTGGCCCTCGGCGAGGAGAAACTCATCTCTCATATCCGCGCCATTGGTCTCTACCGGACGAAGGCCAAGAACGTCATAGCGCTGTCGAAGATGCTGATCGACAAGCATGGCGGTGAAGTGCCGCGCCAGCGCGCAAGCCTCGAAGAGCTGCCGGGCGTCGGCCGCAAGACCGCGAATGTCGTGCTCAACATCGCCTTCGGCGAGCCGACCATCGCGGTCGACACGCATATTTTCCGGGTCGGCAACCGCACCGGCCTGGCGCCGGGAAAGACGCCGCTCGATGTCGAGCTCAAGCTCGAGAAGGTCGTGCCGCCGGAATACAAGCGCCACGCCCATCGCTGGCTCATCCTGCATGGCCGCTATATCTGCAAGGCGAGGAAGCCCGAATGTCCGCGCTGCCTGATCGCAGACCTGTGCCTCTTCAAGCCTAAGACCGCTTCAGTCCCTTGAAGATGTGGACGAAGTAGCTGGTCGAGAACAGCGGCACGGTGAGATTGACGAGGGGCACCAGAGCGAGGACGGCGGGGATGAAGCCCGCGGCGAAGACCTGGGTCGAATTCTCGCGCCTGAGCTGCTTCGCCTCCGCGACCGGCATGTGACGCATCGCCGCCATCTCGAAATATTCCCGGCTGAGCAGATAGGCATTGGCGACCAGGAGGGCGATGGCGCCGATGCCGAAGAGCAGCATCGGCAGCACGGCCAGATTGACGATGAGGACGAGTAGGCCGAATTGCAAGCCGAGCAGGGCGGCTCGCAGCACCGGCAAGTCCCGGCCCGGCATATCTCCCGGGTAGTGCTTGCGCTCGACCAGGCGCGCGATATGGTCGAGATAGAGCCCGGCGAACAGCGCCGTCACCGGCGCGATCATGAAGAAGGCGAGCACCGTCAGGCCGAGGCCGGCCGCGACCTCGATGACGGCGTTGCCCCAGCCCCAGGGCGCGAGCTTCAGCGCATCGAGCAGCATCACCGTGCCGGCGACGACGGCGATGAGGAGCAGCACCGCAAGGCCGACGGCCTTGAACAGAACGCTACGGAAATCGGGGGAGAGGAGGTCGGCCAGGGCCGTGAAGGCGGCTTTGATCATGGTCCCTTGAGGTAATGATCCCGGCTTGCGGGGGCAAGAGCGATCCTGTAGGGGCTCGGGCTCCTCCGCTCAATTTTTCCAAAGGCCATCATGATTCAGCCTGATTTCGACGTCCTCACCATCGGCAATGCCATTGTCGATGTCTTTTCGCGCGTCGAGGAAAGCTTCCTCGCCCGCCATAATGTCACCAAGGGCATGATGCGCCTCGTTTCGGAGAAGGAATCGGCCGAGCTTTTCGAAGACATGGGGCCGTCCACCCAGATTTCCGGCGGCTCGGGCGCCAATACCGCCGTCGGCGTCGCCTCCTTCGGTGGCAAGGTCGCCTTCATCGGCAAGGTAAAGGCCGACAGGCTGGGCAAGGTCTTCACTCATGACACGCAATCGTCGGGCGTGCATTTCGCCACGCCGCATGCGGCGTCGGGTCCGTCGACCGCGAGTTCCCTGATCCTCATCACGCCCGATGGCGAGCGCACGATGAATACGTTCCTCGGCGCCTGCGTGCATCTGGCGCCCGGCGACATCGATGAAGCGGTCGTCGCTTCATCCAAGGTGACTTATCTCGAAGGTTATCTTTGGGATCCGCCGCTCGCCAAGGAGGCCTTCAAGAAGGCGGCGCGCATCGCCCGCGCGGCCAGGAGGCTCGTTTCCATCACGCTTTCCGATTCCTTCTGCGTCGACCGTCATCGTGACAGCTTTCTCGACCTGATCAGGAGCGACATCGACATCCTCTTCGCCAATGAGAAGGAGATCAAGTCGCTCTATCAGGTCGATGATTTCGATGCGGCAATGCAGCGCGCGCGCCAGGACTGCGCCATTGCCGCGCTGACCCGCTCGGAAGCGGGATGCGTCATCGTCAAGGGCGGCGAGGTTCATGTCGTCGAGGCGCATCCGGTCGAGCAGGTGGTGGATGCGACAGGCGCCGGCGATCTCTTCGCCTCGGGATTCCTTTATGGCTTCACCCGCGATCTGCCCTTGGCGCAATGCGCAAGACTCGGCGCGCTCGCGGCGGCGGAAGTGATTTCCCATGTCGGCGCCCGTCCGCAGATCTCGCTCAACGCCCATGCCAAGGCGGCCGGCCTATTGTAGTCTTGGCAGCCATGATGCAGGCGGAGCCGGTTCGCGCGCAATATCTGGTCTGGGTCCTTCAAGGCGCCCGCGAGGGTGACAATGCCCAGGCGCGAGCGCTGGCGGAACGGCTGGGCGCCGCTTTCGTGCTCAAGCGCCTCAAATGGTCGCCCTTCCATCTCCTGCCCAACGCCGTCACCCGTGCCGGACTCCTGGCGGTCGACAGGGAGCGTTCCGACAGCCTGTCGCCACCCTGGCCTGACGCCGTCATCGCGGTCGGCCGCCGCACCGCGCCGATCGCGGTGTGGATCAAGCGGCAATCGGAAGGCAGGACCAGGCTCATCCATCTCGGCCGGCCACGCTTCCCGCTCAACCGCTTCGATCTCGTCATCACCACGCCGCAATATGCGCTTCCCGACGGGCCCAATGTCGTCAAGGCGTTGCTGCCGATGACCAGCGCAGTTCCCAAACCCGACGGCGCGGCCTGGCACGAGCGCTTTGCGCATCTGCCGAAACCTTGGACCGGCGTGCTGGTGGGCGGGAGCACTTTTCCCTTCCTCTTCGGCCGCGCCGAAGCGGTGGGCTTCAGCGAGAAGCTCAGAGCCTATCAGCAGCAGCACCCGGGATCGTTGCTCGTCTCGACATCGCCGCGCACCGACAAGGATGTTGCGCGGATCCTCGCGGAAGCCGTGGACCAGGAAGGCTACGTCCATCGCTGGACCAGTGGTGCCGATAACCCGCATCACTTCATATTGAGCGAGGCCGAACGCTTCATCGTCACCGAGGACAGCGCCTCGATGCTCGCCGAGGCCTGCCGGTCGCGAAAGCCGGTCGAGATTTATGAATTGCCGCGCTTGCCCTTGCCCTTATCCTGGCAGGGGCAAAGCGGGCTTGCCGCCTATCTGGCGCGCGCCGGCCTTTTGTCGCCGCCGCGCGATACCCGCAAGCTGCGCGACGATATCGTCCACCGCGGCCATGCCCGCCTTCTGGGCGATACCGGCACTCGTCCCTTTGTGCCTTATGCCGATGAGTGGGTGGAGATCGCCGCCCGCATCGATGCCATGCTCAGCGCGCATCCCGGCGAAGTGGAATCACTTCGCCGATAAGGATTCGCGCCAAATAGATACATTGGAGCAAATCCTCATCGCCAAAGTCTGCAACTTTGGCGGGATTTGCTCTAGTCTTCGGCGCAGGGCCATTGAGACGGCATGGTGAGGCCAGCCGGCAATTTCGTCTTGGCATCGCCGCAGGCCATGTCGATCTGCATCTGGGTGAGATCGACGACCTGGCTCAGATCGACGCCTTCGAGGCGCGCCCAATAGAGATAGGTACGCTTGAAGGAGGCACCAGAAAGATTGGCCCCGCTGAAAGCCGCGCGCTGCAGCATGGCGCCCGAAAGATTGGCGCCCGAAAGATTGGCCTTGACGAAGCTGTTGCGCGGGAATTCGCCGTCCGAGAGATCGGCGCCCGAGAGATCGGCGCCATCGAAGCTCACGCGCAGGAATTCGGCTTTGACGAGGCGCGCGCCCTTGAGGATCGCACCCGTAAAGTCGGCCCGGCTGGACAGACTCTTTTCCAGATTGGCGCCCGAGAGGTCGGCCTCTTTGAAGGAGGTGCGGACGAGTTCGCTGATCTGAAGATTGGCATTGGTAAGCTTGGCCGAGGCCAGGCTGGTGCCGGACAGGAACGCGCCTTCAAGATTTGCCCCCGCGAGGTCGCTGCCGTCAAGTTGCAATAGCTGCTTGTTGCAACCCGACCAGTCGACGGACGGGGCGGCCTCCGATTTGCATCCGGCTTGCGCCCCCGCAACGAAGAACCAGACGAACAGGAGAGAAAGGCCAAACCTCGCCACAGATCCACACACGCTATCGCCTCCCATCGACAATCCGGCCATGATTATACGCATGGAGCCGGAAAAAGCTCCATGCGTTAGTGATGTTGCGTCCGTGTTTCGGCAGTTTAGCGACCGGCGTAGCGCAGCCTGAGACCGGCAATGCCGGCGGCGACATTGAGGCCGGTCTGGCCCTGAATGCTCAGAGGCTGAAGGGCAATGGTCTTCTTGAAGCCGCCGACCAGCACATTGGCGCCGAGGCCTACGCCGACCGTCGCTTGGGCCGAAACACCCCCATAACTTCCGGCAAGCGCGCCCGCGTTGACCCTGCCGGGCGCGAAGACCGCCCAGGTCATGTAGCTCTTGCTGGTAAAGCCGATGTCGAGCCCGACCCGGGTGATCGACCCTGTATAGCGTTCAACCCGGCCGCCGTTCGCCGAACGGAAACGGCAGTTCATCCGCGTGCTCGATCCGAGGATCAGCCCGACGCTGCCCGCGACCGTGCAGTTGAGCGAACCGATTCTGACACCGCTGCGCGCCGAGGCCGGGCTTGCGGCCGCGAGGGCGGCGACAAGGGCGACGGCGCCTGCAGATACGATCCATTTTTTCATGACAGAGTCCTCTTTGTGGGTTTGATGGTATGAAAAACGTCCTGGTGACGTCGCCGGTTCCCCGAAATTTCCCTAATGTTTTTAAGCAATTGCCTTTTTGGTAGGGGGTGAACCCCGGGACCGAGGCGAGCGCCCCGGTTCCATACATGACCAAACGGCCACACCTTGGCGGAATTGTGGGCATGCCCTCGGGCAGGCCGCCGGCGTCAGCAGGTCGATTCAACGGGTGGAAACGATCCCGCCCCACTCCCGGTCGCACGGGCTCGTCGCCGCCGTCATTTCAACAGGACGACGCTCTCCTGCTCATTGGGGTCGGTGCGCGCGATGAGGGCGCGGGCGACCTGGTTCGTCGGATTGAACGGCTGATGCGGCACGCCGGCCGGAATATAGATGAAGTCGCCCGCCTCGACCCGGTCGTGATGTTCGAGACTGTTTCCGTGGCGAAACTCGGCAGCGCCTTCGAGCATATAGATCGCGGTCTCATGCGCTTCATGGAAATGCGGTTTGGCTTCGGCACCGGGCGCCATCTCCAGCATGTGCATGCAGATGGCTTTCGATCCGCTGGACTCTGCCGATATGCCGGAAAAGTAATCAAGTCCCTGTTTGCCGCGAAAGCCTTCGCCACGGCCGCGGCGGATGATCTTGCATGTGCTCATGCGGCGAATGTAGTCGCAAATGGTGCCAGGCTCAATCCGGCCGGCACGCGATCCCGAAAAATAAAACCCTTTTTGGAGATGGAATGAGTGATCGCTCCAGACGTAGATGTTGGTTTCAAGAGGACGAGATGGCCGGCCTGATGAAAGCCTTCAAGCGCACCTTCATGAGCGAGCTCCTGAAGAAGGCGGATTTGCGTGTCGACGAAGGTCACGTTCGCCTCAGCATGCGCCTCAAGCGCGACAAGGTCACGCGTGAGAAATTTGTCGTGCTGGGCCTCGTTGCCACAACGAACTACAAGCATGCCGAATTGAGCATCGACGAGTTTCAGCAATTTCTCGAAGCGGTGAAATCGATGCAGCAGGCGCTACGCATTCCTGACGCGGTGCCGCCGCTCAAGAGCTGATATCCGCTCGTCAGGCGCTCACGAAACCGTAACGTCGCGCCAGAAGCCGAAACGGCCGCCCACATGGTGCATTTTGGGCTGCGGCTTCTCATAGGACCAGGCGGCGCGCTGGTGGCGCTGGCCGTCAATGACCAGATCGTAGAACTGCACGCCATGCGGGCATTCGAGGTCGTCCGCCGTCTTCGCTGCTTTCTCGAGCCATTCAAGCCGGACGGCAGACGGCGGAAAATAGGAATATCCGTGCGCTTCGACAATGTCGTTGCTTTGTGCAACGACGTGCTTGCCCAGAACTGCTTTCATCGCGATGCTCCATTATGTGGCCGGTCCGCATATAATATAGTGTCGTCGTCAGACATTTCGAGGGCCGTCAGCGGCGCGTTTTCAAGGGGACGCCGCGCAGCACGGCAAGCGCCACGAGCTGATAGGCCGTGAGGCGATGACCATTCACCCAATAGAGCGATGCCCGCGAGGCATCGCTGAAAACGATATAGCCGCGCCGGCGCAGACCCGTGAAGGCTTTGCTGACGGCCGGTCGCGGACCCAGATGCAGATCTCTTACGATCCGGTCCATGATCCGCACACAGAACGTTCCATGCCGCTGCCTAGACCGCGGGACCGTCAAAATCTGTCAGGAGCGATGGCGGGCATGGAACGCAAGCTGAACATCGGATGAAAGCCCTGGCTGTTCGGCGTGGGCCGCCAGTCATTTCCGCGTCGTCTTCACCATCATCCCGGCGATCTCCTTGAGAAGCTTCGCCGCGACGCTCGCCGTCAGGTTGGAGATGTCGCAGCGCGGATTGTATTCGACGATGTCGGCGGCGACGATCGGCTGATCGAGAGCATGCAGCCAGTTGATCACTTGCCGGGGTGTCAGGCCGCCCGGCTCGCGATAGGTCACACCCGGCACGTGCGCGGGATCGAGCGCGTCGAGATCCATCGAGATGTAGATGGGCGTGTTGATGTCGAGCGTGAGGGTTTCGCCGCAGCGATGCGCCTCGATGACCTCGACGCCGAAGCGCTTGAACTGATCGCGGTGATGGCTGTTGATGGTGCGCAGTCCCACCTGGATAAGCCGGTCGGTCAGCCCATCTTCCATGATGCGGGCGAAGGACGATGTCTGCGAGCGCCGATTGCCTTGATAGGCGTCATAGATGTCGGGATGCGCATCGATATGCAGGATGGTGAGCTTCGGATGTCGGCGGCGCACGGCGCGCATGATCGGGTGGGTGATGGCGTGATCGCCGCCGAGGCAGATCAAGGGATGGCCACGCGCGAGCGCGACTCCGACCTGCTGTTCGATGAGATCCCAGGGATCATGCGCATCATCGAAGCGGATGTCGCCATGATCGACGATCGCGCCCGGAGCGCCGAGATCGATGCCGGTCTCGGTCCACTGGCTATAGGCGTCGGAATGGAGTTCACGGCGGATGAGCGGCGGTGCTTCCGCGGCGCCTTTCATGAGGGCGGAGTTGTCGTCGTTGGGAATCCCCAAGAGGGAAATGCTGGTCATCTCTCGTCCGTTCGATGTTGTTCGTCTTCACGCGTGCGCAAATGACCATAGGGAATTCGATTCGGGCAGGCGCGGCGCTTGTTTTTATTACTCAGCGTTATTATCGAGTCAGTATTGCTGCCATCGGCGGGAATTGCAACGGCATGTTGCTGTGAAATGCACTCCAGATGGTTTTGCATATAACGTCGAGTAGATTTTTCCTTCACGTCCATGTTGTGGCATTTCAGCTACACTTTCGGCAAAAAGCATTCGCAAGTCTCCCGGTTTTGTTGACCTCGAGGATTCTCGCGCGCAATGATGCGATGAACCACAGCGTGGGGGAGTTACTCGCATGATCAAGAAAGTTCTTTTGAGCGGAGCTGCCGTTGTTCTGATGAGCGCCGGCGCGCAGGCGGCCGACATCATCGAGCCGCCGACGGTTTATGATTGGACCGGGCCCTATATCGGCCTGCAGGGCGGCTATGCCTGGGGCGAGAATGACGCCTCGGCGGATGAGAACGTAATCGTTCCTCTCTCGGATGATGTGACGCTCAATGGCGACGAAGGATCGATCGATATCGACGGCTTCGTCGGCGGCGCTCATGCCGGCTTCAACTGGCAGGCCGACAGCCTGGTGCTCGGCCTCGAAGGCGACATCGAATATGCCGATATGGACGGCAATACGGACGTCGTGGATGGGCTCGGCTTCAAGGTGGGCGAGATCACGCAGGAAATCGACTGGCTGGGTTCGCTCAGGCTCAGGGCCGGCTTTGCCGCGGATCGCGCTCTGTTCTACGCGACGGGTGGTCTCGCCGTGGGCGGCGTCAAGCTTGCCCTTGAGGATGGCGGCGGCGACGAATTCGCCGACGAGAAAAAGACGAAATGGGGCTGGACGGTTGGCGGCGGCATTGAATATGCCTTCACCGACGATTTCAGCGCACGCATCGAGTATCGCTACACCGACCTTGGGAAGATCGAGGCGGGCGATGCTGATGAGGGCGGCGACGGCGAGGTGGATACGGCCTTCCATGCGGTCCGCGCCGGCCTGAGCTGGCATTTCGGCGGTCTCTGACGCAGGGGGCATCCCGGATGATTTCAAGGGGCGCGCCAGCGCCCCTTTTTTCTGCCGGCTGCCTTGAACGGTGAGCCGGCATTTTCTTGCGCGCCAAGACTGTGGCGCCAGACTATCGAGACACCTAAGACGCCTTTCGCCCACGGCGGGCTTGGTGCCAGTGGACCGCCTTGAAAGGCCAAATCGTTATGAGGAATGCAGCCCCGAAGCCAAAGGCCCCTGCAGCAATCCTGTCAAACGCCGGAACCATCCACATGACGAAACAGCCCACCAACAGCGCTATCAACAATTGTGTGACGACGAGTGTCAGGTAGTGCTTGTGGCTGGGCTTCATAGTTGACAAGCCTACGCCGGGACGGCCTTCTGTCGCAACAGAGAGAATGAGGGCGATGCGCCTGGACCCGTGAAGGGAAGTCACTCGATCCTGGTCACCACGGCCGCTTGGTCCGGGATAAGGCGAATCTGATACGTCGCACTTTCGCATTTCAGCACATAGACCGGCAGGTCAGCGACGGACTCTGCCGCAATTCGCTCCACCGAGGTTGGATTGCTGCAGGCAAAACCCTGGCTGCGAATCTGATCGGCAAGGACTGTCATGTCGACGTCCTGGTCTTGCGCATTTGCGCTCATGAGGATGGTGCAGCCGGCGGCAGACGCTACGCAGAACAATCGAAGAGCTTGAATCATTGTGGACTGCTCCCTGGTATCATACCGGCAAAGCATTTCGATCAGATAAGGACTAAAGCAGAAAGAGGTGGATTCATGCAATCGCCAGCTTAGCCAGGCCGCCCCCGTTATCGAAGACAGTGCAAGCCAGGTCAAACTTGATTTTTCCAATAAATACAGGAATTTGTATCGCATCAATGGCGGGGAGAGGATGTCGCCGGGGGCAATGAGGCGATTAAAATTCGTAAGGCAGGCGCATGCTTTCTGATCTCTCGGGAACGGCAAAAATCTAAGAACCATGTTAAGACGATTCTAAGCACGGCGTGCCAGCATCGCCGCGCCATGCGCAATCTCCGGTCGATCCTTGTCTTTCATCCGGCCTTATGGGGCCTGGTCGTGCTGCAGAGCCTCGTCATTGTGGCGTGGATTGCGATCGATCCACGCATTTCCTTCAGCCTGACAAGGGTCTTCGATCCGGCCATCACTCTCGGCGTCTGCCTTCTCGTGGCCGCCACAGCCTATGGCTTTCAGGCATCGAGATGGCCGGTGATCGCCGAACGCACAAGGGTGATGGCCACGGGCATCCTGTTTCTGGTCCTGTCCTTCACCGGCGTCCGTTTCCTCAATTATCTGAGCATGTCGCTCGCCCTTCCCTGGGCCGACAACATGCTTGATTCCTGGGACCGAATGTTCGGCATCGACTGGCACGCCTATGCGTCCTGGCTCAGCCAGTATCCCGACATCCTGCCCTATCTCGAGCAGTGCTACATCCTGGCCGCGGTCAGCATTCCCTTTATCTTCATGGTGTTGGTCGCCCTGGGAAGGGCGGAGCGCGCCAAGGAGTTCGCCACGCTCCTCTATATCGGGGTTTTTGTGACCGTATGCATCGCCGGTTTCTTTCCCGCGGAAGGCGCCATGGTTCGTTACATGGACAGCCAGTTGCCCGCCGGGACATTCGGTCCCAAGGGGGGCGTCTTCTTCGTCGAGGCGCTGCGGACGGTGCGCGAGTCGAAGGAGGTCGTGCTGAGCTTTGCCGCCTTGCCCGGTCTTGCGTCCTTCCCCTCCTTCCACACGGTCATCAGCCTGCTGATCGTCTATGCTTGCCGCGACAATATCGTGACGCTGCTGCTGGCGGCGGTCGGGGCCGGCGCCATCCTCGTGGCGACGCCGGTCTATGGCGGGCATTATTTCATCGATGTTGTCGCCGGCATCCTCCTTGCGGTTGTCTTGGCGGCCGCCTACGCGGCGGTCAAGAATGCCAATCTCTCAGCGCCCACATTCGTCGTGACCCATTCGACAAGGTGAAGTCGGCAGCAACTCCCTGCCGTTGGCCTGAACGCTCTAACCCACACGATAATACCCAACCGCGATTGAGGGGATTCACGCGCTGGGATTTCTGCGGACGGATGCTCATGGGCCAAAATTGGCGGAAGAGGAGGGAGCCCAAAAATCCGCATATTTGTTTGAAATTGCTATCAATACGGGTTTGCCATCCTGCTCTATCCCCGCATTTACCCCCGCAAGGGGCGACGTTGAGCCCATAAACGCCCCTGAGAAAAATCCTGTTTAAGACAGCTTGTCGCACCCTTCCGTCGACTCGTCGGCAGGGTCATATTCGTCCGACCTCTATGCGCGCCGCTCTTATCGCTCTCGCCCTGTCCGTCCTGGCCTCGGCCGCCGTCCCGGCCCAAGCGATGGAAGTGGCCGGCACCGCCAGGGTGGTTGACGGCGATACCCTGGAGATCGGCACCCAGGCGATCCGCATTCACAGCATAGATGCACCCGAGGCCTCACAGGTCTGCCAGCTCCCCAAGGGCACATGGGATTGCTCAGGCGCCGCGGTCAATGTCCTGCGGGCCATGACCGAGGGCCGCGAGGTGCGCTGTGCCGGCCACGAGGTGGACCAATACGGTCGGCTCATTGCTCGGTGCGCTACCGACGAGGTGCCAGACATCGGCGCGCAGCTCGTCGCCTCCGGCCTGGCCTGGGCCTTCATCAAGTATTCGACTGACTACCGCGCGCTGGAGGCCGAGCCTCGAGCCAAGAAGCTCGGAATTTGGCAGGCCAAGACTCAGCCGCCTTGGGAGTATCGCGCCAGGCGATGGGATACCGCGACAAAGCTCGCTACGGCTTCGGAGGGCTGCCCGATCAAAGGCAACATCAACGGCAAGGGCGAAAGGATCTATCACGCGCCTTGGTCGAAGCACTACGCCAAGACGCGCATCGACACAGCAAAGGGTGAGCGATGGTTTTGCAGTGAAGCAGAGGCAAGAGCAAGAAACGCGACAAAGCCGCGTTGCTTATCACTGAGGCTTATGCCGGCAAGGCCGACATTGAGAAGGCAAAGAAAGCTTTTGAAGCAGCGGCAAAGGAAGCGAAGGTCTGGCTGCCGTATCGAGGGCCACTCGCATAGATCAACATGTGGCCGAAAGAGCACACCTTCCGAATATTTCTCTACGGTCATTGACCAGTCAGGCACCAAACCTGAGACTTACCGTGGGGCAAAATAGAGGCACTGTTAGCGCGGGGAAACGCCATGGCAAAGTTGGCAAATTTCGCGGAAACTCCGAATCTAATGGAACTGGCCGAAGCGAGTGGCCTTCCCGGTCGTCTGATCGAGCTTTCGCTCTGTGCCGATGAAGGCGGCGATGGATTGACCGGAATATCTCCTTGTGCCGACGAACTTGGTCTGCAGCAATCCGTTTGCGTGGACGAGGCCATGTTCTCCGTTTGCGCCGATGAGATCGAATCCGATATTCGCCTCAAGACCGACATCGAGCAGGTCGGCACCACCGTCTATGGGCTTCCGCTATATCGCTTTCGCTACAAGACCGGCACGGAGCGTTTCGAAGGCGTGATGGCGCAGGACGTCCTTGAGGTGATGCCGGATGCGGTGGTCGTGGGCGAAGATGGCTATTACCGCGTGAAGTATGGTCAGCTCGGGATCGGGATGACAAGGGCCTGAGCACTGCCCCGGATCTGTATAACCAATTGCAGCGGCCTCCGTCCCCGCGGTCCCGAGCCGGCGGGGTTTTTCATTCGCCGCAGATGTTGACATTGCGTGCGTGGCATTAGATGCTTCAGAGCGGATGACAAGGCACCTTCAGCATTGTCCGTATCGGCCAGGCGAAGCGTAGCCGCATGGCGCGCTCGCCTGCAGAATGCCATTTCCTGTTGTCATGTCAGCGCACGGGCGGCGATTTCCAAACTTCGGCTACGCGTGGGTTGCTGCCTGCCAGAGCGCCCGTCCTAGAGCCGATTGCAGAATCCCGCTTCCGGGTGTCTGCTCGCTGCTTTCGACAGGGAGGGAGAGCCAGTGCCAGCAGCTAACGACAACAAGTCAGAGGGCGAATGGGTCGTCACCTTCATACCCACCCGGTTCCTAGCTGCGCTCGATCGCTACATGCTGGAGGAGACTAAGCTGGAAAGCCGGTCAGCAGCCTTGCAAGCAGCGTTTCAGGATTGGTGCATGCATATGGGATATGTTTCGCCAAATGAGACGGACCCTGATTTAAATTGAACGACCGCCTGCTATTACTTGAGCCCTTCCACGCTGACCAAACGTGCGGAACTGCAGCTATCGCGTATGGCTTTAAGCCCTTGATAGACCGGCCCATTGTAGAACGCTTCCCAGGCGCCCAGGGATGGAAACTCTAACAGAACAATCCTGCGAGGCTGCCAATCTCCTTCATGAACCTTGTGGGCACCGCCACGCGCGAGATACTTGCCCCCGGCCTGTTCCAGGGCGGGCTTAACTCTCGCCATGAACTCCTGATATTGCTCGATATCTCTAATCTCGACATCGAAGATGACGTAAACAGGCATGCTTGGTTCCAGATAATGTTGAAAGCTTCCGCATATAACGCGCCAAGTCTGGCCATCATTCCAGACGACATCACTTTGCGTACCTCCGCAAAATTTGCATTGAAAGTATCCCAACCTGGAGAAGCCATTGCGGCAAGCGCCTTCTGCGCTGGGTGCGGCAGTTTCAGTAACGACCGGTCGGGAAGCGCGAAAAGAAGGCATTTGAAGCCGCGGCGAAGGAGGCAAGCGTCTGGGTTCCATATCGTGGCCCGTAAGCTGGGCAAACTAGCCGGCGATTTTTGAGCGGCGCTTCTTCGTCTGCGGTTCCTCGGCGGATTTGCCGCCCTTCACGCTCTTTTTCAGTGCGTCCATCAGGTCGACAACATTTCGGCCGCTTGGCCGGCTCTTCTCGGTGTCCGGCGCCTTGACCTTCTTGCCCTTGGACTTCTCTTTGATGAGGGCAAGCAACGCAACCTCATACGAGTTCTTGTAGACTTCGCCTTTGAAGGGTGACGTGTGCTGTTCGATCAGCTTGGTTGCAAGCTCCACCATGTCCGGTCGATCGCTGCTTTCAGGCAGATCACCGAAATACCTTCCAGACGCCCGCAACTCGTCTGGATAGCGCAGCACATACATGGCAAGGCCTCGATCGAGGGCGCCGACGCCAACAAGATGTTCCCGGCCGCTTCCCATGATGATCTGGCCCAGGCCAATGCGCCTTGCTTTTTTCAGCGCCGCGTGGATGACGGCGTACCCTTCCTCGGCAAAATCGTCCTCCGGCACGATGTAATAAGGCCGCTCGAAGAACGGCGGCGCAATCTCCTCGATCTTCACGAACTCTTTCAAGTCGAGCGTCTTCTTGCTCTCCAGCTTGATGGCGTCGAGTTCTTCCGGCTCCAGTGTGATGTAGGTATCTTCAGCGATAGGATAGGCTTTAAAGACATCGCCCTTGTCCACCGGCTCACCCGCAACGGTGGTCACGTATTCGATGCGCTGCCCGGTAGGCCTGTGGAGCATGTTGAGTGAGGTTTTGCTACTCTCGGTGGCGTTGTGGATCTGGACGGGGATGGTGACCAAAGCCAAGCGAAGGTAGCCTTTCCAGTAAGGCCTGGTGGGCCGGCTAGGCCGTTCGGCCTCCTTTTTCTCAGCCTTCTCTTTCGCCGCCATGGAAACTTACTCAACGTACTAACCGGATTTACAACCCGGAGCCGGGGGCGAAGTTCCTGGCAAAGTCCTAAAGGTGACGTTTCGCTTCGCGTATCGGGCCCAAAATATGGAATTTCGGTGATCCAGGAACAGCCCGGCTGCGCCCTGTGTTATTCTACGGATCGACTCCGGAGAGTTGGCTTATGCAAACAAGGTCACAACTCTTGAGGCAGTTGGCAGAGGCCGAACAGCAAGTCTTACACGGTGAGAGCCTCATTGCTCAGCAGCGCCATCTGATTGCCCAACGCTCTAACCACGGGCACGATGTGACCAATGACGAACTGCTCTTAAAAGAGTTCGAGCAGTCGCAGGAAATCCGGAATGGCAAAATGGACCGCATTCTAGAGGCGCTGGAGAAAATCCCCGAGGGGCAAGAGCAGCCCTGGGCAGTGCCAAGCGCGTCGAGTTTAACGAGGAGACGGTCCAAATGCTCGATGTGCATCCGTTGGGCGTCTTCGAAGTTTTTGAGCAGCCGCCGCGCTTCGTCAGCGTCGTGCCCATCGCGCTCTAGCTCAGCGAGGAGCAGCGTCTGTTCTGCTATATGACGTTCGCCCTGAGCGACGTGGCGCTTCGCCATTTCCAGGTACTCTAGAAGCATGATTCGATCCATCGGCCAGCAATCCTAAACGCTCACAAAGACTTTGCCACTTCCGTCGCAGTTGATGCAAAGCGCAATCGTCCCTTCATCCGGATGCCAGCGGCCGGAGCCATTGCAGATAAAGCAATTAGTGCGGCCGGCGCCGTTACTCATGTCCTTGACTAGCTGGGGCGCGACCTCGTCGTTATTCTGACCGACATAGCAATCCATACGCTCGCCGACTTCTTCTCGCTGCGTCTCGTTCATGCGCATTAGCATGCGCAGCACGTCCTTGTCGGGAACGGTGTCCTTATAGCTGCTGATGGCCGCAAGGTAGCCCGGCGGCGCATCCAGCACATTCAACGCAGAATGCAGTTCGTGAATGATTTTCCGTTCAAGGCGGGTCAACGTTCACGCCGGACGCCTTTATAAGGGTCCGCCTTCGGGTCCTTCTTCTGCGCCAAGAATTTTCCGTCTTCACGACTACGCTTGGTCCAGTGCTCCTCGCCTTCCATCTTGGTCTTCAGCTGAGAGCGCTTGCGGACGGCACCCTTACGCGCATTGTCACCCGAGGGTTTGTTGGTAGCCATGGCTCTTCCTTTGGGCCGGATGGGGCCCGCATCTCGTCGCGGGATTTTGCGGGCCCCAGGGAGCACCGTTCTGCGCGTGCAGACCGTACATTCCTAAGTTTCAAACCGGCTTATTTGTTCCACCAGCGGCTGACTACAGCAACTCCCCCGTTGACGGGTTTGCCACCGGCGGGACGGGCTGCACAAGGTCAGCATCATCATTGCCGACATTGCCAACACGCTGCGAGACAGGCCACATGACCATAAGATCAGCGGGAAACTGCTTTAGCAACTCATCGGCTTCGGGCTGCTCGTCGAGCCAACGCATGTAGAATGCTTCACCCAGGATGACCGGCATTCGGTCATGGATCTGGCTCACCAGCTCGTTTGCCGGACAGGTCAGGACGCAGAACGTCCGCACCCAATGGCCCGTGCGCGGGTTCCTCCAGTTTTCCCACAGCCCGGCAATGCCGAAGGGCCGGCCATCGGCCATGGAGATGGCATAGGGCTGCCTGCCCTTTGCCCCCTTGATGGCCTTCCATTCGAAGAAGCCGTCAACGGGCAGAATGCAGCGGCGCTTTCTGTAGGCGTCCGCGAATGGGAACTTGGTCTTGACCGTCTCCGCCCTCGCATTGATCGGCTGCTGTGTCGGCGGGTCCTGCCCGCTGAAGCTGTTGTGTATGAGGCCCCATCTCGCCGGCGACATGGTGGGCCGGCCGGTCTCTGGATGACGGCGGATAATCAGCAGCTCCTGCCGCGGCGCGCCGTTATAGCGGGCCTTGAATTGCTTGACCCTCGGGTCGTCAATGTCGGTACCGCTGATGATAGCCAGGCCCAAGGCTGATTTCTGGATTACGCGACCACACATGTAGGGACCTTCGATCAAATGCGAGCTAGATTCAATCTTCATCAAAAAACCGCCCGCCTAAGCGACATGCCGGCGGGCGCAGTATGGTGGCGTCGCTCGGAAGTGAATGACGCAAGCCACAAACCACGTGGAAGAGCGCAAAGTTCCATAGCGGAACGGTAGTCCGGAAGAAGCGTTATCGGTCCTGGAAAACGGTACGGCAAAGGCCAGTTTAATGGACGAAAGAAAACGAGAGTTCCGACTTCAGATAATGCTCGACGAAGCTGAGTTGAAGGCGATTGACGAATGGCGGTATGAAATGCGCGTTCCGACAAGGGCGGCGGCTTTCCGGGAATTACTCAGGCGCGGCTTGGCTGCAGACGCTGATAAGCCGCCGAGTCAGCACTAATTTTACGGCGCGCTTCGCGGCTACTTCCACGAGATCGGGCACGGAACAAAACACTGCCTGGCAGGTTGGGGCGTTTGGAAGGATAAACTCGGGTCATTTCCAATGCCTAACAATCTGCTTGCAGCAGCCAAACGGGCCAGAGACTTCGCCCGATCCCTCAATTCTCCTGAAGCAAGGGCCGGTTTCCTTGAACTCGCCACTCGGTGGGAAGCAGAGGCACAGCAGCTTTTATCGACCGGCAAGGAAGCAGTATCACGCAGCGCATCCGCGAGAAGGATTGAAGAAAGCTAAGGCGGCCCGCTACTATATTGGGCTACGTCTTTATTTGGAATCAGCTGAGGTGCCCGGGGGCCGGGAACCTATATGGCTCAGATAAACAGAGAGCGGCTTCTTGCCTATCTAAAAGAAGCTCAAATCGACGCTGCAAAGGCTGATGAGAAAATCGAGTGTCAACGAGCCTTGATTGACAGTTTGCAAGCCTGCGGGGCCGATGCCTTCAGTGCAATGACCGCACTGAAGACGTTGGAGTTAGAACGCGATTTGCACCGTGGCCGCATCGAAATGATCTTGAACCAGCTTGGTCTGGACACATAGGTTGCTTCGCACTGAAGGGCCCGCAGGACCGAACGGCGTCGGTCCTGCGGGCCCTCCGTAGCGCCGCCTGCCGGCGGCCCCAGACCATCGCGGTTTGGCCAGAACGTTCGGTCAACTTTTTAGTTCCCGACCTTAGGCGCCGTCTTCGGTTCGCGGTATTTTGTCCAGATCATCCAGCAAGCGGTCAAGCTCGCGAAGGTAGGCGTCTTGGATTTTCTCATACGTCTGGACGCGTGCACGATGAAGCGCCTGTCTTCGTAGCTCCTGAGATAGCCAGTATGCACGGACGAGGCCAAATGGCGGCTTTTGAAATAGGCCTGAGCGGTAACAGCATTGACGCCGTTTTCGATCTCCACCTGTTCCCGGAAATTCCCGACAACGCCGACCGATTCAATCTCGTCCAAGTGTTTTAAGTCGTCCGCCCCAACGACGTAGAGTTCACCAAGAATGCGGTAACCGGTACCTGGCTCGTAAAATAGCATCGGTGCGAATCTAGGTCCTGCCACGACTAAGGGAAGTCGTTCGACCGTCCGCCAAGCTCCTTTGAATATCGCTCCCCGAAGGTGCGCATGTAGCGGGTAACCTCGTTTCAGCGTTCCAAACACAAACAAATTATACATAGGTGACCTGCTAACCCTCGGTCCGCTCTGGGGGTTCCCTCAGCCCTTGACATCGTGGGCCATTCGATGATTTGGGAAATATCAGGATCAGAACTGCGCCCGGAGCTATCAGCGGCCGGGCTTTTTCACGCTCTGATGACCATTCCCAACATGCGAGGTTTCCAATGCGGCAAGCGTTTCGCCGGCAGGCGAGGCATGCGAAGGTCACGCTTATTGTCGTCCAGCTCAATATCGGGGTTTGCTTGTTTGGGGTAGCGGCAATTATTGCGGCTATTCTCACGTGAGGCGCGGGTGCTCAGCGGCTATTGGCGGGCGGGTCGCAGTCATGCAAGGATGAGGGTTGTGGGCGGAAAGGACGGAATGAAACTCGTCAGCGAAAATTCAGAAGCCGACCTCAAGCGTAAGCGCCACGAAGCGGAAGTTAGCTGGGTGGGCAATTGATGCCGTGACTGAACCCTCGGCTTATGAGTGGGCGCCCCTCGGTGACGGCGGCATTCACTACGATGAGGACAACGAACGCGACATGTCCGCCTTCTTCGGTACAGAAGACGCCGACAATGATAACGAATCTCCCGAGGAAGAAGAGGATGGCCTGCTGGATGGGCTTCAGATCCACGAATACAATTGGGGTGACCTGAGCGTCCAGACCGAGTGGACGAGGTTTGACTACGCGACGGAGGGCCATGGAGGTATTGCCTCCTTAATGCGTGAGGTCGCCAGAAAGAAAGCAGCAGGCGAGAAAAGGCCCAACAAACGCCCCCCGAAGGAGCCATTCTAGCCTGCAACAGGTTCGCGCAGCTTTGATGAGCGAAGCATGCGCTTGAAGATAGCGATAGAGGTCTTGGGCATGGCGACGGGCCGAAAAAAGCGGGCCTCGTAGCAATAGGGTTCGGAGTTGGGCAGGGTTATGCACGTCAGGCCCTCGCACCACACGACACGCTGAACAGTATAGACGCGGCCCTTGATCGGCTTCACACGGGGACGAGGGCGTAGATTGAGCTTCCACCCGTCGCGAATGCAGACAACAGCCTGACCGGGGAAGAGGGAAGACATATCAGTGCCCTCCCTTAGCCAATGCACTCCGGAGGCCCGCCATCAAGTCGCGAGCCGTGTCGGTACTCATGGCGATACGGGTAATAACCCGTCTCTCTCCCGCGCCACCTTCAATGATGGGAAGCGTCTCCCACCCAACGAGGCGAACGCACGTATCCGTGACTTCCAGCGCGCCACCAGTGATAAAGCAGGTTGATACGACAAGCGCCTCAATCAGTGGCGGCAGTTCTTCCGGTTCGCGCTCGTTCCTCGGCTTGGGATTGCGCGACACGGGCTTGAGCCGATCTGTGATGCTGACCACCTTGAGGTCAGTGTCGGTCAGGTTAGTATCGGTCATTTGTCACGCCTCCGCCGATTGCGCGGCGACAAGACGCCGGACGTTGGCCCTCATCTTCGGGATGGCTGCATCTACCTTAATTATTTATGGATGACGGGATGATGCAGACGGCAGCGCAATTACGGGCCGCTCTTGCCATGGCGAAGATGAAAAGGCAGAGCTGGCCCAAGCGGCCGGCTTGTCGGAAGAGACGGTGAAACGCCTGGAAGGCGCGGAGGGGCGAATCTCTGCTAACACTTCGACAGTGGCGGCGCTGGTGAAAGCCCTTGAGGCTCGCGGCGTGGTTTTCGTGCCAGAAAATGGAGGGCCTGCCGGCGTTCGCTTCAAAGGTTAAGCCGGCATAGTCCATCCCGAGAACGGGGGCGGCGCCGGGGGGCAGTTGAGAAAGATCTGCCAAAAAATTTTCGCTTGGGGTCTTGAAGGGAGACGAGCCAAAACTAGATCAAATTTCGCCGGGTCGTAGGGGTATTCAGATCCGGTGCGGGCATCGGCGTAGTCCCGATGCGCTGCTCGTACCCATGTTGCTCAATGGAGGATGTGGCTATGCGCAACTACGACTTCTCGAATTTTTCCCGTTCAAGCGTCGGCTTTGAACCTCTCTTCAATCTCATCAATGAAGCTCAGAAGCGATTCAGCGAAGAAGGCGGCTTCCCGCCTTACGACATCGTTCGCAAGGATGAGGCCGCTTATACAATCCGCCTTGCGGTTGCCGGCTTCTCGCCGGACGAGCTGAACATCACAGCCAGGCAAAACCTTTTGACGATCACCGGCCAAAAGAAACAGGATGAAAAACGGCAGTACCTGTACGAGGGCATCTCGGCACGAAGTTTTGAGCGGCAATTCAGCCTAGCCGATCATGTGGAAGTGGCCAGCGCCCGTTACGAGAACGGCATCCTTGAAATCGAGCTCCGACAGGAAATCCCTGAAGCTGCCAAGCCGCGGAAAATCGCTATCAACGGCGGAGCCTCGGCCAAACTCATCAATTGAGGGAGGCCGCTATGCGAGGGTTTATTTCCGCTCGGCAGGTTACGCGCGAGCCACACCTTGACGACATCCTGAGGCCCTCCGATGCGTTCTCGCATCCGCAAGAGGTCGTTTGCGACCCGGATCTGACGATAGACGAAAAGCGGGCCATCCTGGCGTCCTGGGCCTCTGATGCATGTGCCGTCGAATCCATGCCTGGCTTTCGAACCTCGCCCGCTGGGGCAATGGTTACGTTCGACGACATAATGGATGCTCTCAAGGAACTCGATGAACGGGCGCGCAACGGAATGAAGCGCACGCCGGCTTATCGTCGATGGGTAAGGCATAGTGATGTACTTTGAGTCACCCAATTTCTGTCCGTAGATCGCCCCTGCAAGCGGCACAGCAGTCGGCCCGCCGACCTTGCTTTCGGAGGAGGCGGCGGGCCTTTTCATTTCAAACTGAAACCATGAAAATCCCTAGTTTATTACTCTCCGAAGCTGCGAAGCTTGCTAGCAGCCAAACAGCCCGCCGGGTCACATTAGCTGCCGACATCGGACGGCTTGAAGGTCGCGGAAGGCTAAGCGACGCTGAAAGAGTCGAGCTCGAGGAAATTCGGTTGGAGGATGAAAATTGCGGCCAGGCGCTGACGCGTTTTACCGCTTACCGGCCTCACAGCGACGCGGAACCGAAGTGCCCTCATTGCTGGATCGTCCGTGGGGAGAACTCTCTTCTTCGGCCGGGCGCCAAAGCCGACACTTGGCAGTGTGCCAAGTGCGGAGCAGAGTACCCTTGATCCGACTATGTTCTACGCTCGCGCTCTTCTCCAGTTGGTTCTCTCAGGCTTTGGCTGTAGACACGAATGGGTCGAGGAGTATTCCCCGAACTCGCGATGGATCACCTGCAAAAAATGCGGCCTGTATGCTTATCTCCCGAAAGTCGAGCGCTAGCTTCTAGGGGGCTCGCTTGTCGCAGATAATGACCCTGGCGGAACCCTGCCTTTCGCTGGTGGTTTACGGTTCATGGCTACTGTCCCAACTCCCGAACCCGATACCCCGGCACCACCCGGGCCGCTGCCGCCCGGCCCGCTGCCTCGGCCGGCACCGCCGCACGATCCATTGCCGAGCCCTCACCCTCTCCATTGCCCAATCTGATGTGTCAGTTCTCGAAAGCGAAGAGTCCGCTTCCAGTCCTTCTTCATGCTCACAACGTCGAAGCGAATTTCCTGGGCAAGGTCACGTTCGTCATGATGCTATTCCTCTGCTATGATGGCGGAAACGCGCGGCATACCGCCCATGATGGGCATGCCTTAAGTCGAAGCTCTCGAAGATTCTGCGGTGCAGAAAGAGGGCCTTGCGGGCCTGTTGACATATCCAATTTTCCAGAGGGGCCTAAGTTTCCGCGAGACCTACCATGGCGTAAACAAGCTAACCAGTTGGACCTTGGGCCACTAGACGCAGGTCGCAGGGCGCAGGGCGCTTTCGGCCTGATCGAGAAAATCCTGCCGGCATTTCTCGAAACGTTGGGGTAGCACTAAGCCGCCCTAAGAACTCGTTCGATATACGACGAGCTTGGCGCAAAATGCAAAGGCGCAATGGCGCCTTGCAGCACGGTCAGAAGCGGTGCGAGAGCGTTTACGATTGGTGAATACACATGGACTACGTCTCGCCCAACGCCAGCCGATCGACCGATCGAATCTTGCCCTGATAAGTGAAACCAGGCTCACCCTGGACGGCTTGGACACGCTAGGGGGCGCTAAGAAAGAGTTGTTGGCTCTCTGGCCTTCCGCCTGAGCTTCAATGCCGTGTGCTGTAGACCTTCTCAAGATTGGCCAGAATGGCGTGCGCGGCTTCCCTTGGCATCTTCATGGCAATGCGCCCATCGCTAGTCTCAAGGAATATGGTCACGGTGTGATCGATGGGATCGAGCTTCACGTCTTCCACCCGAATTATTCTGGTTTCCTTCATGAGCGGCCACCCTCGACAAAACTTAACCCCGGTTTGACAGCACGGTGGACTTCAGTAGCTCTCAATGTCCAGCGAGGGATTAGGGGCCCGCCCCTCGGGACGGCGACAGGAGGAGGCGAGCCCCCGGCCTCCTCGGGAACTACCCGCCCCTCAGAAGCACGCCCATAGATTGCCTGAAAAATCTTATGTCGATAAGGCGGATTTCTCACGGTCCCGCGGGAGAGGGCGTGAACCGGCCTATCGGCCTTCCCCATACATGAAAGCCCCGGACCGTTGGGGGCCCAGGGCTTCCAGGAACGGCGCTCTTCCGGGGGCGGTAAAGGCGCCGTGCAAGGTTATCCTCCCAGGATTCTGACCTAGCGACAAGCAATCAATGGTGGTGCTACACTGCTGAGCGGGACCGGTCAGATTGCATTCCTGAGCTTGGGGGCGCTTCGCAGCATGCGCATTATCTCTGCCGTTGTCTTTGCATTGGGCCTGGCGCTTGGTTCAGCCGCGGCAGTTGCGCAAGAAAGTTGTTCAGCCGCGCCACTTTGCCCTGATGACGGTGCCGTGCCCTCGGGGGACCTGATACCGAACTGCTCCTGCCCGGCACCTAACAGTTGCGGAGAGCCTAGCGTCTACCGCTGCAACCTTGCGCCCGGTTTTGTCGGAGCGCTCGAATGGCAATGCGAGTGCATTCCCGAACCGCCACCAGAACCGCCCCCGCCGGGCCCTCCACCGGATCCTGGCTTTTGTGGCGGTATAACATGCCCTGACGGCTCGACAGCTTTACCGGAGCCGCCAACGCCGTCCAGCCCAAGTGGCGGACAGTGTACGTGTAAAACTGCTCCGGGTGAGGGCATATGCGCTGGGCATTGCACCGATGGCGCGCCGCCCAAAGTCATTGACGGTCAGTGCACGTGCGTTGACATCCTGAAAGAATGCGACGGCCATATTTGTCGAAACGGCAAGCCCGTTCTGGTGACGACCCAAGGAAGTTGCGTTTGTGACGACGGAAATCCGGCGCCGCTGATTACTGAGCCTCCGCCGGACTAAGACAGAAAAGGCTTCCCTTCATGGGATTCCCCTCCGATTGCCTACAGGTCAATTCTGTTGTTGGATTGCACTCCATGGGACGGGGAACCTGGCGGCTGGGATTGGCGGGTCGCGGCCGTTGCCGCATTACTCTCCGGCTGCGCCAGCCCTGATAAGGCCGATTATTCGGCCAAACGCATTTGATCTCACAGAGGAGGTAACCAGTTTTGCGTGTTAGGCTTCTTGCTTTCCTGGTTGCGCTCACAATCATCGCTCCGTCAAAGGCGGAAACTATAAAGGAGGCGCTGGCCTCTCTGCGCCCCAGTTTGAAGCAATGGGTTGAGCAGACCTGTCCGCGTTATCTGGGGCCAGCGCTTTGGAAAGATTGCGTAGAGCGACAAGTAAGCGCGCTGCGTGAACCAAAATGGCCCGATCCAAAAAAAGTGGGTCAAGAAGGTCACCAGTGGATACTCGAGACTTGCCCCCACTATTTGGGACCTAGTCTCTGGAGAGATTGTGCCGAAAGGAATATTAGCGCGCTGAGCGGCCCCGTTTTCGATCTAAAATCAATCGATACGGAAAGTCGCAATTGGATTCGAGAAACTTGCCCACGTTACCTCGGTCCTTCCCTCTGGCGGTCGTGTGTCGAACGACAGGCACAGGCGCTCGGGCTAGAAATTAAATCTGCGACGGTTCCGCCTTCAATTAAGCCACCACGAAAAGCAGCCATCCCCAAGGCAGTGCTCGCCCCAAATACTCAGAAAAGAAAGAAGCCAACAAATACACAAACCGCATCTCTTCCAACGTGGTCGCCGCGGATGGTTCGAAAACCTAGTCAAGTCAATCAAGCTGACCCACTGAGGGCAGCCGAAATCTTTAGATTGGTTTCTCCGTCGGTATACTTGGTTGTAGCAGGACGGCAGGATGGGCAAGGAGAAGTATCGCAAGGCTCAGCGGTGGCCGTTTCTGACAATTTCGCTTTGACCAACTGCCACGTGGTGGCTGGTCAGGATGCCATTGCCCTTTCTGTGAATGGCGAGCGTTTCTTTTCAGTTGTAGTGGCCGCCGCCGATAGTGAAGGAGACCGTTGCATACTCAAGTCTACTTCGCGATTAACCGCTATCCCCGCTATTAGACTGCATAGCAGCTTGCAAATTGGCGAACCGGTATACAGTATTGGAAGCCCCTCCGGTCTTTCAAACACATTGGGTGAAGGCATAGTATCTGGCCTTCGCAAGCATAAGGGCTTGGATCTTGTCCAGACCAGCGCACCTATCTCTGCCGGGTCATCAGGCGGAGCACTTGTGGACGGCGAAGGTAACTTGGTCGGAATCACCACTTTTCTACTTCGCGACACGCAAAATCTAAATTTTGCCATCGCTGCGGAAGAGTACTGGCAACGATGACCTCGTCACGGCGGTCAAGCTCACCATCGCTGAAGCAGCGCGCCGAAACGCCGGTCAAGCTCTTGTTCAGCTGCTTCCTCATAAGCCTGTGCCTTCTCATCCAGGCGGTTATAGGTCGCCCAGCGCATCCATGGCGGCTTTGGCGGAAACTCCCAGTCTGCGTACTCCCGCTGAAATTCGTGCGGTCCTTTCTTGAGAACTCGCTTGGCTGCCCGCGCCGCTCCATGCTGGTAGCGGTAATAAGGCGCGAGCTGCTGTGACCGATACTGTAGCCGGCAGCGGAAGCCCCATCGGGAGCGAAACCGGGTCGCGCCAGGAGGTTGATAGATCACCCGGCAGCGTCGGTTGCTTGAAGGGCAGATGAAATACCAGCGGTAGCCGCCGAAAGGCTGGGGGATGCGCTGGAGGGTGAAATGCTCATCAACTTGCTGGACATCGCCCTTATAGTCTTCGGCCTCATATCGAATGCTGAGACGGCGGAGATCCGGGGCATTCGTCCATGAGGCGCAACTGTAACTGCATGGTGAAGCCGCTGGGCCAAGTCATCTGGCTATTCCATTCCGCGGGTATAGCTGCCAATTCCGCGGTCGCCAAGATTGCCGACGTCACGAGCTTTTGCCGAGGACCAGGGCGACGAACGCCCGCAGGTCGCTCAGCATCAGGTCCGGCTCCTCCCAAGCGGCGAAGTGGCCGCCCGACGGCATGTCGCTCCAGTGCACGATGTCGTAGGTCTTCTGTGCGAAGGAGCGCGGCGGCGGGATGAATACGGGGTCGGGGAAGGCGGCGACGCCGGTCGGCACCTCGATGCGCGTTCCAGCGGGAAACTTGTTCGACTTTTCGAGGCGCCTGCCCTGATAGATCCAGGTCGCGGTGACGACCGAGGACGGCGCGACGTAGAGCATGATGTTGGTGAGCAGCTCTTCTTCGCAGAACTTGCTCCAGATGTCCGGGCGGCCATCGGGCGCCACCGGGAGATCGGCCCACTTGCCGATCTTCTCGAGCATCCAGCCGGCCGCGCCGACGGGGCTGTCGGCCGTCGCCGCGCCGAGCGTTTGCGGGCGCGTCCCCTGCTGGTGACTGTAGCCACTCTCCAGCTCCAAGAGTTCGTCCCGTTTGGCGACGAATGCCTTTTCCGCGTCGCTCGTCGGTGCGGCATCCTCCGCGTGTAGGTTGACCATGTTGAGGTGGATGCCGAGCAGCGCGTCGGGCCGGTCGTGCGCCATCCACGCGGCGATGGCGTTACCCCAATCCCCGCCCTGGACGATGAAGCGCTCGGCACCGTAAAGCTCGCCCATCAGCCCGTTCATCAGCGCCGCGGCCCGCCGCGGCCCGACGAGGCCGGTGATCGGCTTCGAGAAAGCGAAGCCGGGCAGCGACGGGACGACGACGTCGTGACCGTCCGCCACCAGCGGCTCCAGCAGCGGCTCGAACTCGAGATACGAGCCTGGCCAGCCGTGCAGGAGTAGAAGCGGCGGCTTCGAGCCGTCGCCCTTCAAATGCACGAAATGCAGGTGCTCGCCGCCGATATCCGTCATGAAATTCGGAAGCCGATTGAGGCGCCGCTCGACGGCACGCCAGTCGTAGACATCCCGCCAATAGGTGACGAGCCGCTGGAGGTCGGCGACCCCGACGCCCGATCGCCAACCTCCCGCGTCGGGAAGCTCGCTCCAGTCGTAGGCGGCGACCTTGCGCGCGATGGTCGCGAGCCGGTCGTCGGAAATCTCGATTTTGTAGGGCGTCGCCATCGCCGTCTCCTCGCTCCGCCGCCGCTCGCCGCGTGACGCCCGTTGGCCGCTCGAAAGGCCGCCGCCGCCGCGGCATCCGAATGCTTGCGGCTGCCTCGTCTCGCGTGACACAAAGTCAACTCGTCTTATTACAATGAAAAGGCGGCTGTTGAAAGCGCTGCTTCGGACCGCGGAAGCCCGCACCGACCCAGATCTGCACGCCGCCATCCGGCAAGCCTTTACCCGCTTCACCTCTGACGAGTGCCGCAACTATCTCGCTGCGGCAGGCTACGACGCCTATGACCCAACTTGATCGGAAACAGCTCTAGCAGAGGGATTGTTGCGGGATACTGACATTGTGGAACTGGAGGCCCGTAATATCAATTATTTACCCTAGTTACTGAGTTTCAACAATTTCCACGTAGTTTACCGGCGCTTGCTTTTCCGCTTTACCATCGCTTCCCCAACGGAGGATGGTGGTCTTCTTCCCCCGGTAAGGCGCGGGGCATGAGTTGGCCAGGTTTGCTCTCATCGCAAGATCGCCTCTCCACAGACCACGACAGGGCGGTGCTTTATTCCTCTTCTATTTGTTCCAATGCCGCCGCAAGTTGTTCGCGCAGCTTGATCAAACTGCCATGGGACATCTTTCTTTGCCGACCCGATAGCTCCAGCACAACCCTGAACACCTCGTCCGAGTTGCGCAGCAGATCGACAAGATACTCTCCGCTGGGTCCATGTGTGCCGGCTAGCCAGTGCTTTACCGCTCGCTCACTAGCACCAGTCCAACGCATGACAATTTTCGCCGCTTGGTGAGTTGAACCAAGTTCCCTGCGAAGCGCGGTGGCTATTGCCCGGTTAAAGGCGATGCATGACTGCACCTCGTTGTTCCGACTGTGCAACCTGTTGCCCTTTTCTTGAAACATCTTCTGTCTCCTTGGAGCTAGACTGGATGTCGCGGCGAAGATTGGGCCGTATTTTCGGTCATCGCTGATTCATTAGTGTGTCGCCGTGCGTCGCCCCCGGCGCGGGCTTAACCGGAGACGATGCCGCATGTTGGAATGCAGCGAAGAGCGGGGGGAATTACGTTTCCCATCTGTGAACCCGTCGAAACGGGCGGCCATGTACGTCCGGATGTCGACTGAACATCAAAAGTACTCGACAGAAAACCAAGGAGATGCAATCCGACGGTACGCAACGGCCCGGAACATTGAGATTGTCCGCGTATATGCCGACCAGGGAAAAAGCGGGCTTCGACTTGATGGTAGAGACGCTTTAAAACGCCTAATCGACGAGGTTCAGAACGGGCAACCCGATTTCGAGGTGATACTTGCCTATGATGTAAGCCGGTGGGGTCGTTTCCAGGACGCAGACGAAAGCGCCTATTATGAATACATCTGCCGGCGCGTTGGAATCGAGGTCCACTATTGCGCTGAACAGTTCGAGAATGATGGCAGCCCGATCTCAACCATTGTCAAAGGCGTCAAACGCGCGATGGCTGGCGAATATAGCCGGGAGCTTTCTGCCAAGGTATTTGCAGGCCAATGTCGATTAATTGAACTAGGGTATCGACAGGGAGGGCCTGCTGGCTACGGGCTGAGGCGCGCTCTCGTTGATCAGTCCGGCGTCTTGAAAGGTATCCTGGATCGGGGTGCACATAAGAGTATCCAAACCGACAGGGTTGTTCTCAGGCCAGGGCCGGACGACGAGCTTCAGCTCGTACGCGGTATCTATCGCGCTTTCGTATCGGACAGGCATTCCGAACAAGAAATTGCTGACGACCTCAACGCAAGAGGCTTGATGACCGATCTTGGACGAAGATGGACCAAGGGGACCATCCATCAGATCCTGATCAACGAAAAATACATAGGTAATAACGTCTGGAATCGGATCTCCTTCAAACTGAAAAAACTCCGCGTCCACAATGACCCTTCAATGTGGGTTAGAGCAAATGGTGCCTTTCCAGCCGTCATTGATCGTCAAATGTTTGAGGCCGCCCAAACAATCATTGCCGCCCGCTCATTTCGATTGTCCGACTCAGAAATGCTTACCGTCTTGCAGCAACTTTTCGCGAGGCAAGGTTTGCTATCCGCCATTATAATCGACGAAGCGGAAGGGCTTCCTTCGAGCAGCGCATACCGCTCCCGGTTTGGCAGCCTTCTGAGGGCCTACAGTCTTGTAGGCTATAGGCCGCGTCGAGATTATCGTTACATCGCCATCAATCAAGTGCTTCGGCGCTTACACCCGGACATTATGCGATCTGTATTAGACGGGCTCGAGGGGGCTGGAGCTCTGGTTGACCAGGTTCCACTGACGGACCTCGTCAGTGTGAACGGCGAGTTTACGCTTTCTGTTGTCATCGCACGGTGCCGGCGGACGCAGGCAGACGCCTTGCGATGGAAATTGCGGCTGGACGTTGGCCATTTGCCCGACATTACCGTTGCTGTTCGCATGGATGCCGCTAACCGTTCCCCATTCGATTATTATCTTCTCCCTCGTTTCGACTTCGTCAGCTCAAAACTGAACTTCGCAGAAGAGAATCATCTGCAGCTCGATGCCTATCGCGTTGATACACTCGACACACTTTTTGATCTAGCACGGCCGGTTTCATTGAAGGAGGTAGCATGACGACCACTCCCCAAGTTATTCAGATGATTCCGATCGAACGGATTACATTTTTGAATCCGCGGGTTCGGAATAGGCGCAATCACCAGGTAATAGTCGACAATATAGAAGCCGTGGGCATCAAACGCCCGATTACCGTCAGTCGGCGGGCTACGGGAGGTGAAGCGCGGTATGACTTGATCTGTGGGCAAGGACGCGTTGAAGCATTTCGAATGTTAGGTGAAACTGAGATTCCTGCCGTCGTTATCGATGCACCTGAGAGCGAGTGCCTTGTCCGGAGCCTCGTCGAAAACATCGCCCGTAGACAGCATCGACCTCTCGATATTATGCAAGAAATCGGAAGCCTCCGCGAACGGGGATACAGCGACGCAGAGATAGCCAAAAAAGTTGGGTGCACTCAGAGCTGGGTCTTTATGATCAATGTCCTCCTCTCGCGTGGCGAAGAACGATTGGTATCAGCCGTCGAGGCGGGGATAATACCTCTCAGCCTTGCAGTCGATATTGCTAAAGCCGAAACTGATGAAGCGCAGAACATACTGATTGACGCCCATGCGGCTGGCAAGTTACGGGGCAAGAAATTAACCGCTATTCGCAAAATTCTTGACCAACGCCTCAAGCGCAGCAGGACGCTTCGGAAAGATGCGCGAGGCGCGCGGGCATCTCGGCGTGTGACAACTCAGGATCTGATGCGTGTGTATCAGCGTGAGGCGGAAAAGCAGAGGCTATTGGTCAAGAAGTCTGACTTCGCGCAAGCCAAGCTCCTATTTATTATCGAGGCCGTGAAAGACCTTCTGAGTGACGATGGCTTTCGCAAATTATTGCGGGCTGAGGAACTCGAGACCATGCCGCAAGCCTTGGCGCTCCGCGTGGATGGGCAAGCGCAATGAGCGATGACCAGAACAGGGTTGAACGCGTCAAGGTCTCGTTCGAGCAAAACACAGTTGTTCTGCCGGTTTCGCAAATCGCGCCGTTAAAAAGGCTACGGGAAGGATTCAAGAGCAGCAAGAAGTATGCTCAGATACTAATGTCAGTTCGAGCAATTGGCCTTGTAGAGACACCTGTTGTAACCAGCGACCCCAAGCGCCGGGATAGATACTATTTGCTTGACGGTCATTTGCGTATTGAGGCTTTGAAGGAACTCGGAGTTGAGAATGTTGAATGCTTAGTTTCGAAGGATGACGAAGCATATACCTATAACAAGCATGTCAATCGCCTTTCCCCGGTTCAGGAACATCGAATGATTACGCGAGCCGTGGAGCGCGGCGTCCCAGAGGCGCAAATTGCTGAAGCTCTCGGCATGGAGGTCACATCAGTTCGGCGGCGTCAACGGATGCTGGATGGCATCTGTCCTGATGTTGTCGAGATTCTCAAGGATACTGACTGTCCGATGAGCGTTTTCGATACGCTGCGATTGATGGCGCCGCTTCGGCAAATCGAGGCGGCTGAGTTGATGATTGGCCAAAGTAATTTCACTGGCATCTTCGCCAAAGCGTTACTGGCCGCAACGCCTGAGAGGCTCCTTTCAAAAAAGCCGTCAGCAAGGAAATGCGCCTCGGGCGATGGCGTTACTTCCGAGCAGATCGCAAGAATGGAGCGCGAATTGGCCAGCCTTCAGACCCAGGTCAAATCCGTCGAAGAGACTTATGGGGTCAACAATCTTCATTTGACCGTGGCGCGCGGATATATCCGCAAGCTGTTGTCAAACCATAAGGTCACGCGCTGGCTTGCCCACCATCGCCATGAGTACCTGACAGAATTCCAGTCGATAGCTGAATTCGAAACGCTCGGCGCAACTAAGGTTGCGGCTGAGTAACCTTGATCGAAATGTTGCTGCATGCTGGCACGCTCTGAAACCTCTGCGAGGCGGCAGAAATTCGATACCCCCGAGCCGGACACTCTGGCGCCGACCGGGTCCGCCCGCGCCAAGCCCGATCCGACGATCGCCCGGTCCTCCGCAAAACCCGCTGCCATGGCGTCGGACCTGCGGGGATTATTGCGGGGATACCGGAATATCCAGCGTCACTAGTGCCCGGTATTTCAGGTATTTACCCAGCAAGTTGGGCTCCTGTGCGGTCCGCCATCTTCAACTGGCGCTGAAATGCTTTCGGTGTATAGCTCGGAATTCGGAAACCGGGTCGGCTGACTTTTTGATCAGCGAAACCTAGGTTTGAGTCCGGGGGCAGCCTAGCTCCAATGATATGTTGGCGTTTTGTTCTAAAGGCAATCCAAAGAAGCTAAGCGCGAAAGCAGATCGGCTAGAAGAGTGGCGGACTGAAAATCCGCGTGTCGGTGGTTCAATTCCGCCCCTGGGCACCATCAATTCCAGTCGCAAAATCAAACGATTAGTGGCGCCAGAGGCAACTCCATTCTTAGTCATGTTGCGTCGCGTTGCTGTCAACGGCTACCATTGATTTTCAACGGTTTTTGGAGAGCAGCGGCAGTTCCATGCGACATGAATGCAACATGCCTACACATGCTGTGCTGTTGGTTTAAAGGGGGGTGCGCAAGAAATGCTGTGACCGCTGCGCGTAGCTGAAAGACCAACCACTCGCAGCAATTCCCGAATATTCCACAAACCTTCGCGGCGTGGTACGTCCCCAAAGATCTGCACCCTTGTCGTTTGGATCAGCCGAATGAAACTCGAGGACCTCGCACCGGGGCAAAGCCTATCGGGGATCGAGCCCACGAAGGTGATGGCCCTGGTGCCACTCGCCGGAGGCTCCATGCAGCTGACCTACCGCCCTGCGCCACCGAGATCTCGGCCACCAATCCTCGAAGGCGTACTCGACCCCGCACCCGCCGCGCTGGCGTCCGCGGGAACAGCAGATTGTGCTCCTTTCGCCTGCCAATCTGTCTGCCGGCTCATTCAAAATGTGGGGGAATGCTGGTGCCTAAGCATTCACAGGCTCCGCGCAATATTGCGCCTTCGTCAGGTGACCGAAATTTGGGCATTCCAAGGGGCCGGACGTGATGGCTGCTAGAATGCCCTCATCACCCGTACAGATATTGAAGCTCAGGCAGCTCGTGGGGTTTCTTGGCGAGCGCGCGCAGTTTGGATGGTGGCCGACGGCCTTTTATGAGCCGTCGGGCCGCCTTTTTCTTGAACCGATCTTTTCGAAGACGCCGCAAGTCGCACAGTATCATGGGGTTGTGGAGGCCGCCCGCCGTCTCCACGACGAACACCTAAGCATTGGCGCTTATCACCTTTTTCGTCTGACGGAGGAGATAGAGCAGGATCTCCACGTGCTTGTGCAAACTGCGGCCGAAGAATGGTCCCCTGCGGTGCTCTATCGAGATAAGCAGACGGCGCTCGCCGCGCTCACCGATCTGACTAGCGCCGCAAAGAAGGATGGCGTGGGTCCGATATCAATTGGCGATGTGAGGAATATTGCCGGCCTCTTGAGAGACATTGCGTCAGTTTATCGCTCAGCGTTTTTGTCCGGCACCCCATCATTCCCGTATCTGGCAGGTTGATCGTGCCGGAGCAAAAACGATACGATACAAATCTGGCGATGGGCCTTGGCCTTATCGATGAAACGAAGGAACTGCTTCAGATATGGTCGCCCGGGCTGTCTGCAACCGCTCTGTATCAAGAGGTCCTTAGCTCCGGCAAACTGGCCGGCGGGTCGGCCTACCGGCTGCGAAACATCGTAGTTCGGTGTTTCGCCAACAGGTTTTTGGTTCAGGACGGCGCCCCCGCTACCCGCATCAAGACACTGATGCCCACGTTGACAGCTTCAGAGCTGCGGCAGTTGCTTTTCCTTTATACCTGCCGGGCCAATCCTATTCTGGCTGATTTTGTGCGTGAGACATATTGGAGGGCCTACGAGTCCGGCGCCAGCCGTGTGACCAAAAACAGTGCCGAGGAATTTGTTCGCCGAGCAATCGACGATGGCAAGACGCCATCGCGTTGGGCGGAGGGTCAAATTGAGCGCATGGGCCGCTATCTGACGGGCTGCTGCTTCGATTTTGGATTGCTTGGAAACCGAACGACGGGCGGACGTCGAATCAATGCTTTTAGAATTGAACCGAAAATCGTTACCTACCTAGCGCATGAGCTCCATTTTACGGGGCTAGGAGATAACGCTCTTCTCATGCATCAAGATTGGCAGTTATTCGGTCTCGCCCGCGAGGATGTGTTGGATGAGCTCAAAATGCTCTCCCTCAAGGGGCATCTCATCATCCAGGCCGCGGGCGACGTCGTTCGGATCAGCTGGAAACAACCGAGCATGGAGACGCTTTGCGATGTCCTCTCTCAGGGATGACTTTGACGAGTTGCGCGAGCGCATCCGACACGGGCGCGAGCTGGGCCATGCCAGCTTCGAACCCATTTACTATCTGATCTTTGCGCCAGACCAGATCCTGGAGGCGAAGCGCCAGACGCCGGCCTGGACGGCAAAGCTTCATCAAGAGGGCTGGGACGTCTCCCCGTTTTCGATCGCGGAGAACCTCTGGGACATCCTTCAGAACGATCCATTTTGGTCCCTTTGTCTTAAGGAGGACAAAGCCTCGCCCCAAGACTGGGTGCGCACAAATAAGGCACTGGCCGATATTGTTACATCCGGAGGCGGTCTGCTTCGGCGCCTCGAGGAAGCGCTTAGGCCGCTCGAAGCCAGGCCGAACGCGCTGCTCCTCGTGACGGATCTCGAGGCGCTACATCCGTTTCTGCGCATCGGTGCGATAGAAAGTCAGCTGCAAGGGCAATTCCATGTACCAACCGTGTTCCTCTATCCCGGCATTCGAACCGGAAAAACCCGTCTGAAGTTTCTGGGCTTTTACCCGGAAGATGGGAACTACCGGTCCGTCCATGTTGGCGGTTAGAGAGTTAAGAAAAGGCTGAGGGACTACGCCGTGAGCATTCGCAAACTATTCGATCCATCCAAGGACATTTATAGGACGATCGAGAAGGTCATCACTTATGGCGCCGCGCAGGAAGGGCGCCTGAAGGCTGAGATCTCCGAATATGTCGTGACCGAGAGCATCGAGGAGCAGTTCCGAAAACTCCTTGATCGCATGCAACTGGCCATGGAGGCGGGCGGAGAAAACGAAGTTGGGGTTTGGGTTTCCGGCTTCTATGGCTCGGGCAAAAGCTCTTTCACCAAGTATCTCGGCCTTGCCTTCGACAATCAGCGCACGATTGACGGAACCCCGTTCATCAAGCACCTGCAGGATCGCCTGCATAAGCCTCAGACGAAGGCGTTGCTCAGCGCGGTCGTGCAACGGTTCCCAGCTGCTGTAGTCTTGCTCGACCTGGCCAGCGAGATGCTGGCTGGCGCGACCATGGAAGAGGTTTCCACGGTCCTCTACTTCAAGGTCCTCCAGTGGGCCGGTTATTCGCGGAATTTGAAAGTAGCTGCTTTCGAGCGAATGATCGAAAAGTACAATCGCACCGAGGAGTTGCATCGCCGTGTTGCAGAGGCCTTGCCGGGAGCGACCTGGGATCGCATTCAGAACAATCCGCTCGCGATCGACGGGCTTATCCCGAAGATCGCCCATGAGATGTATCCGGGATTGTTCCCCGAGGCGAAGTCGTTCTCTTCAAGCACCGAGGGCTTCTTCCAGTTTGAGGATCAACGGGTCCAGGAAATGATCGACATTGTCCGCGAGAAGAGCGGCAAGGAGAACATCATCTTCATCATCGATGAGGTCGGTCAGTATGTCGCGTCGCGCGACAACCTGATCCTCAACCTCGACGGCTTAGCGAAGAACCTTAAGCGTCTTGGCGACGGCAAAGTCTGGATCATATCCACAGCGCAGCAAACCCTGACGGAGGACGATCCGCGGGCGGCCTTGAATTCGGATAAGCTCTACAAGCTCAAGGATCGCTTCCCGATCCAGATCGACCTCGAATCCAGCGACATCAAGGAGATCTGCTATCGCCGATTGCTTGGGAAGTCCCCGGCCGGCGAGAAGCAACTTGGAGATCTGTTCGATGCCCACGGCCAGGCACTTCGGCACAATACCAAGCTGCAGGACGCCAAATATTACGAGGCGGACTTCAGTCGTGAGACGTTCATAAACCTCTATCCGTTCCTGCCCGCTCATTTTGACATCCTGCTGCACCTTTTGGGCGCCTTGGCGAAGTCCACCGGCGGCATTGGTCTGCGGTCAGCGATCAAGGTGGTGCAGGACGTGCTCAAGGGAGAGGGCGGGACGACGGCGATGGCCGATCAGCCGGTCGGCTGGCTCGCAACGACCGTCACGCTCTACGACGAGCTCGAGAAGGATACTCGGCGCGCATTCCCATCGATCCATCAGGCGGTCGGGAAAGTCCTCATTCGGTTTCCAGACTCGCAGCGGCACCAGGACATCGCAAAATCTGTCGCCGTCTTGCAGATCCTAGGCAACCTGCCGGTGACGGTGCAAAACGTCGCCAGCCTGATGCAGCCGTCGGTCACCGCCCCGTCGCAACTCGAGGCGGTGCAAAAGGCGGTCGAGGAAATGCTCGGCGACGTTCACGTTCCGCTCGGCGAGAAAGACGGCAGCCTCGTTTTCCTGAGCGAGAAGCTCAGGGACATCGAGCAAGAGCGAGGCGCACTGGCTTTGCGTTCGGTGGATGTCAGGCGCGTCTTCAACGACGCCTTGCGCGAGGTGTTCGATCCGCTGCCGCGGGTCAATCTGCATGGCACCTTGGCCGTTGCATCCGGCCTCAAGGTGCAGACTGGCAGTGCAGTGACCAGCCTTGCCGGCGATCAAAATGCTATCCAGACAATCGTCGAGTTGGTCCCGGCGGCCGACTATGACGCGGACCGCACCCGTATGCTCGACGACTCGCGCAGCCGTACCAGCCGGAACCTCATCGGCCTTTTGGCGCGGACGAATGCCGAACTGGACGACCTTGCCACCGAGATTTACCGCAGCCAGCGCATCGCCGAGCTGCATCGCAACGAACCCGACCAGGAGGTCCGCGACTATTGCGCGGGCCAGCTCGATCGGGCGGCTAAGCTTGCCGTTCAATTGCAGAGCAAGATCAAGCAGACCCTGCAGGGCGGATCGTTCGTTTTCCGGGGCCAGGCCACCGCGGTTTCTGCGCTCAACGTGGACCTGTTAGAGGCTGCGAAGAAGCTCCTCGCTGACGTCGCCGTGCAGGTATTCGACCGCTATGCCGAGGCGCCGGTCCGCGCCGCCACGGATACCGCTGAGAAATTCCTGAAGGTTGCCAACCCTTCGGCGATCAGCAGCAGCCTGGATCCGCTCGGTTTGGTGCAGACGGTTGCCGGGCGTTCGACGTTCCGCTCCGACCACAAGTCGATGATCAGTATTCGCGATTACGTCGATAGACGTGGCACGGTCGATGGAAAGCGGTTGCTTGATGACTTCAATAGCGATCCCTTCGGATGGTCGCCCGACACCACGCGCTACGTCCTCGCCGCTATGCTGATGGCGGGGGAGATCAAGCTCAAGGTCTCTGGTCGAGAAGTCACTGCAGCGGGCCAACAGGCGATTGACGCGCTCAAAACCAACAACTCATTCAAACCTATCGGCGTGGCGCTGCGGGACGAGCGCCCGTCGAATGAGACGCTGGCGCGGGCCGCCGAGCGATTGACGGATTTGGTCGGCGACACGGTCATTCCCCTTGAACAGGAAATCAGCAAGGCAGCTGTCAAGCATTTCCCGCGGTTCCAATACGACTACGGCTCTCTGGCGGAGAAGCTGAGTGGTCTGGGCCTTGTTGGGAGCGATCGCGTCCAAGCTATGAATCAAGAGCTGGCCGACGTGCTCTTCACTGACGCTTCAGACGCGCCACAGCGTATGGGCGCGGAGGCTTCCGCCCTATACGACAACCTGAAATGGGCGCTCGAGGTAAAGCGTTCGCTGGACAATGGCCTTGATGGCACCTTGCGAGAGTTGCAGTCACACCGTTTGGACGTCGAAGCGCTGCCCGATACGGGCATCCCCGGTGAACTGCGGAACGAGCTCCGGGAAGAGCTCTCAACGCTGTCCGATCGCTTGAAGACGGACGACTTCTATAAGCATGTCGCGGATTTCAACTCTCTGCTTACGCACGTCAAAGGTTGTGTCCGCGATTCCGTGATCGCACTAGGAGATCAGCAGAAGCTTCGGATCAAAGAGGGAATCGAGGACCTCCAGCGCCTACCTGAATGGCCGGAGCTTACCCAGGAAGAACGCGGGAATGCCGTAGATCGACTCGAGGCTCTCGCTCTTGCCGTTCCGCACGATATGGCCGGCCTGAAGAAGCTCCTGGCCCGCGACTACGACATCAGCAGCACCCTCGAGGACATCAAGCGATCGATCAACCGGCAGCGGCAAGAACGCATCCGCCAGGAGCTCGACGAGGAGGCTGCAAAGTACAAGGCACAAGGCGGCGGCAAGCTCGCACGCTCGATCGCGGTGCCGTCCAAACTTTCGTCCGCCAGCGATCTCGACGCGCTGATCCTTAAGCTCAACGAGATCAAGACCCAGCTCGCGCTTTTCGATGAGATCGAGGTTTCCTTCGTGGTCGACGGAGACGAGTGACGATGGCCTTCGACCAGCCTACCCGAAACCGTCTTCAACGCTTCGTCACCGAGGCCCGAGATAAGCTAGAAGAAGAGTTCACGCGTCAGCTGCAGAATGACTACGGTATGGATCCAGCCTCCGGTACGGTTACCCCGCTGGAGAGCCTTCGCCGTATCGACGACCAACAGCGAGAGACGGCGCGGATCCTGCGCGACACACTGGCTCACTATTGCGCCAGCTCCGACGCCGACACGAAGGCGGGTCTCGATCGCATTAAGCGCGAACAAGCCTTCACCGTGCTCAACCGTCTGGCAGCCTTTCGGATGGCCGAGGCGCGCGGGCTGCTGATCGAGTCCGTCGGCAATGGCTACCAGGCAAAGGGGTTCCAGCTTTATTCCCGCCTGGCCGGCGCGGGCCTGGGGGAAACTGGCGACGCCTACCGCGTCTACCTGCAAAGCGTCTTCGACGAGCTGTCGCAGGACCTGCCCGGCCTCTTCGACCGCTACTCGCCGCAGGGACGTCTCTTCCCGCGTGAGGCCGCGCTGCTTCAGGTCTTGGCGCTCATCAACCACGGCGAGATCGAACCGCTCTGGGCCGAGGACGAGACGATTGGCTGGATCTACCAGTACTTCAACTCGAAAGAAGAGCGCAAAGCGATGCGCGATGCGTCCCCTGCGCCGCGCAACAGCCGAGAGCTCGCCGTCCGAAACCAGTTCTTCACGCCGCGCTATGTGGTGGAGTTCCTGGTCGACAACACGCTGGGGCGCCTCTGGTTCAACTGGTCAGACGGGCAGACCTCGCTGCGCGATCGCTGCAAATATCTACTGGTAAATCCGGATGAGGCGCCCGAGCCGCTCCGCCGCCTGCGCGACCCTCGCACGATTAAGCTGCTCGACCCGGCTTGCGGCTCGATGCACTTCGGACTCTACGCCTTCGACCTGTTCCAGGAAATTTACCGTGAGGCCTGGGAGTGGGAGCAGACCCATGGCGCAGGTGCGCTCGATACGGAGACCGGCGGCAGCCCCGATCTGAAACCGTTGAGCCAGACCTATGCGGACCGAGACGCCTTCCTGCGCGACGTGCCGCGGCTGATCATCGAGCACAACATCTACGGCGTCGACATCGACCCGCGGGCGGCGCAGATCGCGTCGCTAGCGCTGTGGCTGCGGGCACAGCGGGCCTGGCATGAGACAGGTGTGAAGGCCAAGGACCGGCCGCAGGTGGGCCAAGGGCATGTGGTGGCGGCCGTGGCGCCTCCGGCTGAGGTGGACCTGCGCAAGCAGTTCATGGAGGAACTCGGTCCCTTGGATGCCGAGCTGTTCGAACAGACGCTGTTCATGCTCAAGGGCCTGCCCGAGCTTGGGGTGCTGCTGCAGGTCGAAAAGGAATTGCCCGCGCTGATCCGCAAGATCTTTGGCGAACATGGCCCGATGTTCTCGAAGGAGGACATGGCACAGTGGCAGAAGGCCGAGGCGCGGCTGCGGAAGGCGCTGACGGACTATGCCCGCGCGGCGCGGTCTACCTATCAGGGGCGACTGTTCGCCGAGGACGCGCTGCAAGGGCTGCGGATGATCGACCTCTGCCGCGAGGTGTTTGATGTAGTCGTGATGAATCCGCCGTTTGGAGCGCTAGCTACAAGGACAAAAATCCAAGTAACGAAGGCATATCCAAACAGCAAGAACGATCTCTTGGCAGTTTTTGTTGAGCGCGGATTGGAAGTGTTGCGCAAGAACGGGCTTATTGGAGCGATTACTTCACGTACATGTTTCTTTCTGTCGAGTTATCGAAGCTGGCGGGAGAACGTCTTGCTTCGGCTCGGGCGCCCTGAAGCGATGGCAGATCTGGGCTTGGGCGTAATGGATGATGCCATGGTGGAAGCCGCTGCTTACGTTTTGGAGAAACAACAGTGACATTGTTTTTGCGGCTTCTGGCCGACGCGGACAAGGCCACAAGCCTTCAAGAGAAATGTATCTCACTACGGGAAGGCGAGACCGACAAGGACATATTCGACGTTGCGGCTGAATCTTTTGCCGCTATACCTGGTTCGCCATTTGCCTATTGGGTGAGTGAGGACATTAGGAATACCTTTTCAGAGCTTTCGGCATTTGAGTCAGGCGATCGTGCGGCCCGGGTCGGCCTGCAATCATCGGATGATTTTCGTTTCTTGAGAGCTTGGTGGGAAACTATTGACGGCGGGCAGAAGTGGTTTGGGTTTGCGAAGGGGGGCACGCATTCTCCCTTTTATGCTGATATTTCTATGCAAGTTAATTGGGGCGACAACGGTGCGGAACTCAAAAGTTGGGCAAGCTCCCTGTATGGAAGCTGGTCGCGGATAATAAAGAACACCGACTTGTACTTGCTGCCTGGCCTATTCCAAACACTGCGCGCAGCACGACTGGCGCCCCATCTCACCCCTCCAGGCTGCATATTCAGCGATAACGGAACGCAGGCCTTCAGCGATCAAGCTAACTTGCTGCCTATTCTCGCATTGTTGAACTCATCGGCGGCCGACTATCTTCACAAGCTCCTCTTGGGCCGCTCTGGTTATGCTCTCTACAGAAACGGCACCCTGGCTCGTTTGCCAATTCCTTCGGTTTCTGGCCAGCACCAACGTCTCGCAACTTTGGTCTCGAATAATTGGTCAAAGAGACGACTTTTGGACGAAGTAGGAGAGACCTCTCACGCCTTTGTTCTGCCAGCTGCTCTGCGCGCCCGATTACGCGACTACGAACCGCTGTCGATAGAAGCCGAGTTGATCCGAATCCAGGCAGAGATCGACGATATCGCTTTCGACCTCTACGGTTTCAGTGACGCTGACCGCGCCGAGGTGCTTGGTTCGTTCGGTTCGACGGACGAGGACGAAGGTGAAGCAGAGGAGGATGCAGGCAATTGCCAGGACGACGAAAGCGCAGAGGTGATTGACAAGACCGAGGGTCTTCTCAGCTGGGCTGTCGGCGTCGCCTTCGGTCGCTTCGACTGGCGCCTTGCGACCGGCGAGCGCGAAGCCCCGCCCGAGCCGGACCCGTTCGATCCTCTCCCGGCCAAGAGCCCCGGCATGCTGCCCGACGGCGCGGCGCCGTACCATGCCCACTACGGCATTTTGGTGGACGACCAGGGCCAGCCGCATGATCTGCCCCAGCTGATTGAAGAAGTCCGCGCCCGCGTTGGTGCAGAGGCGCCAGGCGACGTGCGCCGCTGGCTGCAGCGCGACTTCTTCCCTCTGCACCTGAAGCAATACAGCAAGAGCCGCCGCAAGGCCCCGATCTACTGGCCGCTCTCAACCGCCTCGGGCAGCTACACGCTCTGGCTCTACTACCCCAGCCTGACCAGCCAGACGCTCTACACGGCGGTGAACGACTTCATTGAAGGGCCGAACGGGAAGCTACAACAGGTCGGCAGGGAGCTTAGTGTTCTTCGCGACAAGGGCACGGCTCGCTCGCGCGATGACGAAAAGACCTTCGAGGCGCTCCAGACCTTCGAGCTGGAGCTGATCGAGCTGCGCGACACCCTGCTGCAAATCGCTCCGACCTATCGCCCGAACCATGACGACGGCATCCAGATCACCGCCTCGCCTCTGTGGCAACTCTTCCGCCACAAGCCCTGGCAGAAGATCCTGAAGGACACCTGGGCCAAGCTGGGAAAGGGCGACTACGACTGGGCGCACCTGGCCATGACCTATTGGCCCGACCGCGTGCGCGAGAAGTGCAAGACCGACAAGTCCCTTGCCATCGCCCACGACCTGGAAGACCTTTACGTCGAACCCGAACCCAAGGCCCCGAAGACCCGCGGCCGCAAGAAAGGGAGTGACGCGTGAGCATCGCTGCCTTCATCCGCGACACCGTCCTGCGTCCCCGCTTGCTCGAGGCGGGCTGCATGGTTGTCTACGACCCGGATCGTCGCTATCAGGCAATTTGCGTCGGCCTTGAAGATGACCGTGTCCGCGTGGTGGATGCCTCTGGGAGCAGCATCGAAAGCCGGCTGGCGGCGATCGAGGCCCTGCGCGAGGTCGGCCGGCCGAAGAGCGGTCTCGATGCGGTTCTGATTTACGTGCCCAAGCGGCGGTCGGAGACGGAGGAGGAACAACAGGTCGATCCGTTCTCGATCTATGCTGTCAGCGGCGCCAGGTTTCCGCGAGATGACGGCGACGATTATCTGAGCCTGTGCCTACGTGCGAAGCCCGATCATTCGACCGAGGTTCGCCGCGTTTTCGCCGGCTCGCTGACAGGCCCGGCCTTTTCGGTCATCGATGCGATTGGCGGCGGCGCCAGCTGGCCGCAGTTGCGCGCCGCCCTGAAGGTCGAGTCCGGGCGCGAAATCCTCGTCGCTCTTCTCGCGCCCAGTGCGGCGCAGGCCGACGCGCTCAAGGCTCAGGAAGGATGGGGCGACGAAGCCCGTGAGTTTCTGAGGGCGACCCTGGACATGAGCGTCAAAACCAGGGGCAAGACCTGGAACGCTATCGCTGATGAGCTCTGGCGCTATGTGCTTTTTAGCGAATTCGCCTTCGACCTGCCAGTCGCGCTGCCGGCGTCACTGAAAGATGTTCCTCATGCACCGACACAAGCAAAACCGATCGTCGAGGATGTCTGTGATCGGCTGCGCAACAACCCTAACACACGCAACACCTACATAGGCCGAGCCGAGGATATTGAAGCCGAATTGGATCTGCCGGGTCAGTGCAGTTCGATTGAAGACTTGGGTGAGCGGGACACGTTCCCGTTCGAGGAGCGAACCTTTCTTAAGGCCGCGATCAAGGGGATCGCGGACAACGATATGGATGCCGCGCGTCGCGTGCTAGCCCGCCATAAGAACTCTGTGTGGCTCGGAAAGGGCGAAAGCCAGGCTCAATGGGAATTGGTTCGCGCCGGTCTCAGCCTCATCGAGGCCTGCGACGATTATGAGCGGCAACTGCCGGAATATGCGCGTAGTCAGGCCGATCTGCTCGAATTCTATCTAGGCAGCCTCCGGGAAGCCGATCGCCTTCAGCGCGAATTCGAGCAGGCGGTCGGAGACTTCTTGGATCCGCATGGCCTGATGCAGGAGGTGATCGATGAGGCGCGAGCCCACTATCGTCGCCTTGCCGAGCGGGTGCAGGCCGTTTTCGTCAAACACCTCGAGACGACCGGTTGGGCGCCGCCAGGACGGCTCGCCAATGCCGACGTCTTCGATCGCCTAGTAGCGGATCGCCTGAAGGACGGCGGACGGCGGGTCGCCTACCTGATGATCGATGCGCTTCGCTACGAACTCGGCGTGGCGTTGGAGAAGATGCTGTCCGAAGACGGGCCAGTTGTACTGCAGGCGGCCTACGCCCAGCTTCCAACAATCACGCCCGTGGGAATGGCGAGCTTGCTGCCCGGTGCCCGGACGGAACTGACGCTCAGTCTGGAGGGGGACACGCTGATCCCAAAACTGGTCGGAGCGCGTGTCGCCAATGTCAGCCAACGCATGGATGTTCTGAGGAAACGACTGGGCGATCGTTTCCAAGAGATGCTGCTCAACGATTTCGTTCGCGGCAAGCCGAAAATCTCCGAGACGGTCGACCTTCTCGTTCTGAGGTCCACCGAGATCGACAGCCAGTTGGAGAGCAACCCTGAGACTACTCTCGGCCTGATCCCGGGGACGCTGAAGCTCATCCGCGTGGCGTTGCATAAGCTTCGCGGGATGGGCTTCAAGGACGCGGTCATCGTGACCGACCACGGCTTCTTCCTGAATGCCCAGGCGGAAGCGGGCGACGTGTGCATCAAACCCCAAGGCAATTGGCTGATAACTGCGCATGATCGGATGATGTTGGGCGATGGCAATGCCGACACGCACAGCGCGGTCATCGGTGCGGAGAAGCTAGGCGTTCGAGGTGATTTCTCGCAGGTCGCCCTGCCTCGGAGCATGGCGCCCTATCGGGCGGGGCACCTCTATTTCCACGGCGGGGCCTCTCTCGCCGAAGCGGTTGTACCGGTGCTGGTGGCGCGGTTGGACACCGATGAGCCTGCGGCGGTTGGTCGGGTGACGGTCGTGCTTACCTACAAGAACGGCGCCAAGCGTATCACGACGCGCGTGCCGGTGATCGATATCCGGGTGCAGTCCGACGACATGTTCTCGCAGGACGTAAGCGTGGAGGTGCTGATCGAAGCCCAAGACGCCAAAGGCAATGTTGTGGGCGAGCCTCGCCCAGGCGGCGAAGTGAATCCCGCCACGCGCACCGTCACACTTATGCCCGGTCAGAGCAAGCAGATTGCCTTGCGCATGGATCCGGATTTCGAAGGAAAGTTCACGGTCAAAGCGCTCAATCCTACGACACTTGCGAGCTTCAGCGCCCTCACTCTCGAAACGGACTACACAGTATGAGCGAATTGGATGCACTCGATCGGCAGCTGACGTCGGCGTTCGACGGCAAGGTCGTTCGCAAGGATCTGCTGCATCGGATCAAGAAGGGCACGAACGTACCGACATTCGTGCTGGAGTTCCTACTCGCGCGCTTTTGCGCCAGCGACGATCCGGCCGAGATCGACGCGGGGATGGAGGCCGTTCTCGCGACGCTACAAGACAACTATGTCCGCCCCGACGAGGCCAATGCAGCCCAATCGAAAGTCGCGACCAAAGGCAAACACCGGTTCATCGACAAGGTGCATGTCCGATTTGTCGAAAAGGAGAAGCGCCATTGGGCGTCGCTGGAGAACTTCAACTCGCAGCGTATCGCCGTCGGTGAGAAATTCTACCGCGACAACGATCGCCTGCTCGAGGGTGGGATATGGGCGGAGGTGACGCTGGCGCACAACGCCATCGAAGAAGACGACTACGCTTTCTACATCGAGGACCTGCGCCCCATTCAACTCTCGCGCTTTGACTTTGAGCAGTACGCGAAAGGACGAAAGGCTTTTTCGCGGGACCAATGGCTCGACGCGATCATGCGTTCAGTGGGCCTGGAGCCGGCAAAGCTCTCCAAGCGGGTGAAGCTGCATTTTATCGCGCGACTGGCGCCTTTGGTTGAGCCGAATTACAACTACATCGAACTCGGCCCACGCGGCACAGGTAAATCTTATTTCTTCAGCGAATTTTCCCCTTACGCCACTCTAATCTCGGGCGGTCAGGCGACCAAGGCGACTCTCTTCTATAACAACGCCCGGCGAAAGGTCGGCCTGGTAGGCTACTGGGACACTGTGGCCTTCGACGAGGTGGGCGGGATCAAAGTGCGTGATCCCGACACCATCCAGATCATGAAGGATTTCATGGCTAACGGGCGCTTTTCGCGCGGGGCGGAGGTGATTGCCGACGCGAGCTTGAGCTTCGTCGGGAATATCGACCTTTCGGTCGAACAGGTGGTCAACTCGACCGAGTACGACCTTTTCCAACCGCTACCTCTCGAGTTGGACTTGGCGGTGATGGATCGGTTCGCCGCGTATATTCCAGGCTGGGAGATGCCCAAGAACAGTAGCGAGTTTCTGACGAGCCGATATGGTTTTATCACCGACTATCTAGCCGAGGCATTCCATTACCAGTTTAAGCATACGAACCGGTATGAAGAGGTCAGTCGCCGCATCCGACTCGGCAAGGCCATTGAGGGGCGGGACGAGAAAGGCATTAAGAAGACAGTCGCAGCCTTTTTAAAGATCCTGCACCCGGACAGCGGCGCCACCGACGGGGAGTTTGAGGAGTACGTCGCATATGCGACAGAATGCCGGCGTCGGGTAAAGGAGCAAATGAACAAGCGCAAACCCGATGACGAGTTTGCGCGCATCAACCTGTCGTATTTCGGGGCGAGCGGAGAAGAGATCGTCGTTTTTTGCCCTGAGTCCAAAGACGCGCTCGCTACCCAGCAGCCGAAGCGTCGGCGTCTCAACGAGGATGAGACCAAGCCAAATACGCGGCCCGATCCGGCTGAATCCGAACGATCGGCCGCTCCTACACCGCGGTCCGTCCATGACGTTCGGATCGAGGCTGCCGCTGCACAGCTGCAGGAGCAGCATTTCACGATTTTGTACGGTGACATCGGGCACAGCTACGAGTCGATCATGGGACCGTATATTCGCGGAGCCAAGGCGGTCACGATTGAGGATCCCTATATTCGCCTATCTCATCAGATTCAGAATTTTGTCCGCTTCTGCGAGACCTGCATCAAATCAGGGACGGTCAAGTCGATCAACCTGATCACTGGCTACGATGACAAAGCCCAACTCGCAGATATTTCCGAGAAGATTGATGAACTAAAACAAAGCCTCCTGGAGATGGATGTCGTGCTTAGAGTAAAGCTGAACCCAAACATGCACGACCGGGAAATTCGATTGGACAATGGCTGGGTCATAAAGATCGGGAGGGGGCTCGACTTTTATCAACGACCTGGAAGCTGGTTCGAGGTCGGTGCGAATGATCTCAGCTTACGCAGATGTCTTGAAACAAAAGTCGACATCTTTCGGGCCTTGCCGTGACCACGCCATTTGTAGTGCTAGGCGGCGCCTGACTGTAGAGATCGCAGCCGACTTCCTGGGGGCGGCCGACCCTTTGAAGCGCGCCGTCCCGGAGGATGCGCGCAGCCTTGGCTTAAAGACCGCTGACTGGGAGTGATAGACGGGGCAGTCACTTTTGAACGCCAAAATAAGCGTGCGACGCTCGCAACATGACTGCGACATGGCGATTCAACTATCTGAATTTACGCACGAATATTCGCGACAAGCGGATGATTCCTCCGCTCGTCCTAATAGACCCTCCTCGCTGGGTAGCGAAGGTCGAGCTGTCGAGTTCAATCTGAGCAATAGCAGCTCGCGCTCGTTACTTCCCTACCGACTAATCGGAAGTCTTTGAGAACGTCAGCCGGGGCAGCAAAGGGCAGCGTTTTGGCTAAATGGGGCCTTCTGCGGTATCCTCGTTAGCTGGAACTCAGAACATGAGAAGAGCACGACTATCCGGGTTTGCGATTTGCCGGTCATATTCTTGCTTGCTTATCCCGACCAAGTTCACATAAAAATTCCTGCATCTGCTCCAAATCGTGTAGTGCTCGACCCCTTTTTTCGTTGGGCATCTCGCCAAGCTTTTCGCAGCTCCCGATCTAGGTCCTCCGAACTCATACCACCATGGGCTACAACAGCCTTCGATACATCAAACAAGAAGTCGGTCCGCGTTAGCGAACATCCTATGTCCAGCAGTTCGTCTTCCGAGGAAAGATACCAGTAAAATGGGATCTGTTTCGACATCGCGATAGCCTTTGTTCCGAAGTCTGGCACCCTAAATCAAAGGAGCGATCGCATGAGTTTTATGCACTCCTGCCCTAAGGTTCGATTATGAAGGTTTAAGCGCACAAAGGCCAAGAGTTTCTCCCACGTATCCCTCAAATCGAGCCAGAAAGACTCGCGATTATAATACCATTTCCCCCTGTTACGTCAGCATAGGGACGGCGATTTATCCATTTTGGCTACCCGAGTACGCCCGAACAAATCCGTCGGCCTACGCCGTAGCTTGCCCTGGAGCGCAGTAGACTTTTTGGTGGGCGGTGACAGGCATGTCGGGCTTTGTCCTCGGTTCACATGCTGCCGGGTTGCTTCCCTTTTGGCTGCCGGATAGAGCTAGGCGGGCCTCGCTATGCCCCATGAGAACCAACCAGAGATCGGGTCTGGGAAGCCTTGAACCAGGGGGCGTATTTCGCCCTCGTCGAGGTCTTTCTTGGCCCGGTAGCCAGTCATCAGAGGCCTGCTGAGCCCTGGAAGCATGCCGAACGCTTCTAGGACGGCCGATTTCCGTCTGAGCCTCGGCAGTAGTTTCATCCGCGAAATCGCCGCCAGCGATGCGTTCCACATACTTGCGTAGGGCAATGCCGTTCTGGTCCCCCATTTTGCAGGCAAAACAAGATTCCTAAATGTCAATTACAGGATAGATTGTTTAGGCATTTATCCAACATCAGAGCTACTATTCATCTCTCCTACCTATTGCGCTACGCACCCTTTTTTTGGGGGCCGGATAGACCTGCACGCTGCTGTCCTTCTTTGGTGGGGCATTGGGCAGTTCTCGCTCAGCCGTTTTCTTGAGAAGCGAACACAGTACCGTTCTCGGACGCCCCCTACCAAGTCCCACGGGTAACTAGGCCCCCGGCGATGGTGCCAATCAAACGGCGAAACTCAGACGATAGGCAGAACCATGCATAGGCCCGCCGCAACGTTAAACAGGTATACTCAGATACCCGCCCTGCACGAACCACGCGTTGCCCGCAAGCGTCTGGTACATAACGTGCTGCCAGCTGTTGGGGCGTGAGACCCACCGATCCCGCTCCTCGGCAAGGTATGCGGCAACTGCAGCGCTTCCGCCGGCGCTTTCGAGATCGACAAGCCGCTGCCGTATGGTGCTCAGATCATCGTTCGCGTTCGATGTGTAGACGTGGCCGAGCTTAAAAACGTTGAAATGCCTAAGCACCCGCTCCTGTTGGATCTCTGGCCAGGGCGCGGGTGCGGCAACGTGGAACTGAAGCACGGGGTTTCCTAGCGTGCTTAGCGATCCGAAGATCCACTGTTGAGCCGTGAGGTCGTCGTAATACGGGTGCAGCGTCTGCTCCCCCGGGTTGGCCGGATACTTCGCGAGCTTGCCCGCTTGGCAGAAGTCGCATGATGGCACGAGGTTATAGGGGCATACTGAGAGGTCGGGGTATTTGGACTGCGGCAGATGATGATCAAGCGTGCGGACCATACCGACGCCGCAAAGCGGGCACTTGCTGTTCGGGGCCGCGTTCTTAATGAGATTGTAGTAATCACGGGCATTGCCACTCGCACTGCTCATCTGGTCCTTGTACAAGCTCTTCAAGTCGTCGGCCGTGGAAGCTCCAACAGACACCACTCGGGGAACCAGGTGTAAGGTCTTGGCAGTTGCGCTGGTGTTATAGGCCGCCGCGGTCGCCAGCATCGTCGGAACAGCCGCGTTCAGTCGCCCGGCGCGGACCGGATCCGTCAAGCCGTCGATGCACGCGGCCAGCAGGTCGGCGGGCGTAACCGGCGGCAAAGGAAGAGTGCGCATGTCTAGTCTACTGTCCCGGCGGAAGAAGTGATATGGCGCGTGCCAGCGCCCTACCCTCGGCCCCGAGTTGGCCATTGAAAGCCTGGAGGATCTGCTCGTAACTACTGCCGGGGGCTATATCGGCGATCAGCTTGTGAAACCCAGTCTGCGTTACTTCGAGGCCGAACACTTCGCGCGTTAGCACGCCTAGATTCTCACCAAAGGTCTCGCGCTCAGGCCGGTCCGCTCGCACCTCGTGCCCGGCTCGGCCCAGCTTCCACACGCAGGAAGCGGGGACTTCCTGCAGCACGACCGGCGAATGGGTTGCGATGATGGCCACTCCATTCCGGTTGGTCAGCAATTGGGAGAGGGCGCGCACGAAGGCAGAGAGCAGCGGTGGATGCAGATGGCCCTCCGGCTCGTCAATCAGCACTAGCGATTTCTCCTCTACCTGCTCAACCAGGCTCGTAATAGAAAGGAGGACAGCGGCGTGGCCCGAACTTAAACGCAAGAAAAGATTTCGCGCACGGCTCTCTACATCCGGCACCTGCTCGTTGGCTAGCGTCGTGACGGCCGCCTCGGCGAATAATGGATCCGCCTCAAGGCTTTCCAGCGCAGTCATCCACCGGCCGCGCCTCACACCCTCGCGGCACTTAGCAACGCTCTTGGCGAACTCGTCCGCAAGCTCCCTCAGCGATTTAACCCGTAACGTGCTGAGCGGCGGTAAGTTCAGCCCAGCCAGGGGCTCGCTAGTGACTAAGCCAATGTAAGAATATCGCTTCTTTGATTCTGCGGGTAGGACGAGCGGTCCTCTGGCATCGAAGGCGCTGAAGGAAACAGTAACTAGGCCAGCGAAGCCGGGATCAGCGTCCTCCTCGTCCGAAAGCCATGAATTGGCCTGCGGCATCGTATTGCGCAGCAGGCCTGTCTGCTGGTTTGGATCTTCGGCCGAGATCCCCAACAACGTTCGGGCAAGGAAGTCGAAGCACCTTGTCTTGCCGACTCCATTGCGCCCTATGAGCACGTGGATGTTGGTCGCAGGTCTGGAGTTCGGATAGACGGCGAAACTGAGTATCGGGGGCGGTGTCAACGCCGCCTGAGTGGCGGGAAACTCGTAGGTAAAGCTATATTCGGTCAGCGCTACCTGCGCGTTCGCGAGACGATGCAATCTCTCCCGGACGCGTCTAGTCTCGATGTCACGAAGAAGCGAGTTAACCATAACAGCCTCGTCCTCGTTCTCCTCAAGAATATTGAGCGCAAACGCGCAGTCTCGAAGTGCTTGCAGATAGTTGATCCTGAAATCGTCGCCTAGTTCAATTAAGGTCTCGTAGTAGTTCTCATTCTGGCCTATAGAAAAGAAGCTCTGATCGAGCGCGCCGAAGCCCGCCGGCAGCTCTGTGCTACCCTGCGTTTCAACCATGCCCTTACGCCCAATCTTGACGCGGCCAATTCCCACGCGCGTCCCATTCGGTTGGATAATAGTGACGTTGTAGAGTGTGTACCACTTGAACCAGTCGTTCCAATCGGCCTTGATCAAGACGCAGATGGGCGCTGCCTCAGGTGCAGGGTACGAGCCGACAACGAATCTCACGATGCTCTCCTATCCAGCAGATCGCTACACTACTCGGTTTGCGCAGTATAGCGGCCTTCTCTGGCTAGATGAACTCGGCTCCTGGCGGATCGAAGCACAAATGGCGTGCATACCTTCCCTGACTGATCGAATGGCAGTGCGCGGGAAACTCAATGATAATGTCAGCCGTAAGGTGCGATTCTACCTTGCCGCCCTCCTTCTCAGCCGGCGAGCATAGTCGGGAGCCGCCAAGCATGCTTTCCAATGCCCTTGAGAACGCCAATCGTGTAAAAGCCCTTTGCTCCCCCACCGGCTAAGCTCAAGATTCGGCAGGGGCGCTCCGGCGAATGTCACTTGATCATGCTCCTACAGCAGCCTGATCTCTGCCACCAATACGAACAAGAGGTCCTTTTGTCGACCTGTGCCGAATCGGTTATCGCCTTGGCAAACCCATTTCAGGCCAGGAGTGGAACGTACGGCCGCGGAACACCTCCGCTTGAGGAAAGATCCAACATTCTCGTGCTCGACATCGCGACGGCGGGGAGCTCCCGCCAACACATTCCCGAGTTCAAAACTGATATCAGGAACCTACTATACTGGGATAAATGCAGGGATTGCCCGGATAGAGCGCGGTCGATCAGCGCCAAAATCAAGAGCTTACACTAACACCTGGACTCCTCAGGCATCCGCCTATGGCCGTTGTGCCGGGGGAGCCAGCGCGACAGCTAAACTCCGTGGGTGTTGATGGGGACGATTGGAGTATCCAATCCTGGGCCCCGCGAATTGAGTACTTGCGACCCGCGCCCGTACGGTACTCGGCAACACCGAGACGGTCGAAGGGATGTCACATTGTCATCGGGATGGCAACCCGAGCCAGTATGATTGGTGGGAGCGCCCGAAAAAGCTTTCGGCGACGGCGCGGGAAAACTCGCCGGCACACGCGTCCAAAGAATATTAGATATGCACTTTTTCGCCGACGGCCGTCGGCCTTGGACAATCGGGCAGAAAGGGCCGGAGTTCTGCCCGACGCACGCACTACTCCGGAGCAATATCTACGATAAGCCGCGGAGGGGCGTCTGTTGCTCGAATCCAATCTGAAACTCCCCATAACAGACGAGCCGATAAGCAACCGGCAAACACCCGCGCGGACGAGCGCCTAAACACTTTCGAATAGCTCGTGACCCAGCGAATAGCATATGGCATGATGGCTGTTCTAGGGTGGCGGTTTCTGCACTCCGCTGTGTGGAAACGGGGACCAGGCGACAATAATGGCATGCCGAGTGAGATATCTCAGCAGTGCAGGGATCCATCTTCGCGAAATACCGGGGATAGACGCCCTAGCTCAAGCATACCCAGAACCTTGGTTGCTTTACACTTCGCTACAGTGTTTCCCCCGCAATGAGCCGCCGATCGAGATTGATGCGATGGTGGTCATGGACGACCGCGTACTTCTTCTTGAGATCAAAGATTGGAATGGCACTCTCACCCACAATGGTGACCAATGGTTGATAGATGGGCGGCGGCGGGGTCGTTCCGCAGTCGACAGCGTAAGTATGAAAGCAAGGAAGGTAAAAACCTTTTTGAGCGGGGTCATCCCCGGCTTCTCTAAGTACTACGTCGACTCACGTGTTGTTCTGACGGGATCAGCGACAAAAAATGGGTTATCTCCGACGGAGCAGCCACACGTTTGGACGCTTGGTGACGCGGTATCCATTTCTACACCGGCGGGAAAGCTAGGCCTCTTAGGATCTAGGACCCTTCATGTGAAGAAAGCCTTCCAGTTCGAATCTGAGCTGGAACGTGTAACTCGGAATGCGAAGCTATTCGGGCCATTGGAAGCGACCTGGGATGGTTTCCGGGTAGTAGAAGAGGATGTGGTTGTACATCCGCGCCGAATATGGCGAGAACACCGCTCTGAACGAATCCGAGACACCCGCTACAAGGCACTTTTGCGGGTCTGGTCGTTTGACAAACTTCCGCCAGGGCTAAACAGTCCGGATAGGCGACGCTTTGTGGCGGAACGCGAGTTGAGAGCTATCGGCCGCTTGAACGATCTTGGAAGCAGCCTCGTGCGACAAGGAGCAGTTCTCCTTCCAGTTGGCGAGGACAAAGACGAAATTCTCACTCAACACTTCGAGTTAAGGGGGCTTCCGCCAGGCTTGGGCTGGATGACGTTAGATCGGTACATGGCGCGAACTGAGGATGAGCTTCGCATTGATGATCGAACGTTGGTTGTCTCAACCTTGCTCGGGGCTGTAGGTGAGCTTCATGCCAGGGACATCGCGCACCGCGACCTCGGTGCTAGGTCAATATGGATTGGCAGTCCAACGCGTATCGCGCTGACGGGGCTCATGTCGTGCCAAATGCCGGACGAGAGCTCGATCGGAGATTGGGCGTCAACGCTGCGTGGTTATGCTGATCCCACGCCCGAGGACAATGATCCGTCGCTCGCAGCCGGCGGAAAGCATCGTGACGTTTTCGCCTTGGGGCGACTCGCTTTTGAGGTGCTGAGTGGGAGATTATTGGATCCGAACGAGTTAATTCCAGAGGGCATAGAATCTGTCCTACCTGGGATAGGTCAATGGATTGCCCGGGCAACTGAACGTGCAGCAAATCAGCGCTTCGCAAATGCACGGGAGATGGCAGACGAATTCACAGTACTCGTGGAGCAGAGCGAGCGGAAAGGTGTGAATGACACACTGATAGACCGCCATCAGACAACTGATAACCCTTACGTCTCATATGCAATCGTTCAGAACCTGTATCAGAGCGGTAGAAACCACATTTTTGTTACTCGCAACGCTGAAGGTATCGAGCTCGTAGTAAAAATTTGGCTCGGACTCCAACGGGGCACGAGTACCGCCGTAGATATGGCGTTGACAAGATTATTCGAAGGCATCAATAGGCTGATGCAAATCCCCACAGCAGTGGCGCCGGAATACGTGCGTTCTGCGCTATCTCCAGTGGGCCCATTCGCAGTTTACCGGCATGAGGTCGGAACGACACTTGGCATGATCCCGCCAGAAGAATGGGCTGACAGACTTGCTGCTGGTGATGTACTCCGCTTCATCTTAAAGTTCGTGGAGGGTGTCGGCATTCTCCACGCAATCGGATGCTCTCATGGCGACATAGCACCTAAGAATATACTTGTACGCGACGACGTTGGAACGCCGTGCCTACTTGACCTTTTTGACATGATTGAAGTTGGGTCCGGAAGCATTCGGACACCCAATCTATGTCCCGAGGGGTGGGAAGGCCTAACTGAACAGCAACTTGATCGCTATGCGACCTTAAGAGTCGTGGAACTAATTCTGGATCGCGTCAAAGATTCAAGATTAGCAAATGTACTGCAGGTGGTTGGGCAGGAACTGACTAGACCGGCAATTGAGACCTTTGATCCACTATTGCGCTGTCTACGTGCAGTGGAGCTACGATTTCATGGCCCAAAAGCACCGCATGTCAAACTTCAATTTCCCGGGGGATCTTCAGACTTTCTAAGGTCCGACAACGGAATTTACTACCTGCGCGCTCAAGCGCCTTGGCCGGGTGTAGTTGAGTATAGCATATCGGGTGTCGAACGAACCCTGGCTTTTGGTGTTGACGGAATCCGCATTACCTACGTGCGGCACGTTAGGGCCACATTTTCAAGCCTCACGCATGCATCACAACATGGTGTTCCAATTCGACTAGATCTGTCGATCGCGGCCGGTCCAGAAGCAGGGTTCGAGGACCTCTTTACCGTCATTGCGCCTCTGGTTGATCCCCCGGGTGTTCAGGCTACGGAAGTCACGGCCGCGCGCAGGTTGGATATTGCTCGATACTGGCGAAAGCTACTGGATCTCGAACAATCTCTTCAGCCTCAAGTCAAGGTACTGAGGGATTTGAGCCCGTCCAATGGCTCATTTACTGCTTACGCTTACGAACGAATTGGCCTTGATTTCGATTTCGACGCTGGAACCACGGTTGAAGTACGACTTCCGAGCGGAAAGAAGATTGGCGAAGTTAACTTGGAACAAACAGATTCGAAGACACTGATAATAGAGCACTTTGACCGCCGACTTGTGGCCGGCGATATTGTAAACCTGGTAGATCGAAAATCGCGCACATCGCTTGATCGTCGCACAAAGGCCGTGGAGAAGATTCTGGACGGAGAAGCGGCGATTGAAAGGCTTGTGGACTATTTTACGCCAGACAAGTCCCTGCAGGTGACGGACTTCGGTATCGATGTGGCTGATGATGTAATCGCCCGCTACCGGCTGAATCACGGGCAGGGTAGTGCTTTCAAGCATATCGTACGATATGGCCCAGTAGGCTACTTGCAGGGACCACCGGGTACGGGCAAGACGCATTTTATTGCTTCGCTCGTACATTGGCTGGTCGCTGACCAAGGCGCGCGCCGCATTCTGATCGCCAGCCAGTCGCATGAGGCAGTTAATAATGCCATTGAGGCATTGTTAAATCTTATCAAGCAGCTCGGCGGCCGCGCGCCCAGCCTACTGCGTATCGGCTCAAAAGGCATTACCGACAAAATACGTCCATTTCATACGAAGTCGTTGCAAGAGCGCTACCAAACAAGATTCGAAACTGCGTTCAAGCATCGAGTGGCCGGACTGGGGATGGCGATGGGCCTGCGCCGACAATTCATTTACGACGGCGTAGAAATTGATCGGCAGCTTGGCACGCTCACTCGCCGCTTGCTGATGTTGGCGAAGGCTGAGAGCGACGACGCTCCGGTGTCTGCGGAAGAGCGGCGCCGCAGAGATACTGCCGTTGCCACAGCGGTTAGGGCATTCAGGGCCGCTGCTGCGGATTTGTTGGGGCGGGAGCCGGATGTTGCCGCCGTTCATGGAGAACTTACAAACACCTTTGAGACTCTCATCAGTAAGCATCCGGGAACTTCGCCAGCCGACATAAAAAAACTCCGCCAATTGTTGGATTTGTCGAGGGAATGGGCAGCTTCTCTTGCTTCAGCGCATAGAAACTTTGAGGAGTTCCTTGCAAAGACTCGTACTATTGTGACGGCGACTTGTGTCGGTGTTGGCCAAACCAAGATCAGAATTGATGCCAAGCCATTCGACTGGGTGATTGTTGATGAAGCGGCCCGATGCACACCGAGCGAGTTAGCCGTTCCAATTCAATTGGGTCGTCGAATACTGCTCGTTGGCGATCATCGGCAACTTCTTCCAATGATGGATAGGGGGGTTTTGAAGGGACTCCAAGAGGAGATGCCGGACATTCCGTTGGCCGAGCTCATTCGAAGCGACTTTGAACGCGCGTACCTCTCAAGCTACGGCCGAGACAATGGTAAGACGCTCACTGAGCAATATAGGATGAGCCCGCAGATCTGCAATTTGGTATCGCGCATCTTCTACGAACCAGACAAGGTGCAGCTTATCACTTCAAACGATCGCGAAGCGGACCCTCTTTTTGCCGTTGATCGTCCCAAGCTGTTTGCGCGCCGGATCGTATGGGTGGACACGTCAGCAGAGCGCAGTCACTTAGAACGCTCCGCCGAATGGGATGATACCACTTTCTGGAACCCGGCAGAGGTCGAAGCGGTGCTTCGGCTGCTGGAACGCATTTCGGAAGATCAAGATCTTGTAGCAGGGTTGGCCGCTGGCAAGGAGGAGGCGCCAATAGGCGTAATCTGTATGTATAGCGCGCAAAAAGTGAAGATAGAACAAGCCTTTTCAAGTCGACCATGGGAAGCAAGATTTCGCAGAATGGTGAGGATCGAGACGGTAGACTCTTATCAAGGAAAAGAAAATACTATTGTCATTCTAACGCTGGTGAGATGCAGTGCCCATCGCGAGCAAGGCCATGTTCGGAATGCAAATCGCTGCAATGTCGCGATGTCTCGTGCCAAAGAGAAACTATTCATAGTTGGAGCTCGCTCAATGTGGTCAAAGGTTGGCGGGGAGTCGCCAATGCGCAGAGTCCTTTGGGACATAGACGCGCACGTGGACGATGCGATGACCGTAGCAGCTGGAAAATTGTAGTGGCGAGCAGTGTTCCCATAACGGTCTGTACATTCGGCTTCAATGTTCCGTGTCGGCGGTTTCTGTTAACGGCAAATGTTACTCGCGACCGGCGGCTTCCGGTCGTGGACGAGTTCGTACTGCGAACACTGAAACTAACAGAGTCGATACCAGCCAAAAGACTTGCTGCGTATTTTGGTTTCAGCGAGGCCGAGGCCGAGACCGTGATTAGTGATCTTGTCGCTCGCGGCCTGTTGTCTGTTGATGGCGATAATTTGTCCCTTCACGCGTCAGCCCACGAGCACTTTCGTGGAGTCGACGAGGGTGCGCCACGGGTAGTCGAAATTGATACTTGGGTCGACCGAGTTTGGTTTGATTTAATTAGCCGAAACATGATGGTGCCGGAGCGTGCCAGGCCGCTGCGGAACCTAATCGATCTGCCGTCCGAAAATATTTCGCGTGACGTTCCCATCGCCTTCGCGCGTCGGGCCTTTGAAGAAAATTTTGCAGAATACCTTCGCAAAGTCAGGCGTGTTAACAATCCAGATCGCATCGGCCTCTATTCTGTATCGGAGGTTCAGCAGGACCGTTTTGGATTTGTTGTAGTGAAAGGATGGGAGGATCTACTGGTGGATCCCGAACCTAAACTACGCGCTCATCTTCTTGACATCGAGGTGGACGACCTTACACGCTATTTGCCGCTTACTAGCGCTATGACTGATGCGTACCGACGCCTAAAGGGGCCCGAGCCGTCGAACGCTGCGCTCGAAGATTTTCAACGCCTCGTAGGTGACACAAGCGTGGTGGAGGCGCATCACAAGAAGGGAGGTCTGGATCTTGGATCTTGGTTATCGACCAATGCTGGAGCCCTCAATCGAGAGCGGCGTGCGATTTTTGGTGCGTCATATCTTGTTCGAAATATAGACGTATTTACGTCACTAGTGACGGAGAAGCTGATCTCGAAGGCAGTGTCAGTTTCAAGCCCACTCCAACTTGTATGGTTTAGGCCTGGTGGCACAGTCTGGGGTACATCGTCTGATCTTCAAGACGCGCTTTTCAAGATTCGAGGCGCCGTGCGAGCGGCAAATCCGCAAGCTGTGGTTCACTCGAAATTAGTCATTCCGCAAATATTGCGGCGCGACAATCCATTTCGGTTCAATAGATTGTTCGACGACGGTTATATTGCTCCGGCAGGCTATCTCAGTCCTGGCCTTGAGATCATGTATCTAGAGGGCGTTGGTGCGATTGTACTGGTGGTCACTTCGATGGCCCCGACAGTCACCGTGTCTGTCGGGTTTGCCCTAGTGGACGACGCCGGAGTGCAACGTATCCATAAGGCACTTGAATGGCAAAATCTTCGTAAGTCAGCCGACAAGTTGTGGACGAAGTCGGGTGACAACGCTGAGGATGAGATCGTTCCAGAGATACCTCGGGCGGAGCCCGAAGAGGATTCTTAGGCCGAGAGGGCGTTCGTTCGGTGAAGCCCGTTGCCTCAGCCGCATGCTTGTTGGGGGCGGCCCGCGATCAATTTATCGCGGACATCTATCAAACAAACCGTTCTGCAGTTGTATGCCCTCGTCCATGCCTTAAGGGTTGGGCTGGCAAAAGGCTTAACCTTAGTGGTTGATGTCCTTCTCGGGACATAGGTAACAGGTGATACCGGAGACATGAGCGCGTGCGTCCTTGCGGGTAACGAACTCGTCATCCATCGCGGCGCGGATACGGTCGGCAACGGTGGCCCCGGCGCGGCGCCGGCCGAGCAGGTGGCGGTACGCATGGACCGCCTCATGCGCGATGATTTCGATCCGATGCCCCTTTTTCGTTAAGGGTAGGGGGAGTGTAGGGAGGTCGGCCCACGGCTTCTTTTGGCGGCTCGAGGAAAATCATATCCCAGCCCCACTCCGAGTAGGCTGTTCACAGGCACGAAGTAAGAGCCCCTTACCGAGAGCTTTATCTCGAGGGCGCGACGGCCTATGCGCCAACCCTTAGTGAAGACGCCCTCGGCATTGGGGGGTAGTGTCTCAGTTTGAAATCTAACCTATCGAATCCGGCCCGGCTTCCTATATGCTTAGCGGAAAGCATGGAGACGCCGATGCCTACCATAGAACTGTTGGCTGTCAATTGGGAGCGGCCGGACGACCGCTCTGTGGTGCTCCGCACGGTTACGTCCTATTCATCGTCACCAACAGACCTAAACCAGACCGGTGCTTGGTTGCGAGCGGAAACCCCTTCGTGCGACGGCTACCAAATCAAGGGCGATGACGGCCAAGTGCTCATCGTTTACCGCGAAAGAAGCCTCTAATGCCAACCGGATCGAAAGCCCCAAAGCGCCCCGCTGACGTCATCGGCAACGCCGTCAAGGTGATGAGGATCGCCGTGGGTGAGGATACCGACGATGCGCCGCCGCCGGTCGATGACGGCAAGAAAAGGCGGCTCAGGAACTGAGCCGGATGGGCGGTAAAGCGCGGGCGGAGGGGCTGTCAGCCAAGCGGCGAAAGGAAATTGCGGGGAAGGCGGCGACATGTCGGTAGAAAAACAAATAACTCTCTAGACACAGGATGGGTATTTGGGTAGTACGGTATGCGCGAGTCAGAACAGGATTCTTGCTATGCCAGACTTCCTTGAAGTGCTTGACAGTGCATTTCCGGAGCATACCTACGGCGACACCATTCGAGCCCTGCGAGAAGGGGTCGCGCTTGGCGACGATGCGGTTAAGAGCCTTCCTTTCCTGGATACTCCCGTGGGAAAGGATTTTCGCGGACTGATGCGCCGCGCCGGCGTGATGTTTCGATTGCACCAACTCTGTATAGCCGGAGATCTTCCATTCGAAGCCGAGTTCACGCCAATGCCTATTGGTAGTTGGCACTGGCTAGAGATCCGCAGCGGACAATGTCGCGGCTTTTTGGTTAGGACGGCGGATAAGGATGCCTTTCCCGAGGACACACCCAACCAGCAGGATAAGCGTCACTCCAATCAGATCGACTTGTTCGACGACCCGAAAGTCGTTCAACTGCCTACGGCAAAACTTTACACTGCATGGCTGTGCTACGGGTCTACGAAGAATGGCGCATTGAGCCATGCTCTTTGGGGCTTGCCCAGTGGCCAGGAATCTGAAACTTGGCTGGCTAGAAAGGACGCGCTGAACGCCGTCCGTACAGTAATTGTCAAACCCGAAGACAAGAAAAAACCCACACTCAATCCGCGTGACGCCATGAAATTCCGAGATGAAATCCGTGAAGCTCTTGAGCAACAGAAAGGTGATTTGGATATTGGCAAAGAAAAATGATTGGTGAGCAGCATAAACTTATCCCTGAACGCATTCGGGAAGCGCGGGAAGCAACGGGGCTAACAGATGACCAATTTGCAGATGCTATTGGCGTCTCACGTGGCGCAATTGGACACTATGAAACTGGCTTAAGCGCGCCTAGGGGCGAGATATTCGCGAGAATAATTGAGGTGACTGGTCAACCTCCGTCTTTCTTCACGACACCAAGAAACAGGTCTGTATCGCGCTTCCGCATGCCCAATTGGCGTAGCTTGAAAAGGATGCAGCGGCCCGAGCGGCTGCGTATCGCCCGCAGATTGGAATGGGCCTTCGACATCACATCCTATCTTGAGCGCTTCATTGAACTGCCGCCCGTCCGTTTGCCCGAGATTGATTTCGACTACGAGACAGATGACGACGACAAAATCGAATCTGTAGCTGAGGCTGTCCGTAAACTTTGGGGGCTTGCTCAGGAACCGATCACCGATCTCGTAGCAGTGCTAGAGTTCAATGGCTGCATTTTGATCGAAGAAGATGTGAAATGCGACGACATGGACGCCGTTTCGCGGTGGCAGGGAGGGCGACCGTACATCCTCTATTCGAAGGAGGTTCAAAGCACGTCACGAACGCTTTTTAATCTTGCCCATGAACTAGGCCACATCGTCTTGCATGCATCAATTGAGGTGACCAGCAAGAATCTTGAAAAAGTCGAACGGCAAGCAAATAGATTTGCAGGCGCGTTGCTGCTGCCAAGAGCGCAGTTCGCATCCGAGGTTGCCAGCACTTCTATTGATTATTTCCTGGCCATGAAACAGCGCTGGCGCGTTGCCGTCGCAGCTATGGTTTATCGCTGCAAAGACTTGGAAATTCTCAACCCTGTGCAGGTCCAGTACATTTGGAAACAGATGAATATCCGGCGCATCCGCAAAAAGGAGCCGCTGGACAATGCCTTCCCTCTGCCCTCACCGACCGTATTGGCGACGGGAATGCGAATGCTGATGGAACATGGCGTTCAGCCCAAGGCACAGATTGTGGGCGCTCTGGCCCTAAACACTTTCGACATTGAAAGCCTGAGCGGACTGGAACGGGAGGAACTGCAAACTCAAGTTGTGCAGCTGCGACTTTTAAAATGAACTATTATGCTTGACGCCTAAGCATGGAGTTCTCAAATCCTCTCCATGCTCTGCGAGGGCACGTCGATGAGGGCGGTTTCCCGCCTGACGAACACCAGCATCAATATGGTCGGCAAGCTGCATCATAGATGCGGGTAAACCCGGCGGGCTCACGATGACATCGCGGAGGTCGGCAGATAGCACCACCAGCTGCCCCCACCTATTCGCAGGCAAGCGTGCCGTGCCCACAGGTTCGTAGCCGCTCTCCGAAATACCGCCGTGTGCCTTCTTCATAGATGCCCGAGCGCATTCCCGTGATCTCGGACAGTTTGATGACCGCTTGCCAGTTCCGGCTCATCCTCAAGCATCCAGGGGCAAGGGTACCCGCAGACACAATTCTGCCGGCTTTCTGCTGGGATGGTTACAGGGATAGGGTACGGCTGCGCTGAGGGTACGGAGACCTTTTCAATCAGTTGGCGGAAAAAGTAGGCTCCTATATGATCCGCCACGCCGGTGCCGTCCAGACTACAAATCTGGGGGTCAGAGGTTCGAATCCTTTCGGGTGCGCCACTAGTCCATGACATTGCTTGATAAATTTGGCTACTGACTTGATGGTGCCGATGACCAGTCGTCTGGGTAACACCGGGGAGCACGAAAACCTTCGCAAGGTCTGCACTCCGAAGCCACATAATGGAGTTGGAGGAAACTGTGGGGTTGTACAAGCAGTGGTGTGACGCCACCAAGGAAGAAGACAAGCGCAAGCGCTACTGGACCTATGTCGAGAAGGATGGCGGCCGCGATGAGATTCGCGACGACCTCGCCGAGACGATGCGGTCACTTTGCCATGGGCGTTGGGCTTGAGGCCGGCCTAGCGATCGACGCGATGGCGGACGAGCTTGCAATTGAGCTCGACCGCGCGGATGCCGCTGCGATCTCCGGCGACGCCGACGAACTCGCCGACGCGCTCGCAATCTTGGGCGAGCAGCTCTTCGCGATCCGGCCCTTCGTTCCGGGAAAGCCGCTCCCGGTCAATTAGAAAATCATCCTCAAGCAATGGATATCCGGCATAGAGGTCAGCGTGATCGGCCCGAATAACATGCGCACAATCGAGGATGCGTTCATGTACCGCTTGGTCTGGGCACTTGAAGGGATCCGAACGCGGCGCGTGAGCCTTGGTTGGACACCTGATGTCGCCGCCGGCGGTGCCGCCGCCTCGCTAGAGACCGGCGTACCGCAATTCATGATGTCATTGCTGATCCGCGCTGGGTTGCCCTCTCGGCGTGCCGCGATGGCGGCGGTTGAAAGCACTAAGCCTGCATTCGTCACCCCAGCGGAAATGCGCGCCTGGCTCGAGTCCAACGAAATCACGGCGCTGACCGACGCCGGTATTTGGCCAACACCCGACACCGCGGCGCTTTTGGTCGCGATTCCGGACGGAGGCCCTGAGCGGCAGCACCCACCAATGGTCGGTCGATCACTATGAGCGTCTACTCGACATCGCGGCCGCACCACCTGCCGGCCATTATCGGATCGTCACGGACGACGACGGTAGCACTTGGCTCGTGACTCCCGACTACAGTCGGGTCGCCACCTTCATAAAGCCCGCGTCCGATCCCAAGCCCAGCCTCTTCTCGGGTCGCTTGCCGGGCGGCACTAGGCTGGTGCACGCCTTGCGCGTCGGGCGCGGGAAACTGCGCTGGCCGCGGGCCGACACGTAGCGGGTAACGTAGTATGCTCATTGCTGGGTCGGTCACCAGAAGCGAGCGCCCCTCGGGGTGTTCGACGGCAAGGCGGGCGAGCGCGAAGCGACGCGCGATGCGGAAGTTCGCGAGCTTCACGCCAAGATCGGACAATTGGTGATCGAGCGCGATTTTTTGGCCAAGGCCTCCGGTCGCTGAGCCACGAGCGGAGGAGGGCGATGGTCGAGGCGGACCACCCGCGGCTCTCGATTGCGCGGCAGTGCGAGCTTCTGTCGATTGCCCGCTCCACGTTCTATCGCACGCCCTGCGGAGAGAGCGAGATGAACCTCACGCTCATGCGGCTGATCGACGAGCAGTTTCTGGAGACGCCGTGGTACGGCGCGCGCCAGATGGCGCGGCATCTGCGCCGGCACGGCTGGTGTATTGGCCGCAAGCGGGTGCGCCGGCTGATGCGCAAGATGGGGCTTGTCCCCATCTTCCAGAAGCCTCGGACCAGCCAGCCCAGCCCCGAGCACAAGGTCAATCCTTATCTGCTCAGGGACCTCGTCATCGCCAGGCCGAACCAGGTCTGGTGCGCCGATGTCACCTACATTCAGATGAAACGCGGCTTCCTCTATCTGGTGGCGGTGATGGACTGGGCGAGCCGCAAGGTTCTTGCCTGGCGACTGTCGAACACGATGGATGCCGACTTCTGCGTCGCGGCGCTGGAAGAGGCGATCGCCCGCTATGGCCGGCCTGGGATCTTCAACACCGATCAGGGTGCGCAGTTCACCAGCTTCGCCTTCACCGGCATGCTGCGCGATCACGGCATCCGCATCTCGATGGACGGCAAAGGCCGGTGGATGGACAATGTGTTCATCGAAAGGCTGTGGCGGTCGCTCAAAATACGAATGCGTCTATCTCGATGCCTTCGAGACCGGCAGCCACGCCAGGGCCGGGATCGGCCGTTGGATCGACTACTACAACACTCGCAGGCCACATTCCGCGCTCGCCGGGCAGACGCCGGCCGAAGCCTATGCTATGCAACTCGCGCCGCCGGGACCGGGGCTCGCCCCGGCCCCGGCGCCAACCCGACTGGCGGCATGATCAACAACATGACCCACCTTAGCAACGCCGCCAAACTGTCTCGCGATCGGGGACCACCTCTCGAGGGCTTCTCCTTCATCGGAGTTTGGCACGACGCGAAAGACGTCTGGCGCTGTTATGGTCAACTTTACAGCCCTGTTCCAAAGGCCGATCCTTGATCTCAACCACGTCGTTAAATGTCGGCAACAACCTCGAGCCAGATTGCTACGTGAACAGGACCATTCACTCGTTATCATACTCCTGCTCGTACACGAACATCCCGTGCCGCTCGAGTTGCCTTATCATTTCATCGGTCTCCATATAATCAGCAGGGTCGATACCGAAGTGCTCCATGGGGTCAACTTCGGTGGACACCGTAAAGCTTGCCGGCAGTTGCACGGCAGTCAGATACTCACGACTTAGATCCAGCTTACAGGCTTTGCAGATGAACTTTTTTGATGCAACTGAAGTCTTTTGGAACAGGGCTGT
>JAKATG010000037.1:0-38009 GCA_021828105.1 Pseudomonadota bacterium
TCTACAGGCCCTCTTTGAGGGCATTTCTTATGGCGATGACGTTTATGCGGTCGGCCTTTACACATCGCACTATGGTTTAACCAAAAATATTCCGGTCGTGAGAAGCGGCCATGTTGCGCTCTTACCTGGAGAGGAACCTGTAAGAGGCCCTGAGGGCAATTATCTAGACGCGTATCTAGTCGAATTGAGAACGATTGCCGGGTTAAGTGGATCGCCGGTTTTTCTTAATCCACCACAGATGCGATCCAGAGATGGCAAGGTAGAACACCTTGAGGGTGACCACTACCTACCTATTGGCGTCCTAATAGGCTATCATGTTGTCGAGAGTAAGCAGGATCAGGTTCTCGTGCCACAGTGGCAGACAAGCGACCCTGACGCCGATCCGCCCGCCTCGCTAAGTCTGGACGAACGGAACACAGGCTTTGGGGTGGTGGTCCCGATAGAGAAGGTTTTCGAGATGATTAAGAACATGGAACCGGCGCTCAAAGCGGCGCTTGAAAGGCACAAAAGCCAGTCCAGATTTAGACCCGCTTCCGCTTCCGGTGTGGCCCCTCCCGACAGCGGCGAGAACCCCACTCACCGAGAGGATTTCAATCGTCTGCTAGACGCGGCAGTGCAAAAGCCGAAACAAGACCCTTGAACATGCCATCGTGCGATGAGCGGTGATTGTAGCGGTAGTTAAATTCCGCCGCATACTTCCACAGGTGCTTGCCTGAGATATGGACATGCGTTCCCAGAACAGCGCGCTTGAAGTGTCCCCAATGTCCTTCAATCGTGTTCGTGTGATGAATGCCGCGCACGTATTCTTTGTGCTTGTGCTCGACAACGCCATGAGTGTAGGTGCGCCCTAGATTGCCGTAGCCGCGCCAAGCGTCGCTGCTAATCGTGCTACCCCAAGTCACGTTCTCAAGAATGATAGGCTCAAGAGTGTAGGAGCTTTCATCAGGAACGGGGCCAGCGCGAAGTTTGCCACCGCGCTCCACCATGCCGAACAGGGCGGACTTGCGGGAACGGTGACGGCCTGAGCCATGCCCCGTCACCTTTCCGCCGATCAGAGTTTCGTCAACTTCAACATGGCCGGATAGAGGGCCACGGTAGTCCGCGCTCGCCATCAGCTTGCGAAGCTCGTGGCAGATGCGCCAAGCGGTCTTATAGGTGACGCCGGTTTGGCGCTGTACTTCCTTGGCCGCGACGCCGTGGCGGGTGCTGGTCATTAGGTACATGGAAAAGAACCAGATCGTCAGTTTGGTGGGCGACTTGTGGAAGATCGAACCAGCGCAGGGGTAAATATGGTGGCCGCAATCCTTGCAGGCGAACGCCCGGCGATTGGTCATCAGGTGGAAGGTGGTCTCGGTCCCGCAAGAGGGGCAAACGATCTCGGTCCCGCCGTGGCGGATTTCCATGAGCTTACGAAGGCAGGCTTCATCGTCCGGGTATTCGGTCTGGAACTGCTTGAAGGTGTACTTTGCCATCGCCATCCCCTATTTACTGAGGGGATAATGGCATAGATGCTACTTGTCGTCAAGGGATAAACACGTAGCGCTTGCTTTCGGAACATAAAGAGAACATATTTGCGGGGGATAAAAGTCGATCCGCAGTGGATCGGAAGACAGGTTTGGTGGATTGACCAGACCTGAGTTTAGTGCCCGGAAAGCAAGGAGAGCGGATATGGCCGGATCAGTGAACAAAGTCATCCTGGTGGGAAATCTTGGCAAGGATCCGGAGGTGCGCCATACGCAGGACGGCCGCCCGATCGTCAATCTGAGCGTCGCGACCTCGGAGAACTGGAAGGACAAGCAGACGGGCGAGCGCAAGGAGCGCACCGAGTGGCACCGCGTCGTCATCTTCAATGAAAACCTGGCGAAGGTCGCCGAGCAGTATCTGAAGAAGGGGGCCAAGGTCTATCTCGAGGGCCAGTTGCAGACGCGCAAATACACCGACAAGGACGGGGTCGAGAAATATTCGACCGAAGTGGTGCTGCAGCAATATCGCGGCGAGCTCACCATGCTCGATGCCCGCGGCGGCGGCGGTGACTCGGGCTTTGCCAATGGCGGCGACAGTTTTGGCCAATCGAGCCCGATGGACCGGCCGCGCAGCGGCAGCGCGAGGCCGCAACAGAATTTCGCCCGCGATCTCGACGACGAAGTTCCGTTCTGAGGGGGGCGCCACGCTTAAGCAGTGACGATTCCGGAAACCGCTTCGGTATTGCAAAGTATATAAGTTAACGTATACTCGACAATGAGACCTGTCGGATGGATAGGGCGTTCCCGGGAGGAAATAAGAGAGTTTCCTGAAGACGCTCGACGTCATGCGGGTCAGGAACTCTCACGGGTTCAGCGTGGCTTGGAACCTTTCGATTGGAAGCCAATACGCTCGATCGGTCCTGGTGTTTCCGAGATTCGCGTCCGTGACTCGTCTGGTGAATATAGGGTCGTCTATGTCGCGAAATATGCGGAAGCAATTTATGTCCTGCATTGCTTTCATAAGACGACACAGAAGGCGGAACAGCACACCATTGAACTGGCGCGTCGTCGATTCAGGCAATTGATACAAGAGCGTGTACATGGCTAAGAAGCTAAAACTATATGATAGCGTGTGGGACGCCATCGAGGATGATCCGGTAGAAGCCGCCCGGATGAAGCTTCGTTCCGATCTCATGATCTCGCTTGAGCAGAAAATCACAAGGTCAGGATGGACCCAGAAGGAGACTGCCAAACGCCTGGGCATCTCCCAGCCGCGTGTATCAGATTTGCTGCGCGGAAAGATCAATCTGTTTTCGGTCGATAATCTCATCGATCTTCTGGCCAAGGCGGGCATGCAAGTCGATGTGAAAGTGAGAGCGAGAGGCAAAGCCAGAGAGAAACAGGCCGCTTGACTGTCAAAGGTCCGTATACTGGCCAGCGATATCGGTCATACAGGCGCTTGGGCCGACGGCAGTTTTTTGGGGCGGACAAGCCGAATAGACTTGGAAACGGTGCACCCCTAAAAGACTGCTTGGCGCATGCCAGGAAGCACTTGCACTGATGTCCAAAGCCCCCATCCAGCGTCGGCTCGTCGCCATTCTCGCTGCCGACGTGGTCGGTTACAGCCGACTCATGGAGCAGGATGAAACATCCACGCTGACCGAACTGAAGCTGCGGTGGAACGAGGTGGTGGAACCCCTCGTCGCCCAACATCAGGGCCGTATCTTCAAGAGAATCGGCGATGGGATGCTGGTCGAGTTCGGCAGTGCCGTCGCCGCGGTCGAATGCGCGGTCGAGGTGCAGAAGGCGATGGCCGCCGCGAACGACAATGCCGCCGCGGATCGGCACATCGTGCTGCGCATCGGCGTCAATCTCGGCGATGTCATGGTCGACGGCAACGATCTCTATGGAGCCGGAGTCAATGTGGCATCCCGCATGGAGGCGCTGGCCGATCCGGGCGGGGTGGCGATCTCGAATGCCGTGTACGAGCATGTGCAGGGCCGCCTCAGCATCGATTTCGTCGACGGCGGCAGCCACGAGGTCAAGAACATCGAACGTCCGCTGCACATCTGGACCTGGTCGCCAGGCGCCGGCACGGCGGCGGCCCTCGAAGCGGCAAGCGGCGCGCCGCAACCGCTGCCGAACAGGCCGTCGATCGCCGTCCTGCCCTTCAACAACATGTCGGGGGATCCCGAGCAGGGCTATTTTGCCGACGGGATCACCGAGGACATCATCACCGATCTGTCCAAGGTCTCGGGTCTCTTCGTCATCGCGCGGAATTCCTCCTTCGCCTATAAGGGTCAGGCGCCGGACATTCGCAAAGTGAGTCGGGAGCTCGGCGTCCGCTACGTCCTCGAGGGCAGCGTGCGCCGGATCGCCAGCCGGGTTCGCATCACCGCGCAGATGATCGACGGTACGAGCGGCGGCCATCTCTGGGCCGAGCGCTACGACCGCGATCTCGAGGACGTCTTCGCGGTCCAGGACGAGGTGACCCGCACGATCGTCGATGCCCTCAAGGTCAAGCTTACCGCCGGAGAAGAAGCGCGGCGCGAACACCGCGGCAAGATCGATCCGGAAGCCTATGACCTCATCGTCCGCTCGCGGCAGACGTCATTGCAGCTGCGGCCCGAGGCGGCCATAGAAGCGCGCCGGATGCTCGAGCGCGTGATCGAGATCGACCCCAAGCTGGCCATTTCCTATGCGCGGCTCTCGATCATCAGTTTCGCCGAATTTGCCAATCAATGGAACAATGCGACGGCCGAGAACCTGACACGGGCGCTGGATCTGGCGCGCAAGGCCATCGAAACGGACGAGACCGAGCCGCAAGGCCATATCTCGCTTGCCATCACGCTGTGCTGGATGCGCCAGCTGGACGAAGCCGAACGGGCCGCCGAGCGGGCCCTCGCACTCGCGCCCAATCTGGCCGACGCCTATACCGGCCTCGGCAACATAAGAGACTTCCAGGGGCGGCACGAAGATGCCATAGCGCTCTTTACGCGGGCCTATCGCCTCGATCCGCAGTTCGACATGTCGCTGCATTTCCTGGGGCGGGCTCTGCTCGCCCTCGGCCGATACGATGAGGCCGAGATCGCCTTCAAGCGGCGATTGACGCTGATGCCGCGTTCCGACATGTCGCGCTTCTATCTGGCCTGTCTCTATGGCCTCACCGGGCGCCATAAAGAGGCGCGCCGCTATTGGCAAGAGACGCTCGAGGTCAATCCCAATTTCTCAATCGACCACCAGAGGCGGACCTTGCCTTACAAGGATCCCGCGGTGCTCGATCGGATGGTGGAGGGACTGCGCGCCGCCGGCATCGCCGTCGCATCGGCTGGAGAGAGGTGAGCGAGAAGGGCTCGCGCAATGTGCAGAGAGGCATTCATCATGCGACTGAGACATCTCTTGCTCGCCGGCGCAGTTATTTTTGCGGTCGTCCCGGAGTCTTGGGCCGCGCTCCCACCCAATTACCAACGCATTGCCGAACTGCAGGCGATCCTTTCCGACTCTGCGGTTGTCGAAACCTTCAAAGTCAAACAGCCGATAGACCGGATCGAATTCGTCAAGACGGATCTCTATCGCGTCACGGCGGGCGCCTGTCATGTCGATGTTGCCATCGTCGACAAGCCGGGCGAGAAGCGTCCCGGTCCGCGTCAGTTCACGGTCAAAGTCATTACCAGGACTTGCCCGGATTAAGCTGGTCGAGCGCCAGAAGGTGGACGTCGCTGACCTCGGTAGATTGCTCGCCGGCCAGCAGATCGGCTGCCAGGATGCGCTCGACCGTCGCCTGATAGGAAGGCGAGTGCTTCAGCGCTTCGAGCGCGGCCGCGTCACGCCAGAAGGTGAGGACGAGTGCCTGATCGTCACGATGGCTCATGACGCAGCCGAGAAAGCCGTCCTGTACACGAAACATCGGGAGCGAAATTTCCCGCGCGAAGGTCTCATACGCGACCTCGCGTCCGGGTTTCAGGCCGGTTCTCCATAAGCGGGCGATCATGTACGGTTCCCTATAGCCTGTACCTGGTTAATAAGGCTGCTGACATGCCTTGGCGTCGGCGATCTTAGACTGGTCCTCTCGGCAAGAGGAGGCTCGCATGGCCATGGGATCGAAACTCAATCGCACGCTCATGGACTTCATCGAGCGCCAGCCGCTGTTCTTCGTGGCGACGGCGGCGCCCGAGGGCCGCGTGAACCTGTCGCCCAAGGGCCTCAAGACGCTCAAGATCATGAACGAGAGCCGCATCGTCTGGCTGAGCCTCTCGGGCAGCGGCAATGAGACGGCGGCCCATCTCGCCGAGACTGACCGCATGACCTTGATGTTCTGCGCTTTCTCGGGCGAGGCGATGATCCTCAGGGTCTATGGCCATGCGAAAGTGGTCCATCCGCGCGCCGATGCCTGGAGCGAACTCGCCCGCCTGTTCCCGCCCATGGCCGGGTCGCGGCAGATTTTCGACCTCGAGATCGACTTGGTGCAGACCTCCTGCGGCTCCGGCGTGCCGCTCATGGATTTCCAGGCCGAGCGCGGGACGGCTGAGCTTCTGCCCTTCTACGAGGCCATGGGGGATGAGGGCGTGCGCGACTATTGGCGGCGCAAAAACATGCTCAGCATCGATGGCAAGCCGACCCATGTATTGTGAGCGGCGGAGCCTCTTGCGCAAGGCTTTTCAGCCATCTTGCAAGGCTTTGATTTCAGGGCATGATTTCCGCCGTCAAGAATCGCATTTTTCCTACTCTTTTCATGCGCTTGGCATTGAATCCGGCAGGCCGCCCGAGTAATATGTTCCGCCGATCGAATCGTTGCAAAACAGGGACCTCCCAGGACCCGCTCGAACGGTTCAAGAAGCTCCAATCCAATCAGGTTTTCCGTGGCCGACAACGACGACAATAACGATCCCAATTCCTCCGGCAATCCGGGTGAAATCGCCCCCATCTCCATCGAAGACGAGATGAAGAAGAGCTACCTCGATTACGCGATGAGCGTGATCGTGTCGCGGGCACTCCCCGATGTGCGCGACGGGCTCAAGCCGGTGCACCGGCGCATCCTCTATACGATGCATGAGAACGGCTTCACGCCGGACAAGGCCTATAAGAAGTCGGCGCGCGTCGTCGGCGACGTCATGGGTAAATATCACCCGCATGGCAATCTCGCGATCTATGACGCGCTCGTGCGCATGGCGCAGGATTTCTCGCTCAGGCTGCCCTTGATCGACGGCCAGGGGAATTTCGGCTCGGTCGACGGCGACCCGCCGGCGGCCGACCGCTATACCGAAGCGCGCCTTGCCCGCTCCGCCATGCCTCTGCTCGATGATCTCGACAAGGACACAGTCGAGTTCGTCGCCAACTATTCCAACGAGTTCCAGGAACCGTCGGTCCTGCCGGCGAAATATCCCAATCTCCTGGTCAACGGCTCGGGCGGCATCGCGGTCGGCATGGCCACCAACATGGCGCCGCATAATCTGGGCGAGGTGATCGACGGCTGCATCGCGGTGATCGACAATCCCGGCATCTCGATCGATGAGCTGATCGGCATCGTTCCCGGTCCCGACTTCCCGACCGGCGCCATCATCCTCGGCCGCGCCGGCATCAAATCGGCGATGCATACCGGGCGCGGCTCGATCGTCATGCGCGGCAAGGTCACGACCGAGGAATTGCGCAAGGAGCGCGAGGCGCTCATCATCCACGAGATCCCCTATCAAGTGAACAAGTCGGCGATGATCGAGAAGATCGCCGAGCTGGTGCGCGAGAAGAAGATCGATGGCATTGCCGACATCCGCGACGAAAGCGACCGGCATGGCATGCGGGTGGTGGTCGAGCTCAAGCGCGACGCCATGGCGGATGTGGTGCTGAACCAGCTCTACCGCTTCTCGCCCTTGCAGACCACCTTCGGCGTCAACAATGTCGCCCTGATCGGCGGCCGGCCCGAGCTCCTCAATCTCAAGGACCTGATCCAGGCCTTCGTCGCTTTCCGCGAAGAAGTGGTCACCCGGCGCACTAAGTATCTCCTCAACAAGGCACGCGACCGCGCCCATATATTGGTCGGCCTCGCCATCGCGGTCGCCAATATCGACGAGGTGATCGCGCTCATCCGCCGCTCCAAGGACGCGGCCGAGGCGCGCGAGGCCTTGATGGCGAGGGCGTGGCCCGCCAAGGACATGGCGCCGCTCATCGCGCTCATCGCCGACCCCCGCCACAAGCTCAATGCCGACGACACCTACAAGCTGTCGGACGAGCAGGCGCGGGCGATCCTGGAACTGCGCCTGCAGCGCCTGACCGCGCTCGGCCGCGAAGAGATCGCCGAAGAGCTCGAGAAGCTGGCGAAGGAGATCTCCGATTATCTCGAGATCCTGCGCTCGCGGGCGCGCGTCCTCGGCATCATCAAGGACGAGCTCGCCGCCATCAAGGCGGAGTTCTCGACGCCCAGGCGCACCGAGATCGTCGACAATGAAGGCGAAGTCGAGGACGAGGACCTCATCCAGCGCGAGGACATGGTGGTGACGGTGAGTCACACGGGCTATGTCAAGCGCGTACCGCTCTCGGCCTATCGCGCGCAACGACGCGGCGGCAAGGGCCGGGCCGGCATGCAGACGCGCGAGGAGGATTTCGTCACCAAGCTCTTCATCGCCAATACCCACACGCCGATCCTGTTCTTCTCCTCGGCCGGCATGGTCTATCGCATGAAAGTGTGGCGGCTGCCGGTCGGCAATCCGCAGGCGCGCGGCAAGGCGCTCATCAACCTGCTGCCGCTGGCGCAGGACGAGCGCATCACTACGGTGATGCCGATGCCCGAGGATGAATCGACCTGGGGCTCGCTGCAGATACTGTTCGCGACCAAGAGCGGCAATATCCGGCGCAACGAATTGTCCGATTTCGAGAGCATCAACCGCAACGGCAAGATCGCCATGAAGCTCGACCAGGGCGACCAGATCGCCGGCGTCGATATCTGCACCCAGGCTGACGATGTCCTGCTGACGACGGCGCACGGCCAATGCATCCGTTTCGCGGTCGGGGACGTGCGCATCTTCAAGGGCCGCGATTCGACCGGCGTGCGCGGCATCAAGCTCGAGGACGGCGATCACGTGATCTCGATGGCGCTCTTACGCCATGTCGAGGCGAGCGCCGAGGAGCGTATCGGCTATCTCAAGATGGCACGCGCCGTTTCCGGCGATGAGGTGGACGAGAACGGTAACGGCAATGGCAATGGCGAAGAGGAGACGACGCAGGAGGCGATCCTCACGCAGGAGCGCTATGCCGAAATGGGCGCTGCCGAGCAGACCATCCTGACGGTCTCTTCCAACGGCTATGGCAAGCGCACGTCGAGCTATGAGTACCGCATCACCAATCGCGGCGGCAAAGGCATCGTGGCGATGGCGGTGAACGACCGCAACGGTCCGCTGGTGGCCTCCTTCCCGGTCGAGGACGAGGACCAGATCATGCTGGTGACCGATGGCGGCCAGCTCATCCGCTGCCCGGTCCACGACATCCGCAAGGCCGGACGCTCGACCCAGGGCGTCATCGTCCTCGACACCGCCGAAGACGAACATGTCGTCTCCGTCGAGCGGATCAGCGAGGAAGAAGAGGGGACGGAAGACTAGCGCATCGGCTATCCGGAAACCGTGGGTACTTTCGGGCTGGATGCTCCAGACCTATATTTTCCCGATGGAGACGCGCGCCCACTGGGACAACACCTACACGACAAAGTCTGATACCCAAGTCAGCTGGTATCAGCCGGTGCCGGAGCGCTCTCTTGCTCTCATCACTTCGGCGGCGCCCGATCCTTCGGCTGCGATCATCGATGTCGGCGGTGGAGCATCGCGGCTCGTCGATGCGCTGTTGGCAGAATACTATGCCGATATCACCGTGCTCGATGTTTCCGAGGTGGCCCTCGGCCGCTCGCGGGAACGGCTTGGCGACGCTGCCGAGAAGATTACCTGGATCACGGCCGACATAACGCGCTGGCAGCCGCAGCGGACATGGGATGTCTTGCATGACCGCGCGGTCTTCCATTTCCTGACCGACAAAACGGCACAGGACGCCTATGTCGCGGCGCTCATGGCGGCGACGAAAGCCGGCTCGACCATCATCATCGCGACCTTCGCGCTCGATGGTCCGGAACGCTGCAGCGGGCTTCCGGTGCAGAGATACAGCGCCGAGACCCTGGCGGCGCGACTGGGGCCTGACTTCTCGCTTTACGCGGCGTCGAAAGAAACACACCCCACACCTTTCGGGACGACCCAGCAATTCTCTTATGCCGCCTTCAGACGCCGGTCCTGATGAGGCTCTTGAGAGCCTCTTCGCCGGCATTTGCCCATGTTTCGCTGGCGATCAGATCGGCGAGACTCAGACGCTCGCGCCAGCCTTTGCTTTCAAGCTCGGGCTTCTTGGCGAAATCGGCCACATAGCCGAGGCATAGATAAGCGACGGGAACCACATGCGCCGGGATGCCGAGCAGGGTTTTCAGCGCGTCCTTGTCGAGAATGCTGACCCAGCCCATGCCGATGCCCTCGGCCCTCGCCGCAAGCCACAGATTCTGGACGGCGCAGACGGTGCTGTAGAGATCCATCTCGGGATTGTGCCAGCGGCCGAGCGGAGAGTTTTCGGCCCGGGTTCTGTCGCAGGTCACGCAGAGATTGACCGGCGCCTCCAGGATGCCTTCGAGCTTGAGGTTGCGGTAAAGGTCTTGCTGTTGACTATCGATATGACGGACTTCCTCACCTCGCGCCTTCATGACCAGGTCGCGGATTTGCGCCCTTCTCTCAGGGGTGCGGATGACGATGAAGTTCCAGGGCTGCATGAAGCCTACCGACGGCGCGTGATGCGCAGCGCTAAGAAGCCGTGCCAGGATCTCGTCAGGGATAGGTTCTTTGAGGAAAGATCCGCGGATGTCGCGCCGCGTGAAGATGGCGCGATAGACGGCGGCGCGGGCCGCTTCGTCGAAATCGTTCGGAAATGACGAATCCTGGTGCAAAGCCTGCATCGCTGTTCCCCTTTGCGCTGCATCGCTGCCGCGCGCCTGACCAAGCGCGAGACCTTCCTGCCGGGCCGGTCTTCTGGCTCGAGTTCGTCTTTCTTCGGCGCCTTCCCGGCCTTGTTTGGGCGCTTCCTTATCGCGAAAGTCGAACAACTTTCGCGGGAAGCGCCTAGACCAGTGGCTCAATGTTCAAAGCTAACGCCTTGAACAGCCGAAGAAATCCCTCTTACAGCGTTGGGCACGCCACGGTATCGCACCGTGTTTCCGATTCTCCCTTGCGGGGCAAGCGCAAGGGCACCAGGCAGTGACCGGAAATTAGGAGAGACGGTGCTCGCTGTCCAGAATCCGCTTGCGCGTTTCGACAAGCCTATGGCTTGCTCATGCCCTGTCGAATGAGGAGGGTGCCCATGACGCTCGAAGCCTATATCGCCTTCTGCCTTGCCGCCATCGCCATTGTCATCGTGCCGGGACCGACGGTCACGGTGGTGATCGCCAACAGCCTCAAATACGGCCAGCGCGCCGGCCTCCTCAATGTGGCGGGCACCCAGGCGGGTCTCGTCGTGTGGATGGCGGTCGCCATTCTGGGCCTTGCTTCCGCCATCACCTTGATGGGCGTGTGGTTCGACGTGATCCGCATCGCGGGCGCCGTCTATCTGATCTGGCTCGGCATCAAGCTCCTGCGCTCCAAGGGCGAGCTTCTGGCGGCCGCGGCTTCAGCGCCGAAAGGCGGCTTCTTCCTGCAGGGCTTCGTCGTCATCCTGTCGAACCCCAAGGTGCTGCTCGTCTTCGGCGCGCTCATCCCGCAATTCATCTCACCCAATGGCGACTATCTGCAGCAGCTCCTGCTTCTCGGCATCAGCTTCATGGTCATCGCCACCGTTTTCGACAGCCTCTATGCCTTCGCCGCCGGTAATGCGGGCTCGTGGCTGTCCAAGAGCCGGGTGCGTTTCGTCGAAGTGTCGAGCGGCCTGTGCCTGATCGGCGGCGGACTCTGGATGGCACTGCGCGGCAGGTAAGGCTTATTTGCGCATGGCCTTGTCCGAAAAGTCGAGCAACTTTTCGGGGCCATGCGTCAACCCATACCCAGTTTCTTCGCGAGCGCCTCGTCCCAGAAAGCGGCCTCTATCTTGTGGCCGTCGAGGTCGCGCAGGAAGCAGCCATAATAGGGTTCGCCATAGTCCTCGCGGGCGCCCGGCTTGCCGTCATCCGTGGCGCCGGCGGCGATGGCCGCCTTGTAGAAGGCATCGACGTCCGCTTTTGATCCGGCGACGAAGCCGAAATGGATGCCGTTGCCAGTCTGGGCCTTCTCTCCATTATAGGGCTCCTGCACCCAGAATTCGGGAAACTGCTTGCCGAAGGCGGTGGCGCCCGGATGTTCCATGATGATCTTGCAGCCGAGCGTCGCCAGCACTTTCTCGTAGAATGTCCTGGCTTCGGCGAACCGGTTGGTGCCGACCGAGACATGCGAAATGATCGAAGGGTTGTCGTTGGCCATAAGACGTCCTCCCATTGGTGAAAACCAGACTACCGCCATCTCCTGACAGGTTGCGGCAGGAGCGTGATCGGGCTATGGCTTGCCCATGGCGCGCACAGGCTTCTATCCCGGCAGCTTCGACCCCGTAACCTACGGGCATCTCGACATTATTGCGAGATCGGCGCGGCTCGTGGACAAGCTGGTCTTGGGCGTCGGCACCCATCACGGCAAGAAGTCGCTGATCGACGCCGAAACGCGCGTCAAGTTGCTGGAAACCGTGGCGGCGCCGATCGCCGAGCATACCGGCATCACGATCGCGGTCGAGACCTTCGACGATCTCGCCGTCGATGCGGCGCGGCGCGCCCATGCCGGCCTCATCATAAGGGGCCTGCGCGATGCCAGCGACTTCGACTATGAAGTGCAGATGGGGCAAATGAACGGGTCGATGGCGCCCGATATCGAGACGGTATTCCTGGCGGCAAGCCCCGCGACCCGCATGATCGCCTCCTCGCTCGTCAAGCAGATCGCCGCCATGGGCGGCGATGTCACATTGTTCATCCCGAAGGAAGCGCTGGCGGCGGTCAAGGCCGCCCTGAAAAAGCCAGCCTGATCTTCAAAACCGTTCCCGCAACCCAAGGAGACCCGAATGACATCAAGACTGGCCCTGATCGGCCTCATCGGCGCCGTGGCTTTTGCCAGCCTGCCCGTCAAGGCGCAGAATCTCGACCCCGAAAACACACTGGTGATCACCACGTCCGACGGCTGCAAGATCACGGCGGGCCTCAGACCCGATCTGGCGCCCAAGCATGTGGCGCAAATCAAGAAGCTGGCGCGCGCCGGCTTCTATGACGGCATCATCTTCCATCGCGTGATCGAAGGCTTCATGGCCCAGACGGGCGATCCGACCGGCACCGGCACGGGCGGCTCGAACGAGCCTGACCTTCCGGCCGAATTCAGCAAGGCGCATTTCGATCGCGGCACGCTCGGCATGGCGCGCGCGCAAGACCCGAACAGCGCCAATTCGCAGTTCTTCATCATGTTCGCCGACGGCGGGTTCCTCGACGGCCAGTATACGGTCTTCGGCGGCGTCGCCTCCGGCATGGACTGCGTCGACAAGATTGCCAAGGGCGAGCCGCCGGCCAATCCGAGCAAAATGGTTTCCGTGAAAATATTGAAGGATACTCAATAATGGCCACCGATCTCGAAAACACCCTTTATATGGACCTTGCCAAGGGCCGGGTGACGATCGAGCTTCGCCCCGACCTCGCCCCCAATCACGTGGCGCGGATCAAGGAGCTGGCGCGCGAAGGCTTCTATGACGGCGTTGTCTTCCACCGCGTCATCGAAGGCTTCATGGCGCAAGGCGGCGATCCTTCCGGCACCGGCATGGGCGGGTCGAAGAAGCCCAATCTCAAGGCGGAATTCTCGCGCGAGCCACATGTGCGCGGCGTATGCTCCATGGCGCGCTCGTCCAATCCGGACTCGGCCAACAGCCAGTTCTTCATCTGCTTCGGCGATGCGACCTTCCTCGACAAGCAATATACGGTGTGGGGCAAGGTGGCATCCGGCATGGAACATGTCGATGCCCTGAAGCGCGGCGAGCCGGTGCGCGATCCCGACAAGATTGTGAAGATGCAGGTCGCGGCGGACGCGAAGGGCTGAGCATCCCATGGGACCTGCTGGAAGATGGGCGGCGGCGGCCGCCGCCCTGATTTCCTCCGCCAGCGCGGCGCTGGCGACGGAGAATATCATCTGCAGCTCAGCGGATGAGAAGGCGGCCATGGCTTTTCTGGTCGGCACGACGCCAGGGCTCAACCCCTTGAGCCTCACCATGGACGCCAATGGCAAGAGCTGGGCGACGAAGCCGGAGGGAAAACAGACGGCCATCCTCATCGCCCAGGCCTTCTCCGATGACGAGGGCATGAAGATCGACATTACCGACGACAATGCCGAGCGCATCATCGCGAAGCTCAGAGTGACCCGCGGGCATGATGAAGGCAGCGAGCCCGTCACGGCGGGCACTCTCATGATCGTCGGAGAGGGTGCCTGGCCGGTAACCTGCTCGGGCGAGTAGCGCTGGGCGCCCGATGCGTGTCGCCGATTTCGACTTCGAACTGCCGGAAGGCCGCATCGCGCTCAGGCCGGCGAAGCCGCGCGATGCGGCAAAACTCCTCATCGTCGAGCCGCAGCGTCTCCAGGATCGCAGCGTGCGCGACCTGCCGTCGCTGCTCACATCCGGCGATGTGCTGGTGTTCAACAAGACCAAGGTCATTCCGGCAGCGCTGAGCGGGAAGAGAATAGGGCGCGGCGATGCCGAGCCTCATATCGAGGCTCTGCTGCATCAGCGCCTCGACGGCTCGCGCTGGAAGGCCTTTGCCAAGCCGGGAAAACGGCTCGCGGTCGGCGACCGGATCCGCTTCGGCGCCGAGGGCCGCGTCTGCCTGCTCGGCACGCTCGATGCGCGGGTCGAGGAAAAGGGCGAGGGCGGCGAGATCACGCTGGCTTTCGATTTTCACGGGCCGATCCTCGATGAGGCCATCGCCACGCTGGGCGACATGCCACTGCCGCCCTATATCGCCGGCAAGCGCGAGACGGATGAGCAGGACCGCGAGGATTACCAGACCATCTTCGCCGAGGAGGAAGGAGCGGTGGCCGCTCCCACGGCCGGCCTCCATTTCACCCCCGACTTGATGAAGTCACTGCAAGCCAGTGGAATTAAAGTAGAATTTGTGACGCTTCACGTCGGCGCGGGGACCTTCCTGCCAGTCAAGGTGGAAGACACGCAAGAGCACAAGATGCATGCCGAATGGGGCGACGTGCCGGAGGATGTGGTGGTCAGGCTGAAGCAGGCCAAAGCCAATGGCCACCGGGTCATCCCGGTGGGCACAACCTCGCTCAGGCTGCTCGAAAGTGCCGCCGCCTCGGGTGAGCTCGCGCCATTCAGAGGATCGACGGACATCTTCATCACCCCCGGCTACCGCTTCCGGGTCGCCGATCTCCTTTTCACCAACTTCCATCTGCCGCGTTCGACGCTGTTCATGCTCGTCTCCGCCTTTTCAGGGCTCGAGCGGATGAAGGCGGCCTATGCCCACGCCATCGCCAACGACTATCGGTTCTATTCCTATGGCGATGCGAGCCTGCTATTCCCGCAGGCCACATGAGCGAGGGCTTTTCCTTCACACTGCTGGCGACCGACGGCGCGGCGCGGCGCGGCACGCTGTCGACCGGGCGCGGCGAGATCCGCACCCCGGCCTTCATGCCGGTCGGCACCGCAGGGACCGTCAAGGGGCTCTATGCCGATCAGGTGCGTGAGACCGGCGCCGACATCATCCTCGGCAATGTCTATCACCTGATGCTGCGGCCGGGCCCGGAAGAGGTCGCCAAGCTCGGCGGCCTGCACCGTTTCGCCAACTGGCCCTATCCGATCCTCACCGATTCCGGCGGCTTCCAGATCATGTCGCTCGCCAAATTGCGCAAGATCTCCGAGAAGGGTGCGGTCTTCCAGTCGCATATCGACGGGCGGAAATATGAGCTGAGCCCGGAGCGCTCGATGGAGATCCAAAGGCTCTTGGGCTCCGACATCCAGATGCAGCTCGATGAATGCCTGATGTATCCCCATACCGACAAGGATGCCGAGCGCGCCATGCAATTGTCGCTGCGCTGGGCCGAACGCTCGCGCCAGGCCTTCGGCAAGCAGCCGGGCCGCGGCAATTTCGGCATCGTGCAAGGCGGCGTCAATGAACGCTTACGGCGCATCTCGGCCGAAGGCCTCACCGCCATCGGCTTCGAGGGCTATGCGATCGGCGGCCTCGCGGTGGGCGAGGGCCAGGCGCTCATGCTGCAGACGATCGAGAAGACCGTGCCTTATCTGCCCGCCGACCGCCCGCGCTATCTCATGGGAGTGGGCACGCCCGAGGACATCATCGAGGCGGTGGCGCGCGGCGTCGACATGTTCGACTGCGTGATGCCGACGCGCTCCGGCCGCCATGGCCAGGCCTTCACCCGCTTCGGCAAGATCAATCTGCGCAACGCCAAGCATGCCGACGATCCGCGCCCGCTCGATCCGGAAAGCCCGTGTCCGGCCTTATCGCTGTATTCGCGGGCTTATCTGCATCATCTCATCCGGTCGGGCGAGCTCCTCGGCATGATGCTGCTCTCCTGGGCCAATGTCGCCTATTATCAATCGCTGATGGGGGGTATCAGGGAATCTATTGCCCAAGGGCGCTTCGAGGACTTCCGGCGTGCGACCAAGGAACAGTGGAAGCGGGGGGATGTTTCCGCTTAAGTTTCGGGCAACACAGCATCCTGGAGGCGGAATTCCCATGAAAATGAGTGGCGAAGAGGTCATCGCGGCGGCGCGTGAGACGGTTTGGAAAGCGCTGAACGACCCCGACATCCTCAAGCAGTGCATCCCCGGCTGTGAATCGATCACCAGGCATTCCGACACCCAGCTCGAAGCCCGGGTGATCGCCAAGGTCGGACCGGTCAAGGCCGGGTTCACCGGCATCGTCAATCTGACCGATCTCAACCCGCCGTCCAGCTACCGCATATCGGGCGAAGGCAAAGGCGGCCTTGCCGGCTTCGCCAGCGGCGGCGCCGATGTGCGGCTCGAGGATACCGATGGCGGCACCAAGCTCTCCTATGACGTCGATGCGCAAGTCGGCGGCAAGCTCGCCATGCTGGGCTCGCGCCTCATCGATTCGACGGCGCGCTCCATGGCGACCCAGTTCTTCGAGAAATTCGCCGACATCGTCGGCACCATGAAGCCGGAAGCGGCCAAGACGCCCGCGAAGAAAGTCGCCAAGAAGGCGGCGAAGAAGAAGGTCTAGAGCCTGTAGCCGAAGAGATGCAGCGCGACGAAGACGGCCGCGAAGATGACGGCATAAGCGAGCGCGCCATAGAAGATCACAAGGTGCAGGATCCTGAGCCAGGGTGGGGCGGCCTCAAAGCGATGTTTGAGCCGCAAGAGGAGTGAGACCAGCACCACGGCCAAAGCGACGATCAGGAGCCTGATCAGCATCGGCGCTCACTTCCCGCCGCCGGCCACGTGCTCGCCGTCGCGGGTCAGATAATAAGCGCCGAGGATCGGCAGGAAGGTGACCGCGATGACGAAGATCGCGACCACATTGGTCACCGGCCGCTGGCGCGGGCGGATGAGCTCGGTCAGCATCCAGATCGGCAAAGTCGCCTGCTGGCCCGCGGTGAAGGTGGTGACGATGACCTCGTCGAAGGAAAGCGCGAAGGACAGCATGCCGCCGGCTAGCAAAGCGGAAGCGATATTGGGCAGGACGACATGGCGGAAGGTCTGGAAGCCGTCGGCGCCCAGGTCCATGGACGCTTCGATGAGATTGCCGGAGGTGCGGCGGAAACGCGCCAGCGCGTTGTTGTAGACGACGACGATGCAGAAGGTCGCGTGACCGAGCACGATCGTCCAGAAGGAAAAATCGAAATTGAGGATGTTGAAGGCCGAGCGCAAGGAGATGCCGGTAATAATGCCGGGAAGGGCGATCGGCAGGATGAAGAGCAGCGAGATGTAGTCGCGCCCGAAGAAGCGGGCGCGCGAGACGGCCGCCGCCGCGCAGGTGCCGAGCACCAGGGCGATGGCGGTGGCGATGGCGGCGACCTTCACCGAGAGCCAGATCGCGTTCCAGATGTCCTGGCGTTCCCAGGCGATGGCGAACCATTTGACCGTCAGTCCGGGCGGCGGGAATTGATAGCTCTTCTCCTCGGTGGTGAAGGCATAGAGGAAGATGAGGAGCAGGGGCAGGTGCAGGAACAACAGTCCGGCAATGGCGGCGATGCCCAATCCGCGCGGCGCTCTTTCACCTCGCTCAGAGCGCATCGAAGGCCCCCATGCGCTTGGCGATGGTGAGATAGATGGCCATGATCACGATCGGCACGACGGTGAAGGCGGCGGCGAGCGGGATGTTGCCGGCCGTGCCCTGCAACACGTAAACCGCCTGGCCAAGGAAGTAGCTCGACGTGCCGACGATCTGCGGGATGATGTAGTCCCCGAGCGTCAGCGAGAAGGTGAAGATCGAGCCGGCGATGAGGCCGGGGAGCGCCAGGGGGAAGACCACCGTCCAGAACGTCTGCCGCGGCAGGGCGCCCAGATCGGCGGAAGCCTCGATGAGGTTGGCGGGAACGCGCTCGAGCGCCGCCTGCGTCGGCAGGATCATGTAAGGCAGCCAGACATAGAGGAAGACGAGGAACGTACCGATATAGCTGATGCTGAGCGACGGTCCGCCGATGATCGGGATGGCGAGGATCGCATCAAGGAGCCAAGTCAGATAAAGCTTGTCGGCGAGCCAGGTGATGATCCCTTCCTTGGCGAGGATGAGCTTCCAGGCATAGACGCGGACCAGATAGCTCGACCACAAGGGCAGCATCACCGCCAGATAGAAGAAGGCCTTCAGGCGGCCCTTGGCATAGCGCGCCGCATAATAGGCGATGGGGAAGGCGATGAGGGCGGCGGCCAGCGTCACGGCGATCGCCATCGAGAGGCTGCGCCAGATGATGTCGAGATTGGCGAGGCTGAGCAGCTCGCGATAGGTCGAAAGCGTGAATTCGCGATTGATCAGCCCCGAGAACTCGTCGATCGAGAAGAAGCTTTGCGCGAGCAGAGCGAGCAGCGATCCCAAATAGACGATGCCGAGCCAGAGCAGGGGCGGCGCCAGCAGCAGGGTCAGGAGCAGGAACGGGCTCCGGAACAACGCATCGGAGATCTGTCGCAACAAGCCGCCGCGCTCCTCCCGGGCGAGCCCGGTCGCGGTGCTCACGCTTCGTCCTCCATGGCGTGGAGGGCGCTGAGCGGCCAGGAAAGGCTGACTGTCGCGCCGATGTCGAGCCCGGCCAGCGAAGAGGGCGCGGAAACGGCAAGCTCCTGGCCGGAGGCTTCCGTGTTCACACGCGTGATCGCGCCCTGATAGTGAACCGAGGTGACCTTGGCGGTCACGCCATGGCTGCCCGCCGGCGGCTTCGCCGCGCCGGCGGCGATCGCGATCTTCTCGGGCCTGAGCGACACCCATCTGGCGGGACCGCCGGTGCCCGCGACGAAATCGGGCGGCAGGACGTTCGATGAGCCGACGAAATCGGCCACGAAACGGGTGCGCGGCCGCTCATAGATCTCCTGCGGGGCGCCGACCTGGACGATCCTGCCCTGATTGAAGATGGCGACACGGTCGGCCATCGACAGGGCCTCTCCCTGATCATGGGTGACGAAGACGAAAGTGATGCCGAGATTGCGCTGCAAGGTCTTGAGCTCGACCTGCATCTGCTCGCGCAGCTTGAGATCGAGGGCGCCCAGAGGTTCATCGAGCAGCAGCACCTTGGGCTCGTTCACCAAAGCGCGGGCCAAGGCGACGCGCTGGCGCTGGCCGCCGGAGAGCTGCGACGGCCGCCTCGCGTCGAAGCCTTTGAGCTCGACAAGATCGAGGGCGTCGAGCGCCTTCTTCTGGCGGGCGGCCCGCGGCACGCCCTTGACCATCAGCCCGTAGCCGACATTCTCCAGAATGGTCATATGCGGGAACAGCGCATAGTCCTGGAAGACCGTGTTCACGTTGCGCCGATAGGGCGGCAGGCCTTCGGCGGTCTCGCCGAAAATCTCGATATGGCCGCTCGTCGGCTGCTCGAAACCGGCGATGAGGCGCAGGCACGTGGTCTTGCCCGAGCCCGAGGGCCCCAGCATGGCAAAGAATTCGCCCGGTGCGATGGTGAGCGTGACGTCATCCACCGCGCGGACAGGGCCGAAATGGCGCGAGACGTTCTGGAAGGAAACGGCTGTTGTCATGGGGAAAACTCCCGCCGGTCATAACCGGCGGGAGCAATTGCATTCAGCGTCCGCCCAGCACGGCGATATAGTCCGAGACCCAGCGGTAATAGGGCACGCAGCCGGCGCTCTGGCTCGCGCACTTGGCAACCGGAGTGCGCCAGAAATGTATCTTGTCGAAATTGCCGGCACCATTGGTCTCGCAGCCCGCATCGGTGAGAAGCGCGTTGCCCGTGCATGCGGCGGTCACCGCCGGCACCGAGCCGAACCAGGCGGCGAGATCGCCCTGCAGCTTCGGATTGATCGAATGCTCGAGCCACATATAGGCGCAGTTCGGATTGGCGGCCTCGGCATGCATCATCGTGGTGTCGGCCCAACCCGTGGCGCCTTCCTCAGGCACGGTCGAGGCGATGGGCTGCTTGTCGGCGATGAGCAGGTTGACCTGGAACGGCCAGGACGATGACGCCGCGACGCCTTCGTTCTTGAAGTCGTCGATCTGGATCATCGCATCGTGCCAATAGCGGCCGACCAGCTTGCGCTGTGCACGGAGCAATTCGAGCGCCGCCTTGTACTGGTCTTCGTTGAGCTCGTAAGGATCCTTGATGCCGAGGTCCGGCTTGTGCTTCATCAGATAGAGGGCCGCGTCGGCGATATAGATCGGGCCGTCGAAAGCCTGCACCCGGCCCTTGTTCGACTTGCCGTCCGGCAGCGTCTCTTCCTCGAAGACGACCTTCCAGCTCTTGGGCGCGTCCTTGAACACATTGGTGTTGTAGGCCAGCACATTGGCGCCCCATTGATAGGGAACGCCGTAATGCACGCCGTCGACCGTGTGCCAGGGCGCGTTCTGCAGACGCTCATCGACGGTCTTCCAGGAAGGAATGAGGTCGGTGTTGATCGGCTGCACACGCTTGCCCGAAACCAGCCTGAGCGATGCGTCGCCCGAGGCGGTGACGAGGTCGAAGCCGCCTTCGTTCATGAGGGCGACCATCTCGTCCGACGTGCTCGCGGTCTTCACATTGACCTTGCAGCTCGTTTTCTTCTCGAAATCGGTCACCCAGTCGTAATTCTTGTCGGTGTCGCCGCGTTCGATATAGCCGGGCCAGGCGACGATATTGACCTGACCTTCGCCGGCGCCGATTTCCTTCATCTGGGCGGAAGCACCGCCGCATAGTACGGCGATTGCCGCCATGGAAAGCAAAGTTCGCTTCACGGAATTCATGGGTCACCTCCCTGCGAGCCAATATATTCGGATGCGCGAAATCGGGCTCTGTTCAGCATCCTGCGCACCCCCTTGCCACGACGCTAGCTTGTCTCCCTGAGGAAGGGAAGTAGGCTTAAAGAATTGTGCGTGGGACCATCAGGGGGCCAGCCGGCGGCCCCCGCCAATGTTGGATTGACCAAATTTTTATTTGCGTGATAAGGTTTTGCATAAGAAGAACAAAACAAGGGAGCACCGTCAGGTGAGCAAGGGGAGTTCGAACGGGCAGCCCGCGGTCGTCGTGGAGGGGCTGCATAAGAGCTTCGGTGATCTCGAAGTCCTCAAAGGTGTGTCGCTGACGGCCCATGAGGGCGACGTCGTCTCGATGATCGGCGCTTCGGGCTCCGGCAAAAGCACTTTCCTCAGATGCATCAATTTCCTCGAGATGCCGACCCAGGGGCGCATCCAGGTGACCGGCGAGGACATCAGCCTCAAGACCGGCCATGACGGCAACCTCCATCCGACCGACCGCCGCCAGCTGGAGCGCATCCGCACCCGCCTCGGCATGGTCTTCCAGTCGTTCAATCTGTGGCCGCATCTCAACGTGCTGGAGAACGTCATCGAGGCGCCGGTACATGTGCTGAAAGTGCCGAAGGCCGAAGCGATCGAGCGCGCCGAAGGGCTGTTGCAGAAGGTCGGCCTCTATGAGAAGCGCACGCAATATCCGGCCTTCCTGTCGGGCGGCCAGCAGCAGCGCGCGGCGATCGCGCGCGCGCTCGCGATGAATCCGAAGGTCATGCTGTTCGACGAGCCGACCTCGGCGCTCGACCCCGAACTGGTCGGCGAAGTGCTGAAGGTCATTCGCGATCTGGCGCTCGAAGGCCGCACGATGATTCTCGTGACGCATGAGATGAAGTTCGCCCGCGACGTGTCGAGCCACGTGATCTATCTGCACAAGGGTCTCATCGAGGAAGAGGGGCCGCCGGCGCAGGTCTTCGGCGCTCCCAAGAGCGACAGGTGCAGGCAATTCGTCTCGGGGCTCCATTAATCCGTTGCGGGATTCGGAGGAGGCGGCTTAGGTTAGGCGGGTTCCGATCCGCGGCATCGGAATTTTCACAAGAACCGGATCGAATGGTCCGACTACCAGGGAGAAAAAGCATGAAATTCAATCGTCGTTTGATGATGGCCGTCGCGGCCGTGGCCATGTGCGGCTTCGCCGCCGAGGCCAAAGCCGACTTGAAATTCGGCGTGGCCGCCGAACCCTATCCGCCCTTCACCTCGAAGGACGCGTCCGGAAAATGGGTCGGCTGGGAGGTCGACTTGATGGATGCCGTCTGCGCCAAGATGAACGAGAAATGCGAGCTCGTCGAAGTCGCCTGGGACGGCATCATCCCGGCGCTGACGGCGAAGCAGATCGACGTCATCTGGTCGTCGATGTCGATCACGGCCGAGCGCAAGAAGACCATCGATTTCACCACCTTCTACTACAACACGCCCTCGGCGGTCATCGGCGCCAAGAACGGCGATAAAGACATCACGCCCGAGCATCTCAAGGGCAAGACGATGGGCGTGCAGGTGGCGACGACGCATCAACGCTACGCGCAAAAATACTTCGCCGCCGCGGGTGCGGAAGTGAAGAACTACCAGACGCAGGACGAAGCCAACAACGACCTCGCCGCCGGCCGCCTCGACTACATCCAGGCCGACGCCAGCGCGCTCGAGGATTTCCTCCTGACCGACCAGGGCGCCGCCTGCTGCGAAATGAAAGGCATCGTGCCGGAGGATCTCGAAATCCTCGGCGAAGGTGTCGGCGGCGGCCTGCGCAAGGAAGACACCGAGCTCAAGGCCAAGCTCGATGCGGCGATCACGGAGCTCGCGAAGTCGGGTGAGATCCAGAAGATCACCGACAAATATGAAAAACTGAAAGGCAAGATCATCCTTCCGCAGTGACGACTTGAGGCTGCACCGCGAGGGGCGGTGCAGCCTCCCCCACGTTTCATTCGGGACATTCATGTTCTTTGCCGCAAGTAGCCTCGAACTACTGGCAACTTGGAAGGGAGCCCTTCTAACCGGTGCGCTCAGCACCGTGGAGATTTCGTTCCTGGCCTATCTTTTCGGACTGGCGCTCGGGCTCGCCGGCGCCATGGGCAAGATCGCCGGCGGCAAATATCTGAAGTGGATCCTCGATGTCTATACGACGGTGATCCGCTCGCTGCCCGAGCTGCTGCTCATCGTGATGCTCTACTATCTCGGCACCGACACGCTGAACCGCGTGCTTGCGAGCCTGGGCTATGAGGCGATACGCATCAACGGCTTCACCGCGGCCGTCGTCGTCCTCGGCTTCGTCATGGGCGCCTATGCGACGGAAGTCCTGCGCGGCGCCATCCAGGCGATTCCGGTCGGCCAGATCGAGGCGGCGAAGGCCTATGGCATGTCGCCCTTCCTGCGTTTCCGCCGCATCATCCTGCCGGCCATGCTGCCTTATGCGATACCCGGCATGTCCAATCTGTGGCTCAATACCACCAAGGATTCAGCACTTGTCGCCGTTGTCGGCTATAGCGAGCTGGCCTTGGCGACCAAACAGGCGGCCGGCGGCACCAAGGCCTATTTCACCTTCTTCTGCGCGGCGGCGCTCATCTATCTCATCATCTCACTGGTGTCGCTGCGCCTGTTCGGCGCGCTCGAGACTTATGTCCGGCGCGGCCAGCCGAAGCTCGGCTAGGGGGACACATGGATTTCTCCTGGTTCCCGCAATACCTGCCGATGATCCTCGAGGGGATCTGGCTCACCCTCCTGCTTCTCGTCATCTCGATCTCCTTCGGCTTCGTCCTCGCGGTCCCGATCGGCCTCGTGCAAGTGACGGGTCCGCGCTGGCTCAAATGGCTGGCTTCGGGCTTCTGCACGGTCATCCGCGGCACGCCGCTCCTCATCCAGCTCTGGCTGCTCTATTACGGGCTCGGCTCGTTCTTCCCGCAGATCCCGTGGATCCGGCAGAGTTTCCTCTGGCCGGTGCTGCGCGAAGGGTTCTTCTATGCAGCGCTCGCCTTCACGCTCAGCTTCGCCGGCTATGAGGGAGCGGTGATGAAGGGCGCCTTCCTCAGCGTGCCCAAGGGCGAGCTCGAAGCGGCCCGCGCCTTCGGCATGTCGCCCTGGACCGTCCTGCGGCGGATCTGGCTGCCGCGCGCGTTCCGCATCGTCCTGCCGACGCTGGGCGGCGAGACGATCCTGCAGCTCAAGGCGACGCCGCTCGCCGCGACCGTCACCGTTATCGAGCTCTATGGCGCCTCTTACCAGGTCCGCCAGGACACCTACCGGGTCTATGAGCCCTTGCTGATGGTGGCGGCGATCTATCTGGCGCTGACCTATATCATCACCCGCGCCTTCGCCTATATTGAGCGCCAGGTGCCGCAGCGGCGTTGAACGCCGCTTTACACAGTGTATCAGGATATTAGGTTAACCGTTTGAAAAACATGACAATTAATGATCGGGTGGCCGCCCATGCCGGCGCCCTCCGCGCCATCCGCCATGATCTCCATGCCCATCCCGAGCTTGGCCTCGAGGAACGGCGCACGAGCGAAATCGTGGCGCGCGAGCTTTCGCGCCTCGGCTTCCAGGTGACGCGCGGCCTCGCCTCGACCGGCGTCGTCGGCACGCTCAAGCAGGGTCACGGGCGCAAGAGCATCGGGTTGCGCGCCGACATGGATGCGCTGCCGATCCAGGAAACCACCGGCCTTGCCTATCAAAGCCTTAACCCCGGCCGGATGCATGCCTGCGGCCATGACGGCCACACCACGGTCCTCCTCGGCACGGCGCGCTACCTCGCCGAGACGCGCAATTTCGACGGCACGGTGCATCTCATCTTCCAGCCGGCGGAAGAGAATTTCGGCGGCGCCAAGCATATGATCGATGAGGGGCTGTTCAAGCGCTTCCCCTGCGATGCGGTCTTCGCCTTCCACAACATACCGGGCTTCGCCACCGGCCAGTTCGCGGTCAAGCCCGGCATCATCATGGCGGCTGTCGATCTCGCCCGCGCGGTGATCTCCGGCCCGGGCGGGCATGGCGCCATCCCGCATGAGACGGTCGATCCGATCGTCGCCGGTGCTGCCGTGGTGACGGCGCTCCAGACGATCGTGTCGCGCAATGTCGATCCGGCGGACGCCGCGGTGGTCACGGTCGGCGTCTTCAATGCCGGCACGGCCTGCAACATCATCCCGGAGAATGCCACGCTCGAGATCAGCGTCAGGAGCTGCTCGGGCGCGGTGCGCCGCAAGCTTGCCGAGCGCGTGCCTGAGATCATCACCGGCGTCGCCGGGGCGCATGGCTGCACAGCCAGGGTCGACTATGAGCTCGGCTATCCCGCCACCGTCAACAGTCCTGAGGAAACCGAACTCGCCTGTGCGGTCGCGGCCGAGCTCGGCGGCGCCCATCCGCCCATCGACATGGCGGCGGCGATGATGATCTCGGAGGATTTCGCCTACATGCTCGAGGCCGTGCCCGGCTGCTATTTCATGCTCGGCAACGGCAATGAAGGCCGCCAGCCGGCGCTGCACAGTCCGGATTACGATTTCAACGACGCGCTCCTGGTGACCGGCCCGGCCATGTTCGGGCGGCTGGTCGAGCGGTTCCTGGGCCAAGCCTGAGCGGGCCGGATTCAGGGATTTGCAGGGATTATCAGGGAATTTTTCCAAAAAAGAGTCGCCCTGAGCAATATCAAGAGGTTAGCTTACCGGAATCTCGCGGAGCAGGGAATTTGCCCGCCACCAGGCGACCGGCCGGAACACATAGTCTCATCCTGGTATTCTCCAACTCCCACGCTCTGGCCCACGATTGCAAGGGCGCATTGCCGGGCTGACGAAGAGACGGTAGGAAGGGCCGCGATCATATCGGTTGCGGCCATGACCCTCGAAACCTTCCTCCTCTTCGCGCCGGCCTGTTTCGCCATCAACATGGCGTTCGGGCCGAACAACCTGCTGTCCCTCACCAATGCGGCGCGGAGCGGCTTGGCACCCGCCATCCTTGCGGCCGCCGGGCGGATCGTCTCCTTCGCCGTCATGATCGCCATTGCCGGCATCGGCCTCGGCGCCGTCCTCGCCGCCTCGGAGACGGTCTTCATGGCGGTCAAATGGGTCGGCGCCCTCTATCTCATCTGGATCGGCATCAAGCTGATCCGGGCAGGTGCGCCGTTGCTCGGTGATGAGGGTTCGGCCCCAGCCTTGTCGCTCAGGACGCTCACGCTTCAGGAGCTCTGGGTGGCGGCAGGGAATCCCAAGGCTATTCTCGTCTTCACCGCCTTCTTTCCGCAATTCGTCGACGCCCAGTCCTATGCGCTGAGCTTCACCATCCTCGGTGCGATCTTCCTCGTTTTCGAGCTTTTCGCCATCCTGGTCTATTCCTTCATCGGCGCGAAGCTCGGGCGCCATATCCGCAATGGCCGCGCCCTCAAATGGTTCAACCGGACGAGCGGGACGATGATGATCGGTTTCGGCCTGGCGCTGATGTTCACGCGCCGACCGGCAACCTAGTTCTCTTTCGCAGAAAGGTTGAAGCGCTCCGCCAGCCGCGCCACCAGGGCCTGGAGCCGGCCAAAAATGTCGAACTCGCCGAAGGCCGCGCCCACTTTCTGCGGCGGCAATTCGACCTCGTCGATCTCGAGCGCGGCCTGCTTCACGTCCTCGCCATCGAGCTCGGCGACCGTCAATGAGGCGGGGCCGAGTTGGATGCGGTCGCCCATGCCGATACGGTCCTCGCAGCGCAACCGGAAGGCCTGGGTCACGGTGAGACCGCGCAGGTCGTCCGGAATGGTAAGGCCATAGGCGGGTGCCAGCTCATCCAGCGAAATGTCGCCGGTGAAATTGAAGGCAGCCACCGGGTGATGCGTGTGAATGGCTTCGGAAGCGGCGAAAAGCCGGTCGAGGCGCTGGGCGCGGTCGGTCGGCACCAGGAAATAGGCATAGTCGCCAGGCGCCAGCGCCTTGGCGTCGGCCCAGGCCAGGACCTTCTCCTGGCGCGCCACCATGACCGGCTGGATCCAGGTAGGCAGATCGGGGCGGGTCAGGATCGGGCTATCCTCGATGATCGGAAAGCCGACCATTTCGAGGTTGATCTGGCCGGGAAGGTCGATCTCGACACGCTGCGTCTCGGGCGCCGTCTCGGTCAAGGCGACGCCGAGCCCGCGGGCGACCGCGGTCAGCGTCCAGCCCTGCACCAGGAGCGAGATGAAGACGGCGACGAAGGCGACGTTGAAATAGAGCTCGGCATTGGCGACACCGGACAGGGTCGGGATGGCGGCGAGGAAGATCGATACGGCGCCGCGCAGGCCGACCCAGGAGATGAAGGCCTTTTCGCGCGCGGTGAAGCGGAAGGGCAACAGGCAGAGCCAGACGGCCACCGGCCTTGCGATGACGATGAGGAAGACGGCGATGAGGACGGCGGGCACGAGGTAGCCCAGGAGCTTGGACGGCGTCACGAGGAGGCCCAAGACCAGGAACATCAGGATCTGGCAGAGCCAGGTCGCCGCATCGTGAAAGCTCAGGATCGAGGGAAAGGCGCGGGCGGGCCGGTTACCGAGGACCAGGCCGGCGAGATAGACCGCGAGGAAGCCCGAACCTTCGACGGCCGCAGCCGCGGCATAGATGGCAAGTGCGGCCGTTATGGCGAAAAGCGGATGGAGGCCCGAGGGGAGCGCCATGCGGTTGAGCCCCTGGACCAGCAACCAGCCGCCCACGAGGCCTGCAACCGTGCCGATGACGACCTGGCGCAGGAGCAAGATGACGACATCGAGGCTCGAGCCATGGGGGCCGAGCAGGATCAGCTCGACCAGCACGATGGTCAGGAAGACGGCGAAGGGATCGTTGGTGCCGGATTCGATCTCGAGGGCCGCGGCGACGCGCCGGCGCAATTGCAGGCCGCCGGCGCGCATGAGGAAGAAGACCGCGGCGGCATCGGTCGAGCTCACGATGGCCCCGAGCAGCAATCCCTCGAGCCAGGAAAGGCCCAATACCAGGCAGGCAAGCGCCCCGGTCAGCGCCGCGGTGATGACGACGCCCACCGTCGCGAGGAGGCTCGCCGGCAACAGGCTGCCGCGGAAAACGGCGAGCCGGGTCCTGAGGCCCCCGTCGAACAGGATGATGGCCAGCGCCACGGTGCCGACCAGATAGGTCAGCCGATAGTCGTTGAAGACGATGCCGCCCGGCCCATCCTCGCCCGCCAGCATGCCGATGATCAGAAAGACGAGCAGCAAGGGCGCGCCGAAGCGCGTGGCGATGAGGCTCGAGGCGATGCCGACCAGAATGAGGACCGCCAGAAACAAAAGTCCGAGATTGATGACGCCGATCTGCTCCATCAGCGAGCCTTAGCACGCTCATTCGAATAACCAAGCACTGCTTACACTTAACGACGAGCGCTTCGGCGCCGGTTTCGAAAAAGCCCCGAAATAACCATTTATCAATAGCCCGACCCTAGCATCCTCGCCGTCTTTGCCATGGTTCGGGGCGGTGAGGTTCCTTCCATGAGTGCATGCGGGATCTATCTTTCAGGAGCCATCCTGATCGTGCTGGCGCTGTCCGCCCGAGCGTCCCTGGCGGACGACCGGCATGACTGCGAGAAGCTCAAGGGCGAGGCGAGCCTCAGGGCCTGCAGCGCGGTCATCGAGGCCGGCACCCATGATGCCGGCACGCTCGCCATCGCCTATCTCAATCGCGGCCTCGAATATTTCGACAAGGGCCATTACGACCAGGCGATCAACGACTATAGCGCCTCGATCGATCTCGCCCCCATGAATGCCGATGTCTACAACAACCGCGGCAATGCCTATCAGGCGAAGCGCGATTATGGCCGGGCGATCAGCGATTTCGACATGGCGCTCCACCTCAATCCGCGGCATGCGCTGGCCTATAACAACCGCGGCATCGCCTATGCCAACAGGGGCGAGTTCGATCGGGCGATCTTGAGCTATGACGGGGCGATCGCCATCGATCCGGCCTATGCCGGCGCCTATAACAACCGCGGCTATGCCTATGCGCGCAAAGGGGCCTATGACCGCGCGGTCGATGATTTCGGAACGGCGATCGCGCTCGATCCGGGGAACGCGCCAGCCTACCGCAACCGGGCCCGGGTCTATCAGAATCTGGGCCGCTATGATCTCGCCGTCGCGGACTACCGCCAGGCGCTGGACATCAGGCCGAGCGAGAGCGCGGCCCAGGGGCTGAAGGTCTCGGAAGCGCTGCTCGCGGCGAAGACCAAGGAAATCGAGGAGGGGGCCGAGGCCGAGACCGCGACGTTCCGGCAGATGCCCAATACCGATCTCACGGGCCCCATGATCGGCAAGATCGCGGCGGGCAATCTCGATCAATGTGAAAAGGCCTGCGGCAAGGACCAGGCCTGCAATGCCTATTCCTTCAATATGTGGAATTCGGTTTGTTTCCTCAAAGCTGAGGCCACCTTGCGCTTCCTCGATCCGAGCACGGTGAGCGGGCTCAAGGGCGAAACCTATCCGCCGCCGATATCGAATGCCATGATGGCCATGCTGCGCTTCCGGAACAAGGCCTTTCCGGGAGACCCCGTCCGCGCGAGCCTGCAGAACCGCTTCGAGGATTGCGAAGCGAGCTGCGAAGCGAGCGAGGCTTGCATCGCCTTTTCCTTCATCAAGGCCAGTTCGATGTGCCAGATCTTCGAGCAGGCTGAGGAATATGTGAGCGACGAGGGCGTCGACAGCGGCGCCAAGCGGCAGGTCGTGAATTGACCGCGAAGCGCCAGAAATATAAGCCTGCAAGAGCAAAGGAAATGGTCGTGCCCAAAGCCGAATATGATGAGCTCATCGCTGCTGCGAAGGCGAAGGCGGACGAAGATGCGGCGGATGTAGCCATCTTCGATGAGCGCTTGGCTGAGCTAGTGGCGGGCAAGACGCAAATACTGCCCGTCGAAGTATCGGCGGGTATCATGCGCGGCGACAAGAGAATCAAGGCCATACGCAAATGGCGCAGCATCCCCCAGATCAAACTGGCAAAGAAGCTGGCCATCTCTCAAGCACACCTGTCCGATGTCGAGGCGGGCAAGCGATCACTGACCCCCGCCATTGCCGCCAAGGCGGCAAAAATGCTCGATGTGCCGGTCGATTGGCTGACATAGAAGGAAAGCTCGTTCCCGGTGCCCCGAGCGTTCGGTCCAGGAACTGCTTCAGGCCTTCTGGAACCGGATGCCGCACTTCTTCTGGGTCGAGGTTTGTTCGATGGCCGGCGTCTCCGCTGGGTTTTACATGCAGCCGAAGAGGGATAGCGAGGGGGCGGTTGCATGCTCGCTCTCGTGAACGTCTACCCGGCCACCGGTTTTTGCTTCCGATTAGAAGTGTGCTTAGCTGCTGACGGGACGTCCGTGGCTGCATCTGGCGTTCTTCCTCGGCTTGTTCCGGGGGCGATCAAGGTGTCTTCCAACACTTCGGGTAGGATAGAGGACGTCCGGCGAGAATGCTCGCAGCGTGCAGGCGGATCAAAGCAAAGCGAGGGAATCATGAGCCGTCGGGAGGACATTAAGGCAATCCAGCTCTTCACAGGGTTCGACGACGAAGAAATCGATGCGTTCGTCGATGCGGCCGATCGCAAGATAGTATCAGCAGGCCACGTCTTCTTCGCCGTAGGCAATCTCAATCATTCGCTGTTCATAATTCACTCGGGCTCCGTCACCGTCGCCAGGCTCGGCTCTACCGGGGATGTTCCATTGGCAACCTTGAAGGCGGGGCAGACCTTTGGAGAAATGTCGTTCATGGACGGATCGCGAACGACGGCTGCCGTGACCGCCAAAGGAGAGTGTGAGGTTCTCGAAATTTCGCGCAAGTCCGTGGACAGGCTGCTGGATGAGAAACCAAGCCTGGGTGTGAAGCTGTGGCGGAATTTCGCCCTCGACCTGAGGCATCGGTTGGCCAAGACCAATGAGCTGATCGACCAGTACATGGATTTGAATCAGGTCCTGCTTCAGGACCAGTCGGTTCGCGAGTTTTACGCCAGGCTCTAACGACCTGTTGTGGTCTAGACTATACTATCCGGCCTTGCAGCCGGGACCTTCGGTCATGTGGACCTGATTGTTCCGGGAATATTCGTTCATGGCGCCCGAAGCCGCATCGACACCGAGCCCGATAACACCTCCCAGGATCACATTGCCGGCCGCCATCTCCTCGGTATTGGACACAATGACCCCTTGGCCCGTGGCGCAGCCCTTCTTGCAGCGAACGATGATATCGTGTTTCGACTTGTCGAGATCGAGCACCGCAGGAGTCGTGACGACGCGCGTGCCGATCCTATCGGAGGTGAGCGTGCAACTGGCCCCTGGATAGCCCGGCGTGTCGAGAGAAACTGACTGGTCCGTGCCCTTGACGATCGTCGCACAGCCCGCGCCAATGAGCCCGAATAGAACAAGAAGCGCCGCCGTTTTCAATCGCCGTCCCTCCCCCGTAGCCGTAGCGGCACCGAACTGCTTCTTCATTTCGGTCAACCTTTTCCTTGAAGTTCCACTTAAAATGACCCGCGACGACGACCATAGCGGCACCCGGGCAGACCGAGCGCGAACCAGATGACCTTTACTTGGAGGGTTTTTGCCGTCCTCCCAGCCCGGTATGCCCGGACGGCGTTGCATAACACAAACTGTCTTGATTTGAAAACAGATGTCTAAACCTTGGCTAGGATTGTTTGGAAGGAGTAGGGCGCTGGGCGGCAGACCGTCGCTACACGGACATTCCTAGCCGTTCCGGTCCTTCGCCAGCTTGAGCCCATGCTGGAGCAGGTTGCGGAGCGTGGTCACGACATGCCGCTCCTCATGGCCGACCTTGCCGTCGATCTCGGCCATGAGCTCGCATTCCTCCAACATGACGGGTAACGCTGCCGGGTGCTCGGTGGCGAGCCTGCCAATGATACGCGCGGCATCCAGGCTATCGGCCGATTTGCGGCGGGCCCAGCGAACGGCATGCTCGATTTCGCCCGCCTCTACGGCGATGCCCATTTCATGCGCCCGCCGAGCCGCGAATTCCTCCAGCAAGGCTTTCTCCGGCGCGGCAACCAGGCCGTCGGCCGCGGCGACCATGGCCAGGATGCGGATCTCATCGCCGATCTCCGAGATGACGGATTTCGCGCCAGGATCGGAATCCGGCCCTTCCTCGCCCAGGATCGTTATCTCGATCTCGACGCCTGCGAGCTCACCGCGATCATTGGTGTCGAAGCCGGTGACCCTGATCTGGTGACGGTCGCCTTCCGAGAGCGAGCGGCTCACCCATTGCCGTCCTTGCGGTACATGGCCAATGCAGTTCGGCCCATGAAAGCAGGCGATCGCCCCCGGCTCGCCGGAACGTTGCAGGGTGATCTCGTCGCCTTCCCGGATGTGCTGCTTCACATAGGCGGCACGGCCCTCATGGGACAGGCCGATGATCAGGCATGGATAGGATCGCATAGTTCCTCCCATCCGGCTCCCGGGCCATTTGGTCTCAAGCTTTATGAATGAGCCCCATGACGAAGGCAACTCGCCGTGCCGACCGCCCCGCCTTGGTTTCTCGTGGCGCGCCGGCGCAAAGCAGCTTACCTTCTCGACTGCAGCCGGGTTTCGAGCTGTCCTGAACCGGGGGTGATACTGTGATGATCGAAAGCCGTGACCGTTTGCATCCATTGTCAGCCTTGCGCCGCGAGCCGGGCTGGCTTCCGCGCATCCTCATCGCCACCTTGCTGATCGCCTGCGTCCCGAGCGTCGCGCACGCGCAAGGCATGGCCGACAAGGTCAGGGCGATTACGCCGGAATTGGAGACCTATATCGAAAGCAGCATGAAGCTGTTCGACAATCCTGGCCTCGCCATCGGCATCGTTACCGGAGACAAGCTGGTTTACGCCAAAGGCTTCGGCGTTCGCCAGAAGGGTGGTCAGCCCGTCGACACAAAGACGGTGTTCCAGATCGGCTCGACCACGAAAGCCTTTCTGGCAACAACCATGGCGATCGGCGTCGACCAGAAAAAATTCGCCTGGGACGACAAGGTGGTCGATCTCCATCCCGACTTCCAGATGGCCGATCCCTGGGTGACGCGGGAATTCCGCCTGTTCGAGCTGCTGACGCAGAGATCCGGCCTGCCGAGAGAGGTGAACGACATTGTCGGATTGCTTGGCGCGACGCAAACCGAGATGATCCGCTCGCTGCGTGCCGTGGAACCGGTTTCCAGTTTCCGCATGAGCTTCTCCTATACCAACATCACGCACATGCTCGCCGGCCAGATCGTTGCGGATCGATTCGGCAAGAGCGATTGGGACAGCGTCGTCAGGGAAACGATCTTCGAGCCGCTGGGCATGAAGAACACATCGCTGACCGCGAAGGACATCGAGGCCAACGCCAATCATGCGGAGGGCCACCGCTGGGCGTCGACGGGCACGGTCGAAGTGCCGTTCACGCAGATCTTTCCCTACGACTTCGCCGGCGCCGGGGCCATCAACTCGAATATCGAGGATCTGAGCACCTGGGTCAGGCTGCATCTCGCCGGCGGCGTGGTCGACGGGAAACGGATCGTGACCGAGGAGGCCCTGGCCTTCACCAAAACACCGCGCGTACCGGTCTCCGACAAGTTGGTCTATGCCATGGGCTGGGTCGTGCAGCTCACGCCGAACGGCCAGATCGTCTGGCACAATGGCGGCACCCCTGCTTTCGGCGCCTTCATCGGCACGGTCCGCGACAAGGATGTCGGTGTCATCGTGCTGACCAACGAAGCAAATGTCGGTCTGCCGGACGCTCTCGGCGAATGGGTCCTCCACAAGCTGCTCGGCAACACGGTCGATGATCTCGTCGCCCTCAAGCTCAAGGCGGCCAAAGAGGGTGAAGCCGCATCGACCGCAATCTTCGCGAAATCAGCTGCGGCCGTCGAGACTCCGCCCCTGAAGCCATTGGCCGGGACATTCAGCAATGGCAGCTTCGGCGATGCGACGCTGACAGAGAACGCCGGCGCTCTCGCGCTCAAGCTCGAGCGGACCGGCGCGGTGCTCGATTTCAAGCCGCGGGGCGGGTATCTGTTTGACATCATCCTGCGCCCGGAGGACCGCTTCGCCGCAGTCGCGGCGAATCTGGGGCCGACGCCCATCGGCTTCGCCGAGTTCCAGGTCGATCCAGCCGGGCACTATAACCGGCTCGATGTCCTGTTTCCCGACAATGGCCAGTCTTACATATTTACGCGCAACGAATAACCATAGGCATCGAGCTGGCTGCTGGAGGCCGAAGCAAAATGGGCACCGATTTCGCTCTGAAACCTGCCCCCATGGAGGGCAAGGGTGCCTATAACCGCCATTCCGGCGTCCAGCAGGCCGGTGCTTCACCGGCCTTGCCGCTGTGGGAGGAGGCGGCCGCCCGAGTGGTTCTGCCGCCCGCAGCCGAGCCGATCGTCATCGCGGATTATGGCTCTTCGCAAGGTCACAGCTCGTTTGGCCAGATCGGTGCCGCGATCCACGCGATCAGACAGCGCACCGGACCCAGCCGGCCAATCTCAGTCGTGCACAACGACCTTCCCGCCAGCGATTTCAGCACGCTGTTCGAGGCGCTGGCCAGCGATCCGGACAGCTATCTCAAACAGGACCCGGCCAGCTTCGCGTCGGCCGTCGGCCGCAGCTTCTACGAACAGGTCCTGCCGCCGGCGAGCGTCACGCTCGGCTGGTCGTCCTGGGCCGTGCAATGGCTGAGCCGGGCACCGGCCCCGATCCCCGACCAGGTCCATATTTCCGTCAGCGCGGACAAAACGGTGCGGGACCTCTATGAGCGGCAGTCGGCCGAGGACTGGCGTGCATTCCTGGCGCACCGCGCGGATGAGCTTCGTCCCGGCGGCCGGCTGGTCGTGCTGACGATGGCGCTCACCCCGGATGGCGACTTCGGCTATGGGCCGATCCTCGCGGCGATGTATGACGCGCTCCGGCAAGCCGTGCGCCAGGGCTTCATCAGCGAAGCCGAGTTGAATTCGATGGCGATACCGACGGTAGGCCGCGGCCTTGCGCAGCTCAAGCACCCGTTCGACGACGGACGTTTCGCGGGCTTGTCGCTCGACCACGCCGAGGTGTTTTCAGGCCCCGACCCGATCTGGGAGGGTTTCGAGCGCGATCGGGATGCAAAGGCCTACGGCGCCCGCTGGGCGGCGTTCTCGCGGGCGTCGGTGCTGCCGACGCTGGCCGCCGCCCTTGGCGGTGCGACAGACCGCAGAACCGACTTCATAGCCCGAATCGAAAACGGCATGGCGACGCGACTCGCCGCGGCTCCGGAAAAATTCCCCATCCCGCTCGGACTGGTGGCCGTGAGCAAGGATCGATGAGCCGGCCGGCTATTTCAGCGGGGCGAAATTCGCATGCGCGGAAATCAGCCAGCGGTCGCCGTCGCGCCGGAACACCGAGAGACGCGGTGAAATTCCTTTGACTTCCTTGCCCTCGATGGTCTGGTCCGTGTCTATGTTGTAGCGCACGACCATGACATTGTCGGTCCCCGTCGCGATGATGTCGCTGTATTGGGAACGGACCCGCTGCTTCGGAAGCAATTTCAGATAGCTCGTCTTGTCATGGCCGCTGCCGTCCGACCGCAAGATCTGGAATTCCGGCGCCAGGACCTTTTCGACCACAGCAGGATCGCCGGTCACAATCGCATCCGCCCACGGATCCAGCGCCTTCAAAGCCTCTTCGGGCGAGATCGGTTCCGCCGCGTCGGCGGCGCCCGCGGCAAGGGCCGAGATGCCCGCCAATGCGATGATGGTAAAATCCCTGCGCGTGGATGTGTGCTGCCGATCTCTGGTCATAGGACTCTCATTTGCCGTTGGCCCGGCAAAGATAGTCACCAAATCCAGAGTTTACGCAAGGGGCGGGAGCGCCATGGCAATCGATGGCTGCGGCAAAGGTAAATAGCGATGAGCTCAATTCGTCGATTGGACGCCTTGCGGTTCCGGCTGGCCGAGGACGAAGCCCTTGCCGTCCAGGTGATAGATGTCGGGCCGGAAATTGACCGCACCCTCGGGCGTCGCCCATGCGGTCAGATACATGAAGCGAACGCTTGGCGGATCCTCGACCTTCAGCTCGAAGGGCTGCCGGCTGGCGATGATCTGGCCGTACTGATCGGGGCTGTAGTCCGCCTGGTTGCGCAGCACCCAGTCGATGACCGTCTGCACCTGATCGACGCGGATGCAGCCCGAGCTTTCGAACCGCGCATTGCTGCCGAACAATTCGCGGTGCGGCGTATCGTGCATGTAGACCATGAAGTCGTTGGGGAAGTTGATCTTCACCGTGGCGAGCGCATTGTTCTCGCCTGGATCCTGACGGAAGAAATAGCGTTCGGGCGGTGTATTCGCCCAGTCGATCGTCGAAGGGTCGATCTCCGGACCGTCGACGCCGTCGAACACCCGGATCTGCATCTGGGCGAGATAGCTCGAGTCCTTGAGATAGTGCGGAACGATGTCGCGCTCGACGATCGAGGCCGGAATCTTCCAATAGGGATTGAAGGTCACGTCGCTGACCGTGCTCAGCAGCGTGGGCGAGGGGCGATCGAGCTTGCCGGCGACGATGTTGTGACGCGAGAAGACCCGGCCATCCTCGACGGTCTCGAGCTGGAGCGAGGGGATATTGACCAGGATGGCGCGCGATGCGAGGTCCTGCGCATAGGCCGAGACCCGCGGCTCGTTTTCCATGAGCGTGGCGAGGCGGACCTCGGCGGGGATGTTGAGCTCGCTCAGCGTGCGATCGCCGACCGTGCCGGTCGGCACCACACCATGATTGATCTGAAAAGCCTTCACCGCGGCAACCATATCGGCGTCGAACAAGGAGGCGTCAGGTCCGCCCAGCGTGTCGAAGGGCAGATAGTTCTCGAAGATCAGCCGCTGGCGCAGCAACAATGCCTGCTCGCCCTTGGCGCCCTTCGCCAGCTTCTTGCTGGTGATCTGGGGCCAGCCGCCATTCTTGACGATCTGCCTGTACATCACGATCGCATCGGCGAGCGCCTGTTCCGAGCCCCCCGTCAGCATCGCCAGCTCGTCGTTATTGGCGACGATCTGGGTGTGAGTCGCGAGCTTGCTGGACGTCGACGCCTTGGGGGCGGCCGGGGCCGGCGACGCGCTGTCCGGGGTGTCCTGCGCCAAAACCGGCGCCGAGGCGAGGGTGAGGAGCAGGGCAGCGACAGCTACGCCGCGACGAGGAGCAAATTGCGGGATCGATTCCATCAAGGGCCTAACTAAGCGTAAATTGTTTAATTTCCTGGGACATCTTCGCGTTATCCCAGTGAAAAAAGCCGATATTAAGGTCGGACAAGGGTTTGCAACTCCTTGATTTCCTTGGTGAGCCCGGATGGGTTCGAAGCATCGACCCTGGTCAAAGTTAGAAACCCAGCTCCAATCGCATCTGCCGTAAGGAAAGTCGTCCTGATCTGGCGCCTTCTCGATCTTCGCCTAAGCAGGAGGGGACGGCGGGTGGTATTTGGACTGCAGCTGAAGCTTTAAGCCCCAAAACACAGCCTGGTCCAGCCGTTCCGCTTCCTTCCTCCGGAATGCGAGCATCCCGCTTGGGCGATTCAGCGAGTTTGCCCAAACTTCTGAGGTGACTTAGTTTAGTGCTTGTCACCTTCATTGGCGAAGCGACGGCTATGACCGTTTCAGGCCGCCTTATCGGGGCCAGGGTCTAAAATGCTTAGCCAGAGCAACACCTTGACCTTGGTAGTTGGACCTAACGTCCGTGCCGTATGCACGATCGGTCTTTCCAGTTGCGATTTGACTGTAGCGTAGCCACCCCACAATCTGATTGTGCTCTAGCGTGAAAGATACGCCGTACGATCTTACCTCGAGCACAGCACGGCTGCCGCCAGCTTTTCCTTCGCTCCATCCAAATCCAGGGTCAAAGAAGCCGGCATAGTGAACCCTAAATTCACCAGAACTTGTATCATAAGGCACCATTTCGGCGGCTAACTGCCTAGGCACGCCAACCTCCTCGCGAGTCGCGAGAATGTGGAAGTCATCTTTGTCGAGATTTATTCGGCCGTCGATGGTCGCTTAACATGCACTAGGGCCTGTTTACAATCAGCGGATAGCGAAGAAAGCGGCGACGAGGCTGATGAACCCGGCAAAGCAAGCATCGGTCTTTTCGTAGCGGGTTGCGATGCGTCGGAACGCCTTGAGATAGCAGAAG